>PMFA01000012.1:11924-15326 GCA_003155915.1 Acidimicrobiaceae bacterium | reverse complement strand
CCCAGAACAACGATGACGATGAGAAGTTCGATCAAGGTGAAACCATCGATCTCTCCTGCATCCCGCTGGCGTTGAAGCCTTTGGTAGGTCGAAATCATATTCATACTCCCTTATGGTTAGTGGGTTTGCCGACACTCGGAACTACCCGACATTGGACCGATCGAAGATATTTCGCGCGGCTGGAAAAAATTGTACATGCTGTTTGTTGTTTCGAATGGCAACCAACCCACAATTTCTTGCGGTTTTTGAACCCGTGCAATTGTGTTTGGTGGCCAACTCTGAAACTTCTATTCCAACAATCCAATTCGGGATAACAATCTTGTGACCAGTACTTATGCACGGTGATAGGTGCTCAAAAATCCTGAGAGGCTCCTTCGGAGTCGAGTGCCGCGACGAACGCGTCGTGACAAATTGACCTCCTGACAATTAATAGATTGATTGTCTAGAATGCGTTTCCCGTTCAGATTATCTCTCGAACCACATCGGCTGGATTGTCGACGGTTTAGTGAATCACTGAACCAGATGCCCTCGGAGCATCGAACGTGAATTCGGCTATTGCGATCGGGGAATTATCACGATCGGGCGACCCCAGCGAGATTGCGCCTTTACGAACTACGGCCTGGACCCGTCCTAATTGACAGTAAAATTCTGTTGCACTTGGGTCGCTGGAGCGAAGTTGAAATTGCCGGGGTCGTTGAAGTTCAAGGTGCACTGGCCGGCCATTTTGAAGGTCACGACGCCGCCACTGACGGTGCAGACCGACGGCGTGGCTGAGGTGATTATGACTGGGTCGCCCGACGTGGCGGTGGCGCTCGGAGTGTAGGTCGACCCTCCGTGAGTTGGACTCGTCGGCGTCGAATTGATCTGGATGGCGTTCAAGGACAGTCCGCCTACCGCTGTCGCTAAGGAACCCCAGGTCCACGCGAGCGTCGTTGCGCCGAATCCACACGTCGACGAACTGGGGTTCGCTATGCAGGTATCCGTGCCCAACTTCGAATAGTCGTCGTACGCCTCGACCACGGTCAGCAGTGGATTTGACTGACAGTTCGAACCGTTCGTGGTATCAGTGGTATTGCACGCGTACATGGTCACGACACGGGACTGGGAGCTGCCCTTGTTCACTGTCGTTTCACACCAGATCTCCACTTGGACGAGGTTGAACGTCAACTCGGAAGGCGTAGTGCCCCAGCACGGTCCCAACTGCGATGCGGGCACGGGCGGAGGCGAAGGCTGGGGGGCGTAGCGAATTGCCTCGATCGCCACGTTGGCGACACTCGACGCCGAATAGGACTGCGCGCTCGCTTGGTTGAAGTTAGTGGTGTTGTTGAGGTCGTTGAGCGTGAGGGAGCTGATGGCCCCTACGATCACGGCAACCACCACGATAAACACCAGCGCGAGGATCAACGACGCCCCCCGTTCGTCGTATCGATGTAACAAGGGGGGGGTGGAGGTTCGAGATTCCGTCATGGAACTACCTGTTCGCCGACGGGACGCCGGAGATCATCAGGTGTTGTCCTCAGGGAAACTGAGCGGGCTTCCCGAAAGTGTCGGGGTAGTCGTCACCGCGACGTTGTAATTGCCAGCCGTGGCGATGGCGGTGAAGGACAACGAACTGGCGATACCGTAAGCATTCGTGGTTGCGGTACAGGACGTCACGGCGATGCCATTGCCCGACGCCAGGCATACCCCCCCGTTTCCCGATGCGCGGAACATCCCGCTCGCGCCACTCGACGGCGCCGTGAAGGTCACCGTCACGCCACTCGTAATCGGGTTGCCGTCAGCGTCAGAGACGAACACCGTGAGCGCATTAGTGAACGCCGTACCGTTGGGGGTGAACTGTCCGGCGCCGCCGGCAATCGAGACGACGCTGGCGCTGCCCGCGGTTACCGTCAACGTTGCGTCGACCTGCAGGTCGACGACGGTGCCAGTGCACCCGGTGTTTGGGTACTCCTGAACCACGAAGTCCAAGGTGTAACTGCCCGACGGGCGTGATGGCGCAGGCAACGTCTCATCGGTCGTCACGGTGTCAGTGATCGTCCCGTTGTTGTTATTTGTGATTGGCAAACAGGCTGAGCTGGGACTCGCGGACTCATCAGTGAGAAGTCCATTGGGGCTCGAGACCTCGTAGTACTCGGTGGCGCCGGTGGTGTTCGTGATCTTGACCGGGAACGCGGCCGTTTGATTCGTCGGTGACACGTTTTGGGTGGCGATGGCGGTGAACGCATTCCCAGTAGCGCTGGCGTTCTTCAGCACGGTCTCTGTTTGCGTTGCGAGGACGTACGAGCCGTTGGTTGCGGTGATCGTGAACGTCCCCCCGTTTGTCGACGTGCTCGAAACGACCGTAAACGCCACGGAACTGGCACCGACGGGAATTACCACCGACGCTGGGTCGGTCGTCAACGTCACGCCCGTGGTGGCGTACGCCAAAGCGACGGTCACTGCCGTTGTTTGCACCACCACCGGGTTGCCAGCGCCATCTTGGGCTTGAATGATCACCGAGCCCGACGAAGTGCCCGAGTCAGTGTTGTTGGTGGCAAAGCTCTGGGCGCTCGTGAGGAACACCAAGGTCGCCTTCGTGTTCGTCTCAGTGAAGTAGGTGGTCGCGCCCGAGATAGCCGCCGACAAATTGGTGTATTTTCCCGCCGTCCCATTGGCGGTGAAGGCGAGCGACGTGGCGATACCGTTGGCATTGGTCGTCGCCGTGCACGAGGACTGAACGGCTCCCGTTGCGAGACACGTACCACCAGCGGTTGTCGCGTGGAACGTCCCGCCCGCGCCACTCGCTGGTGCCGTGAACGTCACCGTCGCACCGCTGACCGGGTTGCCGTAGGTGTCGGTCACGAACGCCGAGAACGGGCTCGCGAAGTTGGTGTTCACCGTGGCGGACTGACCACTACCCCCCCAGACCATGATCGCGTGCGCCGAGGCGGCGTTCACGGTGAACGAGCTGCTGGTAGCGCTGGCCGAGCCCGCGCTGGCCGTGATCGTGTAGTTGCCCGCGGCTTGGAGGAACAGGCTCGGGAAGGCCGCCGTGCCGGGGGCACTGGTCGTGACACTGGTGGTCGAGGCGATAAAGACGCCCGGACCGGTCGTGACCGCCATGTTCACCACCGCGCCACTTACCAGGTTGTTGTACGCGTCCTCGATCTTGACGGTCGGCGGGCCGACGACAGCCGAACCCGCGATCGATGTGCCGGGTGACGTCGTCCAGATGACCTGGCTCGGTGCGGCGGCGATGACGGTGAACGAGCTCGTCGTGGCCGTCCAGGCGGTGTGGGCGTTGTCGGTCGCCGTGATCGTGTAGCTGCCCGCGGCGTCAATTGGCAAGTTCGTGAAGTTGGCCACCCCCCCGGTAGCGGTCACGGTCGTCGTGGCGCCCACGAAGCCGCTCGGCGTCAGGGC
>PMFA01000012.1:0-11915 GCA_003155915.1 Acidimicrobiaceae bacterium | reverse complement strand
GCGATGTTGTGCAACGAGAAGGTCGCGGGCGTCGCGACGTTGGGGTTACTGGCAACGACCGAGAACGTTCCGGCGGTCGTACTCGCGGTCAAGGTCGTGGCGGTCGCGTCGCCGCTGGCGTTGGTGGTCGCAATACAGGTGTATCCATTCGGGTTGGACGTGCAACCCGACGCGAAGGCGCCGCTCGCACCGCTCGCCGGTGCGGTGAAGGTCACGGCGACGTTGGGTACAGGGTTGCCGAACTGGTCGATGACCTGGACTTCCAGGGCCGTGGTGAAGGCCGTGTTGACGGTGGCGGCCTGGGAATTACCTTGCACGACACTTGCCGTGTCAAGGGTCGTCTTGGCGGTCACGCTCAAGGTGCCGGACCCGTAGGCCGCCTGGGTAGCGGTGAGCTTCGCCGAAATGGTCGCGGTACCCGCGTTCTCATCGCCGTAGTACTCGGGGATCGAACCAATTCCCGAGGGGATCGATACCGCGGCGGTGGCACCCAATGTGCCCGACTGGCCGTTGGCGATCGAGAAGAATCCCCGAGCGGACGTCGAACTCAAGGTCAAGTTGGTGGCACTCGTGCTCGTCGTTGGATTCTGCCATGCGTCCACCAGTTGGATCGTCAGCGTGGAATCCGTGACATTGCTCGCCGAAACAGGTGTCGGAGCCGCAGAAATCGTCACG
Source organism: Acidimicrobiaceae bacterium (assembly GCA_003155915.1). Lineage (GTDB taxonomy): Bacteria > Actinomycetota > Acidimicrobiia > Acidimicrobiales > RAAP-2 > RAAP-2. The sequence continues at coordinate 11,240 of PMFA01000012.1, read as the reverse complement.
CCAACCGGCGTACCGCCCTGGGTCACATGAAAGGCGCTGCTCGTGACCGGCGTCAATCCCAGCGATGACGCAGTCATCGTATAAGTCACAGGCGAGACCGAGCCGCCGAACGTGCAGCCCGTCGCGTTGACGACACCCGCCACCGCCGTGAGGTTCCCACAGTTACTCAGCGTGCCCCCCGACGGCGTCGTCGTCAGGGAGATCGTTGCCGACGACGACGTTACGACGTTGCCCCACGAGTCCACAATCTGCAGGCTCGGCTGAGTGGCGAGTAACGACCCGGCGACGGTTCCGCCAATCGGCTGAGTGGCGAACGCGATGGCCGTCGGGGTACCGGCACTCGTGGGGGTTATGGGTTGGCTCTGGACACTGATGACCGTGCCCTGCGAATTGGTGAACGATGCGGTGAGGGTATAGGGCTGGCCCACGGTGCCCAAGAACGAGCAGGTGGTCACGTCAACGACGCCGTAGTTTGGCGTCAGTCCCGTGCAGTAGGGGAGACTTCCCCCCGAGGGTGTCAGATTGATCGTCGAGGTGAGACCCGTGTCGATGTGGCCCTTTGAGTCATAAATCGTGATCACCGGCTCAGTACTCAACGTAGCGCCCGACGGCCCAGCCACCGGCTGCGTTGTGAACGCCATCGTCTCACCGCCTTGTGGCGAGATGCTGAAGGCACTGCTGGTGGCCGTCAGAAGACTGTAGGTCGCCGTGAGTTCGAGGCCGCCGCCGTAGTTGCTTCCCGCAACATTAGAGAAAGTGACGATGCCGGTCTTGGTTCCTAGTGACTGTGTATAGGAACTGATCGACTCGGTTGCCGTTCCGACAGAGGCGAATGAGAGGTTCACGGTCGCTGAGGCGAGGTTGTACTCAGGATTTCCGAAAGCGTCCTCGATTTCGACAGCCGGTTGAAGCGAGAAGGCGCTCGACGCCGAGGTGCTCGACACGCCACCGGGCTGAGTGACGAACGACAATTGGAACTGGGACGTGTTGGTGCCCGGTCCGGTCACCGCGATGGAACTCGTCGCGGGCACCGCACCCGTATATGACGCCGTGACCGAATACGTCGTCGCGTCAGGACCGGCCGGATACGCCGCCGCGTTATAGAAGATCGCCCCCGAGAATGTACAGTTCGCCAGACTCACCACTCCGAGGGTTGCGTTCGTCGTGATGGTCTCCTCGTCCGCTGAGGTCGTTACCGTTTTCCCCGGAGCGTTGTTCGTGCAACTCGCCAACTCACCACCCGACAGGGTCAAGGTGACGGTGCCGGTTGCCGACGTATCGACGAGGTGGGTCAAGGGATTTATGATTTGAATTAACGGCTGGGTCTGGAGTAGGGCACCTGAGGTCGCTGCGACGGGTGCGGCAATGAAAGTCACCTGGTCGGGCGAACCACTGACAGTCACCGAGAACGTGGTCGTGTACCAGTTGGGTGCCGACTGCCAAAAGCTCCCCGCGGAGTTCACCGAGTTCGCATTGACTCCAGGACCCGACGGATCGGAGACCAGGCTCTGTCCGAGCACGGTCGCTTGAATGACGTAGGTGGCCGACGGGCCAGTGATCACGCACCCCGAGAAGGTGGCCTGGCCGTGGGGGTCGTCCGCCGTACAGCCACTGATCGTCGCGCCATAGTTAGGACTTTCAATTGACAGGACGATCGGTGAGAGGTCGGTGGCGTCGAGCTGGCTCTGGTTGTCCAGGACCGAGATCACCGGCTGGGGACTGAAGGGCACACCGGGTTCACCAGTGGCCGATTCGGCACTGTTGGTCGGCGACGTGAAGACCAACTGGCTCGCGACGCCGTTGCTGGTGTTGGAAGAGGCCCCGAGACTGCCCGACGGGAGGTTGACCACGAAGGAGTTGTAGAGAGTCATGCCACTGCCCTGGACCTCAACGGTCACCTCCATAGGCACGTTAGCGAGACAAGCCTGGTTCAGGGCGGTCGGGTCGTTCTGGGCGTCCTGGAAGCTGGTGCCGTTCCAATACTCCACGTTGGAGACCGAAGCGCTAAACGAGCCGTAATTAGCGGTCGGCAGAGAGGCAAATGACACGCCATCGGGGGGCTGAGTGACGAACGTCGTGGGGGTCTCTGGCGACGCGAAGTTACAGGAGAAAAGTTTGGAGTTCGCCTGGATCTGGGCGATTGCCAGTTGAGAGGCGCTGTCCAGGACGGTATTGGCGGTGGCGATTTCGCGGTGACGAGCGGAGCCCGAGATTGACGTCGAAAAGGCCAGAAGCAGGGCGACCGCAGTGAGTCCGAGGACCATCAGGGCGAGCAGCACCTCGATAAGCGTGTCGCCTCGCTCACCGCGACCCCGGACATCACCGGCACCGCGAGGACCGTCTTCCACACTCAAAATCTCGCGACGTCGAATCATGGCAGCATCATCCCGAAGGCGAACGCTTCATAGTTGTTCGTGGTGATCGTCAAAGTGGTCGGTGCCGAAGTCGTCGACGTCGCTTCGACCATCGCCGCCCCCGTGAACACCGGGCTCGCCGGAAGGCTTGGGGTTGGGACACCGGTGCACGTCACTGTCGCGGTGCCACTACCCGAGAGTCCACACGCGTCGCCATCGAGCCCCGAATACCCTGCCTCCGTGTCATTTATGACCGTCAGCGGTATGTCGGACGTCCATTGCAAGGTCTCACCGGAGTTGGTCGTCTCAGCGTCCGCGCTGACCAGGCCCCAGCCCGTCGCCTTTAGACCGGTTGAAGCATTCACCACGTAAATCTTTGACAAGGTCAACGAAAAATTGGTGGTGCCGATGATCTGGTTCATGTAGAGCGCGGGTTTGCCGCCGATACCGGGATAGACCGTGTTGCCCAGCCCGGCGTCTGTGTCCGAAGGTATCGCCGAGGGCACGAGACCAACCGTGGTGTTGGTGCTCGTATAACTCAGACAGAAGTGCATGAGGTAGGCGCCTTGCACGACGACCGACATGTTGTAGCAGGTTGAACTGCCGTTGCTGTCGTCCGCGATGCTCAGGTCGGCCTGGGTTAGTCCAGAGAAGTCAATGAAACAGAGTTGACCGGCGTAGGGTCCCGTGCTCGCGGCGGTTGACTCACACGAAGCGGCCGACGGCAGCGCGGATCCACCCGAATTGAAGGAACTGCTCACCGCAGGGCTTGCCACGAGGTCGTAGTTATAAGAGGTCGTGGGCGCCGTCACGTTGAGTGTCACCGTGGAGATCTCCGCCGCCGACACAAAATTCTGAGTCCACTGCCGGGTTGTGTTGCTGCAGTCCGATGCCGCAGCCCCCGTCTCACAGACCACTTGCACGACCTGATTGGATGTGACCAAATTAAAGGTGGAGGAGGGAAGGTCGTAGGCCAGGGTGCTCACGTTGGACGGTGTCGTCGAACCGTTCACGCAACTCAGGCGCTTAAGGGAGTACGTCGTCGTGGCACCGCTTGTCACCGGCACGCTCACGTACGAGACGACCGTCTGAAAGTTACCCGTTTGTTGGTTCAGCACCGACTCCATTGCCAACAGCTGAATACCGGTCCCGGCTCCACATTGAGGAGATGACGTGGCATCAGTGGTCAAGTAGACCGCAGCCTGAACGTCGTTGGAGAAGTCCGCCGACACCATCTGGGCGTCTGCGGTATCGGTGACTCGATTGGAGACGCTCGACTGGAGCGAAAATACCGAGATGATGCCCAGAGAAAGGGCCCCGATGATTAACGGAAGAATCGTAACGACGATGAGTAATTCGACAAGTGTGAATCCATTTTCATCACGTTGGGAATTTATTGTCGAAAGAACGCTTTTTGACTCCGGACGTGTCTGATGAATGTAGCGAGATTGCCCTTGCTGAAATCGGTGAAAACCGGTTTCGTTCATCCAACCTTCACTTGGTTATAGATTCCGTACATTGCGGATATTAGCGCAACAGCTACGAAACCTACAACAACTCCCATTAAAATGATGATTGCGGGCTCAAAAAGCGCAGTCGCCCGCTCCAGCTTGGTCTCCAATTCCCGGCCATAATATGCAGCCGCGACTTCGAGTTGCTGATCCAAAGTGCCGGTTTCCTCACCCACACGAAACATTTGTCGGGCGGCCGCCGGAAATAGCCCACTTTGGGCGATTGGCTCGGCGAGTCCCTGGCCCTGCATCATCGCCTCTCGGATCTTTTCCAGTGCAGTGCGATAGACCGCATTATTCGACGATTCAGCGGTAACGGCCATTGAGCGGGGCAAATCCACCCCGGCGCGCAGCATCGAGGCCAGAATCCGACAGGTACGCTCAATGATCGCCGTCTCCGTGAGGTCCCCGATGACCGGAAGCTTCAACTTGATGGCATCCAGTCGCGCTTTTCCGCCAGGCGAACGGTTCGTTGCTATGAAGCCACCTACGACAATGATCACGAATGCAATTTCCGCGTACCACCATTTACCCATGAATGCCGTGGTGCTCAAGAGCATTCGGGTGACCAACGGCAACTTGGCGTGCAATGACGCGAAAAAGACTTCGAAGCGAGGCATGACGAAAACCGCGAGGACCAATACGGTGACGACCGACATTGCCGCCACCACGGCCGGATAAATGAGTGCTGCGGTGACTTTTCCACGAGCCTTGACGTCTCGGTCGATGTAATCGGCGAGCTGGTTGAGCACGTTGTCGAGATTTCCTGTCAATTCCGCCGATTCGAGGATTCCCACGTAGAAGCTGGGAAAGGCCTCGGGGTGGGCGGCGGCCGAGGCGGCGAAGGTGTCGCCGGCCCGCAGGCTGTCGACCATTTCGTTCAAAATCGCCTTGAGCATCTTGTTCTGGGTCTCTTCGACGATGACCTCGAGGGCCTCCATGATCGGGATTCCGGCGCGCATGAACACCGCCAATTGGCGGGTGAAGTTCATCACGTCCGGGCGCGGGACCTTCTTTTTGGTGATTTCGAAATTCAGAAGGCTTGTTTTGCTTTCGACCTCTGTGGGCTGGAGTCCTCGGGCGAGCAACGCCACGTGGGCGGCGCCGGCCGAAGTGGCCATCTCGGTGCCCGAGACCTTCTTCCCGGACTCGTCCACGGCTTTGTAGTGGAACTTGAAGAGGGTTTTCTCTTTGGTCGCGGACTTGTCTTTACTCAGGAAATTGATCTTGCTCATAGGGTGTAGACGCTCCGGATCACTTCTGAAATGGACGTGATGTCCTGGTTGACAAGGTTGACGGCCTCTTGGCGAAGGGTGCGCATCCCCTGCTTCACTGCCATGTTGCGCAGCTCTTCCTGGGTCGCCCAGCCGACGACGAGTCGTCGCAGCTCGGGGGTCATGATGAGGAGCTCATAGATGCCGATCCGGTCCTTGTAGCCGGTGTGGGTGCAGAAGTTGCAGCCGGTTCCCTGGAAGAAATCGTCCTTGGCCGGACCGCCGCTCTCCTCATAGAAGACCAACTCTTCGTCCGAGGGCTGATAGGGCGCCTTGCACGACGGGCAGATCCTTCGCAGGAGTCTCTGGCCGACGACGGCCAGTACCGATGAGGCGATGAGAAACGACTCGATACCCATGTCCAGGAATCGGTGGAGGGCCGACACCGAGTCGGTGGCGTGAAGCGACGAGACCACGAAGTGGCCCGTCAATGCCGACTGAACAGCGACGCGAGTCGTCTCGACGTCTCGGATCTCGCCGACGAGAATGACGTCGGGGTCCTGGCGAAGGATTGACCGAAGGCCGGTCGCGAAGGTCAGGCCGGCCTGCTCGTTGGTCTGGATCTGGTTGATGGAGGGAAAGACGTACTCGACCGGGTCCTCGATCGTCATGACGTTCAGCGTGGGGTTACTGACCTCGCTGAGGGTCGCGTAGAGCGTGGTCGTTTTCCCACTGCCGGTCGGGCCGGCGCAGAGCACCATGCCGAAGGGCGCCCGCACGATCTTCGAATAGGCCTCGTGGGTGTCGAGCGGCATTCCGAGGTCGTTCAGTCGAAGTACCGATCGGGTCTTGTCGAGGAGACGCATGACGCAGCTCTCGCCCATGATGGTCGCTGTCGTGGCCACCCGGACATCGACCTCTTTGCCGTCGATGTTGATCGTGAGCTGACCATCCTGGGGACGACGGCGTTCGACGATGTTCATGTTGGCCATGATCTTGATTCGACTCACCAGGCCCGGGCCGATCGCGGCGGGCAGTTGCAGGATCTCCTTCAGCGCGCCGTCAATACGAAAACGCACCCGCACGATGTCGTCGGATGGTTCGATGTGGACGTCGGAGGCTCGGTCGCGCATGGCCTGGGTCAAGATGCGATCGACGACCTGGACGACCGGCGCGTCGTCCGCGACGATCTCCGGCTCGGTGTTGTCGACGTTGCGCTTGCGCGAACCTTCGACGGACTCGAACACCTGGACGAGTTGCGCGACGGTTCCCAGCGCGCGGTAGTTGCTGTCGATCGCCCAGCGAATGTCGCTGAGCGGTGCGATGAGCAACTTGACCGACTTGCCGCTCGCCTTGGCGAGGGTGTTGCGCAACTCTTCGCTCGGCTCAGCCACCGCGATAAAGAGATTGTCGCCCTCCATCCGCACCGGGAAAGCCACGTACTCTCGTGCGACGTCTTCGGACAAGAAGCTGATCATCATCGGGTCGACGTTGTCGCGGCGCAGGTTCGCGACGTCGAATCCGAAGTATGAGGCGAGGGCGTGGGCGAGGGCTTGCTCGCTGAGGGCGCCGGTGCTTACGAGCACCTCGCCCAAGAGACCGCCGGAGTCGCGTTGCATCTCGAGGGCCTTTTCCAGTTGGGCCTCGGTAATCAGATTGCTCGCGATGAGTTGGTCGCCCAATCGCACGCTCTGCTTCTGGGGTGCCGCACCGTTCGATGATCCATTCGAACCTGGCGCAGAACCAGGCACGGACGTGGTCGCCTGGGCGTGATCGGCGTCATCGCCACCCTCGACAACGGTCGCTACGCCGCCTCGGACACCGTTTTGCGGGTGGACGTCGACAACGTCATCGTCTTTGCTCTTCTTTTTGAACGCCACGAATAACCCCAAAGGTTCTTAGAGAAAACTTTTTCTGGTAAATAATCTATCCCGAATATCGGAAATTTACCCTCATCGACGCTCAATTACCATCACCGTAAGAAAAACTCTTAGGCGTCAAATCCGTGAAGTCTCTTCACTTTCGCACATTCGATTCTCTCTCTTCGACACGCAATCAACAATGCGACAAACAAGGTCGTGCTGATGTAGTCGCTCAAAGTACGTCAATTAAAGGCGAATGCCATTCGAAGTGAATCGAAGCGCGCCGTTTCACGCGTTGAATCGTCCGCGAACTAAATCTCAAGGAAGTCACAGGTCACAAACCACTCACAACGAATACGATCACTTTTCACCCGCTTATTGATCCGTTTCGCCAGGATCGCGCTCGCGAGCAACTTGAGCTGCATCAAAAACAGGAGTCGCCGCGCGCAATCTGCTTCCGAATTCTCAGCCGATAACAGTCCGCCCGGTTGAATTTCTGGGATTCTCATTGCCCCAGCACCGTCCTCGATGACGCCACTCAAGGCGCCTCGTTTCGAAAGATTGCCAAATTTCCGCTGCCCCTTTGGTCCGATCAACTGCTCGTGCTGGGACACGTTCGGCATACGAGCAGCATTCTCGCAACGAAATTTTATTGCGATGGGGGCTAGCGAAGAATGGCGTGGTTGACGTATCGTCATCCCCAAGGGGATCGGAGGTAATCCAATGGATGTCGCATCTTTTGTCTCGGCGGTCTTTAACAATGAACTTCCATTCCGTGTCGAGGCCTACGACGGCAGTGTCGCCCTGCCAAGCGCCAACTCGGCTGGCCACGACCTCACGCTGAAGATCCTTCGTCGCGAAGCGCTGACGCGCGTGCTGACCCATCCCGGGGAGCTCGGTGTCGCGCGCGCCTACGTCGCCGGCGATCTCGACATCGACGGCGAGCTCGATGCGCTATTCGACCTCAAGGTGCCGCCACTGCGCAGCCTGTTGAAAATCGAGAACCTACGAGCGCTGCTGTCGGTCGTCGGCGTCGACACCCTTCGACCCATCGCGCCACCATCGATCGAGGCCAAGCAGCGCGGTTCCTTGCACAGTCGCTCGCGTGATCGGCAAGCAATTTCTCATCACTATGACGTTTCGAACAATTTCTACGAAATGGTGCTCGGCCCTTCGATGACGTATTCGTGCGCCGTGTTCCGTTCGCCCGATGACACACTCGAACTAGCGCAACGGCGCAAGGTCGACCTCGTCGCGCGAAAACTCGAACTCGCTCCGGGCGCGCGACTCCTCGACGTCGGCTGTGGATGGGGGGCCATGGCGATACACGCGGCGCGCGAGTACGGTGCGTCGGTCGTCGGCGTCACGCTGTCCGAAGAGCAGCGCCGCTACGCCGTCGACCACGCTGAGCGTGAGGGCGTGAGCGACCTGGTCGAATTCCGATTGCAAGATTTTCGCGACGTGCGCGACGGACCCTTCGATGCAATTTCTTCCATCGGAATGTCGGAACATGTCGGACGCAAGTCACTGGCGACGTACACCCAACAACTCTTCGACCTTCTTCGTCCGGGTGGACGATTCCTCAATCACGCGATCGGCCGACCCGTCTCCTTCGATGACGACCCCGACCCCTCCAAGGTCTCAGAGTTGTCGAGACAGATGCAGATTGCGTTGGGCCTACGCGGACCGTCCAAGATCGGCAGTCCCTTCATCGAGCGCTACGTCTTTCCCGACGGCGAGCTCCAAGAGGTCGGCACGATGGTCTCGATGTTCGAGGCCCACGGTTTCGAGGTCCGTCACCTCGAGAGCCTTCGCGAGCATTACGCACTCACGCTGCGCCACTGGGTCGCCAACTTGGCGAAGCGTTTCGACGAGGCCGTCGGGGAGGTCGGAGAAGAGCGTGCCCGCGTCTGGCGTCTCTACATGTCGGGTTCGGCCTACGGCTTCGAACGACACCACCTCGAAATCCACCAGATACTTTGTGCCAAGCCCGTGAACGGTCAAAGCGGCTGGAAGCTGAGGTCGGATTTCGAGCCCGAGTTCTAGGGCGGCCACACTTCGGCGCAGCGAACTCGATGCACCATTCGAGATTCGCGAGAACCAGCGCCGTTGGCCACATTGGAAAGACGGACGCAAACGACGCACCAGCAGTTCAATGAAATCCCAGCGTCTGCTCATTCCTCATCCGATCGGCCAGGGCGTAGGTCCACTCGATGAGACACCAGGCGAAACCGACTTGGAAGATGATTTCACCCTGGAGCAGATACTCGAAGTGCCAGTCCGGCAATGACGCCGCGGCGATCAGCCCGCCGAGCACGAGCACGACGAGCCCAATCACCGTGCGAAATGAGCGATTCTCGCGCACCAACTGCAGGGCCACTTCCAGCTGACAAAGAGCGCCGAGAACGCCGGCGATCATGTGGGTCCAGTTGAGGAATGCCCCCCGGTTAAAGGGCGTCGCCAGCAAGACAAAGAGCAGTAGGGCGATGACGCGGAGTCCGACCCAGGTGAGGATCGAGACGCCGGCCGCCTTGAAGTGCGTGGATGTTTTCCACAGCCCGACGAAAGCCACGGCGTAGCCGCCTATTAATAGGGCAACGGTCTCGTGATAGACGCCGTAAAAGGAAATCCCATCATTTTCAGCCGTGGCACTGTGATTGAGGACGAGACACCAGGCCAGGGCGAAGAAAAAGATCGCTTGAGTGATGAATAGGACATGACGAGTCTGCGTCTCGACGAAGACTGCAGTGGTTGAGTCGTCAACGCTCGACATTGCGAGATTCGAGGCCGATCAGCCCTTGAACCTGGCGATCGAGGCCTCAAGTTCGGCCAGCGCCTCGGCCCGACCGACATAGTTTTCGACTTTCATCCATTTTCCCTCGTCCAAATCCTTGTACACGGTGAAAAAGTGGCTGATGCGGTCCAGCGTTTGCTTCGGCACGTCGCCAATGTCAGTCGCTGACTTCCATTTGGGGTCATAGGCCGGCACGCAGATCAGTTTCGCGTCCTCGCCGTTCTCATCGGTCATGTTGCACATGCCCAGGATCTTGGACTCGATCAAACAACCCGGGAAGGTCGGGTATTCGCTCAACACCAGCGCGTCGAGGGGGTCCCCGTCACCCCCGAGGGTATCGGGGATGAAACCGTACTCCGCCGGGTAGCCCATCGAGACGATGAGATGTCGATCGAGCTTGATCGTGTGGTTCTCGTGGTCGTATTCGTACTTGTTTTTGCTGTCGCGGGGTATCTCCACGATGACGTTCACGGTGTCCATGGGCCGTCTCCTTATTAATAGGGCTCAAATCGTACTTTTTCGTTCTCGCCAATCGTACTCACCGCCGATCCCCACCTCGCTCGGAGAGCCGAATCGCCCGGACGTAGACTTTGCCGGCGCGGAGCCGTTGCTTCGCCAAACGAGGAGGCTCGAATGGAACGAATTGGCGTGGTGGGCTGTGGGCTGATGGGTTCGGGCATCGCGGAGATCTGTGCCCGGGCCGGGGCGGACGTCGTAGTGATCGAGCGCGACGCTGACGCCCTCGCCCAGGGACAAACCCGCATCGAGCGGTCCCTTGATCGGGCTTCATCCTCGGGCAAGTTGCCCGAGGATGAAGCCAATCGCGCCCGAGGGAACTTGACCTTCAGTGAGGACTTCGCCACGCTCAGCGACCGCGAAATGGTGATCGAAGCCGTGGCGGAGGACGAAAACCTGAAAATCGACGTCTTTCAGATGCTCGACGCCGTGGTGAAGGACCCCCAGGCGATTTTGGCCACGAATACCTCCTCGATCCCGATTATCAAGCTCGCCATGGCGACCAAGCGCCCCGAGCAAGTCATCGGCATGCACTTTTTCAATCCGGTACCGGTGCTGCGCCTCGTGGAGGTCATCTCTTCGCTCCTCACGAGCGCCGAGACCACCGATCGCGTCCACGTCTACGCCAGCGAATCGCTCAATAAGCGCGTCATCTCATCGAAGGACCGGGCCGGGTTCGTCGTGAACGCCCTACTGATCCCCTACCTCCTGTCCGCCATTCGGATGCTGGAGTCGGGATTCGCCAGTGCTGAGGACATCGACACCGGAATGGTCGTGGGCTGTGCCCACCCCCTCGGGCCTTTGGCGCTCACCGACCTCATCGGCCTCGATACTACGCTCGCCGTCGCCGAATCCCTCTACGAGGAGTTCAAGGAGTCCCACCTCGCACCACCACCGCTGCTATCGCGCATGACCCAAGCCGGACTCTTGGGACGAAAGTCGGGCCAGGGCTTTTACGCCTACAAGGCCACCTAACAGCGTGTGTCCTA
>PMFA01000021.1 GCA_003155915.1 Acidimicrobiaceae bacterium | reverse complement strand
CGCACACGGTTTAGGAAACCGATGCTCTATCCCCTGAGCTACGGGAGCTTCGACCCTTTGCTCCAATCATGCTCCAATCTTTCGATAGGGTGCAGAAATGGCAACGAGACGCTCCTATGGTACAGGCTCACTCGTTGAACGTCCTCCTGGCAGTGGCAAGTGGATGTTTCGATTCGTCCTCGGCATTGATCCCGTTACGAATAAGGTCCGACGTCGAAGCGTCACGATTACAGCGAAGAACAAGTCTGCCGCTCAAGCCAAGGCGCGAAAGATTCTGTCCGAAGTGGATCAAGTAGGTACTGGAACTTCGGCGACGCTCAATCAGCTGCTGACGGAATGGATGAAGTTTCAAACCGGTCGCGGACGATCTCCGACCACGCTGAACGGATATCAGAGTCTTATCGACCATCACATCAAGGGCACGTTAGGAAACGTGAAGATCAGTGATCTCACGCCGCATCAACTTGACACCCTCTACGGCAAGAGTTCGAGCGCCGGCAAAAGCCCGCGAACGATCAGAAACATTCACAATGTCATCTCAGCCGCACTGAATCAGGGTGTTCGCTGGGGATGGATAGACAAAAATCCAGCGCTGCGGGCAACGCTCCCCGAAGCTAATCCTCTGAGGATTGAGTCACCCTCACCCGAGCAAGCGAGACTTTTGATCTCAACTTGTCAAGCCATGGATGATCTCTTAGGGGCCTTCGTTTTCCTGGCCGCCGTTACGGGATGTCGTCGAGGAGAGATTGCCGCGCTTCGATGGAACTCGTTCCGGGGTGATGTCTTGATCATTGGTCAAAGTGCGTACGCAGTCAAGGGCGTCACCGGCATCAAGTCGACAAAGACTGGAAGAGATCGAGTGGTCCATTTAGATCAATCAGTGCAGGAGTGGTTTCAGTACTGGCATGGTCAATGCGTGGAGCGCGCAACCGAATGGGGCGTTCATCTAACTCCCGAATCTTTCGTATTGTCGTCTCAACCTGACGGTTCGAGGTTCGTCAACCTCGACGCCGTATCGCGCAAGGTGCGAAAGGTTGCCGATCAACTGGGGATGAAGTCGGTCCACCTTCATTCGCTTCGCCATTTCGCCGCAACAGAGCTTCTGGCTGGAGGTGTCTCACCCCATGACGCAGCCGAAATGTTGGGCCACGCAGATCCGTCGCTGACCTTACGGGTCTACGCGCACGCCTCAACAGAGAGGCAAAAGGCAGCCGCGGGGATTCTCGCCAGTGTCATCAAGGGTCCACAGTGACGATGGATCAAGCGCGGTTGTTGGGTTCCACATAGTGAATCAAGTCAACGACGCGAATTAGCCATCGGGCTCCGTGCTTCCTCCCGGGAATCTCTCCGCTCTTGAGCCTTTGTCGCACCGTGTAAGCACTGACTCCGAGATACTCGGCTGCATCGTCGGGCGACATTAATTGTGGCAAGGGCATGTCTCCTACCCGTAGCGACACGTCACTCCCCATCGGTGGCACCTGTGATGCCGATGGATGTCGACTTGCGTGATTCGACGGACAGCTGGTGCAAGAATTCGGCGATCGCGGTGGCGCGCGGATCGTCGTAGCCTCGACCGTCGTAGCTGAAGGAGCCTTCGACCGGGTCGTCGGAGTGAGGCGATTTCATGTGCTCCGCACGAGCGTCACGGAGGTCCTGAAAGCGCGTGGAGTAGTGGCGAGACTTGGTGATCAGTTGCCCGCGAAATCCGAAGGCGTGCGCGTGACCACGAGTGTTCAACGACTCGAGGGAGGGATCTTGGGCGAGGTCCCAGGCGGTCAGCGCTAACTGTTGAAGGTGCGAGGGAGCGTTGAGTTTCAGTATCTCGCTTCGAGCGTTGAATCGCCGAGCGAAGTCGAGCGAACCGTCAGCTGACTTCGTGGCGTATTTGGCCACGTAGGCCGCGATGCGCAAGTCGTCACGATCGAGCGTTGACGCGTCGGACACCTGCATCTGCCGGCCCCACGAGATGGTCCCGCGAGGACCCGTCACGGAGAACTCCTTCGCCACGCTGTGAATGATGCTGGCGAGGAGTTCCGTGGTGAGTTCTGGAGGCGGAGGGCTGAAGGGTTCGCCCGTTCCGTCGAGGCGAAGAACAACGTGGAAGTGCGCGAGTCCACGACGCTGGAATTCGGCGACCTTGAGGTAGTTCAGTCGGGCGTGCTGTGAGAGCTCTTCAAAAGGGACGCCGAGAGCGATGGCCAGGCGACGTCGAATCTGCTCAAAAGTCCTGTTCCAGAGACGTGAGGACTCCGCGTTCCAGAGCACCGCGTCCGCGAAGCAGTAACAGAAGTCACAGAGCGGACTGCCGATCTCCGAGTCGGCGTCGTCGTGGTGTCGCGAACAGGACTGGACGCGGCCGTGTTTGCAGAAGCGGAGCCGACCGGGTTGACAAGAGCCGTCGCTTTTGCGGGCGTGGACCGTGCCGAACGAGGGGGCCGTGAGGGTGAGGAAGAGTCGTGGGTGATCACTGATTGACGCCGGCACGCCTTTGCCACCGATAAGACCGGTCGAGACCACGATCCAAGCGTCCGCCTTGTAGAGGTAGGAGCACGAAGGACAGAGCACCGCACGGCGGTCCTTGCAGGCGACGAGTAGCGGACGCTCGTTGACCTCGCCAGTGGCGACGTTGACGAATTCCCCGCGCAGTCGGATCGGGTGCGAGCACCCTCCGGCTTCATTGATGTCCTTCACTAGTTCATGAGTCGACTTTCGGTGGATCATGGTGGCTCCTTTCGGAGAGGAAATAAATTGCTCCTCTACTTACTAAGCCACTCCTAAAAGGCGAAATGGAACAGATTCTTTGTTACAACTTCGAATTCGGTACACCGTGGACACCGGCGGACAGCCGCGGACACATTTGTGTGGTGCCGAAGCGATCCCGCCTACCATCCGCGCGTAACTTTTTCGCCGTGTGAGCATCCCCACAACGTTCGTGAATTTGCTCGATTGGACGCCAATGATGTCGTCGATTACGAGAGTCTTGGACACCGATTGCAGTCCCATATGACGATTCTCCGAGTGTGCTGATCGGTGCAAATTTTCCCACGAATGTCGCACCACTGACGACGAGTCGAAATGGGTGATTATTGACGGTCTTCAGGTTGGGCCTCTTGGCGCTGCGCGCCAACGGCCCAAAGGAGGCGAGGTCGTTGGGTGATCAGAACTTGTACAGCGTGCTTATGCGTAACTTGCCTTTACGTCTTTCAAGAAGATGAGCGATGCTATTTGGCGTACTTCAGCGGAATAACAAATTGTGACGCCGGATTATTCGTCCGCATCAAAAGAAATCGGGGACGGGTGTGGCGTGGAAGTGTAAAGTAAACCGACATATTAACGGTCGACTTTGAATCAATTCTGACCAATCTCTCGTGTTGCAATTCTTTAAGGAAGAAGTCTGCGTAATACACATCGGAGTTTGCCGAAATGGCTTCTTGGTGCCGAGCGTTTAACTCAACAACACGACGCGACTTATTAGTGATTGTCAAATTTGCTCCGCAATACCAACCGTCCTTGGGACTGATTTTTACTCCGTCCGAGGACGACCAATTGCACCCATCACCTACGAGTTTCAAGACCAGCGGCGACGTCTTTCCGCTTGCACCGTTATTTTCTGAACGGTGCAGAAGAAAGAGTGAGACACTTACTATCAACACTGCAACAGCCAAGGCGAGCATCTTCGTCAACCAACGGCCAGCATTTGATCGCGCGCTAAGCGACGATTCATTCGGTTCGGAATTCGTCATCTGCGCTTGATTCTAACTCGCACGAACCTCAGAGACTGGGCGTGGAATGCCTTCGGAATCGGACATGCCCGAAATTTCGGAACACAATGAGTTTCCATTCCCCGTCCTCCGCACGGTTGTGCGACAGAATGCAGATTGGTTCTTCAATGGAAATCTGAAAAAGCCGAGCACCAATGACGTTGAGCTACTTGCACGTTTGGTAATTTACAAAAAAATTGCCACTGCTTTGAATTTGAGTGGGTGTTGCCTGAAACAGGCCAGCCGCGTCCTTCATGTTGACGTAAAAGGCGCTGGAGTTGTCCATTGACACGTAATTCCCTCCCGTTTTAACTTCCGAACTGTTGATTGCAATCCGAGTGAAGTACGGCAAATCTGAATTGTCACCCTGCAAATCAACCACGGGAGACTCCACGATTACCTCAGCAGATGATCCATCAGGTCGGAATCCGCTCGGCGCTGTCATCAAGACATCGTAAGCTTTGCCACTCGTCCAGTCGTTAATGTTCACGTTGTAGAGAAGCCCACCATCGTAAGCAATTTGAGTTTCAACGCTGTCGCCGACGGCCGCCGAAGTGTTCAAATTAACAGTTCCCGCCGAATTTTCATCGGGAGGGTTGGGGGCAAATTCAAAGAAGAACTGGCCATTGGAAACGCCGGGATAATTAGATCCAAAGAAAGTTCCATCTTGCGCGAGGTACTGAGTATTCGTGCCTCCCAGACCGGTCCAAATGCCTCCTAAAGAATAGCCACCTCCGCCGGTGCACATAGAAAGCGAGGCACTCGGTTGGGTGAAGTACGCAAGAGTTGCCGTATTCGACGATGTATCACTTATCCAGCCTGCATAAGTGCGTGGCACGGTGGAGGCTTCGACCGGCGTCTCGATTAGGTCCGCCGGTGGTGTTGGGTAGTTAATGTTGCTGTATTTGGTAAGCCAATCTGCTAACGCCGGCGCCGAGCTTGGTTGACTTGGTATCCCGTACGTGGCTAACTCTGAACTCGAAGCGTTGGCGGGATCAAACCCGGGGGGAGGAACTACAATCGTGGCGCTTGCTCCATTTGCCAGGTCATAGGTGTAGCCACTGCCCCCATCCGGAAGCGACGTGACCGCACTTCGAGGGATCTCCGTGAATCCACACACGCTAATGCTGGTTGACGGGAGGGTGTAGGCGCTCACGCCTTCGGGACAACTTTTCGCTTGAGCAGACGCATTATCAACTCCGACTTCCACGGTCGTAGTTACGAGCACCATGACGACAATGAATGCCATCACAATGCGCGACGCCTTGAATCGATATATCACGCACCCACCCCCAATTATCTTCCCGATCGTACGTCAAAATCCGATCTCATGCGCTAGCTCTTTCTCAATCGAGCGAGGGTAAAGGGGACTACCAGGGCACAAGTTCGGTCGGCGACGACGAATTGCCTTTGGAGTGCCCAAGCAACCTGGTTAGCAAAGTCGCGAAGTAATTTCAACCTCGCGCTTTCCCCAATCTTGCTCCAATTTTGCTCCATTTCCTTTCAAGTTCGATGCGTGTTCCGACCCGCGCATCAATTAGAAACCCAGCAATGCCAACGTTTGCGAGTTGCCACCACACGATTCTTCGGATTAGGAAACCGATGCTCTATCCCCTGAGCTACGGGAGCATTCCTGGCCTTTTGTCACTGTTGACGAGTTAGTGCTCTTCCCAGCACCACTTCAGCACCACAACGACAGAAAGCCACACCACAATTACCTACTCCACACCACCATTCAATCATGGAGAGTCCAGGTCTACGCTACGAGGGGGGCTCTAGTTCGTCCTTAATTACTCCAGCAAGACCAACTCAATTCCAGACGCCGGCCAGATCAAGTCATGTCTCCGGTAGCGAGTGAGTACTTGCCTGCTTTGCACAAACTGTTGTGCTTCGAGGCATCTCTCTATCGTTCACGACCCGTGGCCGGGACCGAGGGATTCCTCCCCATTTGCATCGCGAAGTACCCTTCGACGAGACACTTCACGGACGTCTATCTCCTCCAACGCGCACAAGTTACTTGGAGGGCCTAAAGAGTCTCGAGCGCACGAGGCGTAGTCCAAGCATCAGCACACCTAAGAAAACCAGGGCGACGACGATGAAGGCGAACGCGGTGCCTTGACCAGCAATCACTCGCAGAATCATCCCCAACGCAACCGTCGCCAGCCACACCTCCACGCCTGCGCCGAGTGAGGCGCCGTTTTGGCGACGAATGAGCACGATGAGCCAGCCGATTGCGAGACCGACAGCAAAGGGCCATGTCGTCGACACCATGCCAGAAAGGCTGTCCCCGTGGTGGTGGTTGGCACGACCGATGCCAACGAAGAGCAGGACGACGAGAAGGTCAATAACTATCCAACTTCGAGTCATAGCGATCGACCCTATCGGTACTTAAACAGCCATCGCCAAACGGAGCCACCTGGAATCTACATTCCCTACGAACCGTTGAATGAGCGCAGCGCGACGACGCTCCACGTGGTCTTTCGAATACTCCGCAACACTTTCTCGCTGCGTCAAATTGAACGCCATCCAGGTCACCTTGACGTTGGCCAAGATGATGGTGAATCACTGATGAAGCCACGCTGGCTGCATACACTCGGTCGAATCTGGCGAGGCAGAGGACCGAAAGATGTCGCCGTACGCCATTCGAGGGAAATGGCAAATGTTGATCTAGTAGTAGTGGTTTCGACCGCCAACTGCGTGGCCCAACGATCCGAGGAGCCACAGTACAAGTCCGACGACGAGCACAATCACGCCGATTGTCCACACGATCGCAATACCCGTGACGAACCCAATGAGGAGAAGAATCAAACCGAAAATAATCACAATGCCTCCAGTAGTAATGGCCAAATTTTCATACTGCCGACCGCCGCGAGTTCGCCAATTCCAAGGGAATGGACGCGTGCAGAGGTCAATAACTACTTGTGACGCGAAGCGTCCTTCCCTGCGGCAGTTGCGGTGGCGCCGAGCACCATTCCGGGGAGACCCACATCACACCTCCTCGTATTGTCCCTGACCAAGTGTCAGGTGAGAGGGAAGCGGGGTCTTGACGTCCTAACTCAAATTGTAACACCCGAGGTCGGTCGTTGCGCAGAAACTCATCGCGACTCCATGCAGCGTCGACCTTGTTCAACGCAACGACATTGCTTCGACGAGCGCAACGCTCGCAATGTTGGGAGTCAGGCAATACCTGGTCAGTCGGGGAGTCGACCCTCTTGTGAATGTTATTCAATTCAACGTCCATCCGCGCAAAGCAGTCCAACGAAGCCCTCGAGAATCATCTCGTGCTCGTCGATCACCACGACCTAGATCTTGTACGACTTATCCAACTTCATCAAGTACCTTGCGCACACACTGCAGCAAGGTCGCCTGATCGAACGGTTTCTCAAGTAGCAGGAATTCCGTCCCGAGCATCAACTCGGCTTCAAGGACTGAATATGCGTGTCCCGACATGAACAGCACCCGCACGTCGGGTCGAAGTTTACGAATCTCTCTCGCAACGGTCGGCCCCTGCATCTTCGGCATTACGACGTCGGTGAGGAGAAGATCAATCGTGCCGTCGAAGGTCGAGGCGATCTCGACCGCCTGCATTCCGTTCGAGGCGCTCAACACCTGATATCCGCTCCTGATGAGCAACCTTCTCGTCACCTCGCCGAGAGCCTCTTCGTCGTCGACGACCAGGATCGTCTCGGTACCGTTCAGTTCGTCACGAGTACGTCGATCCTCTACCAACGTCGCGCCCGACGAATCGTGCACGACTACGGGCAGAAGAATGGTTATCGACGTCCCAACGCCCTCATCGGAGTAGATCTTGATGTGACCACCCGATTGCACGATGATGCCGTAGACGGTCGCGAGCCCCAAACCGGAACCTTCGCCGCTTGGCTTGGTGGTGAAGAAGGGTTCGAACGCACGATCACGCACTTCGGGCGACATTCCCGTGCCGTTGTCACTCACCCGAAGGCACACGTACGATCCGACCGGGAAGCCAGAAAGAGCCTCCTCATCGCTCGTAATAGTTCGCATCGCTGTCGAAATCGAAAGTGCACCGCCGGGCGACATCGCGTGTCGAGCATTGATTGCCAGGTTGAGAACGACCTGATCAATCTGACCCGGATCGGCCAACACCATCGCATCGTTGTCGGACAGATCGATCACCAGATCGATCTGCTCACCGATCGTTCGACGCAGGATCAGTTCCAATCCAGTGATGGCGTCGTTGAGACTTAGCTCGCGCGGCTGCACCACTTCTCGGCGGGCGAAGGCCAGCAACTGATGCGTGAGCTCACTCGCTCGTTCCGCGGCTAAATGAATCTGCTGGACATCGCTCAATGCGAGTGCCCATTGATTGTCCTCGGTCGTCGCGCCGGCGGACGTCAGTTCTTCTCCGACAAATGTCGCGTAGTTCAATATGACCGAAAGAAGGTTGTTGAAATCGTGCGCCACGCCGCCCGCCAGTTGCCCCAGACTCTCCAGTCGCTGCGATTGATGTAACTGGGACTCCGCGGACTCACGTTCGCTTTCCGCTTTGAGTCGCCCTTCCTCCGCTATGGCCCTTCGGCCCTCGGCGAGTATCATCACCTCTTCCGCGTGGCGGCTGTGCTCGAGGGAGGTTCTGACTGCATCGAGCGAGTTCGTCGCCTCTTGGGAACTCACGAGTAGTTGCAATTCGGCATTTCTCAGAGCGGTATCCATCTCGTCGAATTCGTCCCCCGAAGGCGATTCGAACTCAAGAGGCTCGCCCTGGCCGAGTCGAAGGGCGTTACGCACGGCGATCCTCAGACGGCGTGTGATCGAACGTGAGAAGTAGACGACGCCCAAGACGCCGCCGATAATGCTTAGGAGCAATCCCGCCAGCTCGCCCGCCGTAACTTCATCCTCGAGGGTGGCGATCCGGTTTTTCGCGACGAGTTCTTTCGCAGATTCATAGGTTTCCAGGCTTGCGATCTGCACGCGCAGCCTGTCCATGACGGCCTTGCCCTCCCTCAATGGAACGGTCAACTGTTCATCCGTTGCACCGGCGACTACCAGTAAGCGCACGCGATTGAATGCTGCGAACCGCGAATTCACGAGAGCCAAAATACTACGGACTCGCTTCTGCGAAGTTGAACCGAGCACCTCACGACGCAACGACTGCTCGTCCTTGACGCGGCGCCTCGCCGCCGCGTAATAGGGCTGGAGAAACGTTGCCTCGCGCGTGAGGGCGAAGCCTCTGATGCCGGTTTCCGCGTTCAAGGCGTCCAGGAGAACGGTGGCGCTGGTGGCGTTAATCTGCGCTGTCACGAGGTTGCTGCCTCTCTGGCTTCGTTCACGAGACTGGAGAAGAAGACTCGACGAGACAACCAGCACGAGCACCAGCAAAGGAAGCGCCACACTTAGCATCGACTTGGACCTCACACCGCCGGCGAACCGTTTGCGCGCGGGGTCTACCATGCCAACGTGGGATGAATCATCAACCACCCCTTCGTCGCCCTTTTGCCAATCTACATTGTTGTGACGCAGTGCGAGCGCGTCAAACACAAGGAATGAAACCGCTTACGCGCAATTCGTCAAAAATTCCAGCATCAATTGCGCCTCGCAAGGAATTGTGAGCGATTAGTTAATTTCGGTCACCACTACGCTTATCTTACGCTTCGCTTTCCATGGAGGTATTCAACCTCTTAAGGACGGTCGTGTGACTCTTCTTACCGACAGAGTATTGATCGAACTTCTCGATGCCGCGCCCGACGCGATGCTCTCGTTCGATAGCGACGGCCTCGTCGTAATGGCCAACATGAGAGCTGAAGTGCTCTTTGGCTATCGGCGCGAGGATCTGATTGGACAGTCAATAGTTCCCCTCGTCCCTATTGAGTTGAAGGCCATTGAAAATGGCGCTTCCGAAATCCTGGTCACGAGCTTCCGGCGTGACGGAACGGATTTCCTTGCCGAAATTTCTTTCTCGAAAATCACGAACCACTCCAGTCCAATCGTTACGGCAACCGTTCGTGACGTATCGGTTAGAAGTGAAGTCGAAGCCGAGCGGATGCGAGTTAAGTCCGAAGCAGAACGAGTGCGACTGGAGGCCGCTGCCGCCCTCGTGACCGCTGAGGATGAGAAGGCCGTCGCCGAACACGTGCGACTCGAGGCGGAAGTTCAACGGGTCAAAGCCGAAGGCGAGAAGGCGGTCGCCGAGCGGGTGCGACTCGAGGCCGAGGTCCAATTAGTCAAGGCCGAAGGGGAAAAAGCGGTCGCCGAACGGGTGCGTCTCGAGGCTGAGGTTCAACGGGTAAAGGCCGAGAGCGAGAAAGCCGTTGCCGAGCGGGTGCGTCTCGAGGCCGAGGTCCAGCTCGTAAAGGCCGAAGGCGAGAAAACCGAAGCCGAACGAGTCCGCTTGGCGGCCGAGGTCGTGCTCGAGCGACTCGAAAGTCAGCTCCATCAGTCACAGCGCATGGAGAGCCTCGGTCAACTCGCGGGCGGCGTGGCACATGACTTCAACAATCTGTTAGCCGTCATCTTGAACTACGCCTCCTTCGTGAATGAAGAGTTGTCAAGCGCCGTAGTGGACACCGACGGTACGAAGTGGGAGGGATCACTTAACGACGTGAAGCAGATCCAACTCGCCGCCGAACGCGCAAGCGTGCTGACTCACCAACTACTGGCGTTTGCCCGTCGCGAAGTGATTCAGGCCCGTCCGCTCAGTTTCAATGGCGCCGTGCGCAGCATCGAAGAGATACTTCGCCGCACCATCGGTGAACAGATCGAATTGATCATCCATCTAGAGCCCGACCTGGCGATGGTGGTCGCCGACCCGGGGCACATCGAACAGATAATCCTCAATCTGGCGATCAACGCCCGCGACGCGATGCCAACGGGGGGCACCCTGACGATCGACACGTCATCGCGAGAGATCGATGATTTGGAGTGGTCGATTTTCGGCGCACCGGCCGGTTCGTACGTCTGCGTTCGTATCAGTGACAATGGCACCGGTATGTCAGAAGAAGTGATCGACCGCGCCTTCGAGCCATTTTTTACGACCAAGCCTCGAGGCGAGGGCTCGGGACTCGGACTCGCCACTGTCTACGGCATCGTCCTGCAGACCGGAGGATTCACCAGGATTTACTCCGACGAAGGGGTGGGAACGACAATTACGGTCCTACTCCCAATCGATCCGAACCACGTAAAACCGAGCGAACACGAACAATCGGCCGGCAAAGTGACGCCACCGATAGGGACCGAGACCGTGCTCGTTGTCGACGATGAAGCGGGACTGCGCGAAGTGACGCGGCGCATTCTTACCCGCGGCGGATACTCGGTGATAACTGCGTCCAGCGGCGCCGAAGCGCTGGAGTTGGCGGCGTCACATGAAGGACCAATCGACTTGCTGCTGACCGATGTCGTCATGCCGAACATGCAGGGCCCGTCGGTCGCCAATGAATTGAAAAAAATCATTCCGGGTCTACGGGTCCTCTTCATGTCGGGACACGCCCAACCGGTGCTTGAAGCCGAAGCCGTCCTGGGCACCGAATTCCAATTCGTTGAGAAGCCCTTCGATCAGAAGATGCTGCTGGAAAACGTGCGTTTGGCGCTCGACGCCAAAATTAAGACGCTGAAACACGACAGTTGAGAACGTCGATCGGTAGATACCGGCGCGAGTATGAGGTAGTGCAGACCACAATCGGCACAGGCTGATTTCAGGACGTTAGCTATCGGTCATCCCACCGCCGCGCAGCGCGGGAAGCGCCGTCGCGCGCATCCTCCTCAGGACTCGATGTGATATTGAGCGGGCGTCAGGGTGCACCCCACCGTTCGCCTCCGCCGTCATCTGCCATTTCTCAGCGCGCTTCTCGAATGTCGCGTCGTCACTGAGTTGCAAACAGTCGATGCGATCAGTCTCAATGTTGACCGTGATCGTGTCTCCATCTTCGACCAGTGCGATTGGGCCCCCCAGAAATGCCTCTGGAGCAACATGGCCTACGACGATTCCAACGGAGCCGCCCGAGAACCGAGCATCGGTCATTAGGCCAATGGTGATGCCCTTTTGGCGACAGAGAGTGGTGATCTTCGACGTGGGTTCAAGCATTTCGGGCATCCCCGGAGCGCCGCGGGGACCTTCGTATCGAATCACCACCATGTCGCCGTCCTGAAATTCTTCCGGTCGCTGATCCAGAGCCTGCGTCAATGAGCGTTCGCTATTGAACACTCTCGCGCGGCCGATAAAGACATCATCGGAGATTCCACCTTCGACGCCAGCGAGTTTCAAGATCGCTCCGCCATCGGGCGCCAGATTGCCCGCGAGAAGACGAAGTCCACCAGTTTCCTTGAAGGGTCGAGCAACGGAGTAGATGACGTCGTGATCCGGTAACGGCGGCGCGAGTCGTTCGATCTGGTCTGCGAGCGTCTCGCCGGTGCACGTCATTGGAGTGCCGTCGAGGAATCCGGCATCGAGAAGGTCTTTGACAATTACCGGAATTCCACCCTTTGCCTCAATGTCTGGCATTGAGTAGAAGCCAAAGGGCCTCATGTTGACCAGAACCGGAAGCCGACGCGAAAGATCGTTGAATTCGGCCTGGCTGAGTACCTCACTCCAAAGATCGATTCCCGCAGCGCGCGCAATCTCGACGCTGTGCAGCATCACGTTGGTCGAGCCCCCCATTGCGGCAGTGACCGTCAGGGCGTTGCGAAGGGACGCCGGAGTGACAATGTCTCGAGGACGAATATTCGACGCTGTCATCGTAACGAGGCAGTCAGCGAGTTGACTTGGGAATTCGGAGATTCGGCGCGGATCGTCCGAGGCCGGTGACACCATATGTAGTGGCTCAAGCCCCAGCACGGCGATGAAGGTCTGCATCGTGTTGTACGTAAACATCCCGCCGCAACTCCCCTGGCCGGGACAGGCGTTGAGAGCAACCTTCATACGGACCTCGGCGTCCGGATCCGAAGCCGCCTGAAAGGCTGTGACGAGATCGATCCGCTCTCCAGAGTCGGGGTCGCTTCCCGGCCTAATTGAACCATCGGAAAGAATCACTGACGGTACATTGTGTTCGAGCAGCGCTGCCACGGTGCCCACCGGAGGTTTGTCACACGCCACGACTGCAATAAGGCCAGCAACACCATTGGCGGCGAGGTGCGTGGCGGACACGTCGTTTACGAGTTCTCGACCAATCAACGAATATCGCATTTCCGGCGTGCCGTTGAGCTGGCCGTCCGATACGCCCAAGGTGAAGGCGGGAGCGATCAGTCGCACGGGAAGCTTGTCTTTAGAGATGCGCTGGGACAAAGCGGTGTGAACTGCCGCGACTTTCTGTTGGACGCCCAAGTAGCACTGACTGTCGCCAAGGTTCCCAAGCACGCCCCAGACCGGGTCATGAATCTTCGCGACATCTTCGCCGAGGAACACAGCGGTCCCGACCCTCTGGACGTCGCGCCCGGGATTATTCGAATTTAGGTTTCTCATCTCGCTCAAATCGGATTCATCGGCGGCGACTTCCTCGCCGCCAGGTTCCCAACATGTTAGGACCTTGGTTTCGCGATCGAAAATTTCAACTCGGACGGAGTCGATCAAAGGTCACGCGATGTTGTGATGTTCGATGGCCGCTAGGGACCCAGAGGTCCTACGACACTTTTATGTCGCGGCGCCGGCAACGCGCCCGGTCGCCTCGGCGTCGTCGCTCGTCAGTTTGGTTACGGTCAATGCCGTTATCTAACCCGATGGAACCGGGGTCGCCATCAGTGCTTCAGTTCGCCCGAAGGCTCCTCTTGAATCCATCGCGCGGCGTAGCGCTCGGCCCAGCTTCGACTGACCCAGCCCTTAAAGATCGAACGCAACGCGTCGCGGTGGGTGAGGGCCATGACGATATGACCAATGACCACGAAAAAAACTGCCCAGGCAAAAACGTCATGGACGAAGGTCGCCCCCGATCGCCACGGCACGGGAAAGATCCGGAACCACTGCAACATTGCCCCGGTGACGAGCATCACGAGAATCGACACACCCACGAAGATCGCGTTGAGCTTTTGGCCGGGGTTGAACTTGTCGGCCTCGAGCGTCGACTTGCCGAGCGTTCGCATCCAATGAATCTCCTCGCGGGTCCAGTAGTTGATTCGTCGCACGTCGTGACGCATCGCTCTGCCCCATGGTCCGATCAACGAAATGATGATCGGTAACGGTAGGGCGAGACCGCTCCATAGGTGGATCATTTCAATCAAGTGCCGTGGGAACACGACGCCGAAGAACGAACCAAAGTAGAGCGGGATCGCGGTAAACATCAAGGAGAAGAAGAGCAGCGCGTTCGCCCAGTGCGCGCCGCGCTGCACTCGGTCGAAACGCAACACTCGAAGTGACTTTGCAGGGGCCTGCGTGAGAGACATCTCAGGTCAGCCCGGGGTCAGGATTGTTCGGGCCGGTCGTACCGTCGAGCCAGCCGTTCACCGGGTAGCCATTCTGCTCCCAGAAACCTGGTTCGACGACGTCGACTACCCGAATTCCCGAGAGCCACTTCAGAGACTTGTAACCGAACATCGGCGCGACGTAGAGGCGCACCGGGCCGCCGTGTTCGATCGTGACCGGAGCACCGAGCATCGAATACGCCACGATCACGTCGGGTAAATGAGCCTGATCGAGGCTGAGGCTCTCGGTGTCGGCGTGATCGTAGGAGTCGAAACTTATCGCGACGGCACCCGACTGAACTCCTACGCGGTCCAAGATCTCGGACAGTTTGACGCCCTCCCAGTGAACGTCGGGAACTCGCCATCCCGTCACGCACTGAAAGGCCTTCGTAAACGAGGTCTTCGGCATTGACTGAAGGTCGGCCAAGGTGAAGGTCGTGGGGTGCTCCACGAGACCGCTCACCTTCAAGCGATACTTATCCCTGGTGATCTTCGGATAATTGCCGGTGATCGAGTAAATGCGAAAGCGATCGCCGCCCGGCAACAATCCCCCGAGACCCGAACCGAACGCGTCACCAAGGAAATTTTGGACGCTGTTGCCAAACGCCACGCCCAGTGCACCAAGGGCCACGATGCCGAGGAACACTCGTCGTCCAACGTTGACCGTGATTTGCGGTTCGCGTGGCGCATCGGGTTGAGACTCAATCGTCATGGCCGTCGCTCGATTCTGATCTGCCATTCTCCAGACGAGACGAATCGATCGCACGTCGCGCGTGAGGAAGTCCGTTCAGTCTTACTCGTCCAGGCAACGAATACCCGTCAGATGAACGACCCAACGCGAACTCGACGTTTAGCCCGACCGTTCGATTCCTCCCTGAGTCATCACGAACAAAGGAATCCGCTTGACCCGTGACGACGCGTCCGTCACGGGCTGCACGGCACGACGTCATACGTCGAGTTTTGTTCCCGCTATCGTCATCCCCTTCAACGTACCGGTGACCGTGACCAACGCGCCCACCTTGATGTTCTTCGCGGTACCCATTGTGAAATGGGTCATGGCGTCCCAATGCACGACGTACGTCTTTGATCCTGACCCAAAGCTGAACGAGCTCGTCGTACCCATCTTGGCGTTGATCTTCGAGATCGTTCCGTGCCACGAGTGCTGCATGGTCGTGTGCGCGTGCTCAGCCGCCCCGGCGGGACCACTTGCGAGCGTGACCCCAAGTCCCAATGACCCAAGGACGAGTGCGGCGGGCAACACGAGGGCGATAAATATTCTCTTCATCGGCTGGTTCCTTCCTGCGCGTACGCAGTGATGTCGGCACTTCGGACGACCCCGTCCACCATTACCGTCTTGCGCGAGGAGATTGCGTTACAGACATTGTGGCTGAGCCGACAACGCCGGTAACTCTCTTGATTTCTTTCAAGTTTGATCTCGCGAAGGACGTATCGACGCGCCACGACATCGGTGTCTTCGACCCGGCCACCACTTCGACGGCTTCCGTTAACTGCGAGTTAGGAGCCAGTCAACCACTCAGCGACCGAAGGGCGCCAAGTACACTTCAGTGCCGTAAGAGCAACGCGCGAACGCCAGGCAACTGGAACACCCTGCGGGACCGAATTGGCTGTTGGCGTTCAATTGAGTGGAGGGATGAACATCATGGAACGTGAGTTCTCCCACATCAGCGCCATGGGGAAATTGCGGATGGTGGACGTCACTAGCAAGCGCGTGACGCGACGAACCGCAATGGCTCACTGTCTCGTTGTTACGTCGGTGGACATTGGCGAACTCGAAGCTCGAGATGACGGGATCGACCCCGTTCTTTGTGCGCGCATCGCGGGCGTGTCAGCGGCGAAGAGAACGGCCGAACTCATCCCACTGTGCCACACTCTTAATCTGAACGATGTGGACGTCGAGTTGAACCGACGAGACCGTGGTATCGAAGTGACCGCGACGGTCACCGCCACCCAGCGCACGGGCGTTGAGATGGAAGCACTGACCGCGTGCGCGTTCGCGGCGCTCTGTATTGTGGACTCTCTGCGAAAAAACGACCCGACTGCGCGGATCGATGGGCTCGAGGTATTGAAGAAAGAGGGCGGAAAGTCCGGCAAGTGGGGACGCCTCGTGGAAGACGCCAATAAGAAGCCGCCTCGCTAACGCAGCAACGGAACGTCGTACGACATGCGACGTGCTGCGTGGTGCCCCGGAAGTTTCAACGAGCGACTATTAAGGTGATTATCCGTGGAGCACGTCGCGATCCAGAACCTTTCCTTTGGGCACCCGTACCGGGAGTGCGCATGACGACCATCGACGGCGACGCTCCAACGCCCGTCTTCGTCTCGGTGCGGCCACACGTACGCGAGAGTGCGACCGGTGCATCCGATGAGAAGGCCGAACGACTCGCCATGCCCGAGAGTGGCCCGTTGGTCGACCGTTACGGTCGAATCCACAACGACCTTCGCATATCGGTCACCGACCGTTGCAACCTCCGCTGTGTGTACTGCATGCCCGAAGTGGGCATGACGTTTCAGCCCCGTGACGCACTCCTGACGTTTGATGAAATGATCCGAGTCGCGCGAGTCGCGCGCGAACTTGGCATCACCGCCATACGCCTTACCGGCGGCGAACCGCTCGTTCGAAAGAATCTGCCCTCACTCGTCCAACGACTATCGGCGCTCGGTTTCGATGATCTGGCCCTCACCACGAACGCCATGTTGCTCACGCCAATGGTGACGTCGCTCAAGGACGCCGGACTTAAGCGAGTCAACATCAGCTGCGACTCGTTGAAACCCGATCGATTCAATTCGATTCGTCGCCGGGGCGATCTCCAGACGGTCATCGAGGCGATGGCCGCCGTCGAGGCGGCGGGACTCACGCCGCTGAAATTAAACGTGGTGATATTGCGCGGGCAAAACGACGACGAGATATTGGACTTTGCCGCGTTCGCACGCGAGACGGGTCGCGTCGTTCGCTTCATCGAATTCATGCCCCTCGACGCGCAGGGTAAGTGGGACAATTCCCAACTCGTGTCGGGGAGAGAGATCTTCGAACTTATCTCGGCGCGTTGGCCGCTGGAGGCTATCGGCAACCACAACTCGGCGCCCGCGGAACGATTCGCGTTCGTCGATGGCCAAGGAGAGATTGGGCTCATCTCGAGTGTCACGCAACCCTTCTGCGGCACATGCAATCGACTGCGACTCACGGCCGACGGAGCGATTCGAAACTGCTTGTTCTCTGACGACGAACATTCGCTACGAGATCTGATACGCGATGGGGCGGACGACGACGTGATCGCGCTCGCTCTTCGAAGGGCCGTGTGGGAAAAATACCCCGGACACGCGATCAACGAGCCCGGGTTCTTAAGCCCCACTCGATCGATGTCCATGATTGGTGGATGAGTTGTCGCGCTGCACGAAGCCTGTACCGTGCGCTCTACATCGAAGTCATTCCCTAGCGACGACTGGGATCTGGAACTACCGCATGGGTAGTCTTTGACCATGGCGACGTACCGCACCGCACAAGCGGCTGAGTTGCTCGGCGTGAGCACTGACACGATACGGCGCTGGGCCGAATCGGGACGCCTGACCTCAACCGTCGCCGAGGACGGCCGTCGCTATTTCGACGGTGAGGACATTGCCGAGGTCGCGATCAGTTCGTCGGCGAGCGCGAAGCCCAAGAGTCCGCGGGCGCAGTCAACGCGTAATCGCTTCGTCGGCATCGTCACCAAGGTCGTGAAGGACAAGGTTGTCGCGCAGATCGAGATTCAAGCCGGTCCCCACCGATTTGTCTCGCTCATCACCCGTGAAGCCGCTGACGAACTCGAGCTCGCCCCCGGTGTGGTCGTCGACGCCGTGATCAAGGCCACGAGTGTGAGTGTCGAGATTCCCGAGAGGTTTTAGGATTTATCATCTTGGGATGACGAGAGACTGGGTCGACTAGCGCGTCGCTCCGTGGTTACGGGCCTGTCCAGTGCGGTCACTTGACGCCTCCCACAGTGATACCGCGGCCCGGTCAAGTGCAATCTGACACCGTGCGCCGACCTCGACGTCGAGCGCAACCCAACTCCGCGCCAGCACTTCCACGCCGTCGGCGATAGTGACGAAGACGTCGTAGGCGGAACCCATATCGGCCACGTCGACGACGGTGCCCAGTAACGCATCTTCGCCATCCTTTGGAGTGTTATTGAGCATCGGTGACACGAACACTCGCTCGGGCGCAATACTCCACCACACCTTCGTGCCCACTCCGATCTCGGTGAGGGGAATTCGCAACAGTGCACCGCCAACGTCAATCGCGCTCGGCGAGTGCACGGTGCCGATGTTCATATTCTCGACCCCGAGCAGCTTCGCGACCTCCGCCGACACCGGTCGAGAGAAGACGGATCGGCTGGTGCCCGACTGCAATACCGTGCCTTCGGCAAGAACGATCAATTCATCGGACAAGAACGCGGCCTCTTCGGGGTCGTGCGTTACGAGAACGGTTGCGAGACCGGTCTCTCGTTGGAGACGGCGAAGCTCTCGACGCAGTTCAAGTCGTACCGGTACGTCTAGGGCTGAGAACGGCTCGTCGAGCAACAGCACTTTGGGCGAGGAGCAGAGCACCTGGGCCAGACCCACTCGTTGACGCTGGCCCCCGGACAGATCTGCGGGGAGTCGGTCTTCGAGTCCTTGAAGACGGAGGTGCTCGATCCAGTAGGCGCTGAGTTCCGGCGTGGCGCCGGCGAACGTCATGTGGCGCCACACCGACATTCGCGGGTACAGCGAGAAACCCTGGGCGACGTAGCCCACGCCACGGCGCTCGACGGGTACGTGTTGCATCAGTTCATCGCCGTACCAGACGGGTCCCGGGCTCGCTCCATTGAGTCCAGCGAGACAGCGCAACAATGCAGTCTTCCCCGAACCCGAGGGTCCAAGAATCCCCAGGTGCGCGGTTGGCGACTCGTGGGCGAGGGCGAGGTGGAAAGTTCCCAGATGATGATCGACGTCAAAGCGGACGGGCCGCGGCAACACCCTCTCGGGCGCGCTGGGCTTGGGTGTACTCGAGCGTCGAGTCGCCGGTTTGGTAATTCGAGCGCGACTGAGCAACACGACGACGACCGCGACTCCGAGCGCCAGCGCCGTCGGAGCCAACGTCGTAGGCAGACCCCGACCACTGAATTGGTTTTCCGTGTAGATCGGCAACGACGCGGGGTTGTACGCCAGGATCACGACAGCGCCGTACTCGCCGAAAGCGCGAAGCCACGTCAGCAACATTCCCGCGCGGATCCCGTGGCCCGCCGAGGGCACCGCGACGCGCAAGAAGCGTGACGCGTCGGCGTGTCCGAGCGTCGCGGCGACGTCGAGCATTCCCTTATCGAGCGAGGCGAAGGCGGCACGGGCCGCGACGATCAAAAATGGCGACGACACGAAGGACATCGCAATGACGACACCAACCAACGAATCTGTCAGATGCTCACCGAAGAGTTGGCCCAAGAAGGTGTACGGGCCAATGAGATAGACCAACACGATGCCACTCATGAGGGGGGGCAACGCCAAGGGGATTTGCACGATGATGCCCACGATCGTCGAGATCGGACCCGACGAACGCGCGAGGAGGTACGCGAGCGGCACGCCGAGGACCGTGACTATCGCCAAAGAAACTGTGGCGCAACTCACCGAAACCCACAGTGCCGGGAAGAGGCCGGGCACCTGAAAGCCACGTTGTGGCGAGGTGACGAGTCGAACGACGAAGGCGGCGAGCGGATACCCAAGGTAGACGACGAGCAGTCCGCCCAGCCAAAAGAGGGGGCTTCTCGGCGCCCTCGGTAACGTCACGACGTCGTCGTCGTCGCGAAGGTTGTCGTCGTGGTACTCGCCGCGGCCGACGCCTTCGTCACCACCGGCGGCACGAGAGGCGTCACTCCGTACTTCTTCAGAATCGATCGACCATCGGCGCTGAACAAGAATTTTACGAACGCCTTCGCGGCAGCTTCGTGGGGCGCCCGGTTTAGGATCGCCACCGTGTACTGGGCGGCCAGGTCAGTCCCCGTGAGCGGAACGGATTTGAGGTGGGCCGCCGACGCTTCGACGCCGTAGAAGAATCCAGCGTCGAGTTGGCCCGCTTGGAGATCACCCACCAGTGCGGTCTCTTCAAAGACGTTTGACGTCGACGTGGCGAGGCCGTTCAGAGCCGGAATATCGTGCGTCAACGCGACGCCTTCGAGTGCATCGACGGCGAGCACGCCTTTGGGGTCCGTCACGGGATCGGTACGACCCAGTAAGAAACCTGGCAGATCGACGACGTCGTACCACGGCTTCGTTAAGAGGTCCTTCGCGAATTTTGATTTCGGGTAGTAGCCGAGCACGAGTGGGGACAATCCGAACTCGCTATACGACGACACCCAGTTGCCATTGCTCGCGCCCTCGAGTGAGGTGTTCACAGTGGGCGAGGCACTTATGAAGACGTCGCCCGCCAACGTCTTCCCCGAAATCTCACTCGCGAGTGCCGAAGAGCCGGCCGAATAACCGCTCACGGTGTAGCCCGTCGCCTCGTGGAAGGCCGGACCCAAGTGTTGTTCCATGAGATCGAGGAACGATCCGGCGTAGAGAACGTCGACGGCGCCGGCCGATTTTTTTTGGTTTGCGGCGCTCGAGGACGCACTCGCGAGTGGCACGACGAGACCCACCCCAATGAATGACGTGATGAGAAGTCGCTCGATGACTTTGTGACCAAAAATGACTCTGTGAAGAGCTGAATTGAGTGACATGTTCGTGGCCCCTAAGAAGTTGCATTTACAGTACTAGTGCGACCCGTGCGGCGTAAACAGGGTTGCGCAAGGCCCGTTTCACCGTACATGCGCCTGTGGAATTCTCGCGCCGCGCCGCCGAGTGGACCATCGCTGAATCGCCCTCGCGCTTCGCAACGAGAACGACTCAGAACCATCTCGAGTCGACAATAGGATGTGGCGAATGTCGTCAGCTCCAACCTCTGACTGGATTTCGATCACGGAGAACCCGCTCTCGCCTGACGAACTCTCCAACTGGGTGATTCGTCCCAACTGTGGGGCCGTCGTGACGTTCTCGGGCATCGTTCGGGATCATTCAAGTACCCGAGAGAACGTGATCGCGCTCGAGTACGAAACCAACTCCGAATTGGCGGAGCAGCGTCTACGCGACGTCGTCGACGAGGCGCGTGCGCGCTGGCCGGCGCTCGAGCGCGTCGCCATCCACCACCGAATTGGCCGAGTCGAACTCTCGGTGTCGACGGTGGTGGTCGCGGTATCGGCACCGCACCGCGACGCGGCTTTCGCGGCTGCTCAGTTCTGCATCGACGCGCTGAAGGCGAGCGTACCGATGTGGAAACGAGAACTTTGGGAGGGCGGATCGGCCTGGAGTGACGAGACCTCGCCAATCGGCAACGCTCGCGATCAATGAAGGTCCCTCCACGCCCCTTGTACTGCACGAGGGCCGAACGATGATCTCCTACGAAGAAGCGCGCCAATTCGTTCTCCAGGATCTGCGCGCGCTCCCGGCGAAGGAAATCGAACTCAACGACGCGCTCGGATTGGTGACGGCGGGCACCGTACGCGCACGCGAGCCTTCGCCACGTTTCGCGAATTCGGCGATGGACGGCTTCGCTCTGCGAGCCCAGGACACCGCCGACAGCGCGAGAAGTCTCGTGATCGTGGACACGATCTTCGCCGGTGACCAAGCCACCCTGACGGTGAAGTCGGGTGAGGCGGCTCGCATCATGACGGGCGCGCCACTACCCGACGGCGCCGACAGCGTCTGCATGCGAGAAGAGGCCACGGTCGATCCCGAAGGCAAGACCGTCCTGATTCAAAGGACGGTCCAGCCCGGGGAGTTCGTGCGCCTCGTCGGCGAGGACGTCACGGTGGGCCAAGAACTCGTCGGCATCGGCAGCGTGATCGGGCCGGCGTTACTGGGCGTGCTCGCGAGTCAAGGAATCGAAACGGTCTTCGCGCACCCGCGACCGCGCGTTGGCGTGCTCTCGACCGGGAACGAACTCTCCGATTCGAGGGACGACCTCGGAGACGGGAAGATCCGCGACGCCAATCGCCCCACTCTTTTGGCCTCACTCGCCCGCTCCGGATTCACCCCCGTTGATCTCGGCATCGCTGGCGACACGCCCGACGCCATCGCCCAAGCCCTCGAACGTGGCTTGCGTTCGTGCGACGCGATTGTCTCCACTGGGGGCGTCAGTGTCGGCGACGCCGACTTCGTCAAATCAGTGCTCGCGGATCTCGTGGGTGACAGTGCGAGCTCGATGCAAGTGGCAATCAGACCCGGCAAGCCCTTCGCATTCGCCGTCGACCCGTCGTCGGGCACGCCCTTCTTTGGCCTCGCGGGCAATCCAGTGTCGACCCTCGTCGGCTTCGAACTATTCGTACGCCCGGCTCTTCGCCTCCTCTCCGGACGAAGTGAACTGGACCGTCCGACCGCGCCGATGATCCTCGACTGTCCCCTCCCACGGCGACGTGACGGCAAACTCAATCTCGTTCACGTGAGCGCTCGACTAGAAGGCGACGGGCGACTCCACGTGAAGAGCGTCGCTCGACAAGGCTCTCACCTGCTCAACGCCATCGCGGAGGCCAACGCCATCGCCATGGTTCCCGACGGCGATGGCCTCGACGCCGGACAAGAAGTAACCGCGATGATCATCGACACCGAACGATTGAACGGTTCGTGACGTGGCAAAACTGATTCTGCTCGGTCCCGCACACGACGCGGCCGGGCGGCGCGAAGACCATTTCGATGGCGTGACGCTGGACGATGTCCTTAAGGAGGCCGTCATTCGATACGGCGCGGATTTCGGCACTCTTCTCGAAGTCAGCCAGGTTTGGCTCAACGGCGAGCCGGCCGCGCCAGCGACCCGCCTCGAATCTCACGACGAAATTATGGTGCTGCCACCGGTTTCGGGAGGATGAGGCGAGGCCTCTCCTTGGAGTAGTTCGAGCGCGTGCGGCAGAACGTCCAGAATTGCGTCGAGACACTCAATCGCACCCTTGGGTGAACCGGGACAGTTCACGATCACGCTTCGTGCGGACGTACCGGCTCTCGCACGTGAAAGACGTCCGAGCGGATTGATGAGGCGCATGGCTTCACTCAGTCCGGGTGCTTCACGGTCGAGTACCCGCAAGGTGGCCTCGGGAGTGAGATCTCGAGGGGAGAACCCCGTTCCCCCCGAGGTAACGATGACGCCCACGAATCCTTCGACCTGTGCGCGAAGGGCACCTTCGACCGACGCCACGCCGTCGCTCACGATCTTCAGCTCGACGACATCGAACCCGGCCTCAGCGAGTCGCGCCCGCAGTAGTGGCCCCGCCAAATCGGCACGAGTTCCGGCCGCCGCAGAATCCGAGACGATCAGGACCTTGGCCGCGAGTTCCATTCCATCGAGCGTAGGGGATTGTGATTTGATGTGACGTCTCTCCGCGTGAATGCCCCTGTCGTGATGGACCCATGAGCGCACGGCGAATACGAACGCCTCAGCCGCCCGCCATCGCCCCAATCACGAAGAACGGCTCGACGCCTGAGACCACGGCATCGGGGAGCGGCGCCTCGGGATCGTCGTGAGAGATGTCCTCTTCGCAGGCAAAGAAGCGGATGAAGGGGCGACGTTTCTTGGTGGTCGGGTCACGAATCGTTCCCAGCAACACCGGGTAGCGATTTTCGAGGGCGTCGACGACCGAACGCTGGCTGGCGACGCCAGCAACGTCGAGTTCGATCTCGCGAGTGGCATTGACGAGGGTCTTCAAATGTGCTGGTAAGACGACCCGAATCATGCCAGCGTCTGGACCTCGACCGACAAGACCGCGGGCAGGTCACGAACGATTGCCTCCCAGCTGTCACCTTCGTCGTTCGACGCGTAGACCTGACCGCCCGTCGTGCCGAAGTACAGGCCGCATCGATCGAGTGAGTCCACGCTCATCGCGTCGCGCAGCACGTCGACGTAACAGTTGCTTTGCGGCAGGCCCTTCGTGAGCGGCTCCCACTCATTGCCACCGCTTCGACTGCGGTACACCCGAAGCTGACCGTCAAGCGGGTAGTGCTCGGAGTCGCTCTTGATCGGCACCACGTACACCGTCTCGGGTTCGTGGGCGTGAACGTCAATCGCGAATCCAAAGTCCGTCGGCAGATTGCCGCTGATCTCAACCCACGAATCGCCGGCATTGTCCGTTCGCATCACGTCCCAGTGCTTCTGCATGAACAACGTGTCGGGCTTCGAAGGGTGCATCGTGATGTGGTGAACGCAGTGCCCGACTTCGGCGTCCCCGTCGGGAATCCCCTCCGAGTGAAGACCTTTATTGATCGGTCGCCAACTCTTGCCCCCGTCGTCGGTGCGAAAGGCGCCCGCCGACGAAATGGCCACGAAGATGCGCTCCGGGTCCTTCGGGCTCACGATGATCGAGTGCAAGCACATCCCTCCCGCACCGGGCTGCCACGATGCACCAGAGTCTTGTTTGCGCAAGCCCGATAGTTCGCTCCAATTCTCACCACCGTCGGTCGATTGGAAGAGCGCGGCGTCTTCGACGCCGGCCAACACCGCGTCGGGGTCGCTCAGCGACGGTTCGAGGTGCCACACCCTCGCGAACTCCCACGGGTGAGGTGTGCCGTCGTACCACTGGTGCGTGCCGGGCACGCCGTCGTAGTTGAACTGGTTGCCAACGGGCTCCCACGTCTCGCCGCCGTCGTTCGAGCGTTGGATGAGTTGGCCGAACCAGCCCGTTCCCTGGGAAGCGTAGATACGATTCGGATCGACGGGTGAACCCTTGAGGTGGTACATCTCCCAGCCCCCGAAGAACGGGCCACTGACGTCCCAGTTCTTGCGCAGGCCATCTGAGCGTAATACGAAGGCACCTTTTCTTGTTCCTACCAGCACTCGCACGCCACTCATAAACACTCCCCTCGCGCTGGGTGACCGATCCTCGTTTCGTCAAACAGTAGTGCTCGCAGCGCGCTCCGGTCCAACATTCTTCCTCTTCTCGCGCCGTTTTTCAGCCCGAAGGTTCAACCCCCAGAGAGCGAGTGCCAGACAATCCCACCCGACGAACCATGATGCTTCTCTAGGCGCCCGACACGACGTCTCGTCTCGTGATTCGACTCATTCGCCGGGTCGTCGCGGCGCTGTTGACGTGAGGTTCGTCGCTTCGCGCTTTCCCGCTCTCGGACGTCGTCGCTCTTCGTCCAGAGCGAATTAGATCATCACTTTTTGGCGCCGGCGCGAGCACTCGAGAAGGGCTTGCTGGTCGATCCCCTGGGACGCGAACGCAACGTCTCGCTGCCTCTCGGATCATTTCATTCCTTTGAAAGGGATCCGAATGACAGCGAGACGTATTTAGAGTACTTGCTGACTCGTCGAGCGTCATGGTGGAGTTCGTAGCGCTCGCCCCACAAAGTCCCTCGCATTTCGAGGCGATGAAAAGCTCGAACCTCGGCGCGTCGTTCATCAGTTCGTAAGGTTCGTCGCTGTATGTTCAAGTCAAATCGATGACGAGGTCGCGAAACGTGCGTTCGATGAGTGGTTTCGTGTCGATACGCAGGCGAAAGTACTTTCGTCCCGCTCATTCAGTGAAGGCACACGAGTAGCGTTGGCAGTCGTGACAACGTCTCTCACGCAGAGGAGACGACCGCTGCCCGCGCTCGTCTCCGCGATGCGACCCACCCAGTGGGTGAAAAATGGACTGCTGGCCGTCGCCCCGGCGGCGGCGCACAGTTTGACTCACGCCGACGTTCTCTGGCGCACCGCGACCGCATTCGTCGCGTTCTGCTGCATGGCTTCGGCGATCTATTTGATCAACGATGTACGAGACGTTGAGGCGGACCGCCTTCATCCAACCAAACATTTGCGTGCGATCGCTTCAGGAGAACTGTCAATTCGATTGGCCTTGACCTGCGCCGCCGTGCTCGTCATTGTCGCCTTCGCCTTACCCTTCGTGCTGTCGCGCTGTCAAGGGTTACTACTAATCCTCGGACTTTATTTTGTGATCTCGATTTGTTACTCCCTATGGTTGAAGAACCTCGCGATCATCGAGTTGGGTGTCGTGGCCAGCGGCTTCTTCCTTCGCGCCTACGGCGGCGCGGTCACGTCGCACATCACTGTCTCAACGTGGTTCCTCGTCGTTATCTCCTTTGGCGCACTTTTCCTGGTGGTGGGGAAACGGACCAGCGAGATGAAGAAGGTTGGCGTGAAGGCCACTCGCCCGGTACTGGCTGAGTACACGTTGGAGTTCCTGCGCTCCGCGCTCACACTCAGCGCCACCGTGGTCGTTACCGGTTACTGCCTGTGGGCGTTCGACACGTCGTCGACCGGCCTCTCTTCGACCTACAACGACTTCGTGCCGATTCGTTTGACCGTCGTCCCGGTCGTCTTCGCCGTCCTCTTCATCATGCGCTCCGCGGACGCCGGCGACAGCGCCGCCCCGGAAGATCTGCTCCTGCACAACCGCACGGTCCAGGCGCTCGCCCTCATCTGGGTCGCGCTCTTGGCGTGGGGAGTCTACGGATGAGTCGCGTCACGCTTTGCGGTTGGGGTCGTACGTCGCCCAGCGTCGCCACTTTGGACGACGTGTCGAGCGAATCGGAGATTGCCATCGCATTGGCTTCGTCGCGAGCCATCATCGCGCGGGGCCTCGGGCGCAGCTACGGTGACGCCGCCCAGGTGAGCGGCGGCACGGTACTGCGAAGTCGCATCGGTGACATAGGACCAATCGATGACCAAGGAGTGGTACTCGTTGGTGCGGGTGCGTCACTCGACGAACTACTTAGCGAGAGCATCCCCCAGGGATGGTTCCTTCCGGTGACGCCGGGTACTCGCCAGGTGACCATCGGCGGTGCGATTGCCGCCGACGTACACGGGAAGAATCATCACGTCGACGGCTCGTTCGCGCGTCACGTCATCGAGATGCGCATCGTGACACCCGGCGGCGGCGCCACGGTCTCGCCGAGTGTCGACCCGGAACTGTTCTGGGCGACCATGGGCGGAATGGGCTTGACCGGCGTCATCACCGCTGTGACGCTCAAACTGCTCCGGATCGAAACCGATCAGGTACTCGTGGACACGCAGCGGTTCCCCAATCTCGATGAGGTCATGAGCGAGATGACGCACGGTGATGAGAACTTTCGCTATTCAGTTGCCTGGGTCGACTGCATGACGCGCGGCGCGCACTTGGGGCGCTCGATACTGACCCGCGGTGAACACGCGCGCTCAAACGACGTCGAATCTCCTTCACTCCTCGCACCCGCACCGGCGAGGCTCAAGGTTCCTTTCGACGCACCGAACGGCCTCCTCAATCCGCTCACCATTAGGGCCTTTAACGAGGCCTGGTTCCGGTCGTCACCGAGATTGCAGCTCGCCAAACCCGAGTCGATCTCCTCATTTTTCCATCCCCTCGACGGGGTTCGCGACTGGAACCGCCTGTACGGTCGCCGCGGATTCGTCCAGTACCAGTTCTGCGTGCCCGAAGGTTCCAGCGACACCGTGCGCCGAGCAATCGAACACCTCTCATCTTCGGGCGTCGCCAGTTTCCTCGCCGTACTGAAGCGCTTCGGCCCATCGAGTCCGGGGCCGCTCTCGTTCCCGATGCCCGGTTGGACACTGGCGCTCGATTTGCCCATCGGTCCCGCATCGCTACCGCGACTGCTCGACGACCTCGACGAGATGGTCCTCTTGGCGGGCGGGCGGATTTATCTCGCGAAGGACGCCCGATTGAGCCCGGAGAAGATGAGGGCCATGTATCCCCAGCTCGACGCATTCCTTGAGGTCAAGAACCGAGTGGACCCCGAGCACATTGTGACGAGTGACCTCGCACGACGTCTCAACCTCGTGGGAGCGTGACGTGGAGAACGCGTTCGGACAACCGCAGTGCGTGGTCGTGCTCGCCGGGAGTTCCGACATCGCGCGCGCCCTGACCAAGAGGCTCTGCGCCGCGCGCGCCCACACCGTCGTGCTGGCCGGCCGAAACCAAGGACTCCTCGATGAGGCGTCCTCTGAAGCGCTCGACTGCGGCGCCAGCCGAGTCGACACTGTGCTTTTCGACGCCCGAGACCCTTCGGACGCCGAGCGCGCGGTGAACGAGTCGTTCGCGAAGGCCGGTGATCTCGTCGACCTCGTGGTGGTCGCGGTCGGTCTGCTCGGCGATCAGGAGCGGTTCCAGGATGACTCGACCATGGCTGGCGAAATGGCGACCGTGAACTTCACGTGGCCCGTCGCCGCGCTCGCCCAAGCGCGCAACCTCCTGGTGAGCCAAGGCAGCGGGCGCATCCTGGTTCTCTCCTCGGTTGCCGCGGTGCGCGTGCGACGCGCCAAGTATCTCTACGGCGGAGCCAAAGCCGGTCTCGATCGTCTCTGCATCGGCCTGGCTGATTCTCTTGAGGGCACCGGCGTCTCGCTACAACTCGTGCGGCCGGGACACGTTCGTTCCAAGATGACGACCGGGGCCAAGGAACCGCCCTTCGCCACCGGTGTCGACGAGGTCGCGGGTGACATCATGAAGGGGCTCGCCGATCGAACGCCAAT
The DNA here is from genome assembly GCA_003155915.1 of Acidimicrobiaceae bacterium. Taxonomy (GTDB): domain Bacteria; phylum Actinomycetota; class Acidimicrobiia; order Acidimicrobiales; family RAAP-2; genus RAAP-2. Next base: position 205,380 of record PMFA01000021.1, on the reverse strand, counting down.
CATCTGGAGCCCGCCGATCCTGCGCTACGTCTTCTTCGTGTTGCGACACTTGCCCGGGCCTCTCTGGCGAATGGTGACCGATGCAGCCGACCGCTAGCCAGGGCCGTGGCTCATATGTTCTCCAAAAGCGCTTAGACCCCTGGGACAGTGCGAAAGCAACCGATTCGTACTCGACGAGAATGCATAGCGTGCGCCTCAGCTCAATCCTGAACCCGTCATCGTCTCGGCGACGGTTCGGACGCGGTCATCGGTCCATCACCTCGTGGCCGCCAGTCTCGATGAGAAGCGATCGTTCGACGTGAGAATTCTCGTCGCCGAGGACGACCGCACGCTTCGTGAAGTCCTTCAGCGTGGTCTGCAAGAAGCGGGCTACGTCGTCGACGTCGTCGAGGACGGTGAAGCCGCGACGATCATGCTCAGGGACAACGAATACGAAGTCGCGATCTTGGATTGGCGCATGCCCAAGCGCAGCGGCATCGAGACATTGGCGCTGGTTCGAAAGCTCGGCGTCACGACGCCGATTCTCATCCTGACCGCCCGCGACGCGCCCGTCGATCGAGTTGAGGGGCTCAACGCCGGTGCGGACGATTACTTGGTAAAGCCTTTCGACTTCGGCGAGCTCGTCGCGCGACTGCAGGCCCTACAGCGACGCCCGGCGTTGCGGTTCCACGAGGAGATCCGCTGCGGTGATCTGGAATTTGACGCAGCGACGCGCGAACTACGCGTCGCGGGTAAGGACGTCGAGCTCACGTCGACCGAGCGACTCCTCATCGAGTTGCTGCTGCGCCGGAGCCCCGCCGCCGTATCTCGACGGACGATCGCCAATCAGGTGTGGAGCGATCAGGCCGACGCCGTCGGATCGAACACGATTGAAGTCCATATCGCGAGGATCCGCGCCAAAATCGCCGGGTGCGATGCGAAGATCGAGACCGTACGAGGTTTCGGCTATCGAGTGGTTGCGTCGTGAAGACCGAACGTTCTGACCGCATTCGAGCGGGCAAGGTGGCGGTGGTCGCCACGTTGATTGGCATGGGCAGTTATGTGCTCATCGCGCTCATCTTCAACTTTTCCCTGATCGATCACCTGACGTCGCAGGTGGACGTCCGTTTGAGCCAACGATTGGTTCTGGCGGTAAAGAGCGGTGGCCAACGAGAAGGATCCGTCGCCGGGACTCGCGCGAAAGAGTCCGGCGATCTCGACGACGATGACGTGCCCGTGTTCGTATGGAAGGTCGCTTCGAGCGGCGCGGTCACCGCAATCACCGCCGGCTCGCCGCGCCTCCCTTCGACGACGTGGGTCGCGGGTGACGATTCGATGCGAATCGGCAATTCGACGTTCGAGGTGCGCGCGGTGTCGTTCAAATCGGGGTGGCTCGTAGCGGGAGAGAGCCTGGCCGACGTCGAGCGGGTTCGAGATTCATTGGTCAACGCCGAACTGATCTTCGGCGCCGTGCTCCTCGTCTTGATGTACGGCGCCTCATACGTGGTGGGCATTCGCGCCCTTTCGCCGATCGCCCGGGCACAACGTCGCCAACGTGAGTTCACCGCGGACGCCTCGCACGAGCTGAGGACGCCGCTCAGCGTCATCGAAGCCGAGGTGTCCATCGCCCTAAGCAAAGATCGAGACGCGCAGTCGTATCGATCGGCGCTCGAACGAATCGGGGGTGAAGGCCACCGCCTCCAGCGAATCGTCGAGGACCTCTTGTGGCTCGCGCGTTCCGACGGGGAGCTCAAGCAACACACCGATGAGACCGTCGACCTCGAGGCCATGGCCTTCGCGTGCACGCAGAGGTTCCAGGTCGTCGCCGAGGCGTCACAACTCCGACTCGTCTTCATGAAGTTCGGCGACGAGGATGCCTTCGTGCGCGCACCGCGCGAATCCATTGACCGCCTCCTCGGCGTCTTGGTTGACAACGCGTGCAAGTTCGCCGGCGACGGGGGGCAAGTCGAAGTGATCGTCGCCACTCACGGAAATACAGTGACCCTCGAAATCGACGACAGCGGTCCCGGTATCGACCCTCACGAACGTGCGCTTATCTTCGACCGTTTCCATCGAACGTCGACGCCGGCGGGCGGGACCGGACTCGGACTCGCTATCGCCGACTCCATCATTCGCGCGACCCAGGCGCAGTGCACGATTGGCACCGCGTCAATGGGCGGCGCGAAATTTGAAGTCACGTGGCGCCGAGCCGCACCGAGGACCGGCACTCACTCCACCGTCAAGGACGATCACTCCGACACCGATGAGTCACACTGACGTCCTTTGAACCCCTTGCGGACAACGACAGGCGATGCCAACCGGGGGTGAAAGTAAGAATTCATGAAGAGTCCAATGGCCTTAATGCGGTCGTAAGGTTCGCTCCTTAACCTTTGATGCATGACGAGTACTGACCCGGGCACCCGCGCGTTCAATTGCTCCTCCGCGGTGCTCGAATTGGTCACCGCCTCGAATCCTGAGACCGGTCGACGATAGTGACGATCCACGATCAACCACTGTTCGAGCATCGTCCCAGCCCGTCGAATGCACGGCGTCGCCAAAGCCCGCGCAAACTCGGTACCGACGCCAACGCTCGACTCACGAGTTCAACCGCGCTCGTGCTGCTCGTGCTGCTCGCCGTCGAGGGCGTGACCGTTCTTCGAGTCGGATCGCTCCTCACGCTGCACGTCTTCATCGGCATGCTTCTCGTGCCGCCGGTGCTCGTGAAGCTGGCCAGCACGTTCTGGCGCTTCGCCAAGTATTACTCGGGGTCGCGCGAATACCGAGAAAAGGGACCACCGCTGTTGATCCTGCGATTGCTGGGACCGTTCGTAGCGATCCTGACGGTCATTCTCTTCGCTTCGGGAATCCTGCTCCTCTTGGCACCGCACGCGTGGCGAGGCAACATGCTCCTCTTGCACCAGGCGAGTTTCGTCGTGTGGTTCGCCTGCATGACGATCCACGTCCTCGGTCACATAAAGGAGACGGCACAACTCTCGACCAAGGACTGGGTGCGTCGCACGAGGGTGCGAGTTGCGGGTTCGCGGTGGCGTCGACTCGTGATAACGACGAGCCTGGCCAGCGGTGTGGTGCTCGGTTTCTTGACGATCCCGTCCGTGGGTACCTGGCTGAGCGCCCGCGGATAGCTAATGGCACAATCAACTGTGAATCGATACCGACCCCCGCGCCACGCACAGCAACCACCTCGCCACATCTTTTCGGCGCGGTCCGGTCGCCGTGGGCCCGGCAGGCACCGACGCCTAAAGCGAGTTGTCCTGGCCGTCTTCGCCGTCGCCTTCATATGGTTGGCGTTCTCCCTCGGGGGCGCACTCTTGAACCCCGCCCTCGGCAGTTCCATGGGCTCACGATTCGCCGAGTGGGCCCGAGGTCACGGCGCGTCCAGCATCGTGAACTGGGTGGAGAACGAATGGTACAGCCATCACCCCCCACCGGTGGGCGGCACCCTGCCGCCGGGTGCGATTCGCACGCCTTCCGCGTCCCAACCAACCAATTCGACTTCCGCGGCCTATCTACCCACACCCAAGCCCATCGTCCCCTTCGCGTCACCGGCCATCCCCGGCGAAGGAGATTGGTCACCGGTAGGTCGCCGCGTCGACGGCGTTCCGGCGATTTATGAGACCACGCTTCGACCCGACGCAATCCACACGAGTTATGTGGTGGGCGTCGCGTGGATGGATACGAAACTTCTGCGCGCGACGCTCTACTCGGGCAGTTCGATTCCCGGTGGCGGCCCGTTTCCGAATAGCGCTCCCGTAAAGAATTCGGCGGCGCGCACTCTGGTGGCCGCGTTCAACGCCGGCTTTCTCATGGCGAACGCCAATGGTGGCTACTACACCGCGGGAAAGACCGAGATTCCGCTGCGTAGGGGCGCGGCATCGTTCGTGGTGTACCGCAACGGTTCGAGCAACATCGTGTCGTGGGGCAACGACGTCACGCCGAACCACACAATCGTGTCCGTTCGCCAGAACCTTGATCTACTCGTGAATAACGGTCGGCCCGTCGCCGGTCTCGAGGCGAATGACACGACGAAATGGGGCTTCACCCTGGGCAACGCGGTCTACGTGTGGCGTTCGGGCATAGGTATCACCGCCAACGGGGCACTCGTCTACGTGGGTGGTCCGGGTCTCAACATCACTGACCTCGCGAACCTCCTCGTTCGCGCCGGCGCGGTACGCGCAATGGAACTCGACATCAACACCGACTGGGTCAATTTCTCCGCCTACCATCCCTCGACGTCCGGAGGGCTCGCGGCGCCGTCGAACGGCAGAGAACTGCTACCGGCGATGACGGGAACTCCCGCGAGGTACTTCGAAACCTGGTGGGCGCGCGACTTCATCACGATGTCCGCTGTTGTCAAACCCACGTCGAGCAAGGGATAGCCAATGTCACGTTCACTGCTACATCGTTACGTCGCCGAAAGGGCGGCGACGGATTCTGAGCAAACTCCTAGCCGCTTCTTAGGGTGCTCCTTATTATGAGCCCGTATCGTCCAACCATGACTGATGTCACCACACGACCGCAGCAAGAGAATACGTCGTTCGAAACGAAGCGTCGTCCCTCTCGAGCGCCTCGCCGAAGCGCACGACCGCCGCGACCGCGCATCGCCAACGCCCTCGCTCTGATCGCCGGGATCGGTCTCGGTCTCTCCATCGGTCTCGCGTTCGTGGGCCAGTCGATCGCGTCCTTCGACTCCGCCGGAGGGTGGTTCACGTTCTTCGGAAGGCTGACCGGACTGAGCGGCACGTACATGCTCATCATCATGGTTCTCCTGGTCACGCGTCTACCGTGGCTCGAAGAGACGGTGGGCCAGGTCCGTCTCGTTCGCTGGCACCGCACCGTGGGGGGCTGGCCGATCGCGCTCATCGCCCTGCACGTGGTGTTCATCACCCTCGGATACGCCGAGGCCTCGCACGTCGGTGTCGTGAGCGAATTCTGGACGTTCATCATGCACTACCCCGACATGCTCACGGCCACGGTCGCCTTCGTGCTTTTGATCGTCGCCGGCGTCTCGTCGATACCGGCCGTGCGACGCACCATGCGATACCAGACGTGGTGGGCCGTGCACCTCTATCTCTATCTCGCTCTCGTGCTGGCCTTCGCTCACGAAATAAAGACCGGCGTCATGTTCATCGGACATCCCCTCGCGCTCGACTTCTGGATCGCGCTCTCGGCCGCCGCCCTCGGAGCCGTCTTGTCAATACGAATTCTCCGACCACTCGCCAGAAACCTTCGCCACCAATTGCGCGTGTCGAGCGTGAAAGAAGAGGCGCCCGGGGTGTATTCGATCGTGATCAAGGGTCGCAACATGTCGCGATTTGAGGTGTCGGGTGGACAGTTCTTCCAATGGCGTTTCATGGCCCGGGACCTGTGGTGGCACTCGCATCCGTATTCTCTGTCGGCACTGCCCCGTCCACCGTTCATTCGAGTGACCATCAAACGGCTCGGCATGCAGAGCCTGGCCGCGACGCGGCTCAAGCCGGGTACGCGCGTCTGGGTCGAGGGACCCTACGGCGTCTTCACGCGACACGCCCGTCGCGGCGGCCGCGTCGTCCTGATCGGCGCCGGCGTGGGCATCTCGCCGATCCGAGCCCTGCTCGAAGACCTGCCGGAGCACACTGACGTCACCGTGATCTTGCGGGCCTCGAGCGCTGAAGACCTCGTCCATCGCGCCGAAGTGACGCAGCTCGTGAGTGAACGCGGCGGTCAACTCCACGAGATCGTCGGGCCGCGCAAGAAGGTCCGCCTCGACGGGAACGTACTGCGAAAGTTGGTGGGCAAAGTGAGTAACACCGACGTCTACGTCTGTGGCCCCGCCGGCTTCAGCGAAGGAGTAACCGAATCCCTGTTACGACTGGGTGTTCGACACGACCGAATCCATCAAGAGGCGTTCGCCTTTTAGGTGATTGGAGAAATGCACATGACGACACGACCAGGAAGGCCCACATGAAACGCGCACATATCGTCGTGGCGGGAACCGTGGTGGGGCTCGCCGGACTACTGAGCTTCAATTCGACCGCGGTGCAACTCTCGCTCGGCTCGCTGTCAGCGGTGACGGCGCCCGCGCGTTCGACCACGACCACGACGCTCGCACCGACCACGACGAGCGTGCCGCGAACGAGCGGTTCGACTCCGCCCACCACGACGAGAGTGGTACCCACGACCACCACGACCGCGGCACCCTCGGTCGCGCGCAGCGCCACGGGCACGGCCACCAACTACAGCTACGGAATACTCGCCGTCAAGGTCACCGTCTCGGGTAGCACGATCACGAACGTCTCGATCGCGTCGATCAACGACGGAGGTAACCCTCGCTCGGAGTACATCGACCAACAGTCGATCCCCCAGCTCGAACAACAGGCCCTGAGCGCCCAGAGCGCCAATATCCAAGGCGTCTCCGGTGCCAGCTTCACGACCGCCGGGTTCGAGCAGTCGCTCCAGTCGGCGCTCTCAAAGTTGGGACTGTGATGAGGTCGTCCGCGACGCAACAGGGGACCCGCAAGATCCTTCATCACGACGAACACGTCATGGGGACGATCGTCACGTTCGACCTCTACGACGACGAGCCACCGTCGACGACGTTGTGGAACCTTCTCCACGAGGCGATTGACGTGCTTCACCAGGCCGACAACGTCTTCAGCACGTACAAAGCGCACAGCCCGATCTCCGGACTGCGACGAGGCGAGCTCACCCTCGAGCAGTGCCCCGAAACTGTCGGCGAAGTGCTGGAACTGTGCCGAGTGGCGCGAACCATCACCGGCGGCTGGTTCGACCCGTGGTCCATTCCCGGCGGCGTGGACCCTACCGGATACGTGAAGGGTTGGGCCGCCCAGCGATCGCTCGACGTGTTGCGCCGAAGTGGAATCCGCGGCGCTTTGGTGAACGCGGCCGGCGATACCGCTAGCTTCGGTGGCCCTCAACACGACGTGGCGTTTCGCATCGGCATCGTCGATCCGGCCGACACCCAACATCTCGCCTGCGTCGTAGAGACACCCGGCGCGGTTGCCACGTCGGGCGTCTACGAACGCGGCGGGCACCTGATTGACCCGCATACGGGACTGCCCACCTCACGAGCGGCGTCGGCGACGGTGACGGGCACGGACCTCGGCCTCGCCGACGCCCTCGCGACGGCGCTCGCCGTGGCGGGCGTTCCGGCACTCCCTCTCGTTGAGGAACTCGATGAATTCGAAGCCCTCATCATTGACGACGACGGCAACTTCTCGGCGACCGCCGGGTTCCCCTTCGCACGAACTCCTTCGACGACGCCGGGCTGAACTGACGACGCCGTGGTCGGCGACGGTACAGCCCATCGGTGGCGCCGCCAATCGCGACGTTCGTTAGGAGACCTCGACGAATCCACCGTCAAACAGGATCGGTCGACGCTTCGTTCGTTTGCAGGTAGAAGTCGAGTTGAGCGAGGAAGTTCTGGAGGTCGAGGGGTTTCGTCAAGTAGTCCCGTGCACCGGCGTCGGTGAATCGCTGTATCTGTTCCAGGGAGGCGTCGGCCGAAAGCATGATGACCGGAATCGACGCCGTGCGTTCATCGCCCAAGAGGCGCTGGAACACTTCGTAGCCTGAGAGATCGGGCATGTGCACGTCCAGCACAATCAAATCGGGGCGGTGCTGTTGCGCTAACTCGACCCCGACACTCCCCTGTAGCGAGGTGATCAATCGAATGTGGGGCCGATGCGCGAAGAGACGTTCCATCAATCGCACATTGCCGATGTTGTCTTCGATGTACAAAACCGTCGCCGACGCCTCGACGTTCGTATCCGACGATGCTGTCACGACCGGGTCAGTAGTGGCGAAATTGGTCGAGGTCGTCGCGAGCGGCAACTCGAGCCAGAAGGTCGAACCGACGCCCGGAGCACTCTCGACGCCGAGCGAGCCACCAATCGCCTCCATCAATCCTCTGGAGAGCGCCAAACCCAACCCGGTACCTTCGATCCCCTTGGACTCGGCATCCAGTCGATCGAAGGGCGCGAAGAGTCGTTCGTGCAACTGGGGTGCCACGCCGGGACCGGTATCGGTGACGCGCAGTCGTAGGCGGTCCGCGACCTCTTCGCTGGTCAGGGTGACCGACCCTCCGGCGTGGTTGTACTTGATGGCGTTCGACAGGAGATTGACCAGTGACTGCTTGAGGTGCAGAGGATCGGCGCGGACCGGACGCGTCGCCGCGCACAAATCGATGAGTTCGACGCCCGCGGCTGCGGCGTCGCTCGCGACGACGTCAAGACTCTCACGTACGAGTTCGTCGACCGAGACCAGCTCGAGGGACACCGCGATGCTGCCCGACTCAACGCGCGAGATGTCGAGGACTTCGTTGATCAACTCCAACAAGAAGCCACCCGATTTCACGATGTAGCCGATCATCTCGAGTTCATCGGCTCCCGTCAACTCCATCTGGAGGATCTGAGCGAAGCCCAGGACCGAGTTGAGCGGCGTGCGCAGTTCGTGGCTCATGCGCGACATGAATTCGCTCTTCGCGACGTTCGCCTCTTCGGCCTCGATTTTCGCCTGCTCCAACGCACGTTGAGCCTCGACGGTTTCCGAGATGTCGCGCGAGATGATGACGGCACCCGTCGGATTGCCCTGGGCGTCACGAAGCGCTCGGCCCCGAGACTCGATCATTACCCAACGCCCGTCGGTATGGAGTCCCCGGAACCGCACCTGCATGACTTCGTCGTTGGCGAATCCGCGTTCGAGCACCTCGAGGATCATGCCCTGATCATCGGGATGGACGAAGTCGAGCGCCCCGCGACCTTCGGTCTCCTCGCGCGAGAAGGCAAAGGTTGAATCGTTCGAGGGGCTCGCTTCAACGACCTTCAGGTTCTTGTCGATCACGATGATCGAATCGACGGCGGCGTCGAAGATCGCGCGCGACTTCTCGAGGCTGACGGCCAACGCTTCGATGGTCTCCTTGCGCAACGTGATGTCGTGGCCGACCGCGTAATAGAGGTCGCCGTCCCTGCGAACCGTCCACTTCATCCATCGGTAGCTGTCGTCACGACAGCGTTCGCGAAATTCCAGCTCGATGACGCTGGGCGTGATTCCATTCTCCGAATCGAATGCGGCGGACACCCGCTCCAGGTCATCGGGATGGATGAAACTCCGGTAGGACCGACCGATCAACTCCTCGCGTTCCCATCCGAGAATGCTCTGAAACGCCGCGTTCACGAGAACGAAATCTCCGGCCAGGTCCAAGATGGACATCAGGTCCGAAGAACTCCAGAAGAACTGCTCGAAATTGATGCTCTCGGCGTCGCCGTTACTCACTGGCCACCGAGGTCGGTCCGTGACCGGTCCGCGAAAAGAGAGAGCTGGAAGCTGGCACGTAGGAGAGTATTGCACTTTTTGTATGGCAAGAGGTCCCAGGGATCAAACCCCGTTCGGGCCTACACAATGGTGCGTCGTCGCTGAAGGCCTTTGCTCTTTAACTCCTCAGGTGATCGGAGCCACGGCCTCGAGGTTGCGAGGATGATGACAGGCCACGAAGCGACCGGGGCGCAACTCGACGAAGTCTGGCTTCTCGGTCGTACACAGGTCGGTCGCCACCGGGCAACGTGGATGGAAGGAGCAGCCCGTCGGCCGGTCCGCGGGGTCGGGCACGTCGCCGCTGATGATGATCCGCTCTCGACGGGGCGCGTCGGTGTCGTTGAGTTCGGGCACGACGGACAACAACGCCTCGGTGTAGGGATGTAGTGGTGTCTCGTAGAGTGCCTCGGCCTCTCCCAGCTCGACGATCTCGCCGAGGTACATCACCCCCACGCGGTCCGACACGTGGCGCACCACCCCTAGGTCGTGGGCGATGAAGAGATACGTGAGTTTGAATTCGTCCTGGAGGTCCGTCATGAGGTTCAGCACCTGGGCCTGTACCGAGACGTCCAGGGCCGAGACCGGCTCGTCGGCGACGACGAGCGACGGATTCAGCGAGAGCGAACGCGCGATGCCGATGCGCTGGCGCTGGCCACCGGAAAACTCGTGCGGATAGCGCCGCAGCGCCGTGGGGTCGAGTCCGACCGTCTGAAACAGTTCGCGCACGCGGGCGTTGATCTCGGCGTCACTGCCGATCTTGTTTATCCGCATGGGATCGGCGACGATATCGCCCACCGTTCGGCGGGGATTGAGCGACGCGTAGGGGTCCTGAAAGACGAGTTGCATCTCACGGCGATGCGGGCGGAGCTGGCGACGCGACAGCGTCGTCAGTTCCACGCCATTGAACTCGACGTGGCCCGAGGTGACCGGCAGTAACTGAACGAGGCAACGAGCCAACGTGGATTTGCCGCACCCCGACTCCCCGACGATACCGAGAGTCTCGCCGCGCTTCACTTCGAGTGAGACGCCGTTCACGGCCGTGTTCAGCGAACGAATCCCCTTGACTCTCCGTCTCGACGCGAAGCTCTTGACGACGTCAGTCGCGCGTAGCAGGACGTCGTCGCTCACGACTCACCTCGCACGGTCACGGTCGATCGGATTTCGAGCCGTTGTTCGTCGCTCAACCAGCAGGCGTCGAGGTGGTCGCGGGCCCCGCGCAGCGGCGGGCGTTCCGCGCAGATGTCCATGCGGTACTGACAACGCGGCGCGAACGCACAACCGGTCGGCACCTCGAGCGGCGAGACGGCGTTGCCGGGAATCGTGACGAGCCGGCGAGTCTTCACGTCCGCGCGCGGTACCGCGCCGAGTAGCCCCCAGGTGTAGGGGTGGCGCGCCGATCGAACGACGTCGAGTTCCGGTCCGATCTCGGCCGGGCGGCCCGCGTACATGACGACGACCCGGTGGGCGATCTCGGCGATCACGCCCATGTCGTGCGTGATGATCACGATCGAGGATCCGTGGATCGCCTGCAATCGGCCCATCAAGTCCAGGATCTGGGCCTGGGTCGTGACGTCCAGTGCCGTCGTCGGCTCATCAGCGATAAGCAGTTTCGGATTGCACGAGAGGGCCATGGCGATGACGACGCGCTGGCGCATGCCGCCAGAGAATTCGTGAGGGTAGTGATTGACACGGCTCTTGGGGTCAGGGATGCCGACCTCGGCGAGCAACTCGGTCGCGCGAACGTAGGCCGCCTTCTTCGTCATGTCGTTGTGGGCGCGAAGTTGCTCGACGATCTGCCAACCGACGGTGTAGACCGGCGTCAGAGCGGTCATCGGGTCTTGAAAGATCATGCCGACCTCGCCGCCGCGCACCGATTGCATCTCGGTATCGGAGAGCCCGAGGATCTCGCGGCCCTCGAAGCGCACGCTGCCCGAGATCGATACGTTGGCGTCGCGCACGAGCCCGAGCATCGAGTACATCGCGACGCTCTTGCCCGATCCGGACTCGCCGACGATGCCGAGCACTTCCTTCGTTCCGACGTCGAAGGAGAGTCCGTCGACGGCTCGCACGACGCCCTGGCGCGTCGCGAACGAGACTGACAGGTCCCGCACGCTCAAGACTGCGTCGGTGGGGGTCTCTTCAGGCGACAACGCGAATCCTTGGATCGATGTAGGCGTAGATCACGTCGACGGCGGCGCTCGCGAGGACCACGAAGAACGCGCCGTACATGACACAACCCATGATGAGCGGCAAGTCGAGGTTTTGCAGTCCCTGGTAGGTGAGCCATCCGACTCCCTGAAGGCCGAAGACGACCTCGGTCAACAACGCGGCACCGCCCACGAGTACGCCGACGTCGAGGCCGAAGAGTGAGACGATCGAGATCAGCGAGCATCGCAGTGCGTGGCGATAGAGGATCCGGCGCTCGGAGAGGCCTTTGGCTCGGGCGGTGCGAATGTAGTCCTCGTTCATATTGTTGATCAATTCGCCGCGCAACACTCGGGCGTAGATTCCCGCGTAGAGACTCGCCAACGTGAGCCAGGGAAAGAAGAGGTGCAGCGCCCACTGCCACGGGTTCTGCGTTAACGACACGTAGCCGCCATTGGGCACCCACGCAAAGATCGAATTATGCAACCCGCCCTGGGTGACGAGCGAGACCATCTCACCGAGCCAGTACACCGGAATGGAGATCGCGGCGATGCCGAAGAACATGACCAACGGATCGACGAACTTGCCCTTGTTCTTGGCGGCGATGACCCCGCCGGAGATTCCCACGAGGAGCCAGATCACGACGGCGCCGAAGATAAGTGACAACGTGATCGGCGCCGCGGCGGTGATCTGAGGGATGATCCTGTCGCCGATATTGACGTAGGACGTCAGGTCCTGCTTGATGAAGAGGTGGTACATCATCAAGCCGTAGCGAATAGGGAGCGGCCGATTGAGACCGAACTCCTTGGAGACTTGGCGCAGAACCGCCGGCGAGGCGGTGCGCCCGGCGATGCGCGAGGCGGGGTTCACGCCCGGCGTCGCGAAAAAGATCAGGAAGACGAGCACGCTGATGGTGAACATCACCAAGATCGCCGACGCCAGCCGTTTCGCTATGAAGCGCAGCATCTATATCGATCCGCGCAATTTGGCTCGGGGATCGAACGCGTCGCGAACGCCGTCACCGAGGATATTGAGGGCGACACACGTGATCACGATGCAGACGCCGGGACCGATGGCGACCCACGGCCGGGTGTAGAGGAGCTGCAGTCCGTCGTTGATGATCGTTCCCCAACTGGCCTGCGGCGGCTGAACGCCGATGCCGAGGATCGAGAGGGCCGACTCGGTCAAGATGTTGAGCGCCACCATCAGCGGGAAGAAGACAATCACGCTCGGCGCCACGTTCGGCAGAATCTCCTTGCGCAAGATATGCCAGTCCGACGCGCCGGACGCGATCGCCGCCTGGATGAACTCGCGCTCCTTCAATGAGAAGACGATCCCGCGAACAGGTCTCGCCACGTAGGGAACGTACACCGACGCAATGATCAGAATCGGCAAGAGCAGTGAACCGGCGCCGATGTGGATGATGCCGAGGTCCAGTCCACTCGTCACCAGGATCACGGAGAGCGAGATCGCCAGCAGGTAGATCGGGAACGCCCACACGATGTCGAGGAGTCGCGAGATAATCCAGTCCGTCGCGCGGCCGAAGTAGCCCGCCAACATCCCGAGCACGGTCGCGACGACGATGCAGATCAGTCCCGAAGAAAACCCGATGAGTAGGGTGACCCGACCGCCGTAGAGCATCCGTGCGAAGACGTCGCGCCCGAGTTCGTCAGCCCCCAGGAAGTACTTGGAGAAATCCCAGGTCGGGCCGATCGGCGTCACGCCCAAGCCGAGGCCTTGGGTATTGGCCTGCATCACGCTGCGGTAGTGGTTGCCGATCTTGATGCGGCCCTGGAGGTTCGACGCGAAGGGGTTGTCGTGGGCGATGTCGTGGGCGTACAGCGGCGCCAACAGGGTGACCACGACCATGAACAGCAGCACACCGAGCGCAATCATCGCCGCGCGATTACGGCGCAACTGTTGCAGTGATGACCGCCATGGACTTTCGGAGTCCATGGCGGTCCGCTCCAACGCATTCAAAGTAACGGCCTCGACGGCCGAGACGGATTCTTCTATTTCACCCACAACTGGTCCACGTACATGTAGAACTGCAGCGAGAACTGGTAGTTGCCCACTCGCTTGCCGACGAAGTCAACCAGCTTCGGGTTGAACAGCGGCACCCACGGCGCTTCGGTCGTCATGATCGTCTTGTCGATCTGACCCCAGAGCTTGTTGGCCGCGGTCGGGTTCGTCAACTCCAAGGTCTCGGCCGTGGCCTCTTGCGTGTCAATGGCCTTGTCACAAAGACCCGAAATGTTGATGCTGTTGTCGCTGCCCTTGTGGAAACCGCTGCAGTTGAGAAGCACCTTGAGGAAGTCCGAGGCGGCCGGGTAGTCCTGGAACCACTGCGTCACGCTGATTTGAACCTTGTTGTTCGTGTTCTGGATGTAGTTGAACTCAATGTTCTGCGAGAGCGGCTTCAACGAGGCCTTGTAGCCAATTTGGTTGAGCACGCCCTCGATGTACTCGCCCACCGACTCATCGACCGGGTCATTTTGCGCAACCACCGCGACCTTGTCGCCCAAAGTGCCCGACGCCTTTACGAGCGCCTTGGCCTTCGCGATGTCCGGTCCGGCATAGGTCGAACTGCTATTGGAGTTGTAGGCGCAGTACTGCAAGTACCCGGGGAAAGCCGGCGGCAGAATCGTGCACGTCGGCACCGCCAATTCCTTGCCGCCGTAGAGACTCACGAGCGAGTTCTTGTTCAGGGCGTAGTTGACGGCCTGACGGGCCTTCAGGTTGTTGAACGGCGCGATGTTCACGTTCATCGGTGCGTACCAGTCAGCGGTCAACGTGTGGACGTGAACCTGACTCGCGTACTTGGTCGAGATCTCCGAAAGTCGGTCGGCCGGGATCGGGTCGAAGATCCAGTCGGCCTGACCGTTCTCGACGGCGGTCACCTCGGACTCGACCGGGAGCCCGAAGGTCATCTCAATCTCGTTGGGGTAGCCCTGGGGTTGCGCCGCGGCACTCCATACCTTGAAGTACGGATTGCGCTTCATGATCAAAGCGGAGTTCGGGTTGTACGACGTGAACGCGTAGGCCCCGGTGCCGGGAATCGGCGTGTCGCCCTGGTCCTTCGGTGGTGTGTTGGCCGGAAGTATCGAACCGAAGGGCACCGCCAACTGGTCGAGGAACTCAGCGTCCGGCGCGATGAGGTTGAATACGACGGAGTTGGTCGCCGCGTTCACCACGACGCCACCCTTCAGCGTGCAGGTCGCCGGCGTCGTCACGCACGCCGGCCCCCCGACGATGTCGTTGTACCACGAGCCGGCGTTGGGGTTCGAGACCTTGAAGAGTCGCTGGAATGTGCCTAGGACGTCGGCGACAGTGACGGCCTTGCCGTTGGAGAACTTGATGCCCTTGCGTAGGGTGAACGTGTAGGTCTTGCCACTGTTGGTCACCTTGGGCATCGCAGTCGCGAGGTCGGGCACCACGTCGAACGAGGGATCGCCGCCAACCTTCTGGAACGAGACCAGGCCGTCGTAGGTCGCCTGGTAGAGCTGCCAGTACTGCAAGGTGTAATTGACTTGCGGGTCCAGCGTGCCACCGGCCGCCGTCGCGTCGAGGTGCAACGTTCCACCGGCGTGCTTGGACTGGTAACCCGATGACGCCCCCGCGGGCGAACTGGCCGAGACGGCGATGATGCCGAATGAGCACACGGCCAGAGACGACAGAATCACCCCCCACCGCTTCATGGACTTGAGACGTGACATGCGATTCTCCCCTATTCGACGCTGCTCAGATTGTTCTTACTTCTTTACTACAACTTCACTGGTCATAGTTCGCCAGGAAACCTTCGACGACGTCGAGGTAGCGTTCGGGTTCTTCGACGAAGGGCATGTGGCTCGAGTTTTCGAAGATCTCCCAGCGCACGTCCGGAATGTTGTCGAAGAACGGCTGCACGGTGGCGGGCGTCGCCTCGTCGAATCGGCCCGAGGCGAGCAACGTCGGCGCTGTGATTTTGTGGACATCGTCGACGACGCTCCAGTTGCGCAGTGTTCCGATGCAAAAGAACTCGTTCGGACCGTTCATGACGTTGTAGACCGTCGGGTCCTCATCCAGCAACTCGGTGGTTCGCAGCACTTCAGGAGGATTTGGCACGACTCGACAGACGTGGAGGTCGTAGTACACCTGCTGGGCGGCGAGGTACTCCGCGTCGTCGGTTGTACCGTCGGCCTCGTGTCGATCGAGTGCCGCCTCGACTTCGGGATCGAGTTGTCCGCGCAGGATCTTCGCTTCGCTAACCCAGAGCGCCATCGAGGCCGGTGAGTTGCTGATGACGAGGGCCTTCAAACCCGCGGGTTGACGAATGGCGTGTTCGGCACCGAGCATCCCACCCCACGACTGCCCGAGCAAGAAGTAGCGATCATTGAGGCCTAAGTAAACGAGCAGGTTCTCGAGCTCTTCCAAGAAGAGCTCGACCGTCCAGAAGTCGCCGCCCTTCTCGGGCATGTGCGTCGATCGCCCGCCGCCCAGCTGGTCGTAGTGCACGACGGGGCGACCTCGTTCGGCGAGTTGGGCCAGAGCCAGGACGTAGTCGTGCGTGCAGCCCGGTCCGCCGTGGGCCACGACCAAAGGCGTCGGACCGGCGTTCAGGTCGCCGGTGACTCGGTACCACGTCTGCCATTCACCAAAGGGTGCGAAGCCTTCAACCACCTTTTGCGTTTCCATGGCATGACAGTAGGGGACGGAGAGTACTCGCGCAAAAGATTCTTAGGATCGACTTCACGGATAGCGCAATCGACCCTCGACCGCCGCGCCGGCGCCCGCTAACAGTTCGTCGCGTTGCTCCGCCCGTTCGTCTCGACGCAACAGACGACGGTCGTCACCGTGACGCACGACGAGAAGTTCGTTCAACGGACCCAGCGCTGACTCGAACTCGAGGACCATGTCCTCGCGGAGGTCGCGTCGCGTCACCCGGCTAGCGTTGAACGTCCATGGCACTCTCAATTGGGATCGTCGGACTTCCGAACGTCGGCAAATCAACCGTGTTCAACGCCCTGACGCACAACAACGTGCTGGCCGCCAACTACCCGTTCGCGACCATCGAACCCAATGTCGGTGTCGTCTCGGTGCCCGATGCGCGCCTCGCCCGACTCGCCGCGATGTTCGCCTCGGAGAAGATCCTGCCGGCGGCCGTCACGTTCGTCGACATCGCGGGCATCGTGAAGGGCGCGTCCGAAGGGGAGGGGCTCGGTAACCAGTTCCTCGCCGCAATCCGAGAGTGCGACGCCATCTGTGAGGTCGTGCGCGTCTTCGTCGACGACGACGTCATCCACGTCGACGGTCGAATTGACCCGGCGAGTGACGTCGCCACCATCGAAACCGAACTCATCCTCGCGGACCTGCAAACGGTGGAAAAGGTCGTCACCCGTCTCGAACGCGAAGCCAAGCGCGGGGGTGGCGATGCGCACTCTCGCCTCGCTCAAGCCAAGAAGGCCCAAAGCGCGCTCGATCAGGGCCTCGTCATCTCCAAGGTGAAGGACCTCGACCGCGGCGTGCTGGCCGACATGCATCTTCTGACCGACAAGCCATTCATCTACGTCTTCAATGTCGATGAGGAGACCCTGGGCGATGAGGCGCGACGTGCGGCGCTCGCGGCGTCGGTCGCACCGTCGCCCTCAGTCATCCTCTGTGCCAAGGTCGAAGCGGAACTGTCCGACCTGGACGAGGATGAGGCGCTCGAACTCCTCCAGTCCTACGGGCAAGAGGAGTCCGGCCTCGCGCTGCTGTCACGAGTCGGCTTCGCGACCCTCGGTCTTCAGACCTTTCTCACCGCCGGCCCCAAGGAGACGAGGGCGTGGACGATCCACCAGGGTGCCACGGCGCCCGAGGCCGCCGGCGAGATTCACACCGACTTCCAGAAGCACTTCATCAAGGCCGAGGTCGTCTCCTTCGACGACCTCATGTCACTCGGTTCGATGGCCCAGGTGAAGGCCGCGGGCAAGGCGCGTATCGAGGGCAAGGAATACGTCATGCGAGATGGCGACGTCGTGGAGTTCCGAGTCGGCGTCTGACGCGATACGATATTTCCAGGCGTGAGCGACAGAGGTCGGCGCCTGGAAATCGCTAGCTCCTAGGAGAACCATGACCTCTGCCACCTTTAACTTCAAAGTTGCCGACCTTTCACTGGCCGATTTCGGTCGCGCCGAAATAACGCTCGCCGAACACGAAATGCCCGGCTTGATGGCCATGCGCGCCGAGTTCGGTGACACGAAGCCACTCAAAGGATCTCGCATCGCGGGATCGCTCCACATGACGATCCAGACCGCGGTACTGATCGAAACACTCGTCGCCCTCGGCGCCGAGGTCCGGTGGGTGAGTTGCAACATCTTCTCGACCCAGGACCACGCCGCCGCCGCGGTCGTCGTCGGACCGCACGGTACGACCGAGAATCCCCAGGGGGTCCCGGTCTTCGCCTGGAAGGGCGAGTCGCTCGAAGAGTACTGGTGGTGCACCGAGCAGATGCTGCGCTGGCCCGGCCACGCCGGGGCGACGATGATCTTGGATGACGGCGGTGACGCCACGCTGCTCGTGCACAAGGGCCTCGAGTTCGAGCGCGCCGGTTTCGTGCCCGCTCCCGAGAGCGCGGATTCCGAAGAGTACCGCGTCATCTTGGCGCTGCTCGACAACATCGTGTCCAGTGGCGAGAAGCTCTTCGGACCGATGGCCGAAGGACTCATCGGCGTCTCAGAAGAGACGACGACGGGCGTGCACCGACTCTATGAGATGGAGCGCGACGGCACGTTGTTGTTCCCGGCGATCAACGTGAACGACGCGGTCACCAAGTCCAAGTTCGACAACAAGTACGGCTGTCGCCACTCGCTCATCGACGGCATCAATCGCGCCACGGACACGTTGATCGGCGGCAAAGTCGCCGTCGTCTGCGGCTACGGCGACGTCGGCAAAGGCTGCGCCGAGTCGCTACGCGGCCAAGGGGGGCGCGTCATCATCACCGAAGTCGACCCCATCTGCGCACTGCAAGCGGCGATGGACGGCTTCCAGGTCACGACGCTCGAAGAGGCCCTCCCCTACGCCGACATCATCATCACCGCGACCGGCAACCGTGACATCGTGTCGGTCGATCACATGTTGATGATGAAGCACCAGGCGATCCTGGGCAACATTGGCCACTTCGACAACGAGATCGACATCGCCGGACTGGCGAACCTTCCGGGCGTGCGACGTGAGAACATCAAACCGCAGGTTGACAAGTGGATCATGCCGAACGGGCGCGCCATCATTCTGCTCTCCGAAGGACGTTTGTTGAACCTCGGCAACGCGACCGGTCACCCCAGTTTCGTGATGAGCAACTCCTTCACGAACCAGACCATGGCCCAGATCGAGTTGTTCGTGCACAACGTGAACTACGAAAAGAAGGTCTACGTCTTGCCCAAGCACCTCGACGAGAAGGTGGCGCGGCTGCACCTGGACGCGCTCGGCGTGAGACTCACCACGCTCACGAAGCAGCAGGCCGACTACATCGGCGTGGCGGTCGAGGGCCCCTACAAGCCGGACACCTATCGCTACTAACGCATCACCTCTGAGTTGTACCGTGAGGGAATGATGTATTCCGCATCGATGGCGAGGTGTCGTGCCTGCTCTTGATAGCGAGGTCACGTGCCCAAAGTGCGGTGAGGTTCAGTTAAATCACGACTTCCTCTGCGCGCGATGCGGCGCGTCCTTGGAGACCAACGAGGAGCACAAGGAGCGGCTCGCGGTCCTCGAACAGTCCCGGCGCGAAGCCGAACACAACGACGTGTCGATACAGCGCTTCCCGGGTTTCGGCACCAATGGCACGCCATTCGCGAAGTGGGGCACGCGTCAGTTTTTCAACCAGATGTCGAACCAGCTGCGGCGGCGCTACCTCATCGTAATCGTCGTTCTCGCCATCGGCATCGTCTTCTTGTTATCGCGGTGACGTTGACGGACCTCCAGCCCGACGTCGCCGCTCCCTCCGAAGGGGCGCTGCGCTGGGTCGCGCGCTCGATCGCTCCGGGCGCGACGGTGAGAACCGTCCGCCGATTGACTGGAGGCATCTCGTCGGCGATGTACGCCGTATCGGTGGTTGATACGAAAGGTCGCCACCGTCGTTGCGTGCTCCGGCGTTGGGTCAGTGATCACGCGGGCGATGGAGCGGAGCGCGTACGACGTGAAGCGCGGATTCTCGAAGGACTCGAGCGAACCGACATCCCCACGCCACGGCTCCTCGGTATCGACGCCGATGGTGACGAGTGTCGCGAACCCGCGCTGCTCATGACGTACCTCGACGGTCGCGTCGACCTGACTCCCCGCGATCCCCAAGACTGGTTAGGGGAGATGACGTCAATGTTGGTTCGAATCCACAACACCAACATTGAGGCCCCGGTGGCCGAGTCGTGGCTCAGTCGCCACAATCTAATTGTGCCGGAGTGGTCGAAGCGGCCAGATCTTTGGCGAGAGGCGTTCGCACTGGTTGAGGAGAGTCCCCCGGTCTCTGCGCCGTGTCTCATCCATCACGACTATCAACAGTTCAATCTCTTGTGGCGAAGAGGTCGGCTCACGGGTGTCGTCGATTGGGTCTTTGGATCCTTTGGCCCGCCAGGAATCGACGTCGCACACCTTCGACTCAATCTCAGCGTGCTCTATTCAAGTGCACTCGCTCAACAGTTTCTCGATCTCTATGAAGCGACGTCGGGGAGGACCGTCGAACGCTGGTGGGACGTGGAGGGACTCTTGAAATATCTCCCCGGCTGGGGTGGCTTCTTGCAACAACAGGCCGGTCGACGATTGAGCGTGGACTTTGAAGGAATGCACGCGAGGGTAGAAGCGACGCTCGCCTCGGCGCTTCGACGTGACTGACGATGGTCGAACCATAAGGTGATGACTTGACCCTTCGGATCCAGAACGTGAGCATCGACTGTCTCGACCCCGCTCGGCTCGCCGCGTTCTGGGCCGAAGCGCTCGGTTGGCGCATCACGTCGAACGAACCGCACGAAGTGGTGCTCGAGCCTCCGGCCGCATCAAAGGAAGAGGGCATCTCCCCCGACCTCCTCTTTCTGTTGGTACCCGAGGACCGCGTCACCAAGAATCGATTGCATTTCGACCTGCGACCGAGCGACCAATACGCCGAAGTGCAGCGACTCCTCGGGCTTGGTGCCACCGAGGTCGACGTCGGACAGTCTCCGGAGTGCACGTGGGTGGTCCTCGGGGATCCCGAAGGCAACGAGTTCTGCGTGTTGCGTCCGTTCACGGACGAAGAGATGGCGTCTTTCGCGTAACCCGCGGCGAAGTGTCCGGCCTAGCGATAGCCCGCGAAGATGTCGTCAACGTTGCCTTCAAGATTCTTCGGGTTCGTCACGCGAACGAACCACTCGGTGCGCATGGTCTCGATGAAACGCTCGCGACCCATCTTCATCCAGAAGGAGTCCGCGATCTGCGAGGCGTGCGCCTCGAGGGCGTCGAATTTCGCGCCGTTAACGTCGCTGATGTCGATGGTGGCCGAGATTGCATCGTCGGGCGTTCCCATCTCAAACGCTTCTTCATCAGGGTCAGGTGTCTCGGGCTCGCGGACGATACCCTTGGCCGCGTCGGCTTCGGCGCGTTCACGGTCCTCTTGTTCCCAGCGCTTGCGCCACTCGACAAAGACAGAATCAGGAATCGCGTTGAAATAGAGCGTCGGTTCGTAGTCGATCATCTCGAGCGCCTTGACGGTGATTCGGTGAGCTTGGATGTGATCGGGGTGTCCGTAGAAGCCGTGTTCGTTGTAGGTCATGATGACCTGCGGACGCTCTTCCATCAACGTCTCGGCCAGCTTCGCCGCCGCCACGTCGACCGGCGTCGCCCAGAACGACTCGGGGTCGTCGTTCTGCGGCCAGCCCTTCATACCCGAGTCCCGGTAGCCGAGTCGCACCAGGCGACTGATACCGAGAATCTTCACCGCATTGTCGAGTTCGATCGCACGAATCGCGGCGACTTCGTCGCCGTCATGATGATCGGCGTCGGGCTTGGCGCCGTCGAGGGCGTCGCCGCATTCGCCGTTGGTGCAGGTGACGAGCACTGTTCGCACGCCTTGGTCCGCGAGCAGACGGTAGAGGCCGCCCGAGGAGCTCGCCTCGTCATCCGGATGAGCGTGCACGGCGAGAAAAGTCAGCTGTTCCATTTACAGTCCTCCAAAGAGATCAGTCTCATCGCCGGATGTCACATCACGGCTCCAGGCACGCTGGTAGTACTCGATGCCAAATAACAGCGTAAAGAGTTCTTCGTCCATTGTGACGAGGTCGGCATTGTCGACTTGTGAAGCGTGCGTGGCAATCGCTTGACGTTTGCGCTTGGCGAAGGAGCGTACGTCCATGGTCGTCGAGACGATGTCGTCCGAGACGGTGTGTCCGGCGTCGAGAATCCAGGCCGGGAGAAAGACGCCCTTGGCCTTGGCTCCCGTGACGAACGTCTCCAGAACGCCCTTGGGAGCGACGGGGTAATACAGACGCTTCGGGCTGGTGGCGAAACCAAGAGCGGCGCGCGTGACGACGTTGGCCATGATGTGATCGGGATGTCCGTAGAAACCATTCTCGTCGTAGGTGACCACGACCGACGCGCGCTCCTCATCCATGATCGCGGCCAGCGTTCGCGCCACGGCGTCCACGTCGGCGTTCATGAATGCGTTCGGTCCATCGTTCTGCGCCCAGCCCTTCATGCCCGAGTCGTCGTAGCCCAGCGTGGCCACCCGAGAGAACCCGGCGACGATCGCGGCGCGCTGCAACTCCCCGGCTCGAGTGGCGCGCGCGACCTCGACGTCGTGTCGCGGATCCGATCCCGGTCGGCCGTGGTCGTCGAAGCCCAACTGCCCATTCGTGCAGGTGATCAACACGACGCGGTACCCGAGATCGCCGTAGTGCGACGTGATGCCGGCGGTAAAGAGCGCTTCGTCGTCGGGGTGCGCGTGGACACACATGAGCGTGGGGGCGAATGCCATCCTGAGAGATTACGAGGTCGCCAGTTGGATGATTCGCACGGCCAGCAACGTTCCCGCAACGCTCAAATAGGTCCCAATTGCGATCAAGAGCCAGTGGCGCGCCCGCGAACGCTTCGGTCGTTCCAACAAGGCCAGTCGCGGCATGCGCCAGTCGAGGCGGTCGAGGTCGTAATGAGCGCGCGGTCCTTGACGGCGTAGTCCAATGGGCAGACCGATGAGTACGCCGAGTCCCACGACGGCGCCCACCCATTCGAGCATCGCCACCACGTTGACTGACGTGAACAGCGTCGAGACCATCATCACCACCGACAGCACCACGAGAATCGCGATGATCACTACGGCGACAGCGTTCAACCAGCGCGCGTTGACCCACGGACCGAGTGCCTCTCGGTCATTCGCCATCAATAAGACGAAAATCGACGTGCTGGGCAGCATCAGACCGCACATGGCCTGTACCGCCAAGGTAATGAGTCCCAGCGGTGCGTGAGGTATCAGCACCACGGTCCCGGCGACCACCAACAGTCCTCCGAAGACACTGTAGAAGCCCTTGGCGTCGCGCAGTCGAACGTTTAGCCCCTGATTGAAGCGATTAGAGAGATCGCCGACGGCGTAACTACTCGCCAGTGTGACGGCGGCGGCGCCGATGATCGAGGCGTTCAACAAGATGATGGCGAAAAGGTCGCCGGTGCTGTGTCCCACGAATTTTGTGAGATCGTGAGCAACACTAAGAGCGTTGACGTAGCTGTTCGTGCCGCCGTGATGCGACAACCCGGCCGCGGTGATACCCATCAACAAGGCCGCAGTGATCACCACGACGAAGGAACCGAGAATCGTGTCGATACGTTCGTAGTTCAACCAACGTGGCGAAATCTTCTTGTCGACGATGTTGCTCTGCTGGAAGTACAGCTGCCACGGCGCGACGGTCGTGCCGATGATCGAGATGATGAGCAACACGCCCGCCGAGGACGTGCCGCCCCGAATGCCCGGTACGGCGAGGTCACGGAACAGCGAGTGCGTGGCGACGTGGGCGTGCAGGACCAGTGGAATCATCACCACGTTCACGGCGACGAAGAGCATCATGAAGCGTTCCCATCGCTGGAACGAACCCGTCGCGGTGACGCCGAAGAGGGCCACCACGGCGATCGGCACGGACACGAAGGCCGACACGCCGAAGTACTCCATCGACAACGAGATGCCGATGAACTCGGTGATGATGATCAAGAAATTGAGCAGGAGGATCGAGCCGATCGAGACATTGCCCCAGCGACGACCAACGCGCTCTCGGATGAGTCGGCCGTGACCGATGCCGGTCACGGCACCGAGACGTACCACCATCTCTTGGTTCACGATCAGGACCGGTATCAACAGGGGCAGCGTCCAGAGCAGCGTGTAGCCGAAGTTCTGACCGGCCTGGGCGTACGTCGAGACGCCGCCGGCGTCGTTGTCGCCCACCATGACGATGAGTCCTGGTCCAATGATCGCCAGGAGCGTGAGGAGGCGTGCACGGGTACCGCGGCGGATTCCCGGTTCGTACTCTTTGACGGTGCCGAAAGCACCCTTGATCTGATCCTTCGTTGCTTCGCTCACGCTTCCTCCTTTCTGTTCTCGTAGTGGTGCGGCACGCCCACGACGAGATTCGAAGGAGGGCTAGTGGCCTACCGAAGAGTTCGTGTGCGATCGTGCCGGGACGCAATGAATGAAGGTTGTACTAGGGGGTTTCAGTGAGCCCCCTTTGAACGTGACCCCACGGGATACGGCGCGTCATTCTTCGCCCGCCGTCATGCCGAACTCGCGTCGCCAACCGTGCGGCAGCAACTCCTCGAGTAGGTCATCCACTGTTACAACACCGATCATCGTCGAATGGTCCTCGTCGAGCACCGGCAACACCGTCAAGTTGAAGTCACTCATTATTCGCGACACCTGATGCAGGTCCCAGTGCGGGTGGACGTGGGCCAGGTGCGTGCGCGAGACGCTCAAGGCGAGTTCGTGACCCGGGGCGCGCACGAGTGGCGCGATCGACGCCGCGCCGATCGGCTGTCCATTCTCGTCCACGACGAAGACCGTGTGCAACGCTTCGGCCGGCACCCGTGACGTGCGAATGGCCTCGAGCGCGTCGGCGACCGTCGCGGTCGCCGGCACGGACACGAAGTCGGGGTTCATGAGGCCGCCGGCGCTGTCGGCGCTGTAGGAGAGCAGTTGACGGACCTTCAATTTCTGGACGTCGGGCAGACGTTCGAGAATCGGGAGACGACGGTCCTGGTCGATCTCGCTGATGAGGTCGGCCGCGTTGTCGGGCTCCATGCGAGCGAGCAGTCGCGCGGCGTCGGCGTCGCTACGAGCCTCGAGGAACTCGATCTGGTGGGTGGTGTCCAGTTCTTCGAAGACATCGGCCTCGAGTTCACGGTCGGCGCCCACCGCCTCGATGATCTCCTCGCCCTCTTCGTGACTGGCCTGCTCGACGAGGTCGGCGATCTGGGCCGGGTGAAGCTTCGAGAGCTTGCGGTAGGGAATGCGCAATCGGGCCGTGGGTACGTGTGCGACGAAAGGCTCGATAGAGGCGAAGTCCACGATGGCCTCGGACTTCACGTGCTGACCGACGTTCTGGCCGAGGATCCGACGCAGGAGCGGTCGCTTGCCCGGGTCGACTCCGACGACCTCCCACTTGTTGTCGATCTGGGCGATCTCGATCTCGTTCGCGGTGATCAGGCGACCTCGCACCAGGTTGATCAGGTGGCGCGCCAGCAGGTCTTCGGCGAGTAAGAGCTCACCGGGACGACGCTCGAAGCGGCGTAGGTCGACGCGCTTGCCCTGGAAGGTCATGCGACCTTCGCTGAGGCCGCCGATCTTTCGAATCGGCACGAACAGGTCCCGGCCCTCGATGCGTATGACCGCGCCCACCACCGGCGGATGCGAGTTGTCGCCGAGTCGTGCGACCAGGTCTTGGACGCGACCGATCCGGTCGCCGTCCGAATCGAATATCGGTCGGTGCAAGAACGTGGAGAGATGGAGGATTTCAGTCATGTGATGCCTTTACGGGTCCCTCAAGGCTACCCCCAACCCGCCAACTCTCCCCCGAGAAAGCTTCGGTGACATGTGGGCGAACGGTGCGCGAACGAAAAACGATTCAGCGCAACGTGGGTTTGAAGCGCGCCAGTACTTCAGCGACGAAGGTGACGTCATCGTCGCCGACGCCCGCGTGCGTCACGAAGCGAGCCCGTCGTGGACCGACGGTGCCGCCGTCGACGCCAAGGATCGCGAGTTCTTCGACCAACTGTCGCGCTTGCGGGTGGTCGAAGGCCACGATGTTCGTGCGACACGTCGAGGGGTCGTACTCGGCCTCGGGAAACGTCGTCGCGAAGAGTCCGGCCAGGATTCGCGCGCGAGCGTGATCGTCGGCCAATCGATCGACCATCTCATCGAGCGCGACCAGTCCGGCGGCCGCGAGGAACCCAGCTTGACGCATCGCTCCTCCGAGTCGCTTTCGTTCAATCCGGGCGCGTTCCATCAATCCAGCCGGACCGGCGAGGAGCGAGCCGACCGGCGCACAGAGACCTTTGGACAGACACGTCATGACCGTGGTCGCCGGCGCGGCGTACTGCGCCGCGCTCGTACCCGTCGCCACGACGGCGTTGAACAATCGAGCACCGTCTAAGTGCACCGGTCGTCCATCTACTGCTCGCGCGAGCGCCTCAATGTCGGCGACGTCCAACGGCGTACCGCCCGACGGCATGTGCGTGTTCTCGAGTGACACCATGGCGACGTGCGGCTGATGGTCATCTTCGGCGTCGATGATGTCGAGGACGTCGCGCAACGCCAATACGCCGTTGGTGTCATCCACGGTGGCGAATTGAATAGAAGAGTTGCGAGCGGCCGCGCCCATTTCAAAGCTGACGACGTGCTGGCCCCGTCCGGCGATCACGAGGTCGCCGGGACTGGTGAGGATCCGAACGGCGATCTGGTTCCCCATGACGCCCGAGGGCACGAAGACCGCGGCCTCCTTGCCCACCAGCGCGGCGAAACGATCCTCCAGCGCTCGGACCGTCGGGTCCTCGTTGTAGCCGTCGTCGCCGACGAGCGCCACGGCCATGGCGTCGCGCATCGCCTGGGTCGGTTGCGTCACCGTGTCACTGCGTAGATCCACTCGTCGAGCCATGGACAGAGGCTATCGGCCGACTTCTACACTGTCGAAATGCACGAGGACCGGATGAAGCGAATCAACGAGGGCAACGACGTCAACAAGGAACTCGGCATCGAAGTCGTGCTCCTCTCGCCGGAGAAGGTCGTCTTGCAGGTCGAGGTCGGCCCGAAGGTTCATCAGCCCTACGGCATCTTGCACGGCGGGGTGTCCGCGCTCATGGCCGAGGGCGCCGCGTCGATCGGCGGCGCGGTGAGCGTCGGACCGGATGAAATCGTCGTGGGGACCGAGCTCAACTGCTCGCACCTGCGCTCGATGAGTAGCGGCACGTTGACCGCGACGGCGACGCCGGTGCGCAAGGGTCGCACCGTCCACGTCTGGGCGATCGATCTCACTGACGAAACGGGTCGCATGATTTGCATCGCGCGCTGCACCTTGCAGGTGCTCAAGGCACCCGCGGCGCCGAGCGCCTAAGACCTAGACTTGCCGAAGGCAATCCAGCGAAGGAGCTGACCAATGGGCGTTCGCTTTAGGGGTTGGGGCATCGCCCTACCGGACCAAATCGTCACCAACGACGAGCTCTCCCAGACGCTCGACACCTCCGACGAGTGGATCGCCGAACGCACCGGCATCCGTGAACGACGAATCGGCGGCTCGGCCGTCTCTCTCGGCGTCATCGCCGGGCGAAACGCCATCGAAGACGCCGGACTGCTCGTCGGTGACATCGACTTCCTGGTGATGGCGACCACCACCCCGGATCGACTGTGCCCGGCGTCGGCGCCGATGCTCGCCAACGAACTCGGACTGAACTGCGCGGCGATGGACGTGAACGCCGCCTGTAGCGGCTTCATGTACGCCGTTCGCGTGGCCCAAGGACTCCTCGAGACCGGCAACAAAAGGATTCTCGTCATCGGCTCGGAGAACCTCTCGCGCTGGGTCGACTGGAGCGACCGCAACATGGCGGTTCTGCTCGGTGACGGCGCCGGGGCCGCCGTGCTCGAGTACGACGCCGAGGGCACGGACGTCTTGTCCTTCGTGTTGGGCGCCGACGGGTCGGCCGCCGACCTCCTCACGTGTGAACACGGTGGATTCTTCCAGATGGACGGCAAAGAGGTCTTCCGACGGGCCGTGCGCGTCGTCGTCGATTCGGCCGAAGAGGCCATGAAGATCGCCGACGTCAGTCCCGATGACATCAATCTCGTCATCCCCCACCAGGCCAACGTGAGGATCATCAAGGCCGCGACCCAGCGCCTCGGCATTCCCATGGAGCGAACCGTCGTCACCCTGGATCGCTACGGCAACACGTCGAGTTCATCAATTCCGCTCGCCTTCTTCGACGCGCGTGAGAACGGACGAATCAAATCCGGTGAGTACGCGCTCATGACCGGCTTCGGCGCCGGTATGACGTGGGCCTCGGCGGTCGTGCGGTGGTCGCGTTGAGCGGACCTTCGCTGATCATCCTCGCGGCCGGTCGCGCCCGGCGGTACGGCGGGGTGAAGCAATTAGCACCGATTGGCAAGCACGGTGAGGGCGTCATCGACCTCCTGGCCTCAGACGCGTGGGCCTCGGGTTTTGAAGACATCGTCATCATCGTCAATTCCGAAACCGGAAAGCAGATCGAAGAGCACGTCGCCGCGCGCTGGCCGAAGGAACACAAGGTCAGCTTCGCGGTCCAGAGTCGCCTGCGCGGCACCGTAGACGCGGTGCTCGCCGCTGAGAATAATTTGGACCTGTCCAAACCGTTCGGCGTCTCCAACGCCGATGACCTCTACGGTCGCGCGGCCTTTCTTCTGCTCGGCGAGCGACTCGCCGCCAGTCCCCACAACTGCCTGGTCGGCTTCGAACTCGATCGCGCGCTCGTCGGCGACCTACCGGTGTCGCGAGGCACGTGCATGGTCGAAGACGGACGACTCACCGAAATCGTGGAGCGACGAAACGTCCACTCGACGCTCGAAGGTTACGACGCCGACGACGGCCTCGAGCCGGTGTCGCTCTCTCCGCTCGCCACCGTCTCGATGAACCTCTGGGGCTTCCAGCCTTCGATCATCCCGCTCATGCACAAGTCAATCTCCCAGCACAGCTTCGAAACCGACTCCGAGCTGCAGTTGTCGACCTTCGTTGGGCAGGTCCTCGAGAGCACGTCACTCGTTTTCGAAGTCCTGCCGACGCGTTCGCGCTGCATCGGGATCACCCACGCGAAGGACCTGCCGGTCGCGCAGCTTCTCGTACGCCTGGAGATCGAATCGGGTCATCGCCCCGAATACGCCTTCGTTTGAACCGACCACCGCGTCAGGCTTAAACGCCGGTGTCGATGACCGTTTCCGGCGGTCCATTCTTCAACAACGTTTCGAGCAACGCTGCCAATCGGCGCGGTGCGAATTGCTCGTCGCTCGCTTCTCGGATCTCACGCACCGTCCACCACCGAGAGCCCGTCAGACGCTCCGCCAGGAGTTCTTGCTTCGAGAACGTCGGTGCAATGACATCCGTCGAAGTGTGCACGAGGAAGAACTTCTCGTGTTGACCCGAATACTCCGCGAACTCGAATTCGTGAGTCCGCTCCCAGATGACGGGACCAAGCTCAACGTCGACGAGACCAACCTCTTCCTTCAACTCACGCCTGATCGCTACTTCCAGCGACTCGCCCGGTTCGACTCCCCCGCCCGGCGTCGCCCATAACGTCCACTCAGGGAACTGAAAATGCACGAGGAGCACGCGGTCGTCGTCATCCACGACAACAGCTCGAACTCCTTCTCGCAGCGGCAGCGTCACGCTCGTCAGACTACGAAAAGTACGCTGCCTTCACACTGACTTGGTGGTGTCCGAGGAAATGGACCCGTCACGGATGCGCAAGCGGCGCCCGGTGTGCGAGGCGACATCCTCATCGTGCGTCGCGATGATGATCGTCACGCCGAACTGCTGTCGAAGGTCATCCAGCAGCGCCATGAACTCGCTCGCGTTCGTCGAGTCGAGGTTGCCGGTCGGCTCGTCGGCGATGATGACTTCCGGCGAGTTGGCTAAGGCTCGAGCGATGGCCACTCGCTGTTGCTCGCCCCCGGACAGTCGCGAGGGCAGGTGTCCGAGCCGATGGGCTAAACCAACCTGTCCGAGTAGTTCGTTGGCGCGAGCTATGCGCTTCTCGTGAGAGGACTCTCGTGGCACCATGGCGATGGCCACGTTCTCTTCGGCACTCAACGTCGGTATCAGGTTGAACTGCTGGAACACGAAACCGATCTCCCGAGAACGAATGTCGGTGAGCACGCTGTCCGATTCGTCCTCGAGCGATCGCCCGTCGAAACGAATCTGGCCCGAGGTGGGAGTATCGAGAGCGCCCAGCAGTTGTAGGAGCGTCGTCTTCCCGGAGCCACTCGGGCCCTCCAGCGACACCGTCTCGCCGCGCGCGATCTCCAGATCAATGCCGCGCAGCGCGTTGACCGTGACACCTCCCTTGGCGAAAGTGCGGGTCACGCCCTTCAACACATAAAGAGGATCTCCGGTCGAGCGTTCTCGGTTGTCGTCATTCAGGATTTGGGTCATGGTGTGCGCCTTTCGGTGGGAGTGAGCTTTAGCCGAGGTCTCGGAGAGCAGAGGCGGGAGCGAGTCGAGCCGCACGCCAACCACCTACGGCACCGGCGATCAGACCACCGAGGAGAGCTCCGGCGAACGCGATCACAATCGTGAGGGGGTGAATGGGTGCCGTGAGGTGAACGGTCCGGGCCACCGTGGCCGACGTCGTCTGACCCAACAGGCCACTCACCTTGGAGGCGCCCACGGCGAGGCCCGTGCTCGACACGCTGAGGGCAGGACCGACCGCGCCGATGATGAGACAGATCACCGCGCCGACGGCGATGCCGACGACGCCACCGACCACGCCGATGCCCAGCGTCTCGGCCATGATCTGGCGAACCACGCGGCCGCGCGACCAGCCAATTGCTCGCAGCGATCCAATCTCACGTACGCGCTTCGAGACACTCGAGAGCGTCAAGAGACCGGCAATGAGAAAAGCGGCCAACAGGACCACGAGGGCCAGGGCTCCACCTAGGTCGTTGGCCAGTTTGCGAGCGTTCGAGAGGCTCCCCGTCACCTGATCGGCGAGGGACGCCGACGTGAGGACCGTCGCACCGGGGAGGGCTTTCTTGATGGCCTTGGCGACGGCGTTCACGTCGTTCGCGTTATCGACGGAAACCAGGACTTCGTTGATGCGATTCGAGTTCGTCGACAGCGTCTGAAGGTTCGAGATGCTGAAGTACACATCAGAAACGTCACCCGTCAACGTGGGGTTCACCAATCCCACGATCCGGTAGCCGACTTTGTTGATCGTGAGCGTGTCGCCGACCTTCAGCCCTTTTTGCGACGCGTAGGCGGTCGTGACCAGCACCTGGGACTTCGCCACCGAAGGAGTCGATGAGAGCCACGCACCTTTCACCAACTGGGCCTTGGTAACCAGTCCCGAGGTCGTATCGGCGGGGTTCACGCCGGCGACGGTGTACGTCGAGGTGCTGGTGTTGGTGGTCGGCGGATTGAGGACTTCGTTGACAGTTTGCTCGGGAACGACCACGTCCTGCTGGTANNCCCCGGTACCGGAACCGGGAATGGTCGTGGTGGTGGAGCCCAACTGTTTCGTGATGAGATTCTGGATGCACGTGCGCTCAGTTGCTTGCTCGGCTGCGGTGAGGACCGGCGCCTTGACGCTCGTCGAGATCGTCTGACCGCCGGTCTTTACCGACGCAGTGATCTTCGGCACTGTGCCGGTTTCGTGAAGGGCATCGAGCGACAACGCTCCGACGGCACTCTTCACGCCCTTCACGTTCGCGACGGTGCTCACGGCCTGCGAGGGAAAGGTGATCAATGTTCCGGGAACGAAGAAGTCGTGCGTGAACTTGGTACCGGCCGGTCCGAGTTTCGCCAAGTCCGTGATCACCGAGGAGTTCGCTGCGGCGAGCGCGGCGTCATCCGAGGAATTGAGCGAGGACGTACCACCGGCGAAGAAGCCACCACCACCGCTGCGGCCGCCGCCGCCGAAGCCGCCACCACCACCACCGAAACCGTTGGAGGGAGTGGTGGTGGTTGTCGTGGCCGTCGAGAGCGTCGGTGCGACGGTTCGGGTCACGATGATGTCCGTGCCCACTGAATTCAGCGGCGACAGGGCCTTGTTCTGGGCATCGCTCAATCCTTGCGATACGCCGATGATCCCCATCACCAATCCGACGCCCGCGGCGAGACCGATCGCCGTGACCACTGTTCGACCGAGTCGTCGTCGTAACTCATTCCAGGCGTAATTGAGAGAGAACAAGGGAACCTACCAACGAGGAAACTGGTCAAACTTTTTGACCACGTTGTGAACAGTAGTGACGAAAAAATTCTGTCGGAGACGATTCTTATGACTACAAGTGCATTATTAGGATCGCCTTAACGATCAATTATGTTGGGCCAGGGAGTCGCCCCGCGAAGCATTCGATCGGGCTGGGTCATGACGGTCGATCAACCGTCGAAGGGAGTCATTCGGGCGAGTGCCCGTGGGTGCGCCGTCCGTTTTGCAGAGCCTTCGTACGACAGTGCGCGGTCGTGTCACTCCGTGAACAGAGTTGATCAACCAGAGAAGCTCTTGGCGGCGACGCAGAACTCATTGCCTTCGGGATCTTGCATGACGGTCCAACGATGGAGTCCACCCCCGATTTCGTGTTCCCCAACTTTGGATGCACCGAGGTTCACAAGTCGCTCGACAGCCGAAGGATCCGGGTCGACCAGGTCCACGTGCATGCGATTCTTCGCCGATTTAAGTTCCGGAACCTTCTCGAAGTACCACGCGGACTCCGTTCGTTCGGGATCACTACCCCCAATGGAAGCGAACACCGGACTACTCACCTGATCCACTGGTCGTCCTAGAACTTCGGACCAGAAGTTCGCGACCTTCAGAACGTCGTCGCAATCGACGGTGATGTTAATGACTCGTGCGGTCATCGCCGACCTCCCCACTGAGTTGCTTCATTCCAATCTTGCCTCAGCGATGATTCAGTTTTGATGATTCGCCAGCGCGGTCCCGTCGATTGGGGACGGTGTTCCAGGTCAACTAATGACCAACGTGCCACTTGTCGCACGCACCGCACTTGTAGGCACTCATCGGCGAACCGTCTCGCTTCGTCATCGCCAGGGCCTGCGCCTCGGCCTGATCACGAGTCGCGTAACCCTTTTTGGGACGACCGTTCTTCGTGGTGTGGGCGCTCGCGCTTCGGCGAAGAGACGTCCCAGAGTTTCTCTTGGGATCACCGTATCGACCCGACCAATAGAAAACGAAAACGAGGACCGCGACGACAACGACGAGTACGACGACGGTGACCATAGGTGTTCAGCCTACGGCTGCCGTTCAAGCGCTCACGTGCCCAGGCGGTCAGCCTCGCATGTCAACGGCGTTGATTTTTTTCGGGACAATCCGAACGACAACTCGCTCATCGCCCGGTTGATCGTAGGCACGTAAGTCGGCGCTATATTTCTTTCCTACCTTTTCAACGAACGAGCCGTCGTCAGCCGTCACTTCGACATCACCGCGCAATTCCAGATAGCGCTGAGGTACGTCGAGATCAAGAATCAGTAGCGAGCACTGCGGACGAGCGACCAGATTCTTCGTCTTCTGCCGACTCGAATTGAGTGAGAGCGCGACCGAACCTTCGTCGTAGAGGAACCACACCTCCGTGAGTTGTGGTCGACCATCGGGGCCGATCGTGGCCAGTGAAGCCACGGAACTTTCTAGAAGGTCTTGATGGGAATCGGGGACATCAATCATCTGTGGCGCCTCTCATTCGCGTTCATCCTTGAAACGCATTCGATGAAGGAATCCTAAAAGCGGGTCACGCGTATTCGTGCAGTGCGTGTTATCGCGCAGTGGTCACGTCGTGGAGACGCGGTGTTCAGTGCCAGTCGCGTGACGGCGTGGTCGCGCCCAGACGTAGTGGCTCGACGAACTCGGCCGTGAGAGCCAGCGTCCCCTGGCCGCGCTGCAGTGTTCCGCGGATCATCAGGGCTGGCGACTTACGCGCGACGAGTGACCAACGGGCCCAGGCGCCCTTGGAGAAGATCACGTTGACGTGGCCCGTCTCGTCTTCCAAGTTGATGAAGACCGCACCGTTCGCGGTCTCGGGGTGTTGACGGTGCGTCACGACGCCGGCGACGAGCACTCGAGAACCCTCGGCACCGATCAGCGCGGCGGCGCGGGTGACGCCACGTTCGTTGAGGTAGTCACGCACCAACGCGATCGCCGTCGCCTCGGGCGTCAGGCCCATCGACCACATGTCATCGGCCACCCGTTCCATCTCGCTCGTCGCCGGCAACACCGGCGCCTCGAGACCGGTCACCACGCCGGGCAGTCGATCGAGTGTGCCCTGGGCGGCCGCGCCAGCTGACCACGCGAGTGCGCGACGAGTCGCGCCAAAAGAATCCAGTGCGCCAGCGGCGGCGAGCACCTCGAGGTGGTGTTGCTGAAGGCCGGCGCGGCGCACCAGGTCCGAGGAGTCGCACCACGGCGCACCTTCTACGACGCGCGTCGCGAGTTCGTCACCGATGGTGCGCAGGTCCCCCAGGCCGAGGCGCACGTCGGGATCGTCGGGGTCGCCCTCGAGTGAAGCGCCGGCGCCCGAGCGGTTCACGTCTGGTCGTCGCACGCGCACGCCGTGGCGCTGCGCGTCGGCGACCAGACTCTGGGAGGACCAGAAGCCGAGTGGCTGGGCGTTCAACATCGACACGAGGAACGCCGCCGGGTAGTGCACCTTCAGCCACGCCGAGCAGTAGACGAGGTGCGCGAAGGAGACCGCGTGCGACTCGGGGAATCCGAAGTTGGAGAACGCCGCCAACGCGTCGAAGAGTTGATCGGCCGCCGCTCCGGCGATGCCGTTCTCGGCCATGCCGGAGTAGAAGCGACTCTTCAGTTTCATCATGCGCAGCTCCGAGCGTTTGGCGGCCATGGCCTGGCGTAGTTCGTCGGCCTCGGCCGGCGAGAAGCCGGCGACCGCGACGGCCATCTCCATCAGTTGCTCCTGGAAGAGCGGCACACCGAGCGTGCGACGAAGGATCGGCTCGAGGCGCGGGTGCAGGTACGTGACCGGTTCGTCGCCGCGACGACGTCGGATGTAGGGGTTGACGGCGTTGCCCTGGATCGGACCGGGGCGAATGATCGCCACCTCGATCACGAGGTCGTAGAACGTGCGCGGCTGGATACGCGGCAGCGTCGCCATCTGCGCGCGCGACTCCACCTGGAAGACGCCGACGGTGTCGGCCTCGCACAACAAGTCATAGACCGCGTCCTCTTGGGCCAGCGCCCCGAGGTCGATCGTGACGTCGTAGAAGGACTGCACCTGCTTGACGCAACGGTGCAGCGCGTCGAGCATCCCGAGGCCCAGCAGGTCGAACTTCACGAGACCGATCGCGGCGCAGTCATCCTTGTCCCACTGCAGCACCGTGCGTCCGGGCATGCGGCCCCACTCGACCGGGCAGACCTCGATCACCGGTCGGTCACACAGCACCATGCCGGCCGAGTGGATGCCGAGGTGTCGGGGGCGATTGAGCATCTGGGTCGCCATGGTCGTGACGAGCTCGGGCACGTCGGCGCCCGCGGTCATGGTGTGGCGATCGACGCTGTCGCGCAGTGCGTTGGCCTGGTCTTCGTTGTAACCCAAGGCGCGCGCCACGTCGCGCAGCGCCGAGCGCGGTCGGTACGTGATGACCGCGGCCACCTGGGCCGCGTGGCGCCGGTCGTAGCGCTCGTAGACGTACTGGATCACCTCTTCGCGCCGGCCGGACTCGATGTCGACGTCGATGTCGGGTGGGCCGTCGCGCGCCGGTGACAAGAAGCGCTCAAAAAACAGATTCAATTTCACCGCGTCGGCGTTCGTGATGCCCAAGGAGAAACAGACCGCCGAGTTCGCGGCCGAGCCGCGGCCCTGGCAGTAGATGTCGTTACGACGACAGAACTCGGTGATGTCCCACACCGTGAGGAAGTAGCCGGCGAAGCCGAGGGTCTTGATGACCCCGAGCTCGTGATCGATCTGTCGCCACGCGCCCGCAACTCGCTCCTCCTCGCGGGTGCCGTAGCGCTTCGTCGCGCCCTCGGCCACGAGCTCTTCCAAATAGGACTGCTCGTCCATCCCCGGGGGCGTCGAAAAGGGCGGCAGGTTTGGCGCGACCAGACGAAGGTCGAAGGCCAGCGCGGTTGCCAGTTCACCGGCCTGGTCGACGACCCCGGGCCAGCGCGCGAAGCGTCGGCGCTGCTCGGAATCGCTGCGCAGGTGCGCGAGCGGGCTCGCGTTGAGCCACCCCTCCATCTCTTCCAAGCTCTGGCGCGCGCGCAAGGCCGAGAGCACGTTGGCGCGCGCGAAGGCGTCGGGCGTGGCGTAGTGCACGTTGTTCGTCGCCACGAGTAACACGTCGTGGCGAACGGCGAGTTCGGCCAGGACGTCGTTGCGCGCGACGTCGTCGGGCGCGCCGTGGTCCCAGATCTCGACCGCGACGTTGTCGCGACCGAAGGCGGCGCTGAGACGCTCGAGTTCTCGTTGGGCGGCGCGAGGACCCCTGTCCATGAGTGCGCGCGTCATGGCGCCCTTGCGACAACCACTCAAGACGAGCCACTCTCGCGCGCAGCCCGCGACCTCCTCGAGGCTGAAGCGCGGCGCACCTTTTTCTCCGCGGCGCAGGTGCGCCTCACCGAGCATCGTCGAGAGCGCGCGGTATCCCTCGGGTGAGCGCGCGAGTACGACGAGGTGCGCGCCCGAGGGATCGTGGACCCCGACGCGGTCGTCGTCGGCGTCGATCGAGATCTCGGTCCCGAAGACCGTGGGCAGACCGAAGGCCCGGGCTGCTTCGGCGAAACGAACGACACCGTAGAACCCGTGGTGGTCGGTGAGCGCCAATCCCGAAAGACCGAGGCGAGCGCCTTCGGCGGCGAGCTCTTCGGGGTCACTCGCCCCGTCGAGGAAGCTGAAGCCCGAGTGGGCGTGGAGCTCTCCGTAGAGCGTCATCAGTCGTAGATCCCCGCGAGCCACCACCGGCTCGACTCGGCGGTGAGTAGCAATGCCTCGCCCGACACGAGCAGGACCTGCACGTGGGCGCGACGGCGATTGAGCGACCACCAGCGCTCGACCAACGGCCACGGTCCCGCGTACCAGATGACCTCGCGGCGCAGTTGGTGCGAGAACAACAGCGTCGTGGGCGCCTCACTGAGAAATCCCCGCACGCCCATGACGACCGGGTGGTCGTTTCCGTCGCGCAGTTGCACCGCCACCGGACGAGTGAGCGACGTGGCCGGCGACGGGGCACGCATCTGGCCCGGCCACGGCGCGACGTCTCGGATGACGCTCTTCGGCGAACCCCACGGCACCAACGCTGCACGGTCCTCGGGGACCCGACCGCCGCGCAGTGACGCCACGACCACGGCGTCGACCCCGAGACGACGTCGCACGCGGTGCGCGGCCGCCTCGGCGCGGTCATCCCCAGCCCCGCGCTGACCGAAGAAACCCAGCTGCTCGTCGCGCGTGTCCTCTTCGCCACGCAGCTGGCGAAGACGCGTGGCGAGTTTGAGGTCGCGCTGGCCGTCGAGTTCAAAGAGTTCACCGCGCGCTATGCGTTGCAAGACCAGCGCCTGCTTGTTGAAGCGCTCGCCGACGCGCGCTATGTCGAGGTCGGCGAACGAACCGACCGTGTGCAGGCCGAGTCGTTGACAGGTCGTCGCGACGTCCTTTCGACCGAGCGCCGAGAGTGGGAGCGAGCGCCGAAACGACTCGGTCGCACCGGGCTCGAGTACGAGAGCGCGCCGCGCACACATCTCGGCACAGAACAGTCCGTCGGCGATGCCGAGCGACGGCTCGTGGCCCGTGAGTTCCACGATCGTGGCGCGAACGTTCTCCATCACCGCGGCCTCGCCGCCGAAGAACCGACTCGGTCCCCGGATGGGCAGTACGAACAGACCGAGGCGCACCGACTCGGTGAAGGGACACAGCACGCTTAGCGCGTCGAGCAGCGCTAGGTGGTCACGCAGCGTCGAGCCGTCGGGCGCCTCTTCGCACAGGGCCTCGATCCATATTGCGAGGAGGCGCTCCACTAGTTGGCCTCGCAGCGTCCTCTTCGATTCGGTAAGACCACCACGTGCTCACCCGCGCGAACTGCTTCGCCGCGTCCGCCAATGCGCACGGTGAGATAACGCGCGTCGAGTCGCGACGACGTCGCCCACTGCGCGTTGGTGATGTCGAAAGAGAGGTCGGCCGGTAACGGCCACAGCGAGGCCGGCTCGGCGAGCACGATCAGCACCGTCCCGCGTTCGCGCACCCGGTCGATGAGTCGACGTGCCGCACCGTGGGACGCACGCGATGGTGGTCGCACGATCAAGAGGTCCACTCCGTCGAGTAGGTCGGCCGCGGACTCGGCCCACGCCCCGCGCGGGCGCGGCACGAAGAGCACGCGACGAAGGTCCACGCCGAGGTCGGCCATGGCGACGACGCCCGGGTCGTCCACGCCCACAACCGCGCTCCAGTGACCGCGCGCACTCGACTCGGTGAGGAGACTAAGGGCGAGGCTCAGCCCGCCCAGTCCCGGCTGGGCCTGCACCACGACGGTCGAACCGCGGCGCAGTCCCCCGTTGGGTACGAGTGATCCCCAGGGCTCGCCGAGGGGCAGCATCCGGCTCTTGGCGAGGGCGACCGGGCGAAGTATCGCCACGAGATCTTCAGGCAGCGTAGGACGATTGGAGGAAAAAGCGAACATATGTTCGTAAGAGTAGCGAGTTCTCGTGACACGCGCCAATGGCCGAATTTCGCGCCAGAATAGAGCCATGTGTGGTCGTGTCGCCCTCTTCACCCCGCCGGTTCGTCTGGCCCGGCTGCTCGACGCCGCCCTGGCGGCCGGCCTCGACCCCGACGGGCATCCCAGTTGGAACATCGGACCGCAGCGACGACTCTTCGCCGTGAGCGAACGCGACGAGGAGCGCCTCATGGACCGCTACCGCTGGGGCCTCATCCCGAGTTGGTCCAAGGACCCGAAAATTGGCAATCGACTCTTCAACGCCCGCGGCGAGACCGTCGCTGAGAAACCCTCCTTTCGCAGCGCCTTCGCCAAGCGACCCTGCGTCATTCCCGTTGACGGCTTCTACGAGTGGGACCACCGTCCGGGCCACGTGAAGCAGGCACACTTCTTCACGCGCTCCGACGGACAACCGATGCTCTTCGCCGGGCTCTTCGAGTACTGGCGAAGTCCCGAGGAACCGGCCGACGCCGAGATGACCAAGACCTGCACGATCATCACGACCACACCGAGCGAGGACATGGACGAGATCCATGACCGCATGCCCGTGGTGCTCGAACTCGACGACGTCGAGACCTGGATCAACGTGCGAGAGCACGAGCCCGAGGAGCGACTGCAACTGCTCGTACCCGCACGAAGCGGCACACTCGTGCACCACGGTGTCAGCTCGGCCGTGGGATCGGTGAAGAACGACGGACCGGAGCTGATTGAGTCCGTGGAGTCCCTGCCACTGTTTTAATTAGCGCAACAGCGATACTTGAATGATGAAGAGTCCGGCGCAATTTCGTGGTTATTCCGTGGAGGACCTCGGTCCGGTCATTGCGCTTTGTTCGGGCGAAGATTGGCCCGCCTACACGAGCGACCCCTCTCGAGCGCACTCGGTGTTCACTGCACCGGGAGTGATGTCCGTCGTCGGAAAGATAGACAGCGAAGTGATTGCCTTCGCCTATTTCCAGACCGATGGTGCGATCCAGGCCCATCTGTCGCTCCTTGTCGTTGCACCGAGCCGTCGTAGAGACGGCGTAGCTCGAGACCTCTTGACCTACGCCTTCGAACGCCTTGGTGTGAAACGCGTCGACTTAATCACCAGCACGGCGCAAGATTTCTATCGCTCGCTACCCCATAAGGAGCGGTCGGGTTTTCGGATCTATCCGGTGAGCGGCTAACGAGGGAGATCGTGGCCGCCGGCACGATGAT
This sequence comes from Acidimicrobiaceae bacterium, assembly GCA_003155915.1. GTDB lineage: Bacteria > Actinomycetota > Acidimicrobiia > Acidimicrobiales > RAAP-2 > RAAP-2. The sequence continues at coordinate 165,862 of PMFA01000021.1, read as the reverse complement.
GTGATGACATCGAAATTCGACTCCGAAAAGCCGAAAACCCCGAGTGACCAGTGAGCCGAAGCTCACCCGCCCCTCGGGGTTCCCGAAGGCACATCACTCGCTGACCCGTGTCGGACAGGCCACCGCTTGACGGCTGGCACTTCACGTCATTTGTCGTTACTGACCGCGGACCGAACTCCGCTGCCCGTTGGAGGAGTTCTGTTCCTCTTGCGAGGCCCCTCTCCCCTCCTGATTCGAATCCCCTTGCGGTTCTCCGTCTCATTCGACAGGTGCTACGTGAACTACGAGTGATACTGTGCCAGACCTTGCAAGCTGACGTCGGGTCAAATGCTGATATCAGGAACTTTTGCCCAAAAGTTGTCACGTTTTCCACCGGTTTGTTTACACAGAGCACAAGCTTGAACTATTTAGACGCATGTTTTCCACAGCCTGATGCTCTCACTGACCCTTCTCTGGGCGCGGATTTGGACAATCAGTCGCGGGAATTAGCCCTACCGACGTCGGTCGCCCACGCCTTCGTAACCGGGCAACGTCGAAGCGGCGCCTTAACATCCGCCCTATGCCCGATACGCGCCTTACGCACGTCACGAATCGCTCCCGCACGCGACAGCGACGAGCAATGTCACGCGCAATGTTTCGACGACCCGCGACCAACGGTCTCGAAGGTTGCGTTCAATAGATGACGATTCTCTTCGCGCTACTCACGTCACTCACCAATGCGCTCGCCGTCACGTTGCAACACATCGCGAGTACGAGTGACGTTGAGAAATCAAAAGGTTGGAAGTTCGTGAAGTATCTATTGCGCCATCCACTTTGGTTGTTGGGATGGCTCGCGCTCTGCGGATCGCTCATCTTCCAAGCGTTGGCGCTCCACTTCGGCCCCCTCTCGCTCGTGCAACCAATTCTCGTGACGGAGCTGATTCTCGCGTTGGTGCTGCGTCAACTCTGGCTCCACCAATCGATTCGTGGTGTCACGTGGTTGGCGGCGATCATCACGGCGGCGGGACTGGTGATCTTCCTCGTAATGACGTCACCCCACGGAGGATCGTTTCTTCCCACGTCGTCGGCGTGGACCGTCCCTTCGATTGTCTGTGTCGCGGGAGTGGCGTTGCTCGTTGCCCTCGCCCAACGCGGTTCGCCGGCCCGTCGAGCCGCACTCTTTGCGAGTGCAACGGCGGTCATGTGGGCCCTCGAGGCAACGTTCATCAAGGCCACGACCGACACCATCAGCGCGTTGGGCTTCGGTGGTGCGTTCACGCGCTGGCCGGTGTACGCCCTGATCGTCGGGGGTGTCATTGGATTGCTCTGTGAACAGGCAGCGCTGCACGTTGGACCGCTCAGCGTCTCTCAGACCTTCATTGTCATCGTGGACCCGGTCGTCAGCGTCGCGCTGGGCATCTGGCTCTACCGCGAACGTTTGCACCACGGTGCACTGAACCTCACCATCGGTGTCATGGCTTTCGCTCTCATGTGCGCCGGGATCGTCGCCCTTACGCGAACGGCGCCGGCATCAATGAGCGCTGACGTACATCGCCTCTAGTGACTACGTGTCCCAAAGGCGCTGGGAGTAGATGATCCGCCACGACCGACGTGCAGTTGTCGCGCCCCGAATCGACGCAACGCACGCAAATCCCAAGGCGAACGCCATAGGGAGCCACACGTCGTGTCGTGGATACGTTGCCACGATGGCTCCGGCCACATGCGACTCGCGATTCTGCAATTCAACGGCCACGCCCCAAACGAGATACGCGAGGAACGTCAGCGTGAGCGATACTGACGTCAGAGCACTCACCGTCCGACCGAAGCGAAGCGTTTCGGGTGGCACGTTGACGCGGTTCGCAACGACGACCAGGCTGGCAATCGTGATCAGCCATCCTCCAATGGCGACGACCCACATGAAGTTGCCCATGAGCGCCGCGACCGCGGAGTGACCGCCGACAAACTGAAAATTTGGCCCGTTCGGGCGCGAACCATCCGTGAGATACCCCTGGGCGATCCGCATGGCCAAGAGTAAAGCCACCGTGGCGACAGGCAACCAAGTGAGAACGTACATCGCGCGACGATTCCGTCTCTTCTCTTGAACGATGCCGTAGCGCAGCGCCCCCAATCCGACAATCAAAACGAGCAGCGTCAGTGAGTACAGAGCGTCCATGAACATCGTGGAACCGCCGATGATCCACGTGGCCGTCGATATCGTCGGGTGCACCCAGTGAACACCCGACTCGGACACAACTCTCGTCCGAAAGAGCGTCAATTGGAATGGGTAACCGACCTGCACGTCACCGGAACTTGAATGGACCTCGAACCGGCCTGTAATGAACAACAAGAACGGCACGATCGCTATCCACGGGAGCGTGCTGGCGGCGACGGACGTTCGAATTCGTGTCGCGAGCAGACCGAAGGTGTGCGGCATCCCCCGAACTTGAAAACGTGATCTCATCGCGTCGCGCAACAGACCAACTGCAATCGCACTTTCTGATCGACCATCGAGTTTGAGATCGTCAATCACCGCAAGCATCTCTTCGCCGTAGCGCTCGGTCCACCACTTCGGATAACAGCGCAACGCGAGGTCGATGAATGAACTTCCCACGTTCAGCCGATCTCTCCAAGACGCCGCAGCCCGATCGTCGCGACCTTCATCGCGCTCTGCAGTCGTTCGGTCAATAGGGCCGAGCCGGCGCCCGTGATGCGATACGGTCGACGACGATCCTTCGACGGCAGTGGAGCCACGAGGCCCTCTTCTTCGAGGCGCACGAGTACGCCGTAGAGGGTGCCCGGTCCGAAGACCGTGCCGGTCATTTCCTCAATGTCCTTGATGATCGCGTAGCCGTGCTTCGGGCCACCGGTCAGACTCGTCAGCACGAGGATCGTCGGGTCTTGCGTACGACCTAATCGCTTCGATTCCACCGTCACCACCTTTCCGCGAACACGACACTACTACGGAATTCGTAATAGTGTCGTGCTGCGACGTGAATCGTGTTCTCCGGCGTGCGGAGTCAATTCGCGCCTGGATCGCGACGCATGCCTAGAGGCGAAGGTCACATCCGAACTGGCGCCACTGCCTGGTTCGACAGAGAATTATCACGGTGTTGAGTCAATGTTTTGAACGAACGATAGTAAAATTTTCAGGTGCCTCGGGTTTGGCTACCGTTGTCCGCTCTGGATTTCTCATGTCGTTGTACTGGTGACACGAGTCAAGAGTTTCGTGTAGTGAAAATGCAGGCCCACGGAACTATCTTGCGTTGGCTCTTCGCGTGAGTGATTCGACAACACCAGGACCGGGCCGCAAGAGTCCGCGACGGAGTGCTTGGATTGCCATTGCCGTCGGCGTCGTGGCGATCGGGTTCTTGGGGTCATACCTCGGCGCCAAAAGTCTTTCCCAGAGTGACGTGCAGCAAGCTCATCAGAATCTCCGGACGTCGTCGGTCGAGATCGCGTCGGCGCTCAACCTCGCCATTGAACATGAACAAGACCTGGCGATCAGCGCCGGAGCGTTCATCATCGAGAACCCCAACGCCTCCGAGACGGACTTCATCCGTTGGGTGAGGAACGTCGACGCCTTCCAGCGCTACCCCGAGATCCTCTCCATTGCGGAAGTCGATGTCGTGCGCCCATCGCAATTGAAGGCCTTCGCGGCGCGAGCGACCCTCAACGCGAAGGAATCGAACGCCCCCGAACAGACCTTCACCCTCACACCCGCTGGTCGACGTCCGTTCTACTGTTTGGTTGGCGTCGACTACGCCCGACGGGGTTTACCGCAGATTCCGATTGGCCTTGATCTTTGTGATTCGTCACTGGGACCGCAGTTACTCCGAGCGGCCCATTCCGGGCAGGCGACCTACGCCCCCGACAACCTGGGTGGTCCGGCCGCACTGGCATTGGGCACGCCGCTCTATCGCAACGGCAGCCACCCGTCTACCGCCGCGGGCCGCCGAGCCAACCTCATCGGATTCACCGGAACTGAGATTCTGCCCAACACGATCTTGACGACGGCACTGCTGGGCCACCCCGGCATAGCGGTCGCCTTCCGATACGAAGGAAGTGGAACCGACGAGACGTTCGTGGCCGGACGTCGCGCTAAGGAAACGTTTTCGGCGTCGGTAAACCTTCACAATGGTTGGCACGTGAACGTCTTTCGGGCTGCCGTCAATGGCGGCGTCTTCGGACAGGGCGACTCCACGCTGGTATTCCTCGGTGGCGTCCTCCTCAGCCTGTTGCTCGCACTGCTGATCTACGTCCTCGGCACGAGTCGATCGAGTGCCGTGCAACTGGTGAAGGAGAGGACCGACCAGCTGCAACATCAGGCACTCCATGATTCACTTACCGGTCTCCCCAACCGCGCACTGATCCTCGACCGCATCGATCAAATGCTCGCGCGCTCCAGACGAGAACACTCCGAGGTGGCCGCGCTCTTCCTCGACATCGACAACTTCAAGGACATCAACGACACCCTGGGTCACCGCGCGGGGGACGAGTTGCTCGTCAGCGTCGGCGTCCGATTGAAGAGCGCCGTGCGCGAGAACGACACGGTCGGACGACTCGGTGGCGACGAATTCGTCGTCCTGGCCGACGGTGTCTCCTTGGAGGCTGGCGTGGACGTGGTGGCTGCGCGCCTGCTCGACGTCATGGCGACACCGTTCATCATTTCAGCGAGCAAGTTGCCGCTCAATGTCTCGGCCAGCATCGGCATCGCCGAAGGTGATCGAGCGGCGCCCGAGGCATTGCTCCAAGACGCCGATATCGCGCTCTACCAAGCGAAGGCGGCCGGCAAACAAAGGGCCGTGACGTTCATTCAGTCAATGCAGGATTCGGTCGACCACCATCGACGTCTGGAAGTCGACCTCCACGGCGCTCTTCAGGGCGATCAATTCTTCTTGATGTATCAACCCACGGTCGACCTTTCGACCGGCGCCTTTACCGGCGTCGAGGCCCTTATTCGTTGGAACCATCCCGATCGCGGCGTCGTGCTGCCCGACGACTTCATCCCCGCTCTCGAATCCTCGGGCCTCATCATTCCCGTCGGGGCGTGGGTTTTGCACGAAGCGTGTCGCCAAGGCGCCCTGTGGCAGGGCCGCGGTCACCGCTTCACGGTCTCGGTCAACATTTCGGCCAAGCAACTCGAGCGGGACCAAATCGTGACCGACGTCCGAGAAGCGATCACGATGAGCGGCTTCGACGCCAATGAACTCATCTTGGAACTCACCGAGACGGCGCTGATGCACGACTCCGGCTCGACATTGTCGCGACTGATGTTGTTGAAGGCGCTTGGTGTTCGCGTCGCGATTGACGACTTCGGCACGGGATACTCGTCCCTCGCCTACCTGCGACAGTTCCCCATCGACGTCTTGAAGATCGACCGTTCGTTCGTGTCCGGTATCGCCGATTCGAGGGAATCGGCGGCGCTCGTACATACTCTGGTGCAGCTGGGCAAGGTGCTCGGCATTGAAACCATCGCCGAGGGTGTCGAGACCAACGACCAGCGTTCACGTCTCGAGACCGAACACGTTGACACGGGACAGGGCTTCTTGTTCGCGCGGCCACTCGCCGTCGCCGACCTCGATCGACTCCTTCTCAATTCCTCCGGAAAGCCTGAGTGGCTGAGCGTGGCCCTCCCTCGAGACGACGCGTAAGTCGATTCCGCTCGCCGAACATTGAGGTCACACTCTCGTGTCCTCGGGTGACATATACAGTGGCCAGCAAAAGCAGCGAAGGAGGACGTCGTGCCAAAGAGCGCTCCCGAGGAAGAATCGGCTTCGAGCAAGATCACGAAGCGCACTGGTGAGTTCGACGATTGGCGCGGCGAGACGCTCGCGCATCTGCGTCAGCTCATCCACGACGCCGATCCAGATATCGAAGAGGAGTGGAAGTGGGTGAAACCCTCAAGTCCCGGGGTTCCCGTCTGGAGCCACGACGGCGGGGTGTGCACTGGCGAAGTGTACAAACAGGTGGTGAAGCTCACGTTCTTTCGCGGCGCGACAGTGCCGGACCCGAAACAACTCTTCAACTCGAGCCTGGAAGGGAACGTACGGCGCGCCATAGACGTCCGCGAAGGCGAGAAGATCAACGTGACGGCATTCAAACAACTGATTCGGGCCGCGGTCGCGGTCAACCGGGCAGTCCTCGCTGAACGAACTACAAAAAAGAAGTAGTCGTCAGCTGCTGAGGGATGGCTCCAATGGACTGCGCTACACGGTGGGCTACGAAAATGCGCGTGCCGCTCGCGCGCTCGTACTAACTGTCCAAAGACCGGAACCAATCCCACTTCGTGGAGGTGATGGGATTCGAACCCACTGCCTCTACATTGCGAACGTAGCGCTCTACCAATTGAGCTACACCCCCGAAGAGGCTTTAACTTTAGCCCAACGCCCGGCGAGGCTGGGATTGACGTTGCCAACCATCGTCCTCGTCATCCTCTTCGTACTCGGACTCGTATTCATCCTCGTAGCGCGGTGAGACGACGTCATAGAGTCGCTGGACCGACGCCAGTTTGCGTGGCTGGGGCAGGCGAATGTGCAACGACGATTCTTCCAAATAGCCCTGGGAGACCGCGTAGAGCGCGAGGGCCACGTAGGAAACTATGCAGACCCACGACGCGACTGCCAGATCCAAGATCAACGAATAACTCACCGTGAAGGCGAGGATCGACAACACCGCCGAGACGAGAAGAAGGCGCATGAACATCATCTGTCGGCGCGACTTCATCGACCGGTGGCGAATCGGCGCGTCGTAACCGCGGCGCACCGTCGCTTCACTGGGCACCGACGAGTAGGCGGCGGCGTAGCGGTTCATCGACTCACGTTCATTGATCGGCTCGTCGTCGTACTCGTAGTCCTCGCTCCATTCGTCCCACGAGCTGCGTGACTCCAGTGAGCGGTAGGTGTCGTCGGCGTGAACGACGGTGAGGCGGGACCGGCGCCCGGGACCGTGGGGTTCCGGTTCCGCATGGTCAGCCTGGTCCAGTCGATGGGCCGGGTTAACGACGTACTCCTGGCGGCTCAGGACCTCGTGTTCGGCGTGAAAAGACTGAATCGAGCGTTCTGCTCCGCCGTCACGGAGACGTCGAATGACCACGGGCGTCAAAAGCGCCACCCAGAAGAGGGCGAGGACTACTAAAAGCATCCGACATACCCCACGACAAGCCACCTTGACATTGCAGTCAAAGTTACAAGCGTTTTAAGGGTTTTTGGTGGATGTCACGCCTCGTGGAGGCCGCACTCTTCCTTGTCGGCACCGACCCAGCGACCCGACCTACGGTCCCCCGGCACGAGTGGCTTCTCGGTTACCGCGGCGCACCCGATCGACGCGTAGCCCTGCGCCCACAGTGGGTGCTCGGGCAAGTCGTGTGACGACAGGTAGTACGCGACGTCGTCGTCGGTCCACGTGGCGAGCGGGTTCACCTTCACGAGTTTGAATTTCTCATCCCACATCAGGGTTTTCATGTTCGTACGCGACGGCGCGTCGACTCGTTTCACCGACGTGATCCAGGCTGATTTGCCCGTGACGGCCCTCCCGAGCGGCTCGACTTTGCGAAGTTCGCAGCATCGTTCGGTGCCGCAGGGCCACGCGTCGGCGTCGGCACCGGGCGTCGTGCGCGTCATGTTGAGCGACCAATCGCGCTCGATTCGTGACGCGAATTCGAGCGTCTCGGGGAAATGTCCGCGCGTGTCCAAAAAGATGATTTCAGAATTGGGACGAAGTTGATGAACCATGTGCAGTAGCGCGACGTCTTCGAAGGAGCAGGCCATCGCGACGTCGTCGTTGAATCGTTCGAAGGTCCATTCGAGGATCTTGAGCGGTGTCGAACGCTCGAAACTCTCATTCACCGAATCGAGTTCTTCGAGGAGGTCACGGGTCGGCGTAATCAGGGTCATTTGCTCAACTGCCTTACATTCTCGAGTGTTTTACTAGGATATACGGAGACCTAACGGACCATGACGACGACACCCTTGCGCACCTCCACGACCACCGACCACCTCGACCTGCTGGAGTCCCACGCCATTTTCATCCTCCGCGAGGTCGTCGCCGAGTGCGAACGCCCGGTCCTGCTCTTCTCCGGCGGTAAGGACTCCGCGGTGCTCTTGCACCTCGCGGTTAAGGCCTTCGCGCCCCAGCAACTGCCGTTTCCGGTCATGCACATCGACACCGGCCAGAACTTCCCCGAGGTCATCGAATTTCGCGACGCCACGGTCAAGCGCGTCGGCGCGCGACTCGTGGTCGCCAAGGTGCAAGACACCATCGACCAGGGCAAGGTCCAAGACCCCGGCGCCATGGGTTCGCGCAACCGACTGCAGACGGTGACGTTGCTCGACGCCATCCACGACAACAACTTCGACGCCGCTTTCGGCGGCGCTCGGCGTGACGAGGACAAGGCGCGCGCCAAAGAGCGCATCCTTTCTTTCCGCGACACCTTTGGCCAGTGGGACCCTCGAAAGCAACGACCCGAACTGTGGCAGATCTATCAGGGCAAGGTGAATCCCGGTGAGAGCGTGCGCGCCTTCCCCCTCTCGGATTGGACCGAGCTNNGACGTGTGGCAGTACATCCAACGCGAGCAAATGGGATTGCCGAAGATCTACTTCGCCCACGAGCGCGACGTCGTCATGCGCGACGGAATGTACTTGGCGATCGGGCCGTTCGTGGAACCGGGTGAGGGTGAGATCGTCGAACACCTCTCCGTGCGCTTTCGCACGGTCGGCGACGCCAACTGCACGGGGGCGGTGAGGTCGAGCGCCGCGACGCTCGAAGCCATCATCGACGAAGTGGCGCTCGCGAACGTCTCGGAACGCGGCGCGACGCGCGCCGACGACAAGTTCTCCGAGACCGCCATGGAAGATCGAAAACGCGAAGGGTACTTCTAAACGTGGAACTCGCCACCAAGGACCTCCTGCGCTTAGCGACCATCGGCTCGGTCGACGACGGCAAGTCGACCTTGATCGGACGGATCCTGGTCGACACGCGCCAGCTCTTCGACGACCAGCTCGACGCCGTCGCCGAGGCTTCGGAGAAACGCGGCGTCGGCGACCTCGACCTCAGTTTCGTGACCGACGGACTGCGCGCGGAACGCGAGCAGGGCATCACCATCGACGTGGCCTATCGCTACGCGACGTCGCCCACGCGCAAGTTCATCATCGCGGACTGCCCGGGCCACGTGCAGTACACCGGCAACATGGCGACCGGCGCCTCGACGGCCGACCTCGCGCTGGTCGTGCTCGACGTCGCCTCCGGACTCAAGGAGCAGACCCGTCGACACCTCTGCATCGCGGCACTTCTCGGCGTGCGCTCGATCATCGTCGCGGTCAACAAGATGGACTCGGTCGACTGGTCCAAGCTGGCCTTTGACCGCGTGGTCGACGAGATTCAAGCCCTCGCGCGCGACCTCGATTTCACGTCGGTCTCGATTATTCCGGTGTCGGCCCTGCTCGGCGACAACGTCGTGGAGAGTTCGGTGCACTTCCCCTGGTACGAAGGTCCCACGGTCCTCGAGGCGCTCGAGAGCTCCGAAGCGGGCGCCTGGGAGCACACGACCACGCGCGGCGCGCGCCTGCCAATCCAATGGGTCCTTCGCCAATCGGGCGGCGGTCGAACCTACGCCGGGATGGTGAATGGCGACACCTTCCGCGTCGGTGACCGCGTCACGCTGCTGCCGGCCAATATCGAAACGACGATCACCGCCATCAACTTCGGCGGCCAGGAGATCAGCGAGGCGACCGTCGGACTAGCCGCCGACGTCGCGTTAGCCGACGAGACCAACGCCGGACGGGGCGACCTGATCGCCACCGCTCCCTTGCCTTCGGTCGTGAATGAACTGAAGACCACGATCTGTTGGTTCGGCGACAAGCCCCTCGTGATCGGTCAACGCCTCAAGATGAAGCACACCTCCAAGGTCACGCCGGTGCGGGTCAAATTGATCAACGGAGTGATCGACATCGAGAAGCTCGACATCGACGAATCGACGTCACTGAACACTAACGACATCGGACTGGCCACCCTGCAGACCGCCGACCTCTTGGTGGTCGATGACTACCGCTCGAATCGGGTCACCGGGAGCTTCGTCCTGATCGACGAAGCGACCAACGCCACCGTCGCCGCCGGCATGGTCGGACACGCAAGTTTCCTCTAGAACTGGACCAGCATCGAAATCAACGCGACGGCGATGAGGGCGAGCAGAATGTCGATCGACTTCAGAAACGCCCGTCCACTATCGGGCGGCGCCACACCGTCGCGCGCGATCGCCTGGGCCAAGGCGCGCTCTTGCGGCAACGTCCTCGCTTCAAGGTGACCGGCGATCGCCAAGTAGCAAAGGATCCCCACGCCAATCCACGGCTTGGAGAGCGACACTGATTTATCGCCGGTCAAGGACATGATCAGTCCCGTGATCGGCAAGACGTGCACCACGCGTACCGCCCAATTGCGTCGATCGGGGAAGCGTTTACGCTGGACCGACTCAGCGGCGCCCTGCGCGATCGCCTGGGCTGACGTTCGCATCACGATGAACACGATCAACGTGTCGACCGCGGCGATGATGTGAATCAGAAAGACCAAGTCATACGGGATCGATGTTGCGATCATGCTTCCTCCAGTAGCGCGGTGGCCGCGCGATAAGGATCGGTCGTGCCCGCCAGCAACGAATCGATCTGTGCTTCGTACGCATCACCGTGCGCCAGCGCGCCGACGCGTGAACGGACCATCGCCGAGAGCACCTTGTCGAGTTCGACGCGCATCCGCGTGCGACGACGATCCTCCAATTGCCCACTCTCAAGAAACGATCGATGGTTCACGACCGCGTCCCACAGTTCCGCGACGCCGGTGCCGTCGGTGGCCACGGTCTCGAGAATCGGCGGACGCCACTCGTGGGCACCGCCGAGTTCGAGCATCTGATCCAGGTCGCGTCGCGTCTCACGGACACCGGGGCGATCGGCTTTGTTGATGACGAAGATATCGGCGACCTCGAGCAGCCCAGCCTTGTTGGCCTGCATGGCGTCGCCCCAGCCGGGATTAACGACGACGATCGTCGTGTCGGCCGCCGACGCGATCTCGACCTCCATCTGTCCGACGCCGACGGTTTCGACGAGGACCAGTCGAAAGTTCGCGGCGCCGAGTACTCGAACGGCGTCCGGCACCGCCAGTGAGAGTCCGCCGAGGTGTCCCCGCGTCGCCATCGAGCGAATGAAGACGTGCTCGTTGGTCGCGTGTCCCTGCATACGAATCCGGTCGCCGAGGATCGCGCCGCCAGTGAACGGAGAACTGGGATCGACGCACAGCACACTCACCTGATCGAAGTCGTCGGCGCCGCCGAACGAACCGCGATCGAGCACCACGTTGATCAGCTGGTCCGTCAAAGTCGATTTCCCGGCTCCCGGCGGCCCGGTGACCCCCACGACGTAGGGCGCCTTCGCGCGATAGGCCAGCGCCGCGGTCGCCAGCTGTGCCGGTCCCCCGGACTCGACGAAGGTCAAGAGACGCGCGAGAGCGGTGCGCGAACCCTCGCGGGCCTGCTCCACCAATTCGACGGGATCCGAGGAGATCACGAGAACCGTTCGATGTTAGCGCCGAGGTGGCGAAGGCGTTCGACGAAGTCGTCGTAACCGCGGTCCATGTGCTCGAGTCCCGTGACCGTCGTCTCGCCTTCGGCGACGAGACCGGCGAGGATCAACGCGGCTGCGGCACGGATGTCACTGGCGTGCACCGAGGTCCCCGTCAAGTGATCGACGCCGCGGATCATCGCGTGATGGCCTTCGGTGGTAATGCTCGCGCCGAGGCGCACGAGTTCGTCGACGTAGCGAAAGCGACCGACGAACAGGTTCTCGGTGACGACCGAGACGCCGTCGGCCACACTCAGCATCGTCGTGATGAGTGGTTTGTAGTCGGTCGCCACACCCGGATACGGCAACGTCGCGACGTCACAGGCCCGGAAAATTTGCGGCCCCTGTGCGGCGACGCCCGGACCGCGTACGTCGACCACGCCGCCCATCGCCTCGATCTTTCGCAGCAGCATCTCCATGTGCTCGGGATGGGCGTCGACCACGCGCACCTCGCCGCCGGTGATGAGTCCCGAGGCCAGGTACGTCGCGCTGACCACGCGGTCGGTCACGACGTGGTGACGGGCGGGACGCAGCTCCGCCACGCCATCGATGGTGAGCCGTGACGTACCCAGGCCTTCGATGCGCGCGCCCATGGCGATGAGCTGTTTCGCGAGGTCTTCCACTTCGGGCTCGCGCGCGGCGTTGTCGATGACCGAGCGGCCCTCGGCGAGCACGCAGGCCATCAGCAGGTTGTCGGTCGCGGTGTGACTCGGGTACTCGAGCGTGATGCGCGCCGCGCGCATTCGTGGTCGGTCGATCGTGGCGCGAATGAAGTTGCGATCGTTGTGGAACGTCGCGCCCATGGCCGTGAGGCCGTCGGTGTGGAAGTTGATTGGTCGCTGACCGAAGTCGTCGCCACCGGGCAACGCCATGTCCGCGCGCCCGCAGCGTGCGAGCAGTGGTCCAAGTATCACGATCGACGCGCGCATCGCCTCGAATAGTCGGGCCGGGGCGACTGGATTTATGTCCGCAGCCTCGGGGACGTCGATTGAGAGTTCGTGGTCAGCCGGACGCGCGACGGTGCAGCCCAACGCTTCGAGGAGTTCCACCATCATGGTGACGTCCGTGATATTCGGGACGTTGGTCAAGTGGTGCTCTCCCGTGGCGAGCAGGCAGGCCGCCATTTCCTTCAGGACCGCGTTTTTGGCGCCGAAGGCCTGTACGTCGCCCTCGAGTGCTCCGGCGGGCTTGACGACGAGGGTTGTCACTCTACAAGTATTGCCGGTGACGGGAATTGGCCCGGGACGAGGTCGAAGAGGTCGGCGACACTACGCTAGCGACGTGCTCCAACCGTACCGACCGGACCGCAATATCGCGCTTGAGTTGATTCGCGTCACTGAAGCCGCCGCGATCGCCGCTGCGCGGTGGTCCGGTCGCGGCGACAAGAACGCGGCCGACGGCGCCGCGGTCGACGCGATGCGTTTCGTGCTCGGCGCTGTGGAGATGGACGGCATCGTCGTCATCGGAGAGGGCGAAAAAGATGACGCGCCCATGCTCTACAACGGAGAGCGGATCGGCGATGGTCGTCCGCCGCTCGTCGACATCGCGGTCGACCCGGTCGACGGAACGACGCTCACCGCGATGGGCCGCAACGGCGCGCTGTCGGTCATTGCGCTGTCCGAGCGCGGGTCAATGTTCAACCCCGGACCGTGCGTCTACATGAACAAGATCGCGGTCGGACCGCGCGGGCGCGGTTCAGTCGACATCAACGCCTCGGTGACCGACAACCTGAGCGAACTCTCCAAGCGACTGAAGATTCCGATTGCCGAACTCGGTGTCGTCATTCTCGATCGTCCGCGCCACGAAACACTGCTCGCGGAGGTTCGCGAGACCGGTGCGCGCGTGCTCTCAATCTCCGACGGCGACGTCGCTGGCGCCATTGCGACCGGCTGGCCGAATTCCGGCGCGGACATTCTCATTGGAGTCGGCGGCACGCCCGAGGGCGTGATCGCGGCCGCGGCGCTGAAGGGTCTCGGCGGCGAGATCCAGGGCATGCTGATCGCGCGCGACGATGAGGAGCGCCGTTCGGCCGAGGCGCTGGGTTACGACTTCACACGAGTGCTGACAACCGACGATCTGGTCTCCAGTGACAACTGCTTCTTCGCGGCGACGGCGATCACCGACGGTGATTTCTTGCGCGGTGTGCGATTTCACGACTTCGGCGCGACCACGCAGTCGATGGTCGTGCGTTCACGTTCGGGCACGGTGAGGACGATCGAGACGTTCCACCGCCGCAACAAACTCGAAGAGTTCACGTCCGCCGGCTTCTAACACTTGTTCGATTGTTCACGAAGCACGATTACGCAGCGATTCACGCTCCACTTCCGATTGCAATGAACTCCCCGTCGTCGTAAGGTCCGCAGTAGAACCCGCCGGGCTCTGATTGGTCGTCTTTCCACAAGGAGGTCGTCGTGCAGGTTTCGAATCTCTTAGCGAACAAGAGCCACGACGTGGCCACGATTTCCCAAGAACGCACCGTGAGCGACGCGCTGTCGCTCTTGAAGGAACGCGGGATCGGAGCCCTCGTCGTCACCGGTCCCGTCCCGCCGTTGGTCGGCATCTTCAGCGAGCGCGACGCCGTGCGTGCCCTGGCCACCAATGGCGCCAAGGCACTTGAAGCCACCGTCTCAGAACTTATGTCGACCGACGTTCAGACCTGTGACGAGACCACGACGGTGACCGAGTTGATGGGTCTCATGACCGAGCGACGCATACGCCACCTGCCAGTCGTGCACGAAGGACAACTCGTCGGCATGATCTCGATTGGCGACGTCGTGAAGGCCCGTTTCGACGAACTGGAGCACGACAAGAAAGACCTGCTGGACTACGTGTCGGCGCGGTAGGCACGATACGACAGCCACCACTCTTTATTCGGTCGCGAGTTTGACGGCCTTTCGGAACTTGAATCGCTCGCTGAGCCAGCAGACCAGCGGAAAGAGTCCGATCGTGGCGAGCATCCATCCCACGTATTGAAGTGTGTGACCATCGGGCGCGAACATCAACGCCAAACCGACGATATAAAAGGCCCAGGTAACACGCTTCCAGATCTGAGCTCGGCCGTACTGATCGGCGATGGCGTCGCCGTAGGTCGCGCGTTCGGAGTACTTGTTGCCCCAGTGATTGACGCCGCTTTGTTCAATTTTGTCGACAACGCGCATTAGTACGGTGACCCCAGATCGTGGTTGATTACAGGTCCTACAATACCCCCCATGAGCGAGGTCTTGGATGGCCGCAGGATCACGCGCTCGTTAGTCCGTTTCAATGCGATGTTCGGAGCCCTCGTGCTGCTCGCGGCAATCGTCCTGTTCGCGACCGGTAGGTGGCCCGGCGCGCTCGGCGCGCTCTTGAGCACCATTCCGATCGGGTTGGTGTCCCTGCGATTCAAGCGAACCGTTCGCGAGGCCCGTTCCAAGATCGCTCGACCGCGCGGAACATGGATAATGGCGGGAGTGTCCGCACTGCCCGGCGTCATCATGATCGTGGTCGGGTATCTCATCGGCGACGACTTTCTCATCGTGGTGTGCACCGCGGCCGGCGCCTCGTCCATCGGCATGTCGGGACTCCTTTTCGCGATTACGCGATCGCTCCTACCGACGTAGGCGATTCGAACCTCGAGCTCAACGTGAGCGAACCCGGCGACCGCGTGACGGCCAGCGTTATGACTTCGCGGCGTTCAGTCGAAGTTCGGCGCGTTCGAGCGCCGCTCGCGCCATCGTGCTCGCCGCGGTCTCCTGATCATTGCGGCTGTCGGCGGCGATCTCCGCCTGCGCCGCTTCCTTGGCGGCCTGGGCGCGGGCCACGTCTATCTCGTCCACCTTCTCGGCGATGCCCGCGAGGACCGTGGCGAGCGTCTCGTCTTCTCCCTCGCCGGGACCGACCTGGAAGAACCCGCCGTGGACCGCAATGGCGATCTCACCCTCCGTGGTCCCGACACGCACCACGCTCGGCACGACGTCACCGACCATGTCCATGTGCTCGGGCAAGACCGTGAACCAGCCCTCGGTAGACCTCGCCACCAGTGCCGTCGCCTCCCCGACCCACAACGGGGCCTCGGGCGTCACGATCTCGACCTTCAGTGTGGCCACGGTTAATCCTTCTGGAGTTCGGCGGCTTTGCGCTCGACGTCCGAGGCGCCCCCGACGTTCAAGAACGCCTGCTCCGGGAACGCGTCGAGGTCACCGTTCACCAAGTGCTCGAAGGACTCGATGGTCTCTTGGACCGGCACGTTGATGCCGTCGATACCGGTGAAGACCTTGGACACGAACATCGGCTGGGACAGGAAGCGCTGGATCTTGCGCGCGCGCGTCACCGTGATGCGGTCCTCCTCGGACAGTTCGTCGAGGCCCAGGATCGCGATGATGTCCTGCAGCTCTTTGTTGCGCTGCAAGATCTGCTGGGTCTGACGAGCGACGGCATAGTGTCGCTCGCCCACGATCTCGGGGGCCAGAATGTTCGACGTCGAAGTCAGGGGGTCGACGGCCGGGTAGATACCGAGCGCGGCGATCTGACGACTGAGCTCGGTCGTGGCGTCAAGGTGGGTGAACGTCGTGAACGGCGCGGGGTCGGTGTAGTCGTCGGCCGGCACGTAGACCGCCTGCAGTGAGGTGATCGAGCGGCCGCGCGTCGAAGTGATGCGCTCTTGGAGTTCGCCCATCTCGTCGGCCAGTGTGGGTTGGTACCCGACCGCGCTCGGCATGCGCCCGAGCAGCGTCGATACCTCGGAGCCGGCCTGGACGAAGCGGAAGATGTTGTCGACGAACAAGAGGACGTCCTGATTCTTCACGTCACGGAAGTACTCGGCCATCGTGAGCGCGGCGAGCGCGACGCGAAGTCGCACGCCCGGCGGTTCGTCCATCTGGCCGTAGACGAGGGCGGTCTTTTCAATGACGCCCGACTCGCGCATCTCCAGCAGAAGGTCGGTACCTTCGCGGGTGCGCTCGCCCACCCCGGCGAAGACCGAGACGCCCTCGTGGAGTTCGGCCACGCGACGGATCATCTCCATGATGAGGACGGTCTTACCGACGCCCGCACCACCGAAGAGGCCGATCTTGCCACCCTGGACGTACGGGGCGAGGAGGTCGACGACCTTGATGCCGGTTTCGAACATGGTGGCGTGCGGCTCGAGTTGGTCGAAGGCCGGCGCGTTGCGGTGGATCTCCCAGTAGTCCTCAACCGGTCCGATGTCGTCGGTGTCGAGCGACTCGCCGATGACGTTAAAGACGTGTCCGAGCACGGCGTCACCGACGGGCACGGTAATCCCTCGACCGGTCTGGCGCACGACGGCACCGCGCACGAGTCCGTCGGTCGGCTTCATGCACACGCAACGAACGCGGCCTTCTCCGATCTGCTGGGCGACTTCACCGGTCACCGTGATCGTTTCGCCGTCGATGATGATGTCGACCTCGACCGCGTGGTTGATCTCGGGCAACGAGTGCGGCGGGAACTCCACGTCCACGACCGGTCCGGCGATCGCGACGACGCGCCCCGTCTCGAGGGTGGTCTTTTCTGGAGCGATGGTCATTTGTTTCTCACTTTCCCGAGCGGAGCGCTTCGGCGCCGCCCACGATTTCCATGATTTCGGTCGTGATCGAGTCCTGACGGGCCCGGTTCATGACGCGACTGAGGTTTTGTCCGAGTTCGTCGGCGTTGTCGGTCGCGGCGGCCATGGCGCGCTGTTGACTGATGTGAAACGAGGCCGCGCCTTCTAAGAGTGCTGAGAAGATCTCGCTCTCGAGGGCCTTGGGCGCGAGCGTCGTGAGGAGTTGGGCGACCTCAGGTTCGAACTCGGTGTAACCCTTCAAGACCTTCGGTGCCTCTTCGTCGACCAGGTCCGGCATCGCGAGCGGTAGCAACTGCTCCACTTCGACGCTTTGGGTGGCCGAGGACAAGAAGCGCGTCGAGACCAAGAGCACCTGTTGGGCCTCGCCCGAGACGAACGGCGCCGCGACGGTCGCGGCGATGCGACGAGCGTCTTCGAAGGTCGGGCGATCGGACATCCCGACGAAACCTTCGGCCAGGTCGATCCCGCGGAAGCGATAGAAGGCGCCGGCCTTCTTGCCCACGCTGAAGAGTCGCACGGAGGTCCCGTCGTCTTCGAGCTTTCGCACGAGTCGTTCGCCGGCGCGCATCGCTGATGAGTTGTACGCCCCGGAGAGGCCACGGTCGCCGGTCAGCACCAGCACGATCGCGCAATCAACGTGCTCGGGCGTCGCGAGGAGTTTGGCCGCGCCGGCCGGATCGGCTTTCGCCGCTTCGACGATGATGCGTCGCATGCCGTTGCGATAGGGACGGTTCGCAATGATGCGCGCCTGAGACCGCGAGATCTGGGAGGCGGCAATGAGCTCCATCGCCTTCGTGATCTTGCGCGTGGACTGCACCGACTTGATTCGTCGACGCAGAATCCTTTCCTGTCCACCGGCCATTGCTCCTCCTTTCTCGCTAGCTCTTTGACTGACTACTTCGTCGTGACGGCGAAGCTGTTCACGAACAGCTGCATCGCGGCGTCGAGTGAGTTCGACTCGGGCAGCGCGCCGGTCTCTCGAATCGCGTAGAGCAGGTCCGCGTGTTGCGCCCGGAAGTTGATCAACAGCTCGGTCTCGAATCGACGAACGTCCTCAACGGGAATCGTGTCGAGCCAGCCCTTGGTGCCGGCGTAGATCGCGATGCACTGCTCTTCGACCGGCATCGGCGCATTGAGGCCCTGCTTGAGCAACTCGGTGAGGCGATAGCCCCGGTCGAGCTGACGCTGGGACGACTTGTCCAACTCCGAACCGAAGGTCGCGAAGGACTCGAGGTCGCGGAACTGGGCGAGGTCGATCTTGAGCGTCCCCGCGACCGAGCGCATGGCCTTGATCTGGGCCGCGCCACCGACGCGCGACACCGAGTTACCCACGTCGATCGCGGGACGCACGCCGGAGTAGAAGAGGTCGGACTGCAAGAAGATCTGACCGTCGGTAATCGAGATCACGTTGGTCGGGATGTAGGCCGAGATGTCACCGGCCTTGGTCTCGATGATCGGCAGCGCGGTCAACGATCCCCCGCCGCGCTCGTCACTCAGCTTGGCGGCGCGCTCGAGCAGACGACTGTGGAGGTAGAAGACGTCACCGGGGTAGGCCTCGCGACCCGGTGGGCGACGAAGGAGCAACGAGATCTGGCGGTAGGCCTCGGCCTGCTTCGAGAGGTCGTCGTAGACGACGAGGGCGTGCTCGCCCGAGTCCATCCACTCCTGACCAATCGCGCAGCCGGCGTAGGGGGCGAGAAACTTGAACGGCGCGGGGTCACCGGCCGACGCGACCACGACGACGGTGTACTCGAGTGCGCCGAAGTCCTCTAGGACCTTCACGGTCTGAGCGACCGACGAGTTCTTCTGGCCGATGGCGACGTAGATGCACTTCACGCCCTGGCCCTTCTGGTTCAGAATCGTGTCGATGGCGACGGTCGTCTTGCCAGTCTTGCGGTCGCCGATGATGAGTTCGCGCTGTCCGCGACCCACGGGCGTCATCGCGTCGATGGCCTTGATACCGGTCTGCAGTGGCTCAGAGACGGGCTGACGTCCGGTGATGCCCGGCGCCTGAATCTCCATGCGCCGCTGCTTGGGATTGACGAGCGGCCCCTTGCCGTCAATCGGCTCGCCGATGGCGTTCACCACCCGACCGAGCAACCCGTCACCGACGGGCATGTTCAAGATGCGTCCGGTCGCGCGCACGACCTGCTCCTCTTCGATCGTGTCGACCGAACCGAGCACGACGGCGCCGATCGTGTCCTCGTCGAGGTTCATCGCGAGTCCGAGCGTGCCGTCTTCGAACTCGAGGAGCTCGTTGACCTTGGCCGAAGGCAGACCGGAGACGCGCGCGATACCGTCGCCGACCTCGACGACCCGACCGACCTGCTCGGCGCCGACGGCGGGATTGAACTCCGTCACGTGCTTGCGCAGGGCCTCGGTGATCTCGTTGGCGCTAATGGTGAGCTCTGTCATCACAGGTTCCTTTTCTTAGTCATTTCGATTCAAAGACGATTCGTACAAGTGGCCCGGCGAGACGGCGTCACGCAGCGCGCCCAGACGCGCGCGGGTCGTCGCGTCCAGTCGCAGGTCGCCGATCTCGACGAGAATCCCGCCGAGCAACTCGGGACTGTCGGCGACCTGGAGTTCCACGTTCTTCCCGGTAAGCGCCGTCAGCGACGTGACGAGGTCGGCCCGACTCTGCTCATCGAGTGGTCGCGCGGTGTGCACGCGCGCGACCCGCCAGTCCCGGGCCTTGGCGACGTAGTCCACGAGGTAGTCCAGCGTCCCGACGACGTCACGAGCGCGACCCCCTTCGATGACGAACTTTGCGAGGGCGAGGGTGACGACGTCGACCTTGTCACCGAGCAGGGCCTGGACGGTGCCGAGGCGCGACGCGAGATCGGCGTCGCGGTCGAGCAGCAGGCGTCGCAGTTCGAGGTTGCCTTCGACGGTACGCGCCCAACGGAAGAGTTCGTCTTCGATCTCGTCGAAGTTCTGCGCGTCGACGTCATCGAGTTGGGCGTCGGCGTAACCGGCGACGCGTTGGCGCGACGCCAAGAGACCGAGGCCGCCGAGCGGGTACGTGCCGTCCTGCACGAGCTCTCTGGCGGCGATGGCCAGTTCTCCGAGCGCGTGCGGAACCTCTTGAGCCGGAGCGTGACTGGCGGCGTAGACCGCGATCTGAAGAGTGACGTCGTGGACCTTGCCGCTCAGGACGTCGTGGGCGATCAGTCCGCGCGACGCGCTGGCGATTGACGTATCGGTAAGTACGGCTCGGAGGTCGGCGCGACCGAGGACGGTCTGTTCGAGCGATGCGAGCTCCCCGGTGACCGTCGCGAGCGCGGCGGCGTCCAGTGAACCCAATCGGGCAGCGGCGTATCCTTCGAGCTTGGGCAGCATGATCAGTGAATAGGTCCCCGGGCCGCTTCGACGTTCAAGGCGGCAACGGCTTCACGGACCAGATCCTGGTGTGAACTCTCGTCCACTTCGCGTCCGACGATCTGGTTGACCAGGTCAAAGACGACTTCGCCGATCCGCGCCGAGGCCTCGTCGATGGCGCGCTGGCGCGCGGTATCCACTTCGGCGTTCGCGTTGGCGATGAGTCGGTCGTATTCGCTCTGACCACGACCTGCGGCCTCGGCCTTCACCTGATCCGAGGTCGCTTGAGCGGCCGCCACGATTTCACGAGCCTGGTCCCTCGCCGTAGCGAGGAGGTGCTGGCGTTCGTCGCCGGCCGCGGCCGCTTCGGCCTTGGCGGCATCGGCCGCTGCCAGTGACTCGCGAATCTTCTCTTGACGGGCCTCCAGCGCCTTGTTGAGGGGCGGCAGGATGTACTTCGTCATCAGCAGCAGTATCACCACCACCGTCACGAGTTCAATAAAGAATGTGCCGTTCGGAAGCAGGAAAATCGACGCAATCATCTCAATGCCCTTCTATCTAGTTCGAGAAAATCGGCCCGTTCGACGAACGGGAGTGCGTTCTGAACTACTTGATCTTTGCGAATACGTACACGAACACAATCATGAACAACAGGTTGATGAAGTACATCGCCTCGACCAGTCCGACGGTCAAGAAGAAGTACGTGCGCGCCTTGGCCTCAATCTCGGGCTGACGAGCGATCGCCGCGATTGTCTGGCTCCCGGCCAGGCCGTCGCCGATCGCCGCGCCGATGGCACCGCCACCGAGGGCGAGTCCGCCACCGACGAGTGCTCCCGCAATTCCGATCGCACCTGCGACTGTTTGTGCTGCCATTTTCTATTCCTCCTGGTTGGTGTTACTGCGACGTCTCGAGTACTGCAGTGCTCTTGATTTTCTTCTTCTTCTCGTGCTTCTCTTCGTGCTCATCCTCGTGGCTCGTCGCCATATCGAGGTAGATGATCGTGAGCAACATGAATATGTACGCCTGGATCAACCCAATAGCGAGATCGAAGGGCTTCCATATGACTTCGAAGGGACCGAGTGCTTTCGACGCGAGAGCTGCCACGACCACGATTATCAGGCCACCGGAGAACAGATTGCCGAAAAGACGAAGCGTCAACGTGATGGGCTTGGTGACCTCTTCAATGAGGTTGATCGGCGTCAACCACCCGGCCGGCTTACCGTAATGCTTGATGTAGCCCCCGAGGTGTCGCTCGCGCAGTGATTCGATATGCACCCACACGATGACAAAGAGCGCGAGGGCGAGGGGCAGATTCACGTCGCTCGTGGGGGCCGGAAAGATCTCTCCCGATTGCCCGGGATGCATCGCAGTCGGCAGGAAGCCAATCCAATTGGAGACCAACACAAAAACAAAGACGGTCATGCCCAGTGGAATGAATCGCTTGCCCTTGTCGCCCAGGGAGGACTTGACGAGGTCGCCCACCATGTCGACGAGCAGGATCTCCCAGATGAGCTGAAATTTTCCCGGCACGCCATCCGTGACGGTCTTGCGCAGTCGATAGCCCATGAAGATGATGATGGCCAGCGCGAGCGCGGTCGACATGGCGATGTCCGTGTCAAAGGTCAAGCCGAAAAGGCCGAAGTGAGGGTGATCGCCGACGTGAATCGTCTTCGCGGCGTACAGCATCGTCACCCCATTCCTCCCTGGCTCGTTACGACACGCATAACGTTGACCACAAACACGAGCTGATATAGCACGAGCCCTGACACAATACCGATTCCGAGCGGGGCGTTCAGGAAGACGGCGGCGATGACGACGACCGTCATCAGCGCCAAACGCGCCGTGGTCCGGCCACCCAGTTGGCGGCGAACCGCCTTCGTGCTCTGCTCGCCGCGCATCTCGACCTTGGCGGTTTGGCCGTCGAGGAACCGGAGGTTCGCGATCGCCATGCCCACGCCGATCACGACGCCGAGGGCAGCGAGCAGCGGGGCCACGAAGATGGTCACGACGAAGCCCACGACTCCAACGATGATGGCCGAAAGTGTGGTGCGACGGAGGAGGCGCGGCAGTGTGTCGGTTGGGAGGTTTTCTAGCACGAGCAATGGGTTTCTAAAGGAAACGCCGGACTTGCTTTACCACGCTCACCACGGCGGCGACCGTTCCTAATGTTATCCCGATTAGAAGACCCCACGGCGCGGTCCCCCACGCACGGTCGGCCCAAATGCCGAGTACGACGAAGACGGCGATGATCATCGCCACGGTCGTGCCCATGGTCAGAAGCGCGAACACCCCCGGTAGGTCCTTGACCGGCTCATTCTCCTGTTCAGAGGGTGTGGGCGGCTCGGGTTCGCCCGGAGAGTCGTTCACCGGCGCGCGCTCTCGCGTTCTCGCCGGGCCTCTTCGCCGCGGTAGTACAGGCGATTGACCAGGGGGCTGAACCACGTCATCAGACCGATCAACAGAAGCGCGACGCCCAGGGGGATGAATACGTTCGCCTGCCGGTCGAAGAGCGGCAACAGGACGAAGCCGCACAGCACCGCCGTCCAGAGCCACAAAATCACCACCGTGCGTTTGTGACCGTGGCCCAGGCGCATCAATCGGTGGTGAATGTGGTTCTTGTCCGGGGTGTGAAATCCCTGTCCCGACACCGTTCGTCGAACGAACGCCCAGACGGCGTCGATCAACGGGACGCCGAGGATGAACACGGGAATCAACAGCGGTGCGAAGAAGAAGAACGTCACGCCGCTCGCCGGTGGGGTCCTCCCCCCGATCACCATCGTCGAGGCGCTCATCAGCAGTCCCAACATCAACGCCCCCGCGTCGCCCATGAAGAGCTTCGCCGGGTGAAAGTTGTCGCGTAAGAAACCGAGACAGATGCCGCAGGTGAGGGCCGCGATCAACGGTCCCACGTTGTTGCTGGGCAGGAGTCCGAGGGCCTCTAAGCGCAGACCGTAGAGACAGAGCGTGCCCGACGCGATCGCGACGATGCCGCCGGCCAAGCCGTCGAGCCCGTCGATGAGATTGACCGCGTTCGAGAGCGCGAAGACCCACACCGCCGTGATGATCGGCAGGATCGAGGGACCGAGCACGATGAATCCGGCGAAGGGCAGTTTCAGTTGGTACATCGTGGCGCCACTGAAGTACAGGATCGACGCGGCGAGGAACTGACCGGCGACTTTCGCCGGTGCGCTCATCTCGCGAAAGTCGTCCAACACACCCACCACGAAGATCACGCCGGCCGCGAGCAGCACACCGAACATCTCGTGCGAGGAGAGGATGATGTTGCGAAGTGCAGGGATGGCCATGGCGACCAGGAGCGCGACGCAAAAGCCGACCAGCATCGCCGCACCCCCGCCGTAGGGCGTGGTGACCTGGTGGACCTTCCGTTCGTCGGGCAGCGCCGTGTAGCCGATGCGCAACGAAATCTTCCTCGCCGGCACGTTCGCCACCAAGGTCACGACCGCGCCCACGGCGATGACGGCGACGTAGGCGAGAATGTTGTGCATCTACTGCTTCGTGAAGTTGGCGTAGGGGTTGAACGTCGCGCACATCGCCGCGACGTCGGCGCGCACCTCGGTGACGATCGCGTCGTCGTCGCGGTGGCGCAGCGCGCGCGACATCAACGTCGCGATCGTTTCGAACTCCCCCTCTTTCATGCCGGCCGTCGTTTGCGCGGCGCTGCCCACGCGGAGTCCCGACGTGACGAACGGACTGCGCGGGTCGTCGGGGATGGTGTTGCGGTTCGTCGTGATGCCGGCGCGATCGAGCACTTCTTGGGCGAGCTTGCCGGTCAACTCCTCGTCGAACTCGCGCAAGTCCAAGAGCACCATGTGGTTCTCGGTTCCGCCCGAGACGTTGCGGAAGCCCTCCTTCGCGAGCGCGGCGCCGAAGGCCTTCGCGTTCGCGACGATCTGCTCGGTGTACGTCGCGAAACTCGGCAACGCGGCCTCCTTGAACGAGACGGCCTTGGCGGCGATCGCGTGTTCGAGCGGTCCGCCCTGTTGACCGGGGAAGACGGCCGAATCGATCTTCTTGGCGTACTCCTCTCGACAGAGGATCGCGCCGCCGCGCGGACCGCGCAGCGTCTTGTGCGTCGTGAAGGCCACGACGTCGGCGTAGGGCACCGGGTTCGGATGCGAGCCGCCCGCGATCAACCCGGCGACGTGGGCTGAGTCGAACATCAACAACGCGCCGATCTCGTCGGCGATCTCACGGAACGGCGCGGGATCGATGAGTCGCGAATACGCGGTCGCGCCGGCGAGGATCATCTTCGGCCGGTGTTCCAGCGCCAGCTCGCGCACGTTGTCGAAGTCGATCATCTCGCCGGGATTTTCGGGATCATCGGATCGCGGCGTCACACCGTAGGAAACGAAATTCCACCACTTCGACGTGATGGACGCGGGCGATCCGTGGGTCAGGTGGCCACCCTGGTCGAGGCGCATGGCGAGGATCGTGTCACCCGGCTCCAAGAGCGCCTGGTAGACCGCGACGTTCGCGTTGGCCCCGCTGTGGGGCTGCACGTTGGCGTGGTCGGCGCCGAAGAGTGCGGTGAGGCGACGACGCGCCAGGTCCTCCACTTCGTCGACGACCTGGTTGCCGCCGTAGTAGCGACGTCCCGGGTAGCCCTCGGCGTACTTGTTCGTGAGTATCGAACCGGTCGCGGCGAGCACGGCCGGCGAGGCAAAGTTCTCACTGGCGATCAACTGCAACGTCGTCGTTTGGCGCTGCCACTCCTGGGACAGCAACGACGTCACCTCGTCATCGTTCGTAATCCACGCGTCAAAGGGTGAGGAGGTCATGGATTACCTTTCATCGTCGACGAGGTGCCCGTCGAGTTCGTCGATCTTCGCGATTCGCGCCACGTGGCGGCCCTCGGCGGGCGTTGCGTTCAACCACGCTTCGAGGGCCTCGAGCGCGACGACCGAACCGGTGAGACGCGAGCCGAGGCACAGGACGTTGGCGTGATTGTGTTCGCGCGCGAGATGGGCCGAGGTCACGTCGTGCACGACCGCGGCGCGTACACCGGGAACCTTGTTGGCGGCGATTGAGATCCCGATACCCGATCCGCATACGGCGACGCCGAGGTCACAGTCGCCCGAGGCCACGCTTCGTCCCACCGCGGCGCCGAAGTCCGGGTAGTCGACGGAATCCGTGGCGTTGTCGGTGCCGAGGTCGAGCGTGTCGTGGCCCCAATCGGCGAGCGTCTTGGCGAGCACGGTCTTCAAGTCAAAGCCAGCGTGATCTGAGCCGAGGGCGATACGCATTAATAAGACCCTACCTTTGGAATGGGATTGGATGAAGGTGCGACAATACTGCAGGGGTGACAGTTCCGCCCCGAACGCCCGTGCTCGTTGGAGTCGGTCAAATCACGGATCGACCGAGTTCGGGCGCCCCGTACGCGTCTCGAAAACAACCACTCGATCTCATGGTCGACGCCCTCGAACGTGCGGCGCTGGACTCCGGTGCGGCGACGATGCTCGAGAACATCGAAGAGATCGTGGCGGTCTCGTCGTTCACCTGGCACACCAACGATCCCGCCCTTTTGGTCGCGCAGCGACTCGGACTCAACGTCACGACGCGACTCTTGAGTATCGGGGGCAACACGCCGCAAAAGTTCGTCCACGACGCCGCCCGGCGGATCCTCGACGGTGAAGTGCACTCCGTCGCGGTTGTGGGCGCCGAGGCGATGTACGCGCGACTCCTCGCGCGCCGTGAGGGCCGAGAGCTGGACTGGACGCTCCAGCGAGACGACGTCGTGAGTCCACTCATCGCCACGAATGACCCGGCGCCGTTGACCGCCGCCGAGTACGGCCAGGGCCTCAACCTCCCGACCAACGTCTACCCGCTCTTCGAGAACGCTCGACGCGCGCGCTGGGGCTGGACGATCCCGGAGCAACGCGAGCGCCTCGGTCGACTCTGGTCCAATTTCGCGCACGTCGCTGCGACGAATCCCTACGCCTGGATCCACGACGCGCCGTCGGGCGAAGCCATCGCCACGCCCAGTGCTGATAATCGAATGGTCGCCTTTCCCTACACCAAGTTGTTGATGGCCAACATGCCGGTCGACATGGCGGCGTGTTACATAATGACCAGCTTCGAACACGCCACGGCGCTCGGCGTCGCGAGCGATCGGATGGTCTTTCCGGTCTGTGGCGCGGACGCCAACGATCATTGGTTGATCTCGGATCGTCCGCAACTCGATGACTCCCCCGCCATGCGCGCCATTTGGGAAACCCTGACAGATTTCGGCGTCACGAGCGACGACCTCGGACACATCGATCTCTACAGTTGCTTCCCCACGGTCGTCCAGAGTGCCTGCGACGTCCTCGACATCGACGCGTTCGATCCGAGTCGTGTTCCCACAATTACCGGCGGGCTCACGTTCGGCGGTGGTCCCGGCAACAACTACGTCACGCACTCCATTGCGTCCATGGTCGACCGACTCCGCAGCGACTCGTCGAGTCAAGGTCTCGTCACCGCGCTCGGCTGGTTCTGCACCAAGCACTCGTGGGGCGTATACTCCTCATCTCCCCCGCGCGACGGGTTTCGTTGGGCCGGTCCGCAAGACAAAATCGATCGCCAGGCACGCTGCGCCAGCGATCAGCGAGACGGTCCCGCGACGGTGGAGAGCTACACCGTGACGCACTCATCCAACGGCGAACCGGAACGACTCATCATCGCCGCACGGACACCGGATGACGTGAGAACGTGGTGCCACAGCACGGAGGCGACATTGATGGAAGAGTCGGAACGAACGGAACTGATCGGCCGAGCCGGTGAGGTTCGAAGCGACGTCTTCGCGCTCTAAACATCGCGCTCGTAAGCAGTGACTAGCGAATGGCCTCTCTCACGTCCGACGTAGGCCGCTCAACGTCCATCAGAGTGACGAGCGAACGTGACATCAGAAACAGTCCGAGCGCCGTCGTCCAGGCGCCCAACAAATCGAACCACAGGGAGGTCGTGACCCAGTAGCTACCGAAGTTGTGAATCGGCGTGAAGATGAAATTGAACGTCGCGGCGAAGAGCACGTATTGAAGGGCGAAGAATAGATACGCGCGGCGCAAGATCGTGAGTTGCGCGTCATCTCTGGCTTCCAATTGGGTCAGCCACCACCACGCGACCACCGCGGTAATGGTCGTGAGCGGACCGAACAGCGGGTCCACGACTACTCGGAACGAATCGAACTGATAGCCGCCCGTCGTGACATTAAAGACGTAAGAAATCACTTCAGCCACGGCGCTCAAGACGAAGCCAAAGATGATCATCGTTCGAATCTGAACGCGAGACATCGGCATCATTGCCCCACGCTAGTGACGTTCTCGCATTTGTCGAGTCTCTTGCGCGGGCGAGGAGATTTGAAGTGGCGAAGCGTTAGTTGAGAACTCGAGCCAACTCGGCGGTCGAGACCGCGCCCTCGCGCAGTACGCGCCACGGCGTCACCGAGAGGTCGACCACGCTCGAGACGTCGCCCGATCGCTCACCACCGTCAATGACGCCCTTCAACTCGTCGCGCGAGCGGAATCGCTCGAGGACCTCATAGGCGCTGTGACACGGCATCTCACCGTGCTCGTTGGCACTCGTCACCGCGAAGGGTCCGAGCACCGCCATCATCCGGCGCAGGTCGTCGTCGTCGGGAATACGAAAACCGGCGGTATCTCCCTCGCCGCCCAACATTACGGACAGTTCGTGGGGTACCGGGATGATGATCGTGAGTGCCCCCGGCCAGAACGCCTCGGCGAGCCCCTGGGCCTCGTCCGGCCACTCGACGTCGAGGAACTCAATCTGTTCCACCGAATCGACCAACACGGGGATGGGGACGAAGGTGGGACGGTGTTTCAAGGAGAACAACGCGGCGACTGCCGAGGGCTGACTCACTTCGGCCGCCAGTCCGTAGACCGTGTCCGTGGGCACGGCGACGATCCCTCCGGCGTCCAGCGCGGCGATCGCCGCTTCGACTTTGAGCAGCCTCGGCATCAGCGTTTCGCAATCAGGAATCGCGGATTGCCGAACATGTCGTCGAGGTCTTGGACGTCGGCGAACATCGCGTCGTGGGCCGATTGGAGTATTGGCGCTCGATGCATATTTCCATGTTCACATATCAGCAACCCGTTTGGCGCGAGCCACGCGCAGGATTGGCCGATTATCACTTCGAGATCAAGAAATCCTTCGGCGCGGACCGTGTCCTCAGAGACCAACGCCCCAAGCGGCTCGTAGCCGAGCACCGGGTCGAGCGTCGCGAATTCGGCGGCGCCGACGTAGGGCGGATTGGCGACGATCAGGTCCACGCGACCGAGAAGCGATTCATCCAGGGCTTCGAACCACGACGAGTGCACCGTCGTCACGCCTTCCAGACCGTGCTTGGCGGCGTTCGCTCGGGTGACGTCGAGCGCGTCGCGCGAGGAGTCAACCGCGACCAACGTGGCGTGGACGCCGAGTTGGCGAAGTTCGAAGAGCAGCGAGAGCCCAATGGCGCCCGAGCCGCATCCGAGGTCGACGATGAGCGGTTCTTTGAGACTGCGCTGCATGAGTTCGTCGAAGGCGAGCCCGACGAGCTCTTCGGTCTCGGGGCGCGGGATGAGGACGCGACGATCGAGCTCGAGGTCCAGTGAGCGAAAGGGCCAGTGCCCGAGCACGTACTGGATCGGCTCGCCGTCGAGCCGGCGTTGGGCGGCAACGCGCATGGCGGCGATCGCCTCGGGGTTGTCGGGCGAGAACTCTTCGACCAACCACCGGGCCTCGCGACGGTTCAATCCGGCGTCGATGAGTTCGGTCACCAGATACGAATTAGCGTCCATCGCTCTCGGCGAGTTGTCGCGCGCGCTTTTCTGCCAGCAGCGCGTCGACGTAAGAATCTAGGTAACCGGCTAGCACGTTATCGAGCGTATAGGTCGTCAGGTTGATTCGGTGATCCGTCACCCGGTTCTCCTTGAAGTTGTAGGTGCGAATCTTCTCGCTGCGACCGCCGCTGCCCAATTGGGAACGCTTTAAGTCGCCCTGTTCGCTCGCCTGGGCGTCCTGGGCCGCCTTGAGCAACCGTGAGCGCAGCACGATCAAGGCTTTGGCGCGGTTCTGGATCTGACTCTTCTCGTCCTGCATCGACACGACGATGCCGGTCGGCAGGTGCGTGATGCGAACGGCCGAGTCAGTCGTGTTGACGCTCTGTCCGCCGGGACCCGATGATCGGTAGACGTCGATCTTGAGGTCGCTCTGGTTGATGTCGACGTCGACCTCTTCGGCCTCGGGCAGCACCGACACCGTCGCTGAGGAGGTGTGGACACGGCCCTTGGCCTCGGTCACCGGCACGCGCTGGACGCGGTGCACGCCGGCCTCGTGCTGCAAGCGGAACCAGGCGTCCTCGCCCTTGATCAGATAGATGGCCTCATCGACGCCGCCCTGTTCGGACTCGCGCTCTTCGATGACGTCGAGCTTCCAGCCCCGCAGTGCGGCGTAGCGCCGGTACATCTGGGCGAGGTCGCCGGCGAAGAGGTTGGCCTCCTCGCCCCCTTCGGCACCGCGGATCTCCAGGATCACGTTGCGGCCCTCGTTGGGGTCGTGGGGCAAGAGCAACGTCTCTAGGTTGACCTCGAGTTCCGGGATCTTCTCTTCGGCGTTGTTCATCTCTTCACGCCAGAGTTCTCGATCGTCGCCGCTGGTTTCGTTGAACATCTCCTTGGCGGTCGAGAAGTCGGACTGGGCGGCCTTCAACTCGATCCAGGCGTTGTTGATCTCCAACAGTTCCTTGTGGCGCCGAGAGAGGTCGCGCAGGCGCGCAAGGTCGCTCGCGACGTCCGGTTCAGAGAGTTGCGATTCGACCGAGTGCAGTTCGTCCTGAAGGACGTTCAGGGTCTCGTCAACGGAGCGCACGGCGGGTGAGCGCTCGAGGCCCTAAGCCTTAGGAGCGCGCGCCTTGGTCTTTTGTGCGTAGCGACGCTGGAAGCGCTCGACGCGGCCTCCGGTGTCGACAAGCTTCTGCTTGCCGGTGAAGAACGGGTGGCATTCGTTGCACAGTTCGACGGTCATCGCTGACTTCGTGGACTGGGTCGTGAAGGTGTTGCCGCACGAGCATTTGACGGTCGCTTCGCCGTAGTTGGGGTGAATATCAGGCTTCATAGGTGCTCCTCGTTGCGAATGACAAGTTTAGCGGAAAATCAACTGGTTGAAGCGGGGCCGCGCGCGATCTCGGCGAGGAACTCGTCGTTGGACTTGGTCGACTTCAGCTTGTCGATTAAGAGTTCCAGCCCGGCCGCTTCACGACCTTCTGAGGCGAGACCGTTGAGCACGCGGCGCAACTTCCAGACCTGGGGTAGTGCCTCGCGGCTGAAGAGCAACTCTTCGTGGCGCGTCGAAGAGGCGTTGACGTCGATCGCCGGGTAGATACGTCGTTCCGCCAGACGGCGGTCCAGACGAAGTTCCATGTTGCCCGTTCCCTTGAACTCCTCGAAGATGACTTCGTCCATCTTCGAGCCCGTTTCGACCAGCGCCGAGGCGATGATTGTTAACGAGCCGCCCTCTTCGATGTTGCGCGCGGCGCCAAAGAACTTCTTCGGCGGATAGAGCGCTCCGGAGTCCACGCCACCGGACATGATGCGCCCGGTCGCCGGGGCGGCCAGGTTGTAGGCGCGAGCGAGTCGCGTGATGCCGTCGAGGATGATCACGACGTCACGACCCTGCTCGACGAGGCGCTTGGCGCGCTCGATGCAGAGTTCGGCCACGTGGGTGTGCTCTTCGGCCGGGCGGTCGAAGGTCGAGGCGATGACCTCGCCCTTCACGGTGCGACGGATGTCGGTCACCTCTTCGGGACGCTCGTCGACCAAGAGCACCATCAGGTGCACCTCGGGGTTGTTCGACTCGATCGACTGGGCGATCTGCTTCATGATCGTGGTCTTGCCGGCCTTGGGCGGCGAGACGATCAGTCCGCGCTGGCCCTTGCCGATCGGCGAGAGCAGGTCGACGATGCGCGGGGTGAGGTCGGTCTTGCCTTCGTTCAACTCCAGGTTGAGCTTCTCGTCGGGGAAGAGCGGCGTCAGGTCCTCGAATCGCGGGCGCAGTCGCGCCACTTCCGGATCGAGCCCGGCGACACTGTCCACGCGCAGCAGCGCGGGGTACTTCTCGTTCGAGGCGGCCGGACGGAATCCGCCGATAATGGAATCGCCCTTTCGCAGGTGATAACGCCGAACCTGGTTGATCGAGACGTAGACGTCGTTCGGCGACGGGTGGTAGCTCTTGGTGCGCAAGAAGCCGTAGCCGTCGTCGCGCAGGTCGAGCAGTCCTTCGATTTCGAGGAGCTCGCCGGCGTAGGGCTGGTCGGCGTTGGGCATGGAGTCGCCCCCGAAGCGCTCGCGGCCGTTGCGATTGCGGCGGTTGCGGCGGTTGCGTCCGGCCGTGTCGTTGCCGAAGTCGCGGGGTTGGCGTTCCTGGCGCGGTTGGGTGTTTGGACGAGGGTTCTGCTGGGGCCGTTCGGAGCCGTTCATGCTCGGCGCCGAGGGCGCTGTCTCGGTCGTCGGGGAGTCGACGGCGGCGGAGGTGTCGGCGCGAGCGCTGGACGCGTCGGCGACGAACTCACCGAGCAGGTCATCGAAGTCGTCAGTCGGTGTCGCGACGGTGCGTCGCGAGCGTACGGCGCGTGAAACGGAATCGGAGGCATCGTTGGCGGGAGCGGGATCGCCCATGATCGCTTCGATGAGTGAGGCCTTGGAAGCGCGCGCCGACACGTCGACGCCTTTTACCTTGGCGATGGTTTGGAGGTCTTCGCGAGTCTTGGACTCGAGATCAGACCGGTCTGGGGAGGGCCTTACAGCCATGGTTATTCCTTTCGCTCCGCTCGACAAAATTGAATGAGCGAAGAAGAAAAATCGGGAAACGTCATCTCGGAAGAGTTCCTCACCCCGGGGAAAGGCCGGGCGTGGATGACTTCCCCAGTGTAGCGGAGTCAGGGACCAATTCCAACAATCATCCAGAACCGAAATTCTGGCCGGTCAAGTGTATCGAACTATGAGAAGGATGCTCATCGGCATTGCCGAGAGCGGTCGTACTGGCCCCGATCGATTTCGACGGCTGACCTCTGCTTTAAGAGCGATACATGAGGAGAATTGATACTGGTTTGACGTCGCCATGCGTTCGTGAGGGGCCGACACCACATGATTGCATTCGCGACCAATCCGCCTTGGCAATGAGGCAAAGCGCCGCAAGGCCGTCGTCAGCGCTGATGCTGCGCGGCGACAGCCAAATTTCTCCACAAAGGCTTTTACGAGAGTTTGGCGAGCAACGACTTCAATGTCGCGTCGACCACGTCGGGCGTGACGCTCGTCTCGACCGCGGTGTCGGGGTCCTTCAGTCCGTTGCCGGTGAGCACGCACACGACCGTCGAATCCTTCGGGACGCCGTATTTGATGATGCCGGCGATCGACGCCGCCGACGCCGGCTCACAGAAGATCGACTCGTGACGAGCGACGTAGCGATACGCCTCGAGGATCTCGTCGTCGGTGACCGCGCGGATGTCGCCGAGTGACTCGTGGATCACCTCGAGCGCGGGGATCCAGCTCGCGGGATTGCCGATGCGAATCGCGGTCGCGATCGTCTCGGGATTCGTGACCGGATGGCCGAGGACGATGGGCGCCGCGCCAGCGGCCTGGAAACCCCACATCTTGGGCAGTATCTTGCAACGTTCAGCGAAGTGGTACTGCGTGAAGCCCCGCCAGTAGGCGGTAATGTTGCCGGCGTTGCCGACCGGTATCGACAAGACGTCGGGCGCCTTGCCGAGCACGTCGATGATCTCGAAGGCGCCGGTCTTTTGACCCTCGATGCGATCGGGATTGATCGAGTTGACGATCGTGATCGGGAGGTGTTGGGTCAACTCACGCGCCAGGTTGAGCGCCTGGTCGAAGTTGCCGCGGATCTGCAGCACCCGGGCGCCGTAGACGATGGCCTGAGCGAGCTTCCCCTGGGCGATCTTTCCCTCGGGCACGAGGACCACACAGTCCATGCCGGCCTTACCGGCGTAGGCCGCGGCCGAGGCGGACGTGTTACCGGTCGATCCGCAGATGACGGACGTGGCCCCGTTGGCCTTGGCCTTGGTGATCGCCATCGTCATGCCGCGGTCTTTGAATGAACCGGTCGGATTCAACCCTTCGTACTTCAGCCAGACCTCAGCGCCCACTCGCTCGGAGAGCCGTTCGGCGTGGATCAGCGGCGTGTGGCCCTCTTGGAGGGTCACGATCTCATCCACGCCGTCGAGGTCGAACCACTGCGCGTACTCGAGCAACAGGCCCTTCCACCCGATCATTCGCGACCACCGTCGATCACGCGCAGGCACGCACCGATCGAGTCCACCGACGCGTGCTTCGCGAGGTCCTTCATGGTGGCGTTGACGCTGTCGGTCAGCGCCATATGGGTGAGGAACGAGAGTCGGGCCTCGTCCCCGAAGCCCGACTGCTCCATTGACTGGATCGAGACGCCGTTCTCGCCGAAGATGCTCGCGACGGCGGCGAGAACGCCCGGTCGGTCCAGTACGTCGATGCTGATGTAGAAGACACTCTCGAGTTCACCGGCCTCGACACTGTGCAACGTTCGATCGACGCTGAAGGGAATATCGTGGCGGCCGCTGAAACGGTTGCGCGCGGCGTCGAGGAGGTCGCCGAGCACGGCCGTCGCGGTCGCCTCTCCCCCGGCACCTTGACCGAGCCACATCAGAGGACCGCTCCGCACGCCCTCGACGAAGACGGCGTTCATGGCGCCGTGCACCGACGCCAACGGGTGATCGACCGGGATCATCGCCGGGTGGGCTCGGCGAGAGATCCCCGAGTCGCCGATTCGCTCGGCGACGCCGAGGAGCTTGATCACGTAGCCCGATCGTTGGGCGAACTCGACGTCGACCGAGCGGACGCCCACGATGCCCTGACGCGCGATGGCGTCACCGACGAGTTCGGTTCCGAAGGCGAGCGACGAAAGAATCTGGACCTTGGCGGCGGCGTCGTAGCCCTCGACGTCAGCACTCGGATCGGCCTCGGCGTAGCCGAGGGACTGCGCCTCTTTCAGCGCCGCGGCGTAGTCGCTGCCCTCGCTCGTCATCTTGGAGAGGATGAAGTTCGTGGTCCCGTTCACGATCCCCATCACCCGATTGATGCGCTCCCCGGCGAGTGACGTGCGAAGCGCGCGAAGTATCGGGATGCCCCCACCGACGGCGGCCTCGTAGAAGAGGTCGGCGCCGTTCTGATGGGCCAGCTGTGCGAGCTCGGTGCCGCACTCGGCCATCAGCGCCTTGTTGGCGGTGACGACCGAGACCCCGTGGCGAAGGGCCGTCTCGATGTAGACCCGCGCCGGTTTGATGCCGCCGGCGAGCTCGACGAGGATGTCGAGGTCGTCATTGGCGACCAGACCGGCGACGTCAGTCGTGAGCAGGTGCTTGGGAATTCCCTTCCGGCGCTTGGCCGCGTCGCGCACGGCGACGCCCACCAGTTCGATCGGTCCGGTCGCGGCGTCAAGCAGCGCCTCACGGCGATCCGGGTCATTCAAGAGTTCGACGAGGGCACCGCCGACGTTGCCCGCACCAATGATTCCGACTCGAACGACCGGCTTGCTCACCTTTAAAGGCTAACCGACCATTTCGGCGTCATCGACTTCACACCTCGAGTCGCGCCATGTCGTCGAAGGTCTCTCGGCGCAGCACTTCGCGAGCGACGCCGTCGCGAACGAAAAGCACGGCCGGACGCGGGACGCGGTTGTAGTTCGACGCCATCGAATAGCCGTAGGCGCCGGTCACCGGCGTCGCGATGATGCTTCGCACGCCGGTCGACTCGGGGAGCCATGCCTCGTCGATCAAGACGTCGCCGCTCTCGCAGTGCTTGCCGACGAGGCGCACGTTCTGCAGTCGTTCGGCGAGCGGATCGGCGACGTCGAAGGCCTCGTAGCCCGATCCGTAGAGCACCGGACGCGGGTTGTCACTCATTCCCCCGTCGACCGCCATATAGGTACGTTGCTCGACCGGCTTCACGGCACCGACCTGGTAGAGCGTCACGGCGGACTGGGCGACGATGGCCCGGCCCGGTTCGGCGAGCAGTCGGACGTTGGCGTCGAGGCCGACCTCGTGGGCCGCGACGCGGATCGCGTCTCCCCACTCATGAATGGACGGCGCGGATTCACCGGCGACGTAGGCGACGCCGAGTCCCCCACCGATACACAGTTCGTCGAAATCGTCCTCGGCGATGAACTTCGCCAGGATCGTGAACGACTCCACGAAGCCGATGAGTTCGAAGACTTGTGAGCCAATATGCGCGTGTACGCCGTGCAGCGTCAGGCCGGGAATCGAGCGCAGTTCGTCAATCGCCTTGCGCGCGTCGCCGGTGGCGACCGAGAACCCGAACTTGGTGTCCTCCTGGCCGGTGCGCACGAACTCGTGCGTGTGCGCCTCGACGCCCGGCGTCACGCGAACGAGGCAGTCGAGCGGCGATGACGCGTCCACCAGCGTCGCCAGCAAGCCAATCTCTTCGAAGTTGTCCACGACCAGTCGGTGGACCCCGACGTCGATGGCGCGCTCTAACTCGTCGGCCGACTTGTTGTTGCCGTGCATGATGACACGCCCGGCCGGCACGCCGGAACGCAGCACGAGGTCGAGTTCGCCGCCGGTTGCCACGTCGATGCAGAGACCTTCTTCGAAGGCCAATCGGGCCATTGCCCCACAGAGGAAGGATTTGGAGGCGAAGGCCACGCCGTCGTCGAACGCGCCGACCGCTTCTCGACATCGGGCGCGCAACGTCTCCTCGTCGTACACGAACAACGGAGTGCCGTAGGAACCGGCGAGGCCGCGCAACGAGACGCCGCCGACGGTGACGTCGTTCGCAGAGAACTCGGCGGTGTCGGGGAGTAACGACGCGGCTATCGGCTCTGCACTCATAGACGAAGATTACGAGGTGGCGCGCACGGATTCGATAAAAGCGTGGCGAAACGCCAAGGGTAGGCTTGGTTTCTCGCCCTCGTAGCTCAGTGGATAGAGCATTGGCCTCCGAAGCCATGTGCGCAGGTTCGACTCCTGTCGGGGGCACCAAGTAATTACAGGGAGAAGCGACAATTTTCGGAGCGTTCTCAAGTAAATCGGTACATCCCCAGAACGCAACCGTATTCCGCCAGACTCAGCCGGACATCTAGAACCGTGGGCCGCTCGTGGGCCGCATCGCTGCAACTAGATCCGTGAACGGCCCCGTGGGCAGAGTTGCCGCGAGCTCTTGCGGCATTCATTTACCGCCAACTTCGTGAACGTTCTCATCGGTGGGGCAATGGGTTGCCAGTCCCTGCGCTTCCCTCACCGCTGGCTCCCGGCACTGCGTCATGAGAAGATCCAGGCGGTGCGACTACCACACGTGCGGGAGAAGTCGATAGCGAGTGCGCGCGATGAAATCCTCGTACGCGTTGGGGAAGGCCGCCAATAGAAGCTGCTCTTCCACGCGAATTCGATACACCTGGAGGCCGAAGACCCCGGTTGCCCCAATGACGTACGTGATACGCGGATCACTCAAAACGATTCCCAATATCATGAGGATTTCCGCTAAGTACATCGGATGGCGTATTGAACGATACGGTCCCGTCACCACGAGCGACTGCGCTTCGGGGACGATCGAGAAGTTCGACCCCAGACTCGCTAGGGCGGCTACTGCCAGTGCTGCGCCAACAACGGTGATGAGAAGACCGGTCTGCATTGAGCGCACCGACCCCTCCCACACGACCGGTCCCGTCGGCAGATGACCCACGCCGACCAGGAGAAAGCTCGCGCTCAGTGAGGCTACGACGACCCGCGCACGACCATCACGCAGACATGGATTCCTCCTGGTCGAGAGGACGACGGCCGCAGCCAGCACGAATACCCCATAGAGGATCTCGCGCACGACCTCGACGGCGATGGGCCAGCTCGGGCTCGCCGCTAGGAGTACTCCGCCACGAAGGGCGTCGGACGCCTCATCGATCCCCAGCCAAACCAGAATCGCTGCGGGCGCGAAACCGATGATCACACGCTGGAACAGGTCGCGACGTAGTGGCCCGCGTGACGCGGCGCTTTCCTCGGCGCCGTTGCACCGAGCCCTCAAGAGCGGCGCTCGTCCCGCGGCGAACTGTTCTATGGGAATGCTCCGCCACCTCCGAATCCGGTTGACGTCACGCCCTTCTCGGTGTCAGAGATGGACGTGGCCTTCACCGTGCCGCCTTTCTCCTTCTTCCCCTGAACCGTGACGGTGTCGCCGGGCTTCAATCCAGCGACCGTCGTTGAAGCGTTTCGGTCCACCGTCGTTGAAGAGCTCACTTTGACCGCTACGAGAGAGCCGCTGGAGGTCGTCACGTACAGCGTGTTGCCCACGATGTCGGTCACGGTACCCGACGTCTCTTTCGCCTGCGCTTTGGCGATCGCACTCAAGCCACTTGGACCGCTCGCCGAGCCAGAGCCGGCCGCGAGCAAGCTACTGAGGGAATTTGACGATGACGATGACTGACCGCGCTGCAGAAAGGCTCCGAGCCACAGTCCCGCGACTACCAGTAGCAATGCCGAGAGCACCGTGACAAACCAAGGCGCGCGGAACCCCTTCGATGACGCGTGGGGGGGCCACTCTTCAGATTCGTCGCCGAACAAGACGTCGAAGCCTTCCTCGCTCACGCTTCCCGTTAGTTGATTCGTCATTGCGACCTTCTTTCGTTCACTATTCGTATCGAAGCGCATCGATCGGGCGTAGCGACGCGGCGCGATGGGCCGGGTAAAACCCCGCCACGATGCCCACGGAGATGGCGACGCCCAGGGCAAGCGGAATTGAATACGACGCCAGCACCGGCGTTACGCCGTCAATTTTGAAGTGCGATACCAAGATGCCCGCCAACACACCAAAGATCCCTCCGAGAAATGAGATCACGGTTGACTCGATCAGAAACTGAGTGAGAATGACTCGTCTCCGAGCACCAATTGCCTTTCGAATGCCAATCTCTCGTGTGCGCTCCGTAACGGTCACGAGCATGATGTTCATGACCCCAATCGCGCCAACGAGGAGCGACACCGCCGCCACCCAGCCCAAGAGCGCCGTAAAGGTCTGGGAACTCGACGTCGCGGTGGAGAGCAAACTTGCCGAGTCGATCACGGTGAATGGAAGATTCGCCACGGTCGTGTCATTGAGAGACGCCAGCGTGCTCTCGACCTCGCTCTCGGCCAGTGACAACGTCGCAGATGACTTGCCCTGGACCAGCAACTCCGAGAATGACGCAGATTCGCCTGTGAGTTGGTCTTGCACGGCGGTATAAGGAGCAATTGCCACGGCGTCTTGGTTACTCAGACCACTTGAACCCTTTGATGCGAGCAGACCAACGACGGTGAACTCCGAGGACCCAAGTTGAATCTGTTTGCCTAAGGGGTCAGCGCCGGTAGCGAAAAGGGCGCTTGCCACGGAGGTGCCGATGTCGATCACCGGTGCGCGCTCAGCGACGTCGGCGCGAGAGATCGACCGGCCCGCCGACACCGTATAGTTCTCGGCCGAAAGATACGAGGCGGTGGATCCGATGACAGACGTTGAGTAACTCGCCCCGTTGTACGTGGCGGTGACGCTCGTCGTCACTACGGGCGAGACTGACTTCACGTCCGGATCGTTGAACGAGTTTGATAATGCAGTCACCGAAGCCGTGTTGAGGGTCGAGTTTCGGATCTTCGTTCCGGTCGTCGAACCCGAACTCGAGCCGCTGAAGACGGTCAGCGTGTTGGACCCCAAACTCTCGATCGACTTTTCGATGGACTGTGAACTCCCGGTACCGATGGCCAGCAATACGATGACCGACGCCACACCGATGAGAACCCCCAGCATCGTGAGCAGCGTTCGCAACCAGTTCGACCCGATGCCTCGAATTGCCATTACGAGATTCCCGAAGGCGGT
This sequence comes from Acidimicrobiaceae bacterium, assembly GCA_003155915.1. Lineage (GTDB taxonomy): Bacteria > Actinomycetota > Acidimicrobiia > Acidimicrobiales > RAAP-2 > RAAP-2. The sequence continues at coordinate 126,513 of PMFA01000021.1, read as the reverse complement.
CGCCATCAGCCCTCGTCTCCGCTGCCCCCGAAGGAGTAGCGACCCGAGGGGGCCAGTTCATAGGACACCGCGTTCGAGGCGTCCTGCGGGCGATTGCTGACTATCTCGCCGTCGCGCAAGACGACGACGCGCGAAGCGTACGCGGCTATATCGGGCTCGTGTGTGATCATCACGATCGTCCGTCCTTGATCGTGCAGGCTGGTAAAGAGCGACATCAACTCGGCGGACGAGCGAGAATCGAGGTTTCCCGTAGGTTCGTCGGCCAAGATCAGCGAAGGATTGGTGCACATGGCGCGCGCGATGGCCACGCGCTGTTGTTGGCCTCCCGACAACTCGCTCGAAAAGTGACTGAGACGGTCGCCGAGTCCCACCATCTCGAGGGCGACCACGGCACGCTTACGACGTTCGGCTGGTTTCACGCCCGAATAGGCCATCGGCAACTCGACGTTATGAATCGCGGACATCCGCGGAATCAAATTGAATCCCTGGAAGACGAATCCGATCTTCTTGTTCCTGATCCGAGAGAGGGCCACGTCGTCAAGATGACGAATGTTCACGCCGTCGAGCCGATAGTGACCGCTGGTCGGCACGTCCAAGCATCCGACGATGTTCATCAAGGTTGACTTGCCCGATCCCGAGGTACCCATTATCGCGACGAACTCGCCTCTTTCAACGATGAGCGAAATTCCGCGGATTGCAAGCACCTCGACGCCGCCCATCGCGTAGCTCTTCACAATTCCCTTCAGTGCGATGATCGGTTCTGCCGCTCTCGAGCCGATTACCTCGTCGTCGGGTGCGTCTACCTCATCTCGGATGATCACGGTGCGCCACCGCCGAAGCTGCCACCACCGAAACCGCCCGTGGTACCTCCCGACGAAGTTGACGCGCTGACCGACGCGGTGGGCTCAACGATGGTCTCGCCCTCGGTGAGCCCGCTGGTGATCTGCGTATACGACGAGCCCACTATTCCGAGCGTCACCACGACCGTCTTCTGAACGTCCTTGCTCAGTACCTTTACCGTCGACACGCTCCCGGTCGTCGTGATCGCCGCGCTCGGTAGCAAGAGCACATTTGACGCTGACTGCACCACGATGGCGGCCTCGGCAGTCATGCCGTCCTTGAGCGATTTCGGCGCGTGCTCGAGAGCGATGGTGACGGGATACTCGACGACGTTGTTGACCACGGTGGACACCTGTGACGCGGACGTCACCACCCCGCTCACCTCGGTGTTCGGCAGGGCGGCCAAGGTCAATGACACCGTCTGGTCCACTCGAATCTTGATCGCGTCGGCCTCGGCGACGTCGGCGACCAGTTGGAACGAACCAAGACTCTGGATGGTGACCAGTGCTGAAGCGGACGAAGAGCTCGACGTGGAACTTGACGACGTGGAACTCGACGTCGTCGTTCCGCCTCCGCTCACCGTCTGACCTACTGAACCGTTGACGCCAGTCACGGTGCCACTGATGAGTGCGACAAGTTGAGTCTCTTGCAATGACTTTTCGTCCTGCTCAAGGGACGTCTTGTCTTGAGTGATGCTTCCCTGGTCTTGCACGAAGCTGACGTTGCTTTGAGCAATCGTGGACTGGTCCTGGGCGATGGCCGACTTGTCGGCGTCAATGCTCGAAGAAGACGTTGTCGTGTTCGCCTGATCGACCTGCACCGCGAGTGTTTGCACTTTGACGCTCGATTGATCTTGCGTGATCTGATTTTCGTCCGAGTTGACCTGAGCCTGATCAGAGGTGATCGCCGCACTGTCGACCGAACATGAGGTCTTGGCCGTTGTCAATGTCACGCCGGTCCCGGAGCTGGTGCCCTCACTGTTGGTGGCCACGACCGTGAACAGGTACGTCGTATCGGCGCTAAGACCGCTAATCGTTGTCGACACCTGCGTCGCGGCGTTACTCGCGGCGAGCGTCACGGCACTGGTGATGGATCCGTAGTCGGCAGTTGTTCCGTATTCGAAGTGGTACGTCGTGCTCGCACCGTTGGGATCGACCGTGGCGTTCAGCACCGCCGAGGAAGTTGAGATTGACGTCGCAGGGTCGGTGGCCACCGAAGGTTCGGAGCCCGACGACGCGGTCACCGAGCCCGAGCCGACGCCGGACGAGCCCGGACCCGTCGACGCCGCAGGGCAGCCAAGACTCTCATCAGAACTGTACGTACTCGAAGCATTCGCGAGTATAACTTCGTCGCTACTCTCTTGGGTCTGCGCGCCGGCAAGCTGGTTTTGGTCGTTCGTCAGCTGCTGTTCGGCATTGTCCAGCGTTTCCTGATTCTGATCTTGTTGGACCTGCGTGCCTCCTGCTTCGGCGGTGGCGAGCGTTGACTTGTCTTTCGCCAATGACCGCTCGTCGTTCGCGTATGCAACGAGAGCGTCCGCGTAGTTCATCTTCGCCACCTTTAGCATCGTCGTGGCTTGTTCGACTGCCGATCTCTGCGACGTTGCGTCAACGCTCGCGAGCACCTGACCCGCCTTGACCTTCTCGCCAACGGTCGCCGTGAGTGTCGCGAGCGTGCCGCCGGAGACCAAGTTCTCCTCGGCGGTTTTCACGGTTGAGAGATTGCCCGACGCTGAAACGCTCGCCTGCACGGTTCCTTTGGTCACCTTGACCGTCCGTGTCGCCGTCGCGCTCGACGACGGAGAGCGGTAGATCGAATAGAAGGCGAGCGCGGCAACGATGGCAACCACGACGGCCAGTGTGCTGTAGCCCACGCGCTTGCGCGAGAAGAAACCGGATGCCGAAATGCTCATGTCAATATCTCCATGAAATAGATGTCTGAAGGGGGAAGGTTCGCATCTGTGACCCGACTAGGTGCTCGTAGAGGGCGACTTGGGTAGCAGCGACGAGCACGCCGAATACGCCTTCTTGTACTTCGAACTCGAGGTGGGGGTGACAGTGGATGATGACGATTTAGCACCGTACGATCCCTTTGCCAGTGTCACGTGGTGCAGCGTCATGCAATTGCGAAACGCTGCGAACGCGGTCGACCCGTTCGGTGGAGATCCCGTTCCACCACCAAACTGCGAGCCCGCAGGCAGTAGGAGAGAACACGCCTTGATGGCCTTTTGGAACTTTTTGCCAACCTTGAAGCCGCCTGGCGCGCCACCGCCGGAAGGAAACGTCCCTGATGGGGCGCCGCCCGGCGGCCCGCCCGAACCGGGGAGTGAGATCTTGACGCCATGCTTCTTGAGACACTTTTCGAACTTCTTAAGGGTCTTCTTGGTCGTAGCCTTCGTCGCGGAATTGGACGATGCCGACGCGGCGCTTCCCCCAACCACGAGTCCGCCTCCCGAAAGTGCCACGACGAGCACGACGGCGAGCACCGAACAAAATCGGACTCGGACACGTCGCGGCCCGTGTGATTTGCGCGAAGTCGAATAGGAGTTGGTCATTGCGACAGTATGCGAGGAGAATCTGGAGAATCGGTGAACGCGCGATAATTGTTACCTGGACACTCGAATCTGACGCGTGGACGGTGACGCCGCCGGCTTCATATATTGAGGCCCTCCATGTCCGGCTCTTATGCAATCCCCAGAATCGCCTGTCAAACTTCGGCCGTGGTCATCGAGATACTTTCCGTCGAGGACGACGACAATCTGGCTTACGTCATCATGACGACGCTTCGGCTCGGTGGCTTCAGCGCAACGCGAGCGAAGAACGGCAAGGAGGCTCTGCGCCTCGCCCTCGATGACGGGAAGCCCGACCTCATCGTTCTCGACGTCATGCTTCCCGACCTCAATGGATTCGAAGTCTGTCAGCGACTCAGAGAGGCGGGCTCCGCTATCCCGGTCATCTTCCTCACTGCTGCCGATTCGGTCGGCGACAAGGTACGAGGTCTCGTCATCGGGGGTGACGATTACCTGGCCAAACCGTTCAGCGGCGAAGAGCTCATTGCGCGCATCCGCGCGAAGCTCCGTCGTGTGGGCAAAACCCCAGCGAATCAACCGATGCGATGCAATGACCTCACGCTGGATGACGAATCCCACACGGTGACGAAGAACGGCGAACTCATTGAACTTTCGCCGACCGAATTTCGGCTCTTGCGCTTCCTCATGTCAAACGCCGGAACGGTGTTGAGCCGTTGGCAGATTCTTGATCACGTCTGGAGCTACAGCTACGAGGGGGACCCCACGATTGTCGAATCCTTCGTGTCCCAACTTCGCAAGAAGATCGATACGTCACCGCCATCGATGATTCGAACGGTGCGGAGCATCGGTTACCGACTCGAACGAGAGTGACGAGATGAAGCTCCGCGTCAGACTACTGAGCGCCACGATGGTCTTCATCGTGGTCGCTACGCTCCTGGGTCTGATGTTGGTTCATTCGGTACGGGCTTCAGAGATACGACAGGTCGATCAGCAACTCGAGACATTTCTCCCAGCATCGAGAATCGCGGGGAACGCCAAGCCGCCAACGCAGCCGTCGAGCGGCTCCACCCCTCCAGTCTTCAACGCCAATCACTACAGCGCGCTCTACTTGGCGATCATTACCAACGGCACTCGAAGGGTCCTCTCCACACCGCTCGGCACCAAGCACGCGGCACCTGATCTTCCGACGAAGAACACGACGTCGCTCCGCCACGCGACAATCGTCACCGTGAGATCAACGACAGGTTCACTTTCGTGGAGGGCAATTCGCGTCACGTTGCCGCATGCTCACTCCGAGATACTCGTTGCGGTGCCGCTCAACCAGGTCAACGCGACAATGAGGTTTTTGCAGCTCTCCCTACTCTTGACGGGTGTCATCATTCTTGCCGTACTCACCGCAACGGGGATTTGGATAACGCGGCTCGGACTGCGCCCGATTGCCGAAGTCACTGAGGTCGCCGAAGCCATCGTCGAAGGTGACCGAACGAGGCGCGTCGCGGGAGGACAACAAGGGACTGAAGCTGGAAAGCTCGCGCGCGCCTTCAACATGATGCTCGACGAGCAGCAGGACCTGGAATCGCACCTCCGACAGTTCGTCGCCGATGCGTCGCACGAGCTTCGCACGCCGGTTTCGGTAATTCTGGGCATTACCGAACTCTGGCGCCGAGGCGAGTTGAGAAGTGGCGTTCAGCGCGATGAGGCCATTCACCGCATTGGTGCTTCCGGCGCCCAGATGGGGCGCCTCGTTGAAGATCTGCTGCTCTTGGCTCGACTCGACGAAGGCCGGCCCCTTGACAATGTTCAAGTCGATTTGGGGCGCGTGATCCGAGACGTCGTGGCCGACGTCGTAACCACCGACCCCACGCGCAACGTCGTGCTTGATGCGCCCTCTTCCGCGATCGTTAAGGGTGATGAGGCCAGTCTCCGCCAAGTGGCTGTCAACCTAGTCAGCAATGCGATTCGCCACACGTCGAACGACGCTCGAGTGACGGTCCGCGTCTTCGAACGCGGGGACAATGTAGTGCTCGAAGTGAAGGACTCAGGTCCCGGCATGACCCCCGAGGACGCAGCGCGCGCCTTCGATCGCTTCTGGCAAGCCGATCCAAGTCGATCCCGGGCGGGGGCAGGATTGGGCCTCGCCATCGTGCGAGGCATTGTCGATGCACACCAAGGAGCAGTCACCTTCGCGTCGGACGTCGCGACAGGCACGCGCGTGAGCGTGAGTTTTCCTCGGCGAGGGAGCGATCGTCGGGCGCTGTCCGTAACCAACCGAGACAGTGCGGATCTCCCCAGTGGTGCACTCGACCGCAATTAGAACTGGCCGGATTTAGTCGCAGTTGAGCCCGGACCTCGTTTCTCAGGACATGGGCGTACTGTGGGCAACGAGGGCGCAACGAGAAATGTCGCATACTCAATGGACCTCATAATAAGTGGGGGTTGCCCCCGTTTTTGACCATTGGCCCCCGAAGCCATGTGCGCAGGTTCGACTCCTGTCGGGGGCACCAAGTGCCAAGTGCGTCGACACGGATTTGCTCGCCACACACACGGGATTTTCGGCCTCTTGAATAAGTAGTCAGTTACGGCCAGCCCGTTCGAACCGTGGGCCGCTCATGGCCGAATGCCCTTGGAACCGCCTCGTCAAGATCCGAAGTGTTGTGGGCAGCACCGAGCCCCTCGATGCGGAGGTCATTCGTCGCTGTCGTCCTCGCTTCCCACGACGCTGAGTAGATGGCAACGCCAGCGCCGCGCGAACTTATCGGTCGATGTACGCAGGCTCCTCGGGGCGGAGTTTCACGTTATAGACCGTCGCCAGCTGCCGAGCTACGAAGGTGCCAATGACAAGTTCACCGGTCGAGGTGAAATGAATGCCGTCGGACAATCGCAGTGCACTTTGCACCTTGTTCACGACGGCACCTCCCCGGTAGTTGCCGCCTTTCGTGGCCAAGAGATGCCACATCGGCTGGAACGTGACGCCGGGCGTCGACGTGGCCACTTGGCTGTAAATGGCGTTGAGCGCCCGAAGACCTTGGCGGTAACTCTTCGGCGCGGCGATTGGAAGACCGACCCAGAACGCGTACGCGCCCGCCTTGGTCACCATTCGATCGATCCGACGAACGCGCGCGATATAGGCGTTACGCCACTTCGGTGAACCGAACGGTTGCGACGCCCCATGGACGGAAAGTGCCTGCTCATCGTTCGCACCAAACATGATGACAACGAGATTGGGATGGTAGTCGTGCAAGTCTGACTTCAGATGGGCCGGCCAGTTGTAAAACCACGACGCGGAAAGACCGGTCGACGTTTTGTTGCGTTGGATAAATTTTAATCCCGGCGTGAACTGAAGTTCATGTCGAATGCCGTATTCGAGGTCGTCACCTAGTGAGTCGCCAATTTCGAGAAGTCGACAGTGGCCCAGTGCGAACGGCGCGTGATGAGGAGTTGTCGTTGATGTCGAGGTGCTCGCTCGCACCAGCGCTGACACCGGAGTGAAACCGCACCCGCGCGAGGGCAGACGAAACGCAGCATTATCGGCAACGGGAGTGTCCAACGAGACTTTTGACTTCGAAGATTTACTTCGTGTCGGGCGTGACAGTGGGCTCGGTGCCAACTGCGATGATTTTGTCAACGCAACTCGATTGACGTGCGAGTTGAGCGACGAAGCCGATCCGGCGTCAATCTTTGCGAACTGACCCCCAGTGAGTACCAGTGCAGCCAGGGCCGCCGTCGTCCAGCGCATCCACAAGCGTCGGGGATTTGGAGAAGAAGTCAAAGGGGTCTTCATGGCGGATTCGACGCTAACAGGCGCTCGAAGTTCCATCGCATCGAAGCGTCCGCGCACGTGAGACGGGTCGGCCGAGGGCGCTCGCGAACACCTGTGTTCGATGGCTTCTCTCGCATTTATTTGGTGCGATGGAGATCATTGCCTTGGCCACAATCTCATTATCGTTGTCTCGTGAGTGCGGACGAATACGGGCCATGGGACGCACTCTCGGTGTCGGAGGTGCAGGCCGTCTTTGCGAAGGCCCCGTTTCGATGGTGGATTAGTGGCGGACGTGCCCTCGATCTCTTTGTCGGACGTTCCTGGCGAGCACATGGGGACACGGACGTAGGAGTCCTTCGGCGTGATGTGGCCCAACTTCGAACGGTCACCAAGTCATGGGACGTCCAAGTTGCTGCCGCGGGAATACTGTCCACTTGGCGAGATAGGGCCCTCAATTCTGAGAGACATGAAAATAATTTGTGGTGCCGGAAGGATCCGCTCCAGCCTTGGTGTCTCGACGTGACCGTTGGCGACGGAGATGACGAGCATTGGATCTACCGGCGAGACCCTCAAATAGTTGCGAAATGGAAGTCAGCAGTTTTGAATTCCTCCGAAGGCGTCCCGTATCTGGCACCCGAGATTCAACTGCTCTTCAAGAGCAAGGACATCCGGGACAAAGACGAGACTGATGCGCGTGAGGTGATTCCGATCTTGGATGCAGAACGTCACGATTGGCTATTTTGTCGTCTGCCTCCCGACCACCCCTGGACGCGGATTGTTTAGCAACTAGTTGCCCAGCCACGCCTTCGTGTTCGACGCGCGAGCAACCTTGGCGGATAGGTTCTTGCCTTGCCATCGTGAGCAGAATCGGGCGAGAGAGCATTGGCCTTCGAAACCGTGCGCGCAGGTTCGACTCGCGTGGAGCGCCACATTGCGAACGCGACGACGCGAAACCGACTACGCCGAACCCACTCACCACACCTTGGGAATGATTCGAGCACGACTCTGGGAGAACTCTCGGTACGGCTCGCCGAGCGCGTTGAGTAGGGCGCGCTCTTCGACACGAATCCGAATGATCAGTCCGATCGTCGGTACGACGATGATGACCACGAGTGACAGCCAGTTTTCCAGCGCGACCCCGATGCCGACGAAGGACATGATGATCGCGGTGTACGAAGGGTGGCGCACGAAGCGATAGGGACCGGTGTCGACGACCGTTTGACCACTGCGCACCTGAACCTGGACCGTAAAGAACTGGCCCAGGGCGAGGACGGCCCACCGTCGAAGTGCCATCCCGAGAATGATGACGGCGAGGCCGATGAGAAAGACCGGCCAACGCGCCGTTCTGATGCCGGCGGACTGCACGCCAGCCGCGAGGGCGAACGCCGCGGCGACGCCGAGCACGGCCGTGACGATGACGACGACGATGCTGCCACGGTCAAGTCGCGTGCCACCATGGTTCATCCGACTCCGAAGTCGAATGCTCCACTCCGAGGCCCCGAACATTGCGAGCACCACGAAGAAGGCGTACTTCGCTCCGAGGTCGGAATACGCCAGCGGAGCCATAGCAAAAACTACTTCCGACCGATACGAGGTGCCCCGTCGGTCATCTACGCCCTACTGCTCGACGTCACCCAGACCGGTGTCGTCGAAGATGCGCGCGACCACTTCTTCGGGCGGTAAATCATCGACGTCGATGACGAATCCGGCGACCGAGGCGTAGAGGGGATGACGGGTGAGATAGAGATCGCGCAGTGACTGCGCCGGATCCGCGCCGAGGCGCGGTCTCACTCCCCCGTGTTCGACTCGTTCGCTCAGCGTGGCGATCGTCGCGCGTAGCCATACGACGACGCCGGAGCGCTCCAGCAACGATCGATTGGCCTCGGAGAGAACGACGCCTCCGGCGACCGCGATCACGACCGGAAGGGGCTGGGCGATCGCCTCGGCGAGCACGTGACTCTCCAAGGTTCGAAGCGCTTCGTCGCCCTCGCTGTCGAAGATCTCCTGAGCCGTACGGCCCGTCTCGGCCAAAAGTTGGGCATCGGAATCGAGGAATGACCACCCGAGTTTCTTAGCGCAGAGCTCTCCGACGGTGGTCTTTCCGACCGCCATCATGCCGACCAAGAGCAGTCGGTCAGTCATCTCGCTCGAAAATCGATCGCCGGTTCATTTCGACCCATTCTTCACGATGCGACCACTCACGGCGCGCGGGATCCCTCGGTCCAATACGCTTAACGTGAGACGATTTAGTCACTTCTTAGGTTTCCACTAGAACCTGTTCACCTTCGACCCTGATACTGAAGTTCGAATTGATCGCGCAATGAAGGAGGTCCCAATGGATTGGGACGACGAAAGCCCCGCAGTTCCATCCCCAGCAGATCCATCTCACGAAGAGGTCGCGAGTCCCGAGACGCCGGTCAAGACCGTCACCGTGAGCCGGACAAAGTGGCGACTCGCGAGAGCGTTCAGCGTGCTCGTGCTGGTGCTGGCGATTGGCGCGATGGGCTTCATCCTCGGACACGACGTCGTGAAGCCGGCGCCAATACGTTCCGCCGCACCGAGGTTCACCTTCCCCACCTTTCCTTCGGGCGGTGTCGGCAACGGCAACTCACCGTCCTTCCAATTCCCGACGACCACGCCGCAGAACACCAAGGCCGACGCTGCCGCGGCCAAGGTCGCCAAGAAAGTGGACCCCGGCCTGGTCGACATCACGTCGACCTTCGCCAGCCAGAACGGCACCGCCGAAGGCACGGGCATGATCTTGACCTCGAACGGTCTGGTCCTCACCAATAACCACGTCGTCGAGGACGCCGCGACGTTGTCAGTGCGCGACGTAGCCACCAACACGACCTACGTCGGCACCGTCGTTGGCTACGACCTCTCCGAGGACGTAGCGCTCATCCAATTGAAGGGCGCGAGTGGACTAACGACGATCAAGACCGTGAACTCCGACAACGTCTCCTCGGGCGAGAAGATCGTGGGCATCGGCAACGCCGAAGGACTCGGAGGCACGCCGTCCTACGTCGCGGGCACCGTCGTCGCCCTCGACCAAGCGATCACCGCGGGCGACGAGACGAATCCGGCCGGGTCCGAGCACCTCAACGGGCTCATTGAAGTGAACGCCGCCATCGTGCCCGGTGACTCCGGTGGACCGCTGGTGAATGACAAGGGCGAAGTTGTCGGCATGGACACCGCGGGCTCAGACCTCAACGGCGGCTTCGGTTTCAACCCGGGCAACACGTCGGGTGACCGCGGCTACGCGATCCCCATCAACACGGCGCTGTCGATCGCCACGTCGATTCGCGATGACGCCGCCACCTCGGGGGTCCACATCGGTGCGACGGCATTCTTAGGCGTCGAATTTGATTCGACCACCGCCGTCGGCGGGAGCGCGAACTCCTCGAGCGGCGTCACCATCGCCGGCACCGTCGCCGGGACACCCGCCAATAAGGCGGGACTCGTGGCCGGTGACGTCATCACGTCAATCGACGGACAGTCCGCGACGACGGGCAGTGCTCTCCAGACGATCCTGTTGACGAAGAAGCCGGGCGACACGATTCACCTCGACTACCTGAACCTCAGCGGCGTCGCCAAATCAATCAGCGTCGTACTGGGAACTGGTCCGGCGCAGTAAGCCACCACGAAACCACCGCTGCGCTTACGCCCAGCGGGCGTACGTGACGCGAGTCGGAGGTACTGAGACGACGTCGGCGATCGAACCATCGACGTTCAAGATGGCGTAGTCGCCACTCTCCAGACTGGGAAAGATCGCCGCGTAGACAATGCCGTCGCGACCCTCGCGAGGCAGGACCCACACGTGCGTGCGTGCGTCGGGTCGCGACACCGGATGAATCTCGACCTCAGTGCCCGAGCGCTCTTCGTTCGAGGCCAGTACCAACGCTCCGAGGTGTTCACCGACGTTGATCACGACCGCGCGACTCGGTGTCGTCGGCGCCACGGCCTCGACGGGCACGTGATCACAGTGCACCTGGTCGCCGTGCGCGTGGTGCTCGTGCGGCGCGACGAGCGAGTGGTGTTCGTGACCGTGCGCGTGCTCGTCGTCATGACGCGAGGCAGCGCCCCCGGGGACGTCAGGGCTGGGTCGGACGTCCTCGGGGGCACTGTGAGATGCGTCGCGCAGCACTTAGCCGGCCATTGCGCGCACTTGCGTGGCCGGGTTGTCGTAGCCGTCCCACGGGTCGGCGAGGTAGGGGAAGTCCGAGCGGTAGGTGAGTCCGAAGGCTTTCAGGCTCGCCACGGTCTTGGGCTCGCTCGAACCGACGTCAAAGAGCAAGCCCGCGGCGGCGTCGGGCTTATAGGTCTTCACGACGTCACCGAGCAGCGCCCCCGCGACGGCCTTGAGCTCGATGCTCACGACGTCGTCGAAGACGCGGCGACCGTTGGGGAATCCGGCGTTGTCGCCACCCACCACGCCGAGAATGCTCGCCGCGCCCGTCGCCGTGGGTTTGATCGCCACGTTGAGGCGCAACATGTCGGCCTTGGTGGCGCCGGTGTAGTTCTGGAATCCCGGGAACAGCGGGGGCACTCCGGTCAACAGCACCGCGTCGAGGTCCGGACGGGTGTTCGACGCCACGGCCGCGTAGGCCGCCAGGTTGGGGAACGCACCGGGATAGAGCACGTTCAGCAGCGAGGCGAGTCCCGGGTGGTCGTAGTAGGTGGAGTACTGCGCGTCGTCCTTGGGCGCCTGGGAGTTCCAACGGTCCTTGTGACCCATCGGGATGATGACCTCGTTGATCAACGGGTTGCCGAGACGTGAAACCTGCTCCCACGGACCGGTGTTGGTCTGGGGCGTGGTGCTGTAGATCTTGGTCTTCTGTCGACTCGCCGTCGTCCAGACGCCGATCGTCGAGTCGGCGTCGGTATAGGTGCCCGGCACGGCGCCGCCCTTGGTCAGCTCCGAGATCGGTACCTGAATGGCGATGGAGTGCACGTTCGTCGCGGCCAGGGAGTTGACCCCGGCGACGGCTGCGCCCTTCAAGAGGAAGTCGGGTTGGAAGGGGCGCAGGTCGCCGAGGTCAAAGATCGATCCCAAGTCGACGTAGAAGCCGTCGGCGCGCTGACCGGCGAAGACCTTCGTCGAGCCGATCGCGTGGATCGCCTGGTTCGTCAACGTCGCGTAGTTGGGGATCGAGTTCTTCCCGACGTTGCACGGCGGGCACGCGAGGTCGCGAGCCAGGATCTTCGACGATCCGTTCTCCTGTTTGGTCACCGAGTAGAACTGCTTGCGGTTCCAGGTGGCGTCCTTCAGGGACGTAATCTGACCCGTGTTGTACAAGAACGTGTCGTTCGCGCCGGTGTCGGTGAGCTTCGTCTCGAAGCGGAACTGGAAGGTGACGTCGGCGTTACCGTCACCGTTGTTGTCCACGTGGATCTCGTAGAGCACGTCGTCGCCGAACTCGAAGAAATTCGGACCGCCGGCGGGCTGTTGACGCGGGATGTAGTTCGCTATCAACGTGACCTTGTTGGGGCTGTCGGGGCTGATGAACGCGTAGAGGTCCGTGCTGTCGGCGACGGGGTCCTTGGAGATTTCCGGTGCTTCAGAGTGGGAAGACATTGGTGAGACCTTTCTAAGAGATGGGACGGAAGAGTGAGGGAAGGCGGTCGGTTGAGGCGACTCAGCTGACGTCGCGAACGAGTCGAGCGACGAGCGCGCGATCGTGACGAACGACTTCGCGGGTGCCCACCATGAAGTGGATCTCGCCGGTGCTGGGGTTGGGAACGTGAATCACGAGGTTCTCATTGGACGAGACCGGTCGAACGCTCGGTGTCGGCGTGGTCGCCTTGGAATTGGTCGCGGCGCCCGCCGTGGCGACCAAGGCCGTAGGGGCGACGGCAACGAGTCCCGCGGCCGCGATTCCGTTGCGGGCGACTTTCAAGAAGCCCCTACGAGAGATGTCTTGCATTGCCAGTCCTCCTTGTCGACCCACGTTCGTGGGACCGTTCGGAGGCTCCGTTGGTGTTCTGAGCCCAACGTCAGCCTCGGTGCTTGCGGCACTGAGGACTATTCGCCGCCGTCAGGGAACACGGATGTCCCCGACGGGCTTTCTTATGGAATGTTGAAGATCTTCGTCGTTCAGGGAACGATGAGCATGCGCACGGTGTCGGTGACCTGCGCGCCACCGGACGCCGAACCGGCCATGATCACGACCGGATCACCGCTCCGGGCAATACCGGACTGCTTGAGTCGCGTGACCGCCACTTCGCAGAGTTCGTCGATGTCCTGGGCCGGGGAGACGTAGATCTCTTGGACGCCCCACGAGGAGTGGAGCTGTCGTGCGGTCGCATCGCTGGGGGTGATCGCGACAATCGGCATGGGCGGTCGGAAACGCGAGATCGCGCGAGCGGTCATACCGGAACGCGTGCACGCGACGATCGCGACCGCCTGTTCTTCCATCGCCGCGCGCCAGGCCGCGCCGGTGATGGCGGCCGTGACTCGGGTCGAGCGGGTCCCGACACCAATCTGTTGGACGCCGAGGCCCGCGCCCCAGCCGTGATAATCGAAATACTCTTCGGCCCGTCGCACGATGCGGTCCATCGTGGCGACGGTCGCGACCGGGTCGTCGCCGATCGCCGTCTCGCCGCTCAACATGACCGCGCTCGCGCCGTCGAGCACGGCGTTCGCGACGTCGGTCACTTCGGCGCGCGTGGGGACCTGGGAATGCGTCATTGATTCGAGCATTTGCGTGGCCACCACGACCGGTCGGGCGTAGCGCACGCCGTGTCGCACGATCTCCTTTTGGAGGTGCGGGACCTCTTCGATCGGCATCCGCACGCCGAGGTCACCGCGCGCGACCATGATCGCGTCCGAGACCGTGATGATCTCATCCAAGTTCTCGACGCCTTCACCGGTCTCGATCTTGGCCATCATCATGACGTCATCGCGCCCGAGCGCGCTGCGAACCGAGACCACGTCGAAGGCCGATCGCACGAAGGAGACCGCGAGGATCTCGAAGGACTCGGTGCGCAGCGCATCCAATCGCGCGCGATCATCGTCCGTGGGCAGTCGATCGTTCAATAGTGACGACGGCAAGGAGAGGCCGGGTTTGCCCATGACCGCCCCACCGGACGTGACGCGGGCCCGGGCCTTCTTTCCGGTCTGTTCGACCAGCAAAGAGACTCCGCCGTCCCCGATGTGGATCATGTCGCCCACGCTGAGCTGCGCCAGGACGTGCAATCGCTCCACGACGATGTGCGACGCGGTGGACGCCGCGTCAAAACCTTCGCTCAACTCGATCTCGTCGCCGACCGTGAGTGCGACGGGCGTCGTACCGAAGGAGCCGGCCCGGATCTTGGGCCCGGGGATGTCAACCATGATCGCGCGGTCCGGCACGAGGTCCCTCAGCCGCCGGAGTCGGGCGATGCCGGAGGGAATATCGCCGTGGGCGAAGGAGAGTCGAAAGACGTCGACACCGGCCACGGCGAGTGCCTTCAGGACCTCGTCGCTATCCGAGGACGGTCCGATGGTGGCTACGATTCGCGTGCGTCGCACGTGGTTCCCTTCGTTACTTTTGACAAGTCTAAGTGATGGCCAACGTGCCCCCGAATAGCGTCACCGTCCGTTCACGTTGCCTCAATGACGTACGGGCACGACCACGTCAGCCCCGTCGACGTCGACGACGCGAAGGTTCATGCCGTAGCACTTGGCCAACTCGTCGCTTCGGATCACCGTGGCGGCCGGGCCGTCGAGCACCACTGCGCCGGCGTCGAGCAGCACGAGACGATCGGCGAACTGCCCGGCGAGCGTGAGGTCGTGCAGCGTCGCCACGACCGTGATGCCGCACTCGTGGACCTCGCTCTTCATCAGTTCGAGCATGTCCATCTGGTGGCGCAGGTCCAGACCGGTGATCGGCTCGTCCAACACCACGACCATCGTCGATTGGGTGAGGGCGCGAGCGAGGACCGTGCGCTGACGCTCCCCACCCGAGAGCGTGGCCACGTCGCGGTCACGGAATTCACCCAACGAGAGCCGCTCCACGACTGAGTCGATGACCGCGCGATCGCGCGCGCTCGCCGGGTGGAACAGCCCGTGATGAGCCACGCGCCCGAGGGCCACGTAGTCATAGACGCGCATCCCGCTCGGCACGACCGGGTGCTGCGGCACCAACGACACCCGCAGCGCGCGCGCTCGTTCGTTCATCTCGGCGAGCGCCTCACCGAGGATCGACACCGAACCGAGCGACGGACGCCGAAGCCCGGCGATCGTCTCGACCAACGTCGTCTTTCCGGCACCGTTCGGTCCGATGATCGTGCTCCAGGTACCGGGCTCGAAGTCCAAGGTCACGTCCGAGATCAGCGTTCTCGCGCCGGCGCGAACGCTCAATCCCTTCACCTCGACCGAACTCATACCGCCACCGGTCGGCGAAGGCTGAGGATGATGACGAAGACCGGGGCGCCGATGAGCGCGGTCACCACACCGATCGGCAACTCCGAGGGCGCGATGACGGTTCGCGCGATGGTGTCGGCGAAGACCAGGAAGGCCGCACCGAAGATTACCGAGATCGGCAAGATCCGGCGGTACGACGTACCGACGAGGAGTCGAACGATGTGGGGCACGATGATGCCGACGAAGCCGATCAACCCGACGGCCGACACGATGGCGGCGGTGCCGAGTGACGAGGCGGCGATCACGATGAAGCGCACGCGCCGCACCGGCACGCCGAGCGAACGTGACTCGTCTTCGCCCACGCTCATGACGTCGAGCGCCCTTCCGGCGCCGACGCAGATCATGATGCAGACAATGACGTAGGGAAAGACCAACCAGACCGTGCCCCACCCGACACTCGCCAGTGATCCCAGTAGCCAGATGTAGACCCGCGTGATCGATCCCGCACTCGACTGTTGCTGGAGAAACGTCTGCGCGCTCGTGAGCAGGGACGCCACGGCCACACCGGCGAGGATCAACGTGGCCGTATTCGATCGCATACTTCGACCGCCGATCAGCCACGTCAAGGTGACCGCCGCCATCGCCCCAACGAAGGCGAGGAGCGGCGTCCAGCTCGGCGTACCGACGCCGTGACTGAGGTCGATGATCGCGAACGTGGCGCCGAGCCCGGCGCCAGAAGCAACGCCCAGTAGATACGGATCGGCCAGCGGATTTCGAAAGACCCCCTGGTATGTTCCACCAGCGACCGCCAGCATCGACCCGGCCAACAGTCCGATCACCATCCGGGGTGCTCGCAGCGTCCAGACGACGGTCGACTGTATTGGCGTGAGCGTGTTGTGACCAATTCCCACGTGCGCGAATATGTCGCCGACCACTCGCCACGTGGGGACCGACGTCGGACCGATGACCAATCCGCACACGATCGCGACGAGGAGCGCCACGACCGTAGCGGCCGCGACGAAGGCCACTCGACGTGTCGTGGGTGGATTGGAACTCAACGGTTTACTTCCAGAGCTTGGGGTTCTTCAGCGCGCCCTTCACCGCGGCCGTGATTTGATTCATGAGAAGACTGAGGCGCGGGCCCCAACGAGATGCGATGTCGTCATTCAGTCCGATCACTTCGTGATCTTCGACGGCCGCGACCTTGGAAAATCCCGGCCGCTTGGCGACCGACGACGTCGACGCTTTCCCACTAATCGTGTCGGCGAGGAAGATCATCTTGGGATTCGCACTGACGATGTACTCGGCGCTCAATTGCGGGTAGCCCGCGTCGGCCGTCGTGTTCTTGGGGTCCGCGATGTTCACGACACCGAGTTCCTTCAACAACGACCCGACGAAGGTGGAACTGGTCAGTGAATAGAAGTCCGTGGTGAGTTCGTAGTACGCGGTGAGCGTCTTGTGGGGGTGTTTGGGTACTGACGCGATATCCGCGTTGATGTTCTGCTTGATCGACGCGGCCAACGCATCGGCGCTCTTCGCGTGCCCGGTGAGCGTACCGAGTTGTTCGATCTGGCTGAGGGCACCGGCCAGGTTCGACGGTGGCTCCTGATTGATGACTTTGATACCGAGCGCGGTGAGTTTTTCCATCACGTCGTTGGCGTCATAGGAGATGACGACCAAGTCGGGCTTGGTCGAAGGGTGCGCCGACGAGGTCTTGCAGATGCCGATGATCGCTTCGACGCTCGGATTGAGGCCGTTGATCCGTTTCTTCGGGAGTCCGGTCGTTGGGTAGTCAGAATCGGTGTCGACCGCTTGCACCTCGGGCCCCGCGCCGATCGCGTAGAGCGTCTCGGTGGCCGTGGGCGAAAGCGACACCACACAACTCGGTTCCGTCGCGGCGCTGGCACCGCTCGACACGATGAGGGGGAGGGCCAGCGCACTCAAGAAGAGCGCGAGAACCAACCGAAGGGACTTGAACATGGATATCTCCTTTCCGTCGAAGTGGGTTGGGCGACGGATGGATATCCGAACGACCGCTCCTTACCTCGAGAGCTGTCTTTCACATCTCCTCGCGGAAGGCGACCTGGCTACATGGTCTTAAAGCACGACCACTTACAGTTGCGGGACAGCGTTGGAATCTCACCAACTTCGCTGCCGCGAGGCACTTTCGACCTTACCGCATTCGCTAATGCTCGAGGAGAAATTCTCGGTGCGCCACCTAGTGTGGAGGCCGTGGCAGACACCCCGAAGCGTTCGGTCCGCGACACAATCGGCCAGCTCCTCGTCATCGCGATTCTGCTCGCGCTCATCGTGGGCGCCGTCATTTTCGCCCGTGCGTACATCGACTCCCACAGCTCGAGTACCCCAGCTTCGACCAAGTCGTCCTTCAATGTCACTTGTTGTGCGGCATTCAATGCCGCCGACCTCTAGCACCCTGGCGAGGTCGTTCGACTGTCGTAGACCGTCGAAGCTCTGCCCGGTGCACGTTTCTACTCGGTCGGGCGTCACACCCAATATGAGAACTCGAATCCCGGGCAATGCTCGAAGCGGCTACGACGAAATCGTCACGACGTCCGCTCAGACGAGCTGGCCGAGTTCGGCAGTTTGATCATCGAACTTCGTCGTTCGTCGCGCGCTCGAGGTCTCGAGTACCGGCCTCGCCGATCCGGTCCCTGACGAATTCAAGCACGGCGTACGCCGCGACCAATTGTTCGGCGTCGACTCCGGCCGTGACCTCATCGTTCAACGCGCGAAGAGTGGCCACCACCGCGCGAAGGTACTCACGACCCCTCGGCGTCAACTCGACGATTCGACGACGCGAGTCCGCCGTTGACGGAATCACTCGCGCGTAGCCACGCTCGACGAGACCACTGACGACCTTTCGCGCCCCTTGACGAGTGAGGCCGAGCGTCACGCCCATGCCCCCGAGCGCCACTTCCCCGCTTCGCAGTGAACGCATCACCAGGGGATCACTACGCCGGTAATCCCCGAACCCGAGGGCGTCGAGGCGTTGGGCCATCGCTCGGATCCAGCGTTGGCGCGCCAGGGCCAGGATGTCGCCGAAGAGCAATTTCACCTTCGGATCAGGACTCATGACACCACATTAGCATTTAGGCAACTCGGTTGCATATAATCACCAGAGGAGTTTCTTTAGTGAAGGAGACGTCGTGAAGGGACAGTCCAAGAACTGCATCACGGCGCGCTTCGTCAAGGGATCGATCGCGGCAATAACCATTGCGCTCGTCGCGCTCGGAGCCGTCCCTTTGGGCGCCGCGTCGCCGACGTTGGCCGCCGCGGCCACCTCATCCGGTTGTAGTGGCGCGTCACCGGGTTCGACAACCTTGTCGCTCAACGTGAACGGGTTCACCCGAACGGTAATCGTGCATGTGCCGAAGAGCTCGAACGGCACCACTCCCCTCGCGTTGGTACTCAACCTTCACGGGAGCGGCAGCACTGCCCTCGAACAAGAGGGATTCACCAAGATGAACGCAACAGCCAATGAATACGATTTCATCGTCGCCTACCCGCAGGCGCTCATCCCCGACGGAACAGGTTTCGACTGGAACGTACCCGGCGAGCCGCTCGTCGGCGGCCGCGCGGTCCCTCCGAAGTCCGCCAACGACGTGAAGTTCCTGACGTCACTCGTCGGCATCATGGAATCGAAGTATTGCGTGAAGACCACGGGGGTCTACGCGACCGGGTTCTCGGGCGGAGCGCGAATGACCAGCCAACTCGCCTGTGACGATGCAGGTCTCTTCGCTGCGGTCGCGCCGGTCAGTGGATTACGGCGCCCGAAGCCCTGTGCGACCACTCGGGCCGTACCGGTGATCTCTTTTCACGGTTCGGCCGATCCGATCGATCCCTTCAACGGGAATGGACAGAACTACTGGACCTATTCGGTCGCAACCGCGGCCAAGGATTGGTCGAACCAAGATCACTGCCGCTCAATCGCGCATTCGGGGCCGGTGAACGACGTCAAGTTGACGACGTACTACACGTGTTCGAACGGAGCGGAGATCGAGCTCTACGAGATCTTCGGTGAAGGTCACGAATGGCCCGGCGGACCAACGCTGCCGTCGTTACTCACCAATCTGCTCGGACCACAATCCAGCCTCGTGAACGCGAACGAATTGATGTGGGCGTTCTTCCAAGCGCATCCCCTGGCGTGAACAGCTGACGTCGGTTCAACGCAGCAACGCCCGCCGAACCAAAACAAATGACGTCGGGCTCAGCCGACCGTCATGCCTCCGTCGACCGCGACGTCGGCACCCGTGATCGCTGACGCGGCCGGCGAGCACAGCCACGAAATCGCGGCAGCAATTTCCACCGGTTCGATGAGTCGGCCGATGGGCTGTTGCTGCGCGAACTCCTCGGCACTGGAGAGTTCATAGACCTGGGCTGACGCGTCCAGTAGTGCCGTGCGGGTCGAACCGGGACTGACGGCGTTCGCGGTCACCCCGTAGGGCGCTAAGTCCATCGCGGTGCCCCGGATGAGTCCGACCACCGCGTGCTTGGCCGCTGAATAGGCCGCGAGATGGTAGAGACCGGTGCGACCAGCGGCTGAGGCAACGGCCACGACGCGCCCGTGCGCGTCCTTGCCGTTCGCGATCAACGTCGGTGCGGCCGCTTCGATGAGCCGTCGGGTGCCGAGGACGTTCACCGACCAGACCGCGTCCCACGCGGCGTCGCTCAACTCCCATATGGCCGCGCCGCCCGCGACGACCCCGGCGCACGCGACGACCGCGTCGAGGCGCCCGAAGTGACGCGTCGCGGTCTCGACCGCGAGTTGCATGTCCGAGGCGCTGCGCACGTCACCGACGAGTCCGAGCACCGAGTCACCGTGGTGGGCCACGACGGCGTCGAGGTCGGCCGACGTCGCCAGCGCGTACGGGACCTCGGGAATGTCGCGACAGCGATCGACCGCGATCACTCGGTAGCCGTCGTTCACAAGAGCATCGACGGTCGCCGCGCCGATGCCGCGTGCCGCGCCAGTGACGATGGCGACGCGACTCACTGACCCAACCTTCGAAAGAAGTCATCGGGCGCGACGACGTCGCTGCGTTCGAGTTCACTGACGTCGGACCTGCCGAGGGCGAGCAGCGCCGAGTCGATGCCGCCGCGCAGCACGTCGAGTACGTTCTCCACGCCGGCCTGACCTTCGGCCGCGAGTCCCCACAGGTACGCGCGTCCGATCATCACGGCGCGCGCGCCGAGCGCCAGGGCCTTCACCACGTCGCTCCCGCGTCGAACACCGCCGTCGAGCAGGACTTCGATCTGGTCACCGACCGCGTCCACGACCGCGGGCAACGCCCGGATCGGCGCCGGCGTCCCGTCGAGGTTGTTGCCTCCGTGATTCGAGACCGAGAGCGCGGTCGCCCCGAGGTCGACGACCCGCTTGGCGTCATCGACCCGACTGACGCCCTTCACCATGAACGGTCCGTCCCAGTTCGATCGCAACCACGCCACGTCGTCCCAATCGGGCAGCGGGCTCTGCATCCACTCGTAGTAGGCGCCGAAGAACGTCGGCGGCTTCTCGCCGGGCTGGGCCATGTTCGGCGTCAACAGCCCCGGCATGTGACCGGTCCTGGCGAAGGACCAGAACCAACGGGGTCGCGTCGCTACTTCGGGGGCGAGCTTGACGACCGCCTTGAGTCCGATCTTGTCCGGGATCCACGGACTGCCCCAGTCGCGCCCGTTGGCGAACGACCAATCGAGCGTGAGGATGATCCCCTTGGCGCCCGCGTCACGCGCGCGCGCCAGGCGCGCGAGCATCGTGTCGCGATCGCCCGACCAGTACATCTGGAAGAGGACCTGAGAGTTCACGGCACAGACCTCTTCGATAGAGCGACTGGCGAATGAGCTGAGCCCCATCGCGACGCCGCGATTGGCCGCGGCCCGGGCCACCGCAACTTCGCCGTCCGGATGTACCGCCTGGACGCCGGTCGGCGAGATCAGCACGGGCAATGAGATTGATTGGCCCATGACGGTCGTCGCCATGGTGCGCTCGCGTTTGTTGCCAGCCACGTGCGGTGCGAAACCCAACAGGTCGAAGGACTCCAGGTTGTCCCTCGACGAGAGTCCTTTTTCGGATCCGGCGATGAGGGCCGCGTAGACGGACCTGGGGAGGCGTTTCTCGGCTCGACGCTGGGCGACGGCCACCGACTCAAACCACTTGCTCGCCATCAATTCCCCGTTCCCGACTCAGTGCGACTTTATCCGAGGGCAGAAATTGACCTCGGTCAGCGCGCGGAGATCGTCACCGGGACCTGGCGTGAATGATCGGGCGACGGCGTCGGTCGAAGGAGCACCTTCTTGGCCGTGAGCGCGCGCTCACCGTGACCGAACACGCATTCCGGGTCGGGATCGCTCATCTCGAGGCCGGTGAAGAACTTCGCCGCCATGCACCCGCCGCGACACGCGTCGTACGAGCCGCACGACGCGCACGCCCCCGCGTTGCCCGGTTCGCGAAGCGACTGAAACAGTTCGCTGTTCTGCCACACGTCTCGAAAGCCGGAACCGCGCACGTTGCCGGCCCGGAACTCCTCGTGGATCACGAAGGGACAGGCGTAGACCTCGCCGACCGGATCGATCAGACAGACGACGCGACCGGCGCCGCAGAGGTTCAGTCCCGAGAGCGCTTCGCCGAGCGCTGAGAGGTGGAAGAACGAGTCGCCGGTCAACACGTTCGGGCGCGCGAGGAGCCATTTGTAGAGACGGCGGTTCTGTTCGAGCGTCGGGTGCAGTTCCTGCCACACGTCGACCCCTCGGCCCGAGGGCCGAAGACGCGTGAGGCGCAGCTCGGCGCCGTAGTGCGCGGCGAGCTTCTCAAATTCGTCGAGCTGTTCGATCGACTCTCGGGTCATGACGACCGAAATCTTGAACTGACCGAAATCCGCGGCCTTCAGGTTGTCCATCGCGCGACGAGCGCTGTCGTAACTGCCAGCGCCGCGAATTCGATTACTGGTCGCCGCGTCCACACCATCGATTGAGATCTGGATGTCGAGGTAGTCGATGGCCGCCAGTCGACGCGCGGCCGCTTCGTCGATACGCGTCCCGTTCGTGGAGAACTTGACGCCAACGTGCTGGTTCACCGCGTGTTCGATGAGTTCAAAGAAGTCGCGACGGATCATCGGTTCACCGCCGCCGATGTTGACGTAGAAGATCTGCATCGCGGCGATCTCGTCAATCAACGCTTTGGCCTCTGACGTGCTCAACTCATTAGGGTCGCGTCGCCCCGACGAGGAGAGACAGTGCGTGCACGCGAGGTTGCAGGCGTAGGTCAACTCCCAGGTGAGACAGATCGGCGCGGCGAGACCGCGTTCGAAGCGGTTCCGCAGCGAACTCTCAGCGCTCACAGAGAATCTCCGATCGAACGAGCGACGTCAACGCGGTGGAGTAACGAGCGCGCTGGCCCTCGGGCACCAGGGCGAGGATCGCGGCGTCGGCACTGTCAAAGTCGGATAGTTGACGAACGACGGCGACGAGCTCGCGAGATTTCAGGAACACCAATCGACGCGTGCCGTGGTGATACGCCAATGCGCCGAATGACTCATCGCGCAGTGAGACCTGCTCGTTCAATTGCCACGGTGCGCTCGCGTCAAAAGCGACGACGGTTGACGACGTCACGTTTAGTAGACGCCGCAGAGTCCGTCGATGGAGACCTCTTCGACGAGAAGCTCCTCGCTCTCTTCAGTCTCGACAATCTGCTCTTCGATCAGTGTTTCGGTCGGCATCGTTCCTCCTCGGACACCTCCATTCTGACCGGTGTCGCGACCGGCGCCGCACCAAATCGTGTCAGACTCCACCCGTGCGCCAACTTCTGCCACTGGCCCCTCTGCCGGTCGAGGTCCCGGTCCCGACGGGGACCAGGGTGATCCTCGATGACGGGGCCAAATTCCTCGACCGCGATCTACTGAGCGGCGGGTCCCCGTGGCGACTCCTGCGTCTTCCGGGCGGCTCACGTGCCGTGGCGGAGCGCTGGGTTGGCGGTGGCCAAGTCCAAGCCGGTGAAGAACGATTCGCGCGCACCCTCGTGCAACAGGGGTTGCTCCATCCCCTCTATCGCAGTGAGGCCAAGGTCGACGACGTCGACGTCGTCGTGCCCGTTCATGACGACATCGACTTGCTGCGCGCACTACTCGAGTCACTGAGCGAACTTCACGTCACGGTCGTCGACGACGCTTCGAGCGACGCCCAAGCCGTCGCGAAGTGCGCACAACGCTTCGGGGCTGACATCGTTCGTCTGGAAGAGAATCTCGGACCGGGCAGTGCGCGCAACGCGGGAGCGCAACATACGACGCGGCCATTGCTGTGGTTCATCGACGTCGACGTCACCCTGGACAACCCACTCGACGTCCTGGCTCGACTCCAAGTGCACTTCGACGATCCCCTCGAAGGAGCCGTCGCACCACGGATCCGAGGAGCCCACGGCCCGTCGCGGCGCGACCGCTTCGAAGAACGTTTCAGTCCTTTGGACGTGGGAGATCGCAGCGCGCTCGTGATTCCCAATTCGATGGTCCCCTTCGTACCGAGTGCGTGTCTATTAATTCGCCGGAACTGTTTCGGCGACGGCTTCGACGAGACACTGCGTTACGGCGAGGACGTCGATCTCGTGTGGCGCCTGCACGACCGTGGATGGCTCGTGCGCTACGTCGCCGACGTCGCCGTGACGCACCGAGCCCGAGACTCCTGGCGCGGGTGGTGGGGCCAACGCATCCGCTATGGACAGTCATCGAGCGAACTCGCCCAACATCACGGGACGCGGCTCGCGCCCTTTCGCGCCGACACGTGGACGCTCTTTACGTGGTTGAGCGTCCTGGTTGGCAAGCCAATGGTGGGACTGCGCATCATCGACGCCGCGCGCGACCAACTTCGCGAACGACTTCTTCCGACGACCGACAACGCTGACAAGGTGACCACCGAACTCGTCGGACGCGGAATGGTCCGCGCCGGTCCCTTGATGGCGCGCGCCGCCGTGCGCACGTTCGGCGTCGTGATCGTGTTGTGTGCGCTCCACCCGAAACTCCGCCGCCGCGCGCTCACGCTCTTCATCGTGGGAACGGCCTATCGCTGGCGATCGACGCGAGTTCGAGTCGCCGACATTCCCCTCGGCGTCGCCGACGACGTCGCTTACGGGGTGGGCGTCATGAGCGGCGCGGTACGATCGCGCTCACTTGGCGCGCTGAAGCCGCACATCACGAAGTCGACGCTCGGACTGCGTAACGTCCTCGGGCTCAAGCCCGGTGCGGGCAACCTCTGATTCACTCCGTGTGTCGTGGAGCACCCACGAAGTTCGACGTCATTCGATTGGTTGACGTCCCATCACGGCGGGCTCGCGGCTCGCCAGGAGCCAGCCCACGATGGCCGCCAGAGCCGGCATGCCGAACAGTATGAGCATCAGGTCACCGAAGGGAACGTCTTTGAGCGCGGAGATACCACCGTTCAACGAATTACTCCTCAGCCAACCGATCATGGCGATGTAGCCGCCGACTACTCCGAGAAGCGCCCCGAGGAAGCCGAGTGCCCCGGCCGTAACCGCCGTCAACGTGCGACGCGTGTAACTGGACGCACCGGTCGCGGCCAGTGTCCGCAGATCGCTCGAGGTCTCACTGCGCACGAGTCCGACGGACATCGCCAGGACGCCGAGGGCGATGAGAATCCCGAAGAGCGTCGCCCAGTTGATGATGGTCGATCCCGAAGGAATGTCATTCCTCGATTCAACTTGGAGTTGCGCCGTCGACGCAGTGAGCTGCGCACTGCTGATCTGGGCCGCGGTGAAGCTTTGGGTGCCCACGACCAGCCAGTCGCTCGTGGACATGGAGATATGGAACCTCTTCATCGCGTATTCGGTGATGACCGTATTCGGTGCCGAAGTGCCGCTGGGCAACGCGCTGATTTCTTGGATCAGCGGATGCCGGTCACTTCCTGCGGGACCGCCTCGAAGGACCGATTTCTTGCTATTAGTCCCGTAGCCCATGGCGAGACCCGAGACACCGGAGAGGCCGGGACGTGACGTCAAGACGTCCGCCTTCGGATTGATCTCGGACGCCTTTATTCCGAACGCTCGTAACAACTGTGGCGTCGCGACGTAGATCTGACCGCTCCAGTTGCGGCCGCCCTGCGTGCCGCTCAAAAAGGCGTTCGGCGATTCGAGGGCAACGAGGTGTGCGTTGAGTCCCTTCGCGATCTGACCGGCCCCCGCGGCGAGCTGTGCTGGCGTCGCGGTTTCCGTCTTTTGATTCGGCACCGGAACCAGTTGTCCCTTGGCGTTGCGATGCACGATGTTCACGCCGTGTGGTGGGAAGGCGGTGTGGAGCGCGAGTTGATTCGAGTCGAGGTTGGGCCCCGCGTAGTCGAGCACGTTGCTGAAGCGCGACGCCGCCGCGAGCACCACGATGACCGAGATGAGCACGCCGATACTGATCGCCGAGAGGGCCGAACCCGAGCGCGCCCGATACCGAGCGAGGTCGCGCAGCGCAAGCCTCGCCGCAATCGGCGCGCGGCGACTGACGCGTTCGGTCAACGACAAGAAGAACGGCGCGAGCAGGATCAATCCCGGCGTGAGAAGGACGAGTCCGAGGAGGAGTTCGGGTGCCCCGCCACTGCCGTTGCCGCCTCCGGTTCCGCCGGAATAGCCGAGTAACAAGAAGGCCGCAACTAAGAAGACGACGCCGGGGACGGCGGAACGGTGGATCTGACGAGGCGGCGCCGGGCGACCGGACAACGCGTGGACGATCGGGATCTTCGTGACGGCGCGCGCCGGCCGAGACGACGCGAAGTACGCCGCCAGGACTGCGAGGACTATGGCCAGCATTACGACGATCCACGGAAGGGCGAACACGCCGATGAGGTGATGCGCGCTTTGTTCGAAACTCGGTCGATAGGCCAACCAACCGGCGAAACCGATGATTAAACCGAGGATCGCGCCGACGATACCGACGACGGTGCCGTTCGCACTCACCACGAGACGTACGTGACGGTCCGTCGCGCCGATCGACTCGAGCATTCCAATGGAACGCATGCGACGCTGCGCGAGCACCGTGAAGCCGCCGATCGACACGAGCGCGATCAGCAGCATTCCGAGGACCAGAGCCGCGAGCGAAATGGTCTCTGGATTCAACGGATTCGACGCCGCGACCGAAGCCGGAGTACTGATCTGAACACCCTCACTTAATGATCGAATTGCACTAGCCGGTACGTCAAAGAGTGCTGTGACTTGCGACGGGTTCGTGACCTGTCCCGGCACGACGAGGGCGAATGCATCAAGCAGGCTCTGCGGGTTCTGCACGATGCCGACGACGTCGCGATTGACACCACCCACTTTCCAGGTCTTGCCGATCGAAAGATGGAAGGCCGACGCCACGCCATTCGTCACGGCGACCTCGTCGGCGCTCGAGGGATAGTGACCATTGATGAGCGAGAGCATCGGGCCACCGAATGGGCCACGAGCGTCTTGGGATCGCAGTTGATACGTGTTGATCGACCCGGGAATGGAGTAGGTCACATTCTCGATCACCTGAACGGTGCCGAGATGCGCCGCCTTCGCGATGAATGTCTGCGCCTTCGCGCTGTAACTCGCGAAGGACGCCGAATAGGGCGCCGTGCCGAAGCCGGCATCCTTCGGCGGTGGATTGTTCACCGCGACCGACGAGCCGAGGATCGTCGCCGCGACCGCCACGGTAATCAACGCGAGGATCAAAAGCTGTTGACGCCATTCGCGCCGAAAGAGGCGCCACGCCCAATGCGTCACGGCGCGTCGCGCGGGAATGCCTCCCTCGGACGGCCGTCGCTCGGACCGAAGCCTGAAGTCGTCCATGGTTATGCCGGATTCGGGGCGTCGGGGTTGAGTAGCTCTTCGGGACTCGGCGGTGGCAACGTCTCGTCGACGGCCCTGCCGTCGCGCAAGAACACCACGCGATCGGCCCACGAGGCGAGCTTGGCGTCGTGGGTTACCACGACCGCCGCGACCCCACCGTGACACGCCGACAGGATCATTCGCATCACGGCTTCGCCATTGACGGAGTCCAAAGCTCCTGACGGTTCGTCGGCGAGGAGCAGGCTGCGCTCGCCCACCACGGCCCTCGCGATAGCGACGCGTTGTCGCTCCCCACCAGAGAGCTGATCGGGAAAACTCTCGGCGCGGTCCGCGAGACCGAGCCCCTCGAGAGCGACCATTCCTTGGGCCCGCGCCTTTTTCATCGAGACACCGTCCAGTTCGAGCGGCAGTGAGACGTTTTCGACCGCGGTGAGACCGGCGAGAAGATTGAAGTCTTGAAACACGTATCCCACGGAGCGTCGCCGCAGACGGGCCTTGTCGTTTCGCGACATGCCCGACACACGTGCGCCGTCAATCACGACCTCGCCGGTCGTCGGTTCTTCCAGACTTCCCGCGATGGTGAGGAGCGTTGATTTACCCGATCCGCTCGGGCCCATGATCGCGACGAGCGATCCACGTTCAACGGCCAGGTCAATGTCCGAGATGGCGTCAACTTCGTTGGCGCCCTGTCCGTATCTCTTTGACACGCTTCGTAGTTCCAGCATGCTCATCGGTGGGTTCCAGTCCTTCGGCGAATGCTCGGCAGTGCGAGAGCGTTCTCGGGTGTCGGCTCAATGGTCGCTCGATGAAGTCGACCGTCGGCGCTGTCGAGCCAACGCACGACGGCGTCCAGTCGGAAGAGTTCGGCGTCCACCGCCAACGCGAAGGCGAGGTCGAAGTGAGATTCATCTTCTTTCAAACGAGTCCACTGCTGCATGAGTTGCACGATGTAGCGGCGGTGCAATTGGATGACCTCGTACACGTCGACGTTCGCCAGACGCGACGCGACGAGCACCTTGATCACCAGTTCGTCCCTCGGAGGTTCCGAGAGATCGGGCGGCGTGCGAAGCCATCGAGAGAGCTCCTCGCCACCCTTTTCGGTGATGCGGTAGTTCTTCTGGCGCTCGTCCTCTTCGATGTCGTCGGACTGCGCCAAGCCGTCGCGCTCGAGGCGCTGCAGCGTCGTGTAGACCTGACCAACGTTGAGGGGCCACACTTCCCCAGTGCTCGACTCGAACTCCTGACGGAGTTGGAAGCCATATTTTGGGCCCTCGCTCAAGAGAGCAAGCAACGAATGACGAACGCTCATAGTGACCTCACAGAGTTATGCATACTGAGTATGCTACTCCATATACACAACTAGGTCAACTCGTCAACCGCTCCAAAGTTCTCAATAACCCTGAGTCGGATGCGGGTTTTCGTTGAAACCTGTCACGACCAACTGGTTCGTGTCCACAGCGTGCCCCCACTCCGACGATGGCACTCATTAGGTGCAGCGTACGCAGCGCCAAGGCGTGGCACAATCGGGAATTTCCACTAGGTTTCGCGCGGTCTGGCTTCGTGCGTCGGGGTTTCCCCTTATGACGCATCGACGGGGTTGAGACGAAGAGGTCTTGGCGATCACTACGCGCCAACTGACGCGAACAACGAATCAACGATTAGAAACGAATGACTCCGCGGATGTTCTCGCCGGCTTCAAGATCGTCGTATCCCTTTTGCACCTCGTCGAGTGAATACTCCTGAGTGACAAGTTCGTCGATCATGAACTTGCCTTCGTGGTGCAGTCGAAGGAGTCGGGGAATCTGTAATCGCGGCGCCGTGGAACCGAACACCGTCCCGCGTATTTCTTGGTTCATCATCGAGAACATGAACAAGTTCAGGTCAATCGAGGCCGTATCCCACGCCGCGATGCTCGCAACCACGATGACTCCGCCCTTGGCGAGGATGGAGCGAGCCTGCTCAACGATCTCGCTCGTAGCCTCGCCGACCGTGATGATCACTACGTCACAGTTCTTGCCCCACGTCAGGTCGGGCAGGATCGTGAACGCGGCCTCCAGCGTCGTCGTGGAACCGTGCGTGGCGCCAATCTTGAGCGCGCGGTCGATCTTCGATTGATTGGTGTCGATCGCGATCACCGCGCGCGCACCGGCATGGACTGCTCCTTGGATTGCGGCCGAGCCGAGACCACCACAGCCAATGACCGCGACGACGTCGCCCGGCTTCACTTCCCCTCGGTTGACGGCAGCACCGAAACCCGTCGAGATTCCACATGACAGCAACGCGGCCGCTCGAAGGTCGTACCAAGGTTCGATGCGAATCACCGACGCCTCGTGGGCGACGACGTAGTCGGCGAACGTTCCGAGATTGCACATTCGATTCAGATTGGTATCGCCGAGGTGGTGGCGCCACGTGCCGTCCGAGATCATCGGACCGGCGAGCGTGCCGGCGGCCATGTCGCAGATGTACGGTCTCCCGGAGACGCAGTATTCGCACTTCCCGCACGAGGGAATGAACGACGTCGCCACGTGATCGCCAGGCTTCACCGACGTCACGCCCTCACCGACCGCGTCTACGACACCCGAACCCTCATGGCCGCCGATGATTGGGTACATGGAAGGACGACCAGAGATCATCTCGAGAACTTCTGGTGCGTTACCGAGTGCACCGGTTCGAAGATGTTCATCCGAATGGCACAATCCAGAGAACGCAACCTTTACTCGGACTTCGTTGGCGTGAGGCTCATCGATCTCGATGGTCTCGGTGTGCCAAGGACCATTGAGTTCACTAACTATTGATGCCCTGACGTCCATCATGTCCCCCATTCGATAGGTCTGTCGACCCGCGAAGTCACTCTACCGACGACGAGCTGGACGTGGCGAGCCCGGCGAGTCACATCTTTTCCGGCGCGTCAATGCCCAGGACCGAGAGTCCGATCGAGAGTGTCCGCGCCGCGAGGTCGCACAGCGCCAGCCGCTGATCGCGAAGGACGCCTTCGGAGGTCAACACCGGACAGGCGTCGTAAAAGGCGGTGAGGCGCTGAGCCAGATCGAACAGGTAGACGCAGAGCCGGTGCGGCTGGAGCGTCGCCAGCGACGCTTCGAAGGCCTCGGGGAACGCGAGCAGTCCAAGAGCCAGGTGACGTTCCTGCGGGGTGTCGAGCGAGAACGCGACAACGGGTGACTCCCACGGCGTACCGAGACGACGGAAGATCGATCGAAGTCGCGCGTGCGCGTATTGCAGGTACGGACCCGTGTCACCCTCGAAGGCGATCATGCGATCGAGGTCGAAGATGTAGTCGTGATGACGATCGGTGGAGAGGTCGGCGTACTTGATCGCCGCGCGCGCGATCTCGACGGCCAGCTGCGTCCGAGCCGCATCGTCGAGATCGCTGTTGCGCTCTTGCAGCGCCGCGTCGGCGCGCTCAATCGCCTCGCCGAGGAGTGAGGCGAGCTTGACGGTCTCACCACTTCGCGATTTGAACATCTTGCGGTCCGGACCGAGCACGTTGCCGAAAGTCACGTGCTCACAGCGCACGCGTTCGGGAAGCCACCCGGCCATTCGAGCGACGGCGAAGACCATCTCGAAGTGCTGGGCCTGGGGTACGCCCACGACGTAGAGCATCTCGTCAGCGTGGAGATTGTCGACGCGGTCACGCACCGCGGCGAGGTCACTCGCGGCGTAGCCGAAACCCTCGTCGCTCTTTCGAACGATCAGTGGTAGCGCCTC
The DNA here is from genome assembly GCA_003155915.1 of Acidimicrobiaceae bacterium. Lineage (GTDB taxonomy): Bacteria > Actinomycetota > Acidimicrobiia > Acidimicrobiales > RAAP-2 > RAAP-2. Next base: position 95,498 of record PMFA01000021.1, on the reverse strand, counting down.
GCCGTCGCGGTTGGTGAAGCCCGGAGGAAAGACACACAGCGCGCCGCCGCTCTCGACGATCAGACCCGCGGCGGCGAGGTCGGTGACGACGTCGCTCAGCATGTTGTTGTAGAAGGACTCGCCCACCACGTCGTTCGGAGTGAGCGTGACCCCGAAGTCTCGGTAGACGAGATCGAGGTAGGCGATCGACTGATCCACGATGACGCGCCAGAGACGCAACGTCTCGGGGTCACCCGACTGCAGCGCGACCACGCGCGAGCGCGAGCGCTCCTTGAACGAATCGTCGGCGTCGAACTTCGTGCGGGCCTCTTTGTAGAAGGCGTCGAGGTCGCCGATCGAGAGCGTGGCATCGTCGCCTTCGCCGCTATCCAGCAGATGTTCGATCAACATCGCAAACGGCGTGCCCCAGTCCCCCACGTGATTGCGGGCCACGACGTGGTGTCCGGCGAAGCGGTACATTCGCGCCAGGGCGTCGCCGATGACGGTCGAACGAAGGTTGCCGACGTGCATCTCCTTGGCGACGTTGGGTGCGGAGTAGTCGATGACGACGGTCTTGGTCTGGGTCACGGCCTCGATCCCGAGACGGTCGTCGTCGCGCAGGCCCGTCAACTGTTCTGCGAGAAACTCCGGACTCAGGGTCAGGTTCAAAAAACCCGGCCCCGCGATCTCCACGGCGGCGACACCGCTCAATTCGGCGCGACCAAGGATCTCCTCGGCGACGTCGCGCGGGGGACGTCCGAGACGCTTGGCGAGCGCCATCACGCCGTTCGCTTGGTAATCGCTTCGGTCCGAGGTGCGTAGGACCGGGTCAGCCCCCTCTTCGAGCGTGTCGAAGGCGGATTGCAGCCGTGACAGGAGCGTGTCGTAGGTCGACGTCATGGACTCAAGTCTCGCACTTCGCTCACGTCACCATCGCCCACGAGGCGAAACGCCGACGCGGCGAACACGGCAGAATGGAGTCATGACCTCACTCAACTCATTCGGCTCCAAGATGACGCTCAACGTTCAGGGCCGTGAACTCACCTACTACTCGTTGCGCTCCGACTCGCTCTCGGCGCTCGGTGTCGACCGGCTGCCCTACTCCATCAAGGTGCTCTTGGAGAACCTCCTGCGCCACGAAGACGGAGTGAAAGTCAACGCCGCCGACATCGAGGCACTCGCGCGATGGGGCGAGAATCCGTCGCGCCACGGTGAGGCCGCCGGTGAAGACGCGAAGGAGATCGCCTTCACGCCCGAGAGGGTCCTCATGCAGGACCTCACCGGCGTACCGGCCGTCGTCGACCTCGCCTCGATGCGCGACGCGATCATCGCGCTCGGTGGCGACCCGAACAAAATCAATCCCCTGGTGCCAGTCGAACTGGTCATCGACCACTCGGTGATCTTGGAACGCTCCGGCACCGCCGAGAGCTTCGAACAGAACGTCGCGATCGAATACGAACGCAACGTCGAGCGCTACACGTTCTTGAAGTGGGCTCAGAGTTCCTTCGAGAAGTTCCGCGTCGTGCCTCCGGGCATGGGGATCTGTCACCAGGTGAACCTCGAGCACCTCGCGCGCGTCGTCTTCGAACACGACGGCGTCGCCTACCTCGACACATTGGTCGGCACTGACTCGCACACGACCATGGTGAACGGCCTCGGCGTACTCGGCTGGGGCGTCGGGGGTATCGAGGCCGAGGCGGGCATGCTCGGCCAGCCCACGTCGATGCTGATCCCGCCGGTCGTCGGACTACGTCTCTCGGGCGCCCCTCGTGAAGGCGTGACCGCCACGGACGTCGTCCTCACGATCACCGAGCTCCTTCGCAAGCACGGTGTCGTCGGCAAGTTCGTCGAGGCCTACGGACCCGGCGTGGCGTCGCTCTCGCTCGAGACGCGGGCCACCATCGGCAACATGTCGCCGGAGTACGGCGCGACCTGCGCCATCTTTCCGATCGACCAGTTGACCGTCGACTACCTCGCCTTCACCGGACGCCCGCAAGAACAGCTCGACCTGGTCGAGGCGTACGCCAAGGTGCAGGGCCTCTGGCACGATCACGCGGCCAAGGAGCCGATCTACTCCGAGACCGTGGAACTCGACCTCACCTCGGTCGAGCCGAGTCTCGCCGGGCCCAAGCGACCCCAGGACCGCGTGTCGCTGCCCGGCGCGCGCGGCGCGTTCCGCGACGCCCTCGGTCGTGAACCCATGGAGGTTCACGGCGTGGAGATGGCCGAGACACTGCGCGAAGGTGCGGTCGTCGTCGCGGCGATCACCTCGTGCACCAACACTTCCAACCCTGCGGTCTTGGTGGCCGCCGGACTCGTGGCCAAGCGCGCCGTCGAACTGGGGCTGAGCGTGAAGCCCTGGGTGAAGACGTCGCTCGCTCCGGGCAGTCGCGTCGTCATGGACTACCTCGAGCGCGCCGACCTGGTGAAGCCGCTCGACGCCCTGGGCTTCTACCTCGCGGGCTACGGATGCACGACGTGCATTGGCAACACCGGTCCGCTGCTGGCTGGCGTCTCTGAAGCCGTCAACGAACACGACCTCTCGGTCGTGTCCGTGTTGTCCGGCAATCGAAACTTCGAAGGTCGGATCCATCCCGACGTCAAGCAGAACTTCCTCGCAAGCCCACCACTCGTCGTCGCCTACGCGCTGGCCGGAACGATGGACATCGACCTCGCCAGTGAACCGCTCGGCGTGGGTACCGACGAGAAGCCGGTCTACTTGTCCGACCTGTGGCCGAGCGACGCCGACGTGGCCGAGGCCGTGCGCGCCTCGATCACTCCGGCGATGTTCAAAGAGCGCTACGCGAGCGCCTTCAGCGGCGACGAGCGCTGGCAGGAGGTGCCGACCACGAACGCCGTCACCTACGACTGGGACGCCAAGTCGACCTACGTGAAGCTCCCGCCATACTTCGACGGACTCACGATGGAGCCGGGCGTCGTCTCGGACCTCTCGGGGGCCCGCGTACTCGCCAAACTCGGTGACTCGGTGACGACGGACCACATCTCGCCGGCCGGCAACATCCGTGCCTCCTCGCCAGCCGGGAAGTACTTGATCGACGGTGGCGTCGTCGCGGCCGACTTCAACAGTTACGGCACCCGTCGGGGAAATCACGAGATCATGGTGCGCGGCACGTTCGCCAACATTCGCATCCGCAACCAGATGGCGCCCGGGACCGAAGGCGGCGTGACGCTGAAACTCCCCGAGGGCACCGAGATGTCGATCTTCGACGCCGCGATGGCCTACCAGGCCGAAGGAACGCCGCTCATGATCATCGCCGGCAAAGAGTACGGCACCGGATCGAGTCGCGACTGGGCCGCCAAAGGCACGACGTTGCTCGGCGTCAAGGCCGTGCTCGTCGAGAGCTACGAACGCATCCACCGCGCCAACCTCGTGGGCATGGGCGTGCTGCCGCTGCAGTTCCAGAGCGGCGACAGTGCCGCGACCTACGACCTCGACGGCACGGAGACCTTCGCGATCGAAGGTCTCGACGCGCTGAATCGCGGCGAGACCGTGCCGACGGTGACGTTGCGCGCGACGCGCACGAATGGCGAGGTGACCACCTTTGCGGTGCGACTACGAATCGACACGCCGACCGAGGCTGAATACTTCCGACACGGCGGCGTTCTCAACTTCGTATTGCGCCACCTCGCCCAGAGTTAGCGCGTCGTCTGCGCTTCGGCCGCTACGGCCGCGGCGTCCGTGCTGTCAAAGAGGGCGATTGAATGAATAGCCTCGTTCGTTGACTTCGTGAGGCGGTCGCGCACGGTGGCATTCGCGCGCGCGAACGAGATCGAGATCTTGTCCTTCGTGAGGTCCTCCACGACTTGACTCAATGCGGTCATGCCCGTGAAGTCGATGTCGGCGATCGCGACGGCGTCGATGACGACGTGTTCGGTGTCGGGGAATTTCGCTAACTGTTCGTGCATCTCGCGTCGGAAGATGCCGGCGTTGGCGAAGAACAGTTCCTCCCCGAAGAGCACGGCGAGGATGTGGTCGACGCGCTCGACGCCTTCTTCTTCTTCGGGCTCCCAACTGGTGGTCCCCGTGCGCCGACCCAACTCAATCATCCTCGGACGCGCCGATCGCCACGTCTGATCGAGGATCGCCAGTCCCACCGCGATCCCGAGACCTTGCTCGACGCCGATGAAGATCACGCCGAGGGCCGAGACGAGCGCGAAGGCGAACTCCAATCGGCTCGACGCGAGAATCTTGCGGAACTGGCCGATTTTGATGAGTCGGCCGGCGACGAACCAGAGCACGCCCGCCAACGCCGCCAAGGGGATCATGTGCGCGAACTTGGCGAACGGCGAGAGCACCAGGGCGCCTAGCCCGGCCACGAGCAGGACGAGCTTCGTGCGGCCGCCGGCCAATTTCGTCACCGTGGTTCGCGCCGGGCTGGCGTTGACCGGGAAGGCACCGACGAGTCCGCACGCGACGTTCGCCAGCCCGACACCCACGAAGTCGCGACTGATGTTGTCGGCGATGCCGAGCTCGTCGGCGGTGGTGCGACTGGTCGCGGCACTTTGGCTCAAGATCACGATCACCAGGGTGAGCGCGGTCGTGCAGACCGTCCCCCACTCGGACCCGCTCAACCAGTGCAGGCGCCAGATCGGCAGTCCGGCGCTCACGGTGCCCAGCTGTTGCACACCGTGATTCGCGAGCGACCCGACGGCGCTGAGAATCGTCGCGGCCAAGACGGCCGCCAGCGCCCACGGCAACTTCGCGTTGATTTTCTCGCCGACGACCATGACCACGAGCGTGCCAAGCGCGAGGACGACCGACCACGTGCTCACGTGGCCGAACTGGTGGCTGATCCATTGGAGGCGCGAGATGAAGGACTCACCGCCCGAGGGAACGCCGAGGACCCGAGGGAGTTGGTGGGTGATGATGATGACGCCGATCCCGGCCATGAAGCCGACGACGATCGGCAACGACAGGAAATCGGCGAGCCAGCCGAGTTTGAAGAGTCCGATCGCCATGACGATGAGTCCGGCGACCACGGCCGTCGCGGCGACCAGCTCCATGTATTCGGCCGACGACGCCGGCGCGAGTCGAAGGAGCGCCACGGCGAAGAGTGGCGCAATTGTCGAGTCGGCCCCCACCGAGACGATCGGATTGGATCCGATCACGAAAAAGACCAACGTGGCCGTGATGAACGCGATCATGGCGGTGAAAGCGGGCACTCCGGCCAACTGCGATGTGGCGAGTTGTTCGGGAATCGCAATCGCCAACAAGGTGATACCGGCGAGCAACTGACCCGAGAAGTTTGCGCGGTTCAGGCCGATGAAGATCTGGCTGAGTCCCTTCGAGACCGTCCGTTGACCAATCCGTGTTCGTTGGGTGACGGGTGCGGAATCCATAGCGACACACTAGGACCGCGGGCATTGCGTTAACTGGTGATGACGACCTTGAAACCTTCGGCGAGACGCCCCTTGTCCAGTCCGGCGTCCTTCGCGACCGCGCGTGCCCAACCCTTCAACATCTTCTTTAGCGCCTTGTGGTCGCCCACTTGGGAGACGTGGCGCTTTAGCGCCGCGTGCTTGTACTTGAAGCGCTTCGTAATGTCGACGACCATCGTGGCCTGGCTCCCGCTCAACCACACGACCGGCACGCTGTGCGGCGACAGGCCCTCGCGCAGGAGTTCGGGAAAGGCGTGGGGATTGCGCGCGTCGGGATAGACCGCGCGCATCGTCGCTTCGCCCGAGGCCATGTGATCGGGGTGGCTCGCGCGCATACGCTCCCAGTTGCGCTCAGGACTCTGAGTAATTACGAGGTCCGGTCGGTGTGTACGAATTACTCGCGCGATTTCACGACGGAGCAACAACGTCGGCTCCACCTGACCGTCCGGCCAACGAAGAAATGTGATATTCGTCACTCCGACCTCGCGACCGGCGGCGCGCTGTTCGGTCTCGCGAATTTCTGATCGCTCTTCACGAGTGAGCGTGGAACCGTCACCACCGGCGTCACCCGAAGTGACGAGGCAATACGCAACATCAACGCCTTTACCGGTCAAAGTTGCAATGGTTCCGGCGGAACCAAAGTCGACGTCATCGGGGTGAGCAACGACAACAAGGGCGCGTTTTATCGACTTGTTGTACTTGAAGACTGGCAACGCCTTCTTCTTGCTCACAGTACAGAGTCCTCCCTGGTCGGATCCCAGCNNAGACGGCGCATGATCACTTCAGCCTCAATAATTTGGTTCCACAGTAACAAAGAGACCACAACCCCCGTCGAGCCGGCGCGCGCGGTCCGTCCGGAGCGGTGAAGGTAGGCCTTTTGGTCCTCCGGGGGGTCAAAGTGGATTACGCAGTCGACTGCGTCAATATGCAGTCCTCGGGCGGCCACGTCGGTCGCCACGAGCACGGCCAAACGGTCCCCGGAGAAGTCGGCGAGGGCCTTTTCGCGCTGACTCTGGCGCAGGTCGCCGTGGATCGCGGCCGCGTCGACGCCCTCTTTCTGGAGTTGTTCGACCAGTCGATCGGCCCCACGCTTGGTGCGACAGAAGATCAGCGTCTTGGCGAAGGAGGAGCAGATCGCGGCGGTGACCTTGATCCGGTCCATCTGGTGGACGTTCAAGAAATGGTGCACCATCAGCGACACCGTCTGGCTGTCGCTCGCCACCTCGTGGAAGACCGGATCGGTCAGGTAGCGCTTCACGAGTCGGTCGATGGCGCCGTCGAGGGTGGCCGAGAACAAAAGCGTCTGGTGCGGCCGTTCAGCGATGCGCCGAAGTACCCATTCGACCTGGGGCATGAATCCCATATCGGCCATGCGGTCTGCTTCGTCGAGCACGAGTACGTCGAGGTTTTCGACGTTCACTTCGCCGCGGTCACCGAGGTCGATGAGCCGTCCCGGCGTGGCGATGATGACGTCACAGCCCTTGCGCAGCGATTTCACCTGACGCTCGATGTCGGCCCCGCCGTAGACGGCATTCACGTGCAAGCCAAGCGCCGCGCCCAGGGGTTTGAGGACTTCGTGGACCTGCACGCAGAGTTCGCGTGTGGGCAGCAGTACCAATGCGCGCGGCCGCGCCGGACCGCCTTCTTTGGCCTTGAAGGTCTCACCGGCGGAGATCCGCTGGAGCATCGGCAGACCGAAGCCGAGGGTCTTACCCGATCCGGTCTTGGCTTTGCCACAGACGTCACGCCCGGCGAGCGCGTCGCTGATCGTGAGGGCCTGAATCGGGAATGCGGTGGTGATTCCCTGGGCGGAGAGCACCCCGACCAACTCGGGCAAGACGCCCAATTCGGCAAAGGTTTTATTTGTGGCGTACGAGTCGTGCGCCGACGGCACAGAATCCTTGATTTCACTACTCACGGGACAACGACGTTTCTCGGTTGGACCCGGAACCGGCGTTCGAAAGTGTGGGCCCAAGCTCAATTCCTAGAGCTTCGAAGCAAGTCTATGACAAAATGTTGTAATTTCGAGCCTAAAAGCGAGGAAGAATCATGTCACGACTGGATATTGGTGCCAAAGCACCAACATTTGCCCTTCCCAATCAGTCCGGAAAGACCGTTTCACTGAAGGATTTCTCAGGTGAGCGATTCGTCATTTACTTCTATCCCGCCGACGACACCCCCAGTTGCACCAAAGAGGCCTGTCAGTTCAACGACGGACTGTCGGCCTTTCGAAAACTCGGCGTGAAGGTCATCGGCGTGTCGCCCGACGGTGCAGTGAAACACGCCGCCTTTCGCAAGAAGTACGGTCTGACCTTTGACCTCTTGAGCGACCCCGAGAAGAAGGTCATGACCAGCTACGGCACGTTCGGCGAAAAGATGATGTACGGCAAGAAGGTGACCGGCGTCATTCGCTCGACGTTCGTCATCGGGCCGAGCGCCAAGATCGAGCACGCGTGGTACGGCGTTCGCGCGGACGGCCACGCCGACAAAGTCCTGGCGACGCTGAGGAGTTAGCGCGCGTTCTCTCGTTGCACCGTGCGCCAGCGGTGCCAGAGCCCGTAGGCGAGACCGAGGACCACGACCGCAATGATCGGGTACTCCGAGGCGTGGAAGTCGCCGCTCACGTGCTTCCAATTCGATCCGGCCGCATAGCCGAGTCCGGCGATCAGCGCCACCCACACGGCCGAACCAATCGTCGTAAGGACCGCGAAGCGCGCGCGGTTCATCTCGGCCATGCCGGCCGGCACCGAGATGAAACTGCGCACCACCGGGATGACGCGACCGATCAACACCGAGGCCGAGCCGTAACGCTCGAACCAGCTCTCGGCGCGGTCGAGGTCTTTGGTGGAGAGGAGCAGCCACTTGCCCCAGCGTTCGACGATCGTTCGCCCGGCGCTACGCCCGACCTCGTAGGCGATGACCGCGCCCACGAGCGAGCCGATGGTTCCCACCACGATGACCGCCCATAGTGAGAAGCGCACGTGACCGGTGATGGCCGCGGTACAGAGCGCTCCGGCGAATCCGTAGGCGACCTCTGAAGGGATCGGGATGCACGCCGATGAGAGCACCGAGAGGACAAGGAGCGCGAAGTACCCGTAGTGGGTAATGAAGGACTGCACGAGGCCATTCTTACCTTCCGCAACTCGAGAGTCTGGGAGGGCCCATCGTGCAGACTGATTGGGGGGTGTGATGTCAGTGGTGCCATCGATCGATGAACTGGACGTCGCGTGGCTTTCGCGCCACCTGGACCTCGTCGGTGCAACGGACCTCGAGGTCACCTCGGTCGGCCAGGGTCAAGTCGCCAACTGTTACCGACTGCGTATCCACCACGACGCGGGCACGTCGAGTGTCATCGCGAAAGTACCGTCGAACGACGACGTCAGCCGCTCGACGGCGACGCTGCAACGTCTCTACCAACGCGAGGTCTCGTTCTACCAATATCTCGCACCGTCGATCGCCACACGAACGCCCCGTTGTTACTTCGCCGAACGCGACGAGCGTGACAACTTTCTGCTGCTGCTAGAAGACCTGAGCCCCTCGGCCGTGATCGATCAATTCGTCGGCATCTCACCCGGCACCGCGCGCGCCGGCCTCGCCGCACTCGCCGGTCTCCACGGTCCGACGCACGCGCGCTCCGAACTCCACGACGTCGCGTGGTTACGTGGCGTGAGTGAGGAACTGCGTCCGCTCTATTCGGCGGTGCTGCCGATCCTGTTCGACCAGTTCATCGAGCGCTACGACGCACGCATCGGTGAATCGCTGCGCTCGATGGTGCTCGCCCTCAAAGAGCGCCTGTCGCTCTTTAGTGAGTACGTGACCCCGTTCCCCTGCGTCACGCACGGCGACTTTCGCACGGACAACCTTCTCATCGACGCCTGCGACGGAGCCGTGGCGATCGCGGTCGTTGACTGGCAGACCGTCGGCGTCGGTAGTCCGCTGCTCGACGTCGCGTACTTCCTCGCGACCAGCCTGACGCCCGAGGACTGCGCGCGCGAAGAGTTCGGACTGCTGGATTACTACCTCGTGAAACTGAACGATTACGGCGTCGACGTCCCCGCCGAAGTCGCGCGCCACGAGTTCTCTCGCTACACGCTCCAACCGATCGTCATGCTGGTCGCGGCGTCGGTCATCGTCGAACAGACCGAGCGCGGCGACGAGATGTTCCTCGCGATGATTGAACGAGCGGTCATCGCCGCCACGCGCTGGGACGCGATCAACGAACTGGAGCGACATGCTGTTAGCTGAGGACGACTATCCGCTGCACCAAACTGTGTTACCGCTGGCCCACGTCATGGACGGACATCCCAACGCCTATGACCGCTTCTGGTTCAACGGCTACGACGAAGAGTTCTACTTCGCCTTCGCCCTGGGGCTCTATCCGAATCGCGGGGTCATCGACGCCGCCTTCTCGGTCGTCCAAGGGAACCGACAGTTCTCGGTCTTCGCGAGTGACGCGCTCCATGGTCGTGCCACGGCCGTCGGACCGCTACGCCTCGAGATCGTCGAACCGATGCGCGTGAACCGCGTGGTCGTTGACGCCCCCGCTCAGGGTTTGCGCTGTGATCTCACGTACACCCGAAAGACCGCGATCAGTGAAGAGCCCCGTCAAACCATGCACGACGGCCCGCGACTCTTCATGGACGTGACGAGAGCGACCCAACTCGGCACCTGGAGCGGTTGGATCGAAACACCCAACGGGCGCCACGACCTGCCCGAGAATTTCCGCGGCACGAAGGATCGTTCGTGGGGCGTGCGCCCGATCGGCGAACCGCTTCCCGGCGTCGAGAGCCACCGCGCGCCGCAACTCGCCTTCTTCTGGGCCCCCCTGCACTTTGGTGACGGTGGACTGCACTTCATGACCTTCGACGACGCTCTCGGTCATCCCCTCAGTCGTTCGGCCGCACTCCTGCCCAGGGACGGCTCCGCGTTGACGACGCACGGCGCACTCACAATCGAGATGCAGCGAGGGACCCGTTGGTTGCATCGCGCGGTCCTCACGATGGGCGAACGCGCGATCACCCTCTCGCCGCTACTCAGGTTCCAGATGCGCGGCGCCGGCTATAGCCACCCCCAGTTCGCGCACGGGCGCTGGCACGGGGGACCGGTCGTGAGTGACGAACAACTCAACCTCGAGACCCTTGATCCGCTCGAGTACGCCAACATCCACGTGCAACATGTCGTGCGGGCCACGTGCGGTGACGAAGTCGGCCTCGGCGTCCTCGAACAACTCGTCATCGGCCCCTACGGACCGGCCGGACTACACGGTCTGTTCGACGGCGCCTAGTACTGGTGCTTCGAGCACCAGTACGTCGTTCGCCCACCGATCGTCGCCGAGAGCATCGCCGCGCCGTCGCGTGGACAGAACGCCCCCGGGAAACGACCCTCCATGTGATCGCCTAAATGCGATCCTCCGCGCTTCTGCAAGGTCCGCATCGTCTGGGTGAAGGTCTTGTAGAGCGCGGCGCGCTGTTCGAGACTCAACAGCCCCGTCGGCGTGCGCGGATCGATGCCCGCACGAAACAGCATCTCGTCAGCGAGCAGGTTGCCGACGCCGGCGACCGATGACTGATCGAGCAACCTCGCCTTGATCGCTGGTCCGTCGCCGCGCGTGTGGAGCACTTCGTCGAACTGCTTGCGCGTGAGCGTCAGCGCGTCGGGTCCGAGCTCACTTAGATCGGGCGCGATCTCGAATCGACCGAGACGGCGCGGGTCGTGCAGGATCAACTTACGACCGTCGTCGAACTCCAGTCCCCCGCGCACCCAGTCCGGGCGGAAGTCGTGGGGGCCGTAGAACAGTCCGTCGATGCCCGCGTTGCCGTCGATCAATAACACGCCCGTCATTCCGAAGCGCACGCCGAGGCGCACGCCGTCGGTGTCGAGCAGCAACAACTTTCCTCGACGACCGGTGCCGGTCAGCGTGAGACCCTTCACCGCGCGCGCCCACGCCCCGACACTGGTCAGTTTTTTCGCGGTGTAGGCGTCGGCCCATCCGCGCGCGATCTTCGCGCCCACGACGCGATCGGCCAGTTGGCGATAGGACTCGACTTCGAGAATCTCGGGCACGCGGCGAGCGTATCGGTAAATCAATATTGCCTCTGCGTCGATAAGGTCTACCCATGGCACTCGAGAAGCCGCAGTGGAAAGAACTGTTCAGTGAAGTCGTGACGTCGGGTCTCTGCACGGGGTGCGCGGCCTGCGTGATCGCCTGTCCCCACCCGGTGCTCGACTACGAGACCGACAACGGCGTCTACAAGCCCTTCCACCTCGACATCGACGGCGGACCGGAGGACTGCACCCACGGACAAAAGGGTTGCACGATGTGCACGAGGGCCTGTCCGCGCTTTCGTAACTGGGAGTCCGAGATCGACACGCACAAGTTCGCGCGCGAACGAACCGAGGACGAGGTCTCGGGCATCGGCGACGTCCTGTTGGCGCGCGCCACCGACGAGTCCCTCGTTGAGAACGGCCAAGACGGCGGATTCGTCTCCGCGTTGCTGATCTACGCGTTGGAGAACGACGTCATCGACGCCGCGCTGGTGAGCGGTCTCGAGGGCGACGGCTCGACGTGGCGAGCCGTGCCCCAGGTGGCGCGCTCGCGCGAGGACGTGATCGAGACCGCGAAGTCGCGCTACACCTACAGTGCCAATCTGCTCGCGTATCCGGAAGCGGCCGAAGGCGGCGCCGAACGCATCGCGCTCGTCGGGATGGGCTGCATGGCCTCGGCGCCGGGCGCGATGCAGTCGCGCAAGGCCGGCAAGCTCGCGCGACGCCTCTGTCTCACGATTGGCCTCATGTGTTCAAAGACGTTCGACGACTCGATCTTCGAAGAGCTCTTCGAGGCGAAGTACGGCATCAAACGCGCCGACATCTTGAAGATGAACATCAAGGGCGTCTTCCAGATCTGGACTACGGACGGACATTTCCACGAGGTTCCCCTCAAAGAGGCGCACGCCTTCACTCGCGAAGGCTGCAAGCAGTGTCCGGACTTCGCCGCCGAACACGCCGACATCTCGACGGGCGGTATCGGTGCCTTCGGCGACTGGACGCTCGTCATCGTGCGCACCGATCAGGGTCGCGAACTGATGAATGCGATGAAAGAGAACGGACTGATCGAAACCCGACCGGGCGACGACGACCCCGGCGCGGTGGCACTGTTACACCGACTGGCGATCGTGTCGCGCAAACGCTGGCCCGAAGCGGCGGTCCCGGGACCGCGTCGTATCCCAGTCGTCATTACGTATCCCAGTCGTCATTAATTGATCGACCGTTAACTTGTAGGTGTGCCAACTCGTCCGACATTCACGACCGTGCTGCTCGTGCGCCACGGCGTCACGGCCTCGACCGGCATCATCTTGCCGGGACGAGCACCCGGCCTACATCTCTCGGAGCGCGGCGTCGCCCAGGCCGAACGCGTCGCCGAGCGATTGGACGAACTACCGCGCAGGCCCGTCGCGCTCTACGTGTCGCCACTGGAGCGCACGCGCGAAACGGCCGCGCCGATCGCGCGAGCGCTCCGGCTCCGTGCGCACGCCGAGCGCGGACTGCTCGAGTGCGACTTCGGACTCTGGACCGGGAAGAAGTTGAACCTGTTGGCGAAGAAGCCCGAGTGGCGCGCCGTGCAGCACGCCCCGAGCACGTTTCGTTTTCCCGAGGGCGAATCGTTCACCGAGATGCAACTCCGGATGTGGACGACGCTGGAGCGAATCGCGGCCAAGCACCGCAACCGCACGATTATCGTCGTGAGCCACGCCGATCCCATCAAGGCCGCCGTCACGTACGCCCAGGGCGTGCCACTGGACCTCTTCCAGCGAACGGTGATCTCCACGTGCTCGATCAGCGCCATCGGATTCACGAACGGGACGCCCGTCGTGTTGAGCGTCAACAACACCGATTCGTTGAAGGACCTCGCGCCCTCATGAACTACGTATTCGCCAATCCCGACAAGGTGATGGTCGGGGTGCGCGGCGAGGTCGGCAGCCGACTCTTCTTGCTCCAGGCGCGCGAAGGTCGACGACTCGTGATCGTCAAGTGCGAGAAGCAACAACTGGCCGCGCTGGCTGAATGGCTCGCGCAAGTGATCACCGAGATGGGTCGACCGGGCCATCTCCCGGATGACCTGTCGCTCGAGGCGGAGTACGAAACGGACTTTGTCGCCGGTGACATCGCCGTGTCGCTCGACGAGGAGGCGCACACGATTGAGGTCACCTTCGAGTCACTCGAAGGTGAGGACGAACTGGTGCTGACCTTGACGCGCGAGTGGGCCGGCGGCCTGGCGATCGCCATCGCGCGACTGGTGGAGGCCGGTCGACCGGCGTGTCCGCTCTGCGGCGGTCCGCTCGATCCCAAGGGCCACGACTGTCCTCGCACGAACGGCCACACGCCCCCGATCCGGTAGAACGATGAACCGCGACGAACAACAGACCCTGCTGCTGAAAGGCTCGATCGAAGTCGAGGGCCGCGTCGTCGCCTCGTCGAACCAGGCGTTGTTGGTGACGGTGTCCCTCGACGGCCTGGAGGGACAGGCCTGTTACAAGGCCGAGGCCGGCGAGCGTCCGTTGTGGGACTTCCCCGACGGTCTCTGGCGCCGCGAGGTCGCGGCCTACGAACTCGACGTCGCGCTGGAGACGGGCCTCGTGCCCACCACGGTCGGGCGCGAGGACGGCCCCTTCGGCGTCGGATCACTCCAGTGGTGGGTTGACGACAACGAAGAGGACCACTACTTCACGCTGCGCGAGCATCCCCAGTTCCACGACTGGTTCGCCGCGCTCGCGGCCTTCGACGTGGTGGCGAATAACGCCGACCGCAAGGCCGGTCACGTCATCTACGACGGGGAACGCTGTTGGGCCATCGACAACGGGCTGTGCTTCCACGAACAGGACAAACTGCGCACCGTCATCTGGGAGTACGCCGGGCTCGACGTCAACGGTCATTTGCTCGAGCGGATCGATCGCTTCGCGAACGGCGACACCGGTCACGTGGGCGACTGGCTCAATCCAATCGAGCTGGCGCTCGCGCAGAGTCGCGCGCGCGGACTGGTGGAGAACGCGACGTACCCGATCCCCGACGAAGACTCGGACTGGCCGCCGTACCCCTGGCCGCTGATCTAACTCAGCGCCGGAAGTCCCACGTCGTGCTCGGGCACGCCGGATTCGAGCAGTCCGAAGGTGAGGATCGCCCCGGCCCCGAAGAAGACGGCCGCCCACCAGAACGCCACGGCGTAGCCGTGCAACGTCGCGAGCACCGCGGCGTGGTGCACGGCGACCCTTTGACTGAACTGCGACGAAATCGGAACCGGAACCCGGTTGGAGCGGGCCGTCACCGAGACCGCGATGGTGTTGAGTAGCGCCAGTCCCATCGACCCACCGATCTGCTGGGTGGTGTTCACGAGCGCCGACGCCGCGCCGACGTCACTCGGTCGCACGCCGGCGGTGGCACTCGCGATGGCCGGCGCGAAGATGAGTCCGAGACCGAGGCCGGTCACGACGAGGCCTGGCAGGACGTTCGAGAAGTAGTCGGCGTTCGGCGTCAGTTTGGTGAAGAGGACCATGCCCATCATCGAAAGGAGCATCCCGGTCGGCACGAGTGGACGCGGTCCGCTCACGCCGAGCAGTCGCGCGCTCGCGATGAACGCCGAGAGCGCGATCGCCGCCACGAGCGGCAAGAACGCGACACCGGTGCGAAGTGGAGAGTATCCGAGTGTCCCCTGCAAGTAATAGGCGAGGAAGAGCGAGATGCCAAAGATCCCGATGCTGGTGAGAAACAGCGCGACGAGTGACCCGCCGCGCACCCGATTGATCAACAGGCGAATCGGCAACAACGGGTTCTTGGATCGCTGTTGCCAGCGCACGAACGCCACCAAGAGCCCCACACCGATCACCAGGCTCCCCCACGTGATGTCGTTGCCCCAACCGGTATTGACCGCGTGCGCGAAGCCGTACACGACGAAGAAAAGCCCCGCGCTGCCGAGCAGCGTGCCGAAGACGTCCAGGTTCGCGCCGTCCTCGCGCTTGCCCCCGGCGACGAAGAACGTCACGCCGAGAATGGCGATGGCCGCGAAGAAGAGATTGATGAAGAGGCACCAACGCCACGACGCCCACTGCGTCAACGCGCCGCCCAAGAGCAGCCCGATCGCGGCACCCGAGGCGCCGATGGCGCCGTAGATCGAAAAGGCCTTCGCGCGCTCCTGGGGTTCGCGAAACGTCGACGAGAGCGCCGCGAGCGCGGCCGGCGCGAGCACCGCGCCGAAGACTCCCTGGACCGCGCGCGCCGTGACGAGCGTGGCGAAGTTGTGCGCCCAGCCACCGAGCGCCGAAGCGAGCGCGAATCCGGCGAGCCCGACGTAGAGCGACGTGCGGCGTCCCCACATATCGGAGAGTCGGCCACCGATCAATAGGAGCGAACCGAACGAGAGGGCGTAAGCCGTGATGAGCCATTGGCGATTGGCGAGCGAGAAGTGCAGGTCGAGTTGCGCGTGGGGTAACGCAATGTTGATGACCGTCGCGTCAAGTGCCACCATCAACTGGGTGATGCTGAGGACTCCGAGCGCCCACCACCGGCGATCCGACGAGGTCACGGGGCTGCTCATGGTGACTCCAGCCTAAATTCCGATGCCCGTCGAATGGGGAACGAAGCCGAGACCCACACCGGGCCTCGAGTCGTCAATGTTTTCCTAGCCCCGCGCTTTGAGGGCCGCGATGAGCGCCGGCAGAACCTTGTGCACGTCGCCCACGATCCCGAAATCCGCGATCTGGAAGATCGGCGCGTCGGGGTCCTTGTTGATGGCCACGATGTTCTTCGAACCCTTCATGCCGACCATGTGTTGGGTCGCACCCGAGATACCGCACGCGATGTAGACCATCGGCTTCACGGTCTTACCGGTTTGGCCGACCTGGTGCGAATAGGGAACCCACCCGGCGTCGACGATGGCACGAGATGCGCCCGCCGCGCCGTTCAGTAACTTCGCGGCCTCTTCGATCAAGGCGTACTTGTCGGCCTCACCGAGTCCGCGCCCGCCGGAGACCACGACCGCGGCCTCTTCCAATTTCGGCCCCACTCGCTCTTCGACGTGTGTGGCGGCGATCGTCGCGGTACCGGTAGCACCGACGTCGCCCGCAGGGGCGGCGGCGATCGCCGCGGCCGCGCCGCCGCTCGCTTCGGCGGCGAAGGACTTCGCGCGGATGACACAGATGCCGGGACCCTCGCCGGTGAAGCGGGCCCTCACGGTTTGTGTGCCACCGAAGATTGGGTGTTCGGTCACGAGACCGCCGTCATCACGCAGCCCGGTCACGTTCGTCAGCACCGGTCGGTCGAGTCGCGCCGAAAGGCGTCCGGCGACGTCGCGTCCGTCGTAGCTCGTGGGGATCAGGATCACGTCGGGCGTACCCACGGAGCCCACGAGCGACGCAATGGCCGAGGCGACGGGCGCGCCCGGTAACGCGCCGGCCAGGTCGCCGACGTCATACAGCGTCGTCGCGCCGTACTCACCAGCGACAGCGGCGAGCGCGGCGTCGCCACCCCACGTGATGGCCGAGATACTCCCGCCGAGGGTGCGCGCCTCCGTGAGGAGCTCCAACGAGGTGGTGGTGAAGGAGCCGTTCGACGGTTCCGTGACGATCCAGATGTTTGACAGTGCCATGACGCTCCTACAGAACCTTGATCGACTCGAGGAAACCGACGATTCGCTCTGCGCCGTCGCCCTCGTCTACGTACTTCTCGCCCGCGGCGCGTGATTCGGCGATCTCGACGTCAATGATCTCTTGTCGTGCGCCGAGCGGACCTGTCTGATCACCGAGCGAGAGGTCCGCGACGCTCAGAATTTCGAGCGGCTTGGACTTCGCGGCCATGATGCCTTTGAACGACGCGTAGCGCGGCTCGACGACGCCCGCAGTCACCGTGACGAGCGCCGGCAACGGGGCCGTCACCTCGTCATACCCGGACTCCGTCTGTCGCTCGACTTTGAGCGTCGTGCCCTCGACCTGGACGGACTTGGCGAACGTGATGGAGGGCAGGCCGAGCAACTCAGCGATCTGCACGGGAGTCGTGCCGGTATAGCCGTCCGAGGACTCGGTGGCGGCGAGGACCAGGTCCGGGCGTTCGCGCTCGATCACCGCGGCCAGCACCTTGGCCGTGCCTAAGGCGTCGGTGCCGCGAAGCGCGTCGTCGCTCACGATGACGGCCTTGGCGGCGCCCATTGCGAGGGCGTTACGCAGTCCCGCGACGTCGGCGGCCGATCCCATCGAGACCACGGTGACCTCGCCGGCGCCGGCCTTGTCGACGAGCTGGAGCGCCATTTCGACGCCGTAAGTGTCGGCCTCATCGAGGATCAACTTGCCCGAACGATTGAGATTGTGTGAGGCGTCCAACGACTGCGGCGCGGCCGGGTCGGGAATCTGTTTTACGCAAACGACAATATTCATGGCACTCAATCTAGGCCATTATCGACCAGTGCCCGTCGGGGACGATCGAGTCACGACCTCTCTGGCGAGCGCCGGATCATCGGTGATGATGCACGCCACGTTCAGGGCCACCATCCTCTCCAGGTCTTCAACCCTGTTCACGGTCCAGACGTTGACGTCGAGCTCGAGTTCTCGCGCGCGCTCGAGAACGTCCGCATCCACCGTCGAGAAATGCGGATTCACGGCATTGAAGCCCAGTACGTGGGCCTGGACCATGGCGTCACCGAGGGCCACGTCCCATAGGAGC
The DNA here is from genome assembly GCA_003155915.1 of Acidimicrobiaceae bacterium. GTDB lineage: Bacteria > Actinomycetota > Acidimicrobiia > Acidimicrobiales > RAAP-2 > RAAP-2. Next base: position 77,417 of record PMFA01000021.1, on the reverse strand, counting down.
CACGCGACGGACATCTCGCGATTCAAAGAGCGAACGTACGCGCACGTCGCGAGGTCAAAGCACGAGATACCGACGCGCTGACTCGACCCGACCTCGCCAATGGTTTCGAGGACCTGGCGCGCGAGATCGCCCGTTTCGTCGTAACTCTCCGAGGCCCCTCGAGCGTTCTTGATCTCCACGTTGACGGCCACGTCTTCGAGGGATTCGAGCGCTTCCACCAGTGTCGGGACGTAGTGCGGCAGCGCCGACCGAGTATTTTGGGCGATTGCGAGTGAATCGACCGTCGGATCGTGGTGAACGACCAAGACACCGTCGCGGGTGCGACGAACGTCCAGTTCGACGCCGTCGACCCCGAGAGCGAGCGCTGCTCGAAACGCCGCGAGTGTGTTCTCGCGCTCGCTTATGTGCAGTCCACGATGGGCAAAGACGTCAATCACTCGACGAGTTTGACAGGCGTGCATCGAATTACATCGACGTCATCTCGTTTATTCACGAATCAGCCCTTGTTTTTGGGTCACAAATTCGTTAAAATTGGACTCCCACCACCGCCCATTTCACTCGAAATTGCAGTGGAATTACCCCCCACCCTAAGGATTTGAAATGTCGTTGATTTGGAACCGTACTCACGCTTGGGATGACGCCGACTGGCGTTCAAACGCAGCGTGTCGAGACACCGAACCGGAACTGTTCTTCCCTATTGGCACGACCGGGATGGCAACCGACCAGATCGAATCGGCCAAGCGCGTGTGCCACAACTGTGACGCGCAAAAGGCCTGTCTGGAGTTCGCGCTCGCGACGAACCAGGAATCGGGTGTGTGGGGTGGCACGACCGAGGACGAGCGCCGCAAACTGCGCAAGCAGTGGTTGGCCGCGCGTCGTCGCGCGTCCTCGCTCTAGGGACGAGCGTTCAGCGGGACCGCTACGCGCACGCAGGTCCCTCCGCCGTCGGCGTAGTCCACACTCTTCATCTCAATGGTGCCGAGCAACTGCGCGCGGATGATGTCGCGCACGATCGAGAGTCCCAGGCTCTTGGGCACCTCGAGGGAGAAGTCTTCTTCGAGTCCCCGTCCGTTATCGCGTATCTCGGCCACGGCCTCGCCGTTTTCTAGATAGAGGTTGAGCGTCACCACCCCGACCTGATCGTTGTTCTTCCCGCCGAAGCCAATGAACGCGTGCTCGACCGCGTTGGTGAGCAGTTCGGCGAGCGCGACGGCCAGCGGAGTGGCGAGGTCGGTCGACAGCACGCCGAGGTTGCCGTTCACCACTATCTCGACGGGGTGCAGGGCCAGGACGGTGTCTTCGACCAGCAGCACCAGGGAGCGCACGATCTCGTCGAAGACGACCTCCTCGCCCGGCTCTCGACTCAGTACTTCGTGCACGACCGCGATCGAACGGACCCGACGTTCGGCTTCACCGAGGGCGATGCGCGTCTCGGGCTCGTCACTGCGCCGGGCCTGCAGACGAAGGAGCGATGAGATGGTCTGCAGATTATTCTTCACGCGGTGGTGGACCTCGCGAACGGCCGCCTCCTTATTGAGGACCAGCCGGTTGAGTTGACGCAGGTCCGAGACGTCGCGCAGCAACGTCACGACGCCGGTCACGAGGTTGTGTTCGAGCAGTGGGACGCAGTGAAAGAGGATGGCCACGTCATGTCCGCGGTCGATCTCTTCCATCATCGGGATGGCGTACTCCAACGCTCGCTCGACACTTCGCACGCGCAGTCCCAACTCGAGGAGCGTCTGACCTTCGGCCGGCGCGTAGATGCCCATCCGGTGCAGTGCGTTGGCGGCGTTGGGCGTGGCAAACTCGACGCGCCCGTCGCCGTCGATGAGGATGATGCCGTCGCCCACGCGCGGCAGTCCCGGTCCGGCGACGCCCTCTTCGCGAAACGGGAACGTGGAGTCGGCGACCATCACGCACAGGCGCTCGAAGATCGAGAGGTAGGCCTGTTCGTAGAGTGACGCCGGACCGCGAAGTGGTCCCTGGAGGCGCACCATCACCGCCACCACCCGCCCGTCGAAGCGCACCGGCACGCACCACACCGGAATGACGTCGTCGATCGCCTCGACGTTGACCTCCCCGATGATCCTCGTGCCGCTCTCGAAGGCCAAGTGCACGAGGGGCCAGGACGTGGCGTCGTGCGTCGTGCCCACGAGGTCGTCGTTGATCATCGTCGAGCGGTTATTGGGACGCATCTGACCCAAGACCACGAAGCCGGAATCCGCTGGCGTAGGTCCATCGACGCGCGCCATCAACAACATGTCGGAGAACGAGAGGTCCGCGAGGAGCGACCACGACGCCGTGAGCCGCAACAAGTGATCGACGACCGGTTCGTCGAGCGACGTACGAAGGGTGGCCAATTCAGCGAGCGTGGCCACTAGCTCGCTCGCAGGGGAATCATCTGGCGTTGACGATTGGTATACGCGGCGACCTCGTGCACCCCTCGAGCCTCCAGGAGATCGGCCAGCTCGCCGGCGCGCGAACCGACGCGTTCGAGTGAGTGCGCGTCACTGGCCGTCGTGAACGTGAGCCCCCGCGCGACGAGACGGTCGAGGAAGCCTTCGGCCGGGTACTGCTCGGCGATTGGTTTGGTCCAACCGGCTGACGAGCATTCCATCGAAAGGTCGGATTTGGCGGCCGACTCGGCCATAGCGTCCCAGTAATCGCCCGGATTCGACGCGAGGTAACCGGCCACCTTGATCAGGTCGGGGTGCGCGAGCACGTCGACCGAATTCGACGCCGCGAGCTCTTCGATCGCGCGCGCGTAGTCGGCCCAACACTGATCGACGTCACGCACGGTCCACTCGTGGGCGTGGGTCGCTACGTCGTAGTCGTCGAACTGCCAGGTCCCCAGCCAGTGGACCGATCCAATGAGCACGTCGAAGGGGTACTGCGCGAGGAGGCCCGACACGACGTCCATCTGGTCGGCGTAGTAGTCGACCTCGAGGCCGACCTTGACCGGCAGCCCCTCGTCCTTGGCGCGTTGGGCGAGGGTCACGTACTCCTCGAGGGAGTTGCGCGCGTGAAAGTCCAGGTACTGCGCCAGCACCGGGCTCGTCGGCTCGTGGCCGTAGCGCAACCAGAAGGGACCGACCGCCGACAGTACGTCGCGAAAGCGGCTCGTGTGCTCGGTGAGCGCCAACTCGGTGACGCCGTGGCGCGCGGCCTCGTCGCAGTAGTCGGCGATCTGGTCGAGTTTGAACCAGACGGAGGACTCCGAATGGGGCCAGAGGTGCAGGTGGTAGTCGATCACCGCACGGCCCCCGTCAGACTCAAGCCGAGCCGAAACCGACGATGCGCTCGCTCGACGGAGAACCCAACTCCACGTAGGCGATTCGCGCGGCCGGAATGCCGACCCGGCGACCTTTGCGATCGGTGAGCCAGAGCACCGTGTCGTCGCTTAAGGACGTCTCGATCTCCTTCATCACCTTTTCGCGCTTGGCGTCCTCGGGGAGAACGACCTCGATCTCCTTCATGGACTGCACGATGCCGATACGAACTTCCATCACTGCTCCTCTGCCACGTTGGCGACCATCACATGCTAGAAGGAAGGGGCACTATGGAAAACGTGACTGATCCACCTATCTCTGAACGCAGTCGACGCTGGGCCGCCACGATGGAGGGCTACGAAGGAGCGGCTGACGACGTCACGGTCGCGCACCGCGACTCCTGGGCCTCCCTCGACGTCTCCGAGAGCGCGTCAAAGACTCCGGGGACCCTCGCGGAACGTGAAGAACAGCTCGACGCCTCGCTCGCCACCGGCGCGACCCGGGGCCACGGAGCGGGGAACCGAGCCCGCGAAGAGGAACCGGACGAATTCCGGACCTGCTTCGAGCGCGACCGCGACCGCGTCTTGCACTCGAGCGCCTTTCGCCGCTTGGCCGGCAAGACGCAAGTCTTCGTCTTCCCGGACGACCACATGCGCACGCGCCTCACCCACGCCCTCGAGGTCGCCCAGGTCGCCACGGGCGTCGCGCGTGCTGTAGGGCTCAACGTGGCCCTAACCGAAGCAATCGCGCTGGGACACGACTGCGGCCACGGACCGGGCGGTCACGCGAGTGAGGAGGCGCTCGATCCCTTCGTCTTTGGGGGCTTCGACCACGCGGTCTGGGGGGCCGACGTGTCGCTCGTGAGCCTGAACCTCTGTCGCGAGACACTGGACGGGATCCGTAATCACTCGTGGTCGCGCCCGGCCCCAATGACGCCCGAAGGCGAAGTCGTAAGTTGGGCCGACCGCATCGCCTACAGCTGCCACGACTTCGAAGACGCCGTCTCGGCGGGCATCGTCTCTTCCGAGGAGTTACCGGCGCTCGTGGCCGAGCGCTGCGGCGTGCGACGGAGCCAACAACTCGGCACCTTCATCAACGCGATGATTCGCACGATCCGCGCGACCGGCGTCATCGGCATGGACGCGCGTCATTCCGAAGCACTCGCCGCCTTTCGCACGTTCAACTACGAGACGATCTACCTGCGTAGCGCCTCACGCCAACAGGCGTCGGCCGTCGTGGCGATGCTGCGCGCGCTCGTGGAGTACTTCGCGGTCCACCCGTCATTGATTCCCGACGTCGCCGACGATGACGAGGCTCTCGACAGCCCCGCGAAGGCGTTGGAACTCAGCGTCGCCTACGTCGCGGGTATGACCGACCGCTTCGCCTGCCACTGCGCGGTCACGCTGCTCGACTGGCCGATCGACCAACTGCCGAGCGGCATCGATCGCTAGTCGTTGACGTTGACGAGTCCCGCCATCGGCGATGGACCGCCGCGCATCCACTCGAGACGCAACTCGGTGATGCGAAGGGCTGAGTGTTCGTGCGTGAGGATCCAGAACTTCTCGTTGACGACCGCCTCCTCGACCGCCTTCGCGACGTCGGCGGCGTCAATGCCCGCGTTCACCAACGCGGCCGCGACCTTCTTGATCTCCGCGCCCTCGGGGTTCTCGGCGTAGCTCGCGAGTTCCTTGGGCATGTTGCGTTCGGACTCGAAGATCCGCGTGCGCACGAAGTTGGGACAGAGCACCGAGACGTGGACGTTCTTACCGGTATTGGCCAGCTCGTGGAACAGCGATTCCGAGATGCCCACGACGGCAAATTTGCTCGCGTTATAAGGCCCCATCCCCGCGACACCGACCAGGCCGGCTTCCGAGGCCGTGTTGACGACGTGACCCTCGTTTTGCTCGAGGAAGAGCGGAATGAACGCGTTCATGCCGTTCACCACGCCGTCGAGGTTCACGCTCATCACCCAGTCCCAGATCTTCTTCGGCGTGCCGATAGTGGAGCCGCCCGCGACACCGGCGTTGTTGAAGATCACGTGCACCGCGCCGAATTCTTTCAGCGCGGCGTCGCGCAAACCTTCGACGTCGGATTCCTTGGCGACATCACAGTGCACGCCGATCACCGTCGCACCGTGCGAACGCATCTCCTCAACCTGTGTGTGTAGCGGGCCGTCCTCGATGTCGCCCAACACGATCTTCGCGCCGGCCTTCGAGAACTGAATCGCGGTGGCGAGGCCGATGCCGCTGGCCCCTCCGGTGATCACGGCTGTCTTGCCCTTCAGTTCCATCGCTCGTCCTCACTCGTCGTCCTCTCGCAATGACGATAGACGTAAGTCAGTCGAGAATCGTAGAAACTGCCTCGGCGACGGTGGTGACCTCAGCGTCGGGGGGCGCGAGGGACGAGGAATCCCAATCACGACCCCTCGATATCCAAATCGTGGCAAGTCCTGCTGCGCGTCCGCCCTCAATGTCGGCGTGCGGTGCGTCTCCGACCATCCACCCGTTGAGCGGAACATCACAGACCCGGGCGGCCTCTTCGAAAATTCCGCGTTCGGGCTTTCTCGAGCCAACGATGGAGGAAACGCAGATCGCGTCAAACTCCTGAGCAAGATTCGTGATCTCAATCTTCAACATCTGAGAAGGCGGTCCATTGGTCACCACGCCGACTTTCCATCCACTGGCTCGTAGTCGCCGAATGGCGTCGAGCGTCTCCTCGCTCACGGTGTAGCACTGTGGGTACTCGTCGTGGTACGAGTCAAGAAGATCATCAACGCTTGTTTCGATAGGCAGCGATGCCCGGAGAACTTCAAAGAACTGATCTCGGGGGCGAAGTCCGTCTTCGTCCGCCGACTCGATGACCGACCACGCGTCGAGCGAAAGACCGTGGTTGTTGACGAAGATCGACGCCCACTTCGCGAACGCCGCCTCGCGATCAAGCAACGTGTTGTCGAGATCGAAGAGAACCAGCCCCGCCGTTCGCGCAGTCTCTACGAGCGCCGAAAAGTCGCTGAGCACGCCACTACGACGCGACGTCGACGAGCAAAACTTGCGACGAGGGCTGTGGCACCTCTTCACCGAATTCAATAAGCGCCGCAATGTGAATCGTCATGGCCACTCGGATGTTGGCCGTTACTTCTTCGAGCGTGTAGCCGGCAGATACGCACCCCGGAAGATCAGGGACGTACGCAGAGAAATTCGGACCGGCATCCTCAATTACGACGGCGTACTGGCTCATCGCGGCCTCCGTTCGAGTCCTGCTTGTCTCACAATGCTAGCCACGGTCGCCTTGGAGAGCTCAATGCCCACAGCTCCCGAGACAGTTACCGTGCCGCTCTTTTCTTGGTGTCTAAAGATTCGGTGGCTACCTGTTTGACGCACTTGGTACCATCGAGCTTCATTGAGTTCGCGAATAATCTCTCGCACCTTCACGATTGCCAAAGGTCGCGAGCGACGTGGTGATCGAACGCAAACCTCCGAACGCCAGTGCAGCGAAGCGAAGAGGTCTCTACCCGAAACCCCCGAAGAGACCTTTCGCTTGGAGAGAGGTCCAGAACTCCGGTTCATAGACGTGCTCGGGATCGTCGCGCACCATTTGGTCGACGATGACGGCATCCTCGCCAACGAGGATGCGCCACTTGTTCTGGCGTACGCCCTCGAGGATCATCTCGGCGGCCGAAGCGGCGCTAAGTGGCGCGAGGTCGCGGAAGGCCTCGCCGAACATCGCCACGCCCTTTCGCAAGTCCTCGTCGGAGACTTCATCGACTGGCGTGCCGTCGGCCGCCAGTTGGCGCCGAACGCTCACGAGGTCCTGCTCGTCGAGGGCGTCCGGTTCCTTGCCGTGCACGATCCCGGAGTTGATCACGATCGAGGTCCCGACGTGGCCCGGCATCACGACCGAGACTCGCACGTGGGGCGCGTTCATCCGCAAATCGGCGATGAGCGCCTCGCTGAAGCCGCGCACGGCGAATTTCGCGGCGCTGTAGGAAGTGTGGGGCCGATTGGGGCCGACCGACGCGAAGATGCCGTTGATGCTGCTCGTATTGACGATGTGGCCCTCCTCGGCCGCCATCAACATCCCCAGGAACGTTCTCGTGCCCAGGTAGACGCCGCCCCAGTCGATGGCGAACGTGCGCTCCCACGCGGCTCGGTCGTCGTCGACGAAGCTCCCCGCCCCGGCGACGCCCGCGTTGTTGAACAACAGATTGATCGACGTCGTCACGTGCTCTTTGGCGACCGCGTCACGAAAGGCGAGCAGTTGGGTCTCGTCAGCGACGTCGGCGACGAACGTGCTCACCCGCGTACCTGCCGGGGCCGTCTCGAGGGCGAGCGATCTCGTCTCCTCGAGCGCCGGCGCCGCGACGTCACAGGTCGCCACGTGACAACCGGCCTTCGCCAGTTGGCGTACGAGTTCTCGGCCCATTCCCGTGCCACCGCCCGTGACGACGGCGATCCGTCCAGTGAAGTTCTCCATGGCCTCCCTTGTCTTTCTCATCCTAGAAGTCGGTGTCGAACAGTGACGAGAGCGATCCCGGCTTCAGCGCGAGGCGTTCGCGACCCTCTAGCCTCGGGCGATGACTGAAGTAGTCGACGATCTCACGGCCCGTCTCTGGCCCGGTCGAGTGCGCTCTATCGAAGTGTTGGCGCACGGCATCACGAACTCGAACTACGTCGTCGACCTCGGCGACGAGCGCGTGGTCGTACGGGTCCCGGGCAACGACACGCACCTGCTCGGGATCGACCGATCCAACGAGGTCGTGGCCGGTGGGCTCGCCGCGGCCATCGGCGTCGGGCCCGAGGTCCTCGCGACCGATGCGACCACCGGTTGCATCGTCTTTCGCTTCATCGACGGCCGACCGATATCAACGACCGAACTCGCCGAAGAGCCCATGCTCGCGCAGTTCGCCGAGACCCTGCGCCGAGTTCATCACGCCGGTACGACGCCCACGATCTGGAATCCCTACCTTGTCATACGAGAGCACCGCGACGTCGCCACCGCGCGCGGCGTGGACGCACCGTTCGATTCGATCTTCGCCCTCGAGCTACTCGCGCGCATAGAGACGGTCCGACCGTTCCGACCGACGGTTCTAGGACACAACGACCTGTTGAACGCCAACTTCCTCTTCGACGATCGAGTGCGCATCGTCGACTGGGAGTACGCCGGGATGTCCGACCCGTTCTTCGACCTCGCCAACGTGTCGGTCAATAACGGCTTTCCCGTCGAGTCCGAGAGCGCGCTGTTGCGCCACTACGTCGGGGACGTGAGCGAACCCGTCGTGTCGACGCTGCACCTCATGAAGATCGTGTCCGAACTTCGCGAAGCGATGTGGGGCGTCGTTCAGATGGCGATCTCCTCGCTGGAGATGGACTTCAGCGCCTACGCGCGCGAACGAGGTGAACACGCCATCGAATTAGCTCACCACGACGACATCGATGATCGACTTCGATCGGCCCAGCGTTATAGCGACGTCGGCGTCTAGGCCCGAACCTTCTCGTTGCCCGGATCGAAGAGCGGCTCGGCCCTCACCTCAGCACCCACGTCGCGACCGAACATACCGACGCTGACTCTCGTGCCCGGCACGACCAGCTCGGCGGGCAAGTAGGCGTAGGCGATCGACGACTCGACGCTGTAGCCGTACCCGCCGCTCGTCACGCGCCCGAGCGCGCGGCCTTCGAAGCGCACCGGTTCAGACCCGAGTACCACGGACTTCGCTTCGTCCAAGACAAGACAGGCGAGGCGACGAGTCGGTTCGCCGGCTCGATCGAGCGCATCACGTCCGATGAATTCACCTTTCTTTATCTTGACGGCGAAGCCCAGTCCCGCTTCGAATGGTGAATCGGTCGTCGTGACGTCGCTCCCCCAGACGCGATATCCCTTTTCGAGACGGAGAGACTCGATCGCGCGATATCCCCCCGGCACCAGTCCGTGCGGCGACCCGGCCGCCATCAACGAATCCCACAGTCCGACGGCGTACTCGCACGGACAGTAGAGCTCCCAGCCGAGTTCGCCCACGAACGTGACGCGCACGGCGAGACACGGCACCGCGCCGACGTTGATCTCCTTCGCGCTCATGTAGCCGAACGCCTCGTGCGACAGGTCCGACTCCGTGAGCGGCTGGAGGATCTCGCGGGCGCGCGGTCCCCAGAGCGCGAAGCACGCGTACTTCGACGTCACGTCTTCGACGACGACCGAGTCGTCCTCGAGGTGCTGGCGAATCCAGGCGCCGTCGTGATTTCCGAAGGCCGTGCCGGTCACGAGACGAAAGCGGTCCTCGGCGAGTCTCGTCACCGTGAGGTCGCATTCGACGCCGCCGCGCGGGTTCAAGAGTTGGGTGTAGGTGACGGCGCCAATCCGGCGCGCGACGCCGTTCGCACAGAGTCGCTCGAGGAACTGTGGCGCTCCGGGTCCCGTCACGTCGAGTTTGGAGAACGAACTCTCGTCAAAGAGCGCCGCGATCTCTCGACAGGCGAGGTGCTCGGCGCCGATGGCCGGTGACCACAACATGCCGGCCCAGCCGTCGGGTCTCGTCGATTCATCGCCCGAGCGTACGTTGGACTCGTACCAATTGACCCGTTCCCAGCCGGACTTCTCGCCGAAGGCGGCCCCGAGGTCGCGGTGACGCGCGTTGACCGGCGAAACCTTGAGCGGTCGCCCGGCCTGGCGCTCGTGGCCGGGGTACTTGACGTCGTAGTAGGTCGCGTAGATCTCGTCGGTGCGGATCAAGGTGTACTCCCGACTCCGGTACTGCGGGCCGAAGCGTCGCGAGTCGAGCGCCCACGCGTCGAGGCTCGGTTGACCCTCGATGATCCATTCGGCCATCAACTTGCCCATGCCGCCGGAGCCGGCGATGCCGTGCGCGCAGAACCCCGCCGCGACCCAGAACCCCGCGACCGCGCTCTCACCGAGGATGAACTCACCATCCGGCGTGAAGGCCTCGGGTCCGTTGATCAGCGTCACGATCTCGGCGTCGGCCAATTCGGGCACTCGCGAGATCGCGGCCTCGAAGAGCGGCGCGAAGCGGTCCCAGTCCGGCTCCAACAGGCGTGAGTTGAAGTCCGGGGCGATCCCGCTGAGTCCCCACACTGCGGGATTGCGTTCGTACCCGCCCATGACGAGTCCGCCGCTCTCAGCGCGAAAGTAGACCAAGCGGGCCGGGTCGCGCAGCGTCGGCATGTCGCGCGAGAGTCCCGTCGGCTTCGTGATCGCGTACTGGTGGGCCATCGCGACCAGCGGCACGTGCACGCCGGCCAACTGGCCGATCTCGTGGGCGTAGATGCCGCCCGCGTTCACCACGTACTCGCACTCGATCGTTCCCTGATCCGTCTCGACGGCGCGCACGCGATTGTCCTCGACCCGTACGCCGGTCACGCGCGTGTTGGTGAGGATCGTCGCGCCACGTTGGCGAGCGCCGCGCGCCAACGCGAGCGTCAACTGGCTGGGATCGACGTAGCCGTCCGACGGCAACAGCGCGGCGCCCAGCACGCCGTCGGTCGACATCGGCGGGAACATCGATTGCGCCTCGTCGGCCGAGATGAGATGCAGCGGCAGACCGAACGTCTCGGCCCAGGCCGCCTGTCGCTCGAGCTCTTCCATGTGCTCTTTCGACGAGGCGAGTCGCAACGAGCCGACCTCGCGCCAGCCCGTCTCGAGATCCACCTCGTCACCCAGGGTCCGGTAGAGATCGACCGAATTCATCATCATCTGGGTGAGTGAAAGGGAGTTGCGAAGTTGGCCGACGAGTCCCGCCGAATGGAACGTGGAGCCGCTGGTGAGTTCCGATCGCTCGACGAGCGCCACGTCGCTCCAGCCCAGGCGTGCGAGCCAGTAGAGGATCGAACAGCCGCCGATTCCCCCGCCGATCACGACCACGCGCGCTCTGTCGATCATGGTGTCTCCTCCGGCACGTCGTTGGCTAAACTGTCTATACCAAAAACAGTTGGCGTGGCAAGTGAATACTGCCCGTTACTGTGCTTGGAGAGGATTAACCGTGACGCCGAACTCCAAATGGCCACCAAAGATTTCGCGCTCCAAAGGGATGCTCCACACTCAAATCGCGAACGCGGTGGCGTCGTCGATCTCACTCGGCCACTTTCGAACCGGCGACCGACTCCCTCCAGAACGTGAACTCGCCAAGGAGTTCGGCGTCAACCGTTTAACGGTGCGACAAGCACTCGCCGACTTGCAGTTACGCAAGCTCATTCTTCGTCGCACCGGTCGAAACGGCGGCACCTTCATCGCCGAGCCAGTCATCGAATACGACCTCACAACCTTCGCCGGATTTTCCGAACAGGCCCGCCGTCTCGGTCACATCGCCGGCGCGAGGGTGTTGCGAACTGAACGCGTCGAAGCCGATGAGGCGACGGCCGAGGCGCTGCAGCTGTCCGAAGGTGAAGAGGTCTTCGAAATCGATCGCTTGCGCTTCGCCAACGACCTCCCGGTGCTGCTCGAGCACTCGAGTTTCCCGGCTGAGCGATTCGCCGGCTTGCTCAGTGAGCCGCTCCACGGATCGATTTACGAACTCCTCGAGCGCCGCTACGACGCCCGGCCGGTGCGCGCGGTCGAGCGAATCTCACCGGTCGCCGCGAATGCGCGCACCGCGCGCCTACTGGACGTCACCCGGGGCACGCCGCTACTGCGCGTCGAACGTGAGGCCTTCGACGCCAACGGCGTACCGGTTGAGAGCGCGTGCGACATCTTGCGCGCCGACCGCAGCCGCACGCTCGTGTGGTCCTTCGAACTACCGCCGAAGTAACGCCACCCTGATTGGGTTCGGCGCCAAGGCGAGATACGTGTTGGCAAGCCATCCCTCTGGGTCCTACTGATTGTCATTGCGCTTGCCGTCAATGTCGCACTGGTTCAGAGGTCGAGTTGTGAACGTCTCGATGGCCGCGAAGCGTGCCATCGGCACCATCTGGTTAAATAACAGAAGTGACCGCCACCAATCCGACGAGTGATCACGTCGAGACGGTCGGGCGCGGTGCCACTCCTCCCGGCACCATCCTTCGCCGCACGCGTGGATGGGTCCTCTGGGGTGGTGCCTTGACCATCGTCGTCGTCGCGATCCTTTGGTACGGGTTCTCTCGCGCCAGTGGCCCGACGATCAACACGACTTTGGCGGACTGCTCTCGAGCGCTGGTGAATCCAACGACTGGACTTCCGGCGACGGGTTTGCGACCAGTTGTCGTCGGACTGGGCACGGTGGCGTCGATTGCTGCCATTCAGACGCCCACCGGTCCCGTCTGGTGCTTCGATGGAATGGGGACGGGCAGCGCAGGGATCAGCCACGCCGCGATGCGCGCGGCGCTTGACGCACCCGTCGCCGTCGTGGACGGCGGTCTCAACAGCGACGTGCTCATGCTCGTGCACCTTGGTCAGCACACGACATCGGTTGTCGTGACCACGGCGGGGTCGCGCTCGATCGTGCTCGCGCATGGTGGTGGCTTCGAGGTGCTGCGCATCCCGATGGCGAAGTGGCCGCATTGGCACGCACCATGGACTTACGGGAACGTCGCCCTCGGGCGAATAATCGGGTTTGACAACGAGGGCCGCGTGACGTCGAGTCTGGCCTTCACGTGGTGCCCCGGGAGCATCAACACTCTCCCCGGGACCGCGTGCTGACGACTACCTGACAGATTCGTGACCACGACGTCGACACCCTCGACCCTGAAGAGCGTCGAAATCCGGCTCCCGATGGACCGTGTTTGCCAGATACGCTGCTTCGCCATTGAGAGTTCTGCGCCGACGTCGTAGCCCTACGTCGACACGGCTACGCATCAACCATTCATCTCACATTGCTCGCGAACTTGAAAGAGTTCGAACTAAATAGTGACCTCGTCCGGTGGCAACGACTCGGCCGGAATCACGAGCGGTCCGGTCTCGGCGGGCCTCACGATGTCGACTTTCGGCTTTCGCACTTCGGCAAAGAAGTAGTAGAGAACGCCCACGATCAAAATGACGCCGAGAACGGTGTAGAGGATCGGCACCTTGTTCAAGAACGATATGCCGGTACTCAGCGCGCCCGCCGTTTGATTGGGTGTCGGGTTGCTCGCCGCTCGCGGCCACGCGAAGTTGATCAACATCGCGCCGCCCCAGCACAACGCCAGGATGTTGATCAGCATCCCCCACTTGCCAAGCACGAACGGCGTCTTCTCCCTCGGCCATCCCTTGAGACGAGCCCCGAACACCGCCAGGTTCCCGAGGAAGTAGCTGAGGTAGATCATCGCCGTCGCCGCGATCGCCACGATGCCGGCACCCGTGTACTTCAACAGTGGAATCGCGGCCAGGATGGCGACCACGATGCAAGAAAGAATCGGGGTGTGCAACTTGGGGTGCACCCGTGACAAGGCAGCAGATCTCGGTAGGCGATTGTCGCGCGACATCCCGAAGCACAGTCGGATGGTCGCGGTCATGATGCTGAGACAGCACACCAAGATGGCGGCCGACACCACCGCGAGATAGATGATCGCGTAGGGCTTAGAGAAGTTGGCCTCGATGATCTGCGCCGGTCCCCAGCCATTGGCGATGGCGGTCTTGAGGTTCGGAATCGCCATCAAGATCGCGATGAGGAAGATGCCACCGATGATGAACGCCCCGCCGACCGACGAGAGGACGGCCTTGGGCGCGGCGCGGCGCGGGTCCTTGGTCTCTTCGGCGAGCGTGGACGCGGTATCCATCCCGTAGATCACGAAGAGGCTCATGAACATCGCGAGAAAGAACGAACCGAAACCGAGGTGCAGTCCTCCGGTGTTCGTGACAACAGAGATCGGCTGGTGACGGTGCACGATCAGCATCACGACGGCGAAGACCACGAGGCCGACAATCTCGAAAAAGACGCCGGTATTGTTCACCACCGAGACGACCTTCACGCTGTAGATGTTCAACACGGTGATGACGACGAGCGTGATGGCGGCAACCCAGATTTGGTCGTGGAGCGCCGCAGCGTCCAGGTTCCAACCCATCAGGTTCAACATCGGCAAGATGGTGAGCGGCAACGTCACGACGACGGCCGTCACCGTGAGGACGCCGGCGAAGAGGTAAATCCAACCCGTGAACCACGCGTACGGTCGCCCGGCCAAGTACTTGGTCCATTGGAAGACCGAACCGGCCACCGGGAAGTGGCTCGAGACCTCGGCGAAGTTGAGGGCCACCAACATCTGGCCCGCGGCGACGATCGGCCAACTCCAGATGAAGACGCCACCGATGGTCGTGAGTCCCAGCGCGAAGAGGGTGAAGATTCCCGTCGACGGTGAGATGTAGCTGAACGCTGCGGCGAATGAGCTGAAGAATCCCAGCGTTCGGTGCAGTTCCTGTTTGTAGCCGAATGCGGCGAGGTCCTTCTGGTCGCTCTGACCCGAACCTACGTCCGCGGTGTCGGTCTCATCCATGTCTATCCCCCCGATGGCCCGGGCGCGTTTGCCCAGTGAGCGGCAAATTATCAGATGAAACCTAAATTGTCTAGACGTTTTCTCGGTTCGTCCGGAACGGAGGATTTCTGTTCGATTGAGACGAACGTTTGAGAAATTCTCACATTGATTGACCGACACGACCACCATCGATCGACGAGTGCATCGGCAGCAATCTCGGGCCAACGAACTGTTTCGAACTACGAAAGCTTCAGTTCTTGTCGGTAGACGCGCGCCGGACCTTGACTCACGATCGTGGCCGCCAGCGCCTTGAACGCCAGCGACACATCGCTCTCGGGATCGTAAACGACGATCGGCTCGCCCACGTCGCCGCCTTCGCGCAGTTTGGTGTCGAGGGGAATCTGTCCCAAGAGCGCGATGCCGAGTTCTTGCGCGAGCCGCGCGCCACCACCGGCGCCGAAGATCTCGTAGCGCTTCTCGTCGTCGCCGGTGAACCAACTCATGTTCTCGATGACGCCGCGCACGCTGAGCTTCAGTTTTCGTGCCGCGTACGCCGAACGCTGCGCGACGCGCTGCGCGGCCGCCTGTGGCGTCGTCACGACGTACATCTCGATGCGCGGCAGCACTTCTGAGAGCGTCAGCGCGACGTCACCGGTGCCGGGAGGCATATCGATCAACAAGAAGTCCGGCTCGTCCCACCACGCCTCGGAGACCAACTGTTGGATCGCCTTGTGCAACATCGGACCGCGCCAGATGACCGGTTGTTCGTCCGGCACGAAGTAGCCCATCGAGACGCAACGCACGCCGTGCGCCAAGGTCGGGATAACCGTATCGCCGAGCACGATCGGATCGTTTACCGCGCCGAGCATCTTGGGCAAGGAGAATCCGTAGACGTCAGCGTCGAGCACGCCGACGTCGAGCCCACTCTGGGCCAGGGCGATCGCGAGATTGACCGTCACCGAGGACTTGCCCACACCCCCCTTTCCGGAGGAGATACCGAGAATTCGGGTCTTGGAGAGCTTGTCGAGGAACTTGGGCGCAGCGTCGCCGTGCGCGTGTTCACCCGGGCCCGGGTCACCGGCCATCGCGCCGCGAAGGAAATTGCGAAGCCCGAGGAGCTCCTCTTCGTCCATGGGACGAACCACAACGGTGGCGTCCGGGACGATCTCGTGGATGGACGTCTCGAGTAGGGCCAAATTGGGCCAAGCACTTACGGGAAGTACGAGTTCGACCCGGATCGAGCCGTCGTTCTCAACGACGTCGCCGAGAAAGCCCAATTCACCCAACGTGCGAACCAGTTGCGGCTCAACGATCGCGCTGAGTTCAGTTTCGTGTGGGCTGGTCGGTGTCACTGGATTCCTTTGAGAGGGCCTTCCGAGGTTACCGGCGCGAAAGACCAAGGCGGTCCTAGACTTTCTATGTGTCAACTTCGATCAACGAGAACGATCTCGATCCGGCCCTCTTTACGGCCAACGTCACGAGTTTGGCGCACTCTTTCGGCGACAATACGCGCCGCAAGATCTATCTCTACCTGCGTGAGAACCCGGGTGCGACCGCGACCGAGCTCTCGCGGCACTGCCACGTGCACGCCAACGTGGTCCGTCATCACCTCGAGCGACTGACCGAGTCGGGCTACGTCACCTTCGACAACGTCCACAAGACCACGGTGGGGCGCCCGGCCAAGGGCTATCGCGTCGTTGACGCCGGTCTCGCCATGGACGGATCCGTGCGCCGTGACGCTCTGCTGGTGGCCCTTCTGGAGATGGCCCTCGAGCGCCTCGGGCCCGAGGCGGCCGAGTCGATGTCCCACGACGTCGGCGTGGAATACGGACGAACCCTGGCTGGGGCCGTGGGATCGGGTGATTCGAGCCCGAGTCTCAAAGCCGCGATGGAGTCCATCGCCGGGATCTTGACGGCCCACGGATTCGCTGCACGCGCCGAAGAGCACGACCTCGAACAGTCCGTCGTTTCTGATAACTGCCCCTTCGGTGCAGCGGCCCAACACCACCCGGTGCTGTGCGCCGTCGACCGCGGACTCATCGCGGGCATGCTCGACGGTCTCGGGGCCGAACGTCGCAACGTGACACTCACGTCACGCGCTCGCGGCGACGACGCCTGTCGAGTGACGGCCTAACGCTAATCCCGGTGGTCGTCGAACCGCGTTGAACTAACAGGTTGCTCGCGGCGAAATGGTCAATGTGTCGATGGGCACCGTCACCGTGTGGTGAAAACTCATGAACGTGTACTCGACGGGCAGATTCGTGTAGGTCGTCGCGCCACTCGCCGCCGACGTTGGCACGCACTCTTGAGTCCAGTGGACGACGAGCTGGAGCTGACCCTCGCTCGCGAGGGTGGTCGGCGTGAAGGCGGGTCCGCCTTTGTAGCCGTAGGCGCCCGTCAGCTTCGGCGTCGAATCGAAGTACGCGCGCACGTTGGAAGTACCCGAAGGGTTCGCTGGCGCCGAGACTTTGTCGATCGTGACCGGGAAGCGCTGAACGTTATTGAGCGTGACGATCACCTCGACCCGGAATGACCCGCTCGGTTCGGTCCACACGACGTTGCTCGCGCTCGTGATGCGATTCGTCGCGAGTGTTCCGTTGGACGTCAGGACTTGGGAACCGTATCCGCCGGAGAGGGTCTGCGATAGCGGTTGATAGTGGCTCGCCGCGACGTAGAGCGCGACGCCGATCGCGACGATGACGATGACGACCGAGACCACCACCACCGGCCATCGACGTCTTTTCTGTCGTTCTTCGGACTCGTCGTCCATCGATTCGTCGTTCTCCACGAACGGATGATCCATCGAGTGTTCGTCCACGGCTCTCCTGTTCGCGCCCGAATCGTGCTTTGAGAATCGTAGCGATGAATCGACGTCACCAAATTTCGACCTAGCGCTTGGCGAGGATCGAATTCACTCGCTGGGTCGTCGCGAGGAGTTGCGGCACCAATTCCTCACGCAACTCCTTCAGATTCTTTCGTCCGACGGGCGTGGAGATGTTGATCGCGGCCACCGTGCGGCCCGTCGAATCGCGAATCGGTGCGGCGACCGCGCGCAGACCGATCTCGAGTTCCTGATCATTGAGCGCCCAGCCTCGCTTGGCGACCTTCTCCAATTCGGTCAAAATATCGCTTTCGCGATGGAGCGTGAACTTAGTGAGCGCGACCAGTGGTCGACTCCCCAGTTGTCGTCGCTGCTCGGCGACGGGCATCGCCGCCAACAGCACCCGCCCCGTCGACGTGCAGTACGCGGGCAGGCGACTCCCGACCGAGAGCGAGAGCGTCATGATGCGTGACGCCGCGACGCGACTGACGAACACGATGTCCGATCCGTCGAGCACCGAGACCGAGACCGACTCGCGAACCTTGTCACTCAAGTCCTGGACGAAGGGCTCGACGATGTCGCGAAACGGCAGTGACGTGAGGAACGAGTACCCGATATCGAGTATTCGGGGCTGCAGGAAGAACTCGCGACCATCGACGCCCACGTAGCCGAGGGTCTCCAGGGTGAAGAGCAGACGACGGCACGAGGCGCGGCTGTAGCCGGTTCGTCGGGCGACTTCGCTGAGCGATTGGCGAGGACACTCTTCGTTGAACGAACGGATGACCTCGAGTCCGCGTTCGAACGACTGCACGAACATCCGATTGCTTTCTTCCACTAGTCCCCACCCCTCCGACGCCACTTGAGTCAAGCAGTGAATGTTCGCACAACGAACAACGTTGGTCAATTGTGGACGAGTGCCGCCTCGAGGTTCCGTCGAGGACCGCGCGGCGTCACCTTGCGAGAGCACCGGGACCGCGCCCCACTCGGCAATCCCCCATGATTGCGGTGTGCCAACAACACGCCGGAACCGGATCCTCGAGCACACTAGGGAATCTTGATCCCTAACTTCTTCAGGAAGGGTCGAGCGATCGCCAATTGACCCACTGAGGGCTTCAACTTCAAGAACTCTTCGAACTCGGTCTTGGCGACGTGCTGATTGCCCGGTGTCGAGTCAGCGACGATCGCGAAGTAGAGCCGGGGAGCCGACTGTCGTGGCGCGATGGTGATCGCCTTCTCCAAGTCCTTGATGCCAGCTTCGACCACCGAGACCGTGCTCGCGGCACTGCCCGCCGTGAAATCGAGCCAACCACTCTGGGTGAGGGCCGTCACGTTCTTCGGATCAAGAGTGAGGACCTGCGCGTAGGCGCTGAGCGCCGTGGCATCTTGCTTGTTGGCGACGTCGACTTCGGCCTGCGTGAGCAGTCGGTCGATCGTCTGAGCACGCGTGAGATCGATACCGCCGTCGCCGGAGTTCCCGGCCTGGCGCGGTGACGTCGACGAGAAGAGCGTGTAGATCAGCACCAGCGCGAAACAGGTCACCGCCACCACGAGCCAGCGCGCGCGCCGTATTCTGCGCCGGGCTGGGGTTACGTCGACGCTCACCATAAGAGCACCGAGTTCGTTGCGCGCCACTTCCAGCGCGAAGCCCTCGCGTCGTTCGATTGCGTCGAACTGTTCGGCCGTGAGTTCGCCCTCGTCGCGCTCGCGCGAGGCGTCGCGCAGTGACGCCTCGCGTAGTCGGATCTCGTCGCGCAGCTGCGCGGCGTCGCGGTTCATCGCCGTCGCGCCAGGCGCACGCCGGCAACAGCGAGCGCCAACAACACCGCGAGCGGCACGAGCCAGAGCAACAGACCGAGCCCGGACGTGGAAGGACTGAGCAAGATCGACGAGCCGTAGGTCGCTTCGAGCGAGGTCAGGATCTGGTTGTCGGACTGGCCCTCCTTCACCCGACGAGCGATGTCGTGGCGCACGGCGATCGACGACGTGGCGTTGCTCTGGGCGACCGACAGGTCGTCGCACGCCGGACACTTCACGAGCGTCTCGAGGTGGGCGATGCGACCTTGCGCCGAGGCCGTGCTCGGCGCCTCGAGCAGCGCCACGGCGAGGACGCAGAGTAACGCGAGGCCCCACAACCAAAACGACTTCACGATCTTCACGATGAGACTCTCGCCACGACGGCCGCCAGTTGTTTCGCGGTCGTCGCGCCGAGAAGTGTCACCGCGACGCGACCCTGGCGATTGATCACGAACGTGGTCGGTGGTGAGACGACCCCGTAACTGTTGGCGACGGTGCCACCGGGGTCGATGATCGAGGGATAGAGCGAGCCGTAGTGCGCCGCGAAATTCGTCGCCGACGAGACCGTGTCGTCGAAGACGACACCGACCACGACGACGCCCTGGTTGCGAACGCGCCACGCGTACGTCGAGAGCTCCGGGGCCTCTTGGATACAGGGCCCGCACCACGACGCCCAGAAGTTGACGACGACAATCTTGCCTCGTTCGCTCTTCAGCGAGAAGGTGCCGCCGCCCAGTTCATGTCCCTTCAGCGCGGGCGCGAGTTTGCCGAGCAGCGGACTCGGCGCGTCGGTGGCGTCCACCGGGTGACGCGTCGCCAGTAACGCGGAGAAAGCGATCACGACGGCGAGCACCGACAGCGAGATGATCGTCACCGATCGCTTCACGCGTCCACCTCCTCACCCTGGCGTCGACGCACGAACGACAGCGCCGAGCCGACCCCGAGCAACAGGCCGCCGATCCACAGCCACGCGAGCAGGGGCTCGACGGTGACGCCAAGGACGACCGATCCGGCCGGCAGGTTTCCTTCGACCTGGGCGCCCGAGGCCGCGCCGTTGCCACCGACGGCGTCGAAGGTCACGTAGACGTCGCGCGCCAGGCTGGAGTCGATCGCCGGGGTACCGACCGGTTGTGCGCTGCGCCCCTCGTAGGTCGTGATGGCCGGCAACAACGCGTGGTGGTTCACGTCGACGCGTAGCTGCGTCGCGGTCTCGAGCGAGTCCCTCACCGTGCGAAATCCGTGGAACGTGACGTACTGACCGGAGACCACGGTGCTCTGTCCGGTCGCCAGCGTCACTTCGTTGCGCGTCGTGTACGACGTCGAGGTCACGATCGCGAGCGCCATCACGACGACGCCGAGGTGCACGACCATTCCCCCGGCGCTCGGTCCGCGAAGCGCGTCGTACCAACGCTGATGACGACGCTTCGCCGCGATGAAGGTGCCGCGCAGTGTTCGCAGCGCCGCTCCCGCGGCCGCCGTCGCCAAGAAGTACGCCAGCAGCACCATCGGTCGTCGCACGCCGGCCAAGATCAACGCGACGACGACGAAGAGCGACGCCCAGGCGCTGAAGCGAAGTCGCGACCACAGCACCGCCGCGTCCAGGGTGCGCCAACCGACCAGTGGCGCGAGCGACATCAGTACGAGCAGCACGATGCTCATCGGCACCGCGACCGTGGCGAAGTACGGCGTGCCGACCGTCACCTGACCACCGTTGACGGCCTCGTAGAGCAGCGGAAAGACGGTGCCGAGCAACACGACCACGGCGAAGCCGACGAAGAGCACGTTGTTGGCGATGAACAGTCCCTCTTTGGAGAGCGGATGGTCGACGCCCACGGCCGAGCGGAGGCGATCGCCGCGCCACGCGAGCAGTCCCACGCCGAGCGCGACCGTGACGAAGAAGAAACCGATCAAGAGCGGTCCGAGGGTGCTCGAGGAGAACGCGTGCACGCTCTGCAACACGCCCGAGCGCGTGAAGAACGTGCCCAGCACCGTCAGCGAGAACGTGGCGATCGCCAGGGACAGGTTCCACACCCGAAAGAGTCCGCGCCGGTCCTGCACGATGACCGAGTGGATGTAGGCCGTCGCGGTGAGCCACGGCAGCAGCGCGGCGTTCTCGACCGGGTCCCAGCCCCAGAAGCCGCCCCAGCCGAGCACCTGGTAGCTCCACCACGCGCCCAACACGATGCCGACCGACAAGACGCCCCAGGCGAGGACCGTCCAGCGGCGCTGCTCTAAGGGCCAACGGTCATCGACGCGACCGGTGATGAGCATCGCGATGGCGAAGGCGAACGGCACCGTGAATCCGACGAAGCCCATGTAGAGCAGCGGCGGATGGATGGCGACGAGCGGGTTGTCCTGCAACAAGGCGTTCGGACCGGCGCCCTGGAGCACCTTGGCCCCGTTGTGAATGAACGGATCGGCCGGACCGCACATCAGGCCCAAGAAGAACGCACTCACGCCGAAGAGCACGACGGCGGCCCACGACACCACGTGGTCATCGGAGCGTCGTCGGTAGTAGTGCAGGACGAGCACGATGATGGCGCAGAGCAGCAGCGACCAGAGCAGCAACGATCCCTCGAGGGCCGACCACATCCCGGTGATCGAATAGAGCAGCGGCGTGAAGGTCGCGTTGTTCTCCGACACGTACGCCAGCGAGAAGTTGTGCGTGATGAGTGCGAACTGCATGACCGCGACGGCCCCCGCGATCCCGGCGAGTGACAGCCACGCCCAGCGAAGCGACCTCGACGGTCGATTCCGTCGAAGCGAGATCACTTGGTGGAGAACGCCGCCGAGAGTGGCGAGGAACGCGACGTAGAGCGCGACGCGCCCGAGCCAGGTGAGCGTCATCGCACGCTGCCGTTAGGCGCCTTTACCCGCTTCGGGTGCTGGGCGATGTACGTCGCGGTGTGCTTCACCAGAATCTGTGTGCCGTCGAACGTCGTCGAGTGACTGGTCGTGAAGTGTCCTTCGACGACGACGGGGATGTCGGATTGAAACAGTTGCGGCGGTGTCCCACGACTGATGACGTAGACCTCGTGAGTGCCCGATCCGGTGATCCAAAACGACGCGCCTCGTGCGGTACGCGTGATGGTGTGGGGCTTTACGACGCCCTCGAGACGAATCGTGGTCGTGCCGATCTTGGCGCGACTGGCGAAGACCTGGTCGACGGTGTCGAAGTAGTTGAGCGAGTGCAGCAAGCCCTGGCTGAGCAGAGCCAGGATCGCGAGCGCGAGCACCACCAACACGCCGATCGTGCGTCGGCGACTGGAGCTCTTGGACCTGGGCGGCGCGACCGGCGTGAGGTCGAGGTTCGTGTCAGTCAAGGCTTCGCCCTCGCCACCAGATCGACAGCGCGTAGAGCGCCAGCCCCCCAAAGGCAAAGGAATAACCGGCGGTGACGTAGTCCACTAGTGGACCCCTTCGGCGCGACGTCGCTCGAGCGCGACCTCCAAGGTCTCGGTGTTCGTGTGTTCGCGCTTCACCTCGAGGCGGTAGCGCGCACGAAGCAACCACGCGTAGGCGAGTGAGAAGGCGACGAAGCTGAGTAGCAACGTCCAGAGCATGCTGCCGTGGACCTTGAATTCACGGTTCGGTCCGAGCAACGTCGCGCCCTGGTGCAGCGTGTGCCACCACTGCACCGAGAAGTGGTCGATCGGCACGTTGATCGCCGCGATGATCGCGAAGACCGCACTGCGACGCGCGCGCAGTTCGACGTCGTCGTTGGCCCGACGAAGTGCCAAGTACCCGAGTGCGAGGACGCCGAGGATCGCCGTCGACGTGAGTCGCGCGTCCCACGCCCACCACACCCCCCAGGCCGGTCGCCCCCAAATGGACCCGGTGATGAGCGTGAGGATAATGAAGACGAGGCTCACTTCCATGGCGCAGTGCGCGACGCGGTCCATGGCGAGCGAGCGTGTTCGCCGCCACAGATAGAGCGCACTCGCGATGGTCGCGGTGCCAAAGGACAGGTACAGCGCCACCGTGGCGATCGCCGGGTGCACGTAGAGCAGGCGCGCGAGGTTGCCCTGGACCTTGTCGCGAGGGGTGATCCAGATGCCCAACCAAATGGTGAGGGCCATGGTGATGATCGTCGCCGGTCCTAGTAGTCGTTGGCTGAGTTGTTTCATCACGATTCCTCGAGAACACCGTAAAGGAGAATCCCCAGGGCCAGGTATACGGCCAGGGCCACGACCGAGATGACCCACCACTGCAACAAGGCGCCTCCGTGGAGGGCCGAATTGAAGGAGCGTTCACCGGCGATCAAGAGCGGCGCGAAGGTCGGCAGGCTGAGGACCGGGAGCAGCGTCGCGGCGGCGTTGCCGCCGCTCGTAAGGGCCCCGTAGAGCGTCCCGGCGCCCGCGATGGCGCCGAGGGTGACGAGGATGCTGGGGACCGCCTCCAGCGTGCCGTGAAGGGCCGTATGGAGGACCACCACGCTGCCCGCGAGCAGCACGATCGCGGTCAGCCAGAGCTCGATGGCGAGCGCCACGGCCTTGCCCAGGAAGACCCCCGCGGGGTCGAGCCCGAGGGTCGCCACCGACGCCCGAGTTCCCGCCGTCGTCTCGATCGCGTGACTGCGATTGATCATCAACAGCGCCACCAGCACGATGACCAGGTAGAACAGTCCCGGCGCGGCCGATGAGTGTCCGGCCTGGCTGGGTCCGAGCGCCAGGCCACTCAACAAGAGCGCCATCACGCCGAAGGGGACGACCTGCCAGAGCAGCACTCGACTTCGTCGTTCGATGCGCAGGTCCTTTCCCGCCACCAGCAGCGCGATTCGAATCACGACTCGCTCACGATCCGGCCGCCAGCCATCACGAGCGTGCGAGGGCGAAGCCGCGCGCTGCGCAGTGGATCGTGCGCACTGACGAGGACCGTGGCACCGCGCTCGACGACGTCGCCCAGCAGTTCGTCGAAGAACGTGCGGCCCTCGTCATCCAGTGAGGCGTAGGGCTCGTCGAGCAGCCACAGTTCGGGACGACGCAGGAGCAGCCAGGCCAGCCCGAGTCGTCGCCGTTGACCGGCCGAGAGTTGCTTGGCGGCGATGTCGCGACGCGCGGTGAGTTCGACGCGATCCAAGACGGTCGTCAGTTCGTCAGTCGGTCGCCCGAGCGCCTTGGCCGCGAAGGTGAGGTTCTCGGCCACCGAGAGATCGTCATAGAAGGAGCCCTCGTGGCCAAGCCAACCGACGCGACGGCGTATTTGTCGGCGATCGACGGACGCGAGGTCCAAACCGAGGACCCAGCCCTCCCCGGCGCTGAGTCCCACCAATCCGGCGAGGAGACGCAAGAGGCTCGTCTTGCCCGCGCCGTTCGCGCCGACGAGCACCGTAAGGGAAGACGGTTGCAGTTCAAGGTCCACGCCACTCAACAATGGAAAATCGCTGGCCATCGAGACGGCACCGCGAAGCAGGACCGATGATCCTTCGAGAGTGGGCACGGGACTAGTGGGCCAGGGCGTCGATGTCCGCGGCCACCATCATCTCGATCAGGCCGTAGAAATCGACGTCGCACTTCCAGCCCAACTGCTCGTGCGCCTTGGCGGCGTCGCCCACTAACAGGTCCACTTCGGCCGGTCGTATGAATTTGGGATCGACCACGACGTGGTCCTCGTAGTTGAGACCGGCGGCGTGGAAGGCGACCTCGCAGAGCTCGCGCACTGAATGGCTTTGGCCGGTCGCGACGACAAAGTCGTCGGGGACGTCGAGTTGGAGCATCGCCCACATGGCGCGCACGTAGTCGGCCGCGTAGCCCCAATCGCGGTGGGCGTCGAGGTTGCCGAGACGCAGAGCACTGTCGAGCCCGGCCTTGATCCGCGCCGCACCGTGGGTGACTTTTCGCGTGACGAACTCGAGTCCACGCCGCGGCGACTCGTGGTTGAAGAGGATCCCCGATGACGCGTGCAGGCCGTAGCTCTCGCGGTAGTTCACCGTGATCCAGTGTCCGTACATTTTCGCCACGCCGTAGGGACTGCGAGGGTAGAACGCGGTCTCTTCGTTCTGGGGCACCGTGCGAACACGACCGAACATCTCAGAGGAGCTGGCCTGGTAGAAACGGATCTCCGGATCGACGATGCGAATTGAGTCGAGCATCCTCGTGACACCGAGCGCGGTGATCTCACCGGTCAACACGGGTTGGGTCCACGAGGTCTGCACGAAACTCTGGGCGGCCAGGTTGTAGACCTCGGAGGGTCGATAGTCACGAAGGACGTTGATCAGCGAGACCTCGTCGACGAGGTCACCCGAGACGAGCGTGATCTGATCCTGGATGTGGCTGATCCGCTCGATCGTCAGCGTGGAACTGCGTCGGATGAGGCCGATGACCTCGTAGCCCTTCGAGAGCAGCAGTTCGGCCAGATAGGAGCCGTCCTGACCGGTGATCCCAGTAATAAGCGCTCGTTTGGCCACCGACAATCCTCCGAAAAAAGGCACCGACCAGCGGTCCGCACCGAAAACACACCTTAGTACCGGTCATATATTCCTCTCGAAGCCGTGCCTAGCCTTGGGCGATGGCCCGGATCGTCATTGTGAGCTTTCGACTCGGGGGAACCGATGGCGTGGCCATCGAATCGGCCAAGTGGACTGGCGCCCTCGCGACGCTCGGCCACAGTGTTCGAACGGTCGCCGGTGAGGGCATCGCCGACGTCCAGATACCGGGATTAGCGATCAACGCCACGACGTCCACCTCGATCCAAGCGTTGGAAACGGCACTCGCCGACGCCGATCTCGTCATCGTGGAGAACCTCGCCTCACTCCCGCTCAATCTCGACGCGCGCGACGTCCTGTACCACGTATTGGAAGGACGCCGCGCGCTCTTTCATCACCACGACCTGCCGTGGCAACGTCCGCACCTCGCCCACGTGGAAGGTCCGCGAACGGGCCGGCACTGGCACCACGTCACGATCAACGAACTGTCTCGACTAGAACTCCTCGAGCGCGGCATTGACGCCGTGACGATCATGAACTCATTCGACTGCGAGCCCCCGAGGGGCCGACGCGACTCGACGCGACTCGCACTCAACGTTGAGGCGCGCACGCTCGTCGTGATGCCCTCGCGCGCCCTTCCTCGCAAGAACGTCGAAGGCGCACTCGCGTTGTGCGAAGCATTGGACGCAGTGTTCTGGCTGCTCGGACCGGCCGAGGACGACTACGAAGAGACGCTGGAGGGATTACTTCGATCGACGAACATTGAAGTGCGACGCGGGCTGGCCGAAGGCTTCGACGTGCACGACGCGTACGCCGCCGCAGACCTCGTCGTGATGCCCTCGACGTGGGAGGGCTTCGGCAATCCGGTCTTGGAATCGGTGACACACCGGCGCCCGCTCGCGCTCTATCCGTACCCCGTGGCGTGCGAGATCCGCGACCATGGATTTCGCTTCTTCGACCTCGGCGACGTCGTCGCGATCAAGTCGTTCTTCGAGATTCCTGACTACGAACTCTACGCGCACAACCTTTCAATCGCCCTGGAGCACTTCAACGTGGCGACGCTTCCGACGCGACTGCGTGACCTTTTGGATTCAATGGACGTGCGCTAGCGCCAACTAGCCTCTAGCCCTATGGTGATCCAAGACGACCGACCCCGACACGCCGAGCGTCGCGAACAGTTGTTGAGCGTCGCCAAGTCTCTCTTCGCGGAACGGGGTTTCCAGTCGACCACGATGGACGACATCGCGCGCGAAGCCGGGTTCACCAAGCCGATCCTCTATCAGTACTTCGACTCGAAGACCGACCTCTACCGAGAGATCGTGGCGCAACTCGCCCAAACACTGCTGGCATCACTCAAGATCGCGGTGAACACCGCCGAGACGCCGCGGGCGAAAATCGAAGTGGCCTTTCGGGTCTACTTCGAAATGGTCGTGAGCGAAACCGACGCCTTTCGAATTCTCTTCATCCATTCGCACGAAGGCGACACGGCCAAAGAATTGCGCGCCTTGGAACTCGGTCTCATCTCCTTCATGTTTCCGTTCTTCGATCCCTCGATGAGCGAGGAGCACCGACGTCAATTGGCTGGCGGCGTCGTGGGCATCGCCGAGGGTGCGGCCATCGTCTGGTTGGAACAACAAGAGTCGAAGGGCTGGCCGCCGCCGGCCGCCGGTGCGGCCGAGCGACTCGCCGAACGAAGCGCGACGTTGGCGTGGGGCGGACTGCGCACGGTCCACCAGGATTAGTTGACTCGATCGTCTCCGACGATGAGCGCGAAGGCCTGAGCGAGTTCCCAGAGTTGTCGCGCACAGTCGTCATAGGTTGTCTGGTCACCACCGGCCGGGTCCGCGACGTTGAGTTCCGTCGAAGGTTCGTGTTGCGTTGCGCCACGCAACCTCGCGACAAGGTCTCCGTCCAACGAAGCGAAACGCACGAACTGGGCGAGTTGCACGGTCTTGTTGGCATCGTTCGGGAATTGGCGACGGACGAAATTCACATTGTCGGCTTCGGCGGCCAAGATCACGTCGGCCCACTCGACGTCGGCGACACTCAGTTGGTGACTGCGGTGCGCGCCGTATCGATGCTCCCCGAGTTCTTCGATCTTCATCAGCGCGTCGCGAGTTCGTCCACTCATCGCGGAACCTTCGGTCACGTGCGTACCAGCTGTTCGCACGTGCCACGCTTCACGGGTGGCGGCCGCGATCGTCGTCAACATGTAGCCGAGCATCACGGAACGCGCGACGTTACCAGTGCAGAGCGTGACGATGTTCAACGGACTACGTCGGCGTGCCGTGGCGTCAACCAGGTGTGATGAATCCTGACTCATACGCGATCACCACCAATTGAGCGCGGTCTCGAGCGTTCAGTTTCATCAAGACGTGGCTGACGTGAGTCTTCGCGGTCGCCGTGCTCATATGGAGCGCGCTCGCGAGCTCTTGGTTCGATTTCCCTTCCGATACCAATGTGAATACTTCTCGTTCGCGTTCGGTCAGGCTGTCGATCTCTTTCGTGGAGCCGGACGCCTTGACCTCATGCGTGGCGAAATCTGAAATCAGTCTTCGAGTCACGCTCGGCGACAGTAACGCATTTCCCTCAGCAATGACTCTGATCGCCGCCAGCATCTCGTGGGGCGGGGTGTCCTTCAACAAGAAACCACTCGCCCCGGCGCGCAGAGCGGCGTACACGTACTCATCGAGGTCAAAGGTAGTAAGGATCAACACGCGCGGGACATCCCCAGGGAGTCCGCTCACAATCCGGCGCGTTGCCTCAATCCCGTCCATCACCGGCATTCGTATGTCCATGAGCACGACGTCCGGCGACGTGACTTCCACCAGATCGATCGCCTCTTCGCCGTTGGAGGCTTCTCCTAACACTTCGAAGTCATCGTCGGAGTCGATGAGAACCCGAAAGCCAGCTCGCACGAGCGCCTGATCGTCCACCACCACGACCTTGATCGTCACGGTGCCACTTCCACGAGGGGTAGCACGGCCTTCACTGCGAATCCGCCGCCCTCGAGCGACGAGGCGCTCAGTGAGCCTCTGAAAACCCGGGCCCGCTCTCGCATGCCGATAATCCCGTGATGCGAACCATTGCCTTCGTCGCTTCGCACGAGGCCACTTTGGACGCACTCGCCGCCGTCATCGACCACGTCGATTTCCAGTTCACGAGTGCCAAACGTGATGTCGACGACGGCGGACGTTGCCTTCGAGTGCTTGCGGACATTCGTGAGCGCCTCTTGGACGATCCGGTACACCGTGAGGTCCATGCTGGGCGACACCTCCACGACCTGACCGTGAATCTGATACGTGATCATCAGTCCCGAAGCTCGCAGATCATCGATGAGTCGATCAAGATCGACGATACGCAGCGCCGGAGAGCGGCTGGGCTCTTCGAGGTCACCGTGACGCAAGACTCCTACCAACCCACGCAGTTCTTCCAGTGCCGAGCGACTCGTCGCTTCAATAGCGGCCAAGGACTTTCTGGCCTCATCGGGCTGGTTCTCGAGGACGTGACCGCCCACCGCGGACTGCACCGCGATGACGCTGAGACTGTGGGCGATGATGTCGTGAAGTTCGCGCGCGATCTGGAGTCGCTCTTCGATGAGCGAGTTCTGCGCCCTGTCCGCCTCTTGGAGGCGACGCTGTTCCACTTGGTACGCCAGACCAGCGTGGTGAGCCCGTCTGGCACGCACGCTGTCAGCCACGATCCACGTGGCGCCGGCCACGATGATGCTGAATGAAGATCCTGCGCCGATTGGTCCCTGGAGGGCGGCCACGCCGAGCGCCCCGAGCAACAGCACTTCGACGCCGAGGAGCGTCATCAGTGATGTCCGTCGGTCGTTGTGAACCACGACGCTGTAGAGCGGCAGTGCTACGAAGGGCACGCCAACGAATCCCTGGCCGAGCATCGTCGACGCCGTCAGCGCGACCGTGACCGTGAACAGGACCGGCATCGAGTATCGACGGCGAAGCGCGATGGGGCCGGAGGCCACGCAGAGCGCTACGAGGAGCCACGCGAAATGGTGCGCCGGTCCTTTCGCGCCTCGATCGACCGTGATGATTGCTAGTGCGCCCATGAAGAAAATAACCGAGAGCGCGACGTCGAGAAGTGTCCACTGACGTGGAGTGACCCGTTGCAACAAAGTGGGGCGAGGTAACTCGGTCTCGGTGGGTATCGCCATTTCTTGACGTTACTGATCGAAGCGCTCCTCCGCCTCACCCGTAGGTCTTGGATTCCATACGTCGCAAGTCGTAGGGACGCCACGCGTACTGGTCCGATATTTCCGTCGCCAGGAGGACACGAATCGATCCCCTTGGCCGATGACGCGAGCACTTCATTTCACCATGCTGGATCGGGGGCCACAACGGCCACTGATCGAACAATCAATGCACCACTCACGAAGGAGAAACCAGTGAAGTTCACATTCAAGAAAACGCCATCCGATTCGCGCCAAGGCGACGGGGCATCCACGGATCGTGACCGTCTCACGTCCGCATCCTCGGAGGAATCGTTGGACCGGTCTGGACGCCTCCGACGACGACTGCTCGCGATCTGGTTGCCCATCACGGCGTTGCTCTATATGGGTACCGAGCTACTGAATCCGAAGGGCACGGATCAATTGATCACGACCACCGCCACTGCGCTCAAGGTACTGCCCATCGCGGCCAAACACTCCAGCCAGCTCTATCTCTCCGGCTCGGTCACAGAAATCGCGCTGGCGGCGCTCGCCGCTTCGTATTTCGCGATCGCCACGTTGGTGCGACGTCGCGGTTCGACGCTCGCCACCATCGCCGCGATAGTGGGAGCGGTGGGCGCCTTTTGCGGCGTCGTCGCAAACATGTTCGGTGGCATCAACCTCGCTGTCGTCTCAACGGCGCGCCTGACGAATCTCCAGGCGGCGCGATTCCTCACCACCTCATTCAATTCCAGCACGGGCAAGACATTCCTCGACGTGTACGTGTTCAGTGAGTTCCTCGCACCGGTTCTCATGTTCGTAGCACTGTGGCGCAGCCGACTGGTGCCGCGCTGGTTGACGATCCTCTTCGTCGTCGGTTTTGAGTTGGCCGAACAGACTCCGTCCGCCGGGACCGTACGCGTCGTTGCCATGATGGCGCTCTTCGTAGTATCGATGACCCTCCTCGCGGTTTGGATCTGGCGATCCGCCGGGTCGCGAGACGCTCAGGCCATCGACGCGTCGAACTGAATCGTGGACAACACCGAACGAATGGCGTGTGACGACGTCATTCGTTCGGTGCTGCGCGTCAGTTCATCTAACGTGCACCCGAGATGGCGCGACGGGCATTGGCGAGCCACGTCATTGCCAGGCCTTTCGCTACAAACTTCGAGGCCGAGTTAGGTGAGCCGTCCGTGCAATTTTCCTGACCACGTGACCTTCTTGCACAAAGAGCCTTTGTACCCTACGAAGTGGCCCTAGCCGTGACAGATACTTACGTGTGGATCAAGGTGACGTGGGGGAATCTGACGCGAAAAAACGCACCCCTTGCTTCATCGAGGACTTTGTCGACGTAGCCAGTCGGTTTGAGACCCTTCGCGCGCGCTTCAGTGGTGATGGTCAGTGGCTCGCGCCACTCGCCACCGTCGCCACCGAGCACGGAGATAACTTTCAAATGCGCATTGGTCCTTCGTGGGTCGCAGGAAAGGTGACCCGTGAGGTGAACGTCACTCTCTGGCCACCTCGCGAGAGAGGCTACGCCTTGGCGCGATCTCTCACTTGGACACCCAGCGATTGGCAGTTTCTCTTCCCCCTGCTGGAGGGTGACTTGGAACTCGCCCCTATTGGTCCCGGCCTGTGTCGCATCTCCTTAGCCGCTACCTACACGCCGGCGTTGGGACGATTCGGCGCCCAGGTTGACCGCGCCCTGTTACACCACGTGGCCGCCTCAACCGTGCGTTCTTTTCTCACTCAGATGGCAACGAAACTGCAATCCAACATTGACGGTTGGTGAGCAGTAGTTGGTGGACGCGAAAGCCAACCAAGTTACTTCTCGGATCTACCTGATGTGCACGCCCGAGATGGCGCGAGCAATAATCAGGCGCTGTATCTCCGAGGTTCCCTCGAAGATCGTGTAGTTCCTATAGGCGCGACCATACGTACTGGTCGCGACACCTTTCGAAGAGAGATGGACCCACAAATGAATGGGAAGACCAGTTTTAGAACCGATTTGGCCCGATCCCGGTCCCCGTTAACGGCTCTCGCGCGAGCGCCATTGCGAGTCGCGGTCAGCATCACTTCGGAGTGACGATTTCCCACGCTAGAAGTTCGCCATCGAGAACAGGCGGCAAGACTCCGTTCGCTGCCTCTGGCGACAACCAGATCGTGGCGGCCAGAGCGCGGGCCGCAGCCACCGCCTCAAGGTTGAGAAGGTTCAACTTAGGGTGGCGCCCGGCAATCTCAACCATGAGCGGTACGAGTTGTCGTGTGTCAGGAAGGCCAATGTCATTCGGTAATTGAAGCATTGCGCTAATCGCGCGCTCCTGATCTTGTGGCTCCAATTCGCGGAATGGTCCAGAAAGATGCCCGCCGGCGCCAAGCACAGCGGCCCGACATGCGCGGTAGTACCAGTAGGCAGTGGTGTGCAGTTGCACCCCCGGTCTACGACTGCCAACGAGAAGCTCCTCGATCAAGAGGCGGTCGTCGAGGACGACGTTCACTACTGATCGGCGAGGTCGGGATCGCCGATTGCTGCTAACCCAGCGTTGTAGCGCGCGGTGAGGACGCTTTTCAGTTCAGCCTTGGCTCGAGCCATTCCTCCGGGCAGAACTAATGCTGCGTCGCCGAGGTCAACGAAGGCGATCTCGCCACCGTCCTCGATACCCCAACGATGCCTTAGTTCTGCCGGAAGACTGGTTTGACCTCGCTGAGACACACGGGCTTGACTGACAGGAGTTGACATGAATGCATTGTACCGTGCTCATCTCTACAAAGCGACGTTTTCGGGGCATCTTTGGGAAATGAGGGACAGCATGTTGTCGAGCACCGGGTGGCGGCAGTTTTACCCACTGACGTGATGACACTCCTGATCGTCTAGGGCACGTCGCCGGGGCTCCGCTGTTCACGAGACGAGACAGCACTCATTGACTGTTGAAGTTTCCACAAGAGTTCTGTCAGGCGCCGAACATCCTCCGACTCCCAATCGCGGACAAAAAGCGAAAATCGCTTCAGGCCAAAACTCTCCAACCGACGATGTTCGACAGTTCCGTTGTCCGTCAACGTGACCAAATTCGATCGTCCATCCGTTGGGTCAGCCTTGACCTCTACATAACCAGCAATTTCAAGTTCTCGAATTTGTCTGGTGACGAGTGAGGGATGAACTCCCTGAAGACCGGCAATGTCGGAGGGCCGCGCTCCGTCATGATTAGCGATGGTTTGCAACAGATTTAATGTGGCGGCTCCCTTCCGCTGACGTCTCGCTCGTTCGAGACCGGCGTTCATCGTGAACAGAGCTGCAACCATCAACTTCACGTCGCGCTTATTCGGGGGCACGCCAAACCATACCAGTTAGTTGACAAAGTCAACTAAACACATTACGGTATTAATCGTTGACTAAGTCAACGATTATCAGGAGACGCACGTGAGCAAATATTTTGGATTTTTACTAAGCCGTAACTTGTTGTTCGCTTTCGGCGTCGTACCGCCCGCCATATACACATTCAACGGACACGCGTGGCTGGGGCTCCTCTTCATTGCATGCGTTGTGGCCGGTCGATTTTCTGTCGGTCCGATTATTAGTCGAAAGTTCGAAGATTCACGCTCCTGAAGAACGAGGCCGTTACGGCCGGCCGACTTGTTCGCGGATGCCCATTATTCGTTTTGCGCGTCGGTCGCAACCGGCGGTCATTGATCGTGTCCGCGGCAAACGGAAAGTACCCGAGTCGCTTCTCAGGACTATCTGATGTGCACGCCCGAAATGGCCCTTGCAATGATCAGGCGCTGTATTTCCGAAGTTCCTTCAAAAATGGTGTAAATATTTGTGTGTCGCACAGCTTCCCTGGTCAAGGTTTGCTTCCAAATTGAAGAGACCCAACTACGAGGAGGGAGCATCCCGGTACAGGCAACCAACCTTGTCAGTGCCGTAGGCAGTCAAACCCAAAAGCCTGTTAACTTGCGGCTTGGACTACCTGATGTGTACGCCGGAAATCGCGCGAGCGATGATCAGTCTCTGGATTTCGCTAGTCCCCTCGAAGATCGTGTAGATCTTCGAGTCACGGTGCCAGCGCTCGACCGGATACTCGCGAATGTAGCCGTAACCGCCGAGGATCTGAATGGCCTCTTCGGTGACCTTCACGGCCGTTTCGCCGGCGTAGAGCTTGGACATCGAGCCCTCGCCATTGAGGAACGGTTGACGTGTCGCGGCCATCCACGACGCGCGCCAGATGAGCAGACGTGAGGCGTCGATGTGCATCTTCATGTCGGCCAACTTGAAGGCGATCGCCTGGTTGTCGATGATCGCGCGACCGAACTGCTTTCGTTCTTTCGCGTAGTCGAGGGAGAACTCGTAGGCCGCGCGCGCGATACCGAGCGCTTGAGCGCCGACGGCCGGACGACTGGCCTCGAAGGTCGCCATCGCGGCCTGGCTCTGGGAGCGCTTGCCCTCGCGCGCCCGAGCAATCTTCTCGTCGAGCTTCTCCTTGCCGCCGAGGAGACAACGACTCGGGATACGACAGTCTTCGAGCACCACCTCGCCGGTGTGGCTGGCGCGAATGCCCATCTTCTTGAACTTCTGTCCGAGACGGATTCCCGTGGTGCCGTCGGGCACGATGAACGACGCCTGGCCGCGGCTGCCGAGTTCCGGTTCGACCGAGGCGACGATGACGTGCAAGTTGGCGATGCCGCCGTTGGAGATCCAGGTCTTGGTGCCGTTGAGGACCCACTCGTCGGTTGCCTCGTCGTATATCGCACGAGTACGAAGTGATGACACATCGCTCCCGGCGTCGGGCTCAGAGACGCCGAAGGCCGCGAGTTTGATGTCGTCCGGGGTGCCGTAGCACTGGGGAACCCACTCCATCACCTGCTCGGGCGTTCCGTTGGCGACGATGGCGGCGACGCCGAGCGACGTGGCCATGAGCGCCATCGTGAGACCGGCGTCACCCCAGGCCAACTCCTCGGTCGCGATCATCAAGGACAGTCCGGTCTTGTCCGAGAAGGCGTTCATCATGAAATCCAGCGAGTAGATGCCGATCTTCGCCGCCTCCTGGATGAACTCCCACGGGGTCTCTTCGCGCTCGTCCCACTCCGCCGCGATCGGGCGCATCTGGTTGACGGCGAAACCGTGAACCCACTCCTGCATCGTCTTTTGATCGTCATTCAGTTCCATCGAGAACTCAGCCATGAATTTCCTTCGAGATCGTCACCTGGTTACCCGCGAGTAACACTCGTACATTACGTGAGTTACCGGTACAAAAGAACAACCGCCGCCCGAAGGCGGCGGTTGTCCACTACTAGATGATTTGGTTAGTTCAAGACGACGCGCTTGGCGAGTGGTCCTCGATCGCCCGGCTCGATGTCAAACTCAACGGTCTGACCTTCGACGAGCGTCTTACGACCTTCTCCTTGAATCTCCGAGTAGTGCACAAAGACGTCGGGCTGGCCATCGACAGCGATGAATCCCCAACCCTTTTCGTCGTTGAACCACTTGACGGTTCCTACAGCCACTGTGGGCCTCCTTGTTTCTTTTGGAACCGATTTGCACCGGTTCCGGAGGGAACCACAACGGCAACCTCAACTCCCAAGCCTACTGGAGAACCGTTGGCCCTCCAAATATTTCTAGGGACGTCGAATGAGCGTCCCCGTCGAAGCGTCCTCGACCACCCAGCCCAATGTGACCAATTCGTTACGAAGTCGATCGGCCTCGGCCCAGTCCTTCGCGACCCGGGCCTCGTCACGCCTCGTCACCAGGTCAGCACTGATCGGATCGACGTCATCTCCCCTCGAGTGCAGCGACAGGCCCAACGCTCCGAAGAGCGCGTTGATCGCGTCAGCGAGGTCTTGGGCCCTCGACCCATCCCCACCATCGGCGGCCGAATTCGCGCTCGCGAGCGCGTCAAAGAGCAAGGCGACCGCGAGCGGGGTCTTCAAATCATCATCGAGTACTGCACCGACTTCCAGATAAAGTGCTTCGCCGTCGCCCTCGAATCGGTGCTGTGAGGCCACTTCGAGCGTGTCGCCGGCGAGGGCGGGTAGTTCGAATCGTCGCGCGAAGGCGTCCAAGCGAGCCAGGGCGCGTTCGGCATCGGCAATCGTGTCGGTCGTCACTTCGAGTGGCGAGCGGTAGTGAGACCTGAGGACGAGCAGCCGGTACGCCCTCGGATCCGACGTCTCGGCGAGGTGCGTGAGCGACGTGAAGTTCCCGAGTGACTTGCTCATCTTCTCCCCGCCCACCATGACCAAGCCGTTATGGCTCCAATGTCGCGAAAAGACGCGTCCCGCCGCCACGGCCTGGGCCCGTTCGTTCTCGTGATGCGGGAACTTCAGGTCCAGGCCGCCGCAGTGGAGATCGAAGTCGTCGCCCAAGAGTCCGAGGGACATCACGACGCATTCGGTGTGCCAGCCGGGTCGGCCTTCGCCGAAGGGCGCGGGCCAACTCGGCTCCCCCGGTTTGGCGTTCTTCCACAGCGCGAAATCGAGTGGCGAACGCTTTTCGCCGACGGCTTCGACGCGGTCACCGGCGCGAAGGCTGTCGAGTGGCTGGCCGGCCAAGAGTCCGTAGTCGGGGACGCGCGAGACGTCGAGATAGACGCCATCACTGATGACGTAGGCGATGTCGTTCTCGAGAAAACCGCTGATCAGCTCGATCATCTGGGGGACCCAGTCCGTGGCGTGCGGCGCCTCGTCCGGTCGCGCGACGCCGAGTTGGTCCATCGCCTCCCACCACAGGCCCTCGTACGTGGCGACGACTTCCGCGGTCGAACGGCCCTCTTGTAACGATCGCGCGATGATCTTGTCTTCGATGTCGGTGATGTTGGACACGTAGTTGACGTCCAAACCCCGAAACGTGAACCAGCGTCGTGCGATGTCCCAGACGAGGGTGAACCGGCCGTGGCCGAGGTGCGGCAGGTTGTCGACGGTCGGGCCGCACACGTACATCGAGACGTGACCGGGGTCACGCAGGTTGAAGTCGCGGACCTCGCCGTCCACCGAGTCGTAGAGCCGAAGCACTGTTCTAAACTACGCCAACCATGGAAGACGATCTCACCCCCACGCACCTTCAAGTGCCCGACCAGCCCAGCGTCGACGGGCTCGAAGAGCGCTGGATCACGCGTTGGGAGAAGGAGCACATCTACCGCTTCAATCCCGAAGCGACTCGAGCGAACGTCTTCTCGATCGACACGCCGCCGCCCACCGTGTCGGGGACGCTGCACATCGGACACGTCTTCAGCTACACCCACTCCGACGTCGTCGCGCGCTTTTGGCGAATGCGCGGCAAGGACGTCTTTTACCCCATGGGCTGGGACGACAACGGTCTGCCGACCGAGCGCCGCGTCGAGAATTACTACGGCGTGCGCTGTGACCCCTCACTCCCCTACGACCCGAAGTACCGGCCCCCTGAGAAGCCCAGCAAGGACAAGGTCTCCATCTCGCGAAAGAACTTTGTCGAACTGTGCGTCGAACTCACCGCCATCGACGAACAGGCCTTCAAGAACCTGTGGCGCTCTATCGGCGTGAGCGTGGACTGGAGCTACGAGTACTCGACGATCTCCAAAGAGGCCCAGGCCGTGAGCCAGCGCTCGTTCCTCCAGATGTTGACGCGTGAAGAGGTCTACTCCGCCGAAGCGCCGACGCTGTGGGACATCGATTTTCGAACGGCCGTCTCCCAAGCCGAACTCGAAGACCGCGAGCGCCCCGGTGCGTATCACCGCATCGCCTTTGACCGCGCCGACAACGCCGGCACCGTGGACGTCGACACGACGCGTCCGGAGATGCTCGCCAGTTGCGTCGCGCTCGTCGCGCACCCGGACGACGAGCGCTACCAGCCGCTGCTCGGATCGCTCGTGGTCACGCCGCTCTTCGGCGTCGAGGTGCCGATCCTCGCCCACGAACTGGCCGACCCGGAAAAAGGCACCGGCATCGCGATGATCTGCACGTTCGGCGATACGACCGACGTGGTGTGGTGGCGCGAATTGAACCTCCCGACCCGCGCACTGATCGGACGCGACGGCCGATTCCTTGCGGCCGACTTCGCCGACGAGAGCTTGCCCGTGCGCGACGCCGAACTGGCCCAAGAGTTCTACGACCGCGACGTGCTGGGAAAGACCGTCAACCAAGCCCGCGCGACGATCGTCGACGCTCTGCGCTCGACCGGGGCACTGATCGGCGAGGTCCGAGAGATCACGCACCCCGTAAAGTTCTACGAGAAGGGTGAGCGCCCGCTCGAGATCGTGACGTCGCGCCAGTGGTTCGTGCGCACGCTCGAACGCCGCGACGAACTCTTGGCCCGCGGCGAGGAACTGCACTGGCACCCCGACTACATGCGTCACCGCTACCGCTCGTGGGTCGAAGGACTCAACGTCGACTGGAACATCTCGCGACAACGGTTCTTCGGCGTGCCCTTCCCCGCGTGGTACCCCGTGGACGACAACGGCGAGATCAACTTCGACCACCTGATCACGGCAGACGACGAGAAATTGCCAGTCGATCCCTCGAGCGACGTCCCCTCGGGATACCGTGAGGATCAACGAGGTGAACCCGGTGGGTTCGTGGGCGACCCCGACGTGATGGATACGTGGGCGACCAGTTCGCTGTCCCCGCAGATCGCCGGACGCTGGGGCACGGACCTCTTCCAACGGGTCTTCCCGATGGACCTGCGCCCCCAGGCCCACGACATCATTCGCACGTGGCTCTTCGCCACGATCGTGCGCAGTCACTTCCAGTTCAACTCACTGCCCTTCAGCGACACCCTGATCTCTGGCTTCATCCTCGATCCCGACCGAAAGAAGATGAGCAAGTCCATCGGTAACACCGTGACGCCGATGCCGCTCGTCGAGAAGTACGGCGCCGACGCACTGCGCTACTGGGCCGCGGGTGGTCGCCCCGGCTCGGATACCGCCTTTGACGAGGGACAACTGAAGATCGGACGGCGACTGGGCATCAAGATCCTCAACGCGTCGAAGTTCGTGCTCGGACGACTCGACGACGAGATTCCCGGCCCCGCGGAAGTCACCGAACCGATCGACCTCGACCTCCTCGCCCTGTTGACGAAGTTGATCACCGCGACGACTGATGACTTCGAGAACTACGACTACGCCCGTGCCCTCGAGCGCACCGAGAGCTTCTTCTGGTCGTTCTGTGACGACTACGTCGAATTGGTGAAGATCAGAGCGTACGGCGAAAAGGACGACGCCGCGACGCGCTCGGCGCGCGCCACGCTCGCGATCACGCTGTCGGTCTTACAGCGACTGTTCGCTCCAATCATGCCCTTCGTCACCGACGAGGTCTGGCACTGGTGGCACGTCCATTCGGTCCACGCGTCGTCGTGGCCGACGCTGAAGGAGCTGCCGATGCTCGAAGTCATCGGGGCCGGTTCGACCTACGGACCGGTGTGCGAAGTGCTCGAGGCGATCCGTCGCGCGAAGAGTTCGGCCAAGGTCTCCCAGCGTGCGGAAGTCGAGTCGGTCGTGGTGCGTGCGCCGGCTGAATTTCTCGCGGCCGTCGCCAAGTGCGAAGAGGACCTCAAAGCGGCCGGCGGCGTCGCGACGTTGATGGCGCGCGAAGAAACTGAACTTTTAGTAGAAGTAATTCTCGCTGACGCGTAACGCGCGTGACGGTCAAAACCCAGCAATTCAACAGTGTCATGTCCTGACACTTTTGTTGTCAATAGTTGTGATTGACCCGGTCAGCGCACCTATAAGTTCAACGCAGGAGGCGAAATTGTGAAAAATGCCCTGGGGAATGTGGTTCAAAGTCGAGTGCGACTCGGAGCAATCGGATTAATGCTCGTCGCGGTCCTCGGTGTCCAGTTGGTCGGAGTCATGCCTTCCTCGGCGAGTACGGTCACCAACCCGGCCCTCGCCACGGTCGGCGCCGCCGGTCGATTCACCAGTGAGATCGTGTTCGACGGTGGCATCATCACGGTGCGACCGGCTCCCGCCAACGCCGCCACCCTCCAGGGCATTGGCGCCGTCACGTCCAAGATCTGGGCTTCCGCACAACTCTCGGGCTTCACGCACCAGACCCTCGGCTGGGGCTACGTGACGATGAAGGGCACCCCCAAGGGCGAAAAGGCAGTCAATAACGTGCTCGGGTGGGTCGGATTCGCCGATGGCAACACCTCCGGTGCCTGTACCAAGACCACCGCCGGTAAGTACCGTTCGAACGGCGAGGCGGCCGTATTCCTTGGTGACGCCAACTTCTCCCAGGCCGTGTCCTACGTACCGGCCGGGTGCGGCTTCCCAGATCGAACCGGCTACCGAGTTCCCCAGGAAGTCGTGTCAGAGCCATGGGTCAAGGTGGGCACCGCCAGCGCGCACGGTGCGGTGACGTTCCGCACGGCCCAGGGACTCTGTGGAGCCATCGAAGGCAGCACACGGGCTCGCGGCACGGGAATCCTCGAAGTGCTGTTGTACTCACAGCGCCCCGACTGGTCAGCGACGAACTGTGCGGCCGCAGTTCTCAAGATCGCCCTACCACTCGCGAAGACCGCCGCCAAGGCCAACGCCCTACGACTCCTTCACGGACACACCGGACCGGTCCGCCAAGTCGTGAACGCCGGATAATCGGATCGTTCACTGAACGTCACCGTGAGGTACTCAGAAATGGTTAGTTGAGTACCTCACCGGTGTCGACGCTACGCACGAGGACGTGGGCTTCAGTCACGTCATAGATTGCGAACTGGTCCCACGCCCGGGCGAGGTCCCGGGCGAACTCAACGCTCTGATCAAGCAGCGCGAAGCCCTCTTCGACGGGCCAGGTACCCGTCGGATCGCGACCGATGGAGTGACGCAGGCGCACGCCTCGGCGCTGTAAGTCAGCGAGCAGAACGCTTCGACGCTCGGCGTTCGCCTCCGCGCCCAACTCATTGCTGAAGGGATTGTCCGACGTCAACACCGTGAACGGCCCGAGTTCTCGCGCCGCCTCACGCGCTCCCACCCACTCGCCGGTCGAGACCCTCACGACGAGCTCGGTCGGCGGCACCTGATAGCTCTTCACGAGCGACGCAGTGAGTCGCGGGCGCGTCACCACCGATTCGGCGAAGGCGACGGCGGCGCGCGTGGTCGCCGACGTTCGCGGACTGGCTGAGATATCGAAGGCGTGTTGCGTGAACGGCAACTCCACGTAGTACATCGGCGCGCTGGCGATGGCCCGGAACTTCGCGACGAAATCGCGCGCCACTTGGACGTCGACGAGCGTATCGTTGCGTCCCTGGACGACGAAGAACGGCGGGGCGTCGACGCCGATGCGGTCATAGGGCGACATCGCGCGATAGAGCGGCTCATTGCCGTCGTAGGGGACCTGCACGATGCGCCGTTCGAGCAAGATCCGCAGTCCGCGTCCGAGTCCGCGCCAGTGCGACTCGTCGCCGATCATCTCCAGCACGCCGTAGAACGCCATGGCGCCTCGCACCGACCAATCGGTGACGTCGGCCATGTCCCCGGGCCGCCACGTCGGGTCATTTGCGCTGAGCGCGGCCAGTGCGGCCAACTGCCCCCCGGCCGAACCGCCCGAGATAACCACGCGCTCGGGGTCGCCGCCGTAGCTGGCGACATTCTTCTTCACCCAGCCGAGGGCTCGTGTGACGTCGCGGGCCTGTGCGGGCCACGGGTTTCGTGGGGCCAAACGGTAGTTCGGCACGACGGCGATCCAGCCACGACGCACGAATTCGTGCAGCATCGGGCGCCCCTGTTCGCGCTTGTCGCCCATTGTCCACGATCCCCCGTGGATGTAGAGCACGACCGGCGCGTGCAGCGGCGTGGTGGACGTGCGCCAAACGTCGAGTCGTTGACGCGCGAGCGGCCCGTAGACGACGTTCTTCACCAGTTGCATGTCGCGCGGATGAAACGGGAACTGCATCGCCGTGCGCCACCACGAGCCGAAGACGTCGTCGCGCGCGTGAGGGATCTTGAGCGGCGCAACCGGCGCTCTCGCCATCGAGCGACGAACGATTCGCCGTGAGTAGAAGGCGATGAAGACCAGCACCAGGTTCTCGACGACCGCGACAGTTGCCAGGACATCGATAAGGAGAGCCAGCCACGCGTTCGGCCAGCCCCACCACGCCAAGAGCCCTAGCAGCGCCAGCTGAGTGATGATGCCCTGGACCGGAAGCTCACCGGCCGCCCAGCCCACCGGATAGGCCAGAATGGCCGAAAGACCCCGTCGCCCGGGGCGCAGCGCCGTGGCCGCCGACAGCACGAGGAACGCGCTCACCAGCGCCACGAAATAGGCCATCCGTCCAGTCTGCCGGTTCGACGTCGCGCCGTGTCGCAGTACCTAGGCTGGACGCCGTGTCGACTTGGCCCTCTTCGCTCGAA
This sequence comes from Acidimicrobiaceae bacterium, assembly GCA_003155915.1. GTDB lineage: Bacteria > Actinomycetota > Acidimicrobiia > Acidimicrobiales > RAAP-2 > RAAP-2. The sequence goes on along the minus strand of PMFA01000021.1, from coordinate 35,267 downwards.
ACGCTGCGCGACACGGTTGGCGTGTGGACCTTCGGCCACGAGACGGTGCCCGCCGAACGAAGCGGTGACGTCGCGGCCGAGCTCGAGTCACTCGGGTATTCCGCGATGTGGTTGCCCGAAGCGTGGGGTCGCGAAGCCTTCACCAGTGCCGGATTGATGTTGCGCTCCACGTCCTCGATGATCATCGCCACCGGCATCGCCAACATCTGGGCCCGTGACGCCGTCGCCGCCAGTAACGCCGCCAAGACCCTCAACGCGGCCTACTCGAACCGCTTCGTCCTCGGACTCGGCGTGAGTCACCGACCGCTCGTCGAGCGGTTGCGCGGTCACGACTACGCCTCGCCGGTCACGGCGATGCGCGAGTACCTCACGGCGATGGACGCCGCCCCAATGTTGGCGCCCGAAGGAGAGCTGCGCTACGCGAGGGTCATCGCCGCCCTCGGCCCGAAGATGCTCGACGTCGGGGCCACGCTCGCCGACGGCGTTCATCCGTATCTCGTGACACCCGAACACACCGCTCGAGCCCGCGCGGCGCTCGGCGACAAGTTCGTCGGCGTCGAACAGGCCGTGGTACTCGGTCAAAGCCGCGAAGAGTACTTGAATCGCGCGCACGCGCACCTGGGTATCTACACCGGTCTCGACAACTACAAGAACAGCTGGCGACGGCTCGGGTTCGGTGACGAAGACTTCGTGCGCGGCGGCTCTGAACGTCTCTGTGACGCTCTCGTCGTCCACGGTGACGAGAGCGCCGTGTTGAAGCGGGTCAACGAACACCGAGCGGCCGGTGCCGACCACGTCTGTCTTCAAGTGCTCAGCGACGAGACCAACGCTCCCCCGTACGACGAATGGCGTCGCCTGGGCTCGATCCTTACGGCGTGAGGTCGATGAACTAGCGCTCGTCGCCGCCCGGACCGTAGACAGTGACGCCCGGGTCGCGAGATCCCGACGAACCCCGCAGTAACCGTATAAACGATCCGACGATGAAGAGCGTGGCGAATTCGAGCCCGCCGATGATGACCCAACCGATCGTCACCCAGAAAAGGCCGACGGCCAGTCCTTTGAAGAATCCGTCTCGCACCATCGCGGCAATCCACAGGGGTACCCAGGCGACCATCCAACTGACGAAGGGGGCGACGAAGCAGGCGGCGACTCGACGACGAAGACCTAGGTAGACCCCGAAGAGCGCCGTAGCGCCAAAACCGACCCAAAGCGCGTCGTGGTGCGCTCCGTGGCTCGCTTCGACCATGAAGATCACGACCGCCATCAGAATCGCCCAGATGATCATCGGGGCCGTGACGTTGCCACGGGCCCGGTTCTTGACTTGAATGAAAACCGCGCTCACCACCCCAATTTAGCCATCGGTCCCGATGACGTCACCATTTTTTTGACGGTACGCTGCATTCGTGACCCTGGGCGTCCTCGCACTTCTTGGTTCGGGCGAGACGGCCCCCAGTATGACCAAGGTGCACCGTCAACTGCTCAAACGACTCGATCCCGTGCGCGCGGTCTCACTCGACACGGCTTACGGTTTCCAGGCCAACGTGCCCCAGATGACCGAGAAAATCGTGGAGTACTTCGCGACGTCGCTTCGAATACCCATCACTCCTCTGCACTTCACGCTGTTCGAAGGGACCAGCGAGGTCGAACGAGCAACGTTTCGCCAGGACGTTCGCGCCGCAAACTACGTCTTCGCCGGCCCGGGATCCCCGAGCTACGCGCTGCACCAGTGGGCGCCCCTGGATTTGGCTGAGGACCTTCGCGGAACGCTGCGGGCCGGCGGCGTGCTCTGCTTCGCGTCGGCCGCGGCCCTCACGCTCGGTTCGCTCACCGTACCGGTCTATGAGATCTACAAGGTCGGCACCGCCACGCACTGGCTGCACGGTCTGGACGTCTTGTCCATGGCCGGTATCCGAGGCGCCATCATCCCTCACTACGACAACGCCGAAGGCGGCAACTACGACACCCGCTTCTGTTATCTAGGCGAAGATCGTCTCGTCCAACTCGAGCGTCAACTTCCCGACGAGACCGGCCTCCTCGGGGTCGATGAACACACGGCTGGCATCATCGACCTAGCGGACAAGTCCCTAACGGTCATGGGCAAGGGCGCGGTGTACTGGCGTCGCAACGGTGAGACCCGCACTTTCGAGAGCGGAACGACTACTCCCCTGAGTGAACTCCAAAGTTTTGAACCCGAAGTTGCCCCGTCGACTCGCTCCTCACTACCCGAGGAGAGCGACATTGATGGGCTCGTCTCATTGGCCGAAAAGGGTGGTCCGGAGTCGATTGAGGCAATCGCGCGACTGGCGAGGATGGCGAGCACTGGCGCAAGCGACCGGATCGACCCATCGGATCTAGTCAAAGGCCTCTTGGAGCTTCGGGTCAGTGCCCGTGACGACAAGGACTTCGCCCTCGCCGATCGGATCCGAGACGTCCTCGTGGCGTCGGGCATCGAAGTCATGGACACGCCCGACGGCTCGACCTGGTCAATCAAGTAGCCGGTCCCAGACCTTCCAACACAGCTTCACTACTTACTCAATACACCTGCCGCGAGAAATAAAGAGACCCCCTCCTTTCGGAGGGGGTCTCCCTAGATTTCACTTCCGAAACGACTTACTTCACGTCGTTGTACTTCACATTCGTCTGCTCGCCATTCGCGAAGCGGATGATGAATGTGTGAATACCCTTCGGTGTCGTGGACTTCGTCGCGACCTTGAGGGTCAGCAACTTGCCGCTGTCCTTCACCACGTGAACCGTCGTACCCTTAGCGTTGCTAGTGATCTTCGGCTGACCGTAGAAGTGCGTTCCGGAGATGGTGACCGTGGTGGTCTTACCGGTGTGCACGACGCCGTTCACGTGGGTTGCCTTCGGAGCGGGCGTCACCGTGTTGGGGTTCGGTCCACCGTTGAGCGGGAAGGTACCTGAGCCACCGTCGGGGTTGGTCAGTGTGATCGTGCTCGAGGTGCCAGAAGTGGCGTTCGAGTCAGTGGTCACGAGCAACGTAACGGTGGTTGGGGTTGAGGCGACGGCCAAGACCGTGTAGTCCGGGTTGGCGCTCGAGGCGGTGATGCCTGACTCGAAGCCAGAACCGTTGACGGTGACCTCGGCGTTGGTCGTGAACGTCGGCACGTAGTACGTACCCGTCACGGCCGGAACCGGGTTGATGGTGATGTCACTCTGAACCGTTACGGAACCGCCGCCCAGTGGGTTGGTGACTACGAGGCCATCAAGGATCGGCGTGCTGCCCGAGAAGCTGACCGGCGTAGCGGTAACGGTAATCGTGTTGCAGGTGTCCAGCGTTCCCGGCGTTGCCGTGAAACCGGTGCACTTGTCAGCCGGGTTGGCCGAGTTCGAGACAACCGCGGTTCCAAAGGTGTCAATGCCAGCGGTCGCGCCAGTGACAACAGCGCCACTCACGAAGCCAGAGCCAGTGATTGTGACAACGGTCGCCGTGCCATCAAGGATCGGCTTGGGTGTAGCAACACTCGGCGCCGTGATTGCCGGAGCGGGAGTGATGTTGAACAGACCGGTGTAGGTCGTCGAGCCGCCATTGGCGTTCGTGACCGTTGCCGACTCAAGACCAACCGTGGCGGTCGCAGGAATGGTTAGCGTTCCAAAGATGCCGTTCGGCGTGACTGAGGTCACTGCGGCGGTACCAGCGGTGCCACCGGTCGGGTCGGTTGACAGTGTCACAGTCGCTGCGGCCAAGAAGCCAGTTCCAACGATGTGGAATGGCACGGCCGTCGTACCAACTGCGACGCTTTCATCCGTCGCGCCGGGAGCCACGTTCGTCTTGTAGAAGTTGCTCAAGACGGAACTGGTGACAATGTACGTCGTGACCGGGTCGGACTGAATGGTGACAGCCGGGGTGCTCGCTTCTGAAGTGCCGATACCAAAGGTGAACACCACGGTGTCGCCAGCCGCGATCGTGGTCGAGTAGCCAGTGATCGTCGCTGACGTCGCGGAGACCTGCGTCGCCGCGCAAGTAGCTGCAGCTGCGGAGACACCGAGTGGCGTCGTCACAACATACGTGCAGACCTCGGTTCCGCTCGTCGCGAACAGGGTGCCGGTCGCGGTGATGGTCGGGTCAGTGCCGAAGGGTACAACCGTCGGACTGACACTCGTCACCGTGGGCTGACCGGAAACCGTGAAGGCTCCCGCGAGCGTGGCGGCGCCATCGTTCGGAATGTTCGCTGCGCCCGCGCCGACAGGGAAGCTGCCGGCATCGGTCAACGTGATCGTGTCCGTGCCATTCAACATCGTGGCGCCCGGCAGGATCTCAACCGTAGCGGTGGTGGTCGAGTCAGTTGGCTCTACGACCGTGTTACAAGTAACGGCCGGGTCAGACGTCGTACAGACCATGTTCGTGTCGGTGCTGCCGATCGCTCCGCTACCAACCACGAAGTTCGTGCCCGTGACACCAACCGTGAATCCTGCGGAGCCTGCGGTCAGGTTGCCAACAGAGGTCACCGCGCTGATCGTCGGACCAGCAAGGATTGCGATGGTACCCGCGTAGGTCTCAAGGCCATCGGTGAACGAGATCGGTACGGACGCCGTAGCCGGGGTTCCGGCCTTCACACTGATCGTCGTCGTGATGTTCGTCGAGGCAACTCCTCCAGTGGTGATCGGACCGAAGGTGACGGCCGGGTTCGTCGAGGAACCAGTCCAGTCAGCGGCAGCCGAGCCGTCGGTGGCCTGACTGAGCGTCAGGTTGATCGTCGCGCCACTGGCGCCAGCGCCAACGGCGTTCAAGGTGCCGAACGGAGCAACGCCGGGGTTACCAGCGGTGGCCGGAGCGGTTGCCAACAGCGTGCTGGAAATCGAGCCACCCGTGGTGAAGTTGAAGAACGTCGGGTTGACTTCGACGCCGCCTGCACCGTTGAGAATCGTCGCCTGAACGCGGTCGTTGATCGACTGCGGGTCAGAGTTGTCGACGACTTCAGCGCCAACGCCCGCCGCGCCACCGGTGTGGCTGTCGGCGAGTGCCGGGGTGATACCAACGACGCCCGTCGTATTGTTGACCGATGTAACGGTCACGGTCTCAGGGGTCAGGTAGAACGCGTCCGGCTCAATCGTCAAGGAGTCGCCCACAGCGATAAACGGATTGCCAGCAACCGAATAATTCGTGGTGCCACTCAGCGTGATGGCGTTCTGGCCAGGAGCCGCTCCAACTGTCAAGTGTTCGAGGGTGTCGCCGGAGCGGACCTTGGGAACCGTGACGTTCAGTGTGGCCGTGTTGCCGTTGACAACTGCAATGGTGCCAGTGACACCGTCGTTGTCAGCCACGCCAGCGGTCGTGAAGCTCTGGAAACTGACGGCCGCGCCGGTGGTGAAGCCGAAGCCCGGCAGGTAAGCGGTGATCGAGTACGTACCTGGGTCGAGGGTTGCCAAGTTCGCACCGGTTCCCGTCGCCGAGTAGTTGTAGAACGGGTACGGGGTGACCGGGTTCGTCGGAGTGCCCTCTTCAATAAGCACGGGCGTCGATGTCTCGGTGTTCGTGCCGTTGTTAATCGAGAGCGTATTCGTAACACCAGCAACCGACGCCGGGAACGGGAACTCAACTGTCACGCCAGCGGCGTGGGCGAACCTCGCGCCACCCGCAGTCGAAATCGTAAAGGCGTTACCTGTGAGGGTGCCCGCGACCTGCTCGCTCGACTTGCCGTCAATGATTGTCGCCGTCGTCGCACCGTTCGTGACGCCAGATGCGTCCGTGACCGAGAACGAGGTTGCTGCTGCGAGAATCGCAGCAGTCGTGGTCGAAGTTGCGTAGCGCGGTACCTTCACCAGGATCGAAGCGGTGTTGGTCGCGTCGACTGAGGTCACGGTGCCCGTGAGCGACTCACTCACGTTGGTGACGCCAGCCTGCTTCACGCCAACTGTCGAACCGGTCGTGATGGGAAAGGTCGTAGTGCCCTTAACTTGAATGACCGACGCCGTTCCAGGAGCCAGGAATCCGGTTACTGCACCAAGTGCGGGAGCGACCGGAGCAGCCGGACCAGCGGCCTGATTCGTCGGAGCCTCGCCAATGCCAATCAAACCAACGCCCGAGACGCTCGACGTGTCGGGGTTGACGACGGCCACAGTCAGTTCAGTGGGTGTCGTAGGGGTGGTGGCGACAGTGATTTGGGCGGTCATCGTAGTGCTGTTCACGAAGGTGGGATCAGCAATGGTGACGCCCGCGTCCGCCGGGACCGGCGTGATGGTCAAAACTGCACCCAGCTCAAAGCCAGTGCCGCTAATAGTGACCGTCTGCGTCGATGGGTTAACGAGGGGAATACCGAGTTCGTTGGGAGTTATACCGGTGATTGACACGACCGTCGGTGCGCCATTCACGGTGTAGGTAGTTGTCGTATTGCCGAGTGCGCCGGTCGGCCACGCCGACGTGATGAGGACCGTGTAGGCACCGGGCGTCGTACCGGCCGCCTGGGCAACCGTGAACTTGAGCGTGGTGCCCGAGTTGCTCAGAACCGTTGAACCAGCAACGAGCGTCGGTGCAACCGAACCGGTGACCGGCTCAATCGAGACCACCGAGTTGTTGAGGAACGTTCCGGTCACGCTGACGGTGGAGTTCGCGCCAGCTACGGTGCCAGAGTTACCAGCAACCGTCGTAACTTGCGGTCCATTGTCGACGCCAAGGCCTACGGCGAATGTTGCCGTGCCATTGTCGTCGGTCAAGGTGACCGGGTAGAAGCCGGGAGTCGTCGCGGAGGTCGTAGAGATGTTTGCCGTGAGCACGCTCGCGCTCGTCTCCGCCACGTTCGTGAAGGTGACGCCAGGAGCTGTCGTGGTGAGCGTTACCCCTCCGCCGATGGCCTGGTCAAAAGCAAAACCAGTTCCTTCCAAAACGAAATTGCCTGCGAATCCTTGGCCAACGATGGCGTAGCCATTCGAGCACGTCGGACCAGCGAGTGTGGTCGCGTTCGTGCAGACAATTGTCGGGGCGGTGGTGGCTGCGCTAGCAGTACCAGTTATGGCCATTGCTGGCAAAGCAGCGGCGACCATGACGGCGCCGACAGCAAATGTCTTCACTAATGGTCGAGATATCCGTCGCAAAGTATTCATTAAGAATCCTTCCTTCGTAGCGGCGTTCGTTTTCACTTCACTCCATTCACAGGGGCCGACTCCCATCGACCTAATTATTTTGAGGTAATGCGGCACAGCAGAATATGACATGAGGCGGACGCCCCGTGACAATCCACGGCCGCTTCCTCTGCAGTCAGTATAGAGAACCCCAAAGGCTCGGTGCGAATACTGAAATGCATTCTTCATCAGGCAAAGTTCAAGCGATCTCTTACTTTAGACTTGTCGAAATACCTGATTAGGAGCGGGAAAAACAGAGCGAAGTTGCGCGCGTGACGTGGAAAAGTCCAACGCCTGAAAAACGTCACAGAGTCGTAACTCCCTTATTTGTCCCGAAGTTGGTGAGTCGAAGTGTTCACTTACTCTGTGTGGCGCACGATTCGTCGGCAATATTTCACTCTTCAAATACCCACTTCGCATGCCATTCGCACCACAATGTGTCGCACACTTTGACTCACCTCACACGATGTGACAAGTTGATGACAACGTGTTGCTGAACTCCAATTGATCCGCTCGATAACCGAGTCACGCGAGCGAATCTGAATCTGGTAATCGACGCGTTCGATCCAACGTCTGAGAGTCAGTGGAAGGACCCGAGTGGTTGAGTCAGCAATGAAGTCGACCTGGGGTGGAAATCGCGACAATATATATGTGCCTTGGTGGCTACAACCGTTCTGATGCAGATCAACCGGAAGGTTCAAACAATTACCGAATTATCAGGAAATTCAGCGAAAGGGAGCTAAGCCACCGCGCAGCGATTCGGGCCGAGTTCGAGTTGCGCTGACTCTTGACCAACGCTCTCACGACCGGCGTTGATCGCCACGATGTGCTGGTAGTTCGGAGGTCGATCCTTCACGTTGGCTATCGCCCACGCCACAAACTCTGACTCGTTGAGCGCGAACGCCGGGAGCGTGACTCGAAGTTCGCCGAGTCGCCGCGCCACGAACTCGTTCGCCTTCACTTGTACGACGGCGCCGTAATGCGCGGGGAACACCATGATGTCGCCATCGAGGGGCAAGACGCGTTCATGCACACTGCGGTACAGACTGTGCGCGAAGGCCTCGGCCTGGTCGGCCAGGTCCGGTCGACCGACGCTCTCAAGGAACACGGTGTCGCCGGTGAAGACCGCCGAGTGACCCAGCTGGTACATCGTGGAGCCCTCGGTGTGGCCCGGCACGCTGACCGCCGAGACGGTCAGTTCCACCCCGGGTGCCAGCGAGACACTGCGGCCGTCACTGATCGGCGTGAACTCAAACCTGAAGTCGTCCGAGGGGTTCAGCCACAACTCAGCACCGGTCGCAGTGACCAAAGCGCGGGCGCCACTGAGGTGATCGGCGTGCAAGTGGGTATCGAGGACGTGGGTGATCGCCCAGCCGTGCCTGGCGGCGACCGAAATGTACTGCTCGAGCGCAATCGAGGGGTCGATCACGACACAGTTGTCGCCGGCGCCGATCACGTAGGAGAGACAGCCCTTGCCCCGTCGTCGAAGTTGCACCACCGTGGCGCCGCCGAACTCTCCCTCGACCGCGTCGTACGTCGAGGCCCAGGCGCCCATTCCGCCCTCGAGGACGTCACTGGCGATGTCGTGGCGCGCGAGGATCTCGGCGCCTTGTCGGGCCCGAGCGCCCATGGCGCAGATGACGACGACATGTTCATCGCGCGGGATTTCTTCGAGTCGTTTCTCGAGCGCGTCGAGCGGGATGTTGTGCACACCGGGAATCTGCCAGTCGGCCACCTCATCGATCTCGCGCACGTCGAGCATGTACGGGCATTCGTCGGCGTCGAGGAGTGGGAGGAGCTCGTAGGTGGAGATACTGGAAATCAAATCCGCGCGAGCCACGCGAAAAGTCTACGAGTAGATTCGCTGGAACTGGCACCGAGCCGTAACGAAGGACTGGTCATGACCGAAGCACGCAATGTCAACGTCGCCGAAGTGCTCGAACTCCTCGATGGCGGCGCATTCCTGTTGGATGTCCGCGAGGACAACGAATGGGAGTCGGGCCGGGCCTCGAACGCCACACACATTCCTCTCAATGACGTGCCCGACCACTTGGAGGAAATGCCGAGTGATCGCCTGATCGTCTGCGTCTGTCGCTCGGGCGCGAGGTCCGGTCGGGCCGCGAAGTTCCTCATCGAACGGGGTCACGACGCCGTCAACCTCGAAGGCGGGATGCTCGCCTGGAGCGCCGAGGGCGAAGCGCTCGTGGGCGACATCGACGAACCTACGATCATCTAGGCGCTCGCCGTGACGCGCTCGCCCGGACCGCTCCATGTGCTCTCGGCCGCCGTTCGAGAAGGCCGACTCAGCGCGTCCACTCTGGTGACGAGTTCGATCGAGCGACTCGAAGCGGCCAATCCCGATTTGAACGTTCTCGCTGAAGCGACCTTCGACGAGGCGCTCGGAGCAGCCGCCGCAATCGACCACGGCAAACGTCCGACAGGACCCCTCGCCGGGATACCGACGTTGATCAAAGACCTCGAAGATTGGCGTGGTCACCCGACGCGAAAGGGCTCGTTGGCCCTGCGAGACGTGGCCCCAGCGACGTCGAACGGCGTCGTCCCGCAGCGTCTCCTCGACGCCGGTGCGGTGATCGTAGGGAAGTCGACACTGCCCGAATTCGCCATCGAGGGCTACACCGCCAACCTCTTGACCGGGGTGACCCGTAATCCCTGGAACCTTGATCTCTCACCCGGCGGTTCGAGCGGCGGTTCGGCCGCCGCCGTGGCCGCGGGCCTCGTCGGCGTCGCCAGCGCCACCGACGGGGGCGGTTCGATCCGCATACCGGCGTCATTTTGTGGACTGGTCGGTCTCAAGCCGACCAACGGGCTTATCGGTCGTTGGCCGGCCCACGACTGGATCGATTACTCCACCGACGGTCCGTTCGCGACCTCGAGTGACGACCTGCGACTCCTCTTGGACGTGATGGCCGGTCCAATCGCCGGAGACCCCACCGCGCCCACCCGCGCTTTTCTCGCCAACATGGCTCGTCTCGACGGTCGGCCCCTGCGAGTCTTCGCCGCCGAGCGAACCTCACCATTCGGGCCTCTCCCCTCTGGTGTCGAAACGACGTTTCACGAGGCCGTCGACGCCTTCGCCGACGTCATGAAGGCGACGATTACGTGGCGTGAACCAGAAGGTTTCTTCGTCGACGGGGACCCGGACCTCGATTGGTTCTCGGTGACCACGGCCGAACACGTGACGTCGCTCGGCCGTGCGTGGGTCGAAGAGCACATGGGTGAGTTCCACGTCTCCACGCAGGAGTTTCTTACGGCCGGCCTCGACGTCACGGCTGAGGAGTATCTCAACGCCCGTCGGCGGCGATTCCGCTACGTGCGAACCATGGACGAACTCTTGGGTGACGACGGGCTGTTGCTCACGCCCACCTTGGCGAGCGCTGGCTATCTCGCTGATGGGCGCTTGCGCGCTGACACTGACGTACACGGGTTGCCCCCCGAGGTCTATTCGACCGCCGTGCAAAACGTCACGGGCCACCCCGCACTCACGTTCCCCTTCGGCATGTTGCCCACCGGGCTACCGTTTGGCCTTCAAGTGACGGCCGCGCACTATGACGACTACCTGCTGCTCGACGTCGCCGATCTCGTGGAAGCGGCGTATCCGTGGGCGCGCAGCGCGCCCGGCTACGAATCGCTCGCCACGGTCCTGGCGTCATGAGCGGACCCGTTATTGATGTCAAATCGCTGCATTGAACACGAGAGCGTCAAGTGATGGTTGCCATTAGTTGATGAATTGGGCCGAACGTGGACCTTATTTGACCCAAATGGCCCAGAATTGACCCGGTATTGCAAGGGCAAAATCTGTGTCGAGGATTCGTGTAAAACTCACCGGAGCACGATCACGTCTTCAAAGTACCGGAAGGGCCCTCACGACTCAACAACCTGGAGAGAGATTTGCGACGACTCAATATCCTTCGAGCACTTGGAGTACTCCTCACCGGCCTCTTCATGGTCGGTGCCGTCGCGACCCCTGTCGGGGCGACCGGCGTCCTGCCTCCCGACAATCCCGCCACCAACGTCGTTCCCTCGCCGAACTTCCTTTCGAGCGGCCTCTGTCACGACACCTCGGTCGCGACACCATGCACGAACCCTTGCGTACGCCTCGTCGGCCCGCGTTCAAATCTTCGACCGGTGTTCCCGTCGTTCAGCGGCACGCCAACCTGCACGCAGTTTTTGTTGCGCGCCCTCAACGTGGCGCGCGCGGATGAAGAGCTGCCGGCGATCGTCCTACCGACCAACTGGTTCCAACTGAAGCCGCAAGAACAGATCTTCGTGATCGTGGACCTCGAACGCACCGCCCGTGGGCTGCCGCCGTACCTCGGGCTGAATCGCCAGCTCCACGCTTCCGCGCAGTTCGCCGCGGCGCACGAGGCCGACCCCGGATACGCCCGTGGGTTTGGAGCGGGTCTTGATAGCGGGGGGGTTCGTGGCATGGGGAGCACGTTTGCGACGGGTTACTCCGCGTTGGAAGCCGACTACGTCTGGATGTACGAAGACGGTTGGGGCGGCAGTTCCTCGTCGACGCCCAACCTGGCGTGTACGTCTGCCGACGCGCTGGGATGTTGGGGCCACCGCGACCAACTACTCGGATACGACGGCACCTATAACTTCGGCGTTGGTCTGCACTGCACGACGTGTGAGATGGGCACCGGCTTCGCGATCGTGAACGGCACCGGAGCCTTCACGAGCCTGATCGAACTGCCCGCCGGTTCGCCGCCGCCGATGTACTTCACGTGGGCGAACAACGTCCTTCCGTTCCTCACTACGTCACAGTCCACCGCCGGCTGACGTAAGCGGGCAAGGCCAAAAGCAGTCCCAACGGGATTCGAACCCGTGCCTCCACCTTGAGAGGGTGATGTCCTAGGCCACTAGACGATGGGACCATGAAGGAAACGCAGCGACAAACTCCGTCTCATTCGCTCGGGGGCAAGGACTCGAACCCTGAATAACTGGACCAGAACCAGTTGTGTTGCCAATTACACCACCCCCGAAGGGCTTGGAAAGCCTACCCGAGAAGCCAAAGAATACGCCAGCGACCGATGACCACGGCGATCAGTCGAACCAGGAGTGGAATGTTTCAAAGCCGATGATGCGACCAATACCCACTTCGAAGGTTTCTTTCAAGTAGTACTTCCACAGCGAATGCTTGACCGTCGGAGAGTTGCGCACCGGTGAGGGATACGGCGTGAGTCCCTGCGAGGACGAGATCGCCATCGCGCGGTCCTCGTGAAACGGATCGGTCACCGTGAGGACGGTCTTGATGCCGTGCGCCTTCAGCTTCGGCAGTACCGTCTTAACGTTCTCCCACGTGTCGGTACCGGAACCCTCCAGGATCTTCGACGCCGGCACGCCGTGCGCTTCCAAATATGTCGCTGACGCACCGGCCTCGGTGTAAATGTCGCCCGGTCGCTTGCCACCGGTGACGGCGATCCACGGCGCGCGGTCCTTGTGCCACAAGACCAAGGCTTGATCGAGTCGCGCCTGGAGCTCCGGTGACGGCGTCCCGTTGTCCTCAGTCGTGCCGAAGACCAGGATTGCCTGAGCGTGCTTCGTGGAGTGTTCGTGTCCGGTCAACCATATTTGGACGAAGGTGATCGCGAAGTACAGGATCACGACACAGATCAGCAGCGTGATGATGCGAATGATCAGTTTGATGGGACCGAAGATCACGCGGCGGCACGAACCAACGCGCTTCGCAGACGCTCCAACACCGCCTGACGCCCTAACAGTTCCATCGACTCAAAAAGTGGCGGTCCGACCGATGTTCCGGTGATCGCACAGCGAATCGGCGCCTGACTCTTGCGCAGGGCCAGCCCGATCGATTCCCCCAACTTCAGCGTCGACTCGTGTAACGCGGCGGTGTTCCATTCGACGGTGGCGAAGGCGTCGAGCGCCAACGCGAGCAGTGCTCTTCCCGCGTCGTCGTTCGCGATGGTCTTGGCGAAGACCGCGTCGTCAAAGGGAACCTCATCGAGGAAGAAGAAACTCACCATCGCCGGAATCTCGCCCAAGGTCGCCACGCGCTCTTGCACGAGGTGAGCGACCTGATTGAAGAGTTCCGGATCGAATTGGTCGCGCGTCCACGGCACCTCGCGGTCACTGGGTCGCCATTCGCTCGACCACGGTGCTACCCACGGCGTTGCCGCCTCGATGAACTCCTCGAGCGACAGCGCACGGATGTACTCCCCGTTCATGTGCGTCAGCTTCTTGACGTCGAAGAAGGCCGGCGAGTGCGACACGTCTTCCAAGCGGAACTGTTCGATCAGTGTCGCGCGCGGCACGATCTCTTCTTCACCACGCGGACTCCAGCCGAGGAGCGCGAGGTAGTTGACGAACGCTTCGGGCAAGTACCCCTGGTCGCGGTAGGACTCGACGGCGACGGGGTCCTTGCGTTTCGAGAGCTTCTTGCGCTGCTCGTTGACGAGCATGGGTAAGTGGGCGTACTGCGGGTGCGCCACGCTCTCCACTTCGGGACAGTGATTGAGCGCTTCCCACATCATCACCTGTTTGGGCGTGGTGGGAAGTAAATCCTCGCCGCGGATGATGTGCGTGATCGTCATGCTGCGGTCGTCGACGGCGTTGGCCAACGGATAGAGCACGACGCCGTTGGAGCGCACGACGATGAAATCTTCGTAACTGTCGTGCGTGAACGTGATATCACCGCGAATCACGTCGTGTACGACCGTGACGCCTTCATCGGGCACCCGAAAGCGCAGTGCGGTCACATCCGTTCGTGTGACGTTGCGATCACGACAGAAGCCGTCGTAGCCGGGCTTGTCGTTACCCTTGATGCGCTCGTCGATCTGTTCGCGCGTGCAGTCGCACGCGTAGAGATAGCCGTTCGCGTAGAGCGCCTCGGCCGAGGCGACGTGATCGGGCAGTAATTCGCTTTGCAGGAACGGACCCTCGTCAAAGTCGAGCCCGAGCCACACCAGACCCGTGATGATGCCCTCGCGCCACTCGTCGCGGTTGCGCTCGGTGTCGGTGTCCTCGATGCGCAAGATGAACACACCGTTCGTCTGGTGTGAAAAGAGCCAATTGAACAGCGCCGTGCGCGCGGTACCGACGTGCATGAAACCGGTCGGTGACGGTGCGATGCGGACGCGCGTGCCGCTCACGGATTACTCCGCAAGGGAGAGGGCGCCGTTGGGACAACTCGCCACGGCTTCGCGCAGTCGCTCGTCGAACTCGGGGCCCGGATTCTCATTGAGCACGTACATGAAGCCGTCATCGCGGACTTCGAATATCTCTGGCGCGATACCCATGCACACGGCGTTGCTGGAGCAGGCATCGTAATCAACAACGACCTTCATGGGAACTCCTTGCGACGGACTGCCCTCCATCGTAGTTCTCACCGGTTGAACGAAGTATCGAATGCGTACACTCGAATCGACTCGAGGAGGAGAACATATGGAAACGCGCGCCCTGGGATCACTGCAGGTATCGGTCGTCGGCGTGGGGTGCAACAACTTCGGTTCACGCCTCGACCAGGCGAGCACGACGAACGTCGTGCTCGCCGCACTGGACGCCGGGGTCACCTTCTTCGACACCGCCGACATCTACGGCGCCACCCAGTCCGAAGCGATGCTCGGCGTCGCCCTCGGCGCCCGGCGTGATGAGGCGATCATCGCGAGCAAGTTCGGCATGCCGATCGACGACGCGCACTTCGGGGCGAGCCCGACGTACGTGAAGAGCGCGTGCGAGGACTCGCTGCGGCGTCTCGGCACCGATCACCTCGACCTCTATCAGTTGCACTACCCCGACGACACGGTGCCCATCGCCGACACGCTGGGCGCGCTTCGCGAACTCGTCGACGCGGGCAAGGTCCGAGAGATTGGATGCTCGAACTTGAGCGTCGCGCAATTGAACGAAGCGAAGACCGCGGCCGGCGACGGTCCGGCGTTCGTCTCGGTGCAGAATCAGTACTCACTCCTCGAACGCGAACCCGAACGCGACGGCGTGCTCGCGGCGTGCTCGGCCCTGGAGATCGGCTTCTTGCCGTTCTACCCGTTGGCCAACGGACTCCTCACCGGCAAAGTGCGCCCCGGTGAGCCCATTCCCCAAGAGTCACGACTCGCCAAGATGACGCCCGAACGAAGCGTGCACTGGTTGGGCGATGAACTGCAGACCAAGGTTGCCGCGCTCCTCGATTACGCCGAATCGATCGACGTGCCGATCCTCTCGCTCGCCTTTTCGTGGTTGCTCAGCCACGCAGTCATCCCGAGCGTCATCGCCGGGGCGTCCAACGCCGATCAGATGCGCGCCAACGCGAACGCGGTGCGAACGCTCAGCCCGGACGTAATCGCGCGACTGAACGAACTGACGAGTTAGTTGGCCTTGACGGCCGCCACCATCTTGGTGAGCGTGTCCTTTGCGTCACCGAAGACGAGCGTCGTCTTGGGGTTGTAGAGCAGGTCGTTCTCGATGCCGGCGAAGCCCGGTCGCATGGAACGCTTCAGAAAGACCACGTTCTCGGCCAAGTCGGCGTGGATGATCGGCATGCCGTAGATCGGCGAGCTCGGGTCATCGACCGCGGCCGGGTTTACGGTGTCATTCGCGCCCACGACCAGCGCCACGTCGGCCGTCGCGAGTTCGGAGTTCGCTTCGTCCATCTCGAGGAGCTGTTCGTAGGGGACGTTCGCCTCGGCGAGCAAGACGTTCATGTGGCCGGGCATGCGTCCGGCCACCGGGTGAATGGCGTAGAAGACTTCGATCCCCTTGGATTCCAGCAGTTCGGCCAGTTCGCGCAGCACGTGCTGGCCCTGGGCGACGGCCAGGCCGTAGCCGGGGATGATCACGACGCGCGACGCGAAGCCGAGCATGATGGCGATGTCCTCGGGACTGCCCGAGCGCACGCTTCGGCCGTCGTCACGGGTCGTCGCGCCACTCGCGGTGATGACCGAACCGAAGGCCGAGAAGAGAACGTTGGAGAGGCTTCGGCCCATCGCTTTACTCATGAGGCGAGTCAGCAAGATGCCCGAGGCGCCGACGAGCGTACCCGCGACGATCAACAGGTTCGAACCGAGCGTGAAGCCCGACGCCGCGACCGCCAGTCCGGTAAAGGCGTTGAGCAGTGAGATCAGTACCGGCACGTCCGCGCCGCCAATCGGCAGGACGAAGATGACGCCGAGAACGAACGCGAGCGCCAAGAGGATCCAGAGCAGGCTCGTCGACGCGGTGACGAGGATTGTCACGATGAGCGCCAGGGCCGCGAGGCCGACGACGCCGTTGATCAGTTGCTGGCCCGGGTAGGTCACTGGTCGCCCGGTCATGAGTTCCTGGAGTTTTGCGAAGGCGACCGCCGATCCGGCGAAGGAGACCGTACCGATGAGGAGGCCCAGCAGAACCTCGAGGATGACGTAGGTCGCCGGGTGAGTCGATTTGATGTGGATGAATTCGGTGATCGACACGAGCGCCGCGGCGCCACCACCGACGCCGTTGAAGATCGCCACCAACTGGGGCATCGCCGTCATCTTCACGAAGCGCGCCGTCGGCACCGCGACGATGACGCCAATGGCCATGGCGAGCAGGATCAGCCACACGTGACGCAACGCGTGTCCGTCAACGTAGTTGAAGAAGGTCGCCACGATCGCGACCAGCATGCCGAAGGCGGCGACCATGTTGCCGCGCCGCGCGTGCTTGGGGCTCCCGAGTCCCTTGAGCGCGACGATGAACGTCGTCGCCGAGAACAGGTACAGCAGGTCAATCAGTGTCCCACGACTCACGGAGCCACCTCGTCCTTGGGTGTCTCTTTGACCTTGGCGGCCCGAGGCTTGAACATCTCGAGCATGCGGTCAGTGACGACGAATCCACCCACGACGTTCAGCGTCGCGAGAATCACCGCGAGGAAACCGAGGACCTCTTGGAGGTTCGTGGTCGCTCCCCCGAGGATCAGCATCGAACCGACCAGAATCACGCCGTGAATCGCGTTCGACCCGCTCATCAACGGGGTGTGCAGGATGCTCGGCACCTTGGCGATGATCTCGGTTCCGACGAACGCGGTGAGAATCAAGACCGTCAAGTACTGCAACAAGACATTGTGCATCAGGCGCTCTCTTTCGCTTCGGGGACGATCGCGACGTGCGCGAGGCCCAGTGCCTCGGCCGTCGGCGCGTGATTGATCGCGCCGTCACGAGCGACGGTGACGCCGATCACGACTTCGTCGTTCCAGTCGGGCGCCAATTGCCCCTTCGCCCCGAACAGCGCGAGCAACTTCAAAACGTTGTTCGCGAACATGAAACTCGCGCTTGCCCCCATCTCCGCCGGCGGGTTCGACATCCCCACGACGCGCACGCCGTGGTGTTCCACGACCTCGCCGACCTTGGTCAACTCGCAGTTGCCACCACCGTCGGCGGCCATGTCGATCACGAGGGAACCCTCGCCCATCGCTTCGACCATCGCCGTCGTCACGAGGATCGGTGACTTACGCCCGGGCACCGCAGCCGTCGTGATCACGATGTCGGAGTTAGCGACTTCGCTCAGCAGCGCGGCCTGTTGCGCGAGGCGCTCTTCATCGGTGAGTTCACGGGCGTAACCACCGGCGGCGTCGGCCGTCACGCCGAGTTTCACGAAGACCGCGCCGGCCGATTCGGCCTCTTCCTTGGCGGCGGAGCGCACGTCGTAGGCGCGCACCTTGGCGCCGAGTCGCTTCGCCGTCGAGATCGCTTGAAGACCGGCGACGCCCACGCCCATGACCAGGACCTTGGCTGGTCGAATCGTGCCCGCGGCGGTAGTGAGAAGTGGGAAAAACCGGTCGAAGTGTGTTGCGCCCTTCAAGGCGGCGCGATATCCCGACACCGTGGCCTGTGACGAAAGGGCGTCCATGTACTGGGCGCGCGAGATGCGTGGCAGGAGGTCGAAGGAGAGAATCGTCACCCGGCGATCATTCAGCGCCTTCACGACGTCTTGAGCGAGGAGCGGCGAGAGGAACGAGAGATGCGTCGATCCTTCGGGGAGTAGGGCGACTTCGGGAAGCGTTGGAGGATTGACGCGCAGGTTGACTTCACCTGTCGGGGCGTCGGCAATCGTCGCACCCACGGCGACGTAGGACGCGTCATTGAAGTGCGCGAGTTCTCCGGCCCCGCGCTGCACCAGGACTTCCCATCCGTCGCCCACGAGGGATTTCACGGCGTCGGGCGTCAGGGCGACCCGCGTTTCGCCCGCGCGCGACTCCTTGAATAGCGCAATTTTCATACTTAGTTTCTAGCAGCCCGAGAAAAACCCTCCCGATGAATACCCGGGTCATTGGACCCTTTCTTCGATCCCGGCGACTCCCTCGAGCGACCAATTGTGACCGAAGTGAAAACCATGAGTCGTTGTGACATCTCTCGAGTAGAAGTGGGCCATGAAATCTTTCGTGGCGAACGTGAAATCCCCCGTCGGCGTGTGGAGCGTCGTCGGCTCCGACGAAGGCGTCATCCACATACATCTGCCCCAGGACGAACTGCCCGCTTCGAAGGGTGAACCGCCCAAGCCCGTCGCCGACGCGGTGGAACAACTCAAGGAGTACTTTTCGGGCTCGCGACGGACTTTCAAGGTGCAGCTCGCCGCCTCGCCGGCGACGGACTTCCAGCACGACGTGTGGGGAGCACTGCGAAAGATCCCCTACGGGCAGGTCCGCACCTACGGCGAGGTCGCGAACGCGGTGAATCGCCCACGCGCGCACCGCGCGGTCGGGAACGCGAATCACGCCAACCCGTGGCCGATCGTCGTACCCTGCCATCGAGTGGTCTCCTCCGATGGACTCGGCGGCTACGGCGGCGGTGACGACGTGAAGCGTTACCTGCTCGATCTCGAAGGCGTGCACTACGACTGATTCGTCGGATTTCGCCGCGCTCGAACCAGCGAGCGTTGACGCTTAAGCGATGGGAACGGGCTCTTTCAGGGCCGCGAACATCGCGATGGCCCCGTCGGCCAATTGCTGGCACTCTTCGTCGCTCAGCACGCTGAAACACTCGGCCATCCACGCCGACGTCAACTCTTCGGCCCGTGCTTTCTTGGCGGCGTTCTCGGGCGTCACGTCGGGCGTCTCTTCCTCGAGGTAACCGTGATTGGTGAAGAAGGCCGGGTCCTGGAGATAGCACGCCTCGAGCGCACTCAATCCGACTTCATTCACCGCGTCGATGTGGACGCACCCGCGAAGTTCGCGCATCAGGATGCAGCCCAAATAGGCGGCGTGCACCGGATCCGTCGGCACGTCGTATTGCTTGTAGCCGTCGACGAGTTGGTGGTGCCCACTCTCGACTGACGCGGCGACCTTGTGGGCCGCCGCGGCGAAATCACGCAGCACCTTGAGGTCAACGGCGCCGAAGGTGCGATCGGCGAATTCGTAAGCGGCTTCTACGTAGTCGGCCGCGACCGCGATCGGGTCCGCCTTTTCTTTGGCCTGGGTCCACATTCGTTCCAAGGCGCGGGGGTGAAAGAAGGTGAAGGCGTCGACGACGACGTCTGTGTCGACGTTGCCCAGCGTGCCGCCTCGACCGAGCCCGTAGTACTCGAAGGAATTAAGGCCACTCTCTTTGCCCCGCGCTCGAGTGAGGGCGTCGAAATAGAACGACGCCCCCAGCACTTGGACCGGGTCGGCGGTGAGGTCAGCGAGTTCAACAGTGTTCATATCGCGCACTTTACGCCGAGCGCCGTCAACCCTCAGGACGACTTTCGCCGGTGCCGCCGGACACGCAGTTCGATCCTCGTTCCCACGTCGGTCGCGGCGAAGCGCGCCGAGCCGCCGTGACGCTCGACAATCTCGGCGACGATCGCGAGTCCCAAACCGGTACCACCGGAGTGACGGGCGCGCGCCGGGTCCGAACGAACGAAGCGCTCGAAGAATCGGTCACTCTGGCTGACGTCGATGCCGTCGCCGTCATCGGCCACGATGACCACCGCCTCATCACCGTCGTAGTGCGAATCGAATCGCAGCTCTTCGGTGGCGTAACGCGTCGCGTTGTCGACGACGTTTCGGATCATTCGTTTCAGCATCGCCGGGTCGCCCGTGACGCGCGTCGGACGCACCATCGTCGTGTCCACGCTCAATTCACTCAGCAGGCGCACGCGATGACCCTCCACGAGTAGCAAGTCGTCGAGGTCGACGTCGACACTATGGATTTCGGCACGGTGCTCGTCGTGTCGCGCGAGCCACGCGAGGTCGTCGATCAACGTTTCGAGTCGGCGGCCCTCGCGCATGACGACCTCACCCACTTCGTTCCAATCGGCGTGATCGGGATCCTTGGCGGCTCGTTCGGTCGTCGCGAGCAGCGTGGTGAGCGGACTTCGCAGTTCGTGACTCGCGTTGGAGACGAATTCCTGCTCGAACTGCGAGGACGCTTCGAGTCGGTCCAACATGGCATTGACCGTGCGGGCCATGCGCGCGATTTCGTCGTTCCCTCCCGACGGGGGCACTCGTTGCGAGAGGTCCGAGGCCGCGATGGCGTCGACGCGGCGGCGAATCGACTCGACCGGCGCGAGCGCCAGTCCCATCCCGATCCATATGAGGCCTCCGGTCATCAAGAGCAGCAACGGGAACGAGACCACCAGGCTGGCCATTAGAACGTCCACGCTGTGATCGATGTCTTTGCCGTAGATGAAGCCAAAGATCAGACCGGGCCCGCGCTTGGTCGCGATCGACCCAATCTGACCCGAGCTGATCTGGGACAACGTGGCTTCGTCGCGCGACGTTCTCACCATTTTGAGCGACAGTCGGGCGCTGGTGCGGCTGGCGGCGCCCGAGCGAGCGAGGACCGGCGCCTTGGCAATGGCCGAACTGGCCGCCCACACCTTCGTCCCGGCGAGATTCGTGACCTGGATCACGACGTCGCCGTGCATGGCGAGGACGACGCGATACGTGTCGGGCGACTTCGCGTTGGCGAAGATCTCCTGGGTGCGGATCATCTGGCTCTGGATCTCGTTGTCGGCGTCACCGGCCAGGGAGTGGCGTACGAGGTGAACGAGCGACACGCCGGTGACACTGAGGATCGCCGCGACGGCCAGGACGAAGATGAAGGTGAGGCGCGCTCGAATCGAGAACTTGTGAAGTCGCGGCATCAGTCCGAGCGCATGCTGTAACCGATGCCCCGCACGGTGCGGATCACCGACTCGAACGGAGCGAGGTCAATCTTGCGGCGAAGGTAGCCAATGTAGACCTCGACGATGTTGGGGTCGCCGTCGAAGCCGCTGCCCCACACGGCGTGGAGGATCTCACTCTTGGCCAGCGGCTCGTTCATCCTCTCCATCAGGAATTCGAGCAGAGCGAACTCTCGGGGGGTCAACGTGACGTCGCGGCCGTAGGCGACGACCGATCGGCGTAGCGGATCGAGCGAGATCGGACCGACGACCAATCGTTGGGGGCGACCACGGTCGTGTCGACGTAACAACGCGTGGAGGTGAGCAATCAGGATCGAGTTCTCGAAGGGCTTGTGCATGAAGTCGTCGGCGCCAACCTCGAGTCCCTCGACCTCATCCCACTCGCCGTCTTTGGCCGTCAGCATCAACAGCGGGGTGTCGACGCCGGCGGCGCGCAGGTCCTGACAGACGCTGAAGCCGTTGCGCTTGGGCAACATGAGGTCCAGCACGATGACGTCGTACTCGCCACCGAGACCCTCGGCGAAGCCCGATTCGCCGTCGTGGCGTTGCTCTACGGCAAAACCGGCGTCTTGGAGCAGGTTCGCCACGGCTTTGGCGAGGGCGTGATCGTCCTCAATGACCAGCACACGTCGGCGGTCCCCACTCATTGCAAGTAGAGGTTACCGTTCGACCCTTCAACGATCTTGAGCTTGGCGAGACCGTGCGGCGCCGGCCCGTTGATGACGTCGCCGGTCGTCACCGCGAACTCCGAACCGTGGCACGGACAAACGATGAGGTCGTTCGCGGCGTAGTAGCCGACGGTGCAACCGGCGTGCGGACAGACCGCGTCATAGGCGAAGAACGCGCCGTCGGCGTGAATCACGATGCCCGGATCGCCCGACGAGGGAATGGTAAACGCGGCGGCGTGTCCCTTCGGCACGTCGGCCGCGCTCCCGAGCAGCGTGCCCTGCGGAGTCGGTGTGGTCGGTCCCGTCGCGGGTCCGGTCGTCGTGGATGAACCATTCGTCGGAACCGTGAGATGCGTCGTGGCGTTCTTCACGGACTTCGCTCCCCCGATCATCCGGCCGGCCTCGGCCACGGCACCGCCGAAGATCAGCGCCGCCGCGCCCACGCCCGCCGCGACCGTGCCCCCGACGACGACTGCGCGCCGATCGACCGAATCGATCGAGACGCGCGACACCAGGGGCGCTCGCCCACCGAGCAGCACGGGGCAGACGGTTTTGTCACAAGCCAGTCCCTTACGTGCGGCGCACGCGCCCTCGCGGTAGTGGCCACAGATATTTTGCACGCTCGCGAAGGGGATCGCCACCAACTCGGGCGAGGCGAGGCCCTGATTCTTCGCGACGCGATTGGCGATCCACGCGTCGGCCGAAAGTTTCGTGCCGCCTCCCGTGATAATGAAGGGGAGCCACGCGAAGAAGAAGACGATGTCGGCGCCAGTGAAGTACGGCGAGGCGTGAAAGCTGATCGTCAAGAACAGACTGAAGGAAAGGATCGCGCCGCCGAGAGCGGCGATACGCGTCCACAGACCGACCAGCACGCCGATGCCGATGGCGACCTCGGAGAACGAAATGATGATGCCGATCGGCGTGGCCTGACTTATCAGGTGGATCAACAGGGCGTGGAGGGGACTCGTGTGCGAGGCGGCGATGAGCTGGGCCTGGATCGAAATCGGACTCTGCGCGCGAAAGAAGTTCGGGTTGGCCAGTTTTTGTAATCCGGCGTAGAGGAAGGTCGCACCGAGGAAAAGTCGAAGGGGCAACAACGCCCATTCGGCCATTGACCAGGCCCGGACCGGGGCACCGAGCGGAAGTCGACGCTCGACGCCACGGGCGCGGCGAGCGGCCGGGGTGGGCGTTCTCGACATGCATCCATCGTGGCACAGGGCGAATACGGGATTATCTTGGCGAACTGAGTCTTTAGCGAATTGTTATCTAGGAGAATGGTGAGGTGCTCGCCGCCTCCATCGTCTCGTATCTGCTGAGCGAGATACACCGACTCCCCGGCGGCCTCGTCTACGCACTCGTGACGCTGCTCGTCTTCGGCGAGGCGGCCCTCTTCATCGGATTCATTTTGCCCGGCGAGACCGCGGTCCTCGTGGCCGGCGTCGTCGCCTCCCAGGGTCGCGTCAACGTGGCTATCGTCTGCCTCTTGGTCGTCGTGGCCGCGATCACCGGTGACTCCGTGGGCTACGCGATTGGGAACCGCTACGGCGAATCGTTGATGAAGTTGCCGATACTCAAACGACGTCGCGGCGCGTTGGATCGCGCGCTCGAAGGGCTCCGGCGACGGGGTCCGATCTACGTCTTCATCGGACGATTCACGGCGTTCTTGCGCGCGGTGATGCCGGGGCTCGCCGGCATGAGTCGAATGAACTACCGGCGCTTCCTCATCGCCAACGCCCTCGGTGGCCTGATCTGGGGCGTCACCTTCACGCTCCTCGGATATTTCGCGGGCACGGCCCTCACCCGGATTGAGAATTACGCCAGTTGGATGGGACTGGGCGTCCTGATCGCGATGGCCCTCTTCTTCATTATCTTCCACTTCGTGAAGAAGAGTCGCGAGACCAACGAAGACGCCTCGTACCCAGAGGGCGACTCAGCGGAGAATGTCGAGTAATTCCTCGGACGACGACAACTCATAGTTGCCAGCTCTCTTGAACAGCAGTCCGGCACATTTGGTGGGGCCGTGTCCTCGCAAGAGCGAACGGAAATATAACTCGTCGCAGTCTCGCTGAAGCGCGGCCCTGACTTCCGACAGGTCCGAGCCCACGGAGACTTCGCTCGTCGAAGCAATGATCTTCGGTCCGACGAGATAATCATCTCGGAGCGTTGCAGTGATCGAATCAATCTGCTTGCGCGCAAAGTCAGCGTCCACTTGCGCACCGCGTCGCCATGGTGGTGCGGTTGAATGTATGTAGCCATCCACGAACAAATCTGGCTTCGCGAACACCACGACACCGTTCGCAGTTTCCATGGATTGGACAACGCGCCTCGCGTGTTCGACGACGAGTGGCGCGACCCACGGCAGTAGCCAAGCCTCAAGACCGAGCCACGCCGGCCAGGCCCTGTCGACCACCACCACTGTGACACCGAGTCCCCGAGACTGCGCGTGACGCGCGACCTCCGCGTAACGCTCGAGCGCCGCGTCGTCGACTTCGCCACGGTACGGCTCGACCCGGGCCCATTCGACACTGAGTCGAACTCCATCAAAACCCAGATCAGGTACGAGGTCCAATACGCGCTCGTAGTCAAGCCACAGTCCATCGGCGTCGCCCGGTCCGGCGTGGCGACCCAGCGCGACGGTGGGCCGAAAGCAGGTGGAGGGTTGGTACGGTCCGTCGAGACCGCCTTCGACGGCGTAGCCCTCGAGGGTGACGTAGCGCCGCGGTCGTCTCTCCATCGGATCAGTTTCGCACGCCCGATCCGATCGAACTCCGGTATCGTTCGACTCGATACCCCTCAGGGCCGATCAAAGGAGCACCATGGCTGACGAAGTACTACGCGAACGACGCGGACACGTTGAGATTCTCACCATCAACCGTCCCGAAGCGCGCAACGCCATCAACCGCGCGACCGCCATCGCCCTCGGCGACGCGCTCGACGCCTGCGAGAGCGACGACGACGTCTGGGTCGTGGTCTTGACCGGAGCCGGCGACAAGGCCTTCTCGGCGGGCATGGACTTGAAGGCCTTCGCCAAGGGCGAGTTCCCGAGCACCGACAAGGGCTTCGCGGGCATCACTCAGCGTGACTTTCCCAAACCCCTCATCGCCGCCGCGAACGGCGCGGCGCTCGCCGGTGGCTTCGAGATCCTGATCAGTTGCGACATGGTGGTCGCGGCCGACCACGCCAAGTTCGGCATCCCCGAAGCGTCGCGCGGTCTCGTCGCCGGTGGCGGCGGACTGATCCGCCTACCTAAGCTCGTGCCGCTCGCGGTCGCCTACGAGATGGCGCTCACCGCCGATCCGATCGACGCCACACGCGCCTACGAACTCGGGCTCGTCAACCGCGTGGTGCCCGGCGACCGCGTCCTCGACGAAGCGATCGCGCTCGCCGAACGCATCGCGAAGAACGCTCCTCTGGCGGTGCGCACGTCCAAGGACGTCATGAAGCGCTCACGCGAGCTCTCTGAGGAACAATGCTGGCAACTCAACACCGAAGCCTTCGGGCCGATCGCTCGCAGTGCCGACGCGATCGAAGGCGCGGTGGCCTTCGCCGAGAAGCGCGAGCCGAACTGGCAAGGCAAATAGTCAACCCGACATTCGTCGCTCAGTGCAGGTGATAGACGAGCGCTGAAGTGACGGCGGCGCCCACCACCACGACGGGGAACGGCGCCTTGGCGAAGAGTGCAGCGAGGGCGACGCCGAGACCGGCCAGTCGGTGGTCGATGACGACGTGGGTCTTCACGACAACGCCCTGGGCGACGACGAGGGCGCTCAATAAGGAGATTGGAATCAGCGCGTTGATCCGCTGGAGTCGAGCGTTCGCCAACCACGGTTCGGGGACCAGGTGACCGAGCAGCTTGATGGAGAAGCACAGCACGCCCGTGGACCCGAGCACGATCCACATCGCCAGCGAGCTCACCTGGCCCTCCATCCGAGCACGACGGCGACGACCGTCGTCGCGATGATCGGCAGTCCGGCCGCTAACCACGGCGTGACGAGCATCGCGAAGGCCATGGAGGTGACCGCGACGGCGCGCAGGAAATTCGTCTGCAAGCGCGGCCACAACAAACCCAGAAACGCCGCCGGGACCGCCGCGTCGAGTCCCCATGTCGCCGGATTGCCGAGCGCCTTGGCGCCGAGCGCACCGACCAACGTGAAGATGTTCCAGAAGAGGAAGACCCCGAGACCGGTGATCCAGAAGCCCTCGCGCATCGCCGCGACGCCCCGTGGGGCCTGGGAGAGCGCGACGCCCGTCGACTCATCGATCGTGACGTGGGCCGCGAGCACCCGGCGTGCGCCCTTCACGTTGAGTAGTGGCGCCATCTGGATGCCGTAGAGGGCGTTTCGGGTGCCGAGCATGGTGGCGGCCGCGATCGCGCTGGCGGCCGCTCCCCCGGAGGCGACGACCCCGACGGCGGCGAACTGGCTCGCGCCGGTGAAGGTGAGGAGTGAAAAGAGGCAACTCTGCAGCACCGTAAAGCCCGCCGCGACACTGGCCGCCCCGAAGGCCACGCCGTAGGTGCCGACCGTGATCGCGACGCTGAGCGAATCACGAACAGTGCTCCTGGTCAGGTTCGACATCCGCACAGTCTTGCCGAATCGGATCACTAATTGAAAGGGGCGCCTTCGCGAAGCCGCGCGGGGCGCACTACTCTGGAATCAAGCACGTCAAAGGAGAAGGCAGTGTTCTTAGGCGAAATTTTTGGGCCCGATCTCTTGATCGTTGTCATTGTTGTCGCGGTCCTCGTCTTCGGGGGCTCCGCCATTCCGAAGCTGGCCAAGAACCTCGGTTCGGCCAAGTCCGAGTTTGAGAAGGGGCTGAAGGAAGCCAAGAACAACGACGCCGCGGCCGACAAGCCTGAGACGACGGCCGAGACCAAGGCCCCCGATACCGACAAGTAGTCCTTCGTCGTTGCCGTACTCCTGGGAGCCCGCGACTCAGATATCCCGGGTACCTCATTTGAACCTGGTGAATCCTTTCTGCGAACGGACTTGCACCCGGTTGGCGACTCGTCGCGACGGATTTTTTGAGTAGTGTCGTGACGTGGAATCACCTACCCTGCCCCCACAGGGTGTAACAGACCGCACTCGACGGTGGCGTCGCGTGCGACGTTTCGTTGCACTCCCACTCGGGGCACTGGCCCTGTCCGGATGCACCGTGCCCGCTTTCGGCGCCCACAAGGGTGCGACGACGGAATCCAGTTCCGTGTTCCACCTCTGGCAGGGATTCTCAATCGGTGCGGTCATCATCGGCGGCTTCGTGACGGTCCTCTTCGTCTACGCGATCCTCCGCTTTCGGCGCAAGGGCGACAACATCCCGCGACAGGCTCAGTATCACCTGCCAGCCGAGGTGATCTACACCGTCGTGCCGATCCTGGTCGTCTTCGGTCTTTTCGCGGCCACGCTCGTCGTCGAGAACAAGGAAGTGGCCAATCCCAAGGCCAACGTCACGGTCGACGTGAACGCGTTCCAGTGGGGCTGGAAGTTCACCTATCCCCACACCGAGACGGTCGTCATCGGCCAGACGACCCAGGACCCGACGATGGTCATCCCGGTCAACACCAACGTTCACATCAACTTGACCTCCACGGACGTCATCCACGGCTTCTACGTGAGGGCCTTCAACTTCTCGCGCTACGCCCTGCCGGGCGTGCTCAACCAGTTCACGCTCGAAGCGGTCAAGACCGGAAACTTCTCCGGGCAGTGCACGCAGCTCTGCGGTCTCTACCATTCACTTATGTTCTTCAACGTGAAGGTCGTCTCGAAGTCGCAGTACACCGCGTGGCTGGCGAGCACGGCGAACCCCGTCGCCTTCGCCGCCGCTCAAAAGACGACGGGTCAACAGACGGCCACGCAGGTTCCGACCAAGCCGGCCTCGAGCCACGGGGATAACTAATGGTTGATCTCATTACGCCGCCACCGGCCATCATCGATGTGGACCACGACGGCGACGAGGGGCACGACGAGCACCACGGTGCGACCGGAATCCTGAAGTGGATGACCTCGACCGACCACAAGGTCATCGGACTCTCCTACACCGTCACCTCGGTCGTCATGCTCATCATCGGTGGCTTGTTCGCCGAGATCATTCGCGCCCAATTGGCTTCGCCCAACGGAACGCTCGTCTCGCTCGCCCAGTACAACGAACTGTTCACCATGCACGGCTCGGTGATGATCTACCTCTTCGCCGGACCCTTCGCATTCGGAGGACTCGCCAACATCATCGTGCCGATACAGATCGGCGCGCCGGACATGGCCTTCCCGCGACTGAACGCCCTCTCCTACTGGCTGTACCTCATGGGTTCGATCACCATGCTGATGGGCTTCTTCACCGCCGGCGGCGCCGCCAACTTTGGCTGGGTCGCCTACGCACCGCTCTCGAACTCGATCAACACGCCGGGGGCCGGGGCCGACCTCTGGATCGGTGGACTGTTGCTCACGGGATTCTCGGCAATCTTCACCGGCGTCAATCTGACCGCGACGATCTTCTATTTACGCGCACCCGGCATGACGATGTTCCGCATGCCGATTTTCACCTGGAACATGTTGGTGACCGCGATTCTGATCCTGCTGGCCTTCCCGGTGTTGACCGCCGGGCTCATCATGCTCTACTGCGACCGACACTTCGGGACACATATCTTCTCAGTTGCCGGAGGAGGTGTTCCGGTGCTGTGGCAACACATCTTCTGGTTCTGGGGCCATCCGGAGGTCTATATTCTCGCCCTGCCGTTCTTCGGCATGGCGACCGAGATCATCGCGGTCTTCTCCAAGAAGCCCGTCTTTGGTTACAAGAGCATGGTCTTCGCCACGCTCTCCATTGGTGCTTTGTCCTTAGGCGTGTGGGCGCACCACATGTTCACGACCGGTGTGGTGCTGCTCCCCTTCTTCTCGTTCATGAGTCTCATGATCGCAGTGCCGACGGGCATCAAGATCTTCAACTGGATCGGCACGATGTGGAGAGGAGAGTTATGGTTCTCCACCGCCATGTTGATGGCGCTCGGCTTCCTGTTTACGTTCCTCATCGGCGGCCTCACGGGCATCTACCTGGCCAGTCCCCCGCTGGACTTCTTCACCCACGACACCTACTTCGTGGTCGCGCACTTCCACTCGATCGTCATGGCCCTGGTGCTCGCCGGCATGGGCGGCCTGTACTTCTGGGGTCCGAAGATCACCGGGTATCTGCTCAATGAGAAGTTCGGCCGTATCCAGTTCTGGTTCTTGTTCATTGGCACCCAGGTCTTCACGTTCCCCCAGTACATCCTCGGACTCGACGGCATGCCGCGTCGCATCGCGATGTACCCGCACAGTCCACAGTGGAAGACGCTCAACGACTGGAGTACGTTCGGCGCCATCCTCGTCGGCATCTCGATGATCGTCTTCGTCGTCAACGTCGGATACAGCTGGAAGAAGTACCCGTGTGGCGACAACCCGTGGGACGCCCAGACCCTCGAGTGGTTCACCACGTCGCCCCCGCCGCACCACAACTTCTATCGACTGCCCCAGATCCGCTCTGAACGTCCGACGTGGGACTACAACCACCCCGAGCACCGGTCGTTGGCCCACGGAACTGGTGGTACGGGCACGCACCACGAACCGCCGCTCGCGAACGCCATCGTCGGGGCCCTCGAACACGATCAAGATCACGACGCATGAGGGTAGAAGCCAAGCTCCTTCTGGGCCTCGGTGCCTTCTTCGGTGTCATGGCTGTCGTCTATTGGAACTGGGGTCACGAAAACGCGGGCGGCGTGATGATGTTCGCCGGCATGTTGCTCTGCCTCGTACCCGGTAGTTACTACTACTGGTGGAGCCGTCGAATGAAGGCTCGTCCCGAGGACGATCCGAACGCCACTCAGGGCGAAGGCGCCGGCGTCGTCGGTTCCTTTCCCGGCTCATCGATCTTCCCGTTCACGCTCGGGATGGGCGCGTTCTTCGTCGTGCTCGCACTGGTGTTCGGAATCTGGTTCCTCGTTCCCGGTCTCGGACTTGCGGCGTGGGCGCTTCTCGGCGCTACGGCCGAGGGTCGTCGCGGCGGCCACGTCTAAAACGTTTTCAAGATTTACAGTCGATTCTCAATGGGGACCATGAGTCACGCTAGATCGAGTCCGCCACGCCGGCTGTTTCTCAATTCCGTCAGAAGACTCCTCGCCCTGTCACTCAGCGACATGGCCGGACCACAGTGAGCCGACGAGAGATCCAGGGGCCCGCTGTCTTTTGGCTGGGGCGAGGCGGTGGGGACGCCCACAGCGCCTCAAAGAAGTTGTCGATCAAGGACGATGTCCAAGTTGAGTCCAGAAGATACGGACGCGAGCGCCCGTGAGGACGCCACCGGTGTCGCTTAAGAAAATGACCCGATGATCGGCATACTTGAGCATGGGAACTTGGTTCGGCGACTTTGTCCGCGAAATGACCTCGGAATCAGTTCTTCACCTACGGTTGACGGTTGCCTTCCGTTCGGACGCTCAAGCCCTTCAGACCCCACGTTGGGATTGCGAAGACGGCTGGCGGAACCACTCGTCGCTAGAACCACAGCGTTATCGCGTGATCCCGGCAGTTTCGAAAAGACCTATTTAGCGATCAAGGAAACGTTGTCGAGGGTTGCTCCACAGTCGCCAGTCGCGGTCGCGTCGGCGAACTTGACCACTGATGTCCTAGCGGTCGCCACGACCACCAACCGCCTTGCGACCCAGCCCATCGAGGTGTCACTGTCATTCGAGACATTGAAGGTCAAACTCTCCTTGATCTTGCCGCCCCAGAATACGTGGAGCACTTTCGTCACTGGCCCGCATCCCTGCGAGGGATTCCCCGCCATGAACCACGTCAGGAGGTATTTGTGACCCGGCGTCGTGCGCACGTTCTGCGAGAGCGATCCCGAAGCGTTCCCAAGATTACCATCAGGTAGTGAGCCGTTGAGATCCACTGACTGCGTACCAGACTCGGGGGTAAAGGCTGTGCAGATGAGATCGACGCTCACTCCGCCGACGGTCCATCCTCGAATCGATTTCGCAGGCGCGAAGTAGGTCGTGAACGGCGCTGGGCACACCGTGGGCGATTCGAAGCTGCCGTTCGTAATGAGATTGGTTTTAGCCGGTGTGGCCGACGCCGAACTTGTGCCAATTAACCCAACTGCACCGAGCGACAACGCGACACCGCACGACAAGGAAAGGCCGAACAAGACGCGAACCCTTCTTTGGATGCGACCGCCTTCGTTACTGCGCCGAACGATTTTCGCCATGTTCTACCCGCTACCTAGTCTTCAAAGAGCCCAATCTTCCCCGCAGAGACGGCGCCACGCAATACGCCGTTTGGCCCATTTGCGCTCCGCGAACTCTGGCACGAGGGGGCGCGGTGGGGACGCGCGGCGCCTCAAAGAAGTTGTCGATCGAGGACGTCGTGCACGAAAGCGGCGAGCTCGCCGCGGCCCTTGACACCCAGCTTGGCGTAGACGTTCTCCAGGTGCCTCTTGACGGTCGCCGGCGAAATGTACATCGTTTCACCGATCGAGACGTTGGTGGCTCCGCTGATCGCGCGCGCCGTGACTTCGGCTTCACGAGCGCTCAACCCGAGTGACTGCAGGCTTTGCGGTGTCGGGCGCGACGTTTGCTCTTGTAAAAGCACTGCACCGGGACTGTCGCCCAGTTCCTCGAGATAACGAAGCGCCATGCGCCGACCACCCTTCTCGACGCGCAACGGCGTGAGCAACTTCACACCATCCGGGCTGGAGAAGCGAGATCGCTGGGCGAGCATCCACTGCTCGACTTGGAGTGGCCATGGACTCGACGCGGTCGGCGGACCAAAGTTTCGATAGAGCGTCGCGAGCGCTCCGGCGGTGAGTTCCTGGGGCGGATCAGACAGGACTATCAATCCAACATCAGATTCAACCAAGGCGCCGATCGTGCTGTTCAAGAGCGTTCGGAGCCGATGATGATCTCGAGCGGAATACCACGCCTGCACGAAGTGCGGACGCAGCGTGTTAAGGACCGTTCGATCCCGTTCCGAGAAATCGACGTGGCTCCGGTTGGCCACGATCGCCACGACGTTCGAGTGAAGCGTGCTCAGGGTGATTGATATCTGATACTCCACCTCCATTGGCTGGTAGACCAATTCGTAGAGCGCGCTGGCATGAAACTCTGCCTGACTCCAGAAGTCACTGATCTTCTTCGCGGAGCCGTCACTCGAATGGACGTGGTAGTGAATCAGCGGATGTTGGTCCGCCAAAGCGATGAGGTCCTGTTCGACCCCGGGCGGATAAGGATATGACGAAGGGATCGAGAGAACGTTCAACTGTCCGTTCGCCGGATCGATCTCGTTGAAGGTGACTACTTCTGACGGGAGGAGCCGCGCTACCTGCTCGGTAGCCAACTGACTGAACTCACTGGGGTCCTGAGCGGTGCCCACCAACTGCGCCGCCAAGAGTACGCCTTCAAGATCGCTGGCGGTGAGTTCAACCATTGGAAATTGATAGCACGTCAGTGATGACCCACTAATTATCTGTGGGTCCAAGGAAACTCGAAAGCCGAGTCGCCGTGGGTCACTCCTGGTATTCGCTTGTCTCACCTCACGGTTGAGACCGAGGCGCGTCATAACCCGCAGACGTTGAGCGTGACGAGCTTCGCTGTTCTCGACTTCCATGCATCAACAGCGGTGGCGGGAGTGACGTCAATCGGTCGAACACTTCCTCCAGCACTGGCGCTTTCCGCACACGAAGCGGCGCCAAGTTCGTGGAGCAATGCAATTGAGGTGCCCGGGACGACGGCGCTGAATGCGGGCGACAACGCCGGCATCTATTCGATCTCGTGCGGTATCTCGGGCTACTGCAGCGCCGGCGGCAACTACACCGATGCAGCTGGAGATTCTCAGGCGTTCGTGGTGAATGAAACTGACGGTACATGGGGCAGCGCCATTGAAGTCCCAGGCGTCAATCATCTGAATGCTGGTGGCAACGCGTCGGTGTCGTCGGTGTCGTGTGGCTCCGCCGTTTTTTGTGGTGCCGCGGGCTACTACACCGACGCTTCTGGCGATTTCCAGGGTTTCGTGGTGACCAGAACCGGTGTTACGTGGGGCGCCGTCATCGATCCTTCTGCGATTGGTTCGAAGGCGGCCTTGGGCGCGGAATCGATTTCGTGCACGGCAACGAGGTTTTGCACGGCCGTCGGTGACGATGTCGTCTCGGATGGCAGCAGTGTGGGCTTCGTCGTCAGCGACACCAATGGCGCGTGGGGCGACGCGAATGAGATCACGATCTCCTCGACCTTCGGGGCCGGCGGGACGCCATTGGATCAGGTGTCGTGCAGCTTTCCCGGCGATTGCGCCGCCGCGGGCAATGGACTCTATCCGGATTCGGCGATCGCCGGGGGCGACGCCCACGTCCCGTTCGTCGTGGACGAGACCTTCGGTTCGTGGGGCGACGCGATCGAGGTTCCGGGACTCGCGACGTTGAATGTTGGACTGGTCGCCGCGGCTAGTTCCATTTCGTGCAGCATGCCGGGCGATTGCGGCGCCGGCGGCGTCTACGCTGACGGATCCACTACGGCCCAAGCCTTCGTCGCGAATGAGACCAATGGCAAGTGGGGCGACGCGATCGAGGTTCCGGGCTCGTCGTCGATCAACATTGGCGGCGCCGTGTTGTACTCGATCTCCTGCCCATCGAACGGAGAGTGCGGCGGCGCCGGTCAGTACGCCGACGCCCTGGGTAACGGTCAAGCATTTGTCGCGAATGAAGTGAACGGAGCATGGGGCAACGTGATGGAGATTCCGGGCTCGTCGTCACTCTTCAGCGAAGGGATAGGTACCAACCCATTGGCGATCTCGTGCGGAACGCCCAACAATTGCAGTGCTGGTGGTGTCTATTTTGACAGTTCGGGCAATAGCCAGGCCTTCGTCGTCAACGAAGCCGCAGGGATCTGGGGCGACGCCATTGAAGTTCCCGGCACGGGCGCATTGAATACGGCCGGTGGCGCGTTCATGTCATCAATCTCGTGCAGCTGGGACAGCAGTTGCGGCGCCGGTGGTTGGTACTCGACGGGCACCCAAGAGTTCCGAGCCTTCACGTCGATCATGGCGCCGCTCTTCGCCACCCAAGCTCCGTTTCGCTTGACCTCTGTACATGGCGTGGCGGGCGTGCCACTGAAGCTCACGACGTCGGGCGGTTCCGGCGCTGGAAAATTGAGGTTCAGCGCCGAAGACGGTCCATGCGAGGTATGTGTCGTTACCGGTGATGTGCTGCGAGCGACCAACCGAGGGGTTTGTGTCGTGACGACAACCAAGTCTGGAGACGGCACATATCTACCGACCACCTGGGTGGCGTCAGTCAAAATGGTGTTGCCCGCTCGCCCGGGCACGTAACAGTCGATTTCGGCGTGAACAGCAGCACACTCAGTTCCGCCGCGAAGAGCGAATTAGCTGCATTGTCGAAGAAGCTCGTCGAGCGCGCGTCCGTGACGGTTACCGGCTACGCCAAGGGCAACGCGAATCTGGCGAAGAGTCGAGCCACGGCTGTTGCGAGTTACCTCTCGAACAAAGACGACACCCACGGGACCGTCAAGACCGTCACGACGGTTGGGGCGAATTCAGCGACGGTGGTGACGACGAAGCAATAGGACGCAACTATTGAGTCGCCCGTGTGCGCCACTTTAAGTGTGGTGTCAACAGCCGTTAAGTTCACCCGTGAGATACCCACTCGGCGCGGGCGTCGTCCACCCGCTACTGGGTGTGGCGTAGGCGAAGCCGACGTTCTGCTGAGAGACCGACGAACAGAACGCTCCCGGGAGGTTGGCGTTGGTCGCGTCGTAAATGAGGATTGAGAAGTGCGACGCCGAGTACGACGACTCCCAAAGAGATGGCGACCATGGTTGACCAGAGTTCGCGTAGTTGACGTATTCGCTGTAGGGATCCTCGAAGACCACGAGGATGTTCGCGTTCTGCGCCGCGATGCCGCTCGAGAGGGCCCAGCCACTGACTGGATTGGCGCCGTAGTTGAGCGTCACCGTTTGATTGACACCTTCGGCGTGGACGTACGCCGAGATCGTCTGGTAATAGATCACGGCCGAAGTGGTACCCGAGAGACAGTCAGATTGTTTCAACGGAGAGTAGGGGCTCGCCGCTTCGTCGACGAATATCCCCTCGATACCATCGCCGCCGTACCACGCATACCAACTGTTGATCTGACTCTCCACCGTCGCGAGGGGGACTTGACAGTAACCAGAGTCCACGTAGCCGAGGACACCGACGTGAGTGCTATCGCAATCTAGGAAGTTCGCTGACCAACTCGTATTGGCGGAGGTACCGGGACCGCCCGGGTTGCCGATGTCGGCGACGACGAAGGAGTTAGAGGAACCGAGAGCCGAACACGTACTTGACCAGTCAGCACTATTCGTGTCATAGAGAGGTATGACGAGCGACGATGGTGCTGAAGTCGTCGGCACCGTGGTCGTCG
>PMFA01000028.1 GCA_003155915.1 Acidimicrobiaceae bacterium | reverse complement strand
TGATTGACGTCGGCCCCTCGGTCGTCGAGCAACAACGCGCGGTCGGCTTCGGCTTCGGCTTCGGCGCCTTGGTCGCGCGCCGCCAGTCGCGCTTCGACGCCTTCGGCCATTATCAGCTTGGCCTCTTCGACGAGCGCCTCGACCATCTCGTCCTCCTTCACGACGCGCACGATCTTGCCCTTGATGAAGAGGTGACCGCGCTTCTTGCCGGCGGCGATTCCCAGGTCCGCGTGCCGTGCTTCGCCCGGACCGTTGACGACACAGCCCATCACCGCGACTTGGATCGGCAGGTTCAATGCCTGCAACGCCGTTTGGGCTTCGTTGGCGACTTTGATGACGTCGACCTCGGCGCGACCGCAACTCGGACAGGCGATTAGGTCCAGTCCCTTTCGTTCACGCAGGCCGAGGACCTCTAAGAGCGTGCGACCGGCGCGCGCCTCTTCGACCGGATCGGCGGTCAACGAATAACGCAAGGTGTCGCCGATGCCTTCGGCGAGCAGTGTCGCGATCCCGGCGGTGCCCTTCAACAGTCCGCCGGGAAGCGGCCCGGCCTCAGTCACGCCGAGGTGCAGTGGGTGCTCGAAGGTCTCCGAGGCCAACCGGTACGCCGCGATCATGGTCGCGACCGAGGACGCCTTCACCGAGATCTTGACGTCGTCAAAGCCGACCTCTTCGAAGTAGGCCAACTCCAGTCGCGCCGATTCGACGAGGGCTTCGGGCGTGGCGCCACCGAAGCGTTCGTAGATGTCGG
Organism: Acidimicrobiaceae bacterium; assembly: GCA_003155915.1. GTDB lineage: Bacteria > Actinomycetota > Acidimicrobiia > Acidimicrobiales > RAAP-2 > RAAP-2. Next base: position 46,435 of record PMFA01000028.1, on the reverse strand, counting down.
GATGCAGGCTGCCGGCGTTCACGCCGATGCGAATCGGTACGCCGCGGTCGCGCGCCTCGGAGGCGACGAGCTTTATCTCCTCGGGCTTTCGCAGGTTGCCGGGATTGAGACGCAGTCCCTGGACGCCGGCTTCGAGGGCCGCGAGGGCCATCTCCACGTGGAAGTGGATGTCGGCGACGATCGGCACCGGCGAACGCGGAACGATCTGGGCGAGTCCTTCGGCGGCCGCGACCTCGTTGCACGTACAGCGCACGATGTCGGCGCCCTCGGCCGCGAGCGCGTAGATCTGCTGGAGCGTCCCTTCGACGTCGGCCGTCTTCGTCGTCGTCATCGATTGGACCGAGATCGGCGCGTCGCCGCCGACCTTGACCGCACCGACGGCGATTTGACGGGTCTTTCGGCGGGGACTGAGGGGGCTAGCGGTGACGTCCACGGTTCCAGTCTGCCCGTTTACGCGCGCGCTGAAGCACTAACGGAAGGGATTGGCGATCGGGTGGGCGATGTCGAGGAAGAGCGTGCTGGCGAAGAGCACGAGGAGCACGCCCATGAAGGCGTAGATGAAGGGCGCCATCTTGTTGACGTCGGCGTGATAACGCAGCCCGCGCTTCGAACGCAGCCGTTCGTAGGTCGCGATCGCGACGTAGCCACCGTCCAGGGGCAACATCGGCAACATGTTGAGCACGCCCACGAAGATGTTCACGGCCATAAGAATCAGCAGGAGGTCCCCGGGACCCGTCTGCGTGCTCTGGACCGCGATTCGCACGACCCCCACGATGGACTCCGGTCGCGTCGCCTGATTCGTGGGGTTCGTCGCCGCGGCGGGCGACGCGACCTGGTGGAAGAGACTCGAGAACTCACCCGGCGAGAAGACGTGCACGATGGCGTGCACGGCCGTTGCGATGAGTGATCCGACCTCGGTGACCGAACCGGGTATCGCGGCGTACCAGGTGTCACGGCCCGGGAGGTTCTCGATTCCCACGCCCAGATACCCGTGCTGGGCCAAGGGCTTGCCGCCGACCTTGACGCTCGCGCCGTTCACGGGCGTGGCGTGCAGGGTGAGCTCACGACCGGCCCGCTGGATCAGTATCGTGAGGCGCTTTCCCGTGTCGTGACTCACGACGCTGATCAACTGGTCATCGCTGGTGATCGCGACGCCGTTGATGGCGACGATCTGGTCGCCGACTTTCAATCCGGCGAGTTGCGCGGCGTTCTCCTGGTGTCCCTGCCATTTCGTGAAAGCGCCCACGCCGACGTGGCTCGTCGAGGGGAGCCCGACGAAGGTGAGTGCCGCCCAGGCCAGCAGCAACGCCATCACGACGTGCATGAGCGATCCGGCCGACGCGAACAGGGCCTTTCGGGGATACGACGCCGATCGGTACGTTCGTTTTTCTTCGTCCTCGGGAATCGTTTCGGTCCAGGTCATGCCCGGGACCTTCACGTAACCGCCGGCAAGAATCGCGCGAACGCCGTAGCGCGTTTCGCCGATGGTCGTCGACCAGATGACCGGCCCGAAGCCGACGAAGAAATCAGTGACCTTCATCCCCGCGCGCTTGGCCGTGATGAAGTGACCGAACTCGTGGGCCATCACGATGAAGATGATCGCGAAGATCACGAGCGGCAGCGCCCAGCCGACCCACCACGTGAGCAACGCCACGAAGGCGACGGTGCCGACGAGAAGGATGATCAGGGACCGACGGGTCTCGGGGTTCGAATCCATGACTATTGGTTGAGAATACCGTGGGCGCGCGCTCGCGCGGTCGCATCGTTGGCGACCAGGTCGGCTAAGGAATCCAACGGGTCGGCCACGTAGCCGTCCATCACTCGCGCGACGACGTCGATGATGTCGCACCAACTGATGTCGTCGGCCAAGAACGCCGCCACGGCAACCTCGTTCGCGGCGCTCAACCACGCGGGCGCCGCTCCTCCGAGCCGGGAGGCTTCGTAGGCGAGGCCGAGCGCGGGAAAGGCCTTGGGATCGGGCGCTTCGAACGTCAACTCCAGGTCCTGGGTGAAATCGATCGCGCCCCATCCATGGTCGAGGCGTACCGGCAGCCCGAGGCAGTACGCGATCGGGAGGCGCATATCGGGGCGCGAGAGTTGGGCGAGTACCGAGCCGTCAACGTACTCGACCATCGAGTGCACGATCGATTGCGGGTGCACGACGACCTCGACCCGGTCGACGGCGATGCCGAAGAGCGCGGAGGCCTCGAGCACCTCAAGTCCCTTGTTCATGAGTGTCGAGGAATCGATCGTGATCTTGGCCCCCATCGACCACGTGGGGTGGTTCAAGGCGTCGGCCTTGGTCGCGCCGCGAAGTTGGTCGAGGGACCACCCGCGAAACGGTCCCCCCGAGGCCGTGAGCAACAGTCGTCGCACGTCAGGGTAACCCGCCTCGCCCGGTGAGCTCGCGAGGCACTGGTGGATGGCGCAGTGTTCGGAGTCGACTGGCAGCATCGTCGCCCCGGGCGTCGAGCGGACCCTCGCCACCAGCGGCGCCGCCGCGATGAGCGACTCCTTGTTGGCGAGGGCCAGTCGCTTCCCGGCCTTCAGGGCCGAGAGCGTGACCGGAAGCCCGGCGAATCCGAGGACCGCGTTGACGATGATGTCCGCGCTCGCGGCGAGCGCGCTGAGACCTTCGTCGCCGACCACGATGTCGACGTTGGCCCCCACGAGTTGGGCCAACGTGTCGCGATGGGCGTCGCTGATGACAGCGACGCGCGTGACGTGGAACTCATTGACGATGCTCGCCAGTTCCCCCAGCTGTTCACCGCCGGAGAGCGCTACGAGCTCGAACAGTTCCGGTTCGCGACGCAAGACGTCGAGGGTCTGGGTCCCGATCGATCCGGTGGCGCCAAGGAGCGCGACGCTGCGCCGCACTGTCGGCATCGTCAGCCCAGTTTGAGGACGTGGCAGAGGTAGTACATCGTGGGCAGTGCGAACAACAGTCCGTCGATACGGTCCAGCAGTCCGCCGTGCCCCGGCAAAAGACGGCCGAGGTCTTTGACGCCAATGGTTCGCTTCACCATCGATTCGAAGAGGTCGCCGAGCGGCACCACGATCGAAATCGCGACGGCCGCTTCCAGGCCCGCCTTTCGCGTCCAGACGCTCATGATCGGTAAGAGCAACGCACCCGCCACGAGCGTCAGTATCGTGCCGCCCGCGGTGCCCTCAATGGTCTTGCTCGGCGAGAGCAGCCTGTTGAGCGGTCGCTTGCCGAACTGTCGCCCCACGACGAAGGCCCCGGAGTCGTTGGCGACCGTCAACACCATCGCGCCGAAGAGGTAGGAGAGTCCGTGTCCGTGGACGAATGAGTGCGGGGCCACGAAGAGCAGCGCGTAGGAACCGATGACCCCGATCCAGACGTAGACGAAGATCGTCGCGCCCAGTCCGTCGAGCACGTCGACGGCTCGATCCGCGTTGAGGTACCAGACGAATCCGAAGATGATCAGGAGGACGCTCACGGCCCCGACCGAGGTGAGGCCCTTGTTGTAGACGGCGACGCCGAGCGTGAGGATCGCGACGATGCCGAGCACCGTGGCGGGGTGCGCCCCGGCCGAGCGGAACCCGGCGTAGGCCTCGGCCCCGGCCAGGGCGAGTACGACGAGGACCATCACCGTCACGGGCAGGGCGCCCAAGACGAAGACCCCCGAGACGACGGCGGCGAGCAGCACACCCGTCACGAGCGAACGAGAGAAGTTGCGGTCGTTGCTCTGGCGAACGGCGCGACCGGCGAGTGGGTTCGCCGAGATCGACCGGCGCGTGCGCTGGATGCGGTCCGGTTCGGGTCGCGGCGCTTCGGTCACGACCTCCTCGACGTGGGGCACCTCGGTCTCGATGAACTCCCAGGGCCGAGCCGTGTCTTCGCGCTGTTCACCGGCGAGGATGGCGGTATCGAACTGGTCCTCGTGAGCGACCCAGTCGGCCTCGCCCTCACGCCACGCCGGCGCGGGGATTGCCGACCAGGGGTCGTCGCTGTCGGCCGCTTCGCGAGCCACGACGATCGGCACCTGCCCGGTCGGGGCGTCGGTCCAGTGCGGCAGCAACGTCGTGGGGTCGATGATCATCGTCTCGTCGGCCGCGTCGGCGGCGATCTCGGCGCCGGTGATCGTCACCCGAGAGTCGGTCGAGCTCACGACGGGCATCTCGCCCGTGGGTTCGTCGAACAGCGTGCCGTCGTCGTCGTCAGACTTCAAGTAGTTCTTGCTCCTTGTGAGCGAGTAGCGCGTCCACGACGGCCACTTCTTCTTGGGTCATCTTGTCAAGGATCTTCTCGTAGTACTCGAGGTCGTCACTCGAGATGCTCTTGTCCTTTTCCAGGGCCTCGAGTTCTTGGCGGGCGTGACGTCGGCATCCCCGTAACGCCACTCGTCCGTCCTCGGCCTTGGCGTGGACGATCTTGACGAAGCTCTTACGACGTTCTTCGGTGAGTGACGGGAACGTGAGGCGAATGACGACGCCGTCGTTCGAGGGATTGAGTCCGAGATCGGCGTTGGAGATCGCCTTTTCGATTGACGCCATCGCGCCCTTGTCGAAGGGCGACACGACGAGCAGACGTGGCTCGGGCACCGAGAAGTTCGCGAGCTGCTTCAGGGCCGTGTCGGTGCCGTAGTACTCGACCATCAGGTTCTCGATAATGGCCGAGGACGCTCGGCCGGTGCGAACCGTGGCGAACTCGGACCTGGCGTGCTCGATCACCTTCGCCATGCGGTCACGAGTGTCTTCCATCACTAGCTCGACGAGTTCGTTTTCCATTACCTCACCAGCGTACCGACGGCCTGACCGTCGAGCGCGCGACCCAAGTTTCCATCAGCCATCAGGTCGAAGACCCGAATTGGCAGACGATTGTCCTTGCAGAACGTGATCGCCGTCATATCCATGACGCGAAGGTCGCGCGAGATGACCTCGTCGAAGGACAGCTCTTCGAACTTGGTGGCCTTGGGATTGACCCGCGGATCCTCGGAATAGACGCCGTCGACCCCGCCGTGAGTGCCCTTCAGGACGATGTCGGCTTCGATCTCGGCCGCGCGTTGGGCGGCGGGCGTGTCGGTCGTGAAATAGGGATTACCCATACCGGCCGCGAAGATCACGACGCGGCCCTTTTCGAGGTGTCGCACGGCGCGCCGGCGGATGTAGGGCTCGGCCACCTGGTCCATCCCGATCGCCGAGAGTACGCGCGTCGGTCGACCGTGGGTCTCGATGGCGTCTTGCAGCGCCAGGGCGTTGATGACGGTCCCGAGCATGCCCATGAGGTCAGAGTTCGCGCGGTTCATGCCGGCCATCGCGCCCGTGGCACCGCGCCAGATGTTGCCGCCACCGACGACGACCGCGAGTTCTAAGTTGCCTCGCTCCATCGCCCGGGCGATCTCCGAGGCGAGGAAGTCGACGGTCGAGGCGTCGATGGTCTCGTCGCTCGCGGCCGAGGCGAGGGCCTCGCCCGACAGCTTCAGGACCACGCGGCGCACTTTGATGATCTATCCCCCGATGACCACTTGGGCGAACGCCGTGATCGAGGCGCTACCCAAGAACTGGGCGATGGTCTGCTTCTCGTCTTTCACGTAACTCTGCTCGACGAGGACGCGGTCCTTGAACCAGCCGTTCATTCGACCTTCGATGATCTTGGGCAACGCTGCTTCGGGCTTGCCCTCGTTGCGAGAGATCTCTTCGACCGTCTTGCGCTCGGCGTCGATCTCGGACTGCGGCACGTCCTCACGATTCAGGTACAGGGGCTTCGTGAAAGCGGCGTGCACCGCGATCTCGTGGGCGACCTCTTCGGAGGCACCCTTCACCACGATTAAGACGCCGTTCACGCCGCGTCCGGCCTGCTGGTGGATGTAGGTGTCGACGACCTCATCATCACCGGCCTCGAGTCGATAGACGCGCCCGATCGAGATGTTCTCCTTCAAGGTCGTCAACAACTTCTCGATCTGGTCGTCAAACTGCGAGACGGCGTCGGTTCCTTCGGCACAGACCCGTGCCGCGATCTCGTCGACGAGCGAGACGAACTCCTCGGATTTCGCTACGAAGTCAGTCTCACAACGCATCTCGACCATCGCCGCGACGTTGCCGTTTCGCACGACGGCGACGGCACCTTCGCCAGCTTCACGGTCGGCGCGCTTCGCGGCCGACGCCTTGCCCTGGACGCGGAGCCACTTCCGCGCCTCTTCCATGTCGCCGTCGCAGGATTCGAGAGCCTTTTTGGCGTCGAGAAACCCGACCCCCGTCGCTTGGCGCAGCGCTTGCACATCCTTCGCGGTGAATGCCACCTTGTTCTCCTCTTTGATTCTCGGTTAAAAAAAATTTAGGCTTTGGCCGTTGAGTCCTCGGACTCCGTCGTCGCTTCGGTCTCAGTAGCTTCGTCGCCCACCGGAAGTGCCTTCTCGGCCTCGGGCTCGAGCGTGTCGACGATGACGAGTTCCGGCGCGTCGTCAGGAGCAATCTCTGGCGCGACGTCGGCCAACCCGTCGACCGGCGTCTCTGGAACGACGTCAGTGACGACGGGTGACTCTTCGATCAGCGCGGCCCGGTTGGCGGGGGCGGAAGTCTGCTTGGAGATGACCGGACGGTTCTGTCGGATGTAACGGCCTTCGGTGACGGCGTCGGCCATCAGACGACAGAGCAGCGCACCCGAGCGGATGGCGTCGTCGTTGCCGGGGATCACGTAGTCGATCACGTCGGGGTCACAGTTCGTGTCGACGACCGCGACGACCGGGAGGCCGAGCTTGCGCGCCTCGGTCACGGCGATGTGCTCCTTCTTCGTGTCGATCACGAAGATCGCGTCGGGGACGCGGTCGAGGTTCGCGATACCGGAGAGGTTGCGGTCGAGTTTCTCGAGTTCGCGGCTGTGGCGCAGCGCCTCGCGCTTGGGCATGTTGTCGAAGTCACCGGCGCGCTGCATCGATCGCAGCTCGACCATGCGCTTCACGCGACCGGCCACGGTGGCGAAGTTGGTGAGCATGCCGCCCAGCCAACGCTGGTTCACGAAGGGCATGCCGCAGGCCTTGGCGTAGTCCTCGATGGGACCCTGGGTCTGCTTCTTGGTGCCCACGAAGAGGATCACTCCCCCGTCGGCGACGAGGTCGCGCACGTAGGCGTAACTCGTCTCGATGCCGAGCAGCGTCTTGCGCAGGTCGATCAGATAAATGCCGTTGCGCTCGCCGAGGATGAACCGGCGCATTTTGGGATTCCAACGGCGGGTCTGGTGTCCGAAGTGAACTCCGGAGTCCAGTAGTTCTTGCAGGGTGACAAGTGCCACGTTTTTTTCCTTCCGTTCGGTTGCTCGATCCCCGTGGTGCACCCGAAGGCGACCGTACGAAACCACGGGAACATATCGTCAACTCACCCACAGCGGGAGAGCCGAAATATTCTACTCGCTCGCGCTTAGCTAGCCCCTCGGGTGGGTGTCGTGATGGACCTTCTGCAGTCGGGACTTGGAAACGTGGGTGTAGATCTGCGTCGTCGTGAGACTCTCGTGGCCGAGGAGCTCTTGCACGACGCGCAGGTCCGCGCCGCCTTCGAGCAGATGTGTCGCGTAGGTGTGGCGCAGCGCGTGGGGGTGAACGTGTCCGCGCGCGATCCGGTTGTCCAGGATGCGGCGCACGTCACGCGGTCCGAGTCGGCGGCCCCGTCGGTTGAAGAACAGGGCCTCGGGCGGCGAGTCGGTGCGCGTGACGTCATCGCGCGCGTCTTCAATCCACAGGTGCACCGCTTCGAGTCCCCGGCGATGCAGCGGCACGATGCGCTCCTTTCGGCCCTTGCCCATAACGCGAAGCAGTCCCTGGCGAAAGTCGACGGAGGTCACGTTCAGTCCGCACAGTTCGCTCACGCGAAGCCCCGCGCCGTAGAGGACTTCGCACACGGCGCGGTCCAACGTGGCCCACGCGTCCTCGCCCCAATCGTCGTCGAGCAGCGTGTCGAGCTGTTCACGAACGACGATCTTGGGCAGTCGAAGATTCGGACGCGGGGCCGACAGTCGAGCGGCCGGACTCTCTTCGAGGTGCCCGCGCTGGACCATCCAGGAGAAGTAGCCCCGCAACGAGGCACGACGTCGAATGATCGAGGTCCGTTCGTCCCCGCGCTCGGTCATGAACGCCAGGTAGTCGCGCAGGACGCGCATCGTCACCTGATCGGGTCGACGGAGGTCTCGCGCCTCTACCCAGTCAATGAGGGCCTCGAGGTCGCTCAGATAGGCCCTCTGGGTCGCTTCGGCCCGGTCCGTCGCGCGAAGCGTCACGGCGTAGTCCCGCAGGTGCCACTGCGCGCTGGCCCGAACGCCGTTAGGTTTTGGTGACACGTCCCAAGGCTAGTAACGACCCGTGGAAGGATGAATGACCTTCTAAGGTGGACGAGGAATCCGAGGGGGAACGAGTGTCGCGAATCCTGATTGTCGAAGACGACGACCACATCCGCACCGCACTTCGATTGATGTTCGAAGGTGAGGGCTTCGTGGTCGACGACGCCCCGTCGGGTGAAATCGGTATCGCCATGTTCAACCGAATGGCCTCGGACATGGCGATCGTCGACATCATGTTGCCGGGCATGTCCGGATTCGAGACGTGTCTGGCACTGCGTAACGCGAGCGACCTGCCTATCGTGATCGTCTCGGCGCGCGACGACACCGCCGACGTCGTGCTCGGACTCGAATCGGGCGCCGACGACTACGTGACCAAGCCCTTCGTGCCCGAAGTGTTGCTCGCTCGCGTGCGCGCGCACCTTCGCCGACGTCCGGAGAAGAGCACCGGTGCCTTTCAGCTGGGCGCGCTGCACGTGATTCCCGACGAGGGCGTGGTACGCCACTCCGACGGTGCTGAGTTGCACCTCACGTCAACGGAGTTTCGGCTCTTGACCGACCTCGCCTCCAACAATGGTAAGCCACTCTCGCGCGAGGACCTCCTCGAGCGGGTGTGGGGCTACGACTACTTCGGAGACAGCCGCCTCGTCGACGTGCACATCCGACGTCTACGGATGAAGATCGAGCCCGATCCGGCCAACCCGATCTTCCTCGTGACGGTCCGCGGCACCGGGTACAAGCTGGTCATCTAATGCGACGACGGAGTCTCCGACTTCGCCTCCTCGTGACCTTCGGACTCGGCGCCTTCGTGATCAGCACGCTCTTCGCCTCGCTCACCTACGTCGGCGTCCGGCGACTGCTCATCGCCAACCAACAACAGACGGACCTGCAACAGAGCTACGTGAACGCCGCACTGGTACGCAGCACCTTGTACTCCTCGCCCACGGAGCTCTCCAACCTTCTGAACTCGATTTACAAGGCCACGGCCTCGAACGTGCTCGTCCAAACCCATAACCAGTGGCTCGCGCGATCGAACAGCGCCTCAACGCTGGACGTGAAGCAGGCCACCATCAAGACGGTGGGCGCCGGTCACGCGACCGAACAGACCCTGAACGCCGACGGACACGTCATCTTCGTGGTCGGCGTGCCGATTCCCTCGGTGGAAACCCAGGTCTTCGAGGTGTTTCAGCTCGCCAACCTGGAACAAACCCTGCGCTTGCTGGCACTCGTGCTCGGTCTCGGGGCGCTCTTCACCTCGATCGTGGGCATGAGCGGCGGCATCTGGGTCACGCGCCGGACCGTTCGCCCGCTCGAGGAGGTCTCCTTCGCGGCCGCGCTGATCGCCGACGGCGCGCTCACGACGCGACTCCAAGTGAATCGAGCCGACCGCGAAGTCCAACAACTCACTGAGTCGTTCAACCAGATGGTCAGTCAACTCGTCCAGCGACTCGAACGCGACGCGCGTTTCGCGAGTGACGTGAGTCACGAACTTCGTTCGCCCTTGACGACGCTGGCCACGACCGCGACGGTGCTGCAACAACACCGCGATGATCTCACGTCGGCCGGCCAGGAGAGCCTGGACCTCTTGGTCGCCGACCTCTCGATCTTCCAGTCACTGGTCGAGGACCTGCTCGAGATGTCGCGCAGCGACGCCGGTGCCGCACCGCTCGTGTTGGAGACGGTGTCGGCGATTGAACTCGTGCACCAGTCGGTGCGATCGGCCTCTCGTCGCCACGGCATCGAAGAACCGCCGGTCGAGATCGCCGACGGTGTGGGCGATCCCCTCGTGCTCGTCGACCGACGGCGCTTCGAACGGGTCATCACCAACGTGATCGATAACGCCCACCGCTACGCCGCGGGCGCGGCCGCGGTGCGTATCGACGTGCAGGAATCGCAACTTGCGGTGAACGTCGACGACGCCGGATCGGGCGTCCCGGTCGATGAACGCGAACACGTCTTCGAGCGGTTCTTTCGCGGACGCGCGGCCCACGACCGTGGCATCGCGCGAGGGACCGGTCTCGGCCTCGCGCTCGTGCGCGACCACGTGCGCGCCTTCGGCGGGACGATCACTGTGTCCGAGAGCCCCGAAGGGGGCGCCCGATTTCAGATTCTGCTGCCCATCGTGCAAAGCGAGCAGCCGTGAGGCGACTGCGCACTCTTCTCGGGCTTGTCCTCGGCGCCCTCGCGCTGGCCGGGTGCACGATGGTCCCGACGGCCTCCTCGCCGCAGGTGATCGGACCCCAGCACGTCCCCTTCGGGCTGCTCGGCAAGACCATCCCGGGAACGAACAACGGGCGCGTACGCTTCATCTCCCAACCGGTGTACATCGTGGACGCTACCGGTCACCTCTCCTCGTCGAGCCGGATTGTGCCCTCGCCCCCGGTGCTCGCCTCGGTGCTGCGCCAGCTCATCATCGGACCTACCACGATTGAATCCGGCGGCGGCTACACGTCGGCGTTGCCGAAGAACCTGATCATCCTCTCGGCGAGCTTTCGCGGTGAGATCGGCTATATCGACCTCGGCTCCACGCTGAACAAATTGCCGCGTGGCCAGGAGGTCCTCGCCGTGGGCCAACTGGTCTTGACCGCGCGCGACGTGGGGCTCACGCTCGGTATTCAGATCAAAGGGGTCGAGATCACCGTCGCCGGCGTGACGCAGGACTCACCGATTCCCGACGGGCGCGAAGCCATCTTCGTAACGACCCAGGACTTCCAGCGACTCTCGAACAGTTAGGCGATTGTCGCGGGGCGAAAGGCCGGCGCGGCGCTCCAGAGGTGTTCGAGGTCGTAGTACTCCCGAGCGGCCTCGTCAAAGACGTGCACGATGACGTCGCCGTAGTCGAGGGCGATCCATTCGGCGCCGGCGACACCCTCGACGTGAATGGGCTTCATCTTGACGGCGATCTCGACGAGTCGCTCAACCTCTTCGGCGATGGCGCGCACCTGTCGATCGTTTCGGCCCGAGGCGACGACGAGGGCGTCGAAGGAGTCGACGAGCTCGCGAAGGTCGAGCACGACGGTGTCGCGACCGAGCTTGTCCTCGGCCGCCATCACCGCGGCGTTGATCAGTGCGGCAACGAAATTCGAGTAGGGGCCGCGAGAGGTCTCGCCGCTCGTTACCAAGTCACTCAGTGGGACACCCCGAGCACGACCAGCGCAGCGACAAAGGGAACCGCGAGTGACACCACTCCGATGACTGCGTATCGGTGCTTCAAGCGACGATTTTCTCTTCGACTCCTCGGCGCCGCTTCCAGACCCCGGAGCCTCGTGGGCTGTGGGTCGGTTGCGTCGAAGAGTCGTACTGCCATGCCCCTGACATTAGCCTCGGGCGCTCTGGAAGAGCGGAATTACTGACTCCGGCAGATAGTGGCGCAGGTTCATCGACGTCGGCTCGAGTCCTCGCACGTAGGAACTCGAGAGATCAACGGGGTCCATGGGAATCTCGTAGCTCACCCAACCATCAGGCACAACGGCCGTCGCGCCGGGGCGCGGCACCACGCCCACGCGCACCAACGTTCGCATTTCATCGGCCTCGCGCCAACCGTTCAGTTGTTCGGCCAGGTCGGCGCCCACGATCAGATCGACCTCGTCGCAGTCGGCCAAGAGCTCACGCACCGTGTCAATCGTGTACGAGGGACCTGCACGACGGATCTCGCGGTCGCTCACCTCGACGAGGTCCAGGTCGCCGAAGGCCGCCCTCGCCATCGCCAGGCGAAGCGCGGCGTCGCGCACGTCGCCTTCGACACGCTTCAGGTACGGATCGCCCGCGACGGTCACTTCGATGAGGTCGTAGCGCCCGCTGGCGGCGGCGGCGCGAAGTGCGGCAACGTGACCGAAGTGGGGCGGGTCGAAGGTCCCACCGAAGAGACCGATTCGCCGAACGTTCACGCGCCAACACTAGACACCGATTGAAGGCCGGTTCACAGAACCTCTACGATTGATGGATGGAGAAGTCCCCGCACGACTGGAGTCCGAGCACGTGGCGATCGCGCGACGCCGCCCAGAACGTGACGTGGCCCGACCACGCACACCTCGCGCGCGTCGAAGCCGATCTCGCGGCGAAGCCGCCGCTGGTCTTCGCGGGTGAGGCTCGCCGCCTCCTCGGTCACCTCGAACTCGTCGCCCACGGCAAGTCGTTCCTCTTGCAGGCCGGGGACTGCGCGGAGTCCTTTGACGAGGGTTCCGCCGACTCCATCCGCGACAAGCTCAAGGTCATCTTGCAGATGGCGGTCGCGCTGACCTACGCGGCCGGGGTGCCCGTCATCAAGGTCGGGCGCATCGCCGGACAGTTCGCCAAGCCGCGCAGCGACGAGTTCGAAGAGCGCGAAGGACAGCGATTGCTGGCCTTTCGCGGTCACATCGTCAACGGTGAGGCGTTCGAAGAGACCGCCCGACGACCGGATCCCGAGCGCCTCTTAGCCGCTTATCACCAGAGCGTCGCGACGCTCAATCTGCTGCGGGCCTTCACCACGGGTGGTTTCGCCGCGCTCTCGCGCGTACACGCCTGGAATCAGGAGTTCGTCGCCAACTCCCTCGAGGGCAAGCGCTACGAAGTCGTGGCCGACGAGATCGAGCGGGCCCTGCAGTTCATGAAGGCCTGCGGCATCGACCTCCACGACGACGGGGCCCTGCAGGGTGTCGACTTCTACACGAGTCACGAAGCGCTGATTCTCCCCTACGAGCAGGCGCTCACCCGCCGCGACTCCCTGACCGGCGACTGGTACGACTGCTCGGCCCACATGCTCTGGATCGGCGATCGCACGCGTCAGATCGACGGCGCCCACGTGGAGTTCTTGCGCGGTGTCGCCAATCCGCTCGGCCTGAAGGTCGGTCCGACGATGGGCGTCGACGAACTCCTTCGCCTCGTGGACGTGCTGAACCCCGAGAACCACGCCGGACGCTTGACCTTGATCTCGCGCATGGGCGACAATCTCGTCGAGGTGAAGCTTCCGCCACTCGTCGAGTCGCTGCGCGCCGAGGGCCGCGAGGTCGTGTGGGCCTGTGACCCGATGCACGGCAACACCTTCGTCGCCTCGGGCGGACAGAAGACGCGTCACTTCGACGACGTGCTCTCCGAGACCTCCAAGTTCTTCGAATTGCTGTCGAACCTCGGCACCTGGCCCGGCGGACTCCACGTCGAACTGACCGGGGACAACGTCACGGAGTGTCTCGGCGGCGGGTCACGCCTCAACGAAGGCGACCTCGAGTTGAACTACACCTCGATCTGTGACCCACGGCTCAACGCCACCCAGAGCCTCGACATGGCCTTTCACGTCGCGGAGTTCTTGCAGCGCTACTCGGCCGGCAACGGCGCGCGGTCGTTGTAGCGCAACAGTCGACGCCAACCGTCGCGGAACTCGATCTCGGTCATCGAACAGTTCTCGATGCGTGGGCGCAGTCGCACTTCGGGCGCGAGGCCCTGGTAGATCTTCATCGCCTGCTCGATGAAGCCGCCGTGACAGACGACGATCACCAGCTCTTCGGGGTGACGCGCGACGAGTCGTGCGATCGCCTCGCGGCAACGCTCGTGGAAGCTGAGCAGTGACTCACCCCCCGGCGCCGTCAGGGCCTCGGGATCGAGGTCCCAGTCCGGTGAACCGTAGCGCTCGACGTACTCGGCCCAGGGAAGACCGTCGCCCTCTCCGACACTGATCTCATTGAGCGCGGCGTCCACGACCGCTTCGAGGGTCTTCGGGAGTGCCGCGCTCAGTATCTCGCCGGTCTGAATCGCGCGCGGCAGGGCCGAGGTGTAGAAGGCCGTCGCGCTCGACAGTTCGTTGCTCGAGGTCAAGCGATCGGCGAGGGCCTGAGCCTGGCGGCACCCGAGCGGGGTCAGTCCCCCGTCGCCAAGAGGACCGCCGGCGAGGCCGTTGGCGTTGGCGTAACTCTCACCGTGACGGATCAACATCAAGCGCGTGCCCGTGGGCTTCGGCCCACGTTGACGAAAGCCCGCCGGGGGAAGGCGCTTGTCCTCGGCGTCACTCACGCGAGCTCTCCCACGAACATCTCCAACTGGCGCAGCGTGCGACACTCGATGACCTTCTCGCAGTACGGCGCGTACTGGCTCACGATCGAGTCCCCGCTGTTCCAGTAGGCCGTCGGCTCGGGGTTCAGCCAGTACACCGCCTTCGCGCGGTATTTGAGGTCGGCGATCACTTCGGCGTGGGCCTGGTGGTAGTTGTTGCGCGCGTCGCCCAGGATGAGAATCGTCGAGCGGCGCGTGACGTCCTTGGCGAAGCGGTCGTGGAAACTCAACAACGCGCGCCCGTAATCGGAGTGGCCGTCGAAGGCGATGACGTCGGCCTCGGCGTTGATCCGCGCGACCGTCTCGGCCGGGTCGTCCATGCCCTCGAAGAGTTGGGTCACCTCGTCGAGGCCGTCGACGAACACGAAGCTGCGCACCTTGGAGAACTGCGAACTGATGGCGTGCACCAGGTGGAGCGTGAAACGCGCGAAGGACGCTACCGATCCCGAGATGTCGGCGATGACGAAGATCTCGGGCTTGGCCGGGTGCGGTGGCTTGAAGCGCAGGTCGATCGGTACGCCGCCGGTGGAGAGGCTGCGACGCACGGTGTGGCGAAGGTCAACCGGACCGCGACGACGACGTCGGCGACGGCGCGCCAGTCGCACGGCCAGTTTGCGACTCAGCGGTCGAAGCGCGCGCTCGAGCTGGGCCATCTCGTCTCGATTGGCGTGCATGACGTCGAGGTCTTCGGGCAGCGGCTTACGCACCGACTTGGCCAGGGCCTCGGATCCGCGGTCCTCGACCAGACGCTCCCGGATCACCCGTTCGATCTCGGCCTTCAGCATCTCGATGCGCGAACGGGCCTCTTCGCGAGCGAGTCGCTGGGCGAGCTGGTCGTCGTCGCCGGATCCCTGCGTGAGACGCCGCTCGAGGTTCTCGAGGTCGAGGTTGCGCAACGTTCGATAGAGGTAATAGGTCCCCCCGACGGGGCGACCGGGCTCCATACCCGCGTAGCGGGTGACCGATTCGCCGGCCGCGAGACGAAGCGCCTCGCGATCCGCGTCACGCAGCGCGCGAAAGAGCAGCTCGGCCAGTTCCTGGGCGCTGAGCGAGCTTGACGCGCCGCCGCCTTCGCCGCGCGACTGTCCCGGTCCACTCGCCCCGGCGGCACCTTCTCGTTGCATCTCGTCGGTGTCGACGTCGTCCATGAACTGCGCGGCGGCGTCCCACGAGCGCGTCGAAAAGAAGACCTCGAAGGCGGTGTTGAAGACCGGCATGTGGTCGCCGTCTTTCACCAGCGTCGCGGCCAGCGAGTTCTTCACCAGCGACCGGTCCGAGAGGTCGATCACCTCCATGGCCTTGGCCGAGTCGACGTGCTCGCTCATGGAGATCGGAATGCCCGCGGCGCGAAGTTCGCCGATGAAGTCCCCGAGAAGATTAAGCACCGGTCTTGGGCCGACCGAGTAGTTCTTTCGTCGCGCGCTCGATGTCGGTCTGGTACTTCAACAAGATGTGCAGCGTTTCGGCCGCGTCCTCGTCCCCGATCTCCGAACGACCGAGCACGACCAGCGTGCGCGCCCAGTCGAGGGTCTCAGCGACCGAGGGCGCCTTCTTGAGATCGAGCGTGCGCAGCGACCGCACGACCTGGGCGATCTGTTCGGCCAAGGTCGTCGTGATGCCCGGCACGCGCGAAACGATGATGTCGCGCTCGCGCTCGACGGTCGGGTAACCAATGTAGAGGTAGAGACAGCGCCGCTTGAGGGCCTCGGAGAGCTCGCGCGTGTTGTTCGACGTGAGAAAGACCATCGGAATCTGCTTGGCCCGCACGGTACCCAATTCGGGAATCGACACCTGGTACTCAGAAAGTATCTCGAGCAGTAGGGCCTCGGTCTCGAGTTCCACACGGTCGACTTCGTCGATCAACAACACGACCGGGTCGCTCGCCGAAATCGCTTCGAGCAGGGGCCGGGTGAGTAGGAACTCCTCGCCGAAGATGTCCTCTTCCAACTGATCCCAGTCTTCGGTCCCCTCGCCCTCCGGGCGACCGGCCTGGATGCGCAGGAGTTGCTTGCGGTAGTTCCACTCGTACAGGGCCTTGGAGTCATCGAGCCCCTCGTAGCACTGGAGACGGATCAGGCGCGCGCCGATCGCGTCGGCGACGGCTCGCGCCAGCGCGGTCTTACCCGTACCGGCCGGGCCCTCGACGAGGACCGGTTTGGCGAGCCGGTCGGCGAGAAAACAGACCGAGGCGATGGCGTCGTCGCTGAGGTAGTCGTTCTCCGCCAGTCGCTGCAACACGTCCTTGGCGGAGTCGAAGCGCACCGGGGGGATCTCTTTGAGCCCGAGGCGTTTGGCGAGTTCTTCGCGCGGGTCCAGTGCGGTCATCGAATCTGTCCTTCTCCTCGTACGACCCACTTAAGACAGGTCAGCTCTCGTAGTCCCATCGGACCGCGCGCGTGCAACTTCTGGGTCGAGATTCCGACCTCGCCGCCCAGTCCCAATTCGCCACCGTCGACGAACCTCGTCGAGGCGTTCACGACCACGGCGGCGGCGTCGACGCGCTTCACCCACGACTCGGCGTTCGCGGCGTCCTGCGTGAGGATCGCTTCGCTGTGACCCGTGCCGTAGCGCGCGACGTGCGCAATCGCTTCGTCGAGTGAGTCCACCACTTTGACCGCGAGGATCAGGTCGAGGAATTCGCGTTCGTAGTCCTCGTCACGCGCCGGCGTCGCGTCGCTCAAGTACCGTCGCGCCGCGTCGTCGGCGCGCAGTTCCACCTCGGGCATGGCCGCCGACAGCGCCGGCAAGAAGTCGGCGGCGATGGACGCGTGGACCAACACCGTCTCGGCGGCGTTGCACACGCCCGGCCGCGAGGTCTTCGCGTTGCGCACGATGGCCACGGCGTTGTCGAGGTCGGCGGACTCATCGACGAAGACGTGGCAGTTGCCGTCACCGTCGAGCACGTAGGGCACGCGTGCGTGTTCGCGCATCGCGGCGATCAGACTTGGTCCCCCGCGCGGGATCAGGCAGTCCAACACGTCGGTCATTTGCATGAACGCGGTGGCCGTCTCGTGTGACGAGTCCTGCACCAGTGACACGCCCGCCTCGGGCAGACCTTCTTTTTCGAGGGCGTCGTGCCAGAGCGAGACGATGAACTGATTCGTGGCGAACGCCGTGGACGATCCGCGAAGGTAGGCGGCGTTGCCACTTCGCACGCAGAGTCCCGCCACGTCACTCGTGACGTTCGGTCGGTTCTCGTACACGACGCCGATTACGCCGAGCGGCACGCGCAGTCGTTCGACGCGAAGTCCGTTGGGACGCACGCTCTGGTCCACACTTTCAAAGAGCGGATCGGGGTGTTGGGCGATCTCGCGCAAGGTGTCGGCCATGGCCTCGACGCGCGCATCAGTGAGCGTCAGTCGATCGACGCCGGCGCCGGATTCTTGGTAGGCCGCGACGTCGGTCGCGTTGATCGCGAGCAGTTCCTCGCTGGTCTCTTGGAGTCGGTCGGCCACGTGCAGCAGTACGGCGCAGCGCTGCTCGTTCGAGGCCTGACCCAGGGCCGTGGCGGCCTCTCGGACCGCGCGGCCCTGCGCCGTCAGCGCTCCTATCGACATGGGGCAATCGTAACGGGTGCCATCAGGTTCTCCGAAGGAGGACCAGGTCATCGCGGTGCACAACCACGTCATCGCTCTCGTGAAACGACTCGGCACTCACGCGCACGAGTCCCTTGGCCACGACCTGACCATCCGGACCCTTGATCTCGACGGCGTCTCCCTCGGCGAAGTTTCCCGCGTGTGACTCCACGCCCACGCGCAAGAGGCTCCGACCGTGGTGCTCGAGCGCCTGCATCGCGCCCTGATTGATGTGCAACGCCCCGCGACTCGCCACGGCGAATGCGATCCACGATTTACGCGCCGACAGCCGCTCCGGACGGGGATGAAACGTCGTGCCGATACCCGGCGCGTCGCTGACCGCGTGCACCAGGGCGTGCTCGACGTGGGCCGGCGCGATCACCGTGGTGATGCCCGACCACGTGGCCATGCGCGCCGCCGCGAGCTTCGAGGCCATACCGCCGCTTCCCACGCCGGAGCGACTGGCACCGGCGAGCTCAACCAGTTCAGAGTCGAAGGCCGTCACCTCTTCGATCAACGTCGCGCTCGGGTCCAGTCGCGGATCGGCGGTCAACAGTCCGGCGGTGTCGGTCAAGAGCACGAGGTGCGACGCCCCCACCAGGTTGGCCACCAACGCCGCCAGCCGGTCGTTGTCGCCGAAACGAATCTCCTCATCGGCCACGGCGTCGTTCTCATTCACGATCGGCACGACGTTGAGCGCGTGCAACGCCTCGAGCGTGCCGCGCGCGTGCAGGTACTGACCGCGGTGCGAGAAATCGAGCGGCGCGAGCAGGACCTGGCCGACGCTCGCGCCGAGCGCGCCGAAGGCGTCGCGCCACGCGTGCATCAAGAGCGGCTGGCCCACGGCCGAGACGGCCTGCAACGACACGCTGTCCGAAGGTCGCGGTCGACCCTGGCCCACTTCGGACCACCCGGCGGTGATGGCACCGGAGGTCACGACGACGACGGTCCAGTCCCTCGCGCGCAGTTCGACGACGTCGCGCGCCACGTTCGCCAGCGCGCCGTAGTCCACGCCGCCGACGTCATCGGTCACCGAGGTCGTGCCGATCTTGACGACGAGGCTACGAGTCGCCATCGCCGTCGCCCAGGTCGAGTCGACCGTGTCGCGCCAAGCGCTCTCGACGCGACGCCCGGTGATGGTCGCCGCGGTCGAGCCCGGCGCTCACGTCGTCGCGCCACCATTCGAAGGAGAGCGGACCGATGTTGACAACGTCACCGTCACGAACGCCCGCGCGCGTCAGCATCCGATCGACGCCGAGGGTGCGTAGTCGACGAACGATCTCGGCCAACGCTTCATCATCGGTGAGGTCTTGGAATCGCACGGCACGAATCGCCGGCCGTCCCGCGACGACCCATTCGTTCGCTCCCGCGCGCTCGACCGTGATCTCATCGGGCAGCGGCTTGTGCACGACGACCTCGTGTTCGATCCGTTCGATCTCCTCACGACGGACTTGGACGACGAGTCCGGCCAGTTGGCCCACCAACTGATCGATGCCCTCGCCGGTGATCGATGAGATCGTCAAGACCTCCGGCATCTCGTAGACCGCGGCGTCGCCCTTGGATCCGACGATCACCCTCGGTCGCTCCAACAGGTCGGCCTGGTAGTCACCGAGCTCGCGCAACAAGACGTCGAGTTGTTCCTGGGGCGCCATCGGCGCGAACTCCGAGAGGTCGAGCAGCACGCACAGGACCCGCGCGCGTTCGACGTGACGCAGGAAGTCGTGCCCGAGTCCGCGGCCCTCGGCCGCGCCTTCGATCAGTCCGGGAATGTCGGCCATGACGAACTCCGTGGCGTCACTCGGGCGCCCGCTTCGCTCGCCGACGCGCACGACGCCGAGGTTCGGCACCAGCGTGGTGAAGGGATAGTCCGCGATCTTGGGTCGCGCCGCCGAGACGCGAGCGATCAGCGTGGACTTTCCGACGTTGGGAAATCCGATCAACGCGACGTCGGCCTGCAATTTCAGTTCGAGGTTGAACCAGTTCTCCTGGCCGTTCTCGCCCTGTTCGGCGAAGGCTGGGGCGCGTCGGTTGTTCGAGAGGAACCGGTTGTTGCCCTGACCCCCAAGTCCGCCCTCGGCGGCCAGCCAGCGGTCCCCCGGGCCGTTGAGGTCAACCAGGAGCTCGCCTTCACGGCTGAAGACCATGGTTCCGACCGGCACAATGACGACCTGATCCTTGCCCTGCGAGCCATGTTTACGCTTAGAAGTTCCGTGTTGGCCATCCGTCGCCCGTCGAAAGGGATGATCGCGGAATCCCAAGAGCGAGGCCTGATTATGGTCGGCGACAATCCATACGTCACCGCCCTTTCCGCCGTCGCCGCCGTCGGGGCCGCCCTTGGCGACGTGGGCTTCGCGGCGAAAACTGACGCAGCCCGCCCCGCCGTCGCCCGCTTTGGCGTGCAATTGAGCGAAATCAACGAAGGTGGACACGCCATCATCTTACGGCCCGGTCCCCAAAACCCTTTTTGATCGCGAGACGCTTTACGCACAAACGTTGAGGACCGACCACGCAAACGTTACGAGTTCCACTTCGTGACGCCCGAGGTGGCGAACGTCACGGCGTCGCGTCGGTTCTCGTAGCCGCGAATCTCCGCTATTCGGCGGTCCTCAACGCTAGCCACCTGCCAACGCGTTCGGTTCTTCGATTTCGACGTGTCATCGCGACGAGCGAGGATCTGGAGTCCGACGACTACGTGGCGTCGAGCTCGCGTGCCGCGAGTGTCTCCATCGTCTGGATCGGCGCCGCGCCACAGCAACTTACGGGGATTGCGCATTCACGCAAACGATTCACTCCAACACCGACACAGCCACACTGCGCGCACGAGGTCGTCACGTCCTCGATTAACGCCTACGGTCTTCACTGGCGACCAACCAGGGAACACGCGGAAACCATCCGTTACGCGAGAGACGTAAATCCCTTGATTTAACGTGATTTGGCGAATTTTTTAGGTTCGAGAAGCGTCCGAACGTTACGATTCCTTAATAGATAAATTTTGGAAACTAGCTCTGACCAGTAGTTTTGCGTTTTCGAATTGGCCCGAAACCGCGAAATCTTATGAGAAATCCCAATATTTCCCCCATTTTGCGTAAAGATGGCTCCGGTTGCTGGGAACACTCCCAGTCCGTTTCAACGAAGAGTAAGGAGTCGACCGGTGAACAAGGCCGAGTTGGTAGATGCGATTGTTGCCGAAAGCGGCGCAAACAAGAACACGGTAGCTGAGGTCCTCAAGGCCCTAGAAGATGTTGTGGTATCAAATGTTTCGAAGGGTGAGAAGATTGTTCTGTCGGGCTTCCTTTCCTTCGAGCGTGTGGCCCGCAAGGCCCGCACGGCTCGTAATCCCCAGACTGGCGAAGCCATTCAGGTGAAGGCTTCTAATGCTCCAAAGGTTTCCATTGGCTCAACCTTCAAGAAGGCAGTCAAAGGCGCGTAGTGCTCGAATAAAACAAGAAACCCCCGGGCAAAGCCCGGGAGTTTCTTGTTTTAGGAGGAAAACTCAGCCGACGAGTACGTCAACCAGTTTTCGGCCGCCTCGGTAGCCGAATTTCACGGTTCCTTCAGCGAGCGCGAACAGGGTGTCATCTTTGCCGATGCCGACATTGCGGCCGGGGTGGAACTGGGTTCCGCGCTGGCGCATGATGATGCTTCCCGTCTTTACGGCAGTTCCGTCGAAGGTCTTCACGCCCAAGCGCTGGGCATTGGAATCGCGACCGTTCCTGGTGGAACCGCCGCCTTTGGTCTTGGACATCGGACTCTCCTAGGCCTTGGGCGAGATCTTGGTGATCTCGACGCTCGTGTAGTGCTGACGATGACCCCAACGCTTGCGCTGGATCGACTTCGCCTTGTAGGTGAGAGCCCGGATCTTCGGGCCCTTCTCCTCGCCAAGGATCGTGCCGGTGACGGACGCGCCCTTCAGTGCTGGTCCGGCGACGACGGAGTCGCCGTCGACCAAAAGGACGGGTTCGAACTGGATTTCGGCACCATTCTCTTCCGGGCGCAGGTCAACGCGGACGACTTGGCCCTCGGTGACGCGCTCTTGAGATGTGCCTACACGGATAACGGCGTACATAGGGATTCAATAGTAGCCGATTGAGCCAACTGCTCGCACCCTAGAGACCGGTCTCGACGACGAAGCCACGCCCGTCACAGACCGTACAGATGCTCGACACGGACTCCAGGAGCCCTTCGTTGACGCGCTTTCGCGTCATCTCGATGAGGCCGAGCTCGCCGATGTCAAAGACCTGGGTGCGGGTCTTGTCGCGAGATAGGGCCTGGCGCAGCGCCGAGGCGACGGCCTCACGGTTGCCCTTGTTCTCCATATCGATGAAGTCGATGACGATGATGCCGCCGATGTCGCGAAGGCGCAGCTGTCTCGCCACTTCTTCGGCCGCTTCGAGGTTGTTACGAAAGACCGTCTCTTCGAGATTCGTCGTCCCGACGTTCTTGCCGGTGTTGACGTCGATGACCGTGAGGGCCTCGGTGCGTTCAATGATCAACGATCCTCCCGAGGGCAGGAAGACCTTGCGGTCCAGGGCCCGGTGGAGCTGCTCGTGGACGAAATAACGCTCGAAGAGTGGCAGCTCCTCGGTCGATCGGTCGTAGTACTCGATGCGGTCGGCCAACTCGGGATTGACCGCGAGGACGTACTCGCGAACCTTCTCGAACAGGACTGGATCGTCGATCAACACACCGCGGTAGTCGTCGTTCAGTTCTTCACGCAACACCCGAACCGCGAGGTCGAGGTCGCGATAGACGAGACGCGGCTGATTGGACTTCGCGACCTCGGCTTCGATCGCCGCCCATTTGTCGGCGAGCGAGCTCACGTCACGTGCGAGGTCGTCCGCGGTCACGCCTTCTGCGGCCGTGCGAATGATGATGCCGTGACGCTCGGGCTTGACGTCGTCGATGATCTTGCGGAGCCGTCGACGCTCGCCGTCGGGCAGCCGCTTGGAGATTCCGATCGTGCTCGAGTTGGGCACGAGGACCGCGAAGCGGCCCGGCAGCGAGACCTCTTGCGTGAGACGCGCGCCCTTGGCGCCGATGGCGTTCTTCGTGACCTGACAGATGACCGTCTGACCCGACCTGATCATCTGTTCAATGCGCTTGTCGTTCGACGACGCGCCTTCAACGTCATCCATGTCAAAGGAGATGTCGCCGCGATAGAGCACCGCGTTCTTCGGAATGCCGATGTCGACGAAGGCCAGTTCCATGCCCGGCAGGACGTTCTGGATTCTTCCGACGTAGATGTTGCCGTCGATCTGGTTCGTCTCGTCGGCCGCTTTGGCGACGGTGTACTCGACCATGGTGCGGCCCTCGAGGGTCGCGATGTGCGTGGCCTCTTTGGACGTGTGCACACACATGAGATAGCGACCTTGGGCGCGCGTGCGACGTTCGCCGCCGCGACGACGTTTGTTCTTGCCGCGACCGGCCGCACTCTCGTCACCGGCCGCTTCCGGCGCGGACGCCTCGACCGGTGTGTCGAAGGGCCGAGTGGGGTTTCGGGGCTGACCGCCTTGACCGCCCCCTTGAGCGCCTCCTTGACCACCTCGGCCGCGGCCGCCACGGCGACGTCGATTGCCGCCGCCTTGACCTTGGCCTTGGCCTTGGCCTTGGCGCGCGGGCGCCTGAGCGTTCGATGACGGGCCAGATCCTGGTCGTGTGTCGCCAATTTGTGGTGCCGGACGGGTGTCGCCGATGCGGGGGCTAGACGATGACGGGGATTGAGTGTTGGTTTCGTCGCTCACGACGGGTACTCCTTGAGTTCGTAGGTGAAGGGACGCAGTGCGCCGCGCTTACGGGGGTGGAAACGCGCCACGGGGATCGGGCGACGTAGGTGTTGGGAGATGTGGCGTGACGGGTCAGCGAGAGAGCGACGATCCAGGTTAGAAATAGGGTCACTTCACTGCCGTGTACCACGTGTAGTCCTCAATGCTTGCAGGAGCGGGGTACAACTGCACCGCGCAACTGCTGCGTTCTATTCGCGCACTGCACATTTTGCACAGAAACGCCCAACGTCATCAGGTTACTCGCCGCGACCCGGCGACCGGCGATCTGACCTATTTCAGGGTCGTCGTCGTGGTCGAAATTGGGCTCGTCGTGGTGCTCGAGGCGGGCGTGGTCGTCGTCGTGGAGGGTTTGGTCGTGGTCGTAGAAGGAGGCGTGGTCAAGACGCGCTTCAGCTTCACCGGGCCAATGGGGTGGGCTACGAGATAGTTGAACGCCCGTGCGACGACCGGGGCGGCCGCGTCGGCGCCGTAGCCACCCTCTTCGATCACGCACAGTACGACGTACTTCGGGTGCGTGGTCGGCCCGAAACCGACGAACCACGAGTTCGGCTCGATGTTGAGCCCGCCGTTACTCGCGGTGCCGGTCTTGCCCGCGATCGGAAACGAGGTGAGCGAGAAGTTGATGTTGTCCTT
Source organism: Acidimicrobiaceae bacterium (assembly GCA_003155915.1). Taxonomy (GTDB): domain Bacteria; phylum Actinomycetota; class Acidimicrobiia; order Acidimicrobiales; family RAAP-2; genus RAAP-2. The sequence continues at coordinate 22,133 of PMFA01000028.1, read as the reverse complement.
GAACGGCAAATACGCCGTGCCCGAGGGACTCATGACGACGCCCTCGAGACCTTGCAGGATCGGGTCGCGCACTCGTGGCGGCAGACTCACGTGGCCCAACACGCGCGGGCCGTAGCGAAGAACGGTCTGACCGTGCGCGTTGACGATCGCGGCTGCGACCTCGGGCGCGTAGCGCTTGCCGCCGTTGGCGAACGTGGCGTAGGCGTTGGCGAGGGCGATCGGCGTGAGCGCCGTCGTGCCCTGGCCGAAGGCCATCTCGATGTTGTCCCCCGTATACCAACTCACGTCGGGAAAATTCGTAGGCGATTCGGCGTGGAGTTCCTTACGCACTTCGGGAGAGTCGACGCGGCCTTGAACTTCGTCGGGGAGGTCGATGTCCGTGTATTGGTCCAGGCCGTAGTCGTGGGCGACGTTCTGGATCGGCGTCTGTCCGTACTTGGCCTGCTGGGACCAGAAGAGATAGCCCAAGTTATAGAAGTAGTAGTCCGATGACTCGGTGAGTGCCGACACCAGGTTGACCTGGCCGAGGCCCGTCGTCTCGTCGTCGTGGAAGACGCAACCCTTGGGATTCGTGTGACAGCCCGGCACCTTGAACTGACCGGTGTCGTCGATCAACACGTTGGGTGAGAGGACGCCGGTCTGCATCTCAGCGGTCGCCGTGACCAACTTGAACGTGCTGCCCGGGGTGTAGAGACCCTGGATCGCGTAGTTGTTGAACGCGCCGACCGCGAGCAGATGCTTGAACTGGGCGTCCGAGAGTCCGTTCACGAAGGACGACAGGTTGTAGGACGGGTAACTCGACATCGCGAGCACGGCCCCGTTGTTGACGTCCAGCACGACCGCCGCGCCATTGATCGCCTTGGGCAGCACCCCCGAGCGCGGGTCGGGCACCGTGCGGTCGTGCAGTATGTCGCTCTTCAAGATTCCGTCGAGCGCACTTTGGAGTCCGGCGTCGATGTTGAGCACGACCGAATCGCCGATCTTGGGTTGGGTCGTGTGAAGCGTGCCGATGACGCTGCCGTTGGAGCCGACTTCGATGGTGTTCGTGCCGTCGTGACCGCGCAGGTACTGCTCGTAGAAGGCCTCGATACCGGTCTGGCCGATCGTCGAGTCGGTCTGGTAGCCGGCGCCCGGGTGGGCCGCAATCTCGTTTCCGGTGATTGGACCGACGTAGCCGAGCACCTGGGATCCAACGTTGCCGCCCAGCGGATAGGAACGTCGCGAGACGTCGAGCACCGAGACGCCCGGGAACTCCGACGGGTGCAGTTTGATGAACTGGACGATGTTCGCGGGCGCGTTGGCGAGGATCGGCGCGGGTTGGTACGGGCTGTAGGCCTTGTTGGCCAGGTCGCTACGAATCTGATTGACGCTCAGTCCCGTGAGTGACGCGAGCGTGCCCTTGACCGCGGGGTCCAACGTCGCCTCGGCGCGCGAGAGACGGATCTCGACGGTCGTCACGTTGTCGACCATGGGCGTGCCGTTGCGATCAAGGATCAGTCCCCGGGATGCCGGTATCGTCGCGACTCGCAGCGAGTTATTGGCGACCTGTTGCTCGGACTGCTTGTGGTCCTTGATCTGAAGGACGTAGAGCCGTCCCACGAGCAGGAGGAACAGCAAGAAGAAGAACCCCCCAATCACGTACCACCGACGCTCGGGTCGCAGCTTGACGTCACCGGGCGCCGCGACGAGGTCGCGAATACCGACCGGTTTGGGCTCGTTGATCGAACGGCCCTTGCCTCGAAACGGGTGCAATGAACTCCACGGGCGCCACAGTCGCGAAAACAGCGATCCCGAGGGACGATCGCGCCATGAGCCCTTCATCGGTACGCCCGAACGCCGACGCGACCGACCATACGCGCGAGTCGCGAGACCGGCCTCGCCAACACGAAGAACGCGACGCCGTTCACCACCATCGAATTCACGAGACTGCCGTGCCACAACGAGAAGTTCAAGACGCCCACACCGCCCGCGGTGTAGATCACCGGCGCCGCGAAGCCCGCGCCGGCCGCCAAGATCGGCGTCACCCACCAGGCCGCGGAGTCGAGGTCGCCGACGCCCTCCTTGCCGAGTCGCGACGCGCCGAAGGCGAGCACGACGCCCACCATCGCGGTCAGTCCGAAGGGCGTCGCGGCGTGCGTGTCAAAGAACACGCCAGCCACGACCGCCGCCCAGATCGAGAGCGTCGTGAAGCCCGCGAGGCCCAGGGCGAAGGGCCAAAGCCACACGAGCATGAACACGACGCCGGCGAAGCGCCAGTTCGAGAAGACCGAGAGTTGCACGCCGACAATGAACATGGTGACCACCGTGACCGGTATCAGCGCGCGCGTCACGTGGAAGGCTCCCACAACACCACGTCGAGGTAGAACAGGTTGCGGAGGTCCGCTAACGGGTGCAGCGAGAGGTTGTACGTCGCCGCGCCGGGCGTGAGGGTGACCTTCGAGACTTTGGCGACCGGCAATCCCGGCGGGTAGAGCCCGCCGTCGAGGCCATTGGTCGAGAGCACCGTGCCAGCACGCACCGAGGACGTGAGCGGCACGGACGTCGCACCGAGGCCGTTGTTGACGCCCTGGCCGCTGACGACGATCGACGTATTGCCTGATCCGAATGTCACCCCGATGAGGGATTTCACGTCGGAGATCAGGCGAACCGTCGCGCCGTGGGGAGTCGTTGCGGTGACAATGCCGACCAGTCCCCCATTGGCGACGACCGGCATCCCCACCATGACGCCGCTGTCGCCACCCTTCGAAATATCGACCGTCGCCGCGAAGTTCGTCGGCGAGAGCGCCGACACTTGGGCCGTGACCGTGGGCAGGGAGCCGACGAAGGGCACGTCGAGCTGGGTGCTCAACTGTTCGAGTTGTCGATTCTCAGCCCACGCCTCGTTGGCCTTGAATTCGGCCCTTCCCAGTTCGGCGCGCAACTTCTGATTCTGGGAGACCACGTCGCTGTAGTTGATGGCGCCGGCGAACATGTGGCCGATCGGACGCGCAATCTCATTGACGGTCCAGGTGAAGGGAGAGGTGACGATATTTGCCGCCGTGCGCAGTCCCGAGATCACGCCGCCACTGAGGTAGAGCACGACCAGGATCACCGAGACGGTGGCGCCTATCGTCCACGTCCGACGCCTCGTCCGATCCGTGGCCACGGGTTAGCGCGTGGGACTGGTCTTCAACATGCGCGCGAAGACGTCGAGTTCTTCGAGGCACATGCCGCTTCCTAACGCCACGCAGTTGAGTGGGTCGTTCGCCACGATGATGGGCATGTTCGTCTCGTACTCGAGTCGCGCCGCGATGCCCGCGAGCAACGCTCCGCCACCGGTCAGGACGATTCCCTGTTCCATGAGGTCCGACGAAAGTTCCGGCGGCGTGCGATCGAGCGTCACCTTCACGGCGTCGACGATTGCCTGCACCGGCTCTTCCATGGCCTTGCGAATCTGCTCGGTCGAGATTATGACCGTCTTAGGGAGGCCCGTCACGAGGTCACGACCACGAATCTCGGCGCGCAACTCCTCTTCGAGCGGGTAGGCCGAACCCAGTTGGATCTTGATCTCTTCAGCGGTTCTCTCACCGAGCGCCAACTGGAACTCTTTTTTCACGTAGGCGATCAATGCCTCGTCGAGTTCGTCACCGCCGACGCGAATCGACTGACTCGTCACGATGCCACCGAGAGAGATGACGGCGACCTCCGTCGTACCACCACCGATGTCCACGACCATGTTGCCGGTCGGTTCGTGAATCGGCAGACCGGCACCGATCGCGGCGGCCATCGGCTCTTCGATGATGTAGGCCTTGCGCGCGCCGGCGAACTCGGCCGCTTCCATGACGGCACGCTGTTCGACGCCCGTGATACCCGACGGCACGCAGATCACCATGCGCGGTTTCGCGAAGCGACGTTGGTGGACGCGGTGGATGAAGTAGCGCAACATCTTCTCGCAGATCTCGAAGTCCGCGATCACGCCGTCCTTCAAGGGCCGGATGGCCTGGATGTTGCTCGGGGTACGACCGATCATGCGCTTGGCCTCGGCGCCTACGGCGAGCGGCTTTCCGTCCTTGACGTCGACGGCAACCACGGAGGGCTCGTTCAAGACGATGCCGCGGCCGCGCACGTAGACCAGCGTGTTCGCAGTTCCGAGGTCAACCGCCATATCACGACCCAAAAGCGAGAAACGACTATCAACCATAAAGACCCTTTAAGTAGTGACGACGATGCCCTCTTCTCCTATAAGGCTAGGACACCGGACGTACTTAAGGCCACTAGACCTACTCATTCACGAGGCGTTGCCTTCTGCAGTGTGCCAGATCACGGAAAATCCCTTTTCGCAAGGGAAAACGCGAGTCAACGAATGCCCGGTCCCGCAAAGGATCAATCGTTGCCCTCTTCACGACCAGAAGAGTCCCGCAGCCTTCAACCGATCTCCAGCCAAGGATCGGAACTAACGCACGCGAACGCGAGTTCTCTTTCGTCGTCGCGGTTCGACAATGAGGACGAGTGCAAGTGCGACGAAAGTGCCGGCCGAAATGATGTAGCCGAGGCGGACCAATCGCCAGGGCGTATATTCGAGGACTCCACCTTGGGCGCCCACACGGACGAGGACGGTGCCCTCGGCGGTCGCCTTCGCCGCGTGGCCGTCAAAGGACCAACCGCGTTGGTAGGTGGTGTCGACGGTCACCCAACCCGGCGTGCCTGAAGAAATTCGATACGCCACCGGCGACAGTTGCCGGACGGACGGAAGCGTCGTTGACGCGGGCGAACTCGTGACCCCGGGTACCGAGGTGGCGACACCAGGTGCACTTTCGCTCCTCACCACGGCTCCGGCCCCGAGTTCGTTCAATTTGGCGAGTGAGAGTAGCCCAGCGATTCCCGAGACCGAAGTCAACTTCGTGACTCGTTGACCAACGCCCCTATACGCGACGTTGCGCCACACTTCGAGCGATTGGTCATCGAGTACGAGTTTGAGGTCCTTTTGGTGGTTGAGCCAACTGTAGGCAGGCCAGTCCACCGCCTTGGAGAGCACGACGTACCGCACCCCCAATGGAGCCACGAGCGCTCCGAAATTATTCGTCTTGCTGCCATTGAGGAACAACTGCTGTAGGTACGCGGAGCGAGGAGATGTCGATTGCGTCTGGACGTCATCGGCTTGGACGTTGTCCCCCGAGATCACGTTTCGTCGAAACGACGTTGGCCCGACGTTCGCTATCACTCGACCACTGGTGAAGGGATACTCCATATATATGTGCCACGGCAGGACGAGGATGTTTCCCGTGCCCGTGCCCATCAGGGCATCGGCGCGCTGGTACGCCGGTGGCAACGGACTGGAGGTGACCTGCCCCGCCAATCCGTCGAAAATGGTGGCGCAGTAGCCGAGTGGAAGAACCACGCCAATAAGCGCCGCAGTTGCAGCCGCACCGACTTTTGTCGGAGATACGTCGACTTGTGACAGTCGTTCAACTCCCCAACCGAAAAGAATCGCGTACGCCAGAGCGAGCAGCATGAGGAACTTCTGAGGTTCTCGCATGATCGAGAAGAAGGGCACGTGGTCATAGGCCCACAAGAACAACCCACCGGTCGGTCCCTGATTGCCGAGCGCCAAGAAGTACCCCGCCACGCCGACGAAGACGAGCAGAATCGCCAGCCTTCGTTGATCGACGGCGTTCGACTGGTTGACCGTCTCATCGACGGCGATCGAGGTCGTCGTTGGGCCTAACGATTGACCCGTCGTACTCTCCCCTTCAGTCTCGCTCGTGGAGTCCGTCGCTTCGCCCTTCACCGGAATCCGTCGCAATGCGTACCAGGCCCCGACACCGACGATCACGAGAATCGCGAACATAATGAACGGCCATCCGATGATGACGTCTTTGGGGAGTTCGGGACCGGGGCCAGTTCGCCAGAAACCGTACAAGGCCAGCACGTTTGCGAAGAGCCCCAAATGTGGATCGCCATTGGTCCTATAAAGATTGAGACTGACCGATCCGATTTGCGTGGACAAATTGGTCGAACCGTTCGGCAAAATGATGTATGTGCTCATGAGCGCGAATGCACCCACGCACGTCGCGAACCATCCAGTCACACGACGTAATGGATGTTGCTTGGTTGATACGGCAACTATCGCGACGCCGAGAACGACGAGGCCGTAGATCCATGCGAAGTGGGGACTCAGCGACGTGAGCCCCGCCCACCACAGTGCCGGCACGCACCATCGCAGGCCCCGCGATGAAAGCGAGCGAATGGCAGCTTTGACGGCGAAGGGCAAGAGGGCGTAGCCGATGAGGAGAGCGAAGTGACCTACGAAGAGACGATTGAAGACGAACGGATTGACCGCGTACAGCGTTCCCGCCGCACAGCGCGACCATCGTGACCGGCCGGCGAGGCGCCCCGCCCCAACGGTGGCAATCGGAAAAAACGCCAGCATCGGTAGCCACGTTGACGCACTGCCAAAAACGTTGTTCAGTATTGCGAAGATGACGGATCCGCCGATACCGGTCGTGAGACCCCCATTGAGACCTAAGGCCGCAGGGGTGGCGATCGCGTCATGAGGTCCGACGGTCCAGTCCAGAAGGAACAGCCGACCGCCGCCGAGTAAAGGTGCGCACACGCCAAGGCCAATGACTAATCCGAGAATCAGGGTTGCGGCATCGGGGTGACGCAGCATTTGTGAAATCCGTTGACTCGTCATCTTCCGAGGGCATCTCATACCATCAGCCTTGGCGTCGACGCCCGTAACTTCACGATTCAACTTCCACCCCATCTTCGGACAATAATCCTTGTCCGCAATGGCAACGATCCAGAAATAAGGCCGAGCCATTGCAACGAAATCTGACGATATGGTCACGGGGCGGAGTGAGAGTTGGCAGCGTGTGGCCAATCGCTGGTTCATCATTCACTTCAAACTGGGAGTTCTTGTTGTGGTTTCTTGTTAGAATTTTTTGAAATTCACAACTGCGAATTGGCCAGACTTTTTCCTGGTTGGAGGGGGCATGATGGAAACCCGATTGCGACATTCTCCGCGCCAGCGGGTTGCTGCAATTTGGTCCCAGCTTTCTTCGGGAATTCTCAGTCGAGGTGCCGTATCGTTTTTGTTTGCGACGGCCGGCGTGAACGTTTCGAACTTCCTCTTCCATATCGTCATTAGTCGCTTACTGGGTCCAGCACACTACGGAGCCGTCGGTGCGATTCTGAGCATTCTCAGTTTGCTCACCGTACCTGTTGGCGCGGCGCAACTTGCGGTGACGCAGGCAGTGATTGCTCATACTGAGAACGATGAGTCATTCTCACTCAGCAGGCTGATTTGGCGTGCGATTGTCCTTGGCGTCATCGCCGAAATGGCGTTTGCCTCATTGACCCCTCTAATTGACGGGTTCTTGCATATCGGTTCACCGGTCCCACTTCTTCTCGTGAGCGCGTGGATTCCTCTGGCAACCGTAGGCGCAGTTTTGCAAGGTTCGCTCATCGGCGAGTACCGCTTTCGCGCGGTGGCCTTCGCCACCTTCGTAGGGGGCGGACTAATACGTCTGTTGTTCGGTGCCGCGATGGTCGCCGCCGGTTTCGGCGTTTCGGGCGCAATCATCGCCACTATTGGAGCCCAAGCATTTGTCACTGGCTCATTGATTTTCTCGGCCCGCCATAAAGTTCGTAGCCACCCAGGGGGATCTGTGGTACGTGCGAAGCGACGCGACATGTTGTTATCAGTTGCGTCCCTTGCCAGTTACACCACTTTCATCGGCGTTGACACCTTTCTCGCCCGTCACTTTTTCTCCGCCACCGTCGCTGGTCGATACGCCGCAGGAGCAGTCGCAGCACATATCGCGTTGTTTGTACCCGGCGCCATCGTCACCATTGCGTTTCCACATTGGGCGAGCGGGCGTGGAACCAGTGTTGAGAGCCGCAGAGTCTTCATCCAAGCCCTCAAGATCACAACATTTGTCGGCATTTTGACCGCTGGCACGCTCACCGTTTTCTCGAGCCTCGTCGTACACGTACTCTTCGGCTCAAAATACATCAGCACGATTTCAATTGTTGGTCCTTTGGCTTTCGCCTCTGCAGCGATAGGCATCTTGAGCCTCTTTGTGTATTTGCATCTGGCGCGCCGCTCACTAGTAGCGCTGACGCCGTGGCTTGGAGTCGGATTGGCCATCATTTTGATCTCCCTGCGACATCAGAGTATGACGTCAGTCGCGGTGATCATGTTGATTATCAGCGTGCTAACAGTATTTGCGACGGGCATTCCGGCGTTGATCGCGTTGGCGAGAGCTTCATCACACGAGGCTGAAATTGGTGAAACGCTGGGCGAATTGAGTCCCGCTGATCTCGATCTCACATTGGTCGTACCGTTCTATGACCGTGGCACCCACTTCGGAAGCCATATTGGCGACGTCGTGGAGACGCTTTCAAAATCGGGAATCACGTACGAAGTTATTGTGGTTTCCGATAAAAGTACCGGACCAGGTCACGACCAGCTGGCGGCGCTCTCCACGGACCACCTCAGGTTCGTTCACCTTGACCTAGTTCAAGGAAAGGCGGCTACGTTGCGGGCAGGACTCGCGTTGGGGCGTGGCGAATATCTCGGCTTTATTGAAGGAGACGGTGACATTCCGGCCGACGTATTGACTGACTTCCTGGACATCATTCGTCGAGAGCAACCGGACATAGTTTTCGGGAGCAAACGACATCCGCGATCCGTGGTCTCATATCCGCCCCTCCGGCGATTGTATTCATGGGGTTATCAACAAATCAATCGGACGTTGTTCGGATTGCCGATTCGAGATACTCAAACTGGTGTGAAAATCATCCGGCGAGATGTTCTTTCCATTGCGCTGCCTCTCATGATTGAGAAGCGCTACGCTTTCGACCTTGAGTTGTTCGTCGTGGCCCGTAAGCAAGGCTTTCGGAACTTCATTGAAATGCCCGTGAGAATTGATCATCGTTTTGGTAGTGCAATCTCAGTACGTTCTGCGTTCGCCATGCTCATTGACACACTCGCCATCTTCTATCGACTTCGGATCCTTCGCTTCTACGACCGGGATCATGAGAAGAACCCCGACGAGTCACTACTTTTTGAATCAAGTTCTGATGAGGAATTCCACGAGTCAGTCCCGCAAGGACCACCGAGTTCAGTTCCCAATGCTCGGCCATTGAGAATACTTATCTTCACGTGGCGGGATCTGGCGCATCCAAAAGCAGGCGGCGCCGAAATTTACACCAATAACGTTGCCCGAGAGTGGGTGCGAGCGGGTCACGACGTATCGCTCTTTTGTGCTTCGGTCGAAGGCAGACCGGCAAACCAGAAAATTGGCGGCGTTCACATCATTCGACGCGGTACTCAATACAGCGTCTACCGCGAAGCGATGCGCTTCTACCTTGAGGAAGGCCGTGGCAAGTTCGATCTGATAATCGACGAAGTGAACACTCGTCCATTCCTAACTCCAAAATGGGTCGATGATGCGCCGGTCATCGCTCTCACGTTCCAAGTTTGCCGGGAACTCTGGTCCTACCAGATGCCATTTCCGGTGTCGACAGTTGGTAGATATTGGCTTGAGCCAAAGTGGCTGCGCGCGTATCGCGATATACCCACCGTGACGATCTCGCAGTCGAGCAGAGAGTCGCTTGAGGCGTATGGCCTCAAGCGAATCGTTGTCGTTCCAATTGGTCAGAACCCGTTGAGCACGCATCCGAATGTCCCACGCGAGTCTCGGCCAACAGTCATTTTTGTCGGGCGACTCGAGTCACATAAGAGACCTGACGAAGCCATTCGCGCATTTGAAATTCTTCAGGAGAGCATGCCGGATGCCGTCATGTGGATAATTGGTTCTGGCCCCATGGAGGATGACCTACGCCGAATGGCTCCTGAAGGCGTGGTCTTTCTTGGAAAAGTGCCACCCGCCAAGAAACTGGAGCGACTTGCACGAGCGCACGTACTCATCGCGACGTCAGTGCGAGAGGGTTGGGGGCTCGTCGTTTCCGAAGCTGCTTCGGTCGGGACGCCTTCGGTTACCTACGACGTAGCCGGTCTCCGAGATTCTGTTCTTGCATCTGAGGGTGTTCTCACCGCGGCCAATCCGAAACAACTGGCTAAAACTCTCCGCGAGACGCTCGAAATCTGGCTACGCGACGGACTACCAGCCATTTCTCCGAAGGGGGTTATCCCGTGGGAGGACGTCGCTCGGAGAATTCTTTTAGAGACGGATGCAGATGCTCTGCCCGCAAACACCATGGTCAATTCATCCGTCACGACAATCCTTGGAGTGCCAAATGACCGGGCGTAGATTGAGCCCAACGATTATGGTCCACGTGATGACTAGTCGTCTCCCAGTCCGGACAGGTGTTCTAAATGGAAAATCGATGCTAAATGTCGGATTGCCACCGCAGTCCTCGGTGCCAGAGCCCGTTGATAGGGAGGACTCGGACGCATCGTTGACGCAGCACTTGGATCGAAGTTTCGTAAACGATTATTCGCGGCGCGCGCGTAACGCTGTCGCGGAGATGAGGCGCGTACGTCCAAGGATTACTTGAACATCTTGACGCAGCGTCGAATGCGAATCGCGGCCCTCGCTGTAACAGCGATCTGGGTCGTGATGATCGGCATGTCCACAGGTGCCGTCGCCGCGTTGTTCCCTGATTCGATAACAATTGACTCTGGTCATTTTTATATCTGGGCATCGCGACTGAGTGACACATTTGCATCTCTCACGTTGATTTTTATCGTCTTCATTGCGTACCTAAATGTTCAGCATCGGTCGAAATTGGAAATTACATTGTCCGAAAATGACGACGTTGCAACTGAGGTTGGCTCGACGAATCTCGCTCCCACCTCGACGGTTCTAGATGTCGAACCAGAGACAAATTCCGACAATCGCATCTTCGTTCATGTCGCCACACGACGACAAATTTCTGTTATTGCCATGTTCGTAGGAATAGTGCTCCTAGCGAGCGTTTCCGAACAAGTCCTTGGTGGCAATCACTTCAACACATCAATTGAGGGGAGCGCTGTCTCGTTGTCCGAGAACAATCTGATTCTCCCTGCGCTTGAGGCCACCCTGCGAGAACTGCCGCGGAACTTCTCTCCGTCTGCGTACGAGCAGTATTTCCTTGCTTCGGAATGGGCAAGCAATGTTGGTGCGACCGGTACTGCTGCCAACTTAGATGAACTGCTCGTGCAAGCTTCCATCAACATAGAGAGTCCCATTGGCCTCGTCGAGGGCCTCAATCAGTATTTCGTCGAGGAAAGCCACGCAATTTCTAAATCGGTTCGCGAGCACATGCTGACGACGAATGAGTCGAGTTCGTGGCGAATGACAGTCCAGGCAGCGTTTCAATGGCAGAAATCGGGTAATGGTTCGGCGATAATTAGAGATTTTAAGGCCAGTATTAGAGACGCTTCACCATCGCTGAGACAGGAATTCCGAGCGGCGATCGGACTTGTCGAGTCTTATGACAGTGCAGCGTAGCCAATGAATGTTGGGCGCGATGCGACTATGACACGAGTTTCCCGGCTCCGAATCCGAGTCGTCGGACATCCTTCAATCGCTCTGGCGATCTTCGCAGCTGTGGTGCTTTGGACGCCCATGCTCCTTCGCCACGGTTACGTATTCGAGCGCGACCCCGCTTTCGATGCGTCGCTGCACGCCGACACCGCGTGGTCACTTGGAGGATTCAGTCTTCTGGGTGGAATTTCGAACATCGGATCGCAAGGTGTTTTCTTCCAACCGTTCGCGGCAGTCATCTGGTTGATTTCTCATTTGGGAATTCCACTGAACGCCGCCGCGTGGAGCAAGATCGTGCCGTTACTCATGACGGCCGCCGCGTCGGGAGGAGCATTCTCTCTCGCGAGGAAATTCGGCGCCACATTCGCCGGTGGCTGCCTCGCGGCACTGTTTTTTGTCTTCAATCCCTGGTCTCTCGAATTCTTCGGATACTTCTATTACTGGACGGGCTACTGCCTCCTTCCACTTCTCATTCTTGGCACGATTCGCATCCGAGAAGGTGAGAAAACACCGTTGTGGTTGCCGATTGCAGTTCTTTTCCTCGGAGGATTGGTGAGTTGGGTGATGGCTGCGATCGTGTGCGCGATCGTCGCGACAACCATGCGAAGAGGTGGGCGTCGAGGCATTCTCCGCACGATGGGCAGGCTGGGAATCACCTTTCTGGGTGTCGGCGCGTTTTGGATTTGTCCTTATCTATTCACACTTCTTTTTCCATCACATCTAACGTCACTCGTATATTCGAGCAATGGGCCGCCTCTTCAAAGTGCGCATCCCGTCACTGATCTATTGGAACTGAGAGATTTTTGGTGGCCGCACCTCGACCTTTCCCAATACGCAGGAATCCTGCCATTGGCCATTAGTACTTTCGCCGTCGTGGTTCTTGTCATCATGGCAATTTGGCATGTCGCCGTCGGCTTCGATCACGAACCGAAGTTGGACACTGCTTCAGGTCATCAAATGATGCTGCGTACCCTTATCCTCGTGGGACTCGTCTTAGGGTTTGGAACCGCTGGCGCTACCGGCTGGATTTTCAAATTGATTCGCGCGTGGCCCTTCTTCGGCAACGACATCCTGAGAAGCCTCACTCGAGAACCCGCAAGATTGGCATCGCCTTTCGTCGCGGCTCTTTCTATCGCTCTCGCTCTATGGGTCACGCCGCGTGCGCTCGCACACGGTGAAGACTCCTCGCGCCCCCGAGTTGCACGACAAGCGCTATTGAAAGACGTAGCGGTATTCATCCTGCTTGTTGCAGCTTGTGCACCTTCCCTCATTGCATTCTGGGGAACCTATCGTCCCATCCAAATTCCGGCATCGTATAACGCGATATCCAGCAAGGTCCCGAAAGGGACGTCACTCGAAATTGCGTACTGGCCGCTCGACGCCGTGATTCAACCCGCGGGACTTACGCATTACGTGTGGAGCGATCGAGAGGTGTCCGACCCGACGTTATTGGGGGCGTCAGTTCGATCGCCCAGTATTTCAGCGCTCAACGTTTCCGTGGGTACATTCGATCAGCAATTAGAAACGGAACCGCCAAGCAGAGCCTCCGTGACGCATTTGGTGGATCAGGCACGCCAGCTTGGCGTGACGAGTCTCATTGTCGAAGTTGACATCCAATTGCCGACATCACAGCGAGCGTTGTTGAACAGATTCGTTTCGTCACTACGAAGAGACGGACTGCCCGAAAAGAACCTCGGCACCGAGTTGGTGTTTGATGTTCCTGGGCGCGTGCGAACACCAATTTGGGGCAAAGGTTGCCAAGTTAATGACGCACTATTTCTCGCCGGATTCATTCATGTTGACTGCCGTCGTCAATCCGCGAGTAGTTCAAGACATTCAATTCTGTCGCCGTTCGAACTACCGTCGCCCGCAATCGGTTTGGGGATAGACGTTACGAGCCAAAAAGTCATCGGCGGTATCGGCACCCAAATGAAGTTCACCGGCGGCAAATCCGGCTGGGTTGTGTTCCTCCCCAACCTTGCGGTGACGGTCGGCGGTCTCATTACCGTGTTGTATCTCATGGTTTTGGCAGGTCAACCCATCGTCTCCATGACACGGTCGACGTATCGGAGACGTCACCCTCGGAGTCATTCAGAGCCCTCTACGGAAGAACCCATCCTCTCAACGGACGCGTGAAATAACCGTTCAGAAATCGATCTCGTATAGCCGCGGTGCTGAAACGCGGCGAACGATAGTGCCACCTCGAAAAATCAAGTGTGAAATGAGTCAATTCGCGTCAAAGCTAATCATTGAGTTCTTGACTCGAAGCCTTGAGGCGAGCGACGAGAATCGAACGGGCGTTCTCCGCTTGCGAAGCTGAAGTCCACGTTGAGGCTTCATGGCTAAAACTCTTCGTCAGACGCCTCTTTAGGGCACTCTTGATTGCTGGCAATGTCGCCTGGGCGTTACATGGGCCCTAGGTGTCGGCTTTCCAACCTTCTAGATGTTTGAGTAATGAGTGTTGGTCTCCTGTATGTCCAAGTTTCACTATTAGGCTTTCCTGAATGCAAAAGTTTCGCCGTCAATTACTGTCATCGCGCCTTGGTCAGGTGTTACTTAGACGCCATCGCACCAAGGAGCTTGCAGCCTGGGAGGCCGCTGGAAGAGTTGGTCCTACGCCATATCTAACGAAGATTCTCACCATTCGCCGCCACGCCGTAGAGCACGGTATCCGCGTGTTCGTAGAGACCGGAACCTATCTCGGCGAAATGATCAACGCACAGGAAGGCAATTTTGACCGGTTACTAACCGTTGAACTCGACCCGGAACTGTATCGCAAAGCTGTACGTCGGTTTCGTCGGCTTGCCCAGGTCTCGGTCTTCCAAGGCGACAGTTCCGTCGAGTTGCCAAAAATGGTTGCGGCCGTTAATGAGCCAGCAATCTTCTGGCTGGATGCCCACTACTCCAAAGGCTTCACCGCCCGCGGTGAGATTGACACACCTATCCTTGGCGAACTCGAGTTGGTACTGCAGCGCCAATATGACGATGTGATTCTCATCGATGACGCCGACAACTTCGACGGAACGAATGACTATCCGACACTCACTGAACTTGAATCAATTATCCTGAATCGATACCCCGACCGCTCCGTGACATGTGTCGGTTCAATTATCTGCGTAACCCACAAATAGTCTTATGTCTTGGAATCTCTTTCGCCCGATCGACGGAGAATTAGACAGTACGGTACAAACCTGATCTCAACCATGCGGGAGAATCGATCGGCCAACACGAAGCAAAGTCTTTTCATTCACCGTGTTCGCTATCAAGCCCTATCCAAGACGGCCTCGAGGTGACCTACCGCTGGGTCCGCGACCAGGTGACCACCCACTAGTTCGCCAACCATTGCGTGTACATCGGAGCGGCTGTCACAGTGGACCACGTGATCCAAAAACTGTAGACAGACTGGGACCTAGATCTTCGTGCCGTCAGCGAGAGTGGCGTGCCCACGTTTCGCGCAGCACGCGGATCGAGGGCAGTTGACTTGGGGATTTGATTGCCAAAAATAGCAAAAACGCCCCCTGTTCAAATCTCCGGTAGTCACCGGGGTACTTTCTCAGCCAACGTGGCAGGACGTGAATAGATTGCGGGGGCGCCGTGAACTGATGCCAGGGAAGTCGCAGAGGGTCCTTCGTCAATACCGTGCCGTCGTATCCGCTAAAAATAAAGTTCCGCGTATCGGTGTCATCTCGCAGGACTGTCAGGGATGCACACTCCCGCGAAACCACAAGCTCCACTAAGTCGTCCCTGACCAAGATCAAGTTAGTTGCCGTGACCGCCACCGGAAGATAGCCCTTGTCTTCGGCCATTCTGCAGATCGCTGACGCACTGGTACCCCACTTCAGATCAAAGTCGAGGGGTTGCACGAAATCAACCTCATTGGGGATTGTGCCGTTGTACTCAATGCAAACTATTTTCGGCTGAAAATCGTGAATTGACTCAAAGACGTGATAGTCACAACCGTCAATGTCGATCGAGACAAGATCAACGTCGCGCGGGCAGCCAGCGCGCTCAAGCAGCGAATCTAACGAATTCTCGCCAGATACCCCGACAAAAGATTTCAACTTGATCACCGTGTCCTCTGGGAAGTTCTCGCAGAGCTTGGCGAATCTTTTCGGGTCTGGCTCGATGAGCACAGCGTGATAGCCCTCGTTGCGAATCAGACAGCAGGTATTGGAGAGGTACACTCCATCCCACGCCCCGAACTCCACGCACCAGCGGCTGAGCTCATGAGTCTCGCTGATTCTCCGAAGAACTTCCGCGATGATGCCATCCTCACCGTTTTGAGAATGAACGTTGCGGCCAAAGGTCGCCAAACTCTCCGGTGGCTTCATTCGCCCCCCTGTGCGTTCATCCACGTAGGATACTCTGACCGCGGCGGGTCTGATTGGTTACGCCTTAATCCACCGCGACCGTCCAATGACCAATCGGTTCGTCATCGAAATCTCCTTGTCGAACACGACTCGGCCGTTCTTTCGGTGATTGACAGACATGTGGACGAGTCGAACCACACTTACGGCGAAGTTTGCAACTTGATCGCGCTGGAAGTCGACCGGTGTGCCGCAGGCGACCTCGAGAATGACGCGTGAGACGACCAGGTAGCGCGATGAACTTGCGACGGGTCATGTCTAAACTCGCGAGATTTCGAGCCGCCTTCTTAGTTGCAACGGCGAGTCGGTTCTTATACGGGTGAGGGCTTCCGCGGATGTCACCCGTAAAGGTTCTGGTTGTCGCCGACGCGAGAGTGAAGGTTTGTGACCCTTTCAAGCACAATTTCAAAACGTGCGTGTGATCTAAGGCCACTCAAAGTACGTGAATCGCGCTTGTTATGATTGCTAACAATTCCTCTGGGCATTCGTTCAAGGTGACTTGGGAATCATTATGATTCGGCGACTATTTCGTTGACATGCGCTAAACGAGGGATTCGAGGTTCCAATGCAGATCGTTCGGAGTGAGCAACAACCGTCGAAAACGATACGAATTAGGTCGTAGTAGTTATGGGCGAAGATGCTGAGAACTCAGAAGAAGCAACGACGCATCTCTTGTCGGGCACCGTTGCCGTAATCGTGACGCACGTTAGGGGAACTGGCCCGGCCATTCACCTTGAAACGTATCTGACACAACAATGTCCGAAAGTTCTTTCGATTTTTCACCCGCTTGTCTACGAATCGCCGGCGATGTCGAGCTACCGACTATTCGAGGATGGAAAGCTGGTCGAAACAGGCCAGCATTTGCTGAGGGGGGCCGAACCTGTCATCCGCCTTCAAGAAGTCATACTCACAATTCGCTGGGTTCGTCAATTCTCTCCTAAAAGTGACCTCTTCATCGGAGTCGACGCGTTGAACTGCATCGCCGGAATCATGTTGCGGGCAATGAAACACACAAAGCGCGTTATCTTCTACGTGATCGACTGGTCACCCAAGCGCTTCGACAACAACATCCTTAATGGCATCTATCATCTTTCCGATCGTGTGGCAGCGCTGTTCGCAACTGAGACATGGAACGTATCGCCCGCGATTGACCAAGGTCGCTGGCACGGTACCTTCTGGTCACTGATTGGTAGGTTCTCTCAGAAGCGCACAAGAATTGTAGAAATCGGTGTTGTCCGAGTTAATTCTGAGATCGCAAATGGGCCTCGACTTCCGAACCGGCTCGTGTTTCTCGGTCACTTACTCGAGAAGCAAGGATTGCAACACGTGATCGCAGCGCTACCACTAATCGCGGAGTCTTTCAGCGACGTAGACCTCGTCGTAATTGGAAGCGGACCGTACCAAGCGGCATTAGCGGAGATGGCTCATAACGTTGGAGTTGAGAATCGCGTGAGATTCACGGGATACATCGAAGACGAGGACGAAGTCTTGCAACTTCTCAGTTCCGCTTCCATTGGCCTTGCAACGTATCTTGAGTCCGAGGAGTCGTTCACACAGTTTGCTGATCCGGGCAAATTGAAAAACTACTTGGCTGCCGGTCTTCCCATTGTTATGACCCGCGTACCGTACAATGCCGATTCGCTTGAGGAGTCGGGTTGTGCAGTCCTAGTGAAAGGCACTGTCGAGGAGGTCGCTCGCGGAATCTGCTTGTTACTTTCAGAGAACGACCGTGAGCGTGACTATCGGCGGACTAGCGCGTTCAACATGATGAAGGGCTTGGATTGGGAGTCCATTTTTGCTGATGCACTAACTCCAATCGATTCTCGTTGGAAACCGAAGTGACGTTTCCCGAACCCACCGATGGACCAACTTGACCTTTAGACTCATGTCTGAAATGGTTAGCATTCCGTAACACGCGGTATACATTGGCTTGTTGATCTAGAAACTGAGGTTTTAGAATGCAATTGGATAAAGAGTCGACGATCTTGGTGACGGGAGCCGGTGGATTCATCGGAGGTCATCTGATGGCTGAACTGATTCGGTCTGGTCACCAGTCGGTGCGCGGGGTTGACATTAAGCCACTTGAGGAGTGGTACCAATTGCCGTCTCAAGTGGAAGCAATTCAATCTGATTTGTCGCTTATTGACGCTGCAAATCAGGCCGTTAGTGGAGTTCGCTACGTGGTGAACTTAGCGGCAGATATGGGTGGAATGGGTTTCATCGAGAACAACAAGGCTCTTTGCATGCTGACCGTCCTCATCAATACGAATCTTCTTCAAGCTGCTCGACACGGAGAGGTGGAGCGCTATTTCTACTCATCGTCGGCGTGTGTTTACGCCTCAGAACATCAGACCAAGACCGACGTGACCGCATTGAAGGAGTCGGACGCGTATCCGGCAATGCCGGAGGATGGATACGGATGGGAGAAACTCTTCTCAGAACGGATGTGCCGTCACTTTCGTGAAGATTTTGGTGTCGCTACCCGAATAGCGCGTTATCACAACATCTATGGGCCGGAAGGTACTTGGCAGGGCGGCAGAGAAAAAGCGCCTGCGGCTATTTGTCGCAAGGTGGCTGAGGCCAAACTAACTGATCGCAAGGACATAGAGATTTGGGGTGATGGTCTTCAAACCCGTAGTTTCACTTACATCGATGACTGCCTTAAGGGCACGCTGCTACTACTTACTGGCGACTATGTTGAGCCGCTGAATGTCGGCTCCGCCGAGTTGGTCAGCATTAATCAATTGGTCGACATTGTCGAGGAGATAGGGGCCGTTTCTCTTGAACGGCACTACGATCTTGACGCTCCTAAAGGAGTGCGTGGCCGAAATAGTGATAACACGCTGATACAAGAAGTTTTTGGATGGCAACCTTCAACGCATCTGCGCGACGGACTCGAAGTGACGTATCGATGGGTTTACGACCAACTGGCGGCACAACTTTCAGCCTGAGCGATCATGGCGCTAGTCCAGCGACTTCACGCTTCGTTGAGTGCAAGCTTTCGCTGGAGTATCTGAAGTATCGACGAATTGCCACATCGCACGTCGGTATGTGTTCGACGTGGTACCGCAAGTTCATTCGGCGTAACGGTCATATATTGACGTACGACGAGTGTCGTCACGTCGTCGGCGATCACGGAAGGTGCGGTCCCCACGGCCCGGTACTCTCGGGTGAAGATGTCTAGGACGTTGAGCGGTTTCAGTTGCTTGACGTCACGGGCGAGATTTCATGATGGCACACAAAAGGTCGTTTCCTAGACGACGAGTAGCCAGGATCGATTTACGCCACGATGGATCGCTGTGACTCATGCGCTTCTCACTAACGGGCACGCACCTACATGAACAAACGTCAAAGTCATCTTTCGACAATTTCAGTTGTCCATGGGTGATTGCTCGCGACAGGCCATGGGTCCGGACTTTTGTTTGACAGCTTATGGAACAATTTTGTGACACTAGTTCAGAGTGATCAGAGAATCTACAGCTTGGTTCGGATGGAACCTCTCACAACTCCCATTCATGGGTGCAACAAGGTCCCTGACGTCACTGAAGGGAACTCGTTGAAGAGGCATTTCCGATCAACCTCGGTCCTCGTGGGACTGATTGTCCCATTAAGTGGACGTCATTTAATCAAACAACTAAATCTACTTAGTGAATTCGTAAAGACCGCAACCGAATGCAGCGTGCTCAACAACATCGACTCCGCAGTCTTCCAGGAACTCACCCTGGTCAGTGATGGCCGAGAAGGAGACCAGCGTCAATTCGGAGAAGGCCTTCAGAACTGTGCCAGGTGATAGGACTCGACAAGCATTGAATTGGACACACTCCACTCCCGTTGGAACCGAGAATAGGAGTCTGCCACCAGGCTGTAGAACCCGAACAAGTGCAGCCATGAACTTGAGGTGAGCTGACGGGTCAATCGGATCCCCGTACCTACCAAGACCGAAGTGTTCGGCAGCGTGCAGGGACGACAGCGATGGGATCGAATCACTCTCTATACCGCTCAGTGTCGTTGCATCGGCTTGTAGGAAACTCAGCCCGGTCATCGATACGGGCCCTGGCCTAATATCGATTACGGTAACTGACTTGAAACTCAGCACGTGAGCAACGAATCCATCCAAACGTGATCCGATGTCCATATGGTGGCTCGGATTGAAGGCGAAGACTCGCTTCGCGGCCCAAATGTCCTGGTAAAAATAGTGGGCGTCAATCTCACCTGCCGATTCGAATCGATCAGCAAGCACGGGATACAGTGCCGATAGTCTGGCTCTTCCGTTGACGTCGCCTACCAATCGGTTGAATTTTCTCCAATCAGAGAAGAATCGGGGCAATCCCTTGATTGCGTTTCGTGTCCGATGAGGGTAAACATCAATTCCAAATAGATCCAACAGCGCCCAACTAATTTGATATGCCCGAGATCGATCTCGAATTCGTGGAATTCGCTGACTCAGCGGCGCAGGATCCTTCGTTGCATCATCCATTTGTTCCATCTTTCATCCTCCGAAATCGTCGGACCAATTCCTCCATCACCTTTCACCTTGTCCATAAACAATCGACACGATACGTTCCCATCTCATTCTGAACCGTCGGTGACTATGGGATTCAAACTGCCCTCCAAAGTTTGCTCCTCAGAACTACTAGCCCATCGCTTCAGCCAGCCCCTCGACACAAGGATCTCCAGAACACCGATCGAGGACAATCCCAATGCCAACATCGGATGTCTCACGAGCCGATCGGGTCGGCGCGCGATTAACCACGCGCGGCGGCGCGACGAGAAACACAGTGCTGCACGCTCAGGATGCCTTTCCCAGAACACTTGAAAACTCTTCGAATAATGAGTCTTCTTCTTCATGAGTTCGTTAAGGTTCGCCCGACCTTCGTCGTGTTCAATGGATGCCGCGATCTCGCGCACGCCGCCAAACTGTCGAATTCGTTCGTCCAAATCCCAATCCTCAGCACCAATTAGCCCAACGTCAAATCCTCCAATTGTTAGAAACTGTGCTTTCCTGAAACATCGGGCGCCCTGAAGCCACCAGACGCCCTTGTAAAAGGAGCGTTCGAATCCCCTGACCCGTGCCCAGTAGCTCTCTCCGATGTCAACTTCTGGGATGACGAGGGCCGCGTCGCGTTCAGTGAAGGTCTTGACACAATCCTCCAAGACGGTGCGCGTTAGCTTCATATCGGAATCGATGAAGACGACGTATTCCCCTAAGGCTCTCAGGGCCCCTGCGTTTCGCTGTGCCGATCGACTCGCCAAAGAACGAACCACGGTTGCACCGCAGGAAGTAGCGATGTCAATCGTGGCGTCTGAACTTCCTCCGTCACACACCACAACATTTTGCGCGGCGTACGTCTGATCGTTAATACTCGCGAGGCATTGTTCAATCACCGAAGCGGAGTTATAGGTTGGGATGACAACGCTAATAGTGGTCGGCATTTAGTCTCCCTTCACCTCCCCAACATCCGAGGTATGCGATAACCAACGGCGTTGCATTCTGCTTCGAATCGCTACGGGGTAGAGCCGCGAACTCTTCAACTTTATCGTCCATGGCCCCGCTGAACATTCTCAACCCGCAGGAGGACCGACAATTACCTATTCGACTTCGACCACTTAGTCGGACGCGGCGGACATATAGCCATTACTTCTCCCAAAGACCTTCTCCGTCCGGTTCCGTGATTCGACGAACCCTCTGAGATTGAAGGGGCGACAAATCAAAGGTGGAAATGGCAGGTTGCTTTGATGCAAGAAACGGTCCAATCTCATTCAATCAAATTGTCAAACCGACGTCATTTTCAGAGAATGGGCCAAATGAATGTGACCGTTGCGGGAATCTTGAAGGGCTCGCCCGAGTCGACTTGGCGCAGCCCAACCGTTGACAACGAACGGGTGAAATAGGTCAGCGCGTCTCAACGCTTGACAATTCTGCGTCGATACCACACACCAAAAGCACTAGGCCCCCTCATAAGAGGGGGCCTAGTGCAATGTGGATGAGTGTTATTAATACTTCGCGAAGTAATTCACCCTGCAAGTCTTGCCGTTGGCATCGCGGATCGTGAAGGTGTAGTGGCCCGGACGCGAATTAGCGGGGGTCGTTACTTTTACGATTATCAAGTTGCCGTAGTCGTGTTGGACACCAACCCTGGTGCCACGATCATTGCTGGTGACCCTCGGTTGAGCGTAGAACCCGTGACCCGTTATGGCGAGCCTTACGGTCCTGCCAATAATCGCGTCACTGTGCACCTTGTTGGCGAACAACCTTCCCGGACCAGACGGCGTCGTCGTGGTCGTTACC
>PMFA01000006.1 GCA_003155915.1 Acidimicrobiaceae bacterium | reverse complement strand
GGTAACGACCACGACGACGCCGCCGCGTAAAGTGCCAGTGTTGATCTTCCTCAAGGTCCTCGGCCCGACCACTGGGTCGCGTGTTCAGCAAGAGTTCAGGTGTACGTCCACCGCCGCGTGTCACGTCGTTGCGAAACTTGAAATACCGCGGCCCTACATTAACGGCAAGCGAATTCCCGCTACTAGGGAAGTTGTACTCTCGACCGAGAGGCTCGCTCTGGCGCCGGGTCAAACTGGCGTTATCACGTTCAATTACAACGCTGAAGGTCGCTCGGTCACTGCCCTTTTCATCCATCACCACTTCTACCATTTGAGTCTCGTGACGACCGTAACCGGTGGTCATCGGCACGTGTGGTGGGTGCCCATCAATAAGTAGGTAGAGGAACACTGTTCACGGTGCGAAATAAGCACGTGGAGTGTTTGAGCGACTGGCATTCGTCGAGTCTGTGTTGGCAGACTCGACGAGTCCGCCGTGTTAGTAGTCCCACTCGTCGACGTAAGGCTTGACACCTCGAACTATTAGTAGGAGGCGATTCGTCGTTGACTTGACGATTCGATTTGCAGTAGAAGGAAACCGATGCATTGCCAATCGGTAAAACCAGATCTCGATGTACTCATCTCCTCAACGAGCAGATTCCTTCGCAACCGTCTCATCAACAATCTGCTTCGTTACGTTGTCTGGGAATTCACCTAAAGGTGTGTCCATAAGTGCAATGACGGTTGGAGCATGATCCTCCCTGAGATGCCAGAACATCCGAAGGATTGTTGTACACGAACGCAATTCGCTGACTCGAACAACTAGCTTGACCCCGGATTTCTCGCGAGCTGTTGGTCAAGGATGCTGACTACAACATTGGCCGTTATTGGCGGCGTCGTAGTCGGGCCGAAAGGAAACGCTCAGATCTGGCCGGTGCAGTAATCGTCTCGGAGCAGGAATGCACGCAGGTGTGCAACGAACGAACCGTGATTCGTCGTCGCCTCGAAATACAGCGCGTCGCTCAACTTTCCCTCGAGTTCAAGTCGCAGAATCGCTGACCACGCCGTTGCCCCGCTCCCGAGCGTGCACTCGTCGGCAACCCAGGGAGCGAGGAATCCGAAGGGCGCGGGGATGTTCGACGGACCGGCGCCCGACTCCGCCCGCACCGCATCAAGTGCGTTCTTCCAAATCGCTCGGGCGTTGGCGGCAACGAGCGCTGGGTATTGCGGCGTCACGTCGGTCAAACCGCCGGGGCTGACAGCGTCGAGCACGAGTGGCAATTCCGAGCAGGCGTAACAACCGAAGGCGTAGGCGAACTGATCGTCACCCGTCTGGAGGAGAACGTGACGTCCGACGACCGTCGGGATGAACCCCTCGTTGTCGTCGAACGCGTGCGGGTCCTGATAGTGATTCGGACTCATATCGAGGACCTTGACGTAGCGATTGTCGCCGTGGTCGAAGAGGTAGATCACCGGCACTTCGCAACAATGCGCTCCCCCGGTGAACCCTTCGACCATCACGCCCGGGTCTTGCTCGCGCTGAAAGGCGATGACGCACATGACGTTGATCTCGGAGTCGTTGGGGTTCGCCGGCCGAGGAAGCGTCCAACTCTGTCCGCCCTGGGTCACGGTCAGCGTTCCCTTGAAGGGCATCCCGAGCATCGCCCGGTTGGCGGGCGTCGAGGCCGGGAGAGTCGCGCGAAACGTCGCCGTAAAGCCACCGTAGGTGGTCGACATCGTGCCGGAGCCGCCCGCTTTGAGCTGAGGAATCAGGGGACCGGGAACGCACTTATAGCTCGCGTTCAAAACGGGAAGTGAGGAGCCGGAGAACACCGTCACGCCGAGCACGACCGCCGCGATGACGACGACCGCCGCAATCGCCATGGTGGCGTATCGAAGTTTGAACGGCTTTTGCGGCGACGATTGCTTGATGTTCACGTCTCCCGTAGTCAACCTCGACTGATACTACTAACCGACGTGCGACGGCACTCTGCGCAAATTAAATCAAGCCGAGGGTCTTGACCTCGTCGCGCTCGGAGAGCAGTTCGTCGGTCGTGATCTTGATTCGACCTTTGGCGAATTCGTCCGACTCGAAACTCTCCTTGACCTTCCAAGAACCATTCCCGTTCGAAACAATCGGGAAGCCGAAGGTCAGTCCTTCGGGAACGCCGTACTCACCGTGACTCGTCACCGCCACCGACACGCAGTCGTCACTCGTCGTCGCCGTGACCAGGCTGGCGACCGTGTCAATGGCAGCGTTCGCCGCACTGGCGGCCGAACTGAGGCCGCGCGCCTCGATGACGGCGGCACCGCGCTTTTGCACCGTCGTAATGAAATCTCCTTGGAGCCAACCCAGATCGGTAATCACGTCCGTCGCCTTTTTCCCGTTGATCGTGGCGTTGCCAAAGTCTGGGAACTGCGTCGCCGAGTGATTGCCCCAAATGGCCAGGTTTTTGACGTCCTGGACCGGCACGCTGGCCTTCTTCGCCAGCTGAGTCTCGGCGCGATTCTGGTCGAGACGTGTCATCGCGAACCAACGGTCGTCGGGTACGTCCTGGGCGTTCGAGCGGGCAATCAAACAGTTCGTGTTACACGGATTGCCAACGACGAGGATCCGCACGTCACTCGCCGCGTTGGCCGAGATGGCTTCACCTTGAGGTTTGAATATTCCGCCGTTCACCTTCAAGAGGTCGCCGCGCTCCATACCGGCCTTGCGCGGAACCGAGCCGACGAGCAACGCCCAGTTGGTGCCGCGAAAGGCGTTATTCAAATCACTGGTCGCTTCGATGTCGGTGAGCAGCGGAAAGGCGCAGTCGTCAAGTTCCATCACGACGCCTTCGAGTGATTTCATCGCTGGTTCGATCTCCAGTAGATGGAGCACTATCGGAGTATCGGGACCGAGCATCTGACCCGAGGCGATGCGGAAAAGCAGCGAGTAGCCGATCTGGCCGGCGGCGCCGGTGACGGTGACGTGGACGGGGGTGGTCATTATTCCTCCAGGTTTGATTAGAGACGATCGACGATCGCGGCGCCGAACTCCGAGCACTTCACTTCGGTGGCGCCTTCCATCAAACGCGCGAAGTCATACGTGACGATCTTGTCGGCGATCGTCGCCTCCATCGCTCGAACGATGTCGTTGGCGGCGTCGGTCCAGCCCAGGTGCTCGAACATCAACACTCCAGAGAGCAGCACCGAACCGGGGTTGACCTTGTCCATGCCCGCGTACTTGGGCGCGGTGCCGTGAGTCGCTTCGAAGATCCCGTGCCCGGTCACGTAGTTGATGTTCGCTCCCGGGGCGATTCCGATGCCCCCGACCTGAGCCGCGAGCGCGTCCGAGAGGTAGTCGCCGTTCAAGTTCATCGTCGCGATGACGTCGAACTCCGAGGCGCGCGTCAGCGACTGCTGGAAGCAGATGTCGGCGATGACGTCCTTCACGAGCAACTTCGATCCCGGTTTGCCGTTGCAGTCGTTCCAACTGACGGCGACGTCGTCGAATTCGTCCTTCACGAGTTGATAGCCCCACTTCATGAAGGCACCCTCGGTGAACTTTTGGATGTTGCCCTTGTGCACCAACGTGACGGACTCGCGCTCGTGCTTAAGGGCGTAGACGATTGCGGCACGAATCAGTCGCTCCGAGCCCTCCTTCGAGATCGGCTTCACGCCGATGCCGCTCATCTCGCGAATGTCCCAGCCGAAGCTCTCCTTCAGGAAGCTGCGCAACTTCTCGGCGTCGGATGAGCCGGCTTCCACCTCGAGACCGGCGTAGACGTCCTCGGTGTTCTCACGAAAGATGACCATGTCGACCAACTCAGGTTGCTTCACGGGCGAGGGCACGCCTTGGAACCAGCGCACCGGTCGCAGACAGACGTAGAGGTCGAGGATCTGGCGCAGCGCGACGTTCAGCGAGCGAAAGCCCCCGCCGATCGGTGTGGTCAGTGGACCCTTGATGCCGATCAGGTACTCGCGGAAGTCGGTGACGGTCTGCTCGGGTAGCCACTCGCCGGTCTCGTCGAACGCCTTCTGTCCCGCGAGGACTTCCTTCCACTCGATGGTCTTGCCGTACTTCTTGGCGGCGGCGTCGAGGACGATCTTGGACGCGGGCCAGATGTCGACGCCGATGCCGTCACCTTCGATGAACGGGATGATTGGGTTGTCCGAGACATTGAGTTCGCCGTCGGCATTTTGAGTGATTTTTTCAGCCATACGGCCATCCTACGGCGATTTTCGGAGGTCCTTTTTGGACGAAAGTCCCTAATTTCGGAGGTCAAACTATCCGAACAGCGCGTGATAGATCTCGCTCGTCGCCGTCGAGCGATTGAGTGTGTAGAAGTGGAGTCCCGGAGCGTTGGCGTCTAACAACTCTTGACAGAGCGCAGTGGCGGCGCGGATTCCTTCGTTGCGAACTTCACTCGGGCCGCCTCGTTCGTCAGCCGCGACCAGGCGCTCGACGAGCGCTGGCGGCACCGCCGCGCCCATGGTCTTCATCCGGTCGATGCCGGTGATCGTGGTGACGGGCATTATGCCGGGCAGCACCGGCTTCGTGACGCCGAGTTCGCCGAGTTCGGCGACGAGGCGCGTCCAATCGGTCGCGTCAAAGAAGAACTGGGTGACGGCGAAGTCGGCCCGAGCGAGCTTCTCGGCCAGGAAACGTCGGTCCGAGGCCCGGTTGGGCGACCTCGGATGGCCGTCCGGGTGCGCCGCGACGCCGACGGAGAAATCGCCGCTCGCGCGCACCAGGTCGATGAGGTCGATGGCGTGTTCGAACTCCGAGAGCGCGGCCAGCGGATCGTCCGGAATGTCACCGCCGAGCGCCATGATGTTTTGGACGCCGGCGTCGGCGTAGTTCTTCAAGAGATCGCGCATCTCGGCGCGAGTGTGTCCGACGCAAATGACGTGGGCCATCGCGCTCACGTACCCGTCGCGCTCGATCTGCGTGACGAGGTCGTAGGTGCGTTGGCGTGATTCACGTCCCCCGCGGTAGGTCACCGAGACGAACGACGGCGCCAGTGGTTTGATGTCCTCGAGCGAGGCCGCGAGCGTGGCGCTCTCCGCGTCCGATTTCGGAGGAAAGAATTCGAATGATCGGGTGGGGCCGGCTGCGAGCAGCTCGTCGATGCGCACCGAGCTAGTTCGCCCGTCCGAAGTCGTCCTCGAGACGCACGATGTCGTCCTCGCCGAAGTAGGTCCCGTGCTGGACCTCGATGAAGACGACCGGCACCGTGCCGTAGTTCTCGCAGCGATGCGCTTGCCCGATCGCGATGTCGATGCTCGATCCCGGGCCGAGTTCGTGCTCGACGCCGTCGAGGATCACGGTCGCTTGGCCGCTCACGATGAACCAGTGTTCGGCGCGCTTGGCGTGGAACTGGTAGCTCAGTCGCTTGCCCGGCGTGACGATGATCCGCTTCACGTGGTGGTCGAACATCTCATCGTCGAGCACCGTGTAGTTGCCCCACGGCCGCACACTGTACTCGCGGCCCTTATCGTCAGTCGTTTCAGTCATCGCACCTTCTCTGCAGCTAGGACGGCGTTGCGTAACAGCATGGCACGGGTCATGGGTCCGACGCCACCGAGTCGCGGTGTAATCCAGGCAGCCTTCTCAGCAACGTCATCGGCTATGTCGCTCAATAGTTTCTTGCCCGCGAATGTCGTTCCCGCGCCGATCACGGCGGCGCCCGGCTTCACCATGTCCGCGCTCACGATGCCCGGTACCCCGGCCGCGGACACGATCACGTCCGCGGTCCTGGTCAACGCCGCCATGTCCTCGACGCCGGTGTGCACCACGGTCACGGCGGCGTTGCAGTGCGGCCGACGCATCGCCATCAACAGGGCCAGCGGTCGGCCAATGGTCAGACCGCGCCCGATGATGACGACGTGTTTGCCTTCCACCGGCACCTCGTACTCCGCGAGCAACTCCACGATGCCGGCCGGCGTGCAGGGCAGCGGTCCGGGCGCCCCCATGACGAGTCGGCCCAGGTTCGTCGGATGCAGCCCGTCGACGTCCTTGGCCGGATCGACGCGAAGCAGGACCTGCTCCTCGTTGATGCCGTCGGGCAACGGCAGTTGCACGAGGATCGAATGGACATCGGGATTGGCGTTGAATCGATCGACGACCGCTTCGATCTCCTCTTGGGTCGCCGTAGAAGGTAGGTGCTCGTCGAAGGATCGAACACCGATCTCCTTGCACTCCTCGACCTTCATCTCCACGTAACGCGCGCTCGAAGGATTTTCGCCCACGAGCAACGTGCCGAGCCCCGGGGTTCGTCCATTGGCGCTGAGTCGCGCCGCGCGTTGGGCGAGCTCCATCTTGATGCGCTGGGCTAAGCGCTCACCGTCGAGTAGTTGGGCGGTCATATCTCTTCTTCCTTAGTGACGAAAGTGACGCTCGCCGGTGAGCATCATCACGATTCCGGCGGCGTTGGCGGCGTCGATGACCTCTTGGTCGCGCACCGAACCTCCCGGTTGCACGACTGAGGTGACACCGGCGCTCGTCAGTGACTCGAGGCCGTCGGCGAAGGGGAAGAAGGCGTCCGACGCCGCGGCCGCGCCCTGGGCGAACTCGCTGGCCTTGGTCGTCGCGATGCCCGCCGACACGACGCGCGACTGTTGACCGGCGCCGATGCCGACCGCGACGCCGTCGCGCGCGATCACTATCGCGTTCGACGTCGTTCGCGCACACACGCGCCACGCAATCGCGAGGTCCTGGAGCTGCTGATCGGTCGGCGTCGCGAACGTGACGCACTTCCAGTCGCTCACCGGCACGAGCAGTTCATCGGCGTTCTGCACCAGCGCGGTGTTGCCGAAGGTTCGTACCGAACGTCCCAGTGGCTCGGGTGAAGGTGCGCTCAGGAGTCGCGTCGCCTTTCGGCGCTTCACGAGGATATCGATGGCGTCGGGTTGGATCGAAGCGGCAATGATGACGTCGGCCTGAGGTCCCGCCGCGATGAGCGACGCCAGTGCCGCGTTGAGTTCGCCACCCACCGCGATGATCCCACCGAAGGCGCTCTGCGCGTCGGCGTCGAGCGCCTTCTGGAAGGCGTCGGCGAACGACGCCCCAACGGCCGCGCCCGAGGCGTTGGCGTGCTTGATGATCGCGACCGCGCACTGGCCGGGCACGTCGTCAGCCAATTCGTGCACGAGACGCCAGGCCGCGTCGGCGTCAAAGAGGTTCAGGTACGAGAGCGCCGAGCCGGCGTGCTGAGTGACGCCGTCCCACCACGGCGACGTGCCGGCGAAGCGGTAGCGCGCGCCGATCTGGTGCGGGTTCTCGCCGTAGCGCACGAGGCTCGCGCGCTCGAGCGTGAGGTGCAGCGTCGCCGGGACGACCGCGTCGACGTCCGACGGTGCCTCCCCGAGGGCCCCGCCGCCGTCGAGCCACGCGACGATCTGCGCGTCGTAGGCCGCGGTGTGGGCGAAGGCCGCGCGCGCCAACGCGTGTCGCGTCGCGTCGGACAAGGTCCCGGTCGAGACGATCTCTTCGAGCACCGCGTCGTACTGGCTCGGGCTCGTGAGGACGCCCACGTGCTCGTGGTTCTTCGCCGCGGCGCGCACCATGGAGGGCCCGCCGATGTCGATCAGTTCGATCGAGGGGTTGGAATCGAACGGATAGAGGTTGCTCACCACCAGGTCGATGGCCGTGATGTCGTGTTCGGCGAGGGCGGCTAAGTGTTCGGGCTTCGAGCGGTCGGCGAGGATCCCCGCGTGCAGTCGCGGATGCAGGGTCTTCACGCGACCGTCGAGCATCTCGGGAAATCCCGTGACGTCGGCCACTTCGAGATGCGCGATACCCGCCTCGCTCAAGGCCGCGGCCGTGCCGCCCGAGGCGACGAGCTCGACGCCGTGCGCGGAGAGCCCCTTCGCGAGTTCGATCAGTCCGGTCTTGTCCCAGACGCTCAGTAGCGCTCTCACCTAGTCCTCCAGCGTTCCCGCGATTGACGAAGGCTCTTCACCCTCGCGCATTGCCGCCATCACCCTACCGACCACGAGCGGGTACAACTCACGTTCAACCGACTTGATGCGTTCGTGCAGCGTCTCTTCGGTGTCGTCCGGTGCAACCGCGACGCGACGTTGGGCGAGGATCGGACCATCGTCCAACGCCTCGGTCGCGATGTGCACCGTGCACCCGGTCTCGGTGACACCCGACTCCAGCGCCTGGGCGACGGCGTGCCAGCCCTTGAAGGCCGGCAACAGGCTCGGGTGCGTATTCAAGACCCTTCCGGGGTATGCGAGGTGAAAGGACCCGGTCACGATCGTGCCGAAGCCGGCCATCGCCACGAGATCGATGTCGCGCGACTTCAACGCCTCCGTGAGTTCGCCGGTGAAGCCCTCTCGATCGAAGCTGGGCGCGAAGCCGCCGAACTGCTCGCGCGAGACGAGCAGCGTCTCGATCCCGGCCCCGAAGGCGACGTCGAGCGCGCGACAGCGCCGATCCGAGGCGACGAGCGCCACTTCGAGCCCGTCGCGGACCATCGCTTCCAAGATGGTGCCCGAACCGGACACCAACACGCAGAGCCGAACGTCGTCCAACCTCTACAGCGCCTTGACGATCTCGCCCATTTTCTGGCCGGCCTCGGTCGGATTCAAACAGACGTGCACGCCGGCCGCGGCGAGCGCGTCCATCTTCGCCTGTGCGGTCCCCTTCGAGCCCGAGATGATGGCGCCGGCGTGACCCATCTTTCGTCCCGGCGGCGCCGTGACGCCCGCGATGTAGGAGACGACGGGCTTGGTCATGTTCGCCTTGATCCACTCCGCGGCGCGTTCCTCCTCCGAGCCCCCAATCTCGCCGATCATCATGACCGCGAGCGTCTCGGGGTCGGCCTGGAAGGCGGCGAGACAGTCGATGAAGTTCGTTCCCGGTACCGGGTCGCCACCGATGCCCACACAGGTCGTCTGGCCGATGCCCTGCTGGCTCAGTTCATACAGCGCCTGGTAGGTCAGGGTTCCCGAGCGCGACACGATGCCGACCGGTCCTCCGGCCAAGGCGATGTCACCCGAGGTGATGCCGATGTTGCACTTGCCGGGGCTGATGATGCCCGGGCAGTTGGGACCGAGCAGGCGCACGCCGGGAAAGTCCTCGACCAGGCGGTTGTAGGTGACGGCCTCGTCCTGGGCCGGGATGCCCTCGGTGATGCAGACGATGAACGTGATCCCACCTTCGGCCGCTTCGATGATCGCCGCGGCGGCGAACTTCGGCGGCACGACGACGAAGGACGCCGTGGCGCCCGTGGCGGCGACGGCCTCTTTGACGGAGTTGAAGACCGCGATGCCGTCGACGTCGCTCCCGCCCTTGCCGGGGGTCACGCCGCCGACGACCTTGGTACCGTAGTCGCGGTTGCGCAGGCCGTGAAAACGGCCCTGTCCCCCGGTGAGTCCCTGGACGATCACCTTGGTGTTCTCATCAACGAAAATACTCATGTCTCTTCCTTTAGTCGTTCGCGAGGGACACGGCCCGGCGGGCGGCGTCCAACATCGTGGGTTCAGTGATCAGTGAATCGTTCAGGTGGGGCGCGAGGATCGCGCGGCCCTCGACGGCGTTGGTCCCGTCGAGTCGCAGCACGATGGGCGTCGAGATCGCGACGCGTTGCAGGGCCTCTAAGACCCCGTTTGCGACGTCGTCGACTCGAGTGATGCCACCGAAGATATTGACGAAGATCGCCTTCACCTTCGGATCGGTGTTGATGACCTCGAGCGCCGAGGCCATCACGTCGGCGTTGGCGCCGCCGCCGATGTCCAAGAAGTTCGCCGCCGAGCCGCCGACCTGGTTGACGACGTCGAGCGTCGACATCGCCAGACCGGCGCCGTTGGCGATGATGCCGACCGTGCCGTCAAGGCCGATGTAGTTGAGACCTTTCTCCTTGGCCAGCTTCTCGCGCGGGTCCTCGAACTCATCGGCGCGGAACTCCTCCCACTCGGGGTGACGGAAGGAGGCGTTCTCGTCCAACGTCACCTTCGCGTCGAGGGCGTGGACCTTGTTGTCCGGCGTGAGGATCAAAGGGTTGATCTCGGCCAAGTCACAGTCGCCCAACGTGTAGCACTCGTAGAGGTGCACGAGCAGTTCGGCGGCCTGTTCGCGCGCCACCTCGTCGAGTTCGGCGTCGTTCACCCACCGTCGCGCGGTCTCAACGTCGAGCCCGCGAACCGGGTCGATCGCGAGAAAGGCGATCGCGTCGGGATTCTCCTCGGCGACGACTTCGATCTCGACGCCGCCCTGGGCACTCAACATGCCCAGGTGGACCTTGTTCTGGCGGTCCAGCGTGAACGAGGCGTAGTACTCCTTGGCGATATCACTCGAGCGCTCGATCCACACCCGGTGCACGACGTGACCTTTTATGTCCAGTCCCAAGATGTTGCCGGCGTGCAGTCGCACCTCGTCGACGTCCTGGGCCAGCTTCACACCGCCGGCCTTGCCGCGACCACCGACCTTCACCTGGGCCTTGACGACGACGGGGTAGCCGATTCGCTCGGCGACTTCGACGGCCTGCTCGACGGTGTCCGCGATGTCGCCGGGCGACACGGCGATACCGTAACGCGCGAAGTACTGCTTGCCCTGGTATTCAAACAGATCCATCTACTTCTACTTTCAACTAAAGGACTGTCGGTTGACAATCACGTCGATTCAGTGCAGGTGCTCTCTCGCGTCCAGTGTCGACTCGAGCCACGTACCGATCTCGGCCAACGACGCCCCGGGCGTGAAGACCCGGGCGACACCCAGGGCCTCGAGACCGGCGATGTCGTCGTCGGGGATAATCCCACCGACCAACAACAGCACGTCCTCGCGTCCCTCGGACTTCAAGAGATCGATGACACGAGGGACGAGGACGAGATGCGCGCCGGAAAGCAGCGAGAGCCCCAGGGCGTCGGCGTCCTCTTGGATGACGGCCTGGACGATCTGCTCGGGCGTCTGGTGCAGTCCCGTGTACACGACCTCGAAACCGGCGTCGCGGAGCGTTCGCGCGATGACCTTGGCGCCACGATCGTGCCCATCCAGGCCCGGCTTGGCGACGACGACGCGATACGTGCGATTCATGGAAAGCCCATCTTACGTAACATTCGAAGGGTCATTTTCGAGACGAGAGTGGGCTCTCGCCACGAAAACCTCTTTAGTAGCGTCACAGATTGAGAGGTCGATTGTGCTTGGCGTCTCACACTGATTGGAAAACGCGACCATGGAAAATAACTTCGGCCAGCCCCAGAGCGTCATCGTCCTCGGCGGCAGCTCCGACATCGCGCGAGCCCTGACCAAACGGCTCTGCGCGGCGCGCGCCCACACCGTCGTGCTCTGCGGGCGCAATCAGCAGCTCCTCGATGAGTCGGCCGAGGAGGCGAAGGACTACGGCGCGAGCAGGACCGACACCGTGTTCTTCGACGCCGAAGACGTGACCAACGCCGCCCACGTCGTCTCGGACGCCTTCGAGAAAGCCGGGGGCGACGTCGACCTCGTGGTAGTGGCCGTGGGTTTACTCGGCGATCAGTTGGCCCAGGAGAATGACGCCACGGCCGCGGGAACCGTCGCCGTGGTCAATTTCGCCTGGCCCGTCGCGGCGCTCGCCGAAGTCCGTCGCCGTTTGGTCGCTCAGGAATACGGCCGGATCCTCGTGATGTCCTCGGTCGCCGCGATCCGCATCCGTCGCAACGCCTATCTCTACGGCGGCGCCAAGGCCGGGCTCGATCGACTCTGTGAGGGAATGGCCGACTCGTTGGACGGCACCGGAGTCACGTTGCAGTTGCTGCGCCCGGGGGTCGTGCGAACCCGGATGACGAAGGGCCAGGCGCCCCTTCCCTTCACGACCGGTCCCGACGAAGTCGCCGGCTACGTGATGAGGGGACTGGAGACCAACGACCGGGTTATCTGGAGTCCACCGATCCTGCGCTACGCCTTTGCGATGTTGCGCCATCTCCCCAAGCCGATCTGGCGCAAGGTCGCCGAGCGCTAACCCGGCGTGGTCGTGGTGCTCGAGGTCGTGGTGGAGACGGTCTTGCGCAGTTCGTTGTCGCGAAGCGACATGGTGAAGAAATCGTGCGCCCAGAATGAACCGAAGTAGCGGCTCGGCTCCCCGGGCATCGACGACAAGAGACTACGACCGTCGACGCCGTCGATCGCCTTGTCTGGAACTCCGGTGTAGGCCGAGAACTGAACCCAGTCGAGGCCGTAGTCGAGTTCCATGCCTTCTTCGACTCCGGCGCGCAGCATCACGCCGGCGAGGTCACTGAGCGACATGCCGGGACCGGCCACGTAGACGAGCGCGCCGCTCTTGGTTATGCCGAGTCCCGAGCGCCATACGTCATCGTTGGGGTTCAGCACCGTGCCCCACTTGGTGGACTTCGGGTTCCTCAGTCCGTGGACCTCTTTGGAGTTGTCGACGATGAGGTCCAGGTTCTGTCGAACGGTGGCGATCTGGTTCGTCATCACGACGTCACGACCCCACTTCGCCACGGTCATGCGGCCGTTCTTGAAGATGACGACCGACGCCGCGCCCTTTCGGAGTCTCTTGAAGGTCTTGTCGTCGCTGAAGTAGCCACCGTTCGCGTTCTGCATCAGGAATCCCGAGTTGAAGGCCGCGACAAGGGTCTTTGAGCGATTCGAGCTAATGGGTGCGTGGTGCCAGAACGGTCCGCCACCGGGTATCTGTGAGCCGGAGTACAACTGGGCGGTCAAGAGATTCGTGTCCATCCACACGACACCCACGACGTAGCTCGTGTGCACGGCGTCGGGACGAACGAACGCCTCGTACATCGTCGGGATACCGTTGGCGGTCGTTCGTCCGGCGACGTGCCACACGCCCTCACCGGGTAGCGGACTCTTCACGGGCGACACGATATTCACTGGCGGCGCCAGCACCAGTGGTGACGCGTAGGTCTTGGTGGTCGCGCCGTGGCCGAAAGATCCCGCTGGCGGCGTGCCGCCCTTCTTCGGCAGGTCCCAGTGATACGCCTCGTTGGCGCCCCAGGACACAACGCTCGCGAGACCGTGCTGGCGGCCCCACTGGGAAGCACGCGTTGAGAGGCTCGAGCCGTAGGAAGGGTTCAGGAGCGCGAAGCACAGCGTGGCGGCGAGATAGCCCACGAACGCCAACGCGGCGAGGGCTACCAGGACGACCGAGCGCCGACGCCAGTAGACCGGCCTCGGCAGTCGGTGCGAGTGGGGGCGGGGCGCGGCGGGAGGTCGATAGGCCGGGCGCGTGTAAGCCATGAGACCTCATTCTGGCACCATCGCGAGTCAAAACCCCAGTTGAAGACTGGAGTCGTACGTGCGTGTCAGGCGCGGTGCAGCGGCGTCATAGCGAGGACCAACTGCTTCGTGCCGTGCTCTTCGAAGTCGACGGCCGCTCGCGCGTGCGAGCCCGCACCTTCGACCGTGGTGACCACACCCGGCCCGAAGCGGTCGTGGACGACCCGGTCGCCGACTTCCAAACCGAGTTTCTCCGCCCCCGTCGAGCGAACCGGGGGCGCCGCACCCGTGCCGAACGCGCGGCCCTCGGTGAACTCCGTGCCGCGACCGGTGAAGCCGTCCGCGTCGCGGTATTCCATACGGCGAAGGGGCATCGTGGCCGAGATGTCGTGGATCAACTCCGCCGGAATCTCCTGGAGGAATCGGCTCGCCAACGCGTCCGTGCGGTTACCCCACATCGTTCGACTCCAGGCGTGCGTGAGGATCAGGTGTCGCATGGCGCGCGTGATCCCGACGTAACAGAGTCGGCGTTCCTCCTCGAGCTCGTTGTCGTCCGAGAGGGCGCGCCGGTGCGGGAAGATCGTCTCCTCGAGGCCGGTGATCACGACCGCCGGGAACTCGAGGCCCTTGGCGACGTGCAAGGTCATCATCGAGATCGCGCCGGCGCCGCCGTCGAGCTGGTCGGAGTCCGCAACCAGCGCCATGCGCTCGACGAAGTCCATCAACGTGTCGTACTGACTCGCGGCCGAGGCGAGTTCGCCGAGGTTCTCCAAACGCGAATAGGCCTCGTCGGAGTTCTCGGCGCGCAGGGCGTCACCCATCCCCGACTCGCGCACGATCGCGTCGATGACTTCGCGTGGTGCGAGGTCATTGGCGAGCGCGCGAAGTTCATCGAGCATGAAGGAGAACTTCTGCGCGCCGTTGAGCGCCTTGCCGCTGAGACCGGCCTCTTTGGCGTAGTGCGTCGCCTCGGCGAAGGAGAGCCCGTGTTGGGCGGCGTAGATCCCGAGTTTGGCCTGGGCCGCCTCACCGATCCCACGCTTGGGTTCGTTGATGACTCGGCGCGCCGAGGCTTCGTCACGCGGATTGACGATCAAGCGCGCGAACGCCAAGGCGTTCTTGATCTCCTTGCGGTCATAGAAGCGCATGCCGGAGATGACGCGATAGGGAATCGACGCGCGCAGCATCTCCTCTTCGAGGACTCGGCTCTGGGCGTTCGTGCGGTAGAAGACCGCCATCTGATTCCACGAAAGTTTTGATTCGGTCGCCAGACGACGAAGTTCGGTCGCCACCCAGCGTCCCTCGTCGTACTCGTCACCGGCGCGATAGAGCCGTATCTTCTCGCCCTGCACGTCATCGGTGAAGAGGTTCTTCGCGTGCCGACTGGCGTTTTTCGAGATAACGGCGTTCGCGGCGTCCAGGATCGTCTGGGTCGAGCGGAAGTTTTGTTCCAACAGGATCACCGAGGCGTCGGGGAAACGCTGCTCGAACTGCAAGATGTTGCGCACGTCGGCCGCCCGGAAGCGATAGATCGACTGGTCCGAGTCGCCGACCACGCAGAGGTTGCGATGCTTTTCGGCGAGCATCATCACCAACTGGTTCTGCACGCCGTTGGTGTCCTGGAACTCGTCGACCAACAGGTATTTGAAGCGGTTCTGATAACTGCTGCGAATCTCGTCGTCCTTCTTCAACATCGCCACCGCGTTCAAGAGCAGGTCGTCGAAGTCCATCGCGTTGGCGAGCATCAAGCGCGCCGTGTACAAGTGATAGATCTCGGCAATGCGCCGTTGATTCGGGTTACCGTCACCGCCCTCGGCGTAGGCGTCGGGCGAGAGCATCTCGTTCTTCGCCGCCGAGATCGCGGCCGAGACGCTCCGGGGCGAGAGTCGCTTCGTGTCGAGATTGAGTTCCTTCATGATGCGTTCGACCGCGGTCTCGGCGTCGCCGGCGTCGTAGATCGTGAAGCCGCGTTGGTAACCCAGCACGTCAGCGTGGGCGCGCAACATCCGCAGGCAGGCGGAGTGGAAGGTCGAGACCCACATGTCACGGGCGTCGGCGCCGACGAGGTCGACGACGCGTCGGCGCATCTCATCGGCCGCCTTGTTGGTGAAGGTGATCGCCATGATCTCCCACGGTCGAGCGTCACCCTTGGCCAGTATGTGCGCGATGCGCCTCGTGAGCACCCTCGTCTTGCCCGAGCCGGCGCCCGCGATCACGAGCAGCGGACCACCGCGTTGCACGACGGCTTCGCGTTGGGGTGCGGTCAGTCCCTCGAGGAGTGAATCGGGATCCAGGCGCTCTTCGGTGTTCCCGCCGTCAGTTCCCCAGAGCGACTCCTCGGAGAACGAGTTACGACTCACTCCCACTCAATGGTGCCCGGTGGCTTGCTCGTCACGTCCAACGCGACACGATTGACACCGTCGACCTCTCGAATCAGTCGGTTCGCGATTTTCTCGATGACGTCGTAGGGCAGGCGGGCCCAGTCGGCGGTCATGGCGTCGTCACTCGTGACGGCGCGGATGATGATCGGGTACGCGTAGGTTCGGCCATCGCCCATGACCCCCACCGTACGCACCGCCGGTAACACCGCGAAACTCTGCCAGAGCTCGTGGTACAGCCCCGCCTTCTTGATCTCGTCGACCACGACGTAGTCGGCGTTGCGAAGGATCTCGGCGCGTTCTCGGGTCACCTCGCCCACGATGCGCACGCCCAGTCCCGGGCCGGGGAACGGCTGA
Organism: Acidimicrobiaceae bacterium; assembly: GCA_003155915.1. Classification (GTDB taxonomy): domain Bacteria; phylum Actinomycetota; class Acidimicrobiia; order Acidimicrobiales; family RAAP-2; genus RAAP-2. The sequence goes on along the minus strand of PMFA01000006.1, from coordinate 143,761 downwards.
CGCCAGACGATCTCGGCGGGCAGACCGAGCTCTTCGCCGACGTGGCGGACCTCGTCCTTGAAGAGGTTCCGCAGTGGCTCGACGAGGTCGAAGGAGAGGTCCTCGGGTAGGCCGCCGACGTTGTGGTGGCTCTTGATGTTCGCGGCGTGTCCCGAGCCCGATTCGATGACGTCGGGATACAGCGTCCCCTGCACGAGAAACCTCGGACCGTCACCGCCCTTGCCGAGTTCTCGCGCCACGGTTTCGAATTCGCGAATGAACAGTTCACCGATGATCTTGCGCTTGACTTCCGGATCGGTCACGCCGTCGAGCGCGTCGAAGAAACGGTCCTGCGCCTTCACGTGGATCAACTCAACGCCGAACTGGCGGGTGAACGTCTCTTCGATCTGTTCGCCCTCGTTTTTACGCATGAGTCCGGTGTCGACGAACACGCACGTGAGTTGTTGACCGACGGCCTTGGTGACGAGCGCGGCCGCGACCGCGGAGTCGACGCCGCCCGAGAGCGCGCAGAGCACCTTCTCGGTGCCGACTTGCGCGCGAATCGCTGAGACCTGGTCCTCGATGATCGACGTGTTCGTCCACGTCGGCGGGATACCGGCGACGTGGTGCAAGAAGTTCGCGAGCAAATCCTGGCCGCGCTCGGTGTGGGCGACCTCGGGGTGGAACTGCACCGCGTGCAGGCGCCGTTCGACGTCCTCCATGACCGCGACGGGTGCCTCGGGTGACGAGCCGGTCACGACGAACCCGTCGGGGGCCGTCGCGATCGCGTCGCCGTGGCTCATCCAGCACGTCACGCTGGCGGGCCATTCTTCCATCAAGACCGACGTGCCCTGACGAGTCATCGTCGTTCGACCGTATTCGCCGACACCGGTGTTGGCTACTTCACCACCTAACTGCAGCGCCATGAGTTGCGCGCCGTAACAGATGCCGAGCACGGGGATGCCGAGTTCGTAGATCTGGGGATCGAGTGACGGCGCCGGAACTTCGTAGACCGACTTCGGTCCGCCGGAGAGGATGATCGCGGCCGGCGCTTTCGCGCGGACCTCGTCGGCGGTGATGGTGCTCTGGACAATCTCGGAATAGACGTGCGCTTCGCGCACACGACGGGCTATCAATTGGGCGTACTGGGCGCCGAAGTCGACGACGAGGACGTTCTGGGTCAATGTCCCATGCCGACGCCCTGGGAGCGCTGCAACTGCTTTCCTTCAGTCTGGAGTGACGGCGCGAGCATGATCTCGGCCTTCTGGAACTCCTTCAGGGTCTCGTAGCCGCACGTGGCCATCGACGTCCGAAGGGCCCCGAAGAGGTTCAGGCGTCCGTCGTTCTCGTGCGCCGGTCCGAGCAGGACCTCTTTCAGGGTGCCGCGTACCTGGGTGCGCACGCGCGTACCGCGCGGCAGCGTCGGGTGAAAGGTGGCCATGCCCCAGTGGAAACCTCGCGCCGGCGCTTCGACGGCGCTGGTCAACGGGGATCCGATCATCACGGCGTCGGCGCCGCAGGCGATGGCCTTGGCGATGTCGCCGCCCCTGCTCATGCCGCCGTCGGCGATCACGTGCACGTACACGCCGGTCTCATCGAGGTGGCGCATGCGCGCACCGGCGACGTCGGCGATCGCGGTCGCCTGGGGAACACCGATGCCGAGCACCGCGCGCGACGTGCAGGCGTTGCCCGGTCCCACGCCCACGAGCACACCGGCGGCGCCGGTGCGCATGAGGTGCAGTGCGGCCTGGTAGCTCGCGCAGCCGCCGACGATCACCGGCAATTCGAACTCGCGGATGAACTTCTTCAGGTTGAGCGGCTCGACGGTCTTCGAGACGTGTTCCGCCGAGACGACGGTCCCCTGGATGACGAGGATGTCGAGACCGGCGTCCAGGATGGTCTTGGCCATCCAGTCGGTGCGCGCGGGCGTGACCGACGCCGAGGTGGTGATGCCGGCGCCCTTCATCTCAGAGATGCGCTGGGCGACCAGTTCGATCTTGATCGGCTCCAAGTACATCTGTTGCATCCGGGCCGTCGCCTTGTCGTCGTCGAGTTCGCGGATCTCTTCGAAGAGCGGCATCGGGTCCTCGTAACGGGTCCAGAGACCCTCGAGGTTCAAGACGCCGAGTCCACCGAGGCGACCGAGCTCGATCGCGGTGTCGGGCGACATGGCCCCGTCCATCGCCGAACCGAGGACCGGCAAGTCGAACTTGTAGGCGTCGATCTGCCAGGAGATGTCGACGTCCTCGGGATCGCGCGTGCGCCGAGACGGCACGATGGCGATGTCGTCGAAGCCGTAGGCCTGTCTCGCCGATTTATAGATACCGATCTCTACTTCTGCCATGGTGACCTCCGCCTAAGAAACAGCCAGCCCAAAAATGGGTTGGCGTTGCTCCCAATCTATACAAAGTTGGTCAGAATTAAATCCACTGACCTACCCCAGGCGGCGTGGCCACCGCCCCTTCCACGACCTATGCCGACGATGACAACTCGCTTGTTGGCTGCATGGTTCTGCTCTGGTAACGGTCCCCGCGTCAGCGGCTTAGTCTGACGGTCCCTCGAGTCAGCGTTTAACGTCTCGGGTTGGTGCCCCGCGACGGTCGATGCTTCATTAGTGAGAAGTCGAATGCCTTCATCACGGATGTTTCGTGCGGCGTTCACGTCCCGGTCGAGACGAATTCCGCAGTTGCTGCACTCAAAGACGCGTTCACTGAGGGCGAGCTTGGCTTTCGTCCCGCCACAGTGAGAGCACATCTTCGAAGAGGGGTAGAACCGATTCACCCCGATGATGCGGTGTCCTCGGCCCTCAGCTTTGTAGGTGAGTTGACGTCGAAACTCATAGAAGCCCGCGTCCTGAATCGAACGCCTTAACGTCTTTCCGGTTTTCTTCTTCGACTTCTTTACCATGCCCGCCACATCGAGGTCCTCGAGCACAATGGTCTCGAAGCTTCCAGCCAATGGCGGTAAGTCGGTGTAGGTAAAGGTTCCTCGTCCGGGTTACTCTTGCGGCGAGCCGCTGACGGCGTAGGCGCAGCTTCTCACTGTTCTTCGACCCTTTCACGCGACGTGACAGTTGGCGATCGAGCCTGGCGATGCGATCTGACTTTGGGTCAAGGAGTCGCGGATTAGTCACGTGGCCGCAGATGTCACTGAGGCCGACAACGGGCACGGTCAAGGTAGCCAAATGCTTGACTCCCAGGTCGACGCCGACAATTGGGCCGACTTGGCGAACTGCGGGCGGAGTGGGAACAACAATCTGACGAATTGAGAATGATGCCCGCCATCGTCCGCCGACAAACGAGATCGTCACCGCCTGAATTGTCCACTCGCCTGACGACACCTTCTTCTTGAGGCGACGAAGAGATTCGGTCGTGTGCATCCACTGGAGTTGCTCGCGGCGTCTCGTGATTCGGGAGTCAGCGGGAAAGCGGGGCAGTATGAGCCGCACGTGCCGGGAGTCCTCGGAAATCCAACTCCAGGACTTTGTGAATTCGATCAAAGTGAAGGACTGCCTCGAATGACGGTTCTTGAACTTTGGAAATCCGACTGATTCCCCTTTGCGCACGCCCTTCTTTGACTCGTCGTAGTTTTTCAGGGCCACCGCCGCATTGGTCACGCCACTTCGAAAAGCATGACTTGTGACTTCGCGGTGCCACGGGGCCACCTGGTCCTTTACTGAGTTCCACAGTGGGTTCATCGACCACGCAGACCAATCGAGTTTCGTGAGGTTGGCTTCACCGATTCCCGAGAGGCGTTCTTCGGTTCTCGCGTCCAAATTCGCCTCGGCAATCGCCACGGTCCAGTTGTAGGCGAAGCGCGACGCTCCGCAGTAACTGCGCTTGAGCAGGCGTTGGGTTGAGTGGCACCAGCACCGCTCGCATTCGACAGGGCTCGTCCGTCAAATGGACGGTACTCACACGGAGTTACGTGTTAATAGTTCGCTTGCGAACGCCTTCCCAACGAGACGGATTCTAAGGCCAAACCCTCTTCGCCTCGGGCCAATCGACGCCGGTGACGACGCAGAGCAACTCGGTGAGAACGCGCGCGGTTGCACCCCAGATGAGGTCTCCGGGCACTCGGTAGAAGTAGATCGGGAAGTAGCCGTCAGCGTCGGCGCCCGGTCGAGCCAGTTCACGTCGCCACCGCTCTTCGAGGAAAGTCCCTTCGGCGAGCAACTCGGCGAGGGGCACCGTGAACGCACGGTCGACTTCGGCCGGATCGGTCGCCATGACGGGTCGTTCGTCCAAGAATCCGATGACGGGCCAAATGGCCGAACCGAGCGCCAGGGTCACGATGGGGCTGAGCCATCCAACGACGCGCACTACGGATTCGTTGATACCCACCTCTTCGCGCGCCTCTCGAAGCGCGGTGTCGCTCGGCGTTTCACCGGCGTCACTCCCCCCACCCGGGAGCGCGATTTCACCGCGGTGTTCCCGCAACGAAAAGGATCGTCTCGTCAGGACCAAGTGCGTCTCACCGGCCTCTTCGAAGAGCGCCACCAGTACGGCCGAGCGCCGGGCGATCGGCTGACCTTCTCTGCCGGCGACGGTCATGGAGCTCGGATCGCCGGGAATCACGGAGTTGTCGAGGTGGCGCAGCGCGTTCTTTAGTCTCGATTCGACGAGTTCGAGCGTGATCCCCGTTCGTTCGCCCTGCGGCAACGTGTTCCACGGCGCGAGGGCACCGGCCTGGATGTCGTCTGGTTCGGGGAGAGTCTGGGGGTACTCGTGACCTTCGAAACGCTCCGGCCTCGTGCCGTCTGGCGCCATTGACAATCTCCCCTAATGTTTGTATTGCCATTCATACAGCGTCACCATTTTATTCGGCCCCCCTTCGGCCCAATCAGGAGAATCCGACCTCATGAAGTCCCTCGCCCGCTTTGCCTATCGACGCCGCTGGCTGATCCTCGCCGTCTGGGTCGTCCTTTTCCTCGGCATGAACGCCCTCTCCCAGTCCTTCGGCACCGCCTATGCGAACACGTTCACGCTGCCGGGGACCAATTCGACCCACGCGCTCTCACTGTTGCAGTCCGGGTTTAAGAGCAAGTCCGGCGACGTCGACGAGATCGTCTTTCAAGCACGAACGGGCACGATCGCGAGTCACAAGAGAGAAATCCTCGCGATGGACAAGAAGGTCGAGAAGGTCGCCTCGGTCGCCAACGTCGTGTCACCCTTCGTCGGCGGTTCGTTGCAAATCAGTAAGAACGGCAAGATCGCCTACTCCGTGGTCTATTTCACCAAGCAGGCGTTCAAGCTAAAGAACAATCAAATTCAACCCGTCGAGAACGCGGGCATCTCCGCGCGCTCGTCCTCGCTCAACGTCCAATTCGCCGGTAACGCCTTTGAGAACCTCGCCTCGCAAAAGGGCAGTCCGGACTTGATCTTCGGACTCATCCTCACGGCCATCGTTCTCGTGCTCGCCTTCGGCTCGTTCTTCGCGATGTTGTTACCACTGGGCGTCGCGCTCTTCGCCGTCGGCATCGCGACCGCGGCGACGACGTTGCTCAGTCACGGGCTCTCCATCGCCACCTTTGCGCCCATATTGGGTTCACTCATCGGCCTCGGCGTCGGGATCGACTACGCCCTCTTTATTGTCACGCGAGCTCGACAGGGTTTGAAACGCGGCTTGAGTTCAGAAGAGGCGATCGTCACGGCGATCAACACCTCCGGACGCGCGGTGCTCTTCGCCGGTTCGACCGTGTGCATCGCACTGCTCGGAATGCTCGTGCTGCAACTCTCGTTCTTGAACGGCGTCGCCATCGCCGCAGCGTTGACGGTGCTGATCACGATGTTCGCGTCGCTGACGTTGCTCCCGGCCCTGCTCGGATTCCAGGGCGACCACGTCTTGAGCCGGCGAGAGCGCCGTTCGCTCGCGACCAATGGACCCGAGCCGATCGTGACCAACTCACGCTGGCAGCGCTGGGCCAACACCGTGACCGAGCACCCCCGCAAGCTCTCGCTCGTCGCGCTCATCGCGATCGTGGTCATCTGCATTCCCTTCTTCTCCTTGCACCTCGGGAGTTCCGACGCGGGAACGGACCCCGCTGGCTCAACCACGCGTCAGGCCTACGACCTGCTCGCCACGGGCTTCGGTCCGGGCTTCAACGGGCCGTTGCAGGTCGTCGGGTCGATCCACAACGCCAAGGACGAAGCGGTGATGGTGGCGCTCGACCAGAAGCTGCAGGGAAAGCCCGATATTGCCGTCGCGGCGCCCCTGCAGATCTCCAAGAGCGGCCAGGTCGCCGTTATCTACGTCGTGCCGAAGTCCAGCCCCGATTCGAGGGTCACCGAAAATCTGATCGCGACAATTCGCAACGACTACATACCGGCCGTGACGACCACGACCCATACCGGGATCTACGTCGGCGGTCTCACCGCGATCTTCGTCGACTTCGCCCAGGTCTTCACGTCCAAGATCCCGTTGTTCGTCGGGGTCATCGTCCTGCTCGGGTGCCTGTTGTTGATGGTGGCGTTCCGGAGCATCGTCATACCCTTGACCGCCGCCGCGATGAACATCTTCGCGGCCGGGGCGTCTTTTGGTCTCGTCGTGGCGGTCTTTCAGTGGGGCTGGGGTAGTTCGTTGATCAACGCCGGCACGGGGCCGGTCGAATCGTTCCTGCCGACGATCATGATCGCCATCCTCTTCGGACTCTCGATGGACTACCAGGTCTTTTTGGTCTCGCGAATGCACGAGGAGTGGCTGAATACCGGCAGCAACGAAGAGGCCATCAACCGCGGTCAGGCCAATACCGGGCGCGTCATCTCGGCCGCGGCCCTGATCATGATCTGCGTGTTCTTCTCCTTCGCCTTCGGGGGCCAGCGCATCATCGCCGAGTTCGGTATCGGCCTCGGTGGCGCGGTACTGATGGACGCCTTCATCCTTCGCACGGTGCTCGTGCCAGCGTTGATGCACTTCTTCGGCGACGCCAACTGGTACTTCCCCAAGTGGCTCGACCGGATCACACCCCATTTCGCGGTCGAAGCGACCGAGGACGTCGCTGTCTAGTCAGTAAGAAACCCCTAAATTCTTAGGGTTTTTGACATAACTGCGGTCAACATCGGTCATCAGCGCCGATAAGTTCGGATGAAGGACAAAGAAAGAGGAGTCGCGTGGGAATGTCAAGGTCGGTTCACGTTGGACCCTTCGGTCCCGGCGGCGGTCCATTCTTTGGCCGAGTCATCAACGGAGGCTCCAACTGGGGCTTCGGAATATCGAGGTTGATCATCATGATCCTGTTTCTTCTCGTCATCGGCGCAGTCGCCTACTTCATCATCCGCCATTTCGACCACGCGCAGTCACACCTCCACGGCCACGTGAGCACCTCGGGTGCCTCGACCGCGGACAGTGCCGCCGCGGACACGCTGAAGATGCGATTCGCCAAGGGTGAGATCGACGAGGATGAGTTCTCTCGTCGGATGACTCTCCTGAAGGATCATCAGTCAGTTAGTTGACGAATACCTCGTCGCGTCGCGCAGTCCCGAGGACATCGACGAACAGGATTCGATTCCTCCTCGTGGAACAACGCCACCGCGCGTGAAGGAACCGCGTCGGCAGTCCAGGTGCGCCGCGAAGGTGCCCTGAATACCGCCGAACTCGACGATACAGTTGGAAATTCGGCTCCGAGCGAAAGGTGTGCGTGCAAAGATTCGGACGCGTCGCGATCTTTGCCGTGCTCATTGGCGTGATGACACCCCAGTTGGCGGCAGCCAGTACGACGGCGTCACGCAACCGCGAAGAGTTCTGCCAAGACGAAGCGAGGCTCTACGCCGCGCCGGCCCAGCTCGCCACGATGTGGCCGGATGTCACGTCGACCCCGACGGTGGCTGAGGCGAAATCAATGGTCGCCACCCTCTTCACCTTGGAATACCTGCAACTCGCTGACTGGTCGATCGCCGCACCCACGAAGACCCTCACGAACGAGATCTACGCCGTCGGTGTGGCCGCCCAGAAGCAGTTCGAAGAGGCCATGTTCTTTAGTCCCGGTTTCAATGCCTCGCACAGCGCCAAGGCCGAAGCTGGTTATACGGCCCTGATCGAGAAGTCGGCGCGCACCGTGAAGACGTTCCTCGCGTCCGAAGCGTCGGTGCTCGTGGGGTACTGCCGCAACTTCAATGACACCCGCAACGTGGACGCAGTCGCCGTTGGAACGACGAACAGCGCACAGACCATCTTGCGCGCCGACGATTCCACGACGGTGACCGCCGCGATCTTGAAGAAGGCCGCTGCTGAGGCCCCGCACTACGTTCTCTTCGTCTCCTTGAGCGGCCACGGCGCCGCCGAAAAGGCCCACTACCGAGTGGCGGCGATCACCGGAATGGTGAATGCGTGCACCACGGTTCCTCCCAAGCTGCCGCCTATCCCCGTCGCTGTTGCGTGTTGATTGTGTGTCCGATCGTGGTCGGGTAACTCATAGGCAAACATCAGATCGGACCGTTGTTCTTGATCGCGGGGATACGAGTATTCGCCAGTCAAAATGGTCCTACACGCTCTTGTCCTCGATCTCCCACGCGTGATCCAGGACGTGCCAGGCGAGACGACGAAGCGAGTACCTCGAGGGCCACGCGCCGTTTGGAGATCCGGCGAGTAGCGCCGTAGTGACCACCGCACGCTGTTCGACCCATGGCGTTCGCGGGGGCACGCGCATACCGAGTTTCGAGCAGTAGTGACGCTCGGCCTCTTGGACGTGGGAAACGATGCCGTCGCGGTCGCGGCCACCGCCGCGCGGACCTTTCGTCAGGGTCGCCGGAGCAGCGTCGACGACGCCGTCAAAGTACGTCCAACAGTCGACCAACACCGCGACTTGGCGCTTTAGGTCTTGAGAAGTAATTGCCTCATCGTCCCACGGCGTGTCCCTGTCCGGAGCACCGAAGTCCGTGGTGGCGTTACCTGGAACCGCGCCGACGACTTCGAATGTGCCGGGCTTGAAAGGCATAGAGAGAACCGCGGCGTAGCGACCTTGGTAGTCGAGCAGCGCCTCGAGCGCCGCGTCCCTGGACTTCGCACGTCGGCACCAGCCGGGCCAGTCGATCGCCGCGGCGAAGACTGAACTTTTCCCCTCTTCGAAGTAGACGCGTGTCGCCACCGCTCCTCCTTTTCCTTCGTCAGCTACTGCACACCATTCGAGCGCCACGTTAGTGACCGGATGCGACAGCCTCGTGGCTAGTCTGAAGTTCGATCACCGCGGAGGGACCCGGTGTCACGAACGAAGGACGACCAATGGCGACAACCCGTAACGCACGAGCCCACTGGGAGGGCACGCTTCTCGAAGGTCAAGGAACCGTCGAATTGACCTCGAGTGGCATCGGCACCTATCCCATCACGTGGGCCTCGAGGGCCGAATCGGCCGACGGGCGCACGAGTCCCGAAGAGCTCATCGCCGCCGCGCACGCGTCGTGCTTCTCGATGGCGCTCTCCCACGGCCTCGCGACGAGCGGCAATCCCGCGATCTCGCTCAACACGTCGGTCGAAGTCGACTTTCAGCCAGGCGTCGGCATCACCGAGATCCGCATCACGCTGTCCGGCGAAGCGGAGAACCTCGACGCCGAGGGCTTCAAGGCCGCCGCCGAAGACGCCAAGGCCAACTGCCCGGTCTCCAAGGCCCTCGCCGCGGTGCCGATCACGTTGAGCGTCGTTTAAGGACCTTTCGGCAGAACAATGAGTGGGGGTCGCGAAGAAGGGGATATAACGCACTGCGATTCGCGACTCTCCGTTTCATTGAACGCCGCCCGACACGTCGGTGGCTATAGCCTTCGTCTCTTCGTCGCGCAGTTCCTCGGTCTGGTCGGCATCGTCCTCTACAACTGGTGGGTCTGGGTCGTCGTCGCGAGCAACCTGCTGAACAGCACCGACGAGTTCTTTAGCGACCTCGAGGCGAACGGCCGCCCCGACGCCACGATTTTCCAGCACTTCGACTTGGCGGCCGGCATCGTCATGTTCGTCGCCTTTCTCATCCGCGGTCCCTGGGGACCGAGTGGCAAGCGTAAGGAGTGGCGTTGGTTACTCCTCTTCGCGGCCGCCGGTGCGGTCGGCGGACACTACGCCTACGCCTGTCCCGAGGGGCTGAGTGCCGCGTGCCGTAGCGCCGAATGGCATCTGAAGCTCCCGCTGCACCACTACCTCCACGTGATCTCCGGCGTCATCGAGTTCGCCGCCATAACGATGGCGGTCTATGTCGCGTGGAAACGGACCAGGGAAGACTCCGGTTGGGTGTCGCTCGCCGTCAAGGGAGTCGCGATCGCCATGTTGATCGACTATCCCCTACTCGCCGTCGCGTACCTGACGGACCGATTCGGTGCCTTCGTCGAGCCGATCTTCTTCGTCTGCTTCTCGGTCATGGTGGCTGTCGAACTCCTGGAACCGAGACGACGGCCAGCTGAAGTCGACGAGGTCGCGCTCAGCTGATTGCCGGCGAGGGCTCCGCTTCGACGACGTCGACCATCTCCAATTTCTCGGACGTGCCGGTCGTGTAGGCCACGGCGGCCGAGACGAGGAGCAATAACGCCGACGCGATGAGGGCGATATCGAGTCCGTGTTCGAGCGCCCCGTAGGCGGCTTTCACGACCTTGTTGATCGTTGCCTGGAACTGCTTTTTAATCGCCGGACTGAGTCCCGCCTCTTCGGCTTGGGTCTGGCCCGTCGTCACCGCCGTAATGACCAGTTGTCGAAAAGACGCCGGGATGCCCAGCTGAACCAGACGAGCGGTCAGGTTGACCGTCAGTTGCCCGTTCACGATCGAACCCAAGATCGCCACTCCGGCCACGGCGCCGAGTTCGCGGCTCGTGTTGACCGCCGAGGACGCCATGCCGGAGCGCGCGGGCGGGAGACTCGAGAGGGCGCTGGCGTTGACCGGCACGATGACGATACCGAAGCCGATCCCGGCGAGACCCATCGTCCATCCCAGTGTCGAAAGATCGACGTGGGGGCCAATGATCGCGAAGGTCAAGATGACGCCCAGGCCGGCCATCAGGCAGCCGACGGTCATCGGGATGCGCGAACCGACCCGCCCGACCCAACGGCCGGTGAAGAGCGACGCGACGACGATGCCACCGAGCAGCGGCAGAAAGTCGAGCGCCAATCCGTAGGCGTTGACCGCGACGACGACTTCCAGATAGAGCGCGACGAAGAAGAAGATCGAGAAAATCGAGAAGTAACTGGCGAACGCGATGAACGCCGATCCGGTGAATGACTTTCGTCGGAAGAACCCCAGTTCGAGCATGGGGTCCTTCGCATGCTTCTCGGCGAGGTAAAAGATGGGAATCGTCAGGAAACTGACAATGAACAAGGTGATGACCCAGTCACTGGCGTAACCACTCAACTCGCCCTGGATACAGGCGAAGGTCGCGGTGCCGAGGATGACCGCGGCGAAGAAGAAGCCGGCGAAGTCAACCCTCTTGCGAATGGCGTTGACACTCTCCGGCAACGCGATCGCGGCGACGATGAAAGCCAACGCGCCAAAGACCAGGTTGAACCAGAAGACCGCGCGCCACGACCAGATGCCGACCAGAACGCCGCCGATGACCGGTCCCATCGCGAGCGCCAGTCCCGACACCGCCGCCCAGGCACCGAGGGCTCGCGCGCGCGCCTTGTGATCGGGGTAGATGTGTCGGATCATCGATAACGTCGCGGGTTCTGACGCGGCTGCACCGACACCCATGATGATCCGACCGATGACGAGTTCGCTCGGGTTGACTGCGATCGCGCAGACGATTGACCCACCACAGAAGATCGCCACGCCGATCAACATCAGGCGCTTGCGACCGAAGTTGTCACCGAGCGCGCCGAACATCAACATCAGGCTCGCGAAGGCCAGGGCGTAGCCGCCGACGACCCACTGCAATTGCGACACATTGGCGTGAAGTTTCGCCTGCACACTGGTGAGGACGGCGCTCGCGACCGTGTTATCGAGGAACGTCAGAAAGAGGATGGCGAGAAGCGCGGCAAAACTGAAGTGGGCACGAATACCGCGCACGATGACGTCGCGCACTTGACTGGACTCGCGCTCAAGCAGGTCCGGGGAGTCGGCGTCCTCGATCATGCTCCCCTTTCGTCTCCTTGTAACTCAGAGACCTGACCCGTCTCGTTTTCGACGGGCCGGTCTTCCCAATGCTGTCAAATCAGTTGCTCGGACCAATGTATTGTGCCGAACCACTCCCTCGTACGGCAAAATTCAACTCCACTCGCAGACCACGAGGGCGAACTATCCCTGAGAGAGAGTTGCTATTTCTTTGGTGCGGCGAAGACGATCTTGAAGACCGCACTGTCGCCACCTGAGGCGTTGCCCACGCTCACTGCGCATTTGCTCAGGTTCGCCGCCGTGGTGCCGCACTTGCCGTTGCCGATCGTGCCGGTGATCACCTTGAATTTCGTCCTGGGCAGGACTCCGGTGGCACTGATCTTGGCTGGCAGAGCGGTGAAGATGTCACAGCCCGCCTCACCCTTGGCGTTCGCCTGACATTCAGTGATGTAGACGTTGTCCTTCGGCTTGAAGCCCGTGCCCGAAACGAACACGAATTTCTTGTTAGTCAGCCCCGTCGACGGCGTGACCACCAACTTCGGCTTGGCCGCAGCGCTGGCGCCGGGGGCGTTGATCAGGCCACTCGTTAAGATCCCGGCGCTGATCAGTGCCGTCATTGCGACCACTCGGATTGTTCGCGTCGATATCACGTTTTCTCCCATCTCTCTTGTGAACCGAACATTCGTCGCCTGTCGCCGCCATCACGCGCGGCGTGGCAACGATCACGGACATCAATCCACTCGTGCATGCATGGTACCAAGCCGATTCTGAATTGATGTCATAGGGATAACCCTGAGATTCACATCACGGAACTGGTCGAGCAGATGACTTCAACTCTGAGAAATCGATCTCTTCTGCTCGACCAGTGGGCCGTAGTGGATCGTGGAGCACTTGATTCGGAAATGCTCCACGATCCGATGCCCTTGCGTTCTATTGAGCCTTCAATCTAAAAATGACTGTTTGGCGGCTGTTCAAGTAGGCATTGGACGGCAGAAGGATTCGAAGCGATTTGATCACGAGACTTCACCTGGCGTTGAGTGCTCGGTGGTCGTCAGAGCGTGATTCATTGTTCCGCTCAGCATTCGCGCCCACCATTCTTGAACTCCACCTTGCGGTTCTGGGACACGGACATATTCGAAGGCCGCTTTAGAATTCGTGGTGACTACTTCGAGTATCGCGGCGAGCGCCCGTTCGTGGACACTGGGCTCGCGATCGGAGAGTTGAGACGGAGAGTTCCCTTTGGAAGGTGGCGAAAAGGTGTTTTCATCGATATTGAGGTAGCTCCCAAGTTCAGCGGCCAATGAATTACCGGAGATGCTGGCTCGCACGTACAGATCACGCAACGTGAACGGTCTCACGGGTACGTCAATACTCGACGAAAAGGCGTGGCTGCCGGGCTCCGACGAATCTTTGGTGATTGACACTTACAGTCCCCAATTCCGCCCCTGCAGTAATAATTTCTACAATAAAGTCCGCGCATTGTCAAATGGTTGTGAATCGCGAGTTGCGCCGTAGATATTGTTTCGTCGGGTTTTCGAAACTGGTTACCGCTGACCAAGCTCAGCGCGGCTAAGTAATCGCAATCCGTTTTGCGCTCGCCCACGGTCTTGGAGAACTGCTTCACGCTGACAGTTCATATCGTCGGACGGTTGGGTTGTGAAGAACGCACGCCTTGGGCCAGGGCGAAAGTGGAGCTTCAAACGTCCCGGTTCAACGACTGAGCCTTTCATCGAAAGAAGTCTCCCCGGCAGCAACGCCAATCTCGAAGGTCACTCTCGCTAAAGCGTCTCGGGCTACTCCGGAGACGCTCCTTCGTGAGAGAGAATGAAAAACCATGGGAAAGCGAACAAAAAGTGCGATCCTGGACAATCGCTTGTTGAGATTCGCAGATTGAATCCATCCATGTGTCCTCTTTGAAACGAGTACTGGTTGAGTCAAACTCCCGGGGCCTGGTGCCCGCGGTGGACAGTGTGCCTGGTTCGTCATCCAAAATATCTGATCGGAAAGCTCTTTTGATGAAAGTCCAGTCAAAGATGTCGTGAGGCCATTTCAGGAATACCGAGCAGACGACTCTTCAGGTCCTAGCGAATGAGTTCATTCATGATGGCAGAGATAGCACCCGCCTGCAAAATTTGAGTGCCGTTTCGAACACTCGATGATCTCTCGATATGAGTTCATTCAGCGGGTTTTTCTCCGAAAGGACTGCATTTATTCCAGGATCTAATGTCTACGGCTTCCCACGCTATTCACCACAATTTGACAACGAGTGACCATTGATGTAGAAATCCTTCCTGTAGGGGCGGAATTGGGGATCGGCAGTGTCGACGACAACTGGTCCGTCGAATTTCGACGGACAGGCCTCCGCGTCGGATCCCAATGGGTCCGCGAAACCACTGAATCTGCGTGATTTGTACGTCCGCGCGAGTATCTCTGGCAACTCTTTGACCGACGAAATTCGCCGTTACCTCGACGTCGATGAAATGCACCTTCCTGCCACTTCAAGAGAGGTGCCGCAATCCGATGGACTGAGCGACGAACTCGCTGCCTACCCAAAGGCTCCGGCCGCAATCTTCGGAGTCAACACGTCGAACTCCGAGGCTAGTTTCGAGCACGTCTGTGGACCTAACCCCCCCGGGGGGGTTCAGGAATGGTGGACGCGAATGCTTGTCGGACCCACGAATGGCACTCCGGCAACCTCTCGCCGCCTAACGGCAGCCGACCGATTATGAGGTGTTTTAAAGGAATCTCGTTGCCTGGCGCTACCTCATCTTCGACGAGCTTCGAAGTCGATGCTTTTTCGCGGATCAACTTGCCTGCCCTGGCTTTCACAACGACAGTCGCGGCTCATCGCTCCCTTCCGGTCACGATCGCCGACAACTGCAATCAAGGTGTCCTCAGAGCAACGGGCACGACTTTTTTCGTCGGGCTGGGTGTTAGTTCCTCGACCGGATCCGTGTCGGGCACGTCCACCATCTCTGTCGGACCCGGTCGAGAAATGAAGATTTCCTCAACGGACGCACACCGCTCACACTACAAATTGACAAATGTGAACTTCGGTGCCATAGTCACAAATGCATTTGCGGACGGAGGGCAGTTGTCTCGTAAGGTCGTCGCAGCCGGTTTGGAAAACCCCTGTTGAGCGCTCTTTCGACCCCGCGAACAAATCTCCCGATTAGTGGACCGATTACGCGGTCACGTCGCCAGTGGCAGTCCCACGAATTGACTCGCCGAATTCCCGGCCTCTGCACTTTTATGCGCCGATACGGCCTCGCTCGGTCGCCTCGGTGAACATCGGGCCTCCAACTCCTTTTCAATTCCCCTCTCAGAAATACAAGATGTTGCTGTTTCGTCAGCCTGGCTATAACCCACTGCTGGCGTTTCGCACCAACCTGGACATCTCAGCCGAGATTGTCCGTGCAGTGAAGGGTGACGCATTGATCCACGGGCCCAATATGGCCGCCCGACCCGTGGGGAGCGACTGGCGAACCCGACGCCCTAGTCAATTAATCCAAACCTATTGCTAGGAGAAAACAATGAAGTTGATTAGTTCAAAACGGAGGATGGCGGTCATTGGTTTGACCGTTGGCCTCATCGCCGGGGCAAGTGGGCTCGCAGTCGCCTACTTCACCTCAAGCGGAAGCGGGAACGGTTCGGCCCAGACAGGGACGGGCACCAATGTGACCATCAGCCAGGTCGGTGCGGGCTACGACAGCCTCATTCCGTCGAATACTTACACGGAAGACCAGTGCCTGGCAGGCTGTGACGGACCGAGCGAGTTCGGAAACGACATCACGTTGGCCAATCCTGGCTCTTACCAGCAGCTCACTTCGGTGGTCTTGGCGGTCCGGAACTGGGGTCCTGCGATTACTGGGGCGTCAATAACCTTGTCCATCAACAACACGGTTGCCGGACCCTTTACCAACACGGAAACCTTCAACATTGGACCAGCGATTGTAAACGGAGTCAAACCTTTGACGCAGGATCTCACCTTCGAACTGGCGTCTCAGAACCTCTACGTTGCGCGAGAGTTTGCCTACGGTTTCACTTTCAATGACCCGCTCCCCAGTCCTCCCGGAGACGCAGCTGGCGAAGGCAGTTTGAACATCGCCCTATCCAGTTCGGGAACAAATCTTTTGATTGGGACCGACACGACCCCGGGGACAATTGAGTTGTCTGACACATTCGGGAACAACAACGATTTCCCAGCGTGCATGACCGGGCTATCGGCCGGTGTTTTTGAGAAGTTGGTGACGGACTGCGGTCTATCGCAGGAATTCAACGCTTACGGCACTCCGACACAAGTTCTTGCGGGCAGTGACGACATTCCGGCGGTGGAGTTCAACGTTGTGGGCGGCTCAGCTCTGGAGCTGTACCCAGGCGGTCCACCCGTACCGGTGAGCTTCGCCATCACGAATCCGGGTTCATCTCCCGTGTTTGTCAATCAGGTGACGACTTCTGCGGTATCAGTAACTACTGGCTCAATTCCCCTCCCGGTGGAAGCCTGCAACATCAGCATGTACTCGATTGGGGGGGTCAACCCAGCAACGATTGGCGGCACTGTTGCACCGGGGACGACCGTTTATGACGCCACCGGTACGACGATTTCGATGACCGATGATCATGCCAACCAGGACAATTGCGAGAACCAAGTGGTAACTCTGGGCTTCTCGTCCAACTAGTCAATGCTCCCCGTTCGAGGTCTCATGCCAATCACGTTCTTTTGTGGATGGTTAGACGTCGGACCAGGAAATAGCAGCAACTCAATGAGGGCCAATCTCATGATTGCGCCTTCATTGCCGGTCGATCGGCCGGGCTGTGGAGAATCCTTCCACTCCCCGGCCGACCGGCGGGCACCAAAAGAACACGAAGACGTATCAAGAGATAGATACAGGTGATGTTGAAGAAGTTCGGGCGGTTAAAGGAAATAGCGAAGGGAGGGGCGATTGCCGTCACCAGCGCAGTCCTTGTCGCGTCCGTTGCCGCTGCTTGCACGTCCATTGCCCACAGCTCCCTTGATCACCAGCCCAAGTTCACTATTACGAACACGATCAGCAGTTCATCAACGACGCAGACGCCAGCCCTGCTCTACCCCGGGGTCTCCCGTTACCTCTGGTACACCGCGCACAACCCGCTGACGGTCCCGATCACGGTAACAACGATGAGCATCTCATCGGTTACGGCACCGGCCGGGTGCCCAATCGTCAACCTCAGTTACGCCGCAACGACCTTTACGGGCTCACTGGTGGTTCCGGCCCAGGGTTCGAACTCGGTACCAGTCCCGATTTCGCTGTTCGAAACCCACAAGAACCAAGATTCATGTGAGAACACGACGTTCAGGTTCGATTTCCAAGGAACGGCAACCTTCAACGTCGTTCCCTCGACGTCAACCCTTTTGAGTTCATCGCACAATCCGTCGGTGGTGGGACAGTCCGTTACCTATACGGCCACTGTCGTTTCCGGTGATGGCAGCGGAAATCACCACAATTCCAACAGTCCAACCGGAACTGTGACCTTCAAAGACGGCTCCATCACGATTTGCTCCAACGTGCCAGTCTCTGGGAACCCCGACGGATCGTCCACAGCAACCTGCACACCCCCGACCTACCTCGTGACCGGAACACATCCGATCACAGCAGTCTTCACGAACTCCGACGGGAACTTCGAGAATTCGACGTCCTCGGTGCTGAATCAGCTCGTCCAGTCGACTCGAAAATCGGCGTCGATTTTGACTTCGTGGCCCAATCCTTCGGTCGTTGGCTTCCCCGTTTCGCTCACTGCGAGTGTTTTTGGCACTCCTTCGGTCCCATCAGGTCCAACAGCGACTGGAACCGTCAGTTTTTATCTCGGTACACCGATCACGTCACACTCCCTGATCGGCACGGAAACCCTTACTGCAAACGGAAAAGCGACGATGACCACGTCTACGCTGCCGTTGGGCTCCGACAGCCTGTTCGCGGTCTATAACGGCGACTCAACCTTCGCCGCGAGCACGTCGCCGGTGATTGTCCAAGTCGTGATTGCCAAGCCCGGGCACTGCAGCGACACCTACAACGACTGGTTCTACGGTTCGCCCGGATCACCCAACATCCAGGGCTCCTCCGGGAACAACTTCTTCTGGATTCCCAGCGGCTCGTTCCAGGTCTACGGGAACAACGGCAGCAATTGTTTCTGGGGTGGCGACGGGAACAACGTCTACTCCGGTGGGAACGGCCGTAACGAAGTCACCTGCGGCAACGGCAACAACGGCATCTTCGTGGGAAATGGCAACGACGACGTCCAAGTGGGCGACGGGACCAACCAGATCACCCTCGGTGGTGGAAACGACACTGTCTCGGTTGGCAACGGCAGCGGCAATCACGTCGCTTTGGGCAATGGGAACGACGTCGTCAACGTCGGAAGTGGTTCTTCCAACCAAATACTGCTGGGTTCTGGCACCGATGACGTGACGATCCAGGGCAGCCAGAACACGATTACCGGCTCTGGTGGCAGCGACACCGTGTTTCTTGGGGCCGGCTCAGGGAACACCTTCACCGGTGCCGCCCATCACGCCAACGTCTGTCATCTACCCACCCCCCCCTCCTCGTGGCATGGAACGCCGGCTTCCTACTTCCACGACACCCTGACCAACTGCACCGTGGTGAGCCCATGAACTCGACAACCACTCGCCAGAAGGTCCACTTCGGCCGTCGAATCGCGATGTTCTTCGTCCTTCTCTGGATCATCGCCCTTTCCTTCGCGCTGGGTAACGCCGCCTGGTCGTATTTCAGCTCTGCTGGAACGGGCGGTGGCGGCGCCAAGGTGGCAACTCTCAACCCGCCAACGAATGTCGTGGCCACATTCCCCGTCCCCAGCGTGAGGACGGTCGACGTCTCATGGAGCGCCCCGGCCGAGCCAAGCGGGATCGTCCTGGACGGCTACTACGTGACTCAGAACCTGGGATCGACGTCGACTCCGGCGTGTGGAACCTCGCCCACCGCCTTGACGACGTCGCTGACGTGCCAGGACACCAATGTGGCGTCTAATACCTACACCTACACGGTCACTGCGGTATTCAGATCGTGGTCCTCCGGTGCCACCAGCACAAACGTGATCGTGCCGGCACCCGTTCTGACCTCGTTGAACCTGGATTTGATCACTCCGACACCGGTTGCGGGCGCTAACACGAGCCTTGGCATCATTGCCTACGACCAATACGGAGCGGTCTTCACTGGCTACAACGGTCCGGAGTGCCTCAGCTTCATGGGTCCGTTCAACGCGCCCAACGGACGGGTCCCCAGTTACACCAATCTCGGTACCTGTCCCGGCGGAAATCTCGTGGAGTTCGCCAACGGGGTCGGAACCGCCAATATGACACTCTTCGACGCCCAAGCAACGAGCCTGAATGTGACTGATGTTCCCTCCGGAGTAACCAGTTCGACCACCCTTTCGGTCGCACCAGGAATTTTGCAGACCTTGGTTGTGGCCCCGCAGACGCCGACACCGACCGCGGGCGTGCCCTTCGCCACGAATTTGAGCGCCTTTGACGAGTACGGCAACGTCGACACGAACTACACCGGCTCAAAGTGCGTCGTCTTCTCTGGTCCGGCGGCCTCTCCAAATGGGGCCAACCCGAGTTATCCGGCTCCGGGGGGTTGCTCAAGCGGATCTTCGGTCACTTTCGCGGCCGGAGTGGCCATCAACGGGGACGCACCGATGGTCACCCTGTTCGATGCGGCAGGGGGGGTCCTCAACGCTCGAGACGTGACCACCGGGGTGATCGGATTCGCTGGCCTCACCGTGTCGCCCGGCGACCCCAAGACCTTCAACCTCGGTGCGTCCGCGGCCGAAGTCGCCGGATCGCAGTTCCCACTCAGCCTCACGGCACTCGATTTGTACGGAAACATCGATACCAGCTACTCCGGAAGCCAGTGCATTGCCTTTAGCGGCGCATCCAATGCGCCTGATGGGACCGGCGCGAGCTTCGGAACGATCGGAAGTTGCGCCCCGGACACTCAAGTCACCTTCGCCGCCGGCCAGGCGAACGGCTCCGACATCGTCCCGGTCACCCTCTACGACGCTCAGAACTTGACCCTGGTCGCGACGGACCCGTCCAGCGGGGCGAGCGGATCGCTGAATCTCAACGTTGGACCGGCCGCCCTGGATTCCTTCACTTTGGCTCCCTCCGACACCTCGCCAGTGGCCGGAACTCCCATCAGCGTGGGCCTGACAGCCCTCGATCAGTACCAAAACATCGATACGAACTACACCGGAAACGAATGCATCGCCTTTAGCGGTGCGTCCAATGCACCTGATGGGACCGGAGCGAGTTATCCGATACCGCAAAATTGCGGCGCTGGCGACTCCCAGGTCACTTTTACGGCCGGATTGACCACCAATGGGGACGCTCCGAGCCTCACCTTCTACGATTCCCAGCTCGTGGACCTTGTGGCGACCGATGTTCCGACGCTTCACTTCGGGTCGACCTCGATCAACGTGACCCCGGGTACCCTGCACAGCTTTGCCGTCATCCCCGACTCCGACACCCAGACGGCCGGCGTGCAGTTCAACGTCCGCCTGACCGCCCTCGACCCGTACAAGAACGTCGACACCAACTTCACCGGGGCCCAATGTGTCACCTTCAGCGGCCCCGACAACGCCCCAAGCGGAACCACCCCCGATTATCCGGAACCGGGGACCTGTGGAGCGGGCAACTCGGCCGTCACCTTCGCCAACGGATTCGTCGACGGCGCCAACGTGCTGAGCGTCAAGCTCTTCGACGCCGAATCGGCCGATTTGACCGCGACCTTGACGAACGGTACCCAGACCGGCTCCCAGGTCATCACCGTGAATCCCGCCTCGGCAATTGCCGGCATCGGGCTCACGGGGATATCCACGAATACCTCCCCCGCGCTGTCGTGCACAGGGGGGGTTGGTTCCCTAGCCTGCTCCTCGACCGGCGAATCGGACTCGAGTGGCAACGTCCTCACGGCAGCGGTCCAACTCGAGGATCAATACGGAAATGCGACCATAAATACCTCCGCGAGTCCCCTCTTGATCGATGTTCAGGCCACGGGAGCGGGAAATGTCGTTCCTGATGGGACCGGAACACTGTCCATTGTGAACGGTCAATCGGCTTCGTCGAGCACTTTCACGCTTAGTCGGAACGCTGGACCAGGTGATTCCGTCGTTATGACGGCCACGCTGGAGAACACGAGCCCCGCTCAGTCCGTGACAATCACACTCGCCAGTTAGGGACAGACCAAGCCATCCATCGTTTGGCTCCCACTTCAGGCCCGAACGGACCGAGAAATCGGCAATCCAAGTCGATCGGACTCGATCCCGGCGACGCTGAGCCTTTAAGGGACAATTCGTTCGACCTGATGAGACCGGAACGACGGTACTTTGAAGGTTCGAAGTAGCTGAACTGGCAGTTCGAAGCCGGATCGTGCAGCGGTTGGCATGACTTGCCCGGCCAAAACCTGACGAGCGAGGCCAGAATTCTCAGTCGGGCTGGCGTCACCGTATTGGCCAATGACGAAGGCAATTGCCTTCGTCCGGTTCTCCCATCGGCGAGAACTCATCGAAACGGCACTGAAGTCATCCCTTCCGGTGGTAATTCAACCCCTTCTGGAGGATCGAGGGTCAACAAGTCATTCCTGGTGAGACCGGAACACCTACGTGTCCACTCCAAAATTACCGACTTTGGGTCCTCGACTGATCCGAACATCACTTGCCACAACTCAAAGTCGTATCGCCACGTAATTGTTGAACGGATTCCCTCGGAAAAGTCCCGTCCGAAGGCAGCTGAAAGAATCCCCAAGGCATCGCTTTAAGACCTGGAACCTCCAAGGCGTCAGTTCGGGGCAAGATTGTCTCGGCTAAACCGGTGCGTGTTGACCAGAGGGGTACCCCCCCTCCTAGAAGTTCTTCCGATCCCTGACTTGGTCGGTTCGGCCCAGTCCGACGGCCGCAACTCCGGAGCCTCCGAGGATTGAGTTTTCTCGAGGGACAGCCTTGACCTTCCTTCGAGAGCCATCGGAGACGACTGATTCGGCTCTTCATGCCAAAACCGGGAAAAGGATCTGCGTCGTGTATCTGGATCCGAGATGCGTGGAGTCCGGGACTCTCCTTTCGGGTCCTCGATCTCGCTTGCCAAGAGTTCAATCCCGCCGGCTTAGGAAGGTTCGAATGACGGCAAGGTTGACAAGGCGATATTGGACTTCGACCTGGCTGATCTCGGCGATTTTGGCCAGCCAACAGTCCATTGAAACCTCTCCAAAGCAGGCCGAAACATAGACGATAGGGCTTTGCAACTTTCCGCCAGCGAGATGAAGAGATTCCGTTATTCCTGGTGAGACCGGAGCGACGTCCAAAGTCGACCTTTATTTACTTTCTCCTTGACCATGACAACGAAATGGACCGGATCTTCGGGTCGCTCGAGACGGGATTCAGCCATTTGGATTTCAACCCACGGCTGAAATAGATCAAATTGACCCCAGGAAGGAGCACGAGACGTGGTCAGCGAACTCCTCGGACCTCCAACTCAGGGGGGTGCCTAGGTCGAGAAGGTTCCAATTCAACTTGTTGGACTGGATTCAAGGGCCGCGAGTTGGCGTCGCGGGACCTCACTTGGCCACTGTTCCCTCTTCTTCAGCGCCGAAAATCGTCGAATATGACTCAATTTGACTTCTCAAGGTATCTCCAAGAAAATCGTTCTTCCTGGTGGGACCGGAGCGACACGTTTCACAGGCTCAAACGTTCCTTTTGAAGCCTAGAAATTTGCCCGAGCGCCAGAGTGCGGCTCCGCAGACCATGATCTGCCGTCCAACATTCTCAGCCCGAACCTCCAACGGGAGCTATTACAGATCTTGGGGGACCAAATTTGAGGTCAGGATCGCGCGGCTCAATCCCATCCTCATCTCGAGAGTGGATGGAGGGCCAGTCGCTCTCGGGAAACCCGATCAGATGACCGAGACGAAGCTCGGCCATATTGGCCGTCGGACAACTCGCGCCCTGATCCCACCCCCCAATTCGCAGATCTGAGCACCGCCGACTGCATCTGTCCCTGGAGGGTAGTGGAATCCCCGTTTACCTCCCGTGAGTCACAGTCCAAGAGAAGCAGCGCATCATCGCGAAGGAGATTTCATGAATCTGGAACATACCGAGTCTCTGATTTGCGGCGACCGAGCCGCTTTCGGGCCATTTATTGGCCCAGCGGGCATTAAAGGGAGACTCACTGTGAAATCGTTACTCCTGGTGGGACCGGAGCACCCACTTTTGGAGGCAGTAGATGCCTTTATCTTGATCGTTCGCCTAGGAAACGACTCGTTCGAACTCTCATTCGTACCGTCCGGAGCAGTTGAGAAATCCCGACCGGGGCGAACCGGTAACGCCCGACACCTCCAATTCCGATCTTCGAACTCCCCCGATCGTCTCCCTTCGATGTTGGAGTCGTTGGGATGTCTTCCAGTAAATCAAAGGAATTCAGGAAAACGGTCCGCAAGCACCTGGAATCACCTCTGCATTCATTCTTCCTGGTGGGACCGGAGCAGTGGCCAATCCAAGCCCATTTTCGATGAGACCTGGTGAAAATCGCTTAGGAATCGATCTCGAGTCTCGAAGTGTGCCTCAATAATGCCGGTGAGTCGGGCTCCAAGTCGACTTGATCCCTGAGAGTGGATAGATCGGAAATCCCGTGGATTACCAAATCGGAGCGAATCGACCTGTCCATCGTCAATCAACTTTCAGGGGCGGTTTCTTTAGGACAGACTTTTGGACGCCTTAGAGGACCGATCCGAAGGCTTTTTCCTGACGCTGAAACCCCGCTCAGGGGTCGATCGAGCCCAGCATTTGGTCTAACTGGGGCAGCGGACCGGGGCCGATTGCCACCATCAACGGGGGTCAGAGATTGACATCGTTGAAACTTCAAGGTTGTTGTGAATTGAACACTACGAGTCCTCAACCCAAAGGGAAAGGCCGAGTCGTCTCCGACTCGGCCTTTCAAATTCCCTACCCTGGGGGGGTGGGCTACATCATTCCGCCCATACCGCCCATTCCACCGTCCATACCGCCGCCGACAGAGGCCGGCTCGGGCTTGTCGGCCACGATGGCCTCGGTGGTCAAGAGGAGTGCGGCAATCGACGCGGCGTTCTGGAGCGCCGATCGAGTCACCTTGGCCGGGTCGATGATCCCCGCCTTGACGAGGTCAACGAGTTCCCCGGTCATGGCGTTGAGACCGACCGAGCCCTTGGCGTCGGCAACTTCGCGGACCTTGACGGCTCCCTCGAAACCGGCATTCGCCGCGATGTGGCGAAGCGGCGACTCGAGGGAGTTGGCCACGATTCGAGCCCCGGTCGCTTCGTCACCGGTCAAGGTTTCGATGAGCTTGTCGACGGCCTTGCGAGACCTAACCAGTGCCGTTCCGCCGCCCGCGACGATGCCTTCGTCGATGGCCGCACGGGTGGCGCTCAGGGCGTCCTCGATGCGGTGCTTCTTTTCCTTCAGTTCAATCTCGGTGGCGGCGCCGACCTTTACGATCGCGACTCCACCGGCGAGCTTGGCGAGACGCTCCTGGAGCTTCTCGCGGTCCCAGTCCGAATCGGTGTCCTCGATCTCACGCTTGATCTGGGCGACGCGTCCCGCGACGTCGGCGTGTGTACCGCCGCCGTCGACGATGGTCGTGGCGTCCTTGGTGACGACGATGCGACGGGCCGAGCCCAAGAGGTCCAGCGTGGCCGACTCCAACTTGAGTCCGATCTCTTCAGAGATGACGGTGCCACCGGTCAAGATCGCCATGTCCTGGAGCATCGCCTTACGACGCTCACCGAATCCCGGCGCCTTGACGGCGACCGAGGTGAAGGTCCCGCGGATCTTGTTCACGACGAGCGTGGCCATGGCCTCGCCCTCGATGTCCTCGGCGATGATCAACAGCGGCTTACCCGACGCCATGACCTTCTCCAACAACGGCACGAGGTCGTGCACGGCCGAGATCTTGGAACTCGTGAAGAGCACGAGCGCCTCTTCGAGGACCGCCTCTTGACGCTCGGGGTCGGTCACGAAGTACGGCGAGAGGTAACCCTTGTCGAACTGCATGCCCTCGGTGAGCTCGAGTTCGATGCCGAAGGTGTTCGACTCCTCGACCGTGACGGTGCCGTCCTTGCCGACCTTGTCGATGGCGTCGGCGATGACTTCACCGATTGACGCGTCGGCCGCGGAGATCGTGGCGACCTGGGCGATCTGACTCTTGTCCTCGACCTTCTCGCTCTGTTTCTTGATCGACTCGACGGCCGCGGCGACGGCCTTCTCGATGCCGCGCTTGAGACCGGACGGGTTCGCACCGGCCGCGACGTTGCGCAGACCCTCTTTGATGAGCGCCTGGGCGAGCACGGTCGCGGTCGTCGTTCCGTCGCCGGCGACGTCGTTGGTCTTGGTGGCGACTTCTTTCACCAGTTGCGCGCCCATGTTCTCGAACGGGTCCTCGAGCTCAATCTCTCGAGCGATGGAGACGCCGTCGTTGGTGATGGTCGGCGCGCCGAACTTCTTGCCNNTCTTCGTCAAACTTGAGTAATTTCGACATTCTTCTTCCTTGTCTGGGGATCTGAGGCGGAGTCGCCTCGTGACTACTTCTTGGAGATGGTGGCCAGTACGTCGCGGCCGGTCAGAATCAAAAGGTCCTCACCGTCGACGGTGATCTCGGTGCCGCCGTACTTCGAGTAGACGACCGTGTCGCCGACTTTGACGCCGGAGGGAATCACTTCACCGGTGGTGTCACTGCGGCGACCGGGACCGGCCGCCAACACTTCACCCTGCTGCGGCTTCTCCTTCGCGGTGTCGGGAATGACCAGGCCTGACGCCGTGGTTGCTTCGGCGACGTCCGGACGAACCACGATGCGGTCTTCCAATGGGTGCAACTTCATTTTCTTGCCTCCTGTGCTTTTGGCACTCGAATCTTCCGACTGCCAATTTAGCAGCCTACGGGTGGGAGTGCCAACAGAGATCACGCCGTGGATAGCCTGACTCGGTGACCTTCTCAGCCGTGCAGCGACGTGACCTCACCCTGGTCGCAATTCTTCGCGGGGTGTCGTATCTCGGCGACGCCATTGCCTTGATCGCCCTCTATCTTCGTCTCGCGCACGGCGCCGACGCAAGTTGGGCGATCGCGTCACTCTCGGTCGCGGCCTCGCTGCCGCTCGTCGTGCTCTCCCCGATCTCGGGCTTCATAATCGACCACACTCCGGTAAAGCGCCTGTTGGTCATCCTTTGTTTTTTCGAAGGCGTCGTCTGTATCGGGATCGGTCTCTGGCACGGGCGGATCGTCACCATTGGCTTGATGGCCCTACTGAGTTGCTTCGTGGCCTTTTCCTTCCCCGGGTACTCGGCCCTCGTGCCCACGATCGCCGGCGAGGAAAACCTGACGGCCGCGAACTCGACAATGCAGTCCGTGCAAGGGATTGCCGCGGTGGCCGGACCCGGCCTGGGCGGTCTGCTGGTGGGGCTGCTCGGTCAGAGTTGGCCGCTGTACTTCGACGCCCTCAGTTTCGCTTTGGGGGCCATCGGCACGTGGTTTCTCGTGACCGATCGCCGACCGGACCCCGGGCTTGAGCGTCCGAAAAGGGGCGAACGCGACCTGGGTGCGGGGATGCGGATCCTCTTCGGCGATCGGGTCCTTCGCCCCATCGTGATCACGTTTGTTGTCTTTTTGTTGGCACTGGTCATGATCAACGTGGCCGAGGTCTTTTTCATCACCAAGACGCTGCTCTCCTCGGCCCTCACGTACGGACTCGTCGGGGCGAGTTTCGGGGCCGGCAACATAGCGGGCGCGGTCGCGGCGAGCCGGCTGAAGCAAGACGACGTCGCCCTCGCGAGGGCCTCGCTCGCGAGTTTGATCGTCGTCAGCGTCCTCGTGGGACTCATCGGTCTCGTCGAACACGTGGGCTACCTCTATCCGATTCTGGTGGTCATGGGCATCGCCGTCGGCGTCGTGAATGTCGCATCCACGACGCTTATGACCGTTCGCACGCCCGAGGCCCAAAGAGGACGGATGTTCTCGGCGAGTAACGCGGCATTCACCAGCGCAGAAATACTGGGTACGGTCTTCGGCGGACTCATCCTCACCCTCGTGGCCCCACGTACGGTCTTTCAGATCGCCGGCGTCGTCACGACGATCGTCGCACTCGTCTTCGGCCCCGTCGCCCTTCGGGCCACGCGAAGTGCGAAGAGCAACGAACTAGAAACTCAGGGCGCTTGACGCTCTAACGTCCAACCGGCTCCCGAGGGCAAGTAGACAATGCGGTCGTGCAAGCGGTCTTGGCGATGCTGCCAGAACTCGAATCGGTTCGGCGTCAGACGAAAGCCGCCCCAGAACTCCGGTCGGGGAACGTCGCGGCCGAAGAACTCCTCATCGACCTCGCTCACGCGAGTTTCGAGTTCTTCACGACTCGCGATCACGCGGCTCTGGGAACTGGCGTGCGCGCCGAGTTGACTGCCACGTGCCCGGGTTGCGAAGTAGGCATCGGATTCGGCCGCGGTCATCTTCTCGACGGCGCCCTCCATACGAACCTGTCGCCCGCGTGGCTCGCAGTACCAGAGGACCGAGGCGAAGGGATTCTCGATCAATTCGCGGCCTTTCCTGGATTCGTAGTTGGTGAACCAACCGACCGAGTGATCGTCGACGTGACGAAGCAGGACCATTCGGGTGCTCGGCTTTCCGTCGGGTGTCGACGTCGCCACCGAAATCGCGTCGCGCTCGAGCATCTCGCCCTTGGCCTCGTCAAACCAACGTCGGAACTGGATGAACGGATTGGCGTCGCAGTCCTCGAGCTCTAACGGAATCCACATCTCGCTCACGAGACGTCCGCCAATTGCCAGTTGGGACTGGCCGACAGGTCCCACGTGCTCGGTCCGTCGTGGCGCAGACGATACGTTCCCGCGGCGGCGATCATCGCGGCGTTGTCGGTGCACATGGCCATGGTCGGCAGATGAACTTCGACGCCGAACTCTTGAGCGAGTTCCGTGACGCCGGAGCGAAGGGCCGAGTTGGCCGCGACGCCGCCCGCGAGTGCGAGTCCTTTCACCGGGTGATGTTCGAGCGCACGGCGAAGTTTACGAAGGAGCTGTTCGGCGACCGCGGCCTGAAAGGACGCCGCGACGTCGGCGACGGGGAGGTCGCGTTGCTTCTCGGTCGCGCGAACGACCGCGGTCTTGAGCCCCGAGAAGGAGAGGTCGTAGTCGTCGCCGGTCATCGAACGGGGCAGCTTCAGTGATCCGGCCGTGCCCGTCTGGGCCAAGTGGTCGATCTCCGGTCCCCCGGGATAGCCGAGACCGAGCCATCGCGCCACCTTGTCGTACGCTTCGCCGGCCGCGTCGTCGATCGTCTCGCCGAGGACCACGTGCTCGCCGGGTCCGGACTGGAGCACGATCAGACTGTGACCGCCCGAGACGAGGAGTGTCGTGAGCGGCCACTCCAGATCAGAGCTTTCTAGGAGCGGCGCGAAGAGGTGACCCTCGAGGTGGTTGACGCCCACGAAGGGCACGCCCCAGGCGAGCGCGTAGGCCTTGGCGGCCGAAAGTCCGACCAGCAACGAGCCAATCAGTCCCGGTCCGCTGGTCACGGCGATCCCGAGGATCTTTGGATCGTGGGGGTCGAGTCCCGCGTCGCTGAGCGCGCGGCGAACGACGGGGCCGATGGTGGCGACGTGCGCGCGACCGGCGAGTTCCGGTACGACCCCACCGAAGGCCCGATGTTGGTCGATCGAGGACTCGATCACTGAGGAAAGTACGTGAAACTCCTCGTCGACGACCGACGCCGCCGTTTCGTCACAACTCGTCTCGATTCCGAGGACCAAACCCATCATTCCAGCGTAGGTGGCGGTTCTTCCAGCGCGGTCCAGAGATCGGCCCAGAGAATCAAGGCATCCTCGTTGGTCTTCTCGTAATAGTTCTTTCGAACGCCCACGGGTCTAAAGCCGTAGCGGTAGTAGAGGTCGATCGCGCGCTGGTTGGACACTGCGACCTCCAAGGTCGCGCGCGTGATGCCGCGTTTCTTCGCGTCGGCCCGGGCGTCGTCGAGCAGGGACGTCGCGATCCCCCGGCCCTCTTCTTCGGGCAGCGTTCCGATCGTGTTGATGTGGAGCTCGTTCAGGACGAACATGACGCCCAGGTAGCCCACGATGCGATTTTTCTCGTAGGCGACCGTGTAGCGGCGCGTTTCGGTGTTCTCGATCTCGTCGAGCAGTATCCGCTTGGTCCACGGCTCGGGGAACTGCGCCTCTTCGATCACCAGAAGTTCTCCGATGTCGCGACGCTCGGCCAGTCGGATCTTCCACTCGATCTTCATTGGCGCCCACGAGTCGTGAAGTTGGCGACCGCGTCGGCTTCTCGCAGGTACAGCGGAGACACGACGTCCTCGGGCGAACGACTGGCACCCAGGACGAGTCCCGCGTGAACCGACGGCACGACCTGGTCGAAGATTGTCGCGAAGGATGGGGCAACGAATTCACTGCGGTAGCGCTCCACGCCATCGCCGGTGAAGGTGACCGGCGCGCCCTTTCCTTCCCAATCCGCCACGATCTCGCGAGCGGTGCTGACGCGGGCTTCGTCGAGGGCGACGACGTCACTGTCGAGGAGGAAAGATTGCGCGAAGACCTCGCGTCGTCGCCCGTCGACGCAGGCAACGAGTGTGCCGCGCACGCCTGAGGAGAACGCACCTCCCGCGAGCATCTCGAGTGAGGTGACGCCGACCAATTCACACCCCAGCGCCTGGGAAAGGGCGATCGCCGTGGCGATACCGACGCGCAGCCCCGTGAAGAGGCCCGGGCCACGGTCAACCACGACTCGCTCGATCTCGCGAGGCGTCAACCCGACCTCTTCGAGCAGGTCCTTCATGGCGCCGGTCAACGCCTCGGTGTGGCGGCGCCCATCATCAACGACGCGCGTCACTTCGACGCCAGCCGCAGTCCGGACCCCGACGGCACAGGCGGGCGTAGCGGTCTCAATGGCGAGGACGTTCACGACGCCCACCGATCGAGCTGGGCGCCACGGGTGGCGGCGAGTTCTCCATCGACCGTGAGCGTCCGGCCATCATCGTCATCCACACGGAAATCTACGGTCATCACGTCGCGACCGAAGACCGAGGCCGCCAACTCCCCCCACTCGACCAGCGCGACCGCAGAGTCCTCGACCAATTCGCCCAGGGCCAGATCGAGGACCTCGTCGAGGGACTCCACCCGGTAGACGTCGCAGTGATGGAGCGTCTCGATGCCGAGGGCGTTGGAGGACGTGTGCTCTCGCACCATCGTGAACGTCGGACTGGTCACGCGTTCGCGCACCCCCAGCCCCTTCGCGACGCCCTGTACGAAGGTCGTCTTGCCGGCGCCCAGCGTCCCGGAGAGCAACACGATGTCGCTGGGCCGAAGGACCGCGGCGAACGCCTCCCCGGCCGCAATCGTGTCCTCGGCCGTCGCGCAGTATCGTTGCCAACTCACGGAGCCACCACGAGGGTCTTGAGAACACGCAAGTCGGCGCGCATAACGTCCACGACGCTCGGACCGCCGCGGAGCGCGGCGGCCGGATGGTACGTCGCCATTCCCCGTCCTCCCCCCAGCGCCACGATCCGCCCGTGCGTCACGCCGATGCCCTGATCGAATCCGAAGACCGACCTCGCCGCGGTATTGCCGAGCGCGAGCACCAGCGGGGATCGAACGACGAGAAACTGCTCGCTCAGCCACGGACGACAGGCCGTCAGTTCATCGCGCGTCGGCGTTCGATTGGCCGGCGGGCGACACTTCACGACGTTGGTGACGAAGCATTCGGCGCGCGCGAGTCCGACCTCTTCTTGGATGAGTTGAAAGAGCAGTCGTCCGCTTCGGCCGATGAACGGCTCGCCGCCCTCATCCTCGTCGCGACCGGGCGCCTCGCCGATCACCATCAACGCCGGGTTCAGCGGACCCGAACCGACGACGACGCGCTGACGGGTTTGGGAGAGCACGCAGCGCGTGCAGGTCGGAAGCTCGGCTAAGTCGCGACTCATCTCAGTCCACGAGAATACGGGGCACGCGGGCCCCAATACCGCAGAGGATCTCCCACGAGATGGTGCCCGCGCGCTCGGCCCACTCATCGGCCGTGATCTCCTCATCGCCTTGGCGACCGAGCAGGACCACCTCGTCGCCGGGTCTCACGACGTCGTCACCGCAGTCGATCACCAACATGTCCATCGTGACCATCCCCGCCAGGGGGTAGCGCTGGCCGTTGATGAGGACTTTGGCGCC
The DNA here is from genome assembly GCA_003155915.1 of Acidimicrobiaceae bacterium. GTDB lineage: Bacteria > Actinomycetota > Acidimicrobiia > Acidimicrobiales > RAAP-2 > RAAP-2. The sequence continues at coordinate 112,525 of PMFA01000006.1, read as the reverse complement.
GGCGTCGAACAGTCGGCGGGGATAGCCGTCGGCGTAACCGAAGGGGACGGTGGCGATCGTGGCGGCGCTCTGGGTTGCCCGGCGGCGCCGGTAGCTCGGGCGCTCCCCGGCCTCGACGCGTCGAACGGCCACGACGTTGGCGCGAAGCGTCAGCGCCGGCACGAGTCGCTCGCCGGTCTCTTCCAGCGCCGACGCCAGCCACGCTTCGGGCAAATACCCGTACAGCGCGAGACCGACGCGAACCATTCCTCTGCGAGCCTCGGGGTAGCCGAGCGCGCCGGCGCTGTTGGCGGTGTGCACGAGGCGGGGCTGGACGCCACGCTTCGCCAGCGCCGCGAGCACTTCGTCAAAACTCGCTATCTGATCTCGAGTGAAGGCACGGTCCTCAGCGCTCGAACCATCGGCCACGCTGAAATGCGTGTAGATCCCCTCCAAGTCGATCGCCGCGCTCGACGTGAGGACGTCGACGACCTCGTCGACGTCGTTGGACGCCACACCCATCCGGTGCATCCCGGTGTCGACTTTCACGTGAACGCGGTGGCGTCCGCCGAGCGCTTCGGCCTTCGAGACCGCGGCGCGGGCGCCCTCGAGCGAGCCGATCGTGATCGTGAGCGAATTTTCAAGGGCCGCGGCGATGGTGTCCGCGGGGACCTCCGCGAGCAAAAGGATCGGCGCCGTGACACCGCTCTCGCGAAGTTCGATCCCTTCGTCGATGATCGCGACGGCGAGCACGTCGGCCCCTCCAATGAGTGCCGCCTTCGCCGCGAGTTCGGCGCCGTGTCCGTAGCCGTTCGCCTTGACGACGGCGCAGAAGAGACTCTCCCCGACTACTGACTTAAGTGCGCGCACGTTGTGCGCGATCGCCGACGCCGAGATCTCCGCGCGCGCCGGACGATGAACGCCCTCAACCTGCACGCGAATCTTTCGAACTCGCCACGACGAAGGCGGCCGCGGTCATCGCGGTGTGCGTGAGCGAGATATGGAATTCGTCGGCGCCGCGCGTGGCGGCGAGTTCGGCGGCCGCACCGTGCAGCATCACCGACGGCGCACCACTCGGCGCGCGCTTCACTTCAATCGATTTCCACGGCACCGAGCCGGCCCCGACGCTGAGTGACTTCATGACCGCCTCTTTGGCGGCGAAGCGCGCAGCCAGTCGCTCGGCTTTGCCCCGGGCGTCGCGCTGCTCACCCTCGGTGAAGAGTCGCTCGACGATTCGCGGTCGGCGTCCGAGAACTATTTCGAAGCGCGGCACGTCGACGACGTCGATGCCGACGCCGACCGTGGCCACTATTCGACCGTCACCGTCTTGGCGAGGTTCCGCGGCCGGTCGACGTTTCGACCAAGACCGCGCGCCACGGCGTAGGCGAACATCTGCAGTGAAATGACGTCGACCATCGGCGTGAACATCGGTTCGGTCGCCGGTACGCGCAACACGAAGTCGGCGACCGACTCGATCATCTCGTCATCATCCGTCGCGACCGCGACGACGCTGGCGCCGCGGGCCTTCACCTCGGAAAGATTCGAGAGCATCTTCTCGTGCATCGCCGGATCGGTCGCGATCGCGATCACGACGACACCCGGTTCGATGAGGGCCAGCGGTCCGTGCTTCAGTTCGCCGCCGGGATAGCCCTCGGCGTGCAGGTACGTCAGTTCCTTTAGTTTCAAGGCGCCCTCGAGCGCCGTGGGGAATCCAACGTGACGGCCGATGAAGAAGAAGTCGTGTGAACCCATGAGCTCTTTGGCCACCAGTTCGACGCTTTCGCGACGATCGAGCACGGCCTGCACCTGGGCACTCACCGCGCTCAGACCCTGGAAGAGCCCGTCGATCTCTGATTCGGGCAGCGTGCCGCGTAGTTGCGCGAGTCGCAACGCCAGGAGCTCCAACGCGGCGACCTGCGCGACGAAGGCCTTCGTCGAGGCGACCGAGACTTCGAGACCGGCGCGCGTGTAGATGACCGCGTCGGCTTCGCGCGCCATCGAGGAGTCGACGATGTTGGAGATCGCCACGACGTGGGCGCCACGGCGCTGCGCCTCGCGCGTCGCTTGGATCGTGTCGATCGTCTCGCCGCTCTGGGAAACCCCGATCACGAGCGTGCCGACTTCGACGATAGGGTCGCGGTAGCGGTACTCACTCGAGATGTCGACGTCGACACCGATACGCGCCCACTTTTCGATCGCGTACTTGGCGATCAACGCCGAGTGGTACGACGTGCCGGCCGCGACCAGGCAGACGCGCTTGACGTCGCGCAGTTCCTCGTCGCTGATGCGCATCTCGTCGAAGGTGATGGTCCCGTCCTTGCGGCGGCGATCCAGAAGAGTCGAGCGAATCGCGCCGGGCTGTTCGTTGATCTCCTTGGACATGAAGTCGTCGTGACCGCCCTTTTCGGCGGTCTCTAAGTCCCAGTCAATGGTGAGTTGTCGGAGGCGAACCGGCGCGCCTTCGAGGTCGATGGCGCGAAAGCCCTCCGGTCCCAAGCGAACGATCTCGTCGTCGTTGACGGCGTAGAACGCCGAGGCCTTGTCGAGGATCGCCGGAACGTCACTGGCGAGATAGGTCTCGCCCGGCGCGGTGCCAACCACGAGCGGCGAGATTCGCCGTGCGGCAACGATCACGTTCGGTTCGGTGGCGTCCATCACGGCGAGCGCGAAGGCGCCGCGCACGACCAAGAGGCCCTGACGAACGGCCTCCATGAGCTCGAGTCCCTGGGCGCGGAGCTCTTCAATCAGGTGCGCCAGGACTTCGGAGTCGGTGACCGACGTGAAGATATGGCCCCGCGACTCGAGACCCTCTTTCAGTTCCGCGTGGTTCTCGATGATGCCGTTATGGATGATCGCGATGTTGCCCGAGCAGTCGAGGTGCGGGTGGGCATTCACGGCCTCGGGGGCTCCGTGCGTGGCCCAACGGGTGTGGCCGATCCCGGCCGTGAAACCCTTGGGGGCGGCGAGGCACTCCTCTTTCAGGGCCGCCACCGATTCGGTGCCGGACGCGGTTCGCGCCCGCCAGGTCTCGCCCGCGCGCACCAGTGCGATCCCCGCTGAGTCGTAGCCGCGATACTCCAGGCGCGTCAGGCCCTCGAGAAGCGTCGCCAGCGTGTCCTCGGATCCTACGACCCCAATAATGCCGCACATAGTCTCAGCCTACTCGGGCCTTTTTGGGGCCCTTAGCGAGTTGTTTACGGGAGGAAGAAGCTTTGAATCCGTTGAGAGAATTCGTTGACGAAGTTCTCGTCCAACGCCTCGATCATCACGCGAACGACCGGTTCGGTGCCCGAAGGACGGATGAGAAGTCGCACGTCGTCGATCTCGATGCCGTAGTTCGCTCTGATCTCTTCGAACATTTTGCGCACCTCGTCGTCGTTATAGTCGTCACGCGCGACATTGATCAGTCGCTGGGGCACGCGCCGCCACACCGCGTCGGCCTGCTCGGCGAGCGGTCCGCGTCGCACGATGAGGTCGGCGAGCATCAGACCGGTCAGTTGACCGTCACCGGTCGGCGCGAGCGAGCGAAAGATCAGGTGACCGGACTGCTCACCGCCGAAGGGCCACGCCTTCTCTTCGAGTTCGATCAGGACGTTGCGGTCGCCCACGTCGGTCTCGACGATGGCGATCCCGGCGTCGGCCATCGAGCGGTGCAGTCCCAGGTTGCTCATGGACGTGACGACCAGTCCCCCGCCGAGGGCGTTTCGTTCGAAGAAGTCGAGCGCGAAGAGGATCATGAGGTCGTCGCCGTCGCGAACGTGTCCTGCGGCGTCGACCGCGATGAGGCGATCGGCGTCACCGTCGAAGGCGAGTCCGAGGTCGGCGTGGAGTTCGAGCACGTGCGCCACGAGGTCTTCGATATGCGTCGAGCCGCAGTTCTCGTTGATGTTGCGACCGTTCGGCTGGTCGTGAATCGTCGTGACGCGCGCGCCGGTCGACTCGAAGATCTCGTGCGCGACGTGACTGGCCGCGCCGTTGGCGCAGTCGAGCACGATGTGGAGTGACGAGAAGTCCGCCGGCACGAGTGAGCGCAAGTGGTGCGCGTAATCGTGCTCGGCCGATTCGTCGATCTCGAACTCTTCGAAGGAGTCGGTCGGAGCCGCTTCGGCGGCGTTCAGCGCTTCGGCGACCGCCAGTTCCGTCGCGTAGTCGAGTTTGCCGCCGCCGAGTCCGAGGACCTTCAGACCGTTGTCGTAGTACGGATTGTGCGAGGCCGACACCACGACCCCGACGCCGCCGCGCTGTTGGGCGATGACCGCGACACCGGGCGTCGTGAAGTAACCGAGGTTGACGCCGCGCGCGCCGCCGTCGCGAAGACCGGCCAGCACGGCGCGAGCCAGGAGTGGTGAACTCTCACGCGTGTCGTAACCGACGAAGACGTCGGCGGTGAAGACCGAGGCGACGGCGCGTCCCAGCCGGTAGGCCAGGTCGTTGGTGATTTGGTCGGAGGCTCGCCCACGAATGCCATCCGTGCCGAATTGCACGGTCATGACAATTACCGCTTCGAGTACTGGGGAGCCTTGCGCGCCTTCTTGAGACCGTACTTCTTGGTCTCTTTCTTGCGCGAGTCACGAGTGAGGAGACCGGCCTTCTTCAGCGCCGGTCGAACGGCCTCGTCGATCACGAGCAGTGATCGTGAAATACCGAGGCGAAGGGCGCCGGCCTGGCCAGCCATGCCGCCGCCTTCGATGGTGGCGTCGATGTCGTAGGTCTGCTGGGCGTCAATGAGACGAAGTGGCTCCATCACCATCTGGCGGTGCGTCGCGGACGTGAAGTAGTTGTCGAAGGCCCGACTGTTGATCGTGATGGTGCCGGTGCCGGGGCGAAGTCGCACGCGCGCGACGGCCTCTTTGCGTCGTCCGGTCGTCTGGGTGAGAGGTGATGACACGTCGTTCTCCTTAACCGCGGCGAATCGCCGAGGTGTCGTACTTCGTAGGTGTTTGTGCGGCGTGCGGGTGCTCGGGGCCGGCGTAGACGAACAGCTTGCCCATAATCTCGCGACCGAGGCGGTTCTTGGGAACCATGCCCTTCACCGCGTCAAAGACCAATTTGACCGGGTCCTCATCCAGCAACGTCTGCCAGGAAGTCGCGCGCAGACCGCCCGGGTATCCCGAGTGGTGATACGCGAACTTCTGCGCGGCCTTGTTGGCCGTGAGGACGACCTTGTCGGCGTTCACGATAATGACGTTGTCACCACAGTCGATGTGCGGGGCGAAGTACACGCGGTGCTTGCCTCGAAGTAACGAAGCGGCGACCGTGGCGACACGTCCGAGGACGAGACCCTCAGCGTCGATGACGAGCCACTCGCGGGTGATCTCACTGCCTTTTGGCGAAAATGTGCGCACGGAACTTCCCATAAACGATTGTTGACGGACCAAACCGGGTCCGAAGGACTCTTAAGTCTAGGAAAAATAAGGCTCGAGGGCAAATCGCCCCCACTGAACGCTGCCCTATTCGCGCTGGCCGGGCCTTATTTCTCGATGTTTCGCTCGATTGGGAGCTCTCGAGTGATCGAGAGCACTTCGTAGAGCCAGTCGAGAATCATCGCGAGGGACTCGGGGTCGAGATGAGTCCCATCTTCGTTGTAGCCATTGCCGGGTGCGGCCAGCACCTCGGAAGTGGGGCGGGTCTCCTCTTTGAAGACGTGGTTGGCGTTCGCCGGGTACTCAATGGTGATGTTGTCCTTCCCCGCAGCGGCACGTTCGAGCGCGCCGCCGTCCAACGTGGCGTCGACTTGGAGGTCCTTGCGTCCGATGAGGATGAGCGTGGGGATGTCAAGCTTCCACAAGACATCGGCGGCGTCCTCATTCCAGAGTTCGCGCGCCAGTGGGAGGTTGGCCGGTGATTCGAAGCTGGCGAGCACCATTTTGACGCTGTCGGGAAGGCGCGGATCCGAGTTCATGGGCTCTCCGGCCGAGTAGTGAGCCGCCGCGGCCTCCACGAGCGGCATGAGCTCGGCGCCGCCGGGAAACTGGGTCGCTTGCAGGGCGAATTGGGACAGCAAGACCTCGCCGACCGGTCGACCCGGAGGCGCCAGCAACACGAGTCCGGCAAGAGGCACGTGCTGTGAGCTCGTGGCGTAGTGGAGCACGTGGAGCGTGCCCTCACTGTTGCCGAGTCCCGCGATACGTGCGACGTCGACGCTTTCGTTCTCGGCCAGGACGCCCATAGCTGCCGCGAGTTCATCGAGGTGCGAGCGCATGGAGAACTTGCCGAACAGGATGCGCGCGCTCTCGGCCACGTCGGGGCCCGAGGCCCGCTTGTCGTAGCGCAGCGACGCGATGCCGGCGTCGGCGAACGCCTCCGCGAGGAGTCGGGCACTTCCGTTGGTGCCTGGTAGAAGAGGTGAGCACCAATCGCGATCGGTGGGCCCGCTGCCGGCGACCATCACGACGGCCGGAAATCGACCGTCGCCGGCGGGAACTGTCAGCGTTCCACGCATGGTGATGTCGTCCAACAGCCAGGTGACTTCGACCGAGTGCGTCACAAGACCCACCATAAGGGTGGTGCGTGAGAATACGATTGACTCATGAACCCGAGGTTCTCGAACTTCGGTCGTCGCGAACGCTCTTCTCGAGTGCCGCGATACGGCGGTCCCAGGCGCTGGCGCGAGTACTGAGCCAGGTGGAGGCGTGCTCCGCCGCGTCCGTCGAAGCGCGGTAGCGGACCTCTCGCCCGTCACGACGCGCGACTGCCAGACCAGCGACCGCAAGAAGTTGCAGGTGCTTCACGATGGCTTGACGTGACACGGGGGCATCTTCGGCGAGTCCGGTCGCAGTGCAACCCCGAGGATGCTCTAAGAGTTTTTCGAAGAGGCGACGCCGGGTGGGATCCGAAAGTGCCGCAAAAACCGTGGAGATATCGTCGGTCATCGAAGGGCGAGACTGGCCTGCGCCCTCACCTCGATCGGTGACTCCGAGATCGTGACGCGCGTTCCTTCAGCGATTGGCGTGAGTTCGATTTCCACTCGCGATGGTTCGTCGGTGAAGCTCGCCCAGCGATAGGCGAGCCGACTGTCCTCGTCAACTTCTTCGACGATGAGGTAACGAACGTCGCCGCCGTCACTGATCCAACCGTCCGAACCGGGCGTGGTCGGCAGGTCGCCGTCCTCGCCCAGCCACGACGGATCGATGACGTGTTCCCAGGCTTCGCTCGGTGAACACGGAAGATCTAACTCTCGATACACGGTGTCTGTCATGCAACCACTCTATTGCACAGCAGCGCCGCTGCCGCTATCATGCAACTAATTGATTGCACTTAAGATCCGCGCCCGGATGCGGTGAGGAGGCTCCATGACCGATGTCCTGCAACGAGAGATTCGCCACTCCCTCGTGCCGATGGTGCTCGAGGAGTCCAAGGGAGGTGAACGGGCCTTCGATATCTATTCGATGCTCCTTCGCCAACGCATCATCTTTCTCGGCCAAGAGGTGGACGATCAGATCGCGAACCTGATCATCTCGCAGATGCTGTACCTCGAAGCCCAAGACCCCGAACGCGACATCAACCTCTACATCAACTCCCCCGGCGGACTGGCCTACGGCGGCATGGCGATCTACGACGTGATCCAACACGTGCGCCCGGACGTGTCGACGATCTGCGTCGGGATGGGGATGTCCGCCGCCGCGATGGTGCTCTGCGGCGGAGCGCCGGGCAAGCGCCTCGCGTTACCGAGCGCGCGCATCATGATCCACCAGGGCAGTGCGGGCGCGCGCGGCGCGCCGAGTGACATGGAGATTCAGCTTCGAGAGGCCCTGGCGCTCACGAGACGAATGGCTGAGATCATCGCCCACCACAGTGGACGGTCCGTCGACGAGGTGATACACGACATCGACCGCGACTATTTCATGACGGCCGACGACGCCGTTTCCTACGGTCTCATCGACGCGGTGATCGCGCCGCGTAGGGGACTCGGATTCGCTCTCGACGCCGCCGATCCACCACCCAGCATCGAAAGCACCGAGAGCGACTGAATTACCAAATCGTGACGCGCGCCGCCGGCTCCAACCACATCGCGTCGCTCTCGGTGACGTCAAATGACTCGTAGAACTCGTCAACGTTGCGCACGATCTGGTTGCCCCGGAATTCATCGGGCGAGTGCGGGTCGATCGCCAAGAGACGCTCCACCTCTTCTTTTCGCGCCTTCAGACGCCACGTCTGGACCCACGCGAAGAAGAAGCGCTGCGCACCGCTGAGGCCATCGATGACCGGTGACTCCTCTCCGTTCAATGAGATCAGGTAGGCCTTCCAGGCGATCGAGAGACCGCCGAGGTCGCCGATGTTCTCGCCGACGGTGAGTGCGCCGTTCACGTGGAGGGTCGGCGTCAATTTCGGCGAGAGCGCGTCGAACTGTTCGATGAGCGCTGACGTGCGCTCTTCGAAGGCCGCGCGGTCCGACGGTTCCCACCAATCGGCGAGTTTCCCGGTGCCGTCGAACTTCGATCCCTGGTCGTCGAAGCCGTGGCCGATCTCGTGACCGATCACCGCGCCGATGGCGCCGTAGTTGGCGGCCTCCTCGCGCTCGGCGTCGAAGAACGGCGGTTGGAGAATCGAAGCCGGAAAGACGACTTCATTGAAGCCGGGGTTGTAATAGGCGTTCACCATTTGAGGTGTCATGAACCACTCGTCACGGTCGACCGGTTGACCGATCTTGTCGAGGTTCCGACAGAACTCGAATTCACTGGCCGCGCGCACGTTCGCGAGCACGTCGTTGGCGTCGACACGCAGGCTCGAGTAGTCGCGCCAGCGCACGGGGTAGCCGATCTTCGGCGTGAACGCGTCGAGCTTCTCGAGCGCGCGCTGACGCGTCGCCTCTCCCATCCACTCGAGATTCGTGATGCTCTGTCGATAGGCCTCGATGAGGTTCGCGACGAGCACGTCCATTCGCGCCTTCACTTCGGGCGGATAGTGACGTTCCACGTAGATCTTGCCGGTCGCTTCGCCCATGGCGCCTTCGACGAGGGCGACGGCGCGCTTCCATCGCGGACGAATCGACTCAGCGCCCGTGAGTGTTCGACCGTAGAAGTCGAAGTGCTCGTCGACGAACTCGGCGGAGAGGAACGGCGCGTCGCCCGCCACGATCTGCCACGACAACCAGTCCTTCCAGGCCTCGAGGTTGGACTCCGTGAAGAGCGCACCGACGGCGCTGGCGAAGCTCGGCTGGCGAAGCACGACTTCGTCGAAAGAGCCCACGGGCGATTCCAGTGCGTTGTGCCACACCTCGAGCGGCACGTCACCGAAGAGTTCTGAGGCCGCGGCCCACGGCTTCAAGTTGTACGTCTTCTCACTGTCGCGTGAGTCGACGTTGTTCCAGTGACCGGCGGCGATCTTCGTCTCCAGTTCAAAGATGCGTCGCGCCCGCGTGGGGGCGTCACTCAGGCCAGCGAATCCGAGCATTCGTTCCACGTGCGCCACGAAGGCTTCGCGAATCGCTGCGAAGTGCTCTTCGCGGTAGTAGCTCTCGTCGGGGAGCGAAAGGCCGCCCTGTTCCAGCATCGTGACGTAACGCTCGGGGTCACCGGGGTCGTTGTCGACGAATATCGCGTAGAAGCCGCCCACGCCACGACGCTGCAGTCGGCCGATGAGCGCTAACAGTTCGTTGATTGAGGCGAGGGCTTCGACCTGCGCGAGCCGATCGATGAGCGGTCGGACGCCGCGCGCGTTGATTCGCTCTTCGTCGAGGAAGCTCGAGTAGAGGTCGCCGACTTTCCGGGCTTCGCCACCTTCGGGAGCCGCGCGCGACTCGTCGAGAATGGCGCGAATCGCCAGTTCGGCGCCGTCGGCGAGGATGTCGAAGGTGCCGTATCGCGCCTTGTCCTCCGGCATGGTCGTTCGTTCGATCCATCCGCCATTGACGTACTGGTAGAGATCGTCTTGTGGTCGTACGGTCTTCGAGAGGTCGGTAGGGTCGAAGCCGGAAGTCAGGGGTTGGGTTGTCACCCGCGAGAGCCTACCGAGAGGATTGAGGATCGCTGTCGTAGTTCACGGCGACCAGCGCCAACCCGCTTGCCGGAGCCGGCGACGGCAGGTGGTCGCGACTGAGACTCTCGAATCGCTCCGCGACGGTTGTCTCAGGAATCTTCCCTTGACCGATTGCGACGAGGACCGAGGTGAGACAGCGCACCATGTTGTGGCAGAACGACTCGGCGCGAATCGTGAACTTCAGTGTGGGCGACTGGTCCGGCGTGAGAGCCCATTCGTCGGCGAGGCGTTCCCACCGCGCGTCCGTGACGCGGCGCAGGAGCGGCTCGTCCGCGTCAGAGTTGGTCGGGCGACGACAGAAGGCACGAAAATCGTGCAGTCCGAGTATCTCGTCGCTCACTCGGTTCATCGCGTCAATGTCCAACGGACCCTGCACCGACCACGACCACACGTCGGTGAGACCGAGCGCCGGTGGCGACGTCTCGAGGACCAGGTAGCGGTATTCGCGCCACGTCGCTGAGAAACGGGCGTGAAAGTCTTGACCGACCGGTCGGGCGGCGAGCACTTTGATTCGTCCGCGCAACTGCTGGTTCAACGAACGCATGAGTCGCTCGGGATCGGGATCGCGTTCCTTGGAGAACAGCGTGAGGGGCAGATCGACGTGGACCACTTGGCCAAAGGCGTGCACGCCGGAGTCGGTGCGACCGGCGCCGACGATCATCGGCTGATCTATTTGCAAGGTGCTGGCCAGCGTTTCGCGAAGAACACCCACCACCGTCGTGAACTCGGGTTGGTAGGCGAAACCGGAAAACGCGTTGCCGTCGTAGGCGATGTCCAGACGCCAACGTTGGACGTCTTGGGGTGAATCAGACGAACTCAATGCGCGCCATCGGGGCGTTGTCACCTTGGCGCGGCCCGAGCTTCAGGATTCGCGTGTAGCCACCGGGGCGATCGGTGTAACGCGGAGCGATCTCGGTGAACAACTTGTGCGTCATGTCCTTATCGCGAATGAACGCGACGACGCGTCGATTGGCGTGCACCGAACCCTCGGGGGAGTTCTTCGCGGCCGTCACGACCTTCTCGACGATCGGACGCAAGGCCTTCGCCTTGGCCTCGGTCGTCACGATCGACTCGGCCGCGATCATCGAGGCGACGAGGTTGCCCATCATCGCTTTCTGGTGAGCGGAGTCGCCACCGAATCGCTTGCCCTTCGTTGGGGTGCCGCGCATGATTAGTCCTCGACTCGAAGCGAGAGACCGCGCTCTTCGAGGCGGTCGTTGACGTCCTTCAGCGACGTGGCGCCGAAGTTGGTAATGGACGTGAGGTCACGCTCGGTGGCGTTGACCAACTGCGCGATGGTGTTGATGCCGGCGCGCTTGAGGCAGTTACGCGAGCGCTCGGTCAGACCGAGCTCTTCGATGCGGATGTCGAGCTCGCTGGCGGCGGCCTGGGCCGTGCCGACGTCGCCCAACTCCAAGGCGGGCGCCTCGTCGTCGAAGTTGCCGATCAGTTCAACGAGTGAACCGAGGGTCTTTCCGGCCGAGGCCAACGCCTCGCGCGGGCTGATCGAACCGTCGGTCTCGATCTCGATCACCAATCGGTCGAAGTCCTTGGACTGCTCGACGCGAACCGGCTCGATCTCGAAGCTGACCCGACGCACCGGGGTGAAGATCGCGTCCAGGGGAATGACGCCGATCGTGGAAGAACCCTTGTTGCCCTCGGCACCGACGTAACCCTTGCCACGCTCGACGGTGAGCTCGAAGGTCAACGCGCTCTTGGCGTTGGTCAGGTACGCGAGGTGAAGGTCGCCGTTCAAGATCTCCACGTCGGCCGTCGTCGAGAGGTCCGCCGCGGTGACGGGACCCTCGCCGCGCTTGTCGAGACGCAGCATGACCGGCTCGTCGCTGTGCACTTGCAAGAGCAGGTCCTTCAGGTTCAGGCAGATGTCCTGGACGTCTTCCTTGACGCCTTCGATGACACCGAATTCGTGCAGCACCGCGTCGAACTTGACGCGCGTGGCCGCCGCGCCCGGGATCGACGAGAGCAACGTGCGGCGAAGCGAGTTGCCCAGCGTGTGGCCGAAACCGGGGTCGAGCGGGCCGATGCCGAAGGACTGACGGTTGTTTACCTCGTCGCCGAGGGCTTCAATAGTGGGGCGCTGGATGATCAACATGGGGACTCCTCTAAGTCTGTGAAATGTTTGGTTACTTGGAGTACAGCTCGACGATGAGCTGCTCCTTGATCGACTCGTCGATCTGTTCGCGTTGCGGCACGATGCGCACGGTGACACTGAAGCCACCGTCGCCGGTCTCGAGCCAGCCCGGGACGCTACGGTCCAGGACGTCGAGATTGCGCTTCACGTTGAAGTTCTCGCGCGTGACGTTCTTCAGGGCGATGACTTCGCCGGGGCGAACGCGGTACGACGGGATGTTGACGCGCTTGCCGTCGATGGTCACGTGACCGTGACGGACGAATTGGCGGGCCTGGGCGCGTGACGCTCCCCAACCGGCGCGGTACGCGATGTTGTCGAGACGCAGCTCGAGGAACTGCAGCAGATTCGTACCGGTCATGCCCGGACGGCGGCTGGCCTCTTCGTAGAGGTTGCGGAACTGCTTCTCCAAAAGGCCGTAGATGCGACGGGCCTTCTGCTTCTCGCGCAGCTGGGTCAGGTACTCCGAACCCTGGCGTTGACGGTCACGACCGTGCATGCCCGGCGGGAAGGCGCGCATCTGGCGGTCCGAGTTCTCGGCGACGGGGCACTTCATGGTGAAGCAGCGCTCGCCCTTCAGGTACAACTTGGTGCGTTCACGTCGACAGAGGCGACAGACGGGTCCGGTGTAACGAGCCATGACTAACCCCTACGACGCTTCTTGGGGCGACACCCGTTGTGCGGCAGTGGCGTGACGTCCTTGATGGCGACGACTTCGATGCCGGCGGCGGCGATCGAGCGGATGGCGGTCTCGCGACCGGATCCCGGTCCGCGCACGAGCACGTCGACCTTTTTCACACCGTGCTCCATCGCGGCGCGCGCGCACTTCTCGGCGGCGAGTTGCGCGGCGTACGGCGTGGACTTGCGTGATCCCTTGAAACCGACCTGACCCGAACTGGCCCAGGAGAGCACGTTGCCCTCGGGGTCCGAGATCGACACGATCGTGTTGTTGAACGAGCTCTTGATGTGCGCGACGCCGAAGGCGACGTTCTTACGTTCCTTCTTGCGACCCTTACGAACCGTATTCGGCTTAGCCATTACTTCGTTACCTTCTTCTTACCGGCGACAGTGCGCTTCGGTCCCTTACGGGTGCGAGCATTCGTACGGGTGCGCTGACCATGCACGGGCAGGCCCTTGCGGTGGCGGATCCCCTGGAAGCAGTTGATCTCCATTTTGCGCTTGATGTCTTGGGCGACGTCACGACGAAGGTCACCTTCGACGGTGACGTTCTGGTCGATGTAGGCGCGAAGTTTGTTGACGTCGGCTTCGCTGAGGTCCTTCACGCGCGTCGACTCGTCGACGCCGGTCGAGGCGCAGACCTGCTGGGCGATGGTCGGGCCAACGCCAAAGATGTAGGTGAGAGCGATCACCGTGCGCTTTTCGCGCGGGATGTCCACTCCAGCAATACGGGCCATGTTCTTCTCCTAGCCCTGGCGCTGCTTGTGGCGGGGCTGCTCGCAGATAACCCGGACGACACCGGCCCTGCGTATGACCTTGCACTTCTCACACATGGGCTTGACGCTTGCGCGAACCTTCATGATTCTCTTTCTCGATCTTCTAGAACTGGAGCTATTTGTAGCGGTAGGTGATGCGACCGCGGGTCATGTCGTACGGAGTGATCTCCACCTGGACCTTGTCCCCGGGAAGGATGCGAATGCGGTGCATGCGCATCTTTCCTGAGCTGTGCGCGAGGACGGTATACCCGTTCTCTAATTCCACGCGAAACATGGCGTTCGGTAATGGCTCGACGACGGTCCCCTCAACGGTGAACGCGTCTTCCTTTGGCTTGCTCAGGTTCTTTCTCCTTGTAACGGCACGGCGGGACGTGAAGGAACAAAAACTCCTTCACGGATGGACCTCGAGGCATGCCAAGAGGTCGGCTGACAATTCTACCAAAATTTCGGCAAAACGCAAAAGTCAGGCCGAATTCGTCCCGACGCGACCATCCGGTCTATCCATCATAGTTGCCGCGAATGTGACTCACGACCCTAGCAGTCATAAGGAAAATGGCTCCATGATGGTCACATGACGTCACCGAGTCCGTCACTCTCCAGCGAACCCCTCTCTCGCGACGAATGCCTGCGTCTGCTCGACCAGGCCGACGTCGCGCGAGTCCTGCTCTCCCTGGGCGCCCTCCCGGCCGCGCTGCCGGCGCGAATCGAACTGATGGAAGAGGACCATCTGTTGATTTCGAGCCGCGAAAACGCTGTTTTACTGGCCGCCCGGCGTGGCGACGTCATCTCGGTCCAGATTGACGGCCTCGATCCGAACGACCACACCTGGTCGGTCACGGTCACCGGAATCGCCGCCGGGGCCTCCCCTGACGGGACCGAATCCAAGCGATTCAAGCGCACGACCGATGGCGGCGCCACTCTCGTGACCCTGCCGCTCTCGATCGTCATCGGTCAGCGCGAACACTGAATTCCGCAAGTTTTTACGAGTGTGCGATGATTCGTTCAGTGGCGTTTCATAAAATCAACGATCCCCTGCGGCTCCACGCCCTCATCGACGCCATCCTCCTCATCGAGTTCGACGCCGATTTGGACGAGCTCCTCGAGCGAATCATCCAAGCCGCGAGCCAACTCGTAGGTGCGAAGTACGGCGCGCTCGGGGTGATCAGTGGCGACGGAATAACGCTCTCGCGCTTCACCACCTACGGGATCGATCCCGAGCAACGCGCGGCGATCGGCCCCGAACCCCGGGGACGCGGAATTCTGGGCGAAATCATCCGACGGCGCACGTCACTGCGCATCGACGACCTGGGCACTCACGAAGGGTCCGTCGGCTTTCCCCCGAACCACCCGCCGATGAGCCGGTTCCTCGGCGTACCGGTGATGACGGGTGACGGACACATCTACGGAAATCTCTATCTCACGAATCCTGCCGAAGGCCCCGTGTTCAGCGAGGAGGACCAGCAACTCATCGAGGCCTTCGGTCGCGCGGCCGGGCTGGTGATCGACCAGGCGATGATGCGATCAAATTTGCGCGAGCTCACCCTCTCCGAAGAGCGTGAACGATTGGCGCGCGACCTTCACGACACGGTGATACAGCGCCTCTTCGGCGTCGGACTCGCGCTGCAAACGTCGCTCGCCATGATCGAAAACGACGTCGTGCGCGGTCGGATCAACAACGTGCTGGACGAATTGGATACGACGATCCACGAGATACGTACGACGATCTTCGAGATCGACCAGCAACTCCCCGTCGGCGACACCCTGGAGGATCGAGTCAGGGCGTTGTCCCACGAGGTCGAGTCTCGCCTCGGCGTGCACGCCGACGTGAAGATCGCCTCGGACATCGACGAGTTCGTCGGACCCCACTGCGCGCAACACTGCGTGCAGGCGATACGCGAAATCCTTTCCAACGTCGTTCGTCACTCTCACGCCTCGGTGGTACACCTCCAACTCGATACGAAGGGCGATCTCGTCGAAGTCATTGTGCGCGATAACGGCATCGGCTTCATCCCCAACGTCGGCGCGGGACGCGGCCTGCGCAACCTCGTGTCGCGCGCTCGAGAGCTGGGCGGGGACTGCACCATTGACTCCAAGATCGGCAGCGGCACCACAGTCCGCTGGACCGCGAATAGAATCAATTGAGATGATTCGCCTTCTGCTCGTTGACGATCACGAGATCGTACGTCGGGGACTTCGCGAGTTGTTCGATGCCGAAGGGGACCTCGAGGTCGTGGCCCAGGCCGGTTCGCTCGACGAAGCGCTCGTGCTCGACCTCACCGACATCGACGTCGCGGTGCTCGACGTGCGCCTGCCCGACGGCAGCGGCGTCGACCTCTGTCGACAGTTGCGCGCGGTGCGCCCCGATCTCGGATGCCTGATGCTGACCTCGTTCGCGGACAACGAGGCGCTCAACGCGTCGTTCCTTGCCGGGGCGCGCGGCTACGTCTTGAAGAACGTCCGTGGCGACGAGTTGATCACCTCGATTCGGCGCGTCGCCAACGGTGAGATGCTCCTCACGCCCGAACAGATCGCGCGCGCCAAGGAACGACTCCTTCGTCAGATCACCGAAGAGATCCGACTGGAGAGCCTCAGTCCGCAAGAGCACCGGATACTGGACCTGTTGAGCGAGGGCCTCAGCAATCGTGAGATCGCCGACGTGATGTTCCTCGCCGAGAAAACCGTGAAGAATTACGTGTCCAACCTGCTCGCCAAACTCGGTTTCCAGCGTCGCACCGAGGCCGCGCTCTTCGCCCAACGCCAACAGGA
The DNA here is from genome assembly GCA_003155915.1 of Acidimicrobiaceae bacterium. GTDB lineage: Bacteria > Actinomycetota > Acidimicrobiia > Acidimicrobiales > RAAP-2 > RAAP-2. The sequence goes on along the minus strand of PMFA01000006.1, from coordinate 96,199 downwards.
CCGCACCAACCCGAAGGACTAGGCGGTGAAGACTTCCGGTCCGTCGTCGGTCACCGCGATCGTGTGTTCGAAGTGCGCCGAGAGTTTCCCGTCTTGGGTCATCACGCCCCAACCGTCGTCCAGCACGTAGGTCTCGTAACCGCCGACGTTCACCATCGGCTCGATCGCGAAGACCATGCCCTCTTTCAAGGTGGGCCCGGGCGTGCCCGGCCAGTAGTTCGGCACCTGCGGACTCTCGTGCATCTCGGTCCCGATGGCGTGTCCGACGTACTCGCGAACGACGGAGTAGCCGGCGGCCTCGGCCACCTTCTGCACGGCCCGCCCGACTTCGTTGAGCCGGTTGCCCTTGGTCAGTTGGTCGATGCCGGCCCACAGCGAGCGCTCGGTCACTTCGATGAGTCGCTTCGCTTCGTCGCTGATGTCGCCGACCCCCGCGGTGTAGGCGGCGTCGCCGTGGTAGCCCTCGATGATCGCCCCGCAGTCCACCGAGATGATGTCACCCTCGTGCAGCGTGATGTTGCCGGGGATGCCGTGCACGATCATGTCGTTGGGACTCGTGCAGATCACGGCCGGGAAGCCGTGGTAGTTCAGAAAGTTCGACCGGGCCCCTCGCTTGGCGATGACCTCGGCCGCTATCTCGTTGAGCTGCATCGTCGTCACGCCCGGTCGTATCGCGGCGCGCGTCGCTTCGTGCATCTCGGCCACGACCTTGCCGGCCTTGCGCATCTTGTTCAGTTCATCGGCCGAACGTCTCACGCGAGACCCCGTTCGTGGACCACCTTCATGATCTCGTCGGTCACGTCCGCGGGGCTCTGGTCACCGTTGACGCTGACTAAGAGGCCGCGCGAACCGTAGAACGAGAGGAGCGGCTCGGTGTCACGTTCGTAGTTCATCAGTCGGGTGCGGATCGCCTCGGGGTAGTCGTCGGTTCGTTGGATGACGTCACCGCCGCAGTTCGAGCACGTGCCCGAGATCGCTTCGACGTCACTGTCGCGATAGGTCGTGCCGCACTCCTGACAGACTCGCCGCGACGAGAGCCGCTGGGTGACGAGTTCGATCGGCACGTCCAGGTTGATGCAGAGCTTGATGCCGTCGTCGCCGAGCATGGCTTCGAGCGCCTCGGCTTGGCCGATCGTGCGCGGAAAGCCGTCGAGCAACACGCCGCGCTGCGCGTCGGCCTCTTTGAAGCGTTCTTCCACGAGCTGATTGACGATGTCGTCCGAGACGAGGTCGCCGGCCTCGAGGATCGAGGCGACCTTCTTGCCGAGTTCGCTGCCGGCCTTCACCGCGTTGCGCAAGATGTCACCGGTCGAGACGTGCGGGATGGCGTACTTCTCGCAGAGCACGGCGGACTGTGTCCCCTTACCCGCGCCCTGTTTTCCTAGGACAATCAGATTAAGACGTGACGTCATGGCTACCGCTTCAAGAAGCCTTCGTAGTTACGCATCATGAGTTGACTGTCGATCTGGCGCATCGTTTCCAGCGCCACACCCACGGCGATCAACAGCGTCGTGCCGTAGTACGGGAAGCGGTTGATGTTCCACAGGGCCATGAGGATGCTCGGCACCACGGCGACCGAAGCCAAGAAGAAGGCTCCCACGACGGTGATACGCGAGAGCATCTTGGCGAAGTACTTCTCGGTCGGCATGCCCGGTCGGATTCCCGGCACGAAGCCACCCTGCTGGCGCAGCATCTCGGCCTGCTGGTGCGGCTCGAAGGCGATGTAGACGTAGAAGAAGGTGAAGGCCACGATCAAGACGAAGTCCGAGATGATGTAGAAGAAGCTCGTCGGGTGCAAGGAGGAGTTCACGAAGTTCGTGAAGCTCGCCCACGGCACGATGTTGCTCAGCAGAATCGGGATGTAGAGCACCGAGGAGGCGAAGATGATCGGGATAACCCCGGACTGGTTGACCTTCAACGGGATGTAGGTCGAGTTGCCGCCCATCTCCTTTCGACCGACGACTCGTCGGGCGAAGGTGACCGGGATGCGCCGTTGTCCGTTATCCATGAAGACGATCAGGACCAACAACGCGATCGAGACGAGGAGGAGCACCACGAACTTCACCGGGCCACCCTCGTCGAGGACCGCGTGACCGCCGGAGGGAATGCCCGCGACGACGTTGGCGAAGATCAAGAGGCTCATGCCCTGGCCGATGCCGCGCTGGGTGATGAGTTCGGCGAGCCACATGACGAAGGCCGTGCCCGCGGTCATGATCGCGACCATGAAGAGACCGAGCGAGAGGTTGAACTTGGGGATGAGGTCGATGTTGAAGCCGAGCAGGGCCTGGTCGTGACCGTGGAACGCGTAGATCAGGCCGGTCGACTGGAGCAACGCCAGACCGATGGTCAAGTAGCGCGTCGTCTGGGTGATCTTTTTTTGACCGACGGCCCCCTGGTCGCGCCACTGCGTGAGCTTGGGGATGACGGTCGTCAGCAACTGGATCACGATGGAGCTCGTGATGTAGGGCATGACGCCGAGGCCGAAGACCGCGAGTCGGGTCAGGGCGCCACCGGAGAAGAGGTTCAAGAAACCGAGCACGCCGCTGGCGCCGGCCTTCGCCTGCAGGTCCTGGACTTGGCTCCAGCTCACGCCGGGGATCGGGATGTTGGCGCCGGCCTGATACAGGCAGATGATGCCGATCGTGAACAAAACCTTGTTGCGAAGGTCCGGTACGCGAAAGATGTTCCCGAGTCGGCGAAGCACTGTTGGACCCTAGCGGTTCTGGTGTTGGTTGCCCGATGCCGGAGGACGAACGGCGAAGGGCAGCGCCACTTCGCTCGTCGTACCACCCGCGGCCTCGATGGCGGCCTTGGCCGACGCCGAGAAACGGTGCGCCGATACGTTCAACGTCGTCGTGAGCTCTCCGCGACCGAGGACCTTCACGAAGTCCTTCTTTCGCGCGAGCCCGCGCTCGACGAGCACGTCGAGCGTGATGTCGGTAACACCCAGCGCCGCGAGGGCGTCGAGGTTCACCGGGGTGTACTCGACGCGGAACGGGTTGGTGAAGCCCTTCAACTTGGGGATGCGCTGGAGGAGCGGCAACTGGCCGCCCTCGAAGCCGGCTGGGATCTGGCGACGGGCCTTCTGACCCTTGGTGCCACGTCCGGCCGTCTTGCCGCCGCGGCCACCGATACCACGACCGACGATCTTCTTGCGCTTGATCGAGCCTTCGGGTGATTTGAGATCGTGCAACTTCATTCGTTGACCTCTTCTACTTTCACGAGGTGCGGCACTCGAGCGATCATCCCGTGGATCTCGGGACGATCAGGCAGCACGTTGGTTTGGCCGATGCCGCGAAGTCCGAGCGCGCGCAGGGTTCCGCGGTGCTTGGGCTTGGTGGCGATGCCGGAGCGAATTTGGGTGACTTTCAACTGCATCTCAGCCCTCCGTTACCTTGAACAGGTCACCTTCGCGCTGACGTTCGCGGTACGCGCGCAACGTCCCCGAGGGGATGACGTGGTCGGCCGGCTTGTCGCGCGAAGCGGCGATCTCCTCGGGGCGACGCAGTTGCTTGAGGCCCTCGATCGTGGCGTGGGCCACGTTGATGCCGTTGGAGGATCCGAGTGACTTGGCGATGATGTCCTTCACGCCGGCCATCTCGAGGATCGCGCGCGCCGCGCCACCGGCGATGACGCCGGTACCGGGAGCGGCCGGCTTCATCAACACGCGTCCGGCGCCCGAAGCGCCGAGGACCGGGTAGACGATCGTCGTGCCCGCGAGGGGCACGTCGAAGAGGTTCTTGCGAGCCTCTTCGATGCCCTTTTGCACCGCGAGGCCAGCCTCTTTGGCCTTGCCGTAACCGAGACCGACGCGGCCGTTGCCGTCGCCGATCACCATCAGGGCAGTGAAGGAGAACCGACGTCCGCCCTTCACGACCTTCGAGACGCGATTCACCTTGATGGTGCGCTCTTCGTACTGTTCGAGATCAGCCATTAAAACTCCAGTCCGGCGGCGCGAAGGGTGTCGGCGAACGCCGCGACCCGGCCGTGATAATCGAATCCGCCACGGTCGAAGACGACGGCGGTGATGTGGGCCTCTTTGGCGCGCGTGGCGAGCAGTTCGGCGACGGCCTTGGCACCGGCGACGTTGCCACCGCTGCTCTTCTTGAGATCGGCCTCGACCGACGAGGCTGAGGCCAGGGTGCGCCCGGCCACGTCATCGATGATCTGGGCCGAGATGTGCTTGTTGGTACGCGAGACGGCGACGCGCGGGCGCTCAGCCGTGCCCGAGAGGCGACGGCGGATGCGCGCGTGACGGCGCTTGCGTAACTCCAGTGTGGTTCGTGCCATTACTTCGCAGCCTTTCCAGCCTTGCGCACTACTCGTTCTCCGAGGTAGCGAACGCCCTTGCCCTTGTAGGGCTCGGGCTTACGGATCTTGCGGATGGACGCGGCCACTTGACCGACGACCTCCTTGTCGGCGCCCTTCACGATGACGCGAGTCGGCACCGGCACCTCGAAGGTGATCCCGTCGGGCGCGTTGAACTTGACGGGGTGCGAGAAGCCCAGCGCGAGGTCGAGCACGCCCGGTCCCCCGTTGGCGGCGCGGTAGCCGACGCCGATGATCTCGAGCTCCTTGGACCAGCCGTCGGTCACGCCGACCACCATGTTGGCGATCAGCGTGCGCGTCAGTCCGTGCAGCGAGCGGTACTGCGTCTCATCGTTGACGCGCGAGACCGTCAGCACGTCGCCGGACTGCTCGAGCGTGATGCCGTCGGGGATGACGCGGCTCATCGTGCCGTTCGGTCCCTTCACGGTCGCTACGCCGGCGTCCACGGTGATCGAGACCGAGGCGGGCACGGTGATGGGATTAGTGCCGATTCTTGACATCAGCGGACCTCCGAAGTGCGGGGATTACCAGACATAACAGAGCACCTCGCCACCGAGCTTGGCCTTGCGGGCTTCGCGGTCGGTCATCAGGCCGTGGCTCGTCGAGACGACGGCCACGCCGACGCCGCCGAGGACCTTGGGCATCTGGTCGGACTTCTTGTAGATGCGAAGTCCGGGCTTGGAGACGCGCTTGATGCCGATGATCGTCTTCTTGCGGTCCTCGGAGTACTTGAGCGCGATCTCGAGTTGGTTGCCGGGCTTGCCGTCGACCTTGGAGACGGTGAAGCCGGCGATGAAGCCCTCGCGCTCGAGCACCTTCGCCAGGTTCTCCTTCAACTTCGAACTGGGCATCTTCACGGTGTCGAACATCGCGGAATTGGCGTTGCGAATCCGCGTGAGCATGTCGGCGATGGGGTCGGTCATTGTCATGATCTACCTACCAACTCGCCTTAGTCACGCCGGGAATCTCGCCGGCGTGCACCATCTGACGCAAGCAGATACGGCACAGGCCGAACTTGCGGTACACCGAGCGCGGCCGACCACATCGCTCGCAGCGCGTGTAGGCACGCGTTGAGAACTTCGGGGTCTGCTTCTGCTTGATTCGAAGAGCTTTCTTCGCCATATTTACTTGTTCTCCTGCTTGAAGGGGAAGCCGTACGCGCGCAAAAACGCGCGGCCCTGCTCGTCGTTCGCGGCCGTGGTGACGATCGTGATGTCGAAACCACGCGGCGCGTCGATCTTGTCATAGTCGACCTCGGGGAAGATCAACTGGTCATTGATGCCGAACGTGTAGTTGCCGTGTCCGTCGAAGGATTTCGGCGACAGGCCACGGAAGTCGCGGATACGCGGGATTGCGAGGCTGAGCAGTCGGTCGAAGAACTCCCAGGCGCGGTCCCCGCGCAGGGTCACCTTCACCCCGATGGGCTGCTCCTCGCGGAGCTTAAAGCTCGCGATCGACTTCTTCGCGCGTGTCACGACCGGCTTTTGACCGGTGATCAGTTCGAGGTCGCGCTGGGCGCCCTCGAGCAGTGACGCCTGCTGGGTGGCGCGACCGACCCCGGAGTTGAGGACGATCTTCGTGAGGCGCGGGACCTGCATGATGTTGTCGAGGCCCAGCTCCTCTTTGAGCGATTGACGAATCTCTTCGTCGAAGCGCACCTTGAGACGCGGACGGGTAGCGGTGGTCATAGTGCCTCTCCACATTTGCGACAGATCCGGTGCTTCACGCCGTCTTCGGTCTTGTAGCCGACCTTGGCCGGCCCCTTGTGACCGTCACACCACAGCGCGACGTTGCTCGCGTCGAGCGGCATCAACTTGTCGATGATGCCGGCTTGCATGGTCGAGCCGGCCTGCTTGGTGTGGCGCTTGGCGATGTTGAGGCCGTCGAGGATCACCTTGTTGGCACCCGGCAACGCCTCTTCGACGTTGGCGCGCTCACCGCGGAACTTGCCCGCGAGAACGTACACTTCGTCACCTTTACGAATCTTCATTACAGCACCTCCGGTGCCAGGGAAATAATGCGCATGAACTTCTTGTCACGCAGTTCGCGACCCACGGGTCCGAAGATGCGCGTACCGCGCGGTTGCAGCTGGTCGTTGATCAGCACCGCGGCGTTCTCGTCAAACTTGATGTAGGAACCGTCGGGACGACGCTTCTCCTTGGACGTGCGAACGACGACACAGCGCACCACGTCGCCCTTCTTCACGGCCGCGCCGGGGATCGCTTCTTTGACGGTGCCGATGAAGACGTCTCCGATCGAGGCGTAGCGACGACGCGAGCCGCCGAGCACGCGGATGCACAGAACTTCCTTGGCCCCGCTGTTGTCGGCGACCTTGAGTCGGCTCTCTTGTTGAATCATCGCGCACGCTCCACGATTTCGGTGAGGCGCCAGCGCTTCAACTTCGACAGCGGTCGGGTCTCTTGGACGCGAACCTTGTCGCCGATCTTGGCTTCGTTCTTCTCGTCATGGACGTAGAGCTTCTTGGTGCGCTGGACCGTCTTGCCGTAACGGGGGTGGCTCACCCGCTCGTTCACCGCGACGACCAACGTCGAGTTCATCTTGTCCGAGACGACAATGCCCTCACGGACCTTGCGGGGATTCACCCTGGTTGTTTCGTTTGTTTCGTTCGAGTCAGTCATGACTACTCACCTTTTCCTAGCGCCTCGGCGGCCGCGATCTCGCGCTCACGCGTGAACGTCGAGAGTCGCGCGATGTCGCGACGCACCTCATTGAGTCGCGCCGAGTTGTCGAGCTGGCCGGTGGCGAGCTGGAAGCGCATGTTGAAGAGCTCGCGACGCGACTCGGCCAGTCGCTCGAGCAGTTCGCGGTCGCCCAGCAGGCGCATCTCAGCAATTCGTTCACGGGTCTTCGCCATTAGATACTCACTTCCGGAGTCCCGTGGGTGCCGGGACGAATAACGAATTTGGCCTTGATGGGCAACTTCTGGATGGCGCGCTCCATGGCCGCGCGCGCCAGGGTCTCGTCGACGCCACCGAGCTCGAACATGATGCGACCGGGCTTCACGACGGCGACCCAGAACTCGGGGTTGCCCTTGCCGGAACCCATGCGGGTCTCGGCCGGCTTCTGGGTGACGGGCTTGTCGGGGAACACGCGGATCCAGACCTTGCCACCACGCTTCACGTGACGGGTCATCGCGATACGGGCCGCTTCGATCTGACGAGCGGTGATCCAGCCCCGTTCGAGGGCCTGGATGCCGAAGTCGCCGAAGTTCAGTTCGACGCCGCCCTTGGCGTTGCCGCCGCGACGTCCGCGCTGCTGCTTACGGTGCTTTACCTTGCGGGGCATCAACATGGTTACTCGGCGTCCTTCCTGAAGTGCGGAGTGTCGTTGTGCTCTTGGGCGGTGCGACGCTCGATCTCTTCTTCGACGCTCAACTGCGCCTCGACCTCGGGGGTCACGGCGAGCAGGTCGACGGCTTCGACCTCGTCACCGTCGGTCACGACTTCTTCGACGACCTCATCGACGACCGGCTCGGCCTCGACGCGGCGGCGTCCACCACCGGCGCGCACGACGCCCTTCGGGGCCGCGGACGCGGAGGTCGCGCCGACGGGAACCGCGTCGCCCGCGGCCATGGCGGCCTCGCGCACGATCTTCTCGTCGTTCGTCAACTGGTACGGCAGGATGTCGCCCTTGTAGATCCACACCTTTACGCCGATGCGCCCGGTCGAGGTGCGGGCCTCGCGGAATCCGTAGTCGATGTCGGCGCGCAGCGTGTGCAGCGGCACTCGACCCTCGCGGTAGGACTCGCGGCGCGACATCTCCGCGCCACCGAGACGGCCCGAGGCCTGGATCTTGACGCCCATGGCGCCGGCCTTCTGCACGGTCTGGATGCCACGCTTCATGGCGCGACGGAAGGCCACGCGACGAAGCAGCTGGTCACAGATGCCCTGGGCGATCAGCGCGGCGTCGAGTTCGGGCTGCTTGATCTCTTGGATGTTCAAGGAGATCTTGTTCTTCTGACCGGTGATCTTCTCGAGGTCCTTCTTCAGACGCTCGGCCTCAGCCCCACGACGACCGATGACGATGCCCGGACGCGCGGTGTGGATATCGACGCGGATGCGGTCCGAGTTGCGCTCGATCTCGATGCGACTCACCGCGGCACTCTCGAGCTGCTTGGTGAGGTAGTCGCGAATCTTCCAGTCCTCGATGACGAGGTCCTTGTAGCCGCGCTCCTTGAACCAACGCGACTTCCAGTCCGTCGTGATCCCAAGGCGGAAACCGTAGGGGTTTACCTTCTGACCCATTACTTCGTCTCCTCAGTGGTGTCGTCTGCATCTGTCTCGTCGGTCGGTGCTTCATCGACCGGCATTTCTTCGACCGGGGTCTCGTCGGCTTCGACGTCGTTGGTCTCTTCCAAGTCCTCCACCGGCGTGTCGACGGTGTCGAACTCCATGACGTCGGTCTCGTTGGCCTCGTCCTCGATGACGTCGTAGGTGTTCGCCTCGACTTCTAGGGCTTCGTTCTCGGCCGCATTGACGGCGGCGGTCTCGCGCTTGTTGAGGCTCGCTTGCTGGTCGGCGCGCTTGCGCGATGACGCGACGCGTCGCGTGCGCGACACGGCGGCCTGGGCGCTGCGCGCGTTGCGAAGGGTTTCGAGTCGCTCGTCATCGAGGCGACTCACGATCACCGTGATGTGACAGGAACGCTTGCGAATCTTGCCGGCGCGTCCTCGCGCGCGCGGCGTGAAGCGCTTCATCGTGATGCCCTCATCGGCGTAGGCGGCGGAGACGAAGAGCTCGTCGGCCTGCATCGCGTCGTTGGTGACGGCGTTAGCGACGGCCGAGGCGAGGACCTTGCCGATCACGTCGGCGGCCTCGCGGGTCGTGCCGGCGAGGATCTCGCGCGCGGTCGTGATGTCCTCACCACGGATGAGGTTCAGCACGACGCGAGCCTTGCTCGCGGACATGTGATAGCCGCGCAGCGTGGCGCGGGTGCCGGGACGTTCGTTCAGCTTGGGACCGGTCATTAGCGCTTACCCGTCTTTTCCTGGCCGGCGTGGAAGCGGAAGGTTCGCGTCGGCGCGAACTCCCCCAACTTGTGACCAACCATCGATTCGTTCACGAAGACCGGGACGTGACGACGTCCGTCGTGCACGGCGAAGGTGTGTCCGACCATGTCGGGGATCACCGTCGAACGACGGCTCCAGGTCTTGATGACCTTCTTCTCGTTCGCCGCGTTCATCGCGTCCACCTTCTTCAAGAGGTGGGCATCGATGAAGGGACCCTTTTTGAGACTTCGTGACATTCTCTACCTACCTCCGCGCGCCGCGTCCACGGCGACGACGAATAATTAACTTGTCCGAAGCCTTCGGCAAGCGCGTACGACCTTCGGGCTGGCCCCACGGGGAGACCGGGTGACGTCCACCGGACGTCTTGCCTTCGCCACCACCGAGGGGGTGGTCGACCGGGTTCATGGCGACACCACGCGTCTGGGGGCGCACACCCTTCCAGCGGTTGCGTCCGGCCTTGCCGATCGAGGTGAGTTCGTGTTCGGAGTTGCCGACGGTGCCGAGCGTGGCGCGACAGTCGATCGGGACACGGCGCATCTCGGTCGAGGGAAGTCGCAGTGTGGCGTAGGCACCTTCTTTGGCGACGATCTGGACACCCATGCCGGCGCTGCGCGCCATCTTGCCGCCGCCGCCGGGGCGAAGCTCGACGTTGTGCACCGTGGAACCGGTCGGGATGAAGCGCATCGGCAACGAGTTGCCGGTACGGATGTCGGCCTTGGGACCGGACTCGACCATGTCGTCGACCTTGAGGCCGTTCGGCGCGAGGATGTAGCGCTTCTCACCGTCGAGGTAGTGCAGCAACGCGATCCGACAGGTCCGGTTCGGGTCGTACTCAATGGCCGCGACGCGCGCCGGAATGGCGTCCTTGTTGCGCCTGAAGTCGATGATGCGGTACTGCTGCTTGTGACCGCCCCCGCGGTGACGCGAGGTCTTGCGACCGTAGTTGTTGCGGCCACCGGTCTTGGGCTTGGAATCGAGCAGCGACTTCTCGGGCAGCGTCTTCGTGATGTCGGCGAAGTCCGAGACCGTCTGGAAGCGGCGACCGGGGCTCGTGGGTTTGCGTTGACGTAGCGCCATGGCAGTCCTTAGTTCTCGAAGAGGTTGATCGTGTCACCGGCTCGAAGCGTGACGATGGCCCGCTTCGTGTTGGGCTTCATGCCCACCACGCCGGTGCGACGGTTGCGCGTCGACTTACCCTTGCGGTTGAGAGTGTTGACATTCGTGACCTTCACGTTGAAGGTCCGCTCGACGGCATTGCGCACGTCGACCTTGGTCGAACGCGGGTCCACGACGAAGACGTAGGTGCCCTTATCCATCAAGGCGTAGGTCTTCTCCGAGACCACGGGGCGAATTAAGACGCTCATGGCATCGCGCATCAGTTGTTCTCCTTGAGACTCGGCAACGTCTCGTCGGTGAAGAGAATCCAGTCACAGTCGAGGACGTCGTAGGCGTTCACTTCGCCCTTGTCGATGGTCTTCACGTTCATCAAGTTGCGGAACGAGCGCAACGCCGTCGCGTCGTCGCTGCCCAGCACGACCAAGATCTTGCCGTCGAGACCGAGGGCTCCGAGGGCCGTGATCGCGTCCTTGGTCTTGGGCGTCTCCCACTTGGCGAAGCTGTCGACGACCGCGACGCGCTCCATCGAGGCGCGGTCCGACAAGGCCGAGTAGAGCGCCAGTCGAATCATCTTCTTGGGCGTCTTCTGGTCGTACTTGCGCGGCTTCGGACCGAGCGCGATTCCACCGCCCGGGTACTGCGGCGCGCGGATGGTGCCCTGACGGGCTCCACCGGTACCCTTCTGGTTGAAGGGCTTCCGGCCGCCACCGCGAACCTCTTTGCGCGTCTTGGTCGACTGCGTGCCCGAGCGCTTGGCGGCGAGTTGGGCCTTGATCACCTGGTGCAACACGGCCATGTTGGGCTCGATGCCGAAGAACGTCGGCTCCAAGTCCACGCTTTCGAGTTCGGTACCGTCAAGGGACTTGCGGGTCACCGAGCGCTTCGCGGGCTCGGGTCGGTCCTTCTTGATCGGACCGCGAAGGGTAAAGACGTCGGTCATCGTGTGCCTCCGGCCTTCATCGGATTCTTCACCGACGTGCGCAGCACCACGGTGCCGCCGCGCGGGCCCGGCACGGCGCCCTTGACGAGCACCAGGTGGCGCTCGACGTCAACGGAGATCACTTCGAGATTGGTGGTCGTCACTTGGCCGCCACCCATGCGACCAGCCATCTTCGTGCCCTTGAACACGCGACCGGGTGTGGCGCAGGCGCCAATTGACCCCGGCGCGCGGTGGTGCTTGTGATTACCGTGCGCGGCGCCCATGCCCGAGAAATTGTGGCGCTTCATGGCACCGGCGAAACCCTTTCCCTTGGCGACGGCGGTGGCGTCGATCATCTCGCCCTTTTCAAAGGCGTCGGCGAGGATCTCCTGGCCCACGCTGTAACCGGAGACGTCATCGAGGCGCAACTCGACGAGCTTCTTGCCGGGCGTGACGCCCGCCTTCTCGAAGTGGCCGAGTTCGGGCTTGGAGAGCGTTGAGATGCGACGGGTTCCCCACGTCACCTGGACGGCCGAGTAGCCCTCCTTCTCAGGTGTCTTTACCTGGACGACGCGAGCCGGGCTGACGCGAACCACCGTCACCGGGATGGCCCGGTTCTGGGCGTCCCAGACCTGGGTCATGCCCACCTTCTCGCCGACGATCGCTTTGGTCGCCACGTGTGCCTCTTCTCTTCCTCTGTGCGTCGGTTGCCGACACACAGACGCTCCGCCGGGTCAGTAAACCCGAACGGAGCGCTCGACTGGTTTGGTCCAGCGTTCCCCGAAGGGCAACTGAACACTTCTTTTTTCACCCCAAACTGCTTTGTGGGGGCTATTAACCGTACACCACCGGGCCCCGCGCGCGCAAAGGCGCGCGGGTCCGGCGCTGTCAGACTTGGCGAATCTTGATCTCGATGTCCACGCCCGCCGGAAGGTCGAGGCGCTGGAGCGAGTCGACGGTCTTGGCGGTGTGGTCCACGATGTCCAAAAGGCGCTTGTGCACGCGCATTTCGAAGTGCTCGCGACTGTCTTTGTGCTTGTGGGGTCCCCGAACGACCGTGTAACGGTGCTTCTCGGTGGGAAGGGGCACGGGCCCCTGCACCCTCGCGTTCGTGCGCTCGACCGTCTGGACGATCTTCGCAGTGGACTGGTCTAGGACGCCGTGGTCGAAGGCCTTCAGCCGGATACGAATCATTTGTCGGTTGTCGGCCATGACCTATCTACTTCAGGATCTTGACGACGCGACCGGAACCCACGGTACGGCCACCCTCGCGGATGGAGAAGGTGAGGCCCTCTTCCATGGCGATCGGCTTGCCCAGGGTCACGGTCATCTCGGTGTTGTCCCCAGGCATGACCATCTCGGTGCCCGAGGGCAGCTCAATCGTGCCGGTGACGTCGGTCGTGCGGAAGTAGAACTGCGGACGGTAGTTCGCGAAGAACGGCTTGTGACGGCCACCCTCTTCCTTGGTGAGCACGTAGACCGAGGCCTCGAAGTTGGTGTGGGGCGTGATGGTGCCGGGCTTGCACAGCACCTGGCCGCGCTCCACTTCTTCCTTCTTGGTACCTCGCAGGAGTGCGCCGAGGTTGTCGCCGGCCTGTCCCTGGTCGAGGAGCTTGCGGAACATCTCGATGCCGGTGACGACGGTCTTGGTCGTCGGGCGTAGGCCCACGATCTCGACTTCGTCGCCGACCTTCACGACGCCCTGCTCGACCTTGCCGGTCACGACGGTGCCACGGCCGGTAATGGACATGACGTCCTCGATCGACATGAGGAACGGCTTTTCGGTGGCGCGCACGGGCTCGGGGATCCATGTGTCCACGGCGTCCATGAGCTCCATGATCTGGTCGCCGGCGGCTTCGTCGCCTTCGAGGGCTTTCAGGGCCGAGACGCGCACGATCGGGGTGTCGTCACCGGGGAAGCCGTAGCTCGTCAAGAGCTCACGGATCTCCATCTCGACGAGCTCGAGGAGCTCTTCGTCATCGACCTGGTCGACCTTGTTGAGGGCCACCACGATGTAGGGCACGCCGACCTGGCGCGCGAGCAACACGTGCTCGCGGGTCTGGGGCATGGGTCCGTCGGTCGCCGCGACGACGAGGATGGCCCCGTCGACCTGGGCGGCGCCGGTGATCATGTTCTTGACGTAGTCGGCGTGGCCGGGCATGTCCACGTGGGCGTAGTGACGCTTCGACGTCTCGTATTCCACGTGGGCAATGGAGATGGTGATGCCGCGCTGCTTCTCTTCGGGCGCCTTGTCGATCTGGTCGAAGGGCGTGAAGGCGGTGCCGGGCAGGCGGGTAGAGAGGACCTTGGTGATGGCCGCGGTGAGGGTGGTCTTGCCGTGGTCGATGTGGCCCATCGTGCCAACGTTTACGTGCGGCTTAGTGCGCTCGAACTTCTTCTTTGCCATTGTCGGGGACTAACTTTCTGTCTAACGACGGGTTCCCATGAATCCGTCTTGTTTGTTTCGGCCCGCCCCGACTACGGTTTGGACCTTGTTTTCGCTGGTCACCCAGCTTTTTACGCGCCAGTGGCCTTGGCCACGATCTCCTTCGAAATCGCGTCAGGTACTTCAGCGTAATTACTGAACTGCATGGTGTACGTCGCGCGCCCTTGAGTGCGAGAACGCAGGTCAGTAGCGTAGCCGAACATGTCGGCTAGTGGCACAAGTGCCCGAATCGCTTGACTATTGCCCTTCTGTTCCATGCCCTCGACGCGTCCGCGACGAGAGCTCAGGTCACCGATCACGTCGCCCATGTAGTCCTCGGGCGTCACGACCTCGACGGCCATGATCGGCTCCAGCAACACCGGGCTCGCCAAGCGCGCGGCCTTCTTCACGGCGATCGAACCGGCGATCTTGAAGGCCATCTCCGAGGAGTCGACGTCGTGGTAGGAACCGTAGGTGAGGCGTACGCGCACGTCGACAACCGGGTAACCGGCCAGCACGCCCGAGGTCAACGCCTCGGTAATGCCCTGGTTGACCGGCTGGATGTACTCCTTGGGGATGACGCCGCCCGTGATCTCATCGACGAACTCGTATCCCCCGCCGGGGCCCGTGGGCTCCAGAGTGATGACGACGTGGCCGTACTGACCCTTACCACCGGTCTGGCGCACGTACTTCTCTTCGACTTTGGTAACGGTCTTACGAACGGTCTCGCGGTAGGCCACCTGGGGCTTACCGACGTTGGCGTCGACGGCGAACTCGCGGCGCATGCGGTCCACGAGCACTTCGAGGTGCAACTCGCCCATTCCCGAGATGACGGTCTGGCCGGTCTCTTCGTCGGTGCGCACCCGAAACGTCGGGTCCTCTTCGGACAACGAATAGAGAGCTCGTCCGAGTTTGTCCTGGTCAGCTTTAGTTTTCGGCTCGACGGCGACGTGGATGACCGGCTCCGGGAAGACGAGCGTCTCCAACTGGATCGGCTGGTCGACTGAAGACAAGGTGTCACCGGTCGTGACTTGCTTGAGACCGACCGCCGCGACGATGTCGCCGGTGCGGATGGTGTCGAGGTCCTCGCGGTTGTTGGCGTGCATCAAAAGCAGGCGTCCGAGACGCTCCTTCTTCATGCCCTTGGTGGTGTTGACGACGGTGTCGCCCTTTTCCAGGGTGCCGGAGTAGACGCGCAGGTAGGTCAATTTCCCGACGTACGGGTCGGTCTGGACCTTGAAGGCGAGGGCCGCGAAGGGCTCGTCGTCCGAGGGCTTTCGCTCGATGACCTCGTCCTTGCCCGGCTTGGTGCCCTGGGTCGGCGGGAGGTCGATCGGCGAGGGCAAGAAGTCGACGACGGCGTCGAGCATGGGCTGAACGCCCTTGTTCTTGAAGGCCGAGCCGTTGAGGATCGGCACGCAGATGCCTTCCAACGTGCCGTGGCGAAGGGCGGTGCGAATGTCCTCGACGGATGGGTCGTGGCCCTCGAGGACCTTCTCCAACAGGTTGTCGTCGAAGGTCGTGAGGATGTCGAGCAGCTTGACGCGGTATTCGGCGGCCTGCGCCCTGTACTCATCAGGGATCTCAATCACTTCGACGCGCTCACCGTGTTCGTCGTGGTGGATCGTGGCGGTCATCGAGCAGATGTCGATGATGCCCAAATAGCCGCCCTCGGAGCCGATCGGCAGTTGGATGACGGCCGGGACGCAGTCCAGGCGGTCGGCGATCATGTCGACGCAGCGAAAGAAGTCCGCCCCGGTGCGGTCCATCTTGTTGACGAAGCAGATGCGCGGCACGTTGTACTTGTTGGCCTGGCGCCAGACCGTCTCGGTCTGGGGCTCGACGCCGGCGACGGCGTCAAAGACCGCGACCGCGCCGTCGAGGACGCGCAGGGAGCGCTCGACCTCGACCGTGAAGTCGACGTGGCCCGGGGTGTCGATGATGTTGATGCGGTGCCCGTTCCAGTAGGCGGTCGTGGCGGCCGAGGTGATGGTGATCCCGCGCTCTTGCTCCTGGACCATCCAGTCCATCGTGGCGCCGCCGTCGTGGACCTCACCGATCTTGTAGTTCTTGCCGGTGTAAAAGAGGATTCGTTCGGTCGTCGTGGTCTTGCCGGCGTCAATGTGCGCCATGATCCCAATATTGCGGACCTTGTCCAGGGCGATATCGCGAGCGGTCATTTCCAGAACTTTCTTTGATTACCAGCGGTAGTGCGCGAAGGCCTTGTTGGACTCGGCCATCTTGGCCACGTCCTCACGACGCTTCACTGCAGCACCGACACCGTTACTCGCGTCAATGATCTCATTGGCGAGCCGCTCGGCCATGGTCTTTTCGCGGCGCTTCTTCGCGAAATCCGTCAACCAGCGGATAGCCAGTGTAGTGGCGCGACGAGGACGAACCTCCATCGGCACCTGGTACGTGGTGCCACCGACGCGGCGGCTCTTGACTTCCAACTCGGGTCGAACGTTCTCGAGGGCGCGCTTCAGGGTCGCGACGGGGTCGGTGCCGGTCTTCTGCTCGACCTGCTCTAAGGCGGTGTAGACGATGCGCTCGGCGATGGTGCGCTTGCCGCGCTCGAGAATCTTGTTGGTCAGCTGGGTGACCAGGACCGACTTGTAGATCGGGTCGACGGGTACTTCACGACGAAGGGCGGGGCCTTTACGAGGCATTGTTTACTTCTCCCTCTTGGCGCCGTAGCGACTACGGGCCTGCTTGCGGTCACGCACACCCGAGGTGTCGAGCGCGCCGCGGATGATCTTGTAGCGAACGCCCGGCAGGTCCTTCACACGGCCGCCTCGCACGAGGACGATCGAGTGCTCCTGGAGGTTGTGGCCAACGCCGGGGATGTAGGCCGTGACCTCGACGCCCGAGGTCAGACGCACACGCGCCACCTTGCGAAGGGCCGAGTTCGGCTTCTTCGGGGTTACCGTGTGGACGCGGGTGCACACACCACGACGCTGCGGGGCCCCCTTCAGGGCCGGCGTCTTGGTCTTGGATACCTTGTCCTGTCGACCCTTTCGGACCAACTGTGCGATTGTGGGCACGCGGAACCTCTTCTAGTTGAACTTCGTTGCTGGAGCGTGCCAGAGACTTCGCACGCGGACTATCAATCCTACGACAAAACACCCTCTAACGGCAAGCCCGCCCCAGCCCGAAGGCTTCGGACGGACCATTCGCTAGATCGCGCGACCGCCCAACTCGTCTTCGGGGTTGGCCAGGTCGTTCTCGGGCAGGGCCGACTCGTCGTAGGTGGCGGTCCCGATGTTCTGGAACGCCGACAGGTCGGCACTGAACGTGGAGTCGGCGCCGCCGAGCTCTCCGAGCAGGCTCGCGAGGTCGAGGTCATCGTCGCTGACCTGCGCCCAGGCGGGCAGCAGTTCGGCGTCGGGCATGTCCAGACGCAGTTCGCGCTGGTTGTAGTACTCGAGCCCGGAACCGGCCGGGATGAGCTTGCCGATGATGATGTTCTCTTTCAGCCCGACCAGGTGGTCGCGCTTGCCCTCGATAGCCGCTTCGGTGAGGACCCTCGTCGTCTCCTGGAAGGAGGCGGCCGAGAGCCACGAGTCGGTCGCGAGTGATGCCTTGGTGATACCCATCAACTGGGCGCGACCGTCGGCCGCTTCCTTGCCACTGGCTTCGATGTCGTCGTTGGTGTCGTTGAAGAGCTTCACGTCGACCATTGCGCCGGGCAGCCACGGGGACTCACCGGCGTCAACGATCTGGACGCGTCGCGTCATCTGACGCACAATCAGTTCGATGTGCTTGTCGTGGATCGACACGCCCTGGTCGCGGTAGACGTTCTGGACCTCTTCGACCAGGTACTGCTGGGTCTCACGAGTTCCGCGGAACTTCATCATCAACTTCGGGTCAAGCGGTCCGTCGTGCAGCGGCGTGCCGACCTCGACTTCCTGGCCGTCCTCGATCAAAAGGTGGCGCGCGATCGAGATCGACTCCTCCTGGAGTTCGCCGTCGTTGCCGACGACCGTGACCTTTCGCTCGCGACCGATCAACTCGACGCGCACGGCGCCCGAGAACTCCGCGACCTTGGCGGCGCCCTTGGGCGTGCGGGCCTCGAAGAGCTCGACCACGCGCGGCAGGCCGTGCGTGATGTCGCTCTCGGTCACACCACCGGAGTGGAAGGTGCGCATGGTGAGCTGCGTGCCGGGCTCGCCGATGGACTGCGCGGCGATGACGCCGACGGCCTCACCGAGCTCGACCAACTGGTGCGTCGCGAGCGACAGACCGTAGCAGTAGGCACAGACGCCCTGGACGGCGTCGCACGTCAACGTCGTGCGGACACGAACGCGCTCGACGGCGGCGTCTTCTCGAAGAAGCTCGACGTCGTCGACCATCAACATGGTGCCGGTCTGGATCGTCGTGCCGTTGGAGAGCGTGACGTCCTCAGCCAGCACTCGGCCCCAGAGCTTGGTCTCGAGGTGTGCGCGCTGACCACGGGTGTCGGGCGTGACGTGCTCGATCCACATGCCGCGTTGGGTGCCGCAGTCGAACTCCTTGACGATCAGCTCCTGGGCGACGTCGACGAGTCGACGAGTCAGGTAGCCGGAGTCGGCCGTGCGAAGCGCCGTGTCACCGAGGCCCTTGCGGGTGCCGTGGGTCGAGATGAAGTACTCGAGGACCGAGAGGCCTTCGCGGAAGGACGACTTGATCGGACGAGGGATCATCTCACCGCGCGGGTTGGACACGAGGCCCTTCATGGCGGCGATCTGACGGATCTGCTGACTGTTACCACGCGCACCGGAGTCGACCATCATGCGGATCGGGTTGTCGAACTTCGCGTTCATGGCGCGGTCGGTGGCGTCACCGACCTCCTTGTTGGCGTTCGTCCAGATCTCGATCTCCTGCTGACGGCGTTCGTCGTCGACGATGACGCCGCGGCGGTAGTTGGTCTCGACCTTGGCGGCCTGCTCCTCGTACTTGTTCAGGATCGCGGCCTTCTCCGACGTCGTGACGACGTCGTCGATGGAGATGGTCAGTCCGGAGAGCGTCGCGTAGCGGAAGCCCAAGGACTTGATGGCGTCGAGTGACTCGGCGACCTCCTGGCGACTGAAGCTACCGGAGATCTCTTCGACGATCGTGCCGATCGGCGTGGCGTTCTTGCCGATCAGTTCGTTCACGTAGCGGAAGGAGAACGGCAGGGCCTCGTTGAAGAATACCCGTCCGGCCGTGGTGACCAGTGAACGGCTCGCGCCCTTCACTTCAATGCCGGCCGCCTCTAGACGCGTGTCGAGCGAGGAACCCTCGCTCGGGCGAATCTGGATCTGCGTGCGAACGCCGATCGTCTTGTCGGCGAGCGCGTTCTCGATCTCGTACACGTGTCGAAAGACCGGTGGGTTCGCGAGCTCTTCTTCGGCCGGCAACGTCAGGTAGTACGCACCGAAGACCATGTCCTGGGCGGGCTCGGTGATCGGGCGACCGGTCGCGGGCGTGAAGATGTTGTTGGTCGAGAGCATCAAGATTCGAGCCTCGGCCTGGGCTTCGGCCGACAACGGCACGTGCACGGCCATCTGGTCACCGTCGAAGTCGGCGTTGAACGCCTTACACACCAACGGGTGGATCTGGATGGCCTTACCGTCGACCAACACGGGCTCGAAGGCCTGGATGCCCAGACGGTGAAGCGTCGGGGCGCGGTTGAGCAACACCGGGTGTTCACGGATGACCTCTTCGAGGACGTCCCACACGACGGCCTTGCGGCGTTCGACCATGCGCTTGGCGCTCTTGATGTTCTGGGCCATCTGCGTCTCGATCAGTCGCTTCATGACGAAGGGCTTGAACAGTTCCAAAGCCATCATCTTGGGCAGACCGCACTGGTGCAGCTTGAGCTGCGGACCGACGACGATGACCGAACGGCCCGAGTAGTCGACGCGCTTGCCGAGCAGGTTCTGACGGAACCGGCCCTGCTTACCCTTCAACATGTCCGAGAGACTCTTGAGCGGTCGCCCACTCTGTCCGGCGACCGGACGTCCACGACGACCGTTGTCGAACAGGGCGTCGACGGCCTCTTGGAGCATGCGCTTCTCGTTGTTGACGATGATGTCCGGCGCACCGAGGTCGAGCAGTCGCTTGAGTCGGTTGTTGCGGTTGATCACGCGACGGTAGAGGTCGTTCAAGTCCGAGGTCGCGAAGCGTCCACCGTCGAGCTGCACCATCGGGCGCAGGTCCGGCGGGATGACGGGCACGGCTTCGAGGATCATGGCGCGCGGGTCATTCAGTCGTCGACCCTGGTCGTCACGTCGGTTGAAGGACTGCACGATGGCGAGGCGCTTCAAGAACTTGGCGTGACGTTGCGCGCTGAGTGGCTTGCGGCCGTCCTTCGCGTCGATCATCTCGCGCATGACCTTCTCTTCTTGGTCGAGGTCCATGCGGTCGATCAGTTGCAGAATCGCGTCGGCACCCATGCCGCCTTCGAAGTACTCGCCGTAGCGAAAGTCCATCTCGCGGTACAGCACTTCGTCTTCGATGATCTGACGCGAGTGGAGTCCCTCGAAGGTGTCGAAGGCCTGCTTGGCCAACTCACGCTCTTCGGCGAAGCGTGAACGCACGCCGTCGAGTTCCTTCTCGGTGCCGCGCTGCAGGGCGCGAAGCTCGGACTCCTTGGCGCCGTCGCTTTCCAACTTGACGGCCCGGGCCTCGATCTCCTTCAACTTGTTGTCGAGCGCCTTCACTTCGCGCTCGGCGATCTCGAGGGTCTCTTCGGCGAGGCCCTGACGTAGTTCGGCCAAGTCGTCGTGACGCTTGTCGACGTCGACGAAGGTGACCATGTGGGCGGCGAAGTAGATGACCTTCTCGAGCTGCTTGGCCTTCAGTTCCTCTTTGGGCGCGGTCCCCATGAGGAGGTACGCCAACCACGAACGGGTCCCGCGCAGGTACCAGATGTGTACCACCGGCGCCGACAGCGCGATGTGGCCCATGCGGTCACGACGGACCTTGTCACTCGTGACTTCGACACCACAGCGCTCGCAGACGATGCCCTTGAAACGCACCCGCTTGTACTTGCCGCACGCACACTCCCAGGCCTTTTGGGGCCCGAAGATCTTCTCGCAGAAGAGGCCGTCCTTTTCGGGACGCAGCGTTCGGTAGTTGATGGTCTCGGGCTTCTTCACTTCTCCCGAGGACCAACTGCGGATGTTCTGGGCCGTGGCGAGTCCAATGCTCAGTTCGTCGAACTGGTTGACGTCTAACGGGCTCATGACAACTTCCTTTCGGCGGCGCGTCGAGCGTCCTCTTCGTCAGATCCGCGCTCCGGTCGACTGATGTCGATGCCGAGTTCGCGCGTTACTGAGAAGAAGTCCTCTTCGGTGTCGGCCAGGTCCACGTGGGCCCCGACCTTGTCGCGCACTTCTACGTTCAAACAGAGTGACTGCATCTCCTTGATCAGGACCTTGAAGGATTCGGGGATACCCGGCTCCGGCAGGTTCTGGCCCTTCACGATCGCCTCGTAGGCGCGCTCGCGGCCCTTCATGTCGTCGGATTTGACGGTCAGAAGTTCCTGCAGCGCGTAGGCGGCGCCGTAGGCCTCGAGGGCCCAGACTTCCATCTCCCCGAAGCGCTGACCACCGAACTGCGCCTTGCCACCGAGTGGCTGGGCGGTGATCATCGAGTACGGGCCGGTCGAGCGCGCGTGGATCTTGTCGTCGACCATGTGGGCCAACTTCAAGATGTAGGCGTAGCCGACCGAGATCGGGCTGTCGTAAAGCTCACCGGTGCGACCGTTGTAGAGCGTGACCTTGCCGTCGTTGTCCCCGTCGAGCAAACGTTTGCCGTTTTGACCGTCGACGTTGAGCGTCTCGAAGGTGTGCTGGATCGTCGGCTTGTCCTTGGCGCGCTCGGTCTCGTCCCAGTGCGCGCCGTCGAAGGACGGGGTCGCGACGTAGACGGCCGGCTCGGTGCGCGGACGGGTCTTGCGGTACGGACGAGTCGCGGGGTCGGCCTGGTCAGCGTGACCGGAGGTGCCGACCGTCGGATTGACGTCGATGCCCGCCCAACCGTGACGTGCGGCGTACCCGAGGTGACTCTCGAGGACCTGGCCGACGTTCATTCGACTCGGTACACCGAGGGGGCTCAAGATGATGTCGACGGGCGTGCCGTCGGACATGAAGGGCATGTCCTCTTCGGGCAAGATCTTCGAGATGACGCCCTTGTTGCCGTGACGTCCGGCGAGCTTGTCGCCCTCGGAGATCTTGCGCTTCTGAGCAACGTAGACCTTCACCAACTGATTCACGCCGGGCTGCATCTCGTGGTCTTCGTCGCGGCTGTAGACCTTGACGTCGATGACCTTGCCGGACTCACCGTGGGGAACCTTCAGTGAGGTGTCGCGCACTTCGCGCGCCTTCTCACCGAAGATCGCGCGCAACAGGCGCTCTTCGGGCGACTGCTCGGTCTCACCCTTGGGCGTGACCTTGCCGACGAGGATGTCGCCGGGCTCGACTTCGGCGCCGATGCGCACGATGCCGAGGTCGTCTAAGTCCGCGAGGATGTCATCGGGCAGGTTCGGGATGTCGCGAGTGATCTCTTCGGCACCGAGCTTGGTGTCGCGAGCGTCGATCTCGTACTCCTTCACGTGGATCGACGTCAGTACGTCGTCACGCACGAGACGCTCGTTCAAGATGATGGCGTCTTCGTAGTTGTAGCCCTCCCACGGCATGTAGGCGACGAGCAGGTTCTTGCCGAGCGCGAGCTCGCCGTTGAACGTGCTCGTGCCGTCGGCGAGCAGGTCGCCGTCCTTGACGACCTCGCCACCGAAGACCAACGGCTTCTGGTTGATCGAGGTGTCCTGGTTGGAGCGGCGGAACTTGTTGAGGTTGTACTGCTTCTTGCCGAGGGCCTTGCCGTAGCGGTCGGTGACGTCCTTGTCGTACTC
Organism: Acidimicrobiaceae bacterium; assembly: GCA_003155915.1. GTDB lineage: Bacteria > Actinomycetota > Acidimicrobiia > Acidimicrobiales > RAAP-2 > RAAP-2. The sequence continues at coordinate 73,503 of PMFA01000006.1, read as the reverse complement.
GACGACGATGCGGTCACCCGAGACCAGCTTCACCACGCCGTCGCCTTCGGCGATCAGAACGTCGCCGGAGTCGAGTGCGGCGCGCGCCTCCATGCCGGTACCGACGAACGGCGCCTCGGGCATGATGAGCGGCACGGCCTGCTTTTGCATGTTGGCGCCCATGAGTGCGCGCTGGGCGTCGTCGTGCTCGACGAAGGGGATGAGTGAGGTCGCGACCGAGATGATCTGCTTGGTCGACACGTCCATCAACTCGACCTCGTCGGGCTTGACGAAGTCGATCTCAGACGTCGTGGACGACGACTTGTTGGACGAACCGACGCGAAGTCCGGTGCCGACGGGGCCACGACGCACGAGCACGCGCTCGGCGCGGATGACGCCCTTGTCATCGACTTCGGTGTTGGCCTGGGCGATGACGAAGCGCTCTTCTTCGTCGGCGGTGAAGTACTTGATCTCACCGGTGACCTTGCCTGCCGTGACGACGCGGTACGGCGTCTCGATGAAGCCGTACTCGTTGATGCGCGCGTAGTTCGCCAAGTAGCCGATGAGTCCGACGTTCGGGCCTTCGGGCGTCTCGATCGGACACATGCGCCCGTAGTGCGAGGAGTGGACGTCACGGACTTCGAGGCCGGCGCGCTCACGTGAGAGTCCGCCTGGTCCCAGTGCCGAGAGACGACGCTTGTGCGTCAGACCGGACAACGGGTTGTTCTGGTCCATGAACTGGCTGAGCTGGGAGGTCGCGAAGAACTCCTTGATCGCCGACATCACGGGACGGATGTTGATGAGCGTCTGGGGCGCGATCGCTTCGACGTCCTGGGTGTTCATGCGTTCGCGCACGACGCGCTCCATGCGCGAGAGGCCGGTGCGCAGGGCGTTCTGGATCAGTTCGCCGACGCTGCGGATGCGGCGGTTGGCGAAGTGGTCCTGGTCGTCGATATGGTACGTGGTCTCCTTGGCGGTGCGGTCGCGCGCCAGGTTCAACAGGTACGTCGCCGTGGCCAGGACCTCGGCCTTGGAGAGCACGTGCATGGTGACGTTCGGACGCTCCAACAGGTCGCCGAAGAGTTCGACGTTCTTGGCGACTTCGTCGCCGAGCTTGCGGTCAAGCTTGTAGCGACCGACGCGACTGAGGTCGTAGCGCTTCTCGGAGAAGAAGGCGCCCTCGAAGTACTGACGGGCCGCTTCGATGGTCTGCACTTCGCCGGGACGCGCGCGTCGGTAGATCTCGAGCCACGCGGTCTCTTGGCTGGCGCGAACGAAGTTCTCGGGCGTGTCCTCGAGGTTGTACTTGTCCATGTGCTTGGCGATCTCGAGGTGCGCCTTCTTCCAGTCCGCGTGGAACTGGTCCTCTAAGAAGTCGAAGTGCGCGACGAACTTCTCGAAGAACGCCTCGTCCATGACGGTGTCGAGCGCGCGCAGCAGCGTGAAGATCGAGATGCGACGCTTGCGCGCGATGCGCGCGCCGGCGTTGGCCGCCTTGTTCTTCTTCTCTTCGAGGTCGACCTGGAGCCACTCACCGCGACTCGGGTGGATCGTGCCTTCGAAGGCGACCTTCTCGTCCTTGCCGGGCTGGAACAACACGCCCGGTGAACGCACGAGCTGGCTGACCACGACACGCTCGGTGCCGTTGATGATGAACGTTCCCTGTTCGGTCATGATCGGGAAGTCGCCCATGAAGACCGTCTGCTCTTTGATCTCACCGGTTTCGGAGTTGAGGAAACGCGCGCGAACGAAGATCGGCTGGGAGTACGTGGTGGCGCGCTGACGGCACTCTTCCACGGTGAACTTCGGCGGACTCTTCAAGTCCGCGTCGTCGGGGTCGAACTCCAGTTCGAGCGAGAGTCGACCGGTAAAGTCCGTGATCGGCGAGATGGCCTCGAAGGCCTCGCGCAGACCCTGTTTCATGAACAGGTCGAAGCTGTCTCGCTGAATTTCGAGAAGGTTGGGCAGGGGGTGAGCTTCACCGAGTGCCGAGAAGTTAAATCGCTCTGGGCTAGTGGACCGAGACGTCAACGGTCTATCCTCCGTGTTGGTGGGTGGTTACTGCTGGCATATGCCGGGAACACGTACAAAACGGCGTCAGGGGATGACAAAGTTAGGTGCAAGGACACGGTCTAACAACTCTAGCGGGAAATTCAGGGTATGCGCAACTGGCGCTCCTCCCTTTGGAGACGCGCGGCCGCTAGAGCGGTTGCGGTAACCCTAGGCAGGTTCCGGCCCGGGGTCAAGTACTCCCCCCCAAAGAAAATGTCCCGGCCGACTCCTCGGCCGGGACACCTCTCTAAAAGCCTTTAATTACTTGACTTCTACCGTCGCACCGGCGGCTTCGAGCGAGGCCTTGGCCTTGTCGGCGTCGGCCTTGGAGACCTTCTCGAGCACGGGCTTGGGGGCACTGTCGACGAGGTCCTTCGCTTCCTTGAGTCCCAGGCTGGTGAGTGCGCGCACTTCCTTGATCACCTGGATCTTCTTCTCGCCACCCGAGGTCAAGATGACGTCGTAGTCACTCTTCTCGTCCGCAGCCGGCGCGTCAGCGGCTCCGCCGCCCGCGGCGGCCGGTGCCGCGACCGCGGCCGGGGCCGCGGCGGTGACGCCGAACTTCTCTTCGAACTCCTTCAACAGCTCGCTCAGCTCAATAACGGAAAGCTCTGCGATGCCGTCAAGGATTTGCTCCTTGGTCAATGTTGCAGCCATGGTGATTCCTCTCTCTTTCGTACTTCGTTGACTTGGTTATTCGGCCGGTTCGGCCGCGGCGTCCTCAGTGGGCGCCTCGGTAGCGTCCGCTTCGGGCTCGGCCGCGGGGGCCTCGTCCTCGACGGGCACTTCAGCTTCGGGCTCGGCCGCGGGGGCCTCGTCCTCGACGGGCGCTTCAGCCTCGGGCTCGGCCGCGGGGGCCTCGTCCTCGACTGCGGCTTCCGCGACGGGTGTCGCGTCGTCGTCGCTCGCTGCCGGAGCAGCTTCCTCGACCCCGGCCGGAGTCTCGGCGACCTCTTCGACCCTGTCCTCGGCCGGGGCGGCTACGCCGCCCTTGGCCTCGATCAAGGCCGACAGGCCGTAGGCGAAGTTTTGCGGGACGGCCTTCAAGAGGCCGGCCATGGTGCGAAGCGGCGAGGCCAACAGGCCCGCGATCTGGGCCAAGAGCACGTCGCGGCTCGGCAGGTCGGCCAGCGCGCTGAGGTCCTTCATGGAGAGCGGTTTGCCGTCGACGACGCCGCCCTTCACGATCAGCTTGGGCGTCTCGCGCGCGAAGTCGCGCAGGGCCTTGGCGACGGCCGAGACGTCGCCGTCAACGAAGGCGATCGCGGTCGGGCCGACGAGGAACTCGGCGAGCGACTCGACGTCGGTACCGGCGATCGCGCGGCGAACCAGCGTGTTCTTGAAGACCTTGTAGTCGGCGCCCAGCGTGCGCAGCTGGCGTCGAAGGGTCGAGATTTGGGCGACCGTGAGGCCGCGGTACTCGGTGACGACGGCCGTGCTCGAGGTGGCGATGCGCGACTTGACCTCGTCGATGGTGGCGACCTTGGCCGGCTGAACCTTGCTCATACTGCTCCTTCGCCGGATACCGCCCGGTTCGGGCCGGGACATCCAAGCGAACGAGTCTCAGCAGAGACTCGAACTCCTCGTCAGGCGGACCACTGGCCCTTATGGGTTTCCCCACCGGATGTCTTCGGCGTTCTTTGCAAATCTGTGGCACAGGTTTCGTGCGGATATACATCGTAGTCGCGAGGCCCGGCCTCGTCAAAAAGCGACTCAGGCCGGAACGGCGACCTCTTCGAGGTCCTTCACCTTGGTCGGGTCGACCTTCACGCCCGGTCCCATGGTCGATGAGACCGTGATGCTCATGATGTAGCGGCCCTTGGCGCTCGCGGGCTTCACGCGCACGATTTCATCGACGACCGCGCGCACGTTCTTGATGAGGTCGTCACGGCTGAAGCTGACCTTGCCGACGCGCAGCTGCACGTTGCCGATCTTGTCAGTGCGGTACTCGACTCGGCCACCCTTGAACTCGGTGACGGCCTTGGCGACGTCCATCGTGACGGTGCCGGTCTTGGGGTTCGGCATCAGACCACGCGGTCCGAGGACTCGACCGAGCCCACCGACCTGACCCATCAGGTCCGGGGTCGCGATCGCGACATCGAAGTCGAGGAATCCCCCGGCGACCTTGGCCACGAGGTCCTCGGCACCGACTTCGTCGGCCCCGGCGTCTCGGGCGGCCTGGGCCGCTTCGCCGGCGGCGAAGACCGCGACGCGGTTCGTCTTGCCGGTGCCCGCGGGCAGTGAGAGCGTGCCGCGCACGATCTGCTCGGCGCGTCGGGGATCGACGCCCAGTCGGATGGCTAGTTCGACGGTCTCGTCGAACTTGGCGCTCGAGAGGGTCTTCACCTTCTCCACGGCGTCGGTGAGGCTGAGGAGTTCCTCGCGGTCCACCTGGGCCAGGGCGTTGCGGTAGTTCTTGCCGTGCTTCATATCTCTCCTAGCTCGCGACCGAGATGCCCATCGAACGAGCGGTGCCAGCTACCTGGAGCTTCGCCATTTCGATGTCATCGGTGTTGAGGTCCTTCAGTTTGGTCTTCGCGATCTCTTCGATCTGGTCCATCGTCACCGAGGCCACGACTTCACGGCCCGCGAGGTGCGCGCCCTTGGCCACCCCGGCGGCCTGGCGCAACAGCACCGGCGTCGGTGGGGTCTTCAAGATGAACGAGAAGGATCGGTCGTCGTAGATCGTGATGTCAACCGGGATGACCGTGCCCTTCATGGACTCGGTCGCGGCGTTGTACTGCTTGCAGAACTCCATCGTCTGGATGCCGTGTGGCCCGAGGGCCGTGCCGACCGGCGGGGCCGGCGTGGCGCCGCCCGCTTCGAGCTGGATCTTGACGACTGCGACAATCTTCTTGGCCATGGTTCTCTCCTTAGGCGTTCTAGAGCTTGGTGACCTGGGTGAAGTCGAGCTCCACCGGGGTCTCTCGTCCGAATATGTCCACGAGCACCTTGACCTTCAGCTGGTCCTCGTTGATCTCGGCCACGTGGCCCGAGAACGTGGCGAAGGGACCGGTTTTGATCTGCACCGTGTCGTTGACTTCAAATTCGTGGGTTGGCATGCGGCGCTTGGTCGGCGCGACCTCGACACCCTCGACGAACGGGTGGATGATGTTGTCGACTTCGCGACGCGTCAGGGCCGTCGGGCGGGTCTTCTCGGCGCCCACGAAGCCGGTGACGCCCGGCGTCGAGCCGATCACGTAGAAGATCTCGGGGTCCGGCTCGCAACGGATCAGCAGGTAACTCGGGAACATGCGCTTGGAGACGGTGACCTTTTTGCCGGACTTGAACTCGGTCACGTCCTCTTCGGGCAGGTAGATCTCGTAGATCTGGTCCTCGAGCTCGCGGCTCTTGATGATGTTGCGCAGGGCGCCAATGACCTTCTGCTCGTGGCCGGCGAAGGTGTGCACGATGTACCAACGACCGGGTCGGTCGAAGGCACTCTCGGCGACGGGCTCTTCTAAGTCCTCATCGAGGATCGTGATCTCGAGGATCTCGTCGTCGGGGACGGTGTCGTGATCGGTCGTTGGGGTCTCAATATCGCTCATGGTCGCCTTACTTCTGGAAGAGGAACGTGACGAACTTGGAAAAGCCGTAGCCGAGTCCGAAGATGAGTGAGGTCATGAAGACCAGGACGAAGAACACGATCAGGGTGTAGTTGATGACCTCGGGCCGGGTGGGCCAGGAGACCTGGCGCATCTCTTCTCGGATCTCGCGGAAAAACTGGCGCGGACCGGTGCGCTGGCGACGGCGACGCTGGACGTCTTGCGTTGAGGCACGGCGCGGCGCGGGGGTGCCGTCGGCACCCACCTGACCCTGTCGCTGCATCATTCGCTTCTGTTCGCGGTTCATCTCACGTCTCTCGTTCGCACTACATTTCCATCGAAGAAACTCTTCGCGCAGGGCAGGAGGGACTCGAACCCCCAACCACCGGTTTTGGAGACCGGTGCTCTACCAATTGAGCCACTGCCCTTCGTGACGCCAGTCACAACGTGACTGAGGCCGTAGGGAAGATGAATCTTACCACCCTCCCCGAGGGGTCTAACTAGCGCGTCTCCTTGTGCGTGGTGTGTTTGCGCTCCCACTGGCAGTACTTCTTCATCTCGATGCGCTCACGGTCATTGACCTTGTTCTTCATCGTGATGTAATTACGGCGTTTGCAGTCCTCACACGCCAGGGTGACCTGTATCCGCTTTTCGTTCTTCGCCATCGTTCTCTCCTCGTATCACTTCTCTGGACTTGCGTCCTGCCTGGTAGCGGCGGCGGGAGTCGAACCCGCGACACCACGATTATGAGCCGTGTGCTCTAACCACCTGAGCTACGCCGCCTGGCGAGCCCTCTGTCGGGATTGAACCGACGACCCCTTCCTTACCATGGAAGTGCTCTACCACTGAGCTAAGAGGGCGCTCGCGTCCACTTTGGCGCGGAGAAAATTGTACTCCGAACGAGCCTATGGCTTCCACCCAGCCACCTGTACCCTTATGTCTCATGAGAACGCGCCTGGTCGAAGTGGACGACGCCACGGCGGTGATGAACATCTACAACCCCGAAGTCAACGAGGCCTCCATCAGCTTCGATCTCGTCCCGCGCACACTGGCCCAGCAAGAGGAGTGGATCGGTCGCCACCTCGACACGCATCCCTGCATCGTCGCGGTCAATGAGGACGACGACGTCGGCGAACTCGGCGCTCGGGGTGAGCGAATACTGGGTTTCGCGCTCGTCTCGCCGTTTCGCGACCGCCCGGCCTACGCCACGACCGTCGAGAACTCGGTCTACGTCTGTCGAGCGGCGCGCGGTCGCGGCGTCGGTGAGGTGCTGTTGCGTCAGTTGATGGCACTCGCCGGTGAATCGGGCTTTCACTCGTTGATCGCGCGCATCGTGGGCGAGAACGCCAGTTCGATACGACTCCACGAGAAATGCGGCTTCACCCTGGTCGGAACGGAAATCGAGGTCGGCCGAAAGCAGGGCGTCTGGCTCGACGTGGTCGAGTTTCAGTACGTTATGCCGACTCGCTCACGCTAGGCAGCGAACTCGCGAACTCCGACTCCTTGGCCGGCCAGGACCACTGCGTCCAGCGTCCCATCGGGATGATCAAGACCCCACCGAGGATCGCGACGGCGACGGCGATCAGGAGCGGATTGGAGTGCACGAGGTCGGCCAATAGCGCTCTTCCTCCGGGCAGACCGATGAACGGCCCCGTAATCGAGAGCGCCAAGAGCCAGAAGTGCTCACGACCCTTGTAGCTCGCGGCGAGCAGCATGAGACCCCACGCGAGGTACCACGGCTGCACGACCGGTCCGAGTTCGACGAAGAGGATCAACGAGAGCGCCAAGGAACGCACCCAGCCCCGCTCTTCGGCGTGCCACAACAGCCAGAACGTGAAGCCGGCCGCCACCAGCAGTCCGATGAGCCGAGTCACCGAGAGGACCGATCCCACCTCGACGCCGTGAAAGCCCACGGCGTGCAAGGTGTTCGTCAGGGCCAGTCCGAGCGCCGTCGCCGGCGCGGCCCAGGAGCGAACGGTCCCGTTCGAGAGCAAGTTGCCCACCCACCCGAACCCGAATCCGGCGAGCCACGTCCAGACGCCGAGCGTCGCGGCGGCGACGAGCCCGGCGATCGCGATCGGTCGCAGGCGATCTCGGATGGACGCTTTCGGCCCGAGCCACGTCCAGGCCACGAAGGCCAGGCCTATGGCGGCCGGGGCTTTTATCGCCGCGGCGCACGAACAGAAGAACAGCGCCCAGATGGGATGCTTCTTTACCGCGAGCGCGATGCCGACGACCAGAAATCCGGCCATGATCGCGTCGTTATGTGCTCCCCCGATCAACGTGAGCAAGACCAGCGGGTTCATCGCCGAGAGCACGAACGCCTCGCCGGGGTCGCGGTCCAGGCCCCGGGCCAACATCACGACGCCGTAGCCGATCATCGCCACGGCGAAAGTCTCGAGCAGGCGAAGCCCGACAACGGTCCAGAGCTCGTGGTGCTGTGAGATCCAGTCGATCTTGCCGTCGAGGAAGAGGAAGAACGGCCCGTAGGGCGCGGGTGTATTACCCCAGAGAGGATCGACCGGGGTGACATAGGGAGTCGATCCCAGGGTGAAGGGACCGTAGAGATATGGGCTGATGTTGCCGAAGGTCATCTCGCCCTGGGCCGCGTAACTGAAGACGTCGCGGCTGAAGAGTGGCGGCGCGATGATCATGGGCGTCGCCCAGAGCAACAGCATCCACCAGAGCGACTTCAGTTTTGCGCCGGGGTGCAACTTCATGATCTCGGCCAGGCGCAACCAGACCCGCATCAACAGCAACAGCCCGCCGTAGACCAGGACGACCGAGAGGATGTACTTCGTCTCACTCGGCGTCACGACGTATTTGGCCGACGGTTCGCCGAAGAACCACGTGCTGGGCAGGTCGAGCTTGAACGGAGAATTGGTGAATGAGCATCCGGCGAGGATGAAGGACATCGCGACGAAACCGAGCAGCGCGGGCTGCCAGAGGAACCTCCAGCCCTCAAAGGGTCCGGGAGTGAAACGGCCGAGCGGCGTGTAGCGGCGTTCGAGCAATGTGACACCGGATTCGAATCGCTCGGCCACTCGCTCGTAGTTGCGGCGCACCAAACTCGCCGTCGACCTAAGCCGGTTCACACCACTCCTCCCCTGCCCATCGCCACCTTATTTCGTTCGGGCCGTTTCGGGCATGGCCAATCCAGCCACGCTGGATTGGCCTTGGTGGGCCAGGAGGGATTTGAACCCCCGTAGGCTAAGCCGTCTGGTTTACAGCCAGATCCCATTGGCCACTCGGGCACTGACCCGTGAAGCATCATAGTTGAGCCACCGTGACGCATTCCGAGCGCGCCGGTCTACCATTTGCCCATGCCCAGTTTCGACATCGTCTCCGAACTCGATCTTCAAGAAGTGCGCAACGCCGTCGACCAAGCCAGCCGCGAGGCCGGCACACGCTTCGACTTCAAGAACACCAACCCCGTCATCGAATTCTCCGACAAGGAGTTGCGCCTGTCGGCCTCGACCGAGGATCGCCTGCGCGCGCTCTACCAGCTCCTCGAAGAGAAGCTCGTGAAGCGCTCGGTGTCGCTCAAGTCCCTCGACCCCGGCAAGATCGAAGAGGCCAGTCAGGGCACCGCCCGTCAGAAGGTCGCCCTGAAGGCCGGCATCACCCAAGACGTCGGCAAGCAGATCAACAAGATGGTCAAGGAGATGGGCGTGAAGAACCTGAGTTCCTCGATCCAGGGTGATCAGGTGCGCGTCACCGGCAAACAACGCGACGACCTCCAAAAGGCGATTGCCTTCTTCAAGGAGTCCGACCTCGCGGTCCCCCTGCAGTTCACCAACTTCCGGGACTAAGTCCCGGTCACCTCTTCGATGTTGAGGTGCTCGTCGATCTCTTCGACCGTGTCCACGCGGAATATCCGATTGAAGACGATGAGTTTCAACACCCAGAAGATGGCGAAGCTCGCCAGGTTGGTAAAGACGACGAGTCCAGTGTTGGCGAGATGACTCCAGTGATGGGCGCGCACTTCGTGGCGCGCCCAGAGAGCGCCGAGTTGGGACACGCCGATGCCGAGGAAGGTGAGCGCCCAAAACGGCACGACCTCTCGCCGGAACTGGCTCTTGCCGCGCTTGCCCCACGTCCAACGGCGATTGAGTTGATAGGCCGGGATCGAAGCGACGAGATTGCCCGCGAGGGTTGACCAGATGACGCTCGGGATGATGTTCAGTCCGTAAAACGCCGAAAGGGCGACGAACGAGACGATCGTCGAACTGCCCGAGACCATCGTGTAGCGAATGAGTTTTCGGCCCTGGTGAGTCTTGGACCAGGACCGCAGCGAGTGAAGACGAGTGAGCACTACGAGAACCTTAGTTTCGCCGCTCTGACGTCAATGGGTGGGCCCGACACGGCGACAACGACGATGGCGACGTGTCAGTCGTTCCAGATCGGGTCGACCGTCGCATCGGGAATGGCGGAAAGCTCCTCGGCCACGAGCTCCTCGTCGATCACCTTGAGTTTGTCGAAGTGGAAGATCTTGTTGAACACGACCAACTTCAAGACCCAGAAGATCGCGAAGCACACCAGATTGGTGAAAGAGACCAGCGCCGTATTAGCCAGGTGGCTCCACTGGTGCGAACGAACGATGTCGCGCGCCGTGAAGGCACCGATCTGGCTGAAGGCGATGCCGGCGAAGGCCAGTGACCAGTACGGGACGATCTCCTTGCGAAAGGCGCTCGGCCCGCGCTTGCCCCAGGCCCAGAGTCGGTTGAGGTGATACGACGGCAAGGTCGCGATGACGTTGCCCGCGAGCGTCGCCCAGATGACGCCGGGAATGATCTTGAGTCCGTAGAAGATGAAGATCGCCGAAAATGAGACGCCGGTCGTGATGACCGAACTGGCGGTGTAACGAATGAGCTTCTTGCCTTGGCGGGTCTTAGACCACGCCTGGAACGAGTCGAATCGTTTGCGCATTGAATCCAGTCTAATTCCTCTTCGGTGTCGAGCCCCTAGGGCCGAAGGCCCGAGATGCAACAATGGAACATGTCCGAAGCCCTTGTGTTGCTTGTCGATTTGCTCGACCTCGAACAAATCGAGGTCAATACTTTTCGAGGTCGACACCCCGAAGAGGAGCGTCAGCGCACGTTTGGCGGACAAGTGGCGGCCCAGGCCCTGATGGCAGCGGGACGAACGGTCGAGGTCGGTCGCGTGCACTCCCTTCACTCGTACTTCCTGCGACCGGGCGATCCCAGCATCCCGATCCTCTATGAAGTCGACCGAATCCGTGACGGGCGAAGCTTCACCACGCGTCGCGTGGTCGCCATTCAACACGGCCGCGCGATCTACAACATGCAGGCCAGTTTTCACACCGAAGAGGTCAGTATTGAGCACCAATTCGAGATGCCCGACGTTCCTAGACCCGAAACCATCGCTCGACTCGACGAACGAATTAAGGACGAGTTCGGCACCATCGATGAATGGGCCAAGCGCGAGCACCCCATCGACCAACGCTTCGTCGGCGAAATCCCTTGGAGTCCAACTCGCAGCAAAGAGCCGCGCCAGCAGATCTGGATCAAGGCCGACGGAGAGTTGCCCGACGATCCACTGCTGCACGCGTGCGTGATCACCTACGCCAGTGACATGAGCCTCCTCGACTCGGTCCTCGCGCCACATTCGATCCGCTGGGACAACGGCTCCTTCATGGTCGCGAGTTTGGATCACTGCATGTGGTTCCACCGCGAAGTTCACGCCGATCATTGGCTGCTCTACGACATGGACTCGCCCATCGCCCACGGTGGCCGGGGCCTCGCGCGTGGCTTCCTCTTCAATGAATCCGGTCAATTGATGACCTCAATGGTCCAAGAGGGACTCACTCGAGCAATCGACCCCACCAGGTAAAGGAGCAGTGATGAGTCTCAACGATGACGTCGCGGCCTACAGCATGGCCACGTCGCAGTTCTTACACGACGCCGAAATCGTGAATGACGACAACCTCGATCGCCACGTCGAGGGCGGTTGGAGCGCGCGTCAAGTGATCCACCACATCGCCGATTCCGAAGCACAGTCCTACGCGCGGCTCCGTCGCCTGCTCGCCGAACCGGCCGGCTCGGTCATCCAGGGCTACGACGAGGCCGCGTGGGCCGAGTGTCCGCAGCTCGGCTACCGTGACCTGCCCGTGGTGCACTCGCTCGAGGTCTTCAAGGCCGTGCGACTCGCGTCACTGGACGTGCTCGGACGGATTCGAGAGGTCGACCTCGAGTGTTACGGCGAACACTCCGAATCCGGTCGCTACACGCTCGCGACGTGGCTCGAGGTCTACACCCAACATCCGCACGCGCACGGCGCACAACTCTTAGAAGCCGTGAACTCCTAAATCAGGTGCGCGCCGACATTGGCACGTACTTGCGCTCTTCGGCGCCGATGTAGAGCTGGCGCGGCCGAGCGATCTTCACGTCCTGGGCGAGCAACTCCTGATAGTGCGCGAGCCACCCCGAGGTTCGCGGAATGGCGAACAGTACCGTGAGCATTTCGAGCGGGAAACCCATCGCCTGGTAGATCAATCCGGAGTAGAAGTCGACGTTCGGATAGAGGCGACGCGAGATGAAGTAGTCGTCGGCGAGCGCGATCTCTTCGAGCTTCAAGGCGATGTCCAACAGTGGATTCTTGCCGGTGACCTGGAAGACATCGTCGGCCGTCTTCTTGATGATCGTGGCGCGCGGATCGAAGTTCTTGTAGACGCGATGACCGAATCCCTCGAGCAGGGCCTTGCCCTGCTTCACCGTATCGATGTACGCCGGGATGTTGTCGATGCTGCCGATCTTGGTGAGCATCTTCAGGACCGCTTCGTTCGCGCCGCCGTGGCGCGGACCGTAGAGCGCGGCCGTGGCGGCGGCGGTCGCGGAGTACGGGTCACCGTGCGACGAGCCGACCACGCGCATCGCGGTCGTGCCACAGTTCTGCTCGTGGTCCGCGTGCAAGATGAACAAGACGTCGAGGGCGTGGGCGAGGACGGGATCCGGCTCGTAGCGGGGCTCGGCGACCTTCCACATCATCGAGAGGAAGTTCTCCGTGTAGCCCAGGGTGTTGTCCGGATAGACGAACGGCATCCCCACCGAGAATCGGTGGGCGGCCGCGGCGAGCGTGGGCATCTTTGCGATGAGGCGAACGACTTGACGGTGCAGGATCTCGGGATCGTCGAGGATCTTCGCGTCCTTGTAGTACGTCGAAAGCGCGGCGATCGCCGAGACGAGCATGCCCATCGGGTGCGCGTCGTAGTTGAAACCTTCGAGGAAGCGCTTACGGACGTTCTCGTGAATGTACGTGTGGTGCGTGACCTCTTGCTTCCACTCCTCGGCCTGGACTTCGTTGGGCAGTTCGCCGTAATTGAGCAGGTAGGCGACTTCGAGGTACGTGGAGTGCTCGGCGAGTTGTTCGATCGGGTAGCCGCGATAGCGCAGGATGCCGAGGTCGCCGTCGACGAAGGTGATCGCGGACTCCGCGGCCGCGGTGTAGAGGAACCCGGGGTCGTAGAACCACACACCCGGCACGGCATTAGAGAACTCCTTGGCGGCCACGCCACCTTTGTCGATGGGAATCTCTCGAGTTTCACCAGTGCGGTTGTCGGTCACGGTAATGGACTCAGACACAGTTCCTCGATTCATAAATGGGGGCTGGTCCATCGTATGCCAACTCACCGGTAGCGCCGCCAATTCACGAGTGACCGGAGGGTGACAACTCCACTCGGTAACTCTTGGAACGCGCCAGGTTTGGCGAGTCAGGCGCCCCCGAGATTCGAATGTCGAGCGTGGCGCGTTCGCTCGGTACGAGGCCGATTGCTCGGGGCGTAAAGGCGTAGGACTGCAGGGGTGCCAGTTCGACGTGGAAGGTCTGACTCTGCGCCGAGAGCGGTCCGTTGGTCGGCTTCATCGACACCACCAGTGTGACCCGTTGCTCGACGAAACCGGTGTTCACGACCGACACGCCCAGTTGCATCTTCGAGACCGGCGGCAGGAGTATCACGCCTTTTCGGGCCGGTAACGGCGCCGGGACCACCGACACTGCGGCGATGCCGATGCCGCGAACGACGGCGAGTGACGGCGACGCCGTTAGATCCACGACACCGTTGGCCTCGAACAGTTTCGCGCTCACGAGCGTCAACGCGTCCAGGCGAACGGTCCCCGGTTCGTGACGGAGCGCGAATCGATCTTGGTTCCACGTCAGCGCCGACTCGTTGAGCGAGTGGGCCGGGTCAGGCGAGGACGGGCCGTTGAAACTCGGTGACGGCGCCGGCATCGTGAGGGCGTGCGCGATCTTCGCGAACATCTCCTCGTAGTCGTCAACCCGCGTTTCCGTGATGTCGGCGATCTTGTCGTTGATGTCGTGAGCGAGTTTGGGCCGTCGAAGTAACTCGGCCGACGTCGACAAGTACGACAACTGGTGGTCGAGTTGGTTGAGGCGCGCGTCGAAGACCGGTCGCGACAACGTCGCGCCGCTTCCCAGCAGTCGAGCCGTGCGCGCGTCGAAGTCATTCTCTTGAACGATCAGTGTGTTGGCGAGTGCCGCGAAACTTCGATTCTCACTTCGCTGGTTCGTGATCGCGCCGTGGGCCGAGCGCGCAATGTCGCGCGCGAAGACCAGTACGACCAGCGTCACGACCAGCGCAATCGTGAGAAACAACGAATGTCGGCGGCGCTGCGCGCGTGTACGGGCCACGAACCAAGAACTTAGTCGTCGTTGATTTTCTTACTCGTCGTCGAAGATGTCGAGTTCGATGATCTCCGAGGCGCCTTCGGGAAGCGCGTTCTCGTCATCGATCCCCCACTTGCCTTCATTCAACGGAGTCGTGAGTCGATCGACCGACGCGAGTTCGGGTAGGTCCTTCGCGCGCTGGGCGCCCCCGAAGGAACGCATATTTTTCGCAATCGGGATCAATCGACCTTCGATGGAGCTCAACATCGCGTTGTAGTCGCGAACCGCAGTGTCGAGCGATTTGCCCATCTTCCCGACGGGTTCAGCGACATTTCGAATTCGGTCGAATAATGTATTCGCGTTTTGGGCGATCCGTTCAGCGTTCACGGCGATCTGTTGTTGATGGACCATGAAGCCAACCGACCACAACAGCGACAGCAGGTTCGTCGGCCCGACGATGACGACTCGCTCGTTCGCCGCGAAGGCCAGCAGATCCGGATCGGCGTCGAGGGCGGCCGACATCGCGAAGTCACTGGGGATGAAGCACACCACGAACTCCGGCGACGGTGATACGGCCTCCCAGTAGCTCTTCTCTCGGAGGGTCTTCACGTGACTGCGCAAGTCACGGGCGTGCTTGGACTGCAACTCGCGCCGCGCGTCGGCGTCCTCTTCGTCCAACGAACGCTCGAAGGCGTCGTAGGGGAACTTCGCGTCAACCGCGAGCTTGATGCCGTTGGGCAGATTGACGACACAGTCGGGTCGAAGTGATCGTCCGTCTTCGTTCGTCGCCGTCACCTGCAGTTCGTAGTCGATGCCTTGACGAAGCCTCGAGGCGTTCATCACGTTGGCGAGTTGGATCTCGCCCCACGCGCCGCGCTGCGAACTTCGTCCAAGGAGTTGATTCAAGCGGCGCGTCTCGTACTGCGTCTTCTGTTGGGCTTCGAGCAGTTCGGCCGCTTTGCTCTTGACGTCGAACAGCGCACCGGCATTCAAGGTGTTGAAGTCCGCGAGATTCTTCTTGTATTCGCCCAGCAGTTCTTCGAGCGGTTTCAGCGTCGAATCCAATTTCGACTCACGAAGTTTGTGGGTCTCTTCTTGAGATTGATTGAAACGCTGCACCGTCTCATCGAGTGCTTCGGTGGAGAGGACCTTGAAGGTCTGGCCCATCTGGGTCATGGACGTCTCGTGGTCGACGCGCTGACGCTCGAGTCGTTCGTTCGACTCGGACAGTTGTGAGTCGCGCACCTTGAGGTCGGCTTCGGCTCTCAGGACATCTTCGCGAAGCGACTGCGCGTGCTTCACCGTGAGGACCCACGTAATCGCCACCCCCAGAGCGAGGCCCACGACGGCGCTAAGCACTGCAACCATTCGATCCCTTTCGTCCGGACACTCCCACCATAGATATGCCCTGTAACCCGGCGGTAGCCTTTGTCGATGAATCGGCTATTTGGAAACCGCTCGGAGCCGGACGATGAAACACCGTTGATCGCCACCGCCGACGAGGAGATACGCCCTCAAATCGTGCAGATCTTCGCATTGGTGGGTGAGGCGATGGCCGGCGCCACCCACGCCCTGCTCTCGGGTGACCGCGAACTGGCGAAGAACGTGGTCGAAAAAGACAAGGCCATCGACACGCTGGTGAACTCGATCGTCAACGCCGTCGAACTTCAGTTGATCGAGAACGAGTCGCTCAACATCGCTGACCGTCGCCGACTGTTAATACTGCTGCGCATTCTTCCCGAAGTCGAGCGAAGCGGTGACTTGGCCGAGCACATTGCGCGACGCGCGGCGCGCGGACTCGGCGTCGAGATGTCACCGCGAAGCCGTGGTCTCGTCGAACGCATGGGTGAAGTGGCCTCAACGATCTGGCGCGAAGCGACGGACGTCATCGTCGACGGGAAGTTGGAGGCGGCCGGTGCCATCGAAGATATCGACGACGAGCTCGACGACCTGCACGTCTCACTGACGGCGGAACTGACGTCCGGTTCGATGACCCTCCCCGTCGCCGTCGAACTGGCACTGCTGGCGCGTTTCTACGAACGATTCGGTGACCACTGCGTCAACCTGGCGCGTCGACAGGTCGGTCGCAACGGCCCCGACTAACGAAGCGCGAGGAGCTCTTCGGCGATCTGCACGGCGTTGAGTGCGGCGCCCTTTCGCAGGTTGTCATTGCTGATGAACATCGAGAGTCCATTCACGACCGTCTCGGCGCGACGAATCCGGCCCACGTAACACGGGTCCTTGCCGGCGGCGAGGCGCGGCATCGGGAGTTCACAGACCACGACGCCGGTAGCCGTCTCGAGCAGTTCCGCCGCTTCCTCAGGCGAGAGTGGGCGCTCGAAACTCGCGGTGATGGCGAGCGAGTGACCCGTGAAGACCGGGACGCGCACACACGTCGCGTCAACGAGCAGACCGGGAATCTCGAGGATCTTTCGACTTTCGTCGCGGAGCTTCTTCTCCTCGCCGGTCTCGAGTGAGCCGTCGTCAAGAATCGTCCCCGCCATCGGGATCACGTTGTGCGCAATGGTGGCCGGGAACTTGACGCCGGAGTCCAGCGGAAACGCGGACCCGTCGAAGGTGAGGGCGCGCACGTCGTTGCCGTGGGACTTCTCCAACTGATTCGAAAGTTCGTCGACGCCTTCACGACCGGCCCCGCTCACGGCCTGGTACGTCGCCACAGCGATCGATCGCAGTCCGGCCGCGACGTGCAACGGCTTCAGCACCGGCATCGCGGCCATCGTCGTGCAGTTCGGATTCGCGACGATCCCTCTGGGAATGGTGCGCAGGGTGTGAGCGTTGACTTCTGAGACCACCAACGGCACGAGGGGATCCATTCGCCACGCCGAGGAGTTGTCGATCACGATCACACCGGCGGCGGCCATGCGCGGCGCCAGCACCTTGGAGGAGGTCGCGCCGGATGACGTCAGCGCGATGTCGATTCCCGAGAAGTCAGCCGTCGCGGCGTCCTCCACGTCAATGGCGGTGCCGTTCCAGTCGAGGGCCGAGCCCGCGGACCTCGACGAGGCGAAAAAACGAACCTCCTCGACCGGGAAGTCGCGCTCGCGAAGGATCTCGCGCATCACGGTGCCCACCTGGCCCGTGGCTCCAACGACGGCTATTCGCATGAGAGAAGTCTACGGGACGCGATTTTCACGCGCTACGCGGCGTCGAGTCCGAAGGCGGTGTGAAGGTGGCGCACCGCTTCGGCGACTTTTTCGGCGCGCATCACGCACGAGATTCGAATTGAGCTCGTGGAGATCATCTCGATGTTGATGTCGTTTTGGAACAAGGTCTCGAACATCAGAGCGGTGACACCGGGATTCGACTTCATGCCGGCCCCGATGATCGACACGCGACCAATGTTGTCGTCACTCGTCACTTCGGTCGCGCCGATCTCGTCCTTCACCTTGTCGCAGGTCTCACTCGCGGCGGCGAGGTCGGTCTTGGCAACGGTGAAGGAAATGTCAGTGATCCCCTTGGCGCTCGTGTTCTGCACAATCATGTCGACGTTGATACCCCGGTCGGCGAGTTGTCGAAAGAGGCGCGCGGCGATACCCGGCCGGTCCGGCACTCCCCCTACGGTGATCTTCGCTTCAGACGTGTCATCGGTCACTGCCGATACGACGGCTTCTTCCATGGTGGGGTCCTCCTCCACAATCCAGGTGCCTGGTTCCCAGGTGAAACTCGAGCGCACGTGTAGCGGCACTCCGTGTCGACGCGCGAACTCAACCGATCGAAGCATCAAGACTCGACCGCCCGTCGCTGAGATCTCCATCATCTCGTCGAAAGAGACCTTGGGAATTCGACGGGCCTTCACGACCACGCGAGGATCGGCCGAAAAGACACCCGTCACGTCGGTGTAGATCTCACAGACGTCGGCCTTCAGGGCCGCCGCGAGCGCGACCGCCGTGACGTCCGAACCGCCGCGGCCCAAGGTCGTGATGTCGCGCTCGGTGGAAACGCCTTGAAATCCGGCGACGACCGGCACGAGTCCTGCATTGAGTGCATCGCGAATCCGATCGGGACGCATCTCGAGGATCTTGGCGCGAGTGTGATCCGTGTCGGTGATGATGCCGGCCTGACTTCCGGTGAAAGACGCCGCCTCCACGCCGCACGCGCCGAGCGCCATGCTGACGAGCGCCATCGAGATCCGCTCCCCGGCGGTGAGAAGCATGTCGAGTTCGCGCGGCAGTCGAGTCGGCGAGACGTCGTCGGCCAGTCGAATCAGGTCATCCGTGAACTTGCCCATGGCTGAGACCACGACGACGACGTCGTTGCCCGCATTCTTCGTTCTCGCCACGTGATCGGCCACGGCCCGGATGCGATCGGCGTCGCCGACGGACGTACCACCGAACTTTTGAACGATCAACGCCATGGAATCAACGTTACTTGAGGCAATCGGGGCCCCTCAGGTGGCCGAGTAAAGTCACTACCCATGGCAACTACGAAACGTGAACGTCAAAAGGCCGCGCGCCGAATCAAGATGGAAGAGATGCAGCGACGCGCGAAGCGTCGACAAAACACCCGTCGCGGCATCATCGTCGCGATCGTCGCGGTCCTGGTGCTCGGCACCGGCGCACTGCTCTTCTCCAGCAAGTCACCTACCACGACGACGACCACCGCAGCGCCCACCACGACCACGACCGCGGCTCCCGTAGTGAACCCAGCGAGCATCGTCTTCTCGCCGCTCACCGACCCGTCGCCGGCCGGTGTGTGGGGCAAAGAGCCGACGCTCGTCGTCCCGCCCGGATCACCACCCACGAAGCCCGAGCTCGCCAACCTGATCACCGGCACTGGACCCGGTGCAGTGGACGGCGACAAATTCACGGTCCAGTACATGCTCGCCACGTACTCAACTCGCAAGGTCGTTCAAACGTCCTGGACCTCCCAAGCCTTTTCCTCCACGCTCGAACCGGGCGGTTTGATCCCCGGATGGGTTGCCGGAATGAAGGGAATGAAGGTCGGGGGCCGCCGCGAGCTCATCCTGCCACCAGTGGACGGCTACCAAGACACGTCACCCGGTGCCGGGATTGCGAAGAACGACACGCTCATTTTCATCATCGACCTCATAAAGTTGAGCAAATGAGCGACCACATACCCAACCCCGACGGTTCGAGCGAGAAGCGCCAGAAGTTCAACGCCGCACCGCCGATGATCATCGACACGTCGAAGAACTACACCGCCACCATGGTGACCTCCAAAGGCACGTTGGAAATCGTCCTCGACGCGCTCGGCGCGCCGGCGACGGTGAACAGTTTTGTCTACCTCGCGCGGTGGCACTACTACGACGGCATCGTCTTTCACCGCGTCATTCCCGGCTTCGTCCTGCAAGGCGGTGACCCCACGGGTACTGGCGCCGGTGGTCCGGGCTACAAGTTCAACGACGAACTGCCCAAGCCCGGTCGCTACGAACTCGGTTCACTCGCGATGGCGAACGCCGGTCCGAACACGAACGGTTCGCAGTTCTTCGTCATCTCCGGACCGGATGGCGTTCGCCTCCCGCCGCTCTACGCGCACTTCGGCAAGGTCGTCAAGGGCCTCGACGTCGTCGAAGCGATCAACGGCATTGGGACGTCCTCCGGCAAGCCCAAAGAGAACGTCGTCATCGAGTCGGTGACGATCACCGAGTCCTAGAGCTCGACGACGTCGTGGCCTCGCGTCACCACGACGTCACCGGTGACCACACTCCACCGCTCACCGTCGTGGCACACGACGCCGGTCGGACCGAGCGCCACCAGTGGCACGTCACCCAACAGCGAGCGGGTACGCAACATCTGATCCTCACTCGAAGGTACGCATAGGGCGGCACCGATTCGATAGCCGAGTCCGGTCGTCGGCGCGCCACCGCGCGGGTCGATCATCACGTCACCGAGCACCGAGGCGACCGCGCCGATCGCCACGAGCAACGGCGCCGCGTTGATGGCGTCGCCGAAGGCGTTCGCGCGCCACACCGAACGTGCGTGCAGTGGTGANNGCGCTCGCTCACCATCAACGCCTCGACGTGAACGTCGAAGTCGTCGAACGGCACGCTCGTCAGAATCGCGGCTTCCGTCAGTCCGATGAAGGCCGCGGCCGTCGGAACGACGACGACGTCAGCGCCTTGTCCGAGCGGGAGCGCTCCGTCACGCAGCAGCGTGCGCAACGCATCGAGCGATCCGACCGCGAACGTCGAGGTCCCCATTCGTCGAGTCTCGCATCT
The DNA here is from genome assembly GCA_003155915.1 of Acidimicrobiaceae bacterium. Classification (GTDB taxonomy): domain Bacteria; phylum Actinomycetota; class Acidimicrobiia; order Acidimicrobiales; family RAAP-2; genus RAAP-2. The sequence goes on along the minus strand of PMFA01000006.1, from coordinate 53,085 downwards.
GGAGCCCTTGAGAGCGACCAGTAACCTCTCTCCATGGTCTTTCAAAAAGTCGGCGTGCTGGGTTCGGGAATTATGGGCAGTGGCATCGCCGAGGTCGCGGCCGCCACGGGCGCCACCGTCATCGTTCGCTCGCGAAGCCACGCGACCACTGACGCAATGCTGGCGACGATGGCGAAGTCACTCGCCAAGCAGGTCGACAAGGGCAAGCGCAGCGCCGAGGACGCGGAGGCGATCATCGCTCGAGTCTCGGGGACGACGCACCTGACGGATCTCGCGGATTGCGACTTCGTCATCGAGTCCGTCGTCGAGGATCTCGAGGTCAAGCGCTCGGTCTTTCGCGAACTGAACGCGGTCGTGCACGCGGACGCGATCATCGCGACGAACACGTCGACCCTTTCGGTCATCGAACTGGCGATGGAGACCTCGCGACCGGAGCGAGTTTGCGGGCTGCACTTCTTCAATCCCGCGCCGGCGATGTCGCTCGTCGAGGTGGTGCGTCCAATCTGCGCCAGTGACGAAACGATGGACCGCGTTACCGAGTTCGTACTCGCGTGCGGCAAAGAACCGGTCAACGTGAAGGACCAGGCCGGCTTCGTCGTCAACGCGCTCCTCTTCCCGTATCTCAACAACGCCATTCGCCTGCTCGAGCAGGGCGTGGCGACCAAGGAGGGCATCGACATCGCGATGAAGGGCGGCTGTGGATTCCCGATGGGACCGTTCGCGCTGTTGGACCTCGTGGGACTCGACACGTCGCTCGCAATCCTCGACGCGCTGTTCGCCGAGTTCGCCGAACCGAACTTCTCGCCGCGACCGCTCCTTCGACGCATGGTCTCGGCCGGTCAACTGGGCCGAAAATCGGGATCCGGCTTCTACGACTACCGTCGCTAGAGAGATCGAAGAGGGAGAGATGGCCCAACGTTCCAAGCCGTGGGTGATGCGGACCTACTCGGGTCACTCCAGCGCGGTCGCGTCCAACAAGCTCTACCGTTCGAACCTCGCCAAGGGCCAGACCGGTCTCTCGATTGCCTTCGATCTGCCGACCCAGACTGGTTATGACCCGGACGACCCGGCCGCCGCCGGAGAGGTCGGCAAGGTCGGCGTGCCGATCGCGCACCTCGGTCACATGCGCCAACTCTTCGAAGGTCTTCCGCTCGACGAGATGAACACGTCGATGACCATCAACGCCACGGCCGCGTGGCTGTGGGGTCTCTATCTGGCGCTGGCCCAAGAAGAAGGCGTCGATCTCAATCAACTGCAGGGCACGACGCAGAACGACATCGTGAAGGAGTACCTCTCGCGCGGCACATACATCTTCGCGCCCGAACCCTCCAAGCGCCTCATCGTCGACATGATCGCCTACGGGCACGATCACGTCGCCAAGTGGAATCCCATCAACGTCTGCAGTTACCACCTCCAAGAGGCCGGCGCCACCCCGGTCCAGGAGATCGCGTACTCACTCGCGACCGCGATCGACGTCCTCGACGCCGTGCGCGATTCGGGCAAGATCCCACCATCTCAGATGCCCCACGTCGTGGGACAGATCTCATTCTTCGTGAACGCCGGTGTGCGCTTCATCGAAGAGATCGCCAAGATGCGCACATTCACCGCGATGTGGGACGAAATCTGTCGAACCCGCTACGGCGTCGAGGACGCCACCCTGCGACGTTTTCGCTACGGCGTGCAGGTCAACTCCCTCGGCCTCACCGAACAACAGCCCGAGAACAACGTGCAGCGCATCGTGCTCGAGATGCTTGGCGTCACGCTTTCGGCCGACGCGAGAGCACGCGCGTTGCAACTGCCGGCGTGGAACGAAGCGCTCGGTCTCCCGCGCCCCGCCGACCAGCAGTGGAGCCTGCGGATGCAGCAGGTGCTCGCCTTCGAGAGTGACCTCCTCGAGTATCCCGACATCTTCGCCGGCTCCTCGGTGATGGAGGCCAAGGTCCGCGAACTCACGAAGGGGGCGCAGAACGAACTCGACGACGTCGTGGCCCTCGGCGGCGCCTTCGCCGCGATCGACGAATTGAAGAGTCGTCTGGTCGCGAGTCAGTCCCAGCGAGTGGCGCGCATCGAGTCGGGCGAGCAGGTGGTCGTGGGCGTCAACCGTTTCACCGAAACCGATGAGTCGCCACTGGCCAGTGACAGCGCTATCGAAACCATCATGACCGTGGACCCGGCCGTCGAGCGTCAGTTGATCGAAGACGTCGTGCAGTGGCGCTCCACGCGTGACGACGACGCCGTGCGCGCGGCGATCGACGAACTCGCTCGCGTGGCGAAAAGTGACGATCCGGCGGACAACATCATGGTGCCGACCATCGCCCTCGCCCAGGCCGGCGGCACGACCGGTGAATGGGCCAACGCCCTTCGTGAGGTCTTCGGGGTATATCGCGCCCCGACCGGTGTTCGCGCGGGGGTCACCGAGCGCGGCGAGCTCTTCACCGCGCTCGTCGCGCGCTCCAAGGCCGTCCATCTTCAACGCGGTCGACCACCAAAGCTTCTCGTGGCCAAACCGGGACTCGACGGTCACTCCAACGGCGCCGAACAGATCGCGGTCGCCGCTCGCGACGCGGGATTCGAAGTCGTCTATCAGGGAATCCGACTCTCCCCCGAAGAGATCGCCGCCGCCGCGCGCGACGAGGACGTCGACGTCATCGGGTTGTCAATCCTGTCGGGCTCGCATCTGGCCCTCGTGTCCCGCATTCTCGAGTGCCTTCGCGACAGCGAACTCGATATCAAAGTTGTGGTCGGCGGTATCGTGCCGACCGGGGACGCGAGATCACTGCTCGACATGGGTGTCGTGGCCGTCTACACGCCCAAGGACTTCTCCCTCGGCGCCATCATGGGCGACCTCTTGGGAATCGTCGAATCGCTTAGCCCAGTCGGGGTCGACGATTAGAGAACGGCGCGGCGTTGAACCAACGTCCCGAGAATCGCCAATTCGGCACCAGATCAACGACGGCAACGACTTTCTCAGCGCGTAGTACTTCTTCGGCCGCCGCCAGCAAGGCGGCCAACTCGTCGGGCGGAAGTTCGGGCCTCGGGTTAAGGCCGTGGTTCACAGCGGGACGTTCCCGTGCTTGCGCCTCGGCAAGTCCTCGCGCTTGCCGCGCAGCAACTCGAGAGAGCGGCAAAGAATGCGCCGCGTTTCGGCCGGGTCGATGACGTCGTCGATGAAGCCCCGTTCGGCCGCGATGTAGGGCGACGCGTACTGCTCCTCGTACTCCTCGATCAACTGCTTGCGCAGTGTCGCGGGATCGTCGGCGTTCATCAGATCGCGCCGGTGCACGATCTCGACGGCACCAGCCGAGCCCATGACCGCCAGTTCCGCGGTTGGCCACGCGTAGGCGAGGTCGGCGCCGATCGACTTGGAGTTCATGACGACGTAGGCGCCCCCGTAGGCTTTGCGCGTGACGACCGAGATCCTCGGCACCGTCGCCTCGCAAAACGCGTAGAGCAACTTGGCACCGTGGCGAATGATGCCGCCGTACTCCTGATCGGTCCCGGGCATAAAGCCGGGCACGTCGACGAAGGTCACGATGGGGATGTTGAACGCGTCGCACGTGCGCACGAAGCGCGCGGCCTTCTCGCTCGAATCGATGTCGAGCACGCCCGCGAGCACGTTGGGCTGATTGGACACGATGCCGACACTGTGTCCGTCGATGCGCGCGAAGCCGCAGGTGATCTGCGGGGCGTACGTGGCGTGGACCTCCATGTAATCACCACCGTCGACGACCGAGGTGATCACCTTCTTCATGTCGTAGGGCAGGTTGGGCGACGAGGGCAGGATGTCGCGCAGGTCCTCACACAGTCGGTTCGGGTCGTCGCCGCTCAGGATTCGCGGCGCCTCTTCCATGTTGTTCGACGGCATGAACGACAAGAGGTAGCGGACTTCGTCGAGCACGCTCTTCTCGTCGGGCATCACGAAGTTGGCGACGCCGGACTTGGTGGCGTGGGTCAGTGCGCCGCCCAGTTCTTCGAGCGTGACGTCCTCGCCGGTGACGGTCTTCACGACGTCGGGGCCAGTGATGAACATGTGGCTGGTGTCTTTCACCATGAAGATGAAGTCCGTCAACGCCGGTGAGTAGACGCCGCCCCCGGCGCACGGGCCCAGGATCACCGAGATCTGCGGCACGACCCCGGACGCGCGAGCGTTGCGAATGAAGATCCCGCCGTAGGCGTGCAGCGCCGCGACGCCCTCTTGAATCCTCGCGCCGGCCCCGTCGTTCAATCCGATGATCGGCAGACCCATGGACGTCGCCATGTCCATGATCTTGTGAATCTTCTCTCCGTGCGCCTCACCGACCGCGCCACCGAAGACGGTGAAGTCCTGGGAGAAGACGCAGACCTTTCGTCCGTCGATCTTGCCGTATCCGGTGATCACCCCGTCGGTGTAGGGACGCGTGTCTTCAAGTCCCATGCCGGACGCGACGTGTCGACTCAGCATGTCGAGTTCTTGGAACGTGTCCTCGTCGAGCAGGTACTCGATGCGCTCGCGCGCGGTCATCTTGCCTTTGGCCTGGTGCCGCTCGATGGCCTTCTCGCCGCCGGCGACGCGGGCCTCGGCCTTGCGAGCGTCGAGCTCGGCCAGGCGTTCCGCCATTGAATGCTCCATGAGGTGCAAGGCTACCCAAACGAGGCGAAGTCTGTTCTCCGATGGATCAACCCCGCCGGAACGACATTCCAATCGATTTCATTCGTCGGGATTACCCTCGAGTACGGCGTTGCACCGGACGGTCAAAGGACTGATCCTGTTTCAACTTTCGCAGTAGGAACCGTACCGGTGTACTGCGCCGATCCAAGTCCGAAGTTCGAAATGAATACGAATCGGAATCCCCAGACCGAAGCCGATCCCTGAGGTCTTGGAGAACAATCCCGCGATGTCAATGGCGAGAAGAGACGACTTGGGTTGATTTGGTCACCCGCGGGTCACAACTCCCTCACAAGTGTCGCCTTGTCACGCCGACAGGTGCAACAATCAACCTATGGTCGCGTTACTTACAGTGCTGTTGGCACTCGTCGTGATCATCGGTGTTGGCTATGAAGTCACGTCGCGTGGTCGTCGAATTGACGCCAGTGCACTGCTAGCAATTCGCGACCGCGAAATCGCCCAAATAATGGAAGCGACCGACGAGGGTTTCCTCTCTTTCGACGCCGTCGGCACGATCACGTCATGGAGTGCCAACTCCCAACAGATCTTTGGTTGGAGTGCCGCCGACGTCGTGGGCCGCAAGATGACCGAGACGCTCATCCCCGTACTGCACCGCCAGGCCTACGAGAACGCTCTCACCGGCTACCGACCGGGAACCGACTCGGCGATCGTGGACCGTCGCGTCGAGACGGCCGCGCTTCACAGTGACGGTCGCGAGATTCCCGTCACGATGATCATCTGGACTCGCGACGGTGGCGGGTTCAACGCGTTCGTACGTGAAATTCCCACCGTCGTTCCCGCGGGCGACGACGGGCCCGCGGGTGGTCGCGCGACCATTCCCCTTACCGACCCGTTGACGAGCTTGGGCAATCGCCAGTTACTGGAAAAAGACCTCGCGGTGTACGAGGGCCAGGTGACCCGCTACGGACTTCGTAGCTGCATCGCACTCATCGACATCGACGAATTCAAGGAGTTCAACGACCGATACGGACGAGAAAAGGGCGACGAAGTCATCGTCGCCGTTGCCGAGCGACTCGCGAGTCGCTCTCGCTCCGGAGACTCGGTCTACCGCGTGGGCGGCGACGAGTTCATTTGTCTGCTGCCCGAACAGACCCTGGAGACGGGTGCGATCGCGGTCGATCGGATGCGCCGCAACATCGAAGAGCTCGCCATTCCCAACGAAGACTCACCCAGCGGCGTCCTCACGGTGAGTGCCGGTCTCGCGCTACTCGATGCCGAACACCTGAAGGCGACTGGTGAACTACTCAAGGACGCCGAAATCGCTCTCGGCCGTTCCCGAGAATCAGACGACGGCCACAGTGGAGCGCCGGCCTGAGCGGTTCGGTTTCGACTAGTTGGTCTCTTCGACCAACTCGATGAGCGTTCCGAAGGAACCCTTCGGATGCACGAACGCGACGATCGTTCCGCGCGATCCCGGTCGCGGCGTCTGGTCGATCACACGCGCGCCACTCTTCTTCACGATTTCGAGCGTTTCCGCACAGTTGTCGACTCGATAGGCAATGTGGTGCAGTCCCTCGCCGTTCTTGGCGAGGTACTTCGCGACCGGTGAGTCATCGCGAGTCGGCGTCAGCAGCTGGATGTAGGACTCGGCGACTTTTACCAGGGCCTCATCCACGCCGTCGGACTCAACGACCTCGCGGTGCACGACCACGGCGCCGAAGACCGACTCGTACCAGGCAATCGCGGCGTCGATATCGTTGACCGCAATGGCGACGTGGTCGATCTCAGTCAGCTGCGACGTCACGGCGCCTCCTGATCGTGTCGACGGAAAATCGTCAGCCGTTCCTCGCCGACGCGCGCGCGAAGCTCCGGATTGGTGATGCCGAGACCCTCCTCAGACGCGACGCACAGGATCCCGATCTTGCCCTCGTGTCGGTTGTGGTGCACTTCGTAGGCCGCTTCGCCGGTCTCTTCAAGAGGAAAGACCGCCGACAGCGGGGGCACGACCTTGCCGTCGATGATCGTCTGGTTGGCCGCCCAGGCCTCGCGGTAGTTCGAGAAGTGCGAGCCCTTGATCGTCTTGAGCTTCATCCAGAGGTGACGGTTGTCGTACTCGATCATGTAGCCACTGGTCGCCGCGCAGGTCACTATCGTGCCGCCACGTTTGGCCACGAAGACGCTTGCGCCCATCGTCGAACGTCCGGGGTGTTCGAACACGATGTCCGGGTCGTCGCCGACCAGGGCCCGGATGTCCTTGCCCAGGCGGCGCCACTCGCCCTCGTCCTGGGTGTGCTCGTCCTTCCAGAACCGGTAGTCGTTCGCGCGTCGGTCGATCACGTACTCACAGCCCAATTCGTGCAGGGTCTCCACCTTGGCATCGCTCGAGACGACGCCGATCGGCGTACCGCCGGAGTTCAACACGTGCTGGACCGCGAAGGATCCGATTCCCCCCGAGGCGCCCCAAATAAGCACGACGTCGCCCTGGGTCACCGGAGCGCCGTTGTGCGAGACCAGCATCCGATAGGCCGTCGAGTTGCACAGCGCGTTAACGGCCGCTTCTTCCCAGGTCAGGTGGGTGGGCTTGGGCATCAATTGGTTCGCCTTGACGACCGCGATGTCGGCCAGTCCCCCGAAGTTCGTCTCGAATCCCCAGATCCGCTGGCTACTCGAGAGCATCGAGTCGTCATGGCTCGTGGGGTCCTGATCGTCGACGTAGTTGCAGTGCACGGTGACCTCGTCGCCGACCTTCCAGTTGCGCACCAACGAACCGGCTCGCACCACGACCCCCGCGGCGTCGGAGCCGATGACGTGATAGTCGAGCGCGTGGCGCCGTCCCCAGAACGATTCCTTGCCCAGTCGGTCGAGGAATCCGAAGGTGGGCAGCGGCTCGAAGATGCTCGTCCACACGGAGTTGAAGTTGATCGAGGACGCCATCACCGCGATGAAGACCTCGTCGGGGGCGAGTTCCGGGAGCGGAACTTCGTCGACGTGCAGGCTGCGCCGAGGATCCTTGTCTCGACTGTCCATCCCGTCGAACATTGTCTGCTCGTCGCGACGGATGAAGACCGCGCGGGTCGTAGCGGGCATCTCGGTCGACGCCAACTCCTCGGCCGAGGCGCCGGAGCGCACGGCGTCGAGAATCTCACTCATCCCGGCGAGGTTACTTGGCTCGATGGCGTCCTCTGCGAGGACTGGGGATGTTGGCGGCGGCGGCGCGTTTTCGCGGGCCCAATCGGGGTGCGAAGCGTGGCGTCTAAAGTCATCTCGTTGCATTCGATTGCACGAAGGAGTCTCCATGTCACGAAGCGTCATCGTCGCCGGTACTCGAACGGCTATTGGGAAACTGTCGGGAGCCTTCGCGTCGCTCAGCGCCCAAGACCTCGGCGGCGCCGCCATCAAGGGCGTGCTCGATCGCACCGGCGTGGATCCGTCCAGCGTCGACCTCGTGTTGATGGGCCAGGTCCTCCAGGCCGGTCAAGGCCAGATCACTGCTCGCCAGGCCGCCGTCAAGGGCGGCATCCCGATGACCGTCCACGCCACCACCGTGAACAAGGTCTGTCTCTCCGGACTCCAGACGATCTACCTCGCTGACCTCATGATCAGAGCCGGTGAGGCGGACGTCATCATCGCCGGGGGAATGGAGTCGATGACCAACGCGCCGTACCTGTTACCGGGCGCGAGGTCCGGCTATCGCCTCGGCGATCAGAAGGTCGTGGACTCGATGATGTTCGACGGCCTGACGTGCGCCTTCGACCAGTGCGCCATGGGGCTCTCGACCGAGCGCTACAACCAGGGACGGATCAGCCGCGAGCGTCAAGACGAGTTCTCGGCGCGCAGCCATCAGCTCGCCGCGGCGGCGATCGCGGCTGGCAAGTTCGCCGAGGAGATCGTCGCGGTGGCGGTGCCCCAGCGCAAGGGTGATCCGATCATGATTTCGATCGACGAAGGCGTTCGCGGCGAGACGACCGCCGAGTCGCTGTCCCAGTTGCGCGGTGCCTTCGAGAAGGACGGCACGATCACCGCCGGCAACGCCTCCCAGATCTCCGACGGCGGCGCGGCGGTCCTGGTCATGTCGGCCGAGCGTTGCGAACAACTCGGCCTCACGCCCCTGGGCGAACTCATCAGTTACGGCCAGGTCGCCGGCCCCGACGCCTCACTTCTCACCCAGCCTTCGCACGCCATCCTTCAGGCGGCAAAAAAGGCGGACCTCGACGTCAAGGGTCTGGACCTCTTCGAGATCAACGAGGCGTTCGCGGCCGTCGGCCTCGCCTCGCTGGACGATCTCGGCATCGACGAAGCCAAGGTCAACGTGAACGGCGGGGCCATCGCGCTCGGTCACCCGGTCGGCATGTCGGGCACGCGCCTCGCGCTCTCGGCGTTGACCGAACTGCGTCGACGCGGCGGCGGCGTGGCGGCGGTGGCGCTCTGTGGTGGCGGTGGTCAGGGCGACGCGGCACTACTTCGCAGTCTCTAGACCGGGATGTAACTCGCGACGACCTCGTAGCGCTCGAGGCCGACCTGGCGGTCGTCGGGCAGCGCCAGCACGTACGCGCCCCCGAGCGCGTAGTGGTCACCGCGCAGTGATTTCGGCAGATCCTTCGCCAGCGTGATCATCACTTCGTGGACCGTGGGGTTGTGCGCCACGACCAGCAGCGACGTCGTCACCGGATCGATGGCGGCGAGATCGATCAGGAGGTCTTCGGCGCTGACGTCGCGACGCCCGTTGTAGATGAGCTCGCTGAATTCGCATTGCTCCACGAACGCCGTGCCGTGAAAGGCCCGTCGAAACGTCTCTCGGGTTCGAGCGGCCGAGCTCACGAGGGCGGTCGTCGGCCCGTAACGGCCCAGTTCGTCGGGGTCGCTCGCCCACTCGCGCAGCCGTTCGCACTCTTCGCGTCCGCGTTTGTTCAACGTGCGAGCGAAGTCCGACTCTCCGGGCTTGGCCGGCGAAGACTTCGCATGTCGCACCACCGTCAGATACCGCATGGATGAATTCTGACTCAAATCCGTCACCGATACCATCGGCGCGGTGGTTTAGCGTTGAAGGGTGCACGCGTCCCTGTCGTATTTCCAGGCCATCATCATGGGACTCACGCAGGGCTTCACCGAACTCTTTCCGGTCTCCAGCCTCGGCCACAGCGTCTTGCTCCCGGGACTCCTCGGCTGGCACAACCTCGTGAACTCCCAATCGGCGTCGGAGTCATTTTTCCTCGCCTTCATCGTCGGACTGCACGTGGGCACGGCCCTCGGACTCCTCGTGTTTTATCGCAAGACGTGGATCGCGCTCTTTCGCGGTCTCGGCCGACAGTTGGCGGGTGTTCCGAATGCCGGTGTCTCGTCGCTCTGGCACCTCAACGAACCCGACACCGATCCGAACTACCGACTGCTGTTCGTGCTCGCCGTCGCCACGGTGCCGGTCGGGATTGCCGGCATCTTGTTGGAGCACAAACTGCGCGTCCTCTTCGCGAAGCCACTCGCCGCGGCGATCTTCCTCACGATCAACGGAGTGATCTTGTTGGTCGGTGAGCGCCTGCGCCGCAACAGTGGTCGTCACGTCCAATTCAGGAAACTCGAACGGCTCACGCTCACGGGCGCCCTCGGCATCGGTTGCTCGCAGATCTTCGCGCTCTTCGCCGGTATCTCTCGAAGCGGCATCTCGATGGTGGCCGGTCTGATGGACGGACTCGATCACGAGGAGTCGGCGAACTTCGCGTTCTTGCTGGCGACGCCGGTCATATTCCTCGCCGGCATACTGAAGCTGCCCGATCTGATGGGACCGCTCGGCGACGGTGTTCGCTACCAGACGCTGGTCGGTTCGCTGTGCGCTATGGTGACCGCGCTGATCTCGGTCAAGTTCCTCACCAAGTGGTTCACCACGAAGACCCTGATCCCCTTCGGTTTCTACAGTCTGGTCGCCGGACTGCTCTGCGTCATTCGATTCGCCTAGTCAGAAAGTACGCGACGGCCGTCGATGGCGCGACCGAGGGTGAGGTCGTCGGCGAACTCCAAGTCGCCGCCGACCGGCAGTCCACTCGCCGGCTGAGAGACGACCAGACCGGGCACCTGCAACAACCGACTCAGGTACATGGCGGTGGCGTCACCTTCGACGTTGGAGTTGAAGCACAGGATCACTTCTTTGACGGGGCCGCGAAGGCGAAGAATCAATTCTTGGATTCGCAGTCGGTCCGGCGTCACGCCCTCCAGCGGGTTCAAGACTCCGTGGAGCACGTGATAGGTGCCGTGAAACGCGCCGGAGCGTTCGACCGCCACGACGTCCGGAGGATTCTCGACGACACAGATCGTCGTTTGGTCACGTCGATCGTCGGCGCAGATCGGGCAGAGTCCCCCAGTCTCGGCGATGTTGCAACAACGTTCACAGAACGAGAGCCGGGTCTTCATCTCTTCGATGGACTGGGCCAACCGAGCGACGTCCTCACTCGGCTGACGCATCAGCCAAAACGCAATGCGCTGGGCTGACTTCGGTCCGACTCCGGGAAATCGTCCCAGTTCATCGACGACGGCCTGCAAGGGAGGTGGGTAGCTCACGTGACCTCCGTCGCCCCGGGGAACATCTCGGTGATGAGGTGGTCCCCGGCGGAGTCGACGACAATGACCGACTCGTCGGGCGAGTAGCTCTCTTCGGCTTCGTGCTCGCGCGTGCCAATCGGTCGAGCGCTCGTCGTCGCCACGCTCGCGCTGCTCACCAATGTCGGGTCCACGGCCCAGGTGATCTGTAGTGGCGACTTGAATTCGTGTTCCATCGCGCTGCGCAGCCCTTGGGCAATCAACTCAGTGTTTTGGCGCATCTCTTCGCTCGGCAGCGCGATCGTCAGATGCTGTCCGTCGAGTGAGCGCACGAAGGCCGACTTGAGAAGCAGTTGCGCTCCGCGCGAGGTCCTCGGGACGACCCGCTCGACGAACCGTGCGCGTACGTCGTCGAGATCGAGTCCGCTCTCAACGAATCGTGTCGGTGATTCGGGCTCAACGGCTTCCGCCGTTGGCCGAGGCGCCGGCTCTTTCGTGGGACGACTGGGCGTGGCCGGCGGCGCCGATCCGATCGGTCGAAGGACCGCCGGAGGTGGTGGCAACGTCGGCTCGACACGAACACCATCGCGCTCGAGCTTGGTGACGCGCTCGTCGAGGGCGTCAACCGTGTTATCCAACTCGGGCTTAATCAGTCGGACCATGGCCACTTCGAGGATGACGATTTTCTCCGGGGCGCTCTTCATTTCGCGCATGGCCCGCCCAACGGTCTCTAACACGCGAACCGTGCGCGGAAGTCCCAGATGCGTCCCCCACTCGATGAGTCGATCGCGGTCGCTGTCGACCGCGTCGGCGACTTCCGGCGCGACCTGGAGCAAGAAGACCTGACGAACTTCGGCCGCGAAGTTCTCGGCGAGCTGTTCGGGGTCCCATCCTTCCCTCGTCAATTCCGACAGCGACTTGAGTGCGCCCACCGCGTCGCCCTCGACGAGGGCACGAAAGAGTCCATCGAACTCCGGTTGGGTCTCGATGATCGAACCGGTAGCGATGAGTTGGTCCAGGGCACTCAGGGCGTCACGCGCCGAACCACGACCGAGTCGCACGGCCGCCTCGATGGTCGCTTCATCGGCGCTCAACCCGGCCGCGCGCTCGACTTCGTGTAACAAGGAACTCAACGTCTCACCGTTGAAGAGTCGGAATTCGAGGTGCTGGGTGCGCGAGCGGATCGTGGGCATCACCTTGTGTGGATCGGTCGTGGCGAGTACGAACACGACGTGGGACGGCGGTTCTTCCAACGTCTTCAAGAGCGCGGCGGAGGCGGCCTTGGAGAGTTGGTGAACCTCGTCGAAGATGTAGACCTTCCAGCTTCCGGGCGTTCCGTGCCAGGCTCCCGCGGTGATGTCGCGAATGTCATCGACACCGTTGTTGGACGCGGCGTCGAGCTCGGTGACGTCGAGCGACGTCCCCTTGGTGATCGCCACACAGCTCGCGCAGACGTTGCAGGCGTCGCCGTCGAGCGGATTCTCGCAGTTGAGCGCCTTCGCAAGGATCCGGGCGGTCGTGGTCTTTCCCGTCCCGCGCGGACCAGAAAAGAGATACGCGTGCGAAACCCGTTGGTTCTTCACCGCTCTCTGCAGGGCGCGCACCACGTGGTCTTGACCACGCAGTTCCACGAACCGACCGGGTCGAAATCTGCGATAGAGCGAAGTGACGCCGTCGATCGAAGTCGGGGTCGTCGACGCATCAGCCATGCCCGCATGCTAATTGGACGCTGTAAGAGGCCGAGGTCCAAAGCAGTGGTCAGGCGATCCGTGGCACCCAACACGATTTGCTGAGAGCTGCTGGCTTCCACCCCTGACTCGGTTCACAAACGGTCGTCGCACGGGACCCGACCACTGCTGTGAACCTCGGCGTTGAAAAGGCTACCGGACGAGTGCTCGAAGCCACTCGGGTAGCCTTGCGAGCCGGTATTCATTTCGAAAGGGTGAGTGTCGGTATTGAGGAGGAGTGCGAGAGCGGCCGAATCGGCACGATTGGAAATCGTGTGAAGGGAAACCTTCCGTGGGTTCAAATCCCACCTCCTCCGCCATCGGCTTGTGACGTAAGACCCTTTAAGGTCGAGCTTGGTCAACGTTAAGTTCAATCGAGGACCGGACGAAGGTTCATAATGCCAGCATTGACCCCGCGGAGGGCGCTTCCACGTCCGTCCTCGTCGACTCCATGATCCGCAGTCCATTGGTCCGAGATGGCCGCGTCGTGGGCGTCGTGACGTTGGCACTCACCACCCTTCTCGCCGCCACGATCATCCCGGTCCATTCAAGTGGGGCCAGTCCTACGCGTGTGTGACGATTTGGCCACTGCATTGTGCGTGGCCGGCGAGGGGATGCTGGCCACGATTGGTTCGTTGGTCGGCTATGAGGCATTCATCGTCGGACTCGACGGGTCGCGTCGGTGGACGACAGGTTTCGCGCTGACCGGGGTAACTGATTACGACCTCACCGCTACCGCGTAGAAAACGTGTGGTCAACGTGCTCGAAATCGTGTGGCGTGCGCAGTTTCACAAAATGAAGCAACCGGCTGCATCAAGCCGATCGGAGTTTCGTTAATACCCCGCCATGACGAAAGCGCCGGGTGGCGACCATGGGGCGCTCTGTCTCGGGTGCGGTGGTGTGCGACAATGACCCGTGGACGGCGAACGACCGCCAAGTGACGGCGTGCGGAACCGCCGAGAGAAGCTCCTCGGACTCCGCCTTCACCTTTCACTGTCGCGCCGCGCACAGATTGTCTCCCTGTTCTTCCTCGTCGGTGTCGTGGTGCTGGTTCCCTGGACCGTCTTTCTCGGCCTCACACTTCCCCCGAGGTATGACGCGGATCATTGGCGTCTTCTCTGGACCGGGTTCGACGCGGCGTTGATCACCGTGCTCCTGCTGGCCGCGTGGGCAGCCTGGTACCGACGCCAGATACTCGCGGCCATCGCCATGGTCGCCGGGACCCTGCTCTTTTGCGACGCGTGGTTCGATATGGTCACGTCCTTCGGCCACCGTGACGAGTGGCTGACCCTGCTCACCGGATTCGGGGCCGAATTACCCCTCGGCGTCTTCTTCTTCTGGCTCTATCGCCGCATCGCCATGACGACCATGTCAGTCCTGCATCACGACACAAGCGAAGTTCCTCGTCCGAGGAGGCTTCGAGACTTCAAGATCGTCCAGTTAGAACTTGAAGCGCTCGGCCTCGATGGCGACGAGCCCAACGAACCTTCGTCGTAACGTTGCTCGGCACCGAGACGACGCCTCGATTCGTTCGCGGATCGCCTTTCACGCGACGTAATGCGTCGCCGATTCGATTGACGAAGGCCAAACTCAAGGATCGCGAGAAAGGGACTTTGGGCACTGTGACGAGGGACCGCCAATGAATACATTTGAGAGTGGTGGGCTGGCGTATCCGTTTGACGCGACAGCGTGCGTGACATTTCACGAATTCCCTGTGAGGGACGTGAAGTGAGAAAAGGAGAGCCGTCATGACGACTCGAAACGATGTCAAGAACAAGAAGCTCGAACTGAAGGGCAAGGCCGAGGTCCTCGTGGGGCAGGTCAAGGGAAAAGCTATCAAGGCCAAGGGAGTCGCCGATCAGGTCGAATCCGACCTCAAAAACGCTGGCGAGGACCTGAAGAACGCTGGCCAGGACTTGAAGAAGGCGGCCCAGCGCGTCAAGAAGGCCACAAAGAAGAGTTAGTCGTACTCAGCCGACATGACTGCTCGATGGTGATGGATCGTGCTCCGTGGACTTCTTGGGGCCCCGGCGCAACCAATTGATGATCGAAGCCGCTCATCGCGACACGCTCTGGAATATCGCCAGGGATACGCGGTGGCGATCGGTCAAAAGAAGTGACTTAGGGCCCTTCTTCAATTTCGCCGTCGTTCTCTATGGTCGTGAACGGTGGAGAGGTGTGGCTTAGGTTGGGACGCCACTCCTTCCACCACCTTTCGTTGACAAAGTTCTCGAAGTACCGGTCACTGACGCGGTCCTCATCCCCACACGGCGTCAATCAAGCGAATCCGCACCGCCCTCCACGCGGGCACGAGTGCCCCCAATAGCGCGACCACGAGCAAGATGACGGCGTCGCTGCGCAGTTCATTCGACGAGACACTGAGCGTCACCGGACCAATGGGAAACTGAAAAGGATGGCGACGCACCAGCGGGATCGCGCCGCCGAAGAAGAGTGCCGCACCGAACAGCACTCCAAAGAACGTGAAGACCACGGCCTTGAGGAGATAGTTCAAAGTGATCGCACGACCACTTATCCCGATCGCCCGTTCAATGCCGATGGTTCGACGCTTGTTCACGAGATCCACGTACGTCACAATGAACACCGCGATTGCGGCGACGATCAGTGAGACCGCATTGAGGACCGATTTGATGGTGTCGAAGGAACCGGTGATTTCCTTGACGCTCGATGAAAGGGTCTCCCAGGATCGGTACGTGACATGACGGCCATCACCGCGCAACTCGTGAATGACAGCCTCTTCGTCGCCGATCTGCTTGGTTCGCACGTAGATCGCCGACGCCCGTCCTCGGAGCGCCGGTACCAAACTGTCCGCGGTCGCGGTGGAAATGAATGCATTGGTATTGGCTTCTGCGAGGTCGGTTTCGTAGATGCCCTTCACCGTGAAGACGTGGGTTCGCCCCCCGGAAAGCGTGACGTTCACCTGATCACCGACGTGCACGTTCTGCAGGGACGATTCGTAGGTTGAGGCGTGCGTCTTCCCGGCCCCGGCGATTCCGATTCCGAGCACGATCTCGTCGTTCACGCCCGGGTCGAGGAACGTCCCTTCGATCATTGACCTGGGCGTCGTGAACGTCCTCGCGTAGGACGCGGGGTCGACCGCCAGAACCGGCCACGAGTTGGTGTGGCTACCAAAGCTGACCTCGCTTCCCGCGATTGACGTGGCCGTCGCCGCTACCACGCTGCCGGTGGATCGGACCCGATGGAGCAGGGTGGCCGCGTTGGGAATTGTTGGAACCGAGTGCGAGGGCGTGATCGCGATGCTGGCGGTCACGTATTCTCGGAGTTCCTGTTGAATCTCGTTGGTCGCGCCTTGGATGAGAGACGGGACAAACATTAGCTCGGCGTAGATGATCGCCATCATCGCGATCGTCAGGATGACGATTCCGCGATTACCACGGGTGATGGCGCGTCGACTCAGAAATGCCGCTACGCGCAGCGACCGAAGTGCGGTCATCGGTCCACATCGCTCACGATCTCACCATCGCGCAGGACGATGAGACTTTTCGCAAAACGCTGATCATCGGAATCGTGCGAAACGAAAAGTACCGTCACGCCCAGTTCGTCGTTCATTCGCGTGAGTGCCGTCATCACCCTTTCGCTCGATTCCGTATCGAGGTTGCCCGTCGGCTCATCAGCGAAGAGCACCGCTGGTCGATTGATCAACGCGCGGGCAATCGCAACACGCTGTTGCTGTCCGCCCGAGAGTTCCGACGGTCGATGGCCGGCGCGATTCTCGAGATCAAGCATCGCGAGCAGTTCCCGGGCTTGCAACCGAGCCTGTCGCAAGGGAGTGCCGGACATGAGCGAAGGCAGGTAGACGTTCTCTTCGGCCGTGAGTTCCGGAAGGAGTGCGTATTCCTGGAACACGTAGCCCAGATGCTCCAGTCGCAAGACGCGACGGTGACTCTCGCGAAGTCGAGTGACGTCGACGCCGTCGAGCAACACTTGGCCCGAACTCGGCGCGTCGAGTAGTCCAAGCTGGCGCAGCAGGGTCGACTTGCCCGAACCACTCTTCCCCATGATGCAGACCATGTCGCCCGATGCAACGTGAAATGAAACACCGCGGAGGGCGCGTACGGCGATGTCGCCGGTTCCGTAGATGCGCGAAAGGTCACGAACCTCTAAGGCTGGCGTTCGCGATGAACCGCTCCCCTGCATCGGGCCGCTACTCCTCGTCAGGGAAGGCACGCGGGCCAGAGAACGAATAGGCGAACCAGAGTCACGACGGCACAGACACTCCGAACATCCTCTGTCATTCGTACACTTTGGCACATTGAGCAATGATCTTCGACCTCGCTCGTGGCGCCTCGCGTGGCCTCGAAACGCTACCGTCCGACCGCGCTCATCGCCGTACGAAAGCTTTCATCTCACCGAACGGTGTCGAAACTGCGTACGCAGCGATGAATGCTATTGACGGCTCCTGATTCCTATTCCTCCGGATACCTCGATGGGAGGTTCGAATCAGTAAGGTCCCACCTGGTCACAACGCACTTCCGGTGAAAATGCGACCTCACGATGCGCAAAGACACTCAATGTTGTTGCAGAGTTGTGTGAGTTGCGGAGATGCCGCCTTGCGCTGGATGGAGCAGTACTTATCAGGCTTGTCGTCTTTTGTCACTCCCACTGACGAAGCATGGCAATCTTTGGAAAGGACAGTTATGTCCACCACCGCACGATCTTCGAATCACCCCTCTTCCAATACCGTGAACGCAACTCGTCGCGTTCCTGGTCTTCGGTCCTTTTCGCGAACGCTGCGGCTCTCATTCGGCACCATGTTGGTGACCGGCATCGCGTTCATCACGCTCGCCGCGTTCGGCGCGCCGTCGGCGATGGCGGCCACGGCGACGGTGAACCTCGGAACCGCGTCGTCCTTCGCCGTACTGGCCGGCAGTGCGATCACCAATACCGGTCCAACCACGATCAGCGGCAATATCGGACTCTCTCCGGGCACCGCGATCACCGGATTCCCGCCGGGCTCGCAAAGCACGGGTTCGACGTACGTGGCCAACGGCGTGGCCCTGACCGCCGAGAACGACCTGGGCACGGCCTCCGTTGACGCCGCGAGCCGAACGCCCTTCGTCACCGTGGCGGGGGACTTGGGTGGATCAACATTGGTCTCCGGCGTCTACCAGTGCACCTCTTCCATCGGTCTGACCGGCACCGTCACGCTCAACGGCGCCGGCGACCCGGACTCCGTATTCATCTTCGAAGCGGGATCGACGTTGACGACCGCGTCTGCCAGCTCAGTGGTACTCGAGAACGGGGCGCAGGCGTGCAACGTGTTCTGGCAAGTTGGCAGCTCCGCCACCTTGGGGACCACCAGCGACTTTGCCGGATCGATCCTCGCCACGACGTCGATCACGCTGAACACGGGCGCGACGGTAAATGGACGGGCCCTGGCGATCAACGGCGCCGTCACGATGGATGACAACACGATCACGGTGCCGACCTGTCTCTTGGCTCCGCCGCCCGTGGTGACAACGACCCCCACCACCGTGGCCCCGGCGACGACAACGTCAACCACGGCGGTAACGACGGCGACGACGGCGGCGACGACGACGACGACCACGCCTATCACGACGGGCACGTCGGGTGGCACGCCAGTGACTCCCCTCGCCTCGTCGGTCACGACCACGACGCCCCTTCCCATCGGCGCCCCGGACACGGGCGCCGGAGGTTCCGCCCGATCGGCATCATTTCTCTTCTGGCCCATCGGACTGTCGGCCCTGGGCTTGGCAGGTATATCGGGAGTCTTGATCGTTCGAGCGCGCCGAATCCGTTAGGTCTCGAAGACCCTGACTATGTCACTCATCCGGCGCTGAACACCGCGTACTGAGTGTCGAGAAACTCTCGTTCCGTCTCGTTACGCGTCAGTTCGAGGGCTCGATTGCTCACGACGAGCGACTCTTCGGCTCGACCTAGTCGTCGCAACAGATCTGCCTTAATCGCCGCAACATAGCGGTAATCGGAGAGTCGAACGTCGGATTCGAGCACTTCGACCAACTCCAGCGCCGTTCGCGGCCCATCAGTTACGTGGTCACTTGGTCACAATGTGTGACGGTGTTGTGAATACGCTGCTCAGCGTCGCGCAAAATATATGTTCGTGACTGGGCGAGTGAGTCACCCAACGGATTTCGCACGCCCAATCGACGATAGTTCTTCGCTTCCTTAGAAGGGTCGACCGTAGGAAGGGGGTAACAATTCGTGAAGGACGACGGGTCGAAGATCCCCGACATTGGTGAATTCTTCTACTTTTCCCCCGATCTCCTTTCGGTATTTGGAAAAGATGGCGAACTGATTCAGGTGAATCCGGCGTGGCACGACATGCTGGGTTGGGACTTCGACGAACTGCGGAGCGTGCCGTTCGCGAACTTCGTTCACCCCGATGACGTCCAGGCGACCGAGGACGAGTTTCGAATCGTGATCCGGGGGCCGGAGGAGACGCGCCGAGGTTTCGTCAATCGGCAACGCTGTCGCGACGGCACCTACCGAACGATCTCGTGGAGCTCGCTCCGCAAGGACGGTTGGATCTGCGCGACCGGTCAGGACGTCACGGACCACCAAGAGATGCGCTCCCAATTGAGTCAGAGCACGGCCGTCGCCGAAGCGATGTTCGAGGCCGCCGCCGACTCGATTGTCATCATCGACCGAGACCTCAACATCGTCGAGTCCAGTCCCGAGAGTGAACGAATGTACGGCTATCCGGAAATGGCCCGACGAGGACACACCGGACTCAACATCATCGACCCCGAGGACCGACCCGTCGTCGAGGCGGCGCTGCGCAAAACCTTCGAGATCGACGAAGTGACGACGGTCAGCTTTCGCGCCCGTCACGCCGACGGCCACGAGATCACACTCGAGACGCGCGGACGCGCGCTGCGCGATCCTGATGGCCCGCCGACGCGGGCCGTCTTCATCACGCGCGACATCACTGCGGCGGCCCAGACCCAAGCCGCGCTCGCCGAGAACCTCGCGAAGATGCGCGCAATCATCGACACGGCCGTCGACGCGATCACCGTCATCGATCGTGACGCCACGATTCTCGAAGTCAGTCCGGCGAGCGAATCAATGCTCGGCACTCCTAACGAGAACCGACGCGGTCGCTCGGTTCTTCAATTCGTGCACTACAACGACCAAGCCGTCGTCCTGGCCAGCATCCGGAAGATCTTTGACGAAGGTCAGGCCTCGACGGCCCGCTTTCGCGTGTTACACGATGACGGCCACTGGATCACGGTCGAGTCGAGGGGCCGAGCGCTCGACAATAACGGAGATCCCCCGGTCGCCGCGGTCGTGATCACCCGGGACATCTCTGAATCCGTGGCGCTGGAGAGCGCCTTGGAGATCGCCCGCTCCGAGGCCGAGCGACACGACGCCGCGAAAAGTGAGTTCATGTCACGCATGAGCCACGAACTCCGGACGCCGCTCAACTCGGTGATCGGGTTCTCCCAGCTGCTGCAGATGGAGTCCAGCGATCCCGATGTCCTGCGAATGCTCGGCCACATCCACAACTCGGGACAACATCTTTTGAATTTGATCAATGAGATCCTCGATATCTCGCGCATCGAGTCCGGACGAGTCATCGTGACTCTGGGAGCGGTGTCACTCGATGAGCTCGTGCAAGACTGCGTGGGCATCATCACACTGCAGGCGAGCGAGCGTGGCATCGGCATAGAAGTCGGTGACATCACCGATGTATCGGTTCGAGCCGACCAGCAGCGCCTTCGACAGGTTTTGTTGAATTTTCTCTCCAACGCCATTAAATACAACCGTCCGAAAGGTCGAGTGATCGTGAGCACGGAGGCCAGCGAAGACATCGTCCGCCTTTCGGTCGCCGATACCGGACTCGGCATAAGTCCCGAGATGGTCGAGCGACTCTTCATACCCTTCGACCGATTGAACGCCGAGTCGACCGGAATTGAAGGAACCGGTCTGGGTCTCGCGCTGTCCAAGAACCTCACCGAAGCCATGGGCGGTACGTTGACCTTCGACAGCACCCCGGGCAAGGGCTCGATCTTCACGATCCAACTGCCAGTTTTCAAAGGTTCCTGATTGGCCTGAGGACGTGACCGGACGGTGACGCGCTCGCTCGCGTCAATCCCACTCTCGCTCACCGTGGCGTTACCGACCCCTTCTACGATGAACGACGTGAGCGACCCCACGTCCGTCGACGAACTCTTCGACCTCTACGAATCGCTCGGCGACCAGTCCTACGGCGAGTCCATCACCCAGAACGAGCACGCGCTGCAGTGCGCCGCGTTGGCTCGTGAGGCGGGCGCCACCGACGCGATGATCGTCGCGGCGCTCTTTCACGACGTCGGTCATCTCGCGACTGACGTCCAAAGTGATTCGAACTTCGATCTCGCGAGTGACGACGACGATCACGAGGCCCGTGGCGCGCGCATCCTCGCGCCACTGTTCGGAGCGTGTGTTGCCCAGCCGGTCGCGCTGCACGTCACGGCGAAGCGCTGGCGCTGCACGCGAGAGCCGGAGTATCACGACCGGCTTTCGATCGCGTCCCAAGCGACGCTTATCGCGCAAGGCGGACTCTTGAGTGAAATCGAGTGTCGGCGGTTCGAACAACATCCGGGCTTCGATGACGCACTGGCCCTTCGCACTTGGGACGACATTGGCAAGGTCGAAGGACTGAACGTCGGCGCGTTGCGCGACTGGGATTCTCTGGTCAGATCGTTGGCCGAGACGCGGTGACGAGGACGTCGCGCGCGTTCGCGACGAGATCCACACGCGTACCCAGTTCGAAGACGTCGGCGCCACTACTGAGGATGTCGGCCTTCACCGACGCTCCTGCGATCCCGACCTCCAGACGGGTCGTCGCGCCGAGGAAGCTCTTGTGCGTGATGATGCCGAGTCCGGTTGGTGCGACGATGACGTCGACGTCTTCGGGTCGAAGGAGCGCGTCGAGGGATTCGGTGCCTTGGGGCACGTCACCGCGAATCTTTACTTCGCGTCCGAACAGTCCCACCGAGTCACCGTTGCGCTCGACCGCGACGCGGCTCGAGATCCCGACGAACTGCGCGACGAACTCAGTCGAGGGCTTGGAGTACAACTCGGCCGGCGTCGCGATCTGTTCGGCGCGCCCGCGTGACATCACGCATACACGGTCGGCCATCGAGAGCGCTTCCTCTTGGTCGTGGGTGACGAAGACGGTCGTGATCATGAGGCGCTGCTGAAGCGCTCGTATCTGATCGCGCAGTTCGGCGCGTACCTTGGCGTCAAGGGCGGAGAGTGGCTCGTCCAATAACAGGACGCGCGGCTCAATGGCTAGTGCTCGAGCCAAGGCCACGCGCTGTTGTTGACCTCCGGAGAGTTGGTGCGGGTACTTCGTCGTGTGCTCGGAGAGCCCGACGAGATCCAAGAGTTCATCGGCGCGCGCTCGTCGTGGCGCACTTCGCTGATGACGAAGCTGGAGTCCGAAGGCCACGTTGTCGCGGGCGCTCATGTTCGGAAACAGTGAGTAACTCTGGAAGACCATCCCCATGTCGCGCTTCTGAGCCGGCACGTGCACCACGTCATGACCGTCAACCGTGACCCTTCCGATATCGGGTCGCTCGAATCCCGCCAGTACTCGCAAAGCCGTCGTCTTGCCACATCCGGATGGGCCCAGCAACGCTACGAACTCTCCCGGCGCGATGTTGAGCGTGAATCCGTCGAGCGCTTTGGCCGTGCCGAACTGTCGGGTGAGGTTCTCGAGGACGACCGGCGCACCGGTCTTACGTGGCGACACGTCGGTCATCGTAGACCGTATGGTCTGGGTATCCATCAACATCAACTCCTCCTCAAGTGAGACTTGCGGTCGAACGACACGATCAGCATGAGCACGAGAGCGGTGCCGAGTAGCGCCATCATCGCCACGAGCGTGTTGATGCGTGGATTCGTGGTTGGGGTGAGATAGATCCACACCGGAATCGTGGTCCACCCATCCAAACTGGCGATTGTGAACTCGCCGAAAACCAAAGCAAGGGTCAGTACCGACGCTGAGAGTAGAGCGCTGCGCAGATTGGGGATGAGGACGCGCCAGATTATCGAGACCCAACCAGAGCCGAGCGAGCGAGCCGCCTCTACGAGCGTCTTAAGGTCGATCGCGCCGAGTCCCGCGTCCAGCGAGCGGTAGACGTAGGGCATTGCGAGCACCACGTAGATCAGCGCGAGCAGCCATTGCGAGGACTTCAGCCACAGCGGTGTCACGCCGTCGACGCCGACGATCAGGACGATTGGAGGAATGACAATCGGCAGAATGGTGATGACTTCCATCACTCGGCGAAAGCGAGGCATCCGAAGGTGCACGTAGATCATCGTCGGCACCATGAGGATCAGTACGATCGCCATCGTCGCGACCGCCAACTGCGTCGAGAGCCAGAGAGCCGAGTAGAAACCGGGCGCTTGCGCGATTTGCGTAAATGTTTGAAGGGTGAAGTGTCCGTTGACGTCCTGTAGACAAAACTGCATTGCGGCGTAGAAGGGGACGATGAAGTAGAGGGCCGCGAGAAACAGTGCGGTGCCGCGTCCCCAGCGGACGCGTTTGATCCGGCGGGCCGAGGGGTTACCCCGGGAGTAGGAGTCCATGAGCGCCTCGCCCTGGATGGCCTGTCCGAGTTCTAGCGAAGCCATCGCGACGTCCTTCGACGAAGTAGTGCGTATCCGATGACCGAGATCAGCAAGATCACGATCATCGCGAAGCCCAGGGCGTAGCCGAGATTTGCTTCGCCGGAGAGCACGTTGCCGTTGAGGATGGCGCCGATCTGGATGGGCGTAATGGCGATCGTGCCGGCGGTGAGCGCTTCGGCGGTGGCGTAGGCGGAGAAACCACTGCCGAAGAGCAACAGCATGCTGCCGAGTACGGCCGGCGCCAGCACCGGCAGCCCGACGTGTCGCCAGTAGCGCCATGTTGACGCGCCGAGACCCTCGGCCGCCTCACGCCACGACTCCTTGAGCCCGGCGAAGGCGGGCGTGATGATCAAGATCATGAGGGGGAGCTGGAAGTACATGTAGACGAAGGCCACGCCCCAGAACTTGTAGAGGTTGAAACCGTGATTCCAAGGATTGAGCCCGATGTCGGCCAACCAGTGGGTCGCTACGCCTCCCACAGCGCTGAAGGCCGCGATGAACATGAATGCCAAGTTGACTCCGCCAAACTGGGCGAGGACACCGGAACACGCTGCGGTGAGGCGTTTGAAGAGTTCGTGCTTGGACGTCGCAATGGCGTAGGCGACAAATGTTCCTAGGATGCCCGGCACAATCGAGGTGACGAGCGCCAACTTCAAACTGTTCTCGAACCCTGCTCGGTATTGGAGACACGCCTGATTGTTCGAGGTGCAGAGGATCACTTTCATATTGGCCAACGTCAACTTGCCGGCGTTAGAGCGGAACGCCAGGTTGATGATGGCGATCGTCGGCAACAGCAGCCCCAGTGAGACGTACGCGAGAAACGGAAGAACGGGTGCGCCAGTTCGGCCAAACCGAAGCAGTGCACCCGCTCGTGACTTCTTACTGCCGTTCTCATCACTGACACCAGAAGGGGAAGGACTGGTGTCAGTGATGAGATCAGACATGGTTATGACGTACGACTTGGTTAACTACCGCTGATGGCCGAAGCCCAGTTAGAAGCGATCGTGGCCTTCGCGGTGTTGACCTGGGTCATGGTTGGGAACGTCACCGCGCCCTTGGGGGCCGCGGGCAACTTCGCCAAGAATCCCTGGTTGACCGTCTTGTTAGCGATCATGCCGGGCAGTTCAATGGGACGGGCGTAACCCTGGAGGAACAGGTTCTGTCCGAGGGACGAGTACAAGAACTCCTCCCAGAGGCGAGCCGCCGCTGGGTCCGGCGCATCCTTGGTGATCGCCTGGGTGTAGTACGCCGCGATCGTCCCGTCCGAAGGGATAACTGACTTCCAGCCCGGGACGCTCGAGGCGACACCGTTCTGCAAGTAGTCCCACCAGATCAGGATCGGTGTGGTGCCCGCTGCGGCGGTCGCCGCCGTGCCACCGGGCACGAAGTTACCGATCTTGTTCAGGTTGGCGAAGAACGTGATGCCCGGCTGGATGTCGCTGTACGAGCCGCCGTTGGCAATCGAGGCCGCCCACACCGCGTAGAACGCGGCCGAGGCTGACGTCGGGTCATTGTTGATCGCGACCTCGTTCTTGTAGGCCGGGTTCGTCAGGTCCGCGAAGGACGTCGGGCAGGTCGTCACGATCTTCGTGTCACAACCGATCGCGACGTAGCCGCCGTAGTCATCGAACCAACGTCCGTTCGGGTCCTTCGAGGCCGCGGGAATCAGACTCCAGGTCGCGACCTTGTAGGGAGCCCACAGGCCCATGTTCTCGGTGGCGTAGCTCGTGCCGACGTCGACGACGTCCGGCGCGTCCGCGCGACCCTTGTCCTGTTGGATCGCCGTGATCTCTTGCGCACTCGATCCGTTCGGGTTGGCGTCGTTGATGTGGATGCCGTACTTCGCGGTGAAGTCCTTCATGATGAGGCCGTAGTTCGCCCAGCCCGCGAGCGGGATCGTAATGACGTTGACGTGGCCTTCCTTCTTCGCGGCCTTGACCAACGCGGTCATTCCTCCGCCTGCCTGGGCCGACGTCACGGTCGCCCAATTCACCTTCTTGGTGGCTGCGTTCGCGCCACCGCTCACTAGAGAGACACCGGCCAGCATGGTGCTCACGAGTCCAGCGGCGACCGCCACCTTCATTTTCTTTGTCGACACTCGTCGTCCTCCTAAAGGTGAGTGCACCGCGTTGGTGACTCGCGACGAGAGTAAGTTGCGAGGGTTAGCCGAGTGTGACGCGTCGGAGCAACAAATGTGACGACTGCACGGATTCTTCGCGAACGTTTCCACGCAACGGAGGATGGTCAAATATGAGTGACGCCCCAGGAATGAAATGCCTGCGCTGTCAGAGCGAGATGGTGCCATTGGGTCATGAAACGCTGGTGACGGGCGGTTCAGGGGCGACGGCCAAGTTCTTTCTGGGCCAACTGGCCGAGATGCAGGAGAAGAACTGGGTCGTCAACGCCTACCGATGTCCTAACTGTCACCACATTGAACTGTTCGACACCGGACAGTGATTCGAAACAACATTGCACGCGTCACGTACGTGACTAGTGCGTGACCAGAAGATCAAAACTGAGCAAGTCCACGACTGAATCGATGACATCGTCGGCGCCGTTGGCAATCAGTCGAGCCTGATCGTCCGTGCCCGAGAGCACGCCCACGCAGTACCCGGCGCCCGCGCGCAACCCCGCCACCATGTCCGACGCGGTGTCACCGACCACCATCAACGAACTCGCCGAGGTGATCTGAGATTTCAGAGCGCACCACCACAACATGTCCGGCGCCGGTCGGCCCCGACCGGCGTCGGCCGGTGAGACGCGAAGCTCAAACAGGTCACCCCAACCGAGCACGTCGATCAGCGCTTCGCGCGTACTCGGAGAGAAGCCGGTCGTCAGCGCCACCTGGAGTCCCACGTCACGCAGGGTTTCGACGGTCGAACGAGCGCCCGGAATCTCGCTCACGCCGAGTTCTTGGGCCGATTCCACGAAATTTCTCTCGAACGATTCGTTGGCAGTCGACGCACGAACGCCAAAAAGAGCGGTGAAGACCTCGATCTTCGACTGACCCATGGTCTCCACGACGTAGGCCTCAGCCGATTCGGCCTCATCGGGACTGACCTCGAGGTCTTCAATCGTCCGTCGAAAGGCCTCCAGCACGAGGCCATTGTCGAGAACGGTGGTGCCGGCCATGTCAAAACAGATCAACTCGACGTCGTTCATTGGAAACTCTCCTCCGCGATGGCCGGGGCGAGGGTCATCCCTCGTCCTCCGGCGCCAGTTATGGCACTGACTCCGCCCGCGACCTGCTTGCGGAAATAGATCTCGTTCGGTGTCGGGTCGATCAACTGGTGATACACACCGCTCCAGCGTCGTTCGATCCGAGGCATCGCGTCACCGATCACCAGTCGAGCGGCCGCCTCGATGATGTCCATCGGACGATCCAGCGTCTCGAAAAGGCCCGGTACTTCAGGCTCGTGCGTATCGCCAATCGTGAGACCCCCGTGGAGGCGCTGTTGGCACAAGAGCTGAATCGCGAATTCGGCCGTCGCCGCGGGTTGATCCTCCAGCACGTCTCGCGCGATTTCGGCGAAGCCCGGGTAGTAACGAAAGGAGTCACCGTTGGCGACCGACGTCGTCAACGATCCGTCGAATGACTCGGTCTCGGCCATGTAGAGGCGCACTTTTCGTAGTGGCTCGTCCTCGAACAATTCGGCCGCGAAGCCGCTTAACGTCGCCCCCAGACAGAGCACGACGTGGTCGCCGCCGTAATGCACGCCGCGGTGATCGATGGCCGCGTGTTCGGCGACGCCGACGAGTTCGTGTCCGGGTAGGTACTCGTAGCGTCGGCTGTTCTCCATGAACGTCCGCAAAGCGCCGAGTGCCACACGCGACTCAACGGCCGCGTCACGACCGCAGTACAGTCCGGCGATGAACCGGCCCCGCAGCGCCGGGTTGCGCGAAGAGACCTCGCTCGGCGAGAGAAGCGCGAACTGACGCGCGTCGGCGTCTCCGCGCGCCATCGCACGCTCGGCGACCTCGAGTTCACGCTCGTCGTTGAGCAGCGTGATCGAACCGTTCGCGCGAAAGCCGACGTCGGGAACGTCGCGCGCGACGTCCTCCCAGAGATCTCGGGCCCGCAGCGCCAGATGTAACTCACGACCGGGCGCACGACCACTCACCCAGACGAGACCGAAGTTACGCACCGTGGCACCGCTCGGCACCGGATCACGCTCGAGGTGCACCACGCTCGCTCCACGCGCCAAGGCGAAGAGCGCGTGCATCGTACCGAACACGCCACCACCGACCACCACGACGCGCTGGCCCTGCAACGTCGCTTCGATGTCGTTCAGCACGGACGCGAAATTAGGTCGGGGACGTTTCGTAACTGTGACGAGTTAGTGTCGTCGACACAACTCTTTGCCGCCACTAGTCAGGACGGCGCTCTTGGAAGAAGGCGCGTAGCAACTGGGCCGATTCTTCTCCGAGCACGCCATACGTGAGCGACGCCTCGTGCAAGAGGCGTGGGTCACTGAGTATGTTGTACCGCGAGCCGACCGCGCCGGCCTTCTCGTCGAGCGCGCCGATGACCACTCGACGTACGCGTGCGTTGAGCAGCGCCCCGGCGCACATGACGCACGGCTCCAACGTAACGTAGGCCGTCACGTCATCCATGCGCCACGAGGGCCGCGAGAGCGCGGCGTCGTGAAGCGCCACGATCTCGGCGTGGGCCGTGGGGTCCTGGTCGAGCTCGCGACGGTTCTCCCCCACGCCGATCATCACGTCGTTCTCGACCAAGACGCAACCGACGGGAACGTCGTCGTGGCCGGCGGCCACGATCGCAATGTCGAGGGCCGCGCGCATAAAGAGTTCGTCGTTCGCCGTGTCATCCACGACCACGAACTTACGAGAGATGCGCACACCGCGTCGACGCAACAAAAGTGATCATCGAGGCGCGTTGTAGACTCCTCGACGGAGGGGTGCGAGAGCGGCCGAATCGGGCAGTCTCGAAAACTGCTGTGTCTCCGGGCACCGTGGGTTCAAATCCCACCTCCTCCGCCGGCAGGCAACGGGTGACTTTGGTCACCCGTTTTCTGCTCTGGGACCGTCCTCGAACATCCAAGTACGCTGGATTCGTGCGGCGTGAGCCGACGAATGCAAGGAGAATGCCATGGTCTCGTCAGTCGATACATCAGTAGGAACCGAGCGCAAGGTCATCACCGAATTGCCCGGTCCAAGGTCCCGCGCCCTGCACGAGCGCCGTCACGCCGTCGTGAGCGCCGGACTGACCCAGGGATTCCCCATCTACATCGACCGTGCCGAGGGCGCCATTCTCGTCGACGTCGACGGCAATCAAATCCTGGACCTCGGCTCGGGCATCGCCGTGACGAGCATCGGTCACGCCGTGCCGGAACTCGTCGACGCCGTGAGTGCGCAGGTGGCGGCCTTCACGCACACCTGTTTCATGGTCAACCCGTACGAGAGCTACGTCGAGGTGTGTGAGGAGCTCGCGGCTCTGACGCCCGGCTCGCACGCCAAGACCTCGGCGCTCTTCAACTCCGGCGCCGAAGCGATCGAGAACGCCGTCAAGATCGCTCGCCTCGCCACCGGTCGCCAGGCCATCATCGTCTTCGACCACGCCTACCACGGACGCACCAACCTGACGATGGCGCTCACGGCGAAGAACATGCCCTACAAGGACCGCTTCGGTCCCTTCGCGCCCGAGATCTACCGCGTACCGATGAGCTACCCCTTCCGCGACGGACTGAGCGGCGCCGACGCGGCCGCGCGAGCGATAAGGATGATCGAAACCGAGGTCGGCGCGAAGAACGTCGCCGCTCTGCTCATCGAGCCCATCCAGGGCGAGGGAGGCTTCGTCGTACCGGCCGACGGTTTCTTACCGGCTCTGTCGGAGTGGACGACGACCAACGGCGTCGTCTTCATCGCCGACGAGATCCAGAGTGGCTTCTGTCGTACCGGTGACTGGTTCGCCGTCAACCACGAAGGCGTGATCCCCGACATCGTGGCGACCGCCAAGGGTCTGGCGGGCGGCATGCCGTTGGCCGGCGTTACGGGTCGCGTGGAGTTGATGAACGCCGTGCACGAAGGCGGGCTCGGCGGAACCTACGGCGGCAACCCGGTGGCCTGCGTGGCGGCACTCGCCACGATCAAGACCCTGCGCGACCGAAACTTGGTCGAGCGGGCCCGCGAGATCGGTGACATCCTTTTCGCCAACCTGCGTTCCCTGGCCCAGGACGTCGCCATCATCGGCGACGTGCGCGGACGTGGCGCGATGGTCGCGATGGAGTTCGTCCAGCCCGGCACCAAGGATCCGAACCCCGCGGCCGTCAAGGCCATCGTTAACTACTGCAACCAGAACGGTGTCATCGCGATCTCGTGTGGCACGTACGGCAACGTGGTACGACTGCTGCCGCCACTCGTGATCACCGACGCGCAGCTCGCCGACGGACTCGACGTCCTGCGCGCCGCCGTTCGTTCCGCCAGCTAGTTCAAACAACTCTGCGTCGACTGCGTCCCTTGTGGGGGCGTCTTGGCGAGGTCACTCTCGACGGTGGCGGCCGGAATAGCGTAGGCCGTCTCGCCTTGGGTGGTTGATATCGAGAACACGACGCCCGTGACGTCACCGCGGACCATCACCGGACTGCCGGAGTTACCCGGTTCGATGTTGGTGTAGACGACGAGCAGGGCGCGAGCAAAGGTCTCCGTGTCGTAGAGGTCCCTCGACTCCGAGGTGATCTGGCCGCCGATGATCGAAGGGCTGATTGTCCGTGTGCCGTCGAGCGGGAAGCCGATCACCTCGGCCTTTGCCCCCGAGGACGGAGCCGTCGTCGCGAAACTCATTGGCGCCGTGCTCAGCAGCGTCGAGACGCGAAGAACCGCGACGTCGTTCACCGGGTCGAAGAGCGCTACTTGCGCGGTCGCTCCCGCGGCCGTGACGCTGGTGGCGCCCGCCACCACGTGCGCGTTCGTCACTACGAGGTGTGGCGCGATGAAGAAGCCCGTGCCCTGGTGGGTGCCGGCGCACCCCAACGCGAGAACCTTGACGACCTGACTCGGCGAACGAGGTGACAACCTGTTCTTGGCGAGCGTCGGCACCGCACCCGAAAACGGAACGGTTGGCGAGACCGTGCTCGTGAACACACTCGGGAAGTCGGCGTTGCGTAGCAGGCTCTGGAGTCGGGCCTCAGCCGAGGGAACGGTCGGCAACGCCTTGTCGAGGGCGTCAATGATGCGCGATCCCTGAATCCCACTGGCGGCGGTGGACCACGACGTGGCGACCAGCAGCGCCGCGACGAGCCAAACCGTAATGAGCGCACCCGCGACACCGACGACCACGCCGGCGACGGAGTCGACGAGGCCCAACTTCACCATTTTCACGGTCTTTCGGATGGTCGAACCGAGTAGGTGACCGAGAGAATTTCCGACGTAGGCGGCGACCACGGCGATGACCAGCGCGAGGATCGGTCGCCACGACGAGTGCGTGATCTTCGTCGACAGCGACGGCGCAATTGCGATACCGACGTAGAAGCCAGCGATCAGGCCAATCCAACCGCAGACCTGTCGGATAGCGCCTTGGAACCAGCCCCAGATCGCGGCCAAAATGACGATCCCAACGATGAGCGCATCGACCCAGTTCATGAACTCCAAGTTAGACCGCTCCCTCGTTGAGAACCATCAGGAACGGTGGACCTAATCAGTAGCATCAACACAGCGACAACGGTCGTCACGATCACAAGGAAGCAATGAATCGAGTATCCGCCCACGTACGTTCACTGGTACGGACCGCGGTGGTGTGCTCGGTCGCGGGCGTCGTGTTGGCGTCGTGCGCGACTTCGACGGTGACGAAGTCGCCGAGGGTGAGCGGTCTTCCCGCAATCAGCATCTCGGTGCCGCTCTCGAGCGTCGCGTGCACGACTGACAACTCCTGTGTGGCGCTCGGGACATCGAACCTCGACGTGAGCCCGACGTCGGTGGGCGAGTATCGCTCGGCGAATGGACGCTGGTCGCCACTCACGGTTCCGAGCGCCGACACTTCGACGTACATCCAGGCTTCGTCGTGCTGGAGCAGTGGCTGTCTCTTTGTCGGATCACAGTCGAACGCGGACCTGGTGTGGCGCTACAGCGCCACGACCCACACGATCAGCGTGGCAACTGCGCCGACCGGCGCGTCCGGCGTTGAAGCGATCAGTTGCTACGGGTCCTCGGCGTGTGCGATCCTCGATTCGGCCAAGACCAATCCGAGATTCCTCGTCACTGAGAACGGCGGCGCGACGTGGTCCCCAGTGGGCAGCATCGGTGTCCCGTCGCAAGATTCGGTGACGTCGCTCGCGTGCACGTCGCACCTCAAATGCATCGCGAGCTTCCTCAACGCGTCCAACGGGATCGTCGTCTACGTGACCGCGGACGGCGGCACGACATGGACAGCGCGCACGGGCCTTTCCACGGTGACGTGGTCGGCGCTCACGTCACTGAACTGTGCGCGGACAGAGTGCGTGGGTCTGGCGAAGCTCTCATTCGGTTGGCGAATCATGCGTACGCTCAACTTGGGAAAGAAGTGGTCGAAGGTCGCTTCGCTGCGCGGTTCGATCTTGACCCTCGCCTGCACGACACTCGAGCGATGCGTGGTCGGGGGCATGACGGGTTCGTCCTCGCCCTGGTTGGCCGTCGTGACGTCCGGATCGGTCTCGCCGGCGAAACTCAGATACGTCCCGTCGCCAATCGCCGACGTCGCCTGCGGGTCGAAGATCTGTGCCGCGATCGGCGTGACCACCGTGATGACGCTACGGCCCTAACCCTTCAGTGACGACTCGATCCAGCGCGGACGCGTCAGGTGTGACGTGGTCCTGGGAACCGGACGTCGGAGCGGCCCCACGCGTTTGGCTCACGTCGACCCTCCCCTTTGTTTGTATGCGAGGCTGTTCCCGTGAGTTCAAGTAGCACCCCCGTCCCTTCGGGCTGGTATCCGGATCCTTCGGGCGCTCGACAGTGGCGCGTCTGGACCGGGGCACAGTGGTCGGAGTTGACGCGCCCGTACGGTGACGTGGCGCCCGCACCGAGTATCGCGACGGATCTCTCGCTCATTCAGGCCCTCCACCGATTGGTTCGCTACGGCATCGCCGGTGACTTCGCGGGTATCAGCATCCTCGTCAGCGTCTTGGCCCACTGGCCCGGCACCGCGCACCCGGTCTCACAGACGTTCGCGGTCGCGGCGTGCAACGTGGCGGTCGCGCTCCTCGTCGTCGGCTCCGCCTGTTTCGCGTTTGCCGCCAGAGAACTCGAGGGCCATTGGACCGCGTGGGCGTTCATCCCCGGCGTCAACCTCTTCGCCGTCAACGTCATCGTCACGCAACGACTCGGCGGTCAACCACTTCGACGCGTGGGTGCCGAAGTCGTCTTGATGGTGCTCTTCGTCGTCCAATTCCACTCCGAACTGTGGCTGTGCGTCGCGCCCGCGGCCGTCGCGGTCGGCCAATCCCAGTGGATCGCCACCCTGATCGACCACCTCTTGATCTCGTCCTCGCCCTCGTCGCGCGCCACTTCTTGAGGTGACGCGGTGATGCACTCCGGGGGCACTTTGGAACACGACAGTCGAAGGAGATAGCCGATGTACGAATGGACCGAAGAACAACAGGCCATCATCGACGTCGTTCGCCGGTTCGTCGACGAGGAGATTCGCCCGCAGCTCGATGACCTCGAACACAACGGAATGCCGCCGTACGCGATTCTTCGCAAGATGTACGACGTCTTTGGACTGAAAGAGATGGCGAAGGAGAGCTTCGCGCGCCAGCTGGAACGCAAGATCTCGGGTGAGGAACCCGCCCGAGAGAGCCGGGGGTCGGACCCAGCGGCGCAGTTGATCTCTACGATCGAGCTGTGTCGCGTGAGCCCGGGACTACTGACGTCGCTCGGCGTGTCGAGCGGCCTGGCCGCCGGGACGATCAACAAACTGGGTACGCCGGCGCAAATGGAACGCTGGGCCCTTGATCTGATGACCCTCGACAAGATTGGCGCCTGGGCGATCACCGAGCCGGATTCCGGCTCGGACGCGCTTGGGGGCATGCGCACGAGCGCGCGACGCGACGGCGAGGACTACGTCCTCAACGGCCAGAAAACCTGGATCACGAACGGCCCCTACGCCGACACGATCGTGATTTACGCCAAGCTCGACGACGGCAGCGGCGAGGAGATGCGCAACCGCAAGGTCCTGACGTTCGTGCTCGACAAGGGAATGGACGGTTTGGTGCAGGCCGCGCCGATGCGCAAGATGGGTCAACACGGTTCGCCGACCGGCGAAGTGTTCTTGAGCGACGTGCGCGCCGGCAGGGATCGCCTGCTCGGCGAACGCGAGGATCCCAAGGGCGGGGGCCGACAAAGCGCGCGCGACAACTTCGTCGCCGAGCGTGCCGGCGTCGCCGCCATGTCCCTCGGCATCATCGAAGAGTGCCTCAAACTCTCGATCGACTACGCGAAGCACCGTCGGCTCTGGGGAACGGCCATCGCGGACTATCAACTCATCCAACTCAAACTCGCGCAGATGGAAGTGGCGCGCGTGAACGTTCGCAACATGGTGTTCGCCCATATCGAGCGCTCGTCGCACGGCGCGGTACCGAGCTTCGCCGAAGCCTCGGCGATGAAGCTCTATTCGGCCCAGGCGGCCTGCCAGGTGGCCGACGACGCGATTCAGATTTTTGGTGGCAACGGCTACATCGCCGAGTACCGGGTCGAGCAACTCAGTCGTGACGCGCGAGTCCTTCGTATCTACGCCGGCACCGACGAAATGCAGGTCATCGCGATCGCGAAAGACCTCATTCGCGACTAGTTCGTCACGCCACCGAGTGACCGACGTAGCCGATCGGCGACACCGATCCAACCCTTGTACGACTGCATCGACTCGGGCGCCGTGTCGAGATTCAAGAGCAACGTCGGGCCGAACTCCTCGTGCGAGTCGCACAACTCCTGGGCTGACGCCACGTAGTTTCGAATCGTGAAGATAATCGCGTCGCTCAGCGGAAGACGACGCAGTGTCTGACGTTCCACCCGAAAGAACCAGTCGGCTAGGTCGCCGTGGGGACTGCGTCGAGCGCTCGTCGGTTGATGCAGCGCCGGTGAATCGATCAGTGTCCAGTTGAGTCGCCAGAACGAGCGCGATGGCTTCAACCGTTCGAAGAAGGCGTTCGTCGGTCGACTGAGTTCGACGTCGTAGCTCGGCACGGGCCGATGAATGTCGTCCAGCGTCGTACCCAACTTGGAGGCGAGGTTCCAACGAGACGGAAAACAGACGCAGGCCGCCTGCAACCGCCACGCGTCGGAGCGAACGAGCACGCAGAGGTCTTCTTGCACGAGTCGAGCGGCGGCGACCACGGGGTGATCGTCATCACGGAGCTCGATCGTGATGTTCGGGTAATGAACTTCGAGGAAATTCGTCACTTCGGCGAGCAGTTCGCGACTCCCTGCGTCACCTTCTCGGTTCGTCGCGACGACGACGTCGTAGGCGCGCTCGAGGAGCCGGCGTTTCTGCTCGAGTTCACTCTCACGACCTTCGTCAACTTCGAGCCAGTGATCGATGTCGAGCGGTCGAAGTCCCATGGCCATGCGCCAGCCCTTGGTCTCGAGCGGGAGATACGGGAATTCACTCACGGGCTTTTGCGCTTGCGCAGCACGAACCAGTAGATGCAGAAGACCACCACCGGCACGGCGATGACGATGACGCGCGCTTCGGGCAACACCACGCCCCGATGGACGCTGACGATGGTCGTCGTGGTGGTGAAGGCCTCAATTAATCCACTCAACTGCGATGTCTCCTTTTACGTCGTCGGACCGGCGCGTCTCGCGAGAGTCGAGCCCGGGACGACTGCTATTTCTTCTCCTGTTGGGCCATCAACGTTTCGAGGCGCTCCAGGATGCTCGAGATCGCCAGGTCCTGGGCGAGCAAGTGCTTTTGAATCTCTTCGGACTCCTTCAGTACCGCCTCGGCGTCCTTATACGTATCTTCGGAACGTTTGTCGGCGGCGCGAGCCTGAATGTTTTGACCCACGATGATGATCGGCAGCAGCACGAGTTGGAGGAACGAACTCGAAAGCCACACGATGATGAAATAGGTGCCCTGTTTGATGGCGTCCGGGAGGGCGAACAGAGCGATGACGGTGAAGATGTACGCCATCCACATCGTTCCCACCACGAGGGTGATGCGAAGACCGAACCTCGCGTTGAAGCGGATGAACGGGTTCGGGTTATCCAAGTGGCGGAGGTCACGGGTCTTCGTCGGCCCGACGAGCTTTCGCTCGTCGGCCCAGGGGTGTCGTACGTACTCATAGAAATTCGGCATACCGGGATTCTCACACGTTTGGGGTGGTCAATGAACGTCAGTTGCCGCTTGCACGCTGAGCATATTGTGGTGATGCAACGCGTGGAAAGATGTGACGAAGGGGTCTTCGAATCGCGCCCGTCACCGCGCTGTGCGACGATGACGACATGGACTTCTCACTCAAGCTCGCTACGGCGGTTCTCGCTCGTACACCGGATGCTTTGAGTGCACTTCTCTCCGGATTGGGCGAGGAGTGGACCGCGGCCAACGAAGGACGCGACACGTGGTCGCCGTTTCAAGTTCTGGGACACCTGACTCACGTCGAAGAGTCCGATTGGATGGACCGGACCACGACGATTCTCGCGTCCAGCGAACCGACCGCCTTCGAACCGATAGATCGCGGAGCCGGTTTCGCACGTTTTGAGGGCTGGTCGATCACCGATCTCCTCGAACACTTCAAAGTGATCCGGACATTGAACCTCGAACAACTCGAGGCCCTCGTGTCGGTCAATGACCTGGAACGAATCGGAATCCATCCCACCTTCGGGGACGTCACGCTGAGTCAGTTACTCGCGGCCTGGGTCGTGCACGACCTGAATCACCTCGACCAAATCGTCAAGACGATGGCCAAGCAGTACAAGGATGCCATTGGCCCTTGGCGAGAGTTCCTCCCCGTCGTCGACGCCCCGTGAATCGGTGGCGGCCACGCCATTAGTTGCCGTCGAAATCCATCCAGCCGGGCCGCGCGCGCCAATGGCCCCCGCGCTCGAGCAGGTCGAGGACACCTCGCTGCAACGACGTGTCGCGTGGTAGATCCGCCCACCCGACCCCAGATTTCTGAAAGATGAAGCCGATGGTCTCTTCGTCGTTGTCGTACCAGTCGTCGAGGAGATTGAAACGGCGCTGAAACTGCACGATGTTGCTCGCCGGATCAAGGAAGTCCGTCAATTGCGCGTCGAGTAACCATGACTGGCACGTGGCGAGGCGTCGCTGATTCACGCGCCACATCGCGCTGAGGACTTCGCGCGCCCGGGCGAACGTCGCGTCGAGATCGTGAGGCGCGAGCGCTGCGCCGTAGGGAATATGAATCCCGACGGAAGGGTCGCCCCGTCGAAATCCGACACCGCGCTCGAGACTCTCCTCGATCGAATACCACGGCTCGGGCGAGAGGTTCCCGACGCCAAGATTCACGCGATGAAACTGGAGGCTTCCCACCTGCACCATCTCGCCGCGCAGTATCGGCAGTAGCCACCAGCCCGGTTCGAAGCCAACACTCCCCCTCTTGCGCTCATGAATCTGCACGTGTCGTGGCACAACGGTCATCGTTGAATCGATGACGTCCGACGGGCATCCACCGTCGGACAGGAACCCGCACGCGAGGTCGTAACAGATCGCGAAGAGATAGAAGTAGAAGATTCGGCCACTCTCGCCGGCGTCGTCGAGGTCGTCCCAGATCGGGATCGGGACATCGACGTCACCGCGACACTGGTCAACCCACGCAACGAGCGACGCGAGCAACGACACCCATTCGTCGTCGGCGCGGAACTCCGGCCACTGCGCGAGGACTCGACCGATGACGACGTCGGGGATACGCACGTCACGGAGCGTGCGCTTGATATCCCGCTCGGTGAGATCGCGCACTCGCTGTTCATCGTCCTTCGACGCCACCGGCAAGAACTCGCGCATCTCAGCGAGGGTGGTCTCGACGTCGCGCATCAGCGGTCAAGTGGCCGGAAGTGAACGCCCATCGCCGCCAGTCGCTGCGCGTGGCGCGCGAGGCGGGGACGAAACGAATCAAGGGACTCCGGGTTCCCCCAGACGACCTCGGCGAAAGCGGCCGTGCGCGGAAAGGCCATGTAGTCCAAGTGCTCGCGCGTGGCAATGTACTCGCTCCAGAGTTGTACTTGCGCCCCTCGCACGTGATGCCAATACTTCTCGTCGAGCCCGGGAGGGATCACCGAGAACCGATAGACCTTCTCCCAGGTCGTGACCGCCGGTCGCGGAGCCAGGGCGACCGGTTCATCCACCTCGTCGCTGCTCAGCCAGTCAAAGTAGAGGAACTGCATCGGCGCCATGACGACGTCGTGTCCCGACTCGGCCGCGAGTCGCCCGCGCACGGAGTGGCGCCACGCGCAGATCACGACGTCCTGGTCGACGTCGGCGTCCATCACCTCGTCCCACGCCAGCACTTCGTGTCCGTCCCTACGAAGCGCCGCGGTCAGCCGATCGGTGAAGAGCCCTTGCAACTGACGCTCGTCGCTGAATCCGAGCTCGGCCATCACGGCGTGAGCGAGTTCACTCCGCTCCCATTCGGTCGTCGGACACTCGTCGCCGCCGATGTGAACCGGACTTCCGGGAAATCGACTCGCGACGTAGCGCACGACGTCTTCGGCGAAGGTCAAGGCACGCTCCCCGACATTGAGTACGTGCTCACTGATCCCCCAACGAGCCCACACCTCCAACGGCTCGTCACCGTTTCCCAGGTCGGGGTACGCGGCGATCACCGCCTGGGCGTGACCGGGCAGATCGATCTCCGGGACGATCGTGACGAAGCGTCGAAGAGCGTGTTGACGGATCGCTTCGAGGTCCGGCGCGCTATAGCAACCGGCGTGCTCGACGTCGTCGTCGAGGCCGTCGCCTTCGTGCCCGATCGGCGAGGAGCGGCGCACCGACGCAACGGAACCCAGGAGTGGCCATTGCGGTACCTCGACGCGCCAGCCCTGGTCGTCATTGAGGTGGAGGTGAAGTCGATTGAGTCGGTGCGCCGCAATCTGATCGATCAGCCGACAGACCGTCTCGACGTCGAAGAAATGACGAGCCACGTCCAGGTGAACACCGCGCCACGCGAAGCGCGGCCCGTCTTCAATGAAGAGCCGAGGGAGTTCGAGCGTGTCGAGCGTCGCGGCGCTCGACCAGAGGGCGTTCGGCCCCAGTTGGCGAAGGACCGTGAGAGCGTACGCGACGCCGGCCGCAGTGCTGGCGTCGATTGTGACCTCCTCGTCGATCGACAGGCGATACTCCTCGTCGCCGCAGTCGTTCACCTTGCGAATGATCACGTCAGGCGTCGTCGAGCCGTCCACGAACTCGACGTCCCAGCCGATCGATGCGGTGAGGTCCCGCGCAAAGGTCTCGACGACGTCGCGCCATTCGCTTTCAACCGATATTCGCAGCGGCGAGTGAAGCGTCAACGTCCCGCTGCGAACGTCCATTGAGCGTGGCAGAGGAACGAGGGTGACGTCCACTACGGCTTCACTGCGTAGCAGGCCGCGTGATGGGTCGCCGAGAGTGCCACCATCGGCGGTGTGGTGACCACGCACTGGTCCATGGCCAGTGGACATCGCGGCGCGAAGCGACACCCGGGTCCGGGGTTTATCACCTTGGGTGGCTCACCCAGGTCGTCGCCCTCAAAGGCCGTCGGCGCGAGGTGCGGGTCGGGCGCTGAGGACATCAGCAGTCGCGTGTAGGGGTGTTGCGGCGAACCGATCACCTCAGTGGTGAGACCCTCTTCGGCGATCCGACCGGCGTAGAGGACAATCATGCGATCGGCGACGTAGCGCGCGCTGGCCAGGTCGTGCGTGATGTAGAGGATGGAGACGCCCTCGTTGTCGCGCAACTCCTTCATGACGTTCAGCAGACCGATGCGAATCGAGACGTCGAGCATGGAGACCGGCTCGTCGGCGAGGATCAGCGACGGTCGCGACGCCAACGCCTGGGCGAAGCCCAGGCGTTGGCGCTGTCCGCCGGAGAGCTCGTGCGGGTAACGGCGCAGTACCTCCTCGCCCGGCGTGAGCCCGACCTTCTCGACCAACGCGACCGCCTCGGCGAAACGATCGGCGCGTTTGATGTCGGGGCGGTGCAGTTTCAGTGAACGCAACAGTGCGTGGCCGACCCGCAAGACGGGGTTGATCGAACCGAAGGGATCCTGAAAGACCATCGGCATATCGCCCCGGCTCGCGCGAACCTCGCGACGACCCATGGCCTTGCCCTCGAACACGAACGAGCCCGACGTCGCCGGATACAACCCCGCCAGGACCCGCGCGATCGTCGACTTGCCCGAGCCCGACTCGCCGACGAGCGCCACGATCTCGCCCGACGCGACTTCGAAGGAGACCTCGTCGATGGCGTGCAGTTGTCCGCGCGTGCGAAAGCCGCCGACTCGGAACAGTCGCGTGAGGTCCTGGACCCTCAAGATGGCGTCAGGCATCGTTCTTCCTCGTTCGAGCGACCAGGTGGCAACGCACTTGGTGGTTCCCGTAGGCGATCAGTTCGGGACGAACGCTGCGACACTCATCGTTCGCGTACGCGCAGCGCGGCGCGAAGAGACATCCCTCCGGGGGGTCCACGAGCGACGGCGGATTGCCGGCGATGCCGGTGAGCTGCTTGGACTCGCCGAGCAGCGACGGGAACGCCTCCATGAGTCCCTGGGAGTACGGGTGCTCCGGTCGGTCGAAGACCTCGCGCGTCGGACCGAGCTCGACGATCTCACCGGCGTACATCACCGCGAGTCGATCGGAGTAGTGCGACACGACGCTCATGTCGTGCGTGACGAAGATGACCGCGAAGCCCAACTGGTGGCGCAGCGTCTCGACCTGGTGCATGAGTGAACGTTGCGCCACGACGTCCAGCGCCGAAGTCGGCTCATCCATGATGACCAGTTTGGGCTCGAGAAGAAGCGCCATGGCGATCATCGCGCGCTGTCGCATGCCGCCCGAGAGCTGGAAGGGGTAGCTCTTCAAGTGCACCGCGTCGATGGCAACCATGGCGAGCACCTCGGCCGAGCGTTGCGCGATCTTCTCGTCGCTCCATTCGGTGTGCGCCTTGCACGCGTCGGTCAGTTGGGCACCGATTGTCAGCGTCGGGTTGAGCGCGTTCATAGCGCTTTGCATGACGACCGAGATGTCCCTCCAGCGGTGCAGTCGTAGTTCTTCGGGTTTGAGCGTCGTGAAGTCCACGCCGTCGAAGAGCACCTCGCCACCGGCCAGGCGGCCCGGGTACGTGAGTAGTTGGGCGACGGCGAAGAGCAGCGTCGACTTTCCGCAACCCGACTCGCCGACGATGGCGAGGAACTCGCCCTTGGCGAGGTCGAAGGAGACACCGCCGACGGCTTGGGCGGGGCCGGCCGGCGTGGCGTACTCGACTCGGAGGTCGCGAACTTGAAGGATCGGCTCGCTCACGCCACCCTGCGCTTCTTCATGGCTCGTACCGGTCGCAACGCGGGGTTCGCCACCTCGTCAAAGGCGTAGTTGAGCAGCGCGAGGCCGCTGCCGAGGATCGCGATCGCGACGCCGGGGGCCAACGCCCATAGCGGAAGTCCCGTTTGCAGGGCCTCGTTGTTCTGCGCCCAGTACAACATCGTGCCCCACGATTCGGCATTGAGGTTGCCGAGTCCGACGAACTGCAGTCCGGCCGACGCGAGCACGGCGTAGAGCGCGGCGCCGAGGAAATTGGCCACGATGAGCGACGTCATCGGCGGTATCAACTCGACCGTGATGACGTACCAACTCGATTCGCCCCGGGCCTTGGCCGCGAGCAGGTAGTCGCGATTTCGCAGCGACAGCGCCTGGACGCGGAGTTGCCTGGCCCCGTAGGACCAACCGGTGAAAACGAGCACGAACACCATCAGCCAGAAACCGGCGCTCTTGAGGTACCCGACGATCACGATGATCAACGGGAACGTGGGGATGACGAGCACGACGTCGGTCAAGAGCGACAGTCCGTCGTCGACGATGCCGCCCATGTAGGCGGCCGAAATTCCCACGATGACCGAGATCACGGTGCAGAAGAATCCCACGATCAACGCGATCATCACGGACTGGCGGGTCCCCGCGATCACTTGGGAGAACACGTCCTGGCCGAAGGACGTCGTTCCGAGCAGGTGCGACCACGAGACAGCGGCGCCCGGCGTGTAGATCTCGGCGGCCGGGTCGTGCGGTGTAAACCACGTCGGGAAGGCCGTCAACACCAGCAAGACGAAGAGGATGATCGCCCCGGTGGCGGCCTTCTTGTCACGTCGCATGAAACGAAACACCCGGCCGGGCACGTGCAAGAGAACTCGAAGCGCTCTCACGAGGTGGTCCTTGTTCGAGGATCCAGCAGCGACGTGGCGATGTCAGCGATGAAAATCGCGACGAGGACCGCCACCGTGATGAGCAAGAACAGCGCCTGCATCAGCGGGAAGTCCTCGTTCTCCACGGCCTGCAGTAGCAAGAATCCCAATCCGGGATAGTTGAACACGTACTCGACAAGTATCGCGCCTGAGATCACGAAGCCCAGCGACATCGCAAAGCCGGTCAAGTTCGGCAAGAGCGCGTTGCGTCCGGCGTACTGCCAGAGGATGCGACGGGGCTTGAGGCCCTTGGCCCGTCCCATCTTGACGTAGTCCTCGGCCACGACCGTGATCATGTTGTTGCGCATCGTGAGGATCCAGCCACCGATCGACGTGATCAAGATCGTGAAGGCCGGGAGAATGGAGTGATCGATGATGTTCCAGATAAAGCCCAGCGTCAAGGACGGTGTCGCGGTTTCGGTATATCCCCCGAGTATCGGGAACCAGCCGAGCGTCAACCCGAAGAACCAGATAAACAGCAGTCCGAGGAAGAAGTACGGGAAGGCCGAGATCACGATGAAGACCGGCGGCAGGACGCTATCGAGCGCACCGCCCCGGCGCCACGCCGCAACGGCGCCCAACATGGTCCCGATAAGAAAGCCGAGGATTGTGCTGACACCCACGAGTCCGAGCGACCACGGCAGGGCTTGGGCGATGACGTGACTCACCG
Organism: Acidimicrobiaceae bacterium; assembly: GCA_003155915.1. Classification (GTDB taxonomy): domain Bacteria; phylum Actinomycetota; class Acidimicrobiia; order Acidimicrobiales; family RAAP-2; genus RAAP-2. The sequence goes on along the minus strand of PMFA01000006.1, from coordinate 10,545 downwards.
GTTCGGGGAAGTCCAACAGTGAGATCCCGAAGTTGAGGTGGACGCAGTTGTTCAGGTAGGCGAAATACGAAGAGATCAGACTCTGGTGCGTATTGATGCCGAAGGCGACCTCGAGGGCCTTCAGCGACGCCGGGTTGATGTGACCGCGTAGTCGCCCCATCATCGCCTCGGCGGGGTTGCCCGGCATGAGTCGAGGGATGAGGAAGTTCACCGTCATGGCTGCCCACAATGCAATGAGCAGAAAACCCAGACGGCGAGCTAGGAACCTCATCTCCCCGACTCAGACCGACAATTGATTACTTTTTTGGCTTCAGGTGCAGTACCACGACACCCCAGTCCGGCACGTTGTACAGGCCGGGCTGCGCGTAGGGGTTCGTTGCCGACGGGAAGCCGGAGTACTCATCAGAGTTGTACTGGAACCAGTCGACCTCTTCCAAGACCGGGATGACCGGCAACTGTTGCACCATGATCGTCTGCAGTTTGTCGATGATCGAGTGCTGCGTGGCCGAACTCGTCGTCGAACCGTACTGGTTCAACAGCGCGTCGACCGCGGGGCTCGAGAAACGCTCCCAGTTCGACGGCGCCGGCGAACCGATAGCGGCGGAGTTCTTCGAGTACAACCACTGGCGCATCTCGTAGAACGGCGACGGACCACCGGTCTCCACGTCGTAGGCCAACTGGAACTGTCCGTTCAAGACGTCGGTCGTGAAGTTCGACGCGGCGGCGCCGTCGACGGTGACCTTGATGCCGACCTTGGCGAGCTGTTGGCTCACGACCTGCATGTCGGCCACCCAGTCGGAGTAGCCCCCGTTGGTAATGACCGTCAGGCTCAGTTCCTTGCCGTTCTTCGAGAAGAAGCCGTCACTCCCCATCTTGTAGCCGTCGGCCTTCAAGACCGAGATGGCCTTCGCCGGGTCGTAGCCTTTGCCGGCCAACGCCGTCGCCGACGAACTGCTCCACGCCTTGAAGGTGGGCGCCACGACGCCGGTTTGGCTCGCGGGCGGCTCGTAGCCGTACTCACCGATCTTGGAGATCGCAGCGCGGTTCAGGCCGTAACTGATCGCTTCGCGAACCGCGACGTCCGCGGTCGGTCCGCTCTTCAGGTTCGGGAAGAGCGAGACGTTGGCGACGGGCGGGAACCAGTAGCCGTTGCCGGCCTTCTTCGCCACGAAGTAGCTCTTGATGTTCGGGATGAACTGCGCGCCGTAGGCCGACGAGCCCTGGGCCAAGTACTCGTTGGCCGTGTTGTTCGAGAGGAACGCGGGCATGTTCAGCGTCTTCACGACGGGCAGACCCTTCTGCCAGTAGTTCGGATTCGCTGTCCACTTGATGTTCTGGGGCGTGCAACTGGCCAACTCGTAGCCACCGGTGCCCACGGGCTTGGCGATCGGGTCCGTGACCGGGTTCTTGATCTTGCTCCAGATGTGCTCGGGCACGATCGGAACCTGGTCCGCGACGTAGTAGAAGTACGGCACGGCCGACTTCGAGAAGTCGAAGACCACCTTGTTCGAGCCACTCTGCTTGACACTCGAGAGCACCGACCACACCGCGTTGAGATCGAGGGCCGGGTACTTCTTCAAGAGGTTGAAGGTGTAGGCGACGTCGGCGGCGCTGAAGGGAGTGCCGTCGGTCCATTTCACACCGGAGCGGATGGTGAAGGTCAGGGTCTTGTTGTTGTTGCTCCACGCGTACGCGGTCGCGAGCCACGGCGTGACCTTCGAATTCTGCAGAGCGTTCACGAAGTCGAGCGTCTCGTAGATCGTGCCCACCGAGAACATCGCGTCGAATCCGTTGAACGGTGTGAACGCACATGGCCACAGTTCACCTTGCTCGTTGTCGAGGTTCAGTGGTGTCTGACCGGACGCTCCGGCAATGGCCGGCATTCCCATCACGCACGTGCTGGCCACGAGAGCGAGTGTCGAAGCAAGAAGACCTACCCGGGACTTCCTTCTCATAATGAAACTCCTTTAAGAACCCGAAGGTTCACTCCTTCATCGAACCATTCGTCGATGATTCCCTTAACGATTCACTTTGGTGATTTCGATCGAACCAACTCCGACGACGGTGTCGCGCGATTGCAACTCAGCGCCACACGACATCACGAAATCGATGTTGATCGCTCCCCTACCAGAATGCACCTGCCAGAGAACCTAGTACAGGAAAATGCCTAAATTTGAAGGCGCGTTACGCCGTGAGTGTGACTTTGTTAAGTCCCGGTGAAGTATCAATCGGACGTCCGCGAAGTTCGCCCAGACGCAACGACAAAACCTGTCCGACCACCACCAACGCCAAACCAAGGCACCAATTATCCATCGATTCGGGCACCACGATGTCGGCGTCACTCGCCTGTGGCGAGTGTTCGAAAGAGCGCAACATAACAGTTCGCATACCGCGCTGCGAGCACTGCTCGATGAGACTGGCCGCGATCTCGTCTTCCATCTCGTCGGTCACGACGACGAGCAGCGTCGCACCTTGCCCATCGGCACCAATCGGCCCGTGCAAGTAGTCGGGTGCGGAGTAGGCCTCGGAGCGGATTCCGGTGACTTCGCGAATCTTGAGCGAAATCTCCGCCGCGCTCGCGTAGCCGATGCCGCGACCGACGACCGTCAGTCCGCCCGCGGCGTTCAGTAGCGAAGTCGGCAGGGCATTCGTGAGTGCCCACTCGGCCGTGCGCTCAATGATGTCGGGCACTGCGTCGAGGCCGTCGAGCGAACTCCCGCTTAGAGCCGAGACGAACTGCGCCAACGCGTGACAACTCGACGTGAAGGTCTTCGTTGATGCGATAGCGCGTTCCGGTCCAGTGAAGAGTTCCACCACGGAATCTCCCTCGAGGGCGAGTGGCGAGTGGGCGTCGTTGGTGACCACGACGTTCGGACGGCCCTGCGCGCGCGCCGTTCGAACGACCTCGATCATGCCCGGAGATTTGCCCGACTGGGAGACGGCGAGCACACCGGCGCCGTCGACTTTCATGGTCCGCTCGTCTTGAAAGAGCGACGGCGTCGCCAGTGCGACCACGAGACCGAGTTCACGACCGGCGAGGTATTGGAAGAACGCCGCGGCGTTGTCCGAAGAACCACGAGCCGCGACGAGTGCGTAGTCCACGTCTCGCCACGAGCCAGCGGCGTCGCGCGCCTGTTGCATGCCGAGTTCCGCGCGTCGACGAAGGATGTCGCCCTGGGAGCGAATCTCCTCTTCGAAGATTGTCGTCATCGGCTAGTCCCTTCGAGCCTGGAGGTACTCGATGTCTCAGCCAACCAAGTCCGGTGAAGTCTCCATACCTTGATTCCACACCGAGCGCGCGATGATCTTCGTCGTGTCGGCGCGGTAGCTGTACTTGTTGGCGATGTCGCGAATCTCCTCGAGCAGGCCCTCGGTGAGCGTCGTGGCGTGAAGTCCGAGCGCGATGAAGCGGTCGCGGCTGACGTTGAGCTCGTTCTCCACGGCCTCCTTGCGGGGGTTCGGCAAGTGCGCGATCTTCACGCCGGTCTCCTTGGCGATCAGTTCGGCGAGTTCACTCACGCGGTAGGTCTCGGTCACCTGGTTAAAGACGCTGACCTGGTCTCCGCGCGTCGGCGGATTCTCCAAGGCGATTTGGATGCACCGGACCGTGTCGCGGATATGGATAAAGGCGCGCGTCTGTCCGCCGGTGCCGTGCACCGTCAACGGGTGACCGATGGCCGCCTGCATCAAGAAGCGATTCAGCACCGTGCCGTAGTCACCGTCGTAGTCGAAGCGGTTGATAAGCCGTTCGTCGAGCACGGTCTGTGGTGTTTGCGTTCCCCACACGATGCCCTGGTGGAGGTCGGTGATGCGCAGTTGGTCGTTCTTCGCGTAGAAGGCGAAGAGCAGTTGGTCGAGCGTCTTGGTCATGTGATACACCGAGCCGGGGTTGGCCGGGTGCAGGATCTCGCGCTCGATCTCGCCGTCGGGAGTGGGTACCTTCACGGTGAGGTAGCCCTCGGGGATCGGCGCCGAGCCGGACCAGCCGTAGCCGTAGACGCCCATGGTGCCGAGGTGCACGAGAGCAATGTCGAGACCGCTCTCCACGATGGCGACGAGAACGTTGTGGGTGCCTCGCACGTTGTTGTCGACCGTGTAACGCTTGGCCGCGGCGTTGCGCATGGAATACGGCGCCGCGCGCTGCTCACCGAAATGCACAATCGCGTCGGGACGCTCGTCGCGCAGTAGCTCGAGGAACCGCTCATACTCTTCGGCGAGGTCGAGGTTGACGAAGCCAATGTCCTTCCCGGTCAACTCCTTCCACGTACGAATTCGCTCACCCATCGGTCGAATCGGGGTCAGTGACTCGACCTCGAGCTCGAGGTCGATCTCGCGACGACTGAGGTTGTCGACGACGATGACGTCGTAGCCGTTGTCCGAGAGGTGCAGCGAGGTGGGCCAGCCACAGAATCCGTCGCCGCCGAGTACGAGTACCTTCATAAAATCTCCTCATTCGAAGCCGATTCGACGACTTCAACCAAGTATCGAAGCCCCGTTCGAGGGGAATCTTTACCCTTAGACCTTACCAGCGCCTCAAATATCGCCCGGTTCCCGTGGTCCCTACCGGGGAAGTTCCGCGAGACCGAAACGGTCGACTACGACGTCGATGTTGAGGACTCGTTCATCATCGGAATGATCATTTCGCCGTAGGCCTCGAGCGTCTCGGAATTGGCGTCGTGCTGCAGATAGAGCGCGAACTGGTCGACGCCCAGCGCGCGCAACTCCTCGAGACGTTCGAGGTGGCGCTCCACCGGTCCCAGCAGACAGAACCGATCGATGACTTCATCGGGCACGAATTCGGTGTGCGTGTTTCCAGCGCGCCCGTGTTCGGCGTAGTCGTAGCCCTCGCGTCCCTTGATGTACTCGGTCAGCGCTGGCGGGATCGATGAACCGTGATCGCTCCCGTAACGCTCGACGATGTCGGCGACGTGATTTCCAACCATGCCGCCGAACCAACGACACTGGTCGCGCTGGTGCGCGAGGTCGTCACCGACGTAGGCTGGCGCCGCGACACAGAACGTCAACGACGCCGGGTCGCGCCCGGCGTTCGCAGCCGCCTCACGGACCGCGGTGATCATCCGTCGCGCGATGTCGGGATCGGCCAGTTGCAAAATGAAGCCGTCGCCGACTTCGCCGGCGAGCGTGAGCGCCTTCGGACCGTAGGCCGCGACCCAGACCTCCAGTTCACTGTCGACGACCCACGGAAACTGCAATATCGAACCGTGATACTCGACCGAACGGCCATTCGCGAGTTCGCGAATCACTTCGATCGAATCACGCAGTGTGGCGAGCGTCGTGGGCTTGCCATTCGTCACGCGAACGGCCGAGTCGCCGCGACCGATACCACAGACCGTGCGGTTGCCGTACATCTCGTTCAATGTCGCAAAGAGGCTCGCGGTCACCGTCCAGTCGCGCGTGGCCGGGTTGGTGACCATCGGACCGACTTTGATCGTGCGCGTCGAGGCCAGTATCTGGCTGTAGATCACGAAGGGTTCTTCCCACAAGATGTGCGAGTCAAAGGTCCACGCGTAGTGGAATCCGAGTTGTTCGGCGCGCGTGGCCACTTCAACGACGCGAGAGGCCGGAGGATTCGTCTGCAGGACAACACCGAACTCCATGGTCACTCCCTTCACTTGATGGTCACGTCGAACGCCTCGGCGACGTCCTACACCAGGTACTGACTGAGGCCCCGACGCAAGAACTTCCCGTGTCCGACCGCACCGGTGAACGTGTTGTTCTCGACGACGATCCGACCGCGCGAGAGCACGGTCACGACCCGGCCGTCGATATGCGTGCCCTCGAAGGCCGAGTGGTCCATGTTCATGTGGTGCGTCTTCACGCTGATATCGGTCGTGCCCTTCGGGTCGTAGATGACGATGTCGGCGTCGGACCCCGGTGCGATCACTCCCTTTCGCGGGTACAGCCCGAACATCCGCGCGGGCGTCGTCGAGGCCAGCTCCACCCAGCGCGACAGGGTTATCTCGCCGGTGACGACGCCCTGGTACAGCAGGTCCATCCGGTGCTCGACCGAGCCGATGCCGTTGGGGATCTTGGAGAAGTTGCCCAGTCCTAACTCCTTCTGGTCTTTCATACAGAACGGACAGTGGTCGGTGCTGACGACCGACACGTCGTTCGTGCGAAGTGCTCGCCACAGTGATTCCTGGTGTCCTTCGGCGCGCGAACGAAGCGGCGTCGAACAGACGTAGGCCGCTCCTTCGAAACCGGGCTTGGAAAGATGCTCCTCGAGACTCAAGTAGAGGTACTGGGGACAGGTCTCGGCGAAGACGTTGGCGCCGAGACCGCGCGCCCGAGCGATCGTTTCGACGGCATCAGATGAGCTCACATGGACGATATAGAGCGGCGCCTTGGTGACCTTCGCCAGCATGATCGCTCGATGCGTCGCCTCTTCTTCCAACTCAACCGGCCTCGTCAGCGAGTGATAGCGAGGATCGGTCTCCCCACGCTCGAGCGCTTGGGCGACGAGGACGTCGATGGCGGGGCCGTTCTCGGCGTGCATCATGATCGTGGCACCCAGGTCCGCGGCGGTTTGCATCGCGCGAAGGATTTGACCGTCGTCGGAGTAGAAGACACCGGGGTAGGCCATGAACAGTTTGAAGCTCGTGACGCCTTCGCTGTTCGTGAGGTCCGCCATCGCCTTCAGCGCCGCGTCGTCGACGCCGCCGATGATTTGGTGGAAGCCGTAGTCGATCGCGCAGTTCCCGTCGGCATTCTCGTGCCACGCGGCCAACCCGTCGTGCACGTCCTCGCCAGTGCGTTGTACCGCGAAGTCCACGATCGACGTCGTGCCGCCGAAGGCCGCGGCGATCGTGCCCGTCTCGAACGTGTCCGAAGCGTTCGTGCCGCCAAAGGGCAGCTCCATGTGGGTGTGGACGTCGACGCCACCGGGGATGACGTATTTGCCCGACGCGTCGAGCACCCGGTCGCAGGTTGGTTTCACGCTTTCGAAGTAGCCGGGCGTGCCGAGCGCCGCGATCTCGTCGCCGTCAATCAAGACGTCGTAGTTCTGGGCTCCCGTGGCCGAGAGCACGAGACCGCCGCAGATAAGTACGCGCGCCAACACTTACCAGTCCGTCAGTGGTTCGTACATGTCGGGACGGCGATCGCGGTAGAAGGCCCACTGCTCGCGGACCTCTTTCAAGAGGTCCATGTCGAGGTCGCGCACGATCAATTCCTCATCGGACGTGCTCGCCACGTCTCCCACGAACTGTCCGCGCGGATTCACGAAGTAGCTCTGGCCGTAGAAGTCGTTCGTGCCGAGTTCTTCCACGCCGACGCGGTTGATGGCACCGACGAAGTACTCGTTCGCGACGGCTGAGGCGGGCTGCTCCAGTTGCCAGAGGTAGGCCGACAGGCCGCGACTGGTCGCCGAAGGATTGAAGACGATCTTGGCGCCGGCGAGGCCCAGGGCGCGCCACCCTTCGGGAAAGTGTCGGTCGTAACAGATGTAGACGCCAATCCGTCCCACGGCCGTATCGAAGATCGGAAAGCCGAGGTTGCCCGGACGAAAGTAGAACTTCTCCCAGAAACCGCTCACCTGGGGGATGTGCGTCTTGCGGTATTTGCCGAGGTACGTTCCGTCGGCGTCGATGACCGCGGCGGTGTTGTAGAGGACGCCCTCTTGTTCCATCTCGTAGACGGGCAAGATCATGACCATGTTCAACTCAGCCGCGAGGGCCATGAAGCGCTGCGTCGTCGGACCTTCCGGCACGAATTCGGCGTAGTCGTAGAAGGTCGCGTCTTGGACCTGACAGAAGTACGGACCGTAGAAGAGCTCTTGGAAGCAGATCACTTGGGCGCCTTGTGAGGCGGCCGCCCGAGCGTGATGCTCGTGGAGATCGATCATCGAAGCCTTGTCGCCGGTCCACGCCGTTTGCACCAGCGCTGCTCTCACCACGTCGGACATGGTGCCTCCTCTCAAGTCGTCACGTCAATCGTGACCCTTCGAATAGAAAGAACCATAGACAAAGATTTCTGACGCCGTTGACTCGTGTCGGCCGCGACAGAGAACTTCACGTGATTAGTGACGAGTGACGATCGGCTTGGATGATGGACCGAGGCGCATCCCCGGCGGTGGAGCGCAGTACCTCGTCAACGTTCCCGCCAACGCGTTGACGAACGTCAACTGTTTGTTCGACGGAACGACAATCGTGACGGGGGCGCCGTAGCCCGTTACCGTCTCGGTCGCGTGCACGATGGCGAACGTGCGGTCTTGAATGGCCGACGTCGTGAACATGATCCGGCCAATCTTCCCGGCGGCGTTGACATCGAACGTCACCGAATGCGCACCCAGTGGACCCTCGGTCGTGGGATTTATCAACCACGTTGGAAGACCTGACGCCGTGCGGCTGACGACGCTCTGGCCGCCCGACTTGCCGATTGTCACGCCGTATTGGTGCATCGAGACACCATCGACCTCGACCATCCCTTCGTCTTTCAAGACGGCGCCGTTACGAGTCAACAACGCCAATCCCGCGAGTGGGCTCCCGGTCGATCCCAACGCCGACGGTCGATTGGAGGCTTTAAAGGGCAACGAGATCCACGGCGTCGGAAAGCTCGCGCCCACAGTTCCCGCCAACTTGAGATACATGATTCGATTCGAATACACCATGGATTCGGTACCCAATTGAGCTAACGCGCCTCGATACTCGAGCGTGGCAGTACAGGCGTCGGACCGGAGATCACATTTGCCGATTCCCTGAGCCGTGCCAATTTGACCTTCTACGTCGATCGACTCTGAGATCGTGAGGTCGGCGGTGTTCTTGGCGAACGTTGAAACAAGTGCCCCGCGAATGGCGGTATTGGCGCCGGCTGACGAAGATCCAGAAAGCCGAAATCCGACGGCGATCGCCACGACCATGACGACCAGAGAGATTCCAATGATCGCGACCTTCATCGACGGGCCGGCGGTTTCGGCGCCCGACACGACTTCGGCTCCCAGCTCATCATTCGGCTGAATCGATTCGTCGGCCACGGCCAACTCTCTTCTTTTGATCTAAATGAGAGAGTACCGCCGTTCGTGAGAAACGCGATACGCAGCATCGAAGGACACGTATCAATTCGCTCTGCACCCGAACAATGGGCCAGACCCCTTCGATTACGCCGGTTCCCCACTCTCATTCGAAGGGGGCAGTGACATCAAGTGAAGTTGAAGTCCACGTCAGGAGGTTCAGAGGGCCTTCCATTGGCCGTCGTTCATGTGGTGCGGCTGGAGGGATTTGAACCCCCGACACTCGGTTCCGAAGGCCGACACTCTTTCCCATTCTGCCGCCATCCTGACCAGGGGCAACGCAATTAGGCAGCAACCTGCTGCACTTTTTGCCCCAGAATCCGCCCAGAATTGCCCATTTTGGTCCTCCCAAGACCAGCCATACCCAGCCGCTCCCAACTGACGGCGACTGCCGCGCTACGAGTAATCGGCACCGTCTCATCTGTCGATCACACAGGTCGTCAGAAAGTTGGTACTGAAATGGCACGCGAATCGAAAGTCTGGCTGACGAAGGCCGAGGTGATGGTGCGCATCGGGTGCGCCCGCTCAACCCTCGACCTCTGGATGAAGGATGGCAAGGGACCGAGGATGCGCCAGTTACCCAACCAGGAGTGGCGCTGCGCCGAGACGGACTTGGATAGCTGGTTCGACCAGCTGGTGCTCTCGTGAGCCGCCAGTCCGTCAAGGTTCAGCCGAAGGAGCGCGAGAAGCCCCGTTATGACCGGGCCTCGCCGTTCCGCGTGCGCTGGTCAGTCGATGGTGTGGCGACCGAGCGCAACTTTCCGCTCGAGGAGGACGCAGACGCGTTTCGCAAGACCCTCGAGAAGGCGGTGGCCGACGGTGTGCGCTGGAACGCGCGAACGCTGTTACCAGCCACCAAGGTTGATGCACGAAAATTGCGGGTGGCCGAATGGTGCCAGGAGTTCTACCGCGCCGATGCCGTGACGAGCGCACCGAACTCGCGCCGTACGTCGGGCGTCACGCTGACGCGGTTCGTCGAAGTCGCAACTGAGAGTGACGTCACCTGGACGACTCCTGAGCGTTCGGCGATGCGCCGCTGGATAACCACGCCGGGTGTGGTACTTCCCCCACAACTCGTATTGTGGGTCAAACACCACTCACTCCTGCTCTCAGAGCTCGACGAGGAGATGCTCAAGCTCATCGACGCACGCCTGCGAACGCGAATCGAAGGTGGCCGGCTCGGCGCACTAACCGCGGGGCGGAATGTGAAGCTCGCCAAGCGTGCGTTAGACCACGCCGTGCGCGCCGGACTGCTGACGTCGAACCAGTGGCCGGCCACCGAAGACGGCGAGAGCGACCGCAAAGTGAACAAGCAACCCAAGCCCGAGATAGTCGTTGCCTCGCTCGAAGAGGCACAGGCAGTCGTGGCCAACCTACGCAACCACCAGCCACGAAGTTGGACCTGGTGGCTGATGACAATCTTGGGCCTGTACGCCGGACTGCGGCCGCAAGAAACCATCACGCTCGAGGTCGGAGACTTCACGCTGCCTGACGAGGGCTACGGCTCGGTGCACTTC
>PMFA01000011.1 GCA_003155915.1 Acidimicrobiaceae bacterium | reverse complement strand
CCCTACGATAAGGCGGTTCACTGGTGAGTAATGATCAGAATTCGGCAATAGAACCCTGGTTGCAGACACTGTGGGACCAAGGTGGGTCCGACCTCCTACTCTCAGCTGGATCGCCACCGCGAATCCGAGTCGACGGCAAACTCCGACCGATTGACGGTGCCCAAAATCTCACCGGCGAGCAGATCGATGACATCGCGAAGCCGCTCCTCACTGACGGCCAGAGGACGATTTTCGATGAGCAACTGGACGTCGACTTCGCCTTCTCGTGGGGTGACAAGGCTCGTATACGAGGCAGCATCTTCACCGCTCGCGGGCAGACCGCATTGGCCCTACGAGTCATTCCCACGCGAATTCCCAGTTTTGAAGAACTTGGCCTGCCCTACGCCGCCAATTGGGTGTCCGAGCAGCCGCGCGGCTTCGTCCTGGTCACGGGGCCAACCGGTTCCGGAAAGTCAACGACCCTGGCGTCGATCGTCAATTCAATCAATGAGAACCGCGCGTGTCACATTCTGACGATTGAAGACCCCGTCGAATACGTTCACAATCACAAAACGTCCGCCGTCAACCAGCGCGAAGTCGGCCTGGACAGCCCTTCGTTCGACCGAGCTCTGCGATCCGCCCTCCGCGAGGACCCCGATGTCCTCCTCATCGGCGAGATGCGCGACATCGACTCGATTCAGATCGCCCTGACGATGGCCGAAACCGGCCACCTCGTCTTTGCGACCCTCCACACCAATGACGCCCCTCAGGCCATTGACCGAATCATTGACGTCTTTCCCGCGTGGCGTCAGGAACAGACCCGGGTTCAATTGGCGGCGTCTCTCTGTGCCGTCATCGCCCAGCGTTTGGTCCCCAGGATCGGCGGCGGGATGGTGGCGGCCTTCGAGGTCTTGATCGCCACCCACCCCGTACGCAACCTGATTCGAGAGGGACGCTCGAACCAGCTCCAGAACGTCATGTTCACGAATCAGAAAGAGGGCATGCAAACTCTGGAGAACAGCCTGGCCGCGCTCGTCGTCGAGAACGTCATCACGTACGAAGACGCCATGTCGACCACGGCTCACCCGAAGGAATTGATCCGCACCCTAGAGCAATTGGACAAGAGCCGTATTCCGGTATAAATGACTCTGTGAGTTCTCGTCGCGGCCCCGACCTGCCCTATAACGTGGTCGCCGGAGTCACTCCGTTCAATGACAAATGGCTGGTGGCCAGCGCCAAAATGGCCGGTTCAACGTTCGCCCCGGAGCCGCCGAAGGCCTACGACGCCTTTCTGGAAGTCCTAAGCGAACGTCCGTCTTTCGCCATAGTTGTCGTCAACGTCCCGATTGGATTCCTCGACGTGCCCGAAATGGGGGCGAGAACGTGTGACCGTCAAGCGCGCGCTCTCTTGGGTCGTCGAGGAACGGCGGTGCACAACGCTCCGAGTCGCGCGGTGTTCGACGGACGGGTGGGGCCGGATAAGGATGGACTCGACGCGGTTACCCGCACCATGTTGCCGCGCTACCGCGAAGTTGCGGCGGAAATGTCACCGTACCGGCAGCGAGTCGTCTACGAAGGACACCCGGAACTCAGTTTCTTCCAGTTGCACAAGGACACTCCACTGAAGAAATCCAAGGTGATCGCTGAAGGAAAAGAGGAACGGCGAATCGTTCTCGAGGAGAGAATCCGCGGCAGCGAGCGCTACCTTGATGCCGCGAGTTATGGAGTGCCGCAGAAACACCTCTACGACGCCTTCGCACTCCTGTGGAGCGCCCGACGAGTTTTCGGTCATGCCGCGAAGCGCATTCCCGTCGAGCCCGAATGGGACGATGAGGGGCTTCGGATGGAGATCGTGTACTAATAATGCGTGCTTCTCAGACTTCTGTTCGCACGCCGCTTTTTTCTATGAAATCTCAGAATTGAGCCGCTTCTGGCGGGCGGGTCCTGCGTAATCTCGAGTCGCCCAGAAACGAATCGACGGTTGGCTCACTATGGGGTCGCGTCGTGGGCGCGGACTCCTGACTCTGATTACGAGAATCGCTGAAAGGGAATCAGCAGTTCCGGACCGGCGTAGATCGCCACCGCCGCGCCCAGGGACAAGAACACTCCAAACGGTATCGGTTGGTCGCGACTCATTTTCTTCATGGCGATCAACGTGATGCCCGTGATCGCTCCAATGAGATTCGCCGCGAAAAAGCCCAGGATCACGTAGCGGATGCCCAGCCACCCCAAGGCCAGGCCCAGTACGAGGGATAGTCGAACATCACCAAATCCCAAGTACCGCGGGCTCACGAAATTGAGGCCGAAGAACGCGATGAACCAACCGGCGGCGCAGAGCCCGGCGACCAAGAGTCGGTGCCATTGACCCGTGATGCCGGCGTCCAGCACGAGCGCGGCGATCAGCAGAACCAGAGTCGTATAAACGATGCTCTTTGGCAGGATCAACTTCTCCAGGTCAATGCTCGAAAGGGCGAGAAGACTCGCGACGAAAATGAGTAACGCAGGAACCTCCCAATTGAAGCCCTCGCGCGCCGCGACACCGGCGAAGAGGCCTCCGCACAGTAGTTCGACGAGAGGGTATCTCCCCGAGATCGGATTGCGACAGGTTCGACATTTCCCGCGCAACAACAACCACGACAGGACCGGAACGTTGTCGCGCTCGAGTATTGGCGTGTGGCACGTGGGACACGAGGATCGTGGGGAAACGATCGACATGTGCAGCGGCATTCGGTAGATCACCACGTTGAGAAAGGATCCGACGATGAGGCCGAGGAGACCGCAGCCGACTATCAGGAGTGTGAACACGTAGTCGGTCCTACTCTTTCTGCGCGTTGTCCGCCTCGACTCAGTTTACCGGAGCGCTCTGTCAAAAAGAGAGTACTGAAGACACCACTCTCTTACGGCGTCAAGTGACGAGTCCGTTGTTGAGTGACGTGTCTTCGAGGATCACTCGCAGCTGTCGGCCCATCTCACGGGGGTTGCCGTCGATCTCACCGATGACGTCACCCTCCACTTCGACGTCGTCGCCCGGACGATACAGCGAGACGCGCATGCCGCGCCCGGATTTCGTTGCGGTGACAACCCAGGGAAGTCCGATGTCGCCCGAATCGCACGTGGCCATGATTTGGCCCGAGCGACCTTCGCCGATGCTCCAACCCGGAGAGCGAGCCGCGTCGATGATTCGTTGGGTTCCACCAGCGCTCGAGAAGCCTGAAGATTTGCTCATGTATCCACCCTACGGCTGCGTAGTAACAACGATCAGTGCTCGTGGGGTCATTCGGTCGGTGTCTCACAGAACGACTTCAGTCTTTCGAGCGTCTGTCGTATCGAATCCTTGGTGAACTCGGCGCGAACGAAGCCGTCGCTGTCGCCTTGTTTGCGCAGCAGCATGTTGCGCCGGTCGGTCCAGGTCTCGGTCACGCGACAACCGCCGGGAGCGATTTCAATGCTGTACTCCCACCTCGCGATGGGCCATCGACGCCAAGAGACGTCGAAGACGAACGACGTGGGCGCTTCGTAGACCTTGACCTTCGCTACGGTCGACCACTGGTCACCGGCCCGGGAGTTGTCGCCCTTGAACTTGGCTCCGACGTGCGCTTCGGTGGCCCCGTCGAGCCATTCGCCACCGTCGTTTTCGGGTGAGAGTCGGCCCATCGCCGGCAGGTCCGAAATGATCGCGAATGCCTTTTCGGGCGTGGTCTCAATGTCGATTGAATCGGAATAACTCACGAGAGCGAAGGTTAGCGAAACCCGAGCCCGCAGGCTTTCGTTTCCTCTATTGCCCGACGTGGGGCCGCCGACGACGTCGGTGATCGGGCTTCAGAACCAACGGACTGTCGCGCCTTGTTACTTCAGTCGCGTTCGCGAATCGACACCAGCGAACCGATCTCGACGTGGAGGTTTCGAAACTCGTTACGACTCATCTGGACCCAGGGCGCGGTGCCGTCACTCAGTGCGACGGTGACCTGCACTTCGAAACCGAGTTCCATGATGGACTGGACCGTCCCCTCGATCGCGCCCTCGGACGCGGGAACGAGTTCGAGGTCGTGGGGTCGCACCGACACGCCCTTGAACATCGTCGTTGGTCCGAGGAAGCCGTGGACGAAATCAGTCGCCGGGCGCTCGTACAACTCGGTCGGTTCCCCGGCCTGCTCGATGCGCCCCTCGTGCATGATCAGCAGTTGGTCGGCCACTTCCATCGCCTCGTCCTGGTCGTGGGTGACGAGGATCGTGGTCACCTTGATCTGTCGATGGAGCTCTTTCACCCATTGGCGCAGCTCAGTGCGCACCAACGCGTCCAACGCCCCGAACGGCTCGTCGAGCAAGAGCACGCGGGGCTCGATCGCCAACGCCCTCGCCAGCGCCATGCGTTGGCGCTCGCCGCCGGAGAGCTGGGCCGGGTAGGACTTCGCCTTCCCGTCGAGTCGTACCAGTTCGATCAATTCGGCGACCTTGGCGTCGATGACGTCCTTGGGTTGCTTACGGACCCGAAGCCCGAAACCGATGTTGCGCGCCACGTTCATGTGGCGAAAGGGCGCGTAGTGCTGGAAGCAGAATCCGATGTCGCGGTAACGCGGGTCGACGTCGGTGACGTCGTCGCCCTCGATGACGACACGCCCCTCGTCGGGACTCTCGAGTCCCGCGATCAGTTTCAACAGCGTGGACTTGCCCGATCCGGATGGTCCGAGGACCGCCGTGAGCGAACTCTCGGGAATCTCGACGGTAACGTCGTCGACCACGGTGTCCGCGCCGTAACGCTTCGTGAGGTGGCTAAGCGAGATCGACATGCAACTTCCTCTCACGTGCACGAAGGGTCGAGAGAATTATAAGAGCCACGATGGAGATCGAGGCGAGTACGAGGGCGCCCGCGAAAGAACCGATCGTGTCGAAGTTCTGGTCCCAGGCGTCAAAGATGTAGATCGGCAGCGTCTGGGTCTTGCCGGTGATGTTGCCCGAGACGACCAGGACCGCGCCAAACTCGCCGAGGGTGCGCGCGATCGTGAGGGTTACGCCGTAGAGGACGCCCCAACGGATCGCCGGCAAGGTCACCTGCCAAAAGGTCCGAAACGCTCCCGCGCCCAGGGTGCGCGCGGCGTCTTCCTGGTCCTTGCCCACTTCGATCAAGACCGGCAGCACCGAGCGCAGCACGTAGGGCAGGGACACGGCCATCGTCGCCATCACGATGCCGATCGGTGAGAACAGGATTTGTATGCCGTGGCTGGCCAACCAACTGCCGAACCAGCCGATCCGGGAGTAGGCCAGCACCAGCGCCACGCCAATGATGATGGGCGAGACCGCCACCGGAATGTCGAAGGCCAACGTGAGCGCCCGGCTCCCGAAGAACTTGCGTCGCGCGAGCATCAGAGCCGCGCCGATACCCACGACGGTGTTGACCGGCACCGCGATGAGGGCCACCTCGGCCGAGAGCTTCAGGGCGGCGATGGCGTCGGGTTTGGTCACCTCCACCCAGAACGCGTGAAAACCGTGGCTGAAGGCCTTAATGAACAGGTAGCCGACGGGGAGACCGACGAGGAGGCCGAGGTACAGGACGACGACCAATCGCAATGACCATTTCCTGGTGGTGTGATTCATCACGCGAGCCGGCGTTGGATGCGGCGAGCGAAGACGTTGGTGGCGATGAGGATCAACAGGCTGAGGACGAGCAACGCGGTTGAAACGGCCGCGGCGTTCGTCCAGAGGAATCCCTGGGTCAGGTTGTAGATGTAGTTCGAGGCGGTCGTCGTTCGTCCGAGGCCCCCGGCAATCAATGAGATCGATCCGAACTCGCCAATGGCCCTCGCGAAGGCCAGCCCGAAACCGCCGAGCACGGCCGGCCACAGTGACGGTAAGACCACCCAGACAAATGTCCGGATTCCTCCGGCGCCGAGCGACTTCGCCGCCGCCTCGGATTCACCGTCGAGCGACTCGAGAACCGGTTGGACCGCGCGCACCGAGAACGGCAGGGTCACGAACAAGAGCGCGAGCATCAGGCCCATCCACGTCTCGAAGAGGTCGATCTTGAGCGGGCTCGCAGTGCCGTAGAGGAAGAGGAGGACGACGCCGACGACGATCGTCGGCAGCGCGAAGGGGAGGTCGATGAAGGCCTCCAAGAACCACTTGCCGGGGAACTTGTCGCGCACCAGCACCCAGGCGATCGCCACGCCCATGACGGCATTGATCGCCGCGACGGAGAGTGAGAGCCAGAGGGACAGTCGGATCGCGCTGATCGCCGCCGGTTGGGTGATGTCGTTCCAGAACGTCGCGAAGCCGGTCGAGAGGTGCCAGTGCCAGAACGCCGCGCCCCAGCCCTGAGTGTGGATGCTGAAGGAGAATCCGTGCGCCGCGACGGCCGCGATCGGGATCAGAACGATGATCGAGAGATAGCCAACAATGAGCGAGGTGCCACCGTAGAGGCCCAAAGAAGAGCGTGCACGCGACGAAAAACGCCGCCAGCCCTTTCGGGCTGGCGGCGCTCCAAGCTCGGAGCTGGGTCGTTTAGCTGGTGTATCCATTCGCGTTCTCTGCTTGTGTGATGATCCCGGTCGGCGCGAAGAACTTCGGTGTGATCTTCGCCCATCCACCGAGCGCCGTGACCGTGTTCAACTTGACCGGAGTATAAAACGTCGTCTTGCTCACGGCGGCGAGAGAAGCAAGCGTCGGGCGAAAGTGCTGTTGCAACCAGATCTCCTGGCCGGCCTTGGAGAAGAGGAAGTCGTAGAACGCGACGGCCGCTGGATTGCTCGTACCGGTCGTCGTGAGCGCCGCGGGATTCTGGATCAGCAAGTTCTGGGCCGGTTGCACGATCTGAAGCTTCTGGCCCGTCACGAAGGCGTTCAGCGCGTCGCTCTCGTAGGCCAACAGGACGTTACCCGTACCTGCGATGAAGGCCGAGAGCGCTTTGGAGCCACTCGACGGCTCCGAGACCACGTTCTTGATCAGGGCGTTGATGTAGGTGTTGGCTTGGGCGGCAGTGGAGCCCTGGTCAATCTGGGATTCGTAGGCGGCGAGCAGGTTCCAGCGCGCACTGCCCGAACTGATCGGGTCCGGCGTCACGATCTTGACGCCGCTGTTGGTCAGGTCGTTCCACGAATGAATACCGAGCGGATTGCCGGGCTTCACGACGATGGCGACGACCGAGTCCGTCACGATGCCCTTTTGGGCCTTGACGGCCTTCGCCGAGGCCCAGGTGCGTGATACCAGTCCGGCGTTGATCAAGAGCGCCAGGTCCGGGTTCAACGAGAAGTTGACGACGTCGGCCGGCTGTCCGGCGACCACGTCTTCGGCCTGCGTCGTTGAGGCGCCGAAGGAGTTAGTGAAGGTGACGCCTTGACCGGCCGCAGTGTGCGAGAACGCCGTCTCGAGGGCGGTGTAGGCCTTGGAGACGATGGAATAGCCCACGACGTTCACGGTTTGAGGCGTGGCGGCGTCAGAGTTCGTCGCCAGGAGCGCTATCGGCAAGAGGGCCACCGCGATCCCGGCGATTCGCTTCAAATTGGCTTTTTTCATAAGGGGGTCCTTTAATTCGATCAATTTCCATTGATTTAGTAGAGATTAGCCAACAGGTTAGCGAGTACGCCGCAGCGAGTCAAGTCACTCGAGGAGATTCAGACCCAGTGGTCCGCATCGTTCGGCCGACATCAACGAAAACCGAAGAACCGCTTTCAGTCTCCGGAATTGGGAGTGACGTCGTGTGTCAGTTCGTGGCGTGTAGCGGATTCCAGCCAGTTGCAACCACCCCGGTGCACGGTGCCGTCAAGTACCGCGCCGCATTGCGGACAGATGAGATGGGCATAACAGGCGCTTTCGCCACCCTCGCCGTCCTCGAGGCGATCATCAGTCACGGTGCCTCGCAGTTTGTCCGCGCGGCGTCGGTCTCCGTTCGACCTTCAGCGAAAGTCATTCTGCATCGACGCGAGTTCCGCGGCACCCGGACAGAGTGCCGTGTACGCGACCTTGGCCAGTGCGTGGGTGGGAGTGGCGTTCATTTCATGCAGTTCCTTGGCGCTCTCATCGACGTAGAGCAGACCGGTGACGATCTCACCACGACTTTCGCGGTCGCGAATGTACTCTTCGACCTTCATCCGGTCATGGGGGTCGTAACCGGCGGGGACGGACCGGAAGCGAACGACGCTGCCGTCGTGCATCGTGACCTCGGTTGCGTCGTCGGCGGGGATCTTGGCGCGGATCTCGGCGCGGATCGGTACGAAGTCAGTCTCGACTTCCTTCACTTCGTGATCGCGCATGAACTTGTAGCTCTTGGTCGATCCCTCGTGGTCGTTGAAGGTCACGCACGGCGAAATCACGTCGATGAGCGCGAAGCCGTTGTGCGCGATTGCCGCTTTCAAGATCGGTACCAACTGTTCCTTGTCGCCCGAGAAGCTTCGCGCGATGAACGTCGCACCAAGACCCAGCGCCGTCGACACCGGATCGATTGGAGCCAGCACATTCGCCGTGCCCTTTTTGGGTCGCGAGCCAATGTCCGCCGAGGCCGACATCTGACCTTTGGTGAGTCCGTAGACGCCGTTGTTCTCGATGATGTAGACCATCTTCACGTTGCGACGAATGCCGTGCATGAGGTGGCCGAGCCCGATCGACAACGAGTCGCCATCTCCGGAGATGCCGATGTAGGTGAGTTCGCGGTTGGCCGCGATCGCGCCGGTCGCGATGGGTACCATTCGACCGTGCGCCGAGTTGAAGCCGTGGGCGCCGCGCACGAAATAGGTCGGCGTCTTGGACGAGCACCCGATGCCACTGAGCTTGGCGATCATGTGCGGCGGCGTCGAGAGCTCCCAGAACGCGTGCACGATCGCCGCGGTGACCGAGTCGTGACCGCAGCCCGCGCAGAGCGTGGACATCTGGCCCTCGTAGTCGCGAATCGTCAGGCCGAGTTCATTCTTCGGTAACGGAGAAAGGGGGATGAGTGGCTTGGTGATCGAGGGCATGGTTAGTTCTCCAACTTCGCTAGAACGCTGTCAACGACCTGCTGGGCGCTGAGGGGGAAGCCGCCGTAGGCGAGCACGGGATACATTTTCTCGATGGCCACGCCCGTTTCGATGGCGATGAGCGAGCGCAGCTGGGCGTCGCGATTCTGTTCGACGACGAAGCAGTGCTCGTGCTCTTCGACGAACGCACGGACCTGGGCCACGAAGGGAAATCCCCGGACCCGCAAGAAGTCCGCCGGCAGCCCGGCGTCGGCCAGTTGATCGAGGGCTTCGCGCACGGCGAGATCGCAACTGCCGATCGTGATCACGCCGATCGCGGCGTCGTCGCGTCGCTCGATCACCGGGGCAGGTACCTGCTCGGCCGAGGCGGCGTGCTTCTTCTTCAGGCGGTCGACGACCTCTTGATACTCCGGCGGGTTCTCGGTGTAGCGACCGAATTGGTCGTGTCCCGAGCCGCGGATGAAGTACGCACCTTTTTCGTCGGAGCCGGGCAACGTGCGAGCAGCAACGAAATCGTCGTTCGCCGAGTTGTAGCGGAAGAACTCCGACATCCGAGCGAGGTCCTCGTCATTCAGCACCGGTCCACGGTCCCATACGTAGTCGTCGTTCCAATGCAGTTCGGGCACGACCCAGTCGTTCATCCCGATGTCGAGGTCCGAGAGCATGAAGACCGGCGTCTGGAATCGCTCGGCGAGGTCAAAAGCCTGGACGGCGAATTCGAAGCACTCGTACGGGTTGGCGGGGAATAGGACAATGTGTTTGGTGTCACCGTGACTGGCGTACGCGCACATCATGATGTCGGCCTGCTGCGTGCGCGTCGGCATACCCGTCGAAGGTCCGGTGCGCTGCACGTCGATGATCACGGCCGGGATCTCGGTGTAATAGGCGAGGCCGAGTAACTCGTTCATGAGTGAGATGCCGGGTCCGGAGGTGGACGTGAAGGCTCTCGCGCCACTCCACCCGGCGCCGAGCACCATGCCGATGGAGGCGATTTCGTCCTCGGCCTGGATGATCAAGTAGTTGTTGCGCGTCGTGTCGGGTACGTTCGGGTCTTCACTCACGACCGTCTCGCGCCGGTACCGGGCGCAGAGTTGGATGAAGTTGTCCATGACCGCCGTCGCCGGTGTGATCGGGTACCAGCCCGCGACGGTGGCGCCGGCGTACAGGCACCCGAGAGCCGCGGCCAGGTTGCCGTTGATGAGGATCGACGTGCCGTTGGCCTCCATCGGTTCGACGTAGAACGGCAGTGGGCACGTCAGGTTTTCCACGGCGTAGTCGTAGCCGAGACGAAGAGCCCGTTGGTTCGAATC
The DNA here is from genome assembly GCA_003155915.1 of Acidimicrobiaceae bacterium. Lineage (GTDB taxonomy): Bacteria > Actinomycetota > Acidimicrobiia > Acidimicrobiales > RAAP-2 > RAAP-2. The sequence goes on along the minus strand of PMFA01000011.1, from coordinate 69,606 downwards.
GCGTAGCGCTTCGTTGCGCGCGAAGGTCTCGGCGAGAAGATCGGCGACCAGATCGACGTCGATACCGACCAGCGCGACGACGGCCCCGGCGTAGGCGATGTTCTTCATCAGGATGCGCTCGCGCGGCGCCTTGAAGTTCTCCAGGCACATTTTTGCGAGTGGGATGCCGAGGAACGTGATGTCGTCACGCGAGAGGTCGGGGTCGAGCGGCCACGACGAGTCGTAGATGACGTAGCCGCCGTGGCGCACGTCGGCGATGTCTTGGGCGTACGTCTGGGAGTTCATCGCCACGACGAGGTCGTAGTCGAGGGCCCGCGCGGTGTACCCGCTCTTGTTGACCCGGATCTCGTACCACGTCGGGAGGCCCTGGATGTTCGAGGGAAAGAGGTTCTTACCCGAGACGGGAATGCCCATGCGAAATATCGCCTGCATCAAGAGGCTGTTGGCACTGGCGGAGCCGGTCCCGTTCACGTTGGCGAGCTTGATAGAGAAGTCGTTTACCTGAGTGCGCTGATCGAGCACTTCGTCGATGGCCATGATTAGTTTCCTCGGTTCGCGCCGCTCGGCGACATCGCGCCGATGCGGATGAAATTGGCACTCGCGGCGTAGGGAATCTGGAGGTCGAAGAGATCCATATCCCAGGCGGCCGTCGGGCAACGCTCGGCGCACAGCCCGCAGTGCACGCAGACGTTCTCGTCTTTGACCATGACCCGCCCGGTCTGGGGGAGCGGCGCCGAGACGTAGAGGTCCTGGTCGAGATTGGTGGCCGGCGCGGAGAGTCGGGCACGGAGATCGGCTTCGTCGCCGTTGCTGGTGATCGTGAGACATTGGACCGGGCAGATGTCGATGCAGGCGTCGCATTCGATACAGGCCGGCGCGTTGAAGGCGGTCTCGACGTCGCAGTTGAGACAGCGCTGCACTTCGTGGACCGTCTGTTCCAGGCTGAAGCCCAGTTCGACTTCGAGGTCCAACGATTCGAAGCGCTTCGTCAATTCGACGTGCGACATCTTCTGGCGCGGCGACGGGTTGTAGTCATTGTGATAGCTCCATTCGCTCATGCCCATCTTCTGACTGACCAGGTTCATGCCCTGGGGTGGTCGTTCATTGAGATCGACGTCCGAGCAGAGATTGTGAATCGAGATCGCGGCCTGGTGACCGTGGGCGACGGCCCAGATGATGTTCTTCGGCCCCCACGCGGCGTCGCCGCCGAAGAAGACCCCCGAAAGTGTGGACTGCATCGTCGCCTCGTCCACGACCGGCATGTCCCAGTCACCGAACTCCATACCGAGGTCGCGCTCGATCCAGGGGAAGGCGTTCTCCTGACCGATGGCGAGGATCACGTCGTCACAGGGAATAATGACGGAGTTGAGCACCGTCGATTGCCTCGCGCCCGGGTCCCATTCGAGCACCTCGAACTCCATCCCCACGAGCTTGCCGTCTTCGATGACGAAGCGCTTCGGCGCGTGGTTCACGATGATCTCGACACCCTCTTCTTCGGCGTCTTCCAGTTCCCACGGTGACGCCTTGAAGTACTCGCGCGGGCGCCGGGCCATCACCTTGATGTCGGTGCCGCCGAGGCGACGAGAGGAACGACAACAGTCCATGGCCGTATTGCCCACACCAATGATCAAGACCCTCGAGCCGATCGAAGTGACGTGACCGAAGGCCACCGACTCGAGCCAATCGATACCGATGAAGATGTGCGAATCGGCTTCGTCGTGGCGACCGGGAATGTCCAGTTCCTTACCGCGCGGTGCACCGACCCCCACGAAGATCGCGTCGAATCCCTCGCCGAGCAGCGAGCGCAGACTGGTGATCGGTGTGTTGTAGCGGACTTCGACGCCCATGTCGAGGATGACCTGCGTCTCGTCTTCGAGCACGTGATCGGGCAGACGGAACTCGGGGATGTTGGTGCGCATGAGCCCGCCCGGCTTGGCGAACTGCTCGAACATCACGACCTCGTAGCCGAGCGGTAAGAGGTCGTTGGCGACCGTGAGTGCCGACGGTCCGGAACCGATACAGGCAATGCGCTTGCCGTTCTTTTCCGTGGGAATGACCGGAAGGCGCTCGGAGATGTCGCCCTTCAAGTCTGAGGCGACCCGCTTCAGTCGACAGATGGCGACCGGCTGTCCGTCCACGCGGTCACGTCGACAGGCCGGCTCGCAGGGCCGGTCGCACGTACGCCCGAGGATCCCGGGAAAGACGTTGGATTCGCGGTTCAACATGTAGGCGTCGTCGAAGCGCCCCTGAGCGATCATGCGGATGTACCCGGGCACGTTCGTGTGCGCCGGACAGGCCCACTGGCAGTCCACTACCTTGTGGTAGTAGTTCGGGTCCTGGTCGTTAGTCGGTTCCACGCGGCGTTCTCCTTCAGTACAACTTGACGTAGTCCCGCGAAGTGTGAAGTACCGCAAAGGGGGCCGGAAGTCACTTTACTCCTCTTATTTCGGGACTTTGGTCCCATGTTCGACGCTGTTCGCTCGTTGACACCCGCGAAGGGATCCGCGTAGTGGAGCGAGAGAACGACCGGCTCGGGCCTACCGGCCAGGGAGGTTTCGTGTCAATATGAAGGAAACAAATCGAAGGGATCGAAATGACCGAAGAAGTTGATGGCGGACTACCAGCATTCGCCGACAGTGATGGCACCGGAATCGCGCATCGCGTGATCGGCGACACTCTGCCGGTGCTCGAAGTTCAACTCAAGTCCGGTCAATCGGTGATCTCTCAGGGCGGCGAACTCTCGTGGATGACGCCCTCGGTTGTGATGACGACGCAGACTGCCGGCGCCGGCGGTTCCGGATTCGTCGGTGTTCTCAAGCGAGCCGTTGCCGGTGGAACGATCTTTATGTCGCAGTACACCGCCTCGGTCGATAACTCGACCGTCGCCTTCGCCACGAAGCTTCCCGGACGGATCATGCCGATCCACATCGATGCCGACAACGAATACATGGTGTCGCGTCACGGCTATCTGGCGAGTACCGATGGCGTGACGCTCAACATCGGTTTCCAGCAGAAACTCGGTGTCGGAGTCTTCTCGGGCAATGGTTTCATTCTTCAACGCATCGCGGGCGCCGGAACGGCCTGGATCGAGTTGTCGGGTGAGATCGTCACCTACGAACTGGGCGCGGGCGAATCGATTCTGGTCCACCCAGGACACGTCGGGCTGTTCGAGGCCAAGGTCTCGCTCGACATTCAAATGGTGAAGGGCATCAAGAACATGTTCTTCGGGGCCGAGGCCCTCTTCCTCGCCAAGCTCACGGGACCGGGCAAGGTTCACCTGCAGACGATGACGTTGCCGGGACTCGCACACGCCTTGCAGCCCTACATTCCCGAACAGGGCAACAGCGGTGGCGGTGGGCTCGGTGGACTCGGAAGCCTGGCCAAGACCCTCAATATCGGATAGTCGTCACTTCGGTCATCGTTTCGCGCGCGGCGGTTCCGGGCCTGTAACGCACTGACGTTTCGCGAGACTGAATCTCCCGTACGCTCAAACTGAGACGAAGGAGGCTGACGTGGACTACGGATCCATCGACTCCGATCTCGACCATGCCATGCCCTTCAGCGATGAGGAGCTGAGCGCTCTGGCCCTCGCCGCCGAACCAATCACCGCTCTCGCCGATGACGCCGTGCCCTGGGGTGGGGGTGATTCTCGTACGCCATCACTGTTGCCGAATTGGTATATGCCGTCGCCGTCGTATCACCTTCGCGGTCGTTGGACACGCGCCATCGTCATCACGCTCATCGTTGGATTTCTTATCATCGACGCGTTCGGTCTTTGCATCACTTCGGGATTTCTCTCCTTCGCGTAAGGCGACGACGACGAACGAGGTGAAGCTCCGCAACGCGATGCTGTCGTGTCGATCAATTGCAAGCGTTATTGGGACACGACCCATATCTCATGTTGGCGAACGATGCCATATTGCGTTATTGCTTTCTTCAAACTTTGGTGAGCTGAACGATTCGCGCAACACGAGCGCGGCCGCGCCCACCGCCCAGGCTTCATCACCCCAACGTTGAATCTTGATTTCGAGAGTCCGGCCAACATCGGCGAAAGTCTGTTCGCGAACGGACGAGACAACAGGATCGAGATAATCCGGGCCGAAATCCGTCCCTTCGCCACAGATGATGAGCATTTCTGGATTTAACAAAGTAATCATGTTGGCCAGTGCCAGGCCAAGCTTCCGCCCAGCATTTCTTACGATCTCGAGCGTGGAGACATCACCTGCGGCAACCAGCGAGAGGAGTTCTCCTCGCGACAAGGAGCGTCCTTGGCTTTCCTCAACTTTGCGGCGTAAAGCGTCTTCGCCCACTATCGCCTCGAGGCAACCGAAGCGACCGCATTCGCATTTGGGACCGCTCGGTTCGATAATCATGTGACCGAACTCTCCAGCCGCCCCGTTGGCTCCGCGATAAAGGGCGCGATCTATGACGATCCCAAGACCGATACCGCGTCCCACAGTTAGAACTACGAAATCTCTCGCTTCATTGGCATCGCCAGACCATTTTTCCGCGACCGCCAACGTATTCACATCATTTTCGACCCAGATCGGCATCCCCAAATGACGACGGATCGGTTCGGCGATCTCAACGTCACGCCATTGAAGCAAATGGGAAAAGTTACACGCACCTCGATCGGTGTCGATGATGCCAGAAAGACCAATGCCTACACCTAGAACTTTGGACCGGGGCAAATGCGCGTTCCGAATGGCCCGCCTCACCTCAACCTCGATCGCGTGAATTGCTGCCGTCGGGTCTCGAACTAAAGGAAGGTGAAGTTCTTGAGTCTCCACGATTTGAGTGTCGAGGTCACAAACAACAGTTGTAAGTCCATCGCCTCGAAGTTTGATACCCACCACATAACCCGCCTTTGGGTCAATGCTCAGAAGTACGGGGGGGCGTCCTCCACTTGAAGGTGCGGTCGAATGCTCGATCAAAATCCCTCGAGTAAGCAATTTCTCCGCGATGGTCGAGACCGTCGGGGCACTCAACTGACTTTGTCGAGCAAGTTCGGCTCGAGAAATGGCTCCCGCCCGACGAACCAGTTCCATTACGAGGGTCACGTTGAGGTCGCGCAGCAATGATCGAGAGCCTCGAATAGATTCAGGCCGTCGAGCACGCTGTGGCGAAGGAAACTCCGGCGGGTGCTGGGAGGTTGGAAGACTTCGATTCATGCCCTTCCTAACGCGAATTTCGATTCCAACGCATTCCTTTTTTAAGTGAAGATACCAAGTATTTTACGCCTGAAGATCCGCCTCTTATGGATCTCAGTTGTATGAAGACTCACCAACATCGACACCTCAAATGAACACCCGAGCGCGCATCATTGGCCTTCAGTCTTCGTGGACTGATATGCGAATGCCTTCATCAGACACATTTTGAATCACAACAGAATCAACTATAAATCACTGTTGATACTATTTATGCATAATTAGTTTATACTTTGCCTTCGTATTTAGTTGACTTTATGTTAATTCTACTGGCACTTGTGAGAAAGTTCTCTTGCCGCAACTTGCAATAAATTGCACTATTACTTAGTATGGTCACTTACTTTAGTAAATTCGTGAGGGGAGAACTGACATGGAACGTAGGCAAGGCGTTTGGGGCGGAACTTTGATTGGGCTAGTGGTCGCGGCCATGGTTCTCGCCGGAACTATTACTGCGGGTGCCGAAGTCGTTTTTCACGCCCCGCCCCGTCCGACACATACCGTAAAGGCGCACCTCACCAACACGACGCCGACGTCCACGTCCGCCGCGAGTTTGTACCTCTCCAACTGGTCGAACATCCAGGCCCTTTGGATGGCTCCCAAGCTCAACCAACTGGCAACGGCGACGTACGGGCCGCGCATTGCCGAGCTGCACTACTCTCCGAATTGGGGCGTAAACCAGATCAACGACTACACCGGATTCTTCCGCGACACGACTGACAACGTGAAGTACGACCAACCTCAAGACTTCACGTCGACGGCCTACCTCGACGAAAACGGCGTGCTCCACGGCTCCTATGGGACCTACAACGGATCTTCGACTCCTATCCAGATGGAGCGAGATTTCGTCATGGTTCCGAACGAGCCGTTCATGGTGGTCAAGTACACGTTGACCAACCCTTCCTCAACGACGTCATACAACTGGAACGTCCTCGACCAAGTGCATGTCAACAACACGAACCTCAGTGACAATGTCGCTGGGAGTTATGACACCACGCGCAAGGCAATGTTCGCGAATATGACGGCGTCGGGTCAGTACGTGATCTTCTTAGGCGCATTGCAAACTGCTTCGTCGTATCAAGTTGGTAACGACTCGGACCTCACGTCAACCGACCCCACGGCGAGTGCCTGGAGCCAATTCGACGCGACTGGCTCACTGCACGACAATGGCTCGATCTCGACACCCAACGTGGACATGGGTTTCCAGAACTCTGTCACCATTGCCCCGAACTCGTCACAGACTCTCTACTACTACCTGGGTATCCAGTCGACAATGACCGCCGCACAATCGGCCGTCGACACGGCGCGGGCCCAGACGGGTGCCTATTGGTACAGCACGACGGCGACGGATTACTCCACGTGGCTCGCCGCAGGCAAGACAGTTTCCACCTCGGACACTGGCGTCAACACGGCGTACCTACGCAACCTCGTCGTGATCAAGAACTCCCAGAACCCCGGTGACGGCCTCTTCCCCGCGGCCACGAACCCAGGATCGTACGGTTACAAGGCGTGGGTGCGAGACTCGTCATTTGACGCCATGGCCCTCGACGCTTCGGGTCACTACTCCGAGGCCGCGCAGTATTGGGAATGGATGGCGGCCAATCAAGAGTCAGGCGGCTATTGGCATACGACCTACGACCTATGGTCCGGAAACTATGTCTCGTTCGTCGAACCGGAGTACGACAGCGTCGGGGAGTTCCTGGTCGGGGTCTACCGACATTATCAAGACACCGGAGACAACACCTTCTTGACGACGGTGTGGCCGGCGGTGCAGGCAGCGGCCAACTTCCTCGAATCGAATGTTGGCACCAATGGACTCGGTCCCGAGGACAACAGCATTTGGGAACAGACCGATCAGTACAACACGTTTAGCGAAGCGTTCTACGTTGCTGGCCTACGGGCCGCGGCGCATCTGGCCCTCACCAAGTCCAATCCGACCGACGCCGACGCGTGGAACGGATCGGCCAGCACCATTCTGTCAGCGATCCAGCGCTCGTACAGCTGGGGCACCCCGGGCGAGTACAACGACACCACCGGCTACTACGACCAGGGCGTCACGTCATCGGGATCACCGGACACGACGATCGACGCTTCGTCCGACGAGTTGATTGCGCTCGGCGACGTCAACGCCAACAGCGAGCAAGCCGCGAGCCAGATCTCTGTCGTCCAACAGGCCTTGACGCACGACACGTGGGGAATTGCTCGCTACGAGGGCGACGATTACTACTACACGAGTCCCTACAGTCCAGCGGGCAACGAAGCCGGCGCCGCTGAACCATCGTGGCCCAATATGTCAATGCTCGTTGCGCTGTATGAGGTGTACACCGGACAGACAGCCAACGCCCTTTCGATTCTCCAGTGGTACGTCGGCGTCTCGGGTGTCGGCGATATGCCGCCGGGCGAGGCGATTTCGTCTACGAACCAACCGATCGTCAGCACAATGAGCGAGCCCTTCACAGCGGCCACGTTTGTGATGTCCGCACTCGCGTACACGTCGCAATATGACGCTCGCATCTACCCCACCAACGCCAATGTCAGCTCGTACGACACGGTCAACGAGACGACGACGCCATCGAATGACTGGCCGCAGTGGAGGGGCATCCCCTTCTATGACGGCAATCCGGCCGGAAGCACGTCGGGTTCGACGATGACGAGCGTGAAGCGGGTCTACGCCGCCAACGACGCGACCAATCTCTACATCAGAGATGACAATGCCTCAGGAGCACTCTCGGCGTACAATACGGCTCCGGATTTTGCGGTTCTGGTCTACGCTCAGGATTTCAACCATTCGGGCTCGATCTATTCCACGAGCACTGGCTTTTATGGTGGCACGCTCGATCATCCGATGAACTATCTGTTCGCGCGCTGGAGTGATAGCACGACGTATTCGATGTTCAGTGCGAACTCGAGTGGTGGCTGGACTTGGGATTCCAACCTTTCAACACAAGCACCACAATGGGACACGGCGACGGGCCGAATCGAGCTCGAGATACCGATCACCAACATCACGAGTTCGGGAAGCGCGGCGGCGGGGTCGTGGTCATACATGGACGTTGAGACGGCGTACGACAACTCAGGCACGTGGACAGACGACGACATCACAGGAATTCACTACGAGATCGCTAATTCAACTTCGACTTGGCAATACGGAAGCACGCTTGGCCACGAGATTGAAAGCCTGACCACGAACGCCGCAAGGTACTCGCCCAGCACGAACGTCACGATCAACACCAACGTTGTGAACCCTCAAGCTGTGAGCGAGTCGGGTGAGACATTGACTCTTACCTTCACCCACAACGGTGTGGCGGTCGGCTCGCCACTAACGGCCACCGTTTCCCTGGCCGCGGGTCAGATTCTGAACTACCCCTTGACCTGGACTCCCCCGACGACTAACTATCAGGGCTACCTCGTAAAGGCGACGCTGACCAACTCGACGGGTGTCGTTCTCGACAGCGCGAATACAGCGGTCGACATCTCCTCATCATGGGCGAAGTTCCCCCGCTATGGATTCGTGACCAACTTCGCGGACAACTACACCCAGACGTTGATCGAGAATCGCCTTAATCTTTACCACCTAGACGGCGTCCAGTTCTACGACTGGGAGTGGAAGCAACACGTGCCGTTAGCCGGCACAGTCGCGTCCCCAGCCGCCAGTTGGGTGAACATCGACAGCAACACCAACTACGAGCATTCCATCCAAACCCTAATCAGTGACGTGCATGGAATTTCGGCGGTAGCGATGAGTTACAACCTCATCTATGGCGCTTGGGCCGGATACGGCAGCGACGGCAGCGGAGTCAATTCGGCGTGGGGACTCTGGTACAACACGAACTGCACCAGCCAAGCCAACGTCTCGCTCTCCGACCCACCGTTGGCCACGCCCTATCTCTGGCTCTTCGATCCGGGTAACGCCTCGTGGCAGTCATACATATTCAATGCCGAAAAGAACGCTGATGACGTCTACGCCTTCGACGGTTGGCAGGCGGACGGTTTCGGGAATATCGGCACGGTCTACAACTGCAGCGGAACGTCGGTCAATCTAGCCAATGAGTTCAGTGGTTTCTTAACTAATGCGTACACCGCACTCGGAGGGAACATCGTCTTCAACGCCGTTGGCCAGTACGGGCAACAGCAGATCGCAACGAACGCCGACCTGGCCTTCTTGTACACCGAATGCTGGCCGTTCCTCGGTCAGACGACCTACGACGACCTCCAGACCGCCATCAACAACAACAACACTTGGAGTTCGGGCGCTAAAGCGAGTGTGCTGGCGGCTTATCCGGATCAGACCTACGCGAACAGCTTCTCGTCAACTGATCCCGGATTCTTCAATACACCCGGCGTGCTGTATGAGGACGCGACCATCTTCGCGTCCGGCGGTGACCACATCGAGCTGGGTGATGTCGACCACATGCTCGACGCGCCGAACTACCTCAACGGGAACCTGTATATGAGTGCGGGCTTGCAGCAGTCGATGGTGAGCTACTACAACTTCCTCACGGCCTACGAGGACCTGTTGAGAAACGGCGAAACACCGAACTCCAACGTCATTGACTTGACCGGTGGGGCGGCCACCAGCACGAACGGCACGGCGGGGACGGTGTGGACGTTTGCTAAATCAATATCCGGAACCGACGTGATTCAGTTCATCAACATGTTGAATCTCACGAGCGCTGACTGGATGGACACCAGCGCAAACCAGCCGGCGCCAACGGTGCAGACGAATGTGGCAGTCAAGTACTACTACACGTCGTCGGTCGCACCCGTGAGCGTCTACGTGGCGTCACCCGACATCAATGGCGGTATCGCGCAGAGTCTGACTTTCGCCACCGGCACCGACGGTGGAGGCAAGTACGTGACCTTCACAATGCCGTCGCTCGATTATTGGGACATGGCGTGGGTCAACTACTAGGCGAATGTTGACTCAACGAACGTTGGAAGGACGGGCGGCTCAAACGGCTGCCCGTCCTTCCAATGTCATTTCATCCCGTCGGTCGAACACGTTTTTCAAACTGGCGTTGTTCGTACTTGCGATCGCTATGGTATTCGCGGTTTCGACGGCGTCAATCGCGAGTGCAACCTCGACGGGAGATACTGCCAACTCTCGTGGCGTCACCTCACTTCTTCGAAGTGCGAACCGTCTGAATGTCACCCTGACCGGCTTTTCACCGACTCTGGGCGCCACTCGTACCGAGGTTGAAGAACTCTTTCACTACATTGACAAGAGAACGATCTTCAAAGTTGCGAGCAAGATCAAGGGCGTCCCGAGGACGCTCGGGCAAGACAAGGGTCTCTATACGGCAGTGGAAATCAATGGCTATCCGGAAGTCGTCGACGTCCAGGTCGTTTCGATTCTCGATACTTCAAGTAAGACAATTCTCGAGGGCCAAGTGGCGTTCGACTCATTGACGTGTCGCGAATTCTCTTCCAAGGCGGCGCAAAAATGGTGCACTGGTCGCATACTCAACACGAATGCGAATGGGCTTGTCACGGCCACCAATTCGAAAACGTTCGATGGACTTCGTATCACCGTTCGAACGTACCGCTCTTCGGCGAGTTCGAGCGCTCCGGTCGTCTCGATCGACGTCAGCGCCATTTAGAGAGGGAACCCTCTTTCAGTTGTCAATGCATGACTTTGGGTTGACTGAAAATGTGACGCGCGTCCCAATGACCCGCCACATCAGTCCACGTTCAATTGGGCTCGACCGAAGTTGCCTATTGACGAGACATTCATACCTCCCCAAAGTTACTTTGGACACTTCGATAACAAAGTTTGACAAGTGAACTTATGCACTTGCCTGAACAAAGATTCAAGTGCTTGGACGTACCTCGCTAGGAAATAGTAGATGACTAGGAAGTATACAAGAATCATCAGTAAGCCGCGAACGCAATAAATGACTTGACATGACGTTGAGTGGTACTTAGTATCTTTGCTTAACAAAGAAATGACAAAGCGGGGCAGGTCGCAGAAGGAGGGGTATGGCTCGCAGAATTCCCAACGCTCTCACCCAACCGGAGCGTTCTTCCTTTGAGGCTCCTGATGCGAATGGTCACCGGGGGCCCGTTGCGAGGCCGGACTCGCAAAGGGCCTCCCGATCATTGTTGAGGGATCTGAACGTAGGTCTGCTCATTGAACTCGTTCGACGGGCCGGTTCAATATCTCGAGCGGATCTCGCGCGACAAAGTCTTTTGAGCGCTGCGACCGTGTCGACCATCGTCGACAAATTACTCGAGCGAGGAATTCTCATTGAAGTGTCAACGGCGCCATCGAGTGGAGGGCGCCCGCCTGTGCTGCTTAGCGTTGATCCGAAGGCCGGATTCGTCGTTGGCATCAAACTTCGGGGCGATGGAGTGACCACGGTCATTTGCGACCTGGCTGCCCAGATTGTGGTTACTCAGGAACTTCACGTCCCCCTTGTGGGAGATTCGGCGGCTGCCATTCACGCCATCGAGATCGAGGTGCGACGAGCAATTCGAACCGCGAGGTTGCCGCGGGCCAAAGTGTTGGGCGTCGGCGTCGGACTTTCGGGCATCATCGACACGAATCGAGGCACGTGCAACTTTTCTCACTTGCTCCAATGGTCAAATGTCGAACTCGCCGAACCGCTTCGTCGCCATCTGGGCATGCCGGTGTGGGTTGAGAATGACGTCAACACGCTCGCCGTCGCCGAAAAATGGGCTGGTGACGCCCATGACGCGCATGACTTTGTCATTTTGACGGTCGGTCGTGGCATCGGGCTGGGCATCGTCATTGATCGCTCGCTCTACCGAGGGGCGAATGGAGCAACGGGCGAATTCGGACACATGATCGTTGACCCCGGCGGACCACTGTGTGAATGCGGCCGATTCGGGTGCCTTGAAGCCATGGTTGGCGAAGACGCCCTACGCCGCAGAGTTGGCGAACGCCAGGGCCGCGAGATCTCTCGCGATGACCTAATTGCCTTGGTTCTCACCGAGGACCCCCCGACGCTCGAGGTAATCGAGAGTGCCGGTAAGAAGCTCGGACTGGCTGTGGCCAACATGATCACGCTCTTGAATCCCGAGATGCTCATCATCTGTGGTGAAGGCACGGATCTTGGCGGACCATTCTTGGATCCGATTGTGAGCGCGGTTCGTGAACAGACCTTCGCCAATCTCGGCCGTCAAGTTGAGATCAAAGTGCAGCGTTGGGGCGATGAGACGTGGGCCGTCGGTGCTGCCACGCTCGTCTTGCGCGAGTCTTTCAGCATGCCCGGAGCAGATGACAAAAGTCTCGCGATATGGCATCGGCCCACGACGTGACAAGGCACCGCGCAAGAAGGATTTCTTCCAAGGAATCGAGAATGAGTTGAGTGAAGGAATTGAGCTCTCTTCGGTTCGAAACAGTGTGGACTCCATTCTTCGGCTCCAGAGCGACAACGGCGCCTTCATTGCGTCTCCTGATTTTGCCGAGTATCACTACAGCTGGTTACGCGATGGTTCCTTCTGTGCCTACGCACTTGACCGAGCTGACGAGCACGAGGCCTCGCGTCGATTCCACTCTTGGGTCAACGCGGCCGTCGGGGGCATCAGCGGCATCATCGATGACGTCATCGGGCGCCACGAGCGAGGCGAAAAGCTCGATCCGTCACACATGCCGCCGGCCAGATTCGGGTTGGACGGATCGACGGTCACCGATGAGTGGCCGAACTTTCAGATCGACGGCTACGGCACGTGGCTATGGTCGCTCGGCCAACATTTGCTGATCACGGGTCAGGACGGGGTGCCAGCGGAGTTCTTAGCGTCCGTAGAGCGAGTGGGTCGCTACCTCGCGTCGTTCGCGCTGAGTCCCTGCTACGACGTGTGGGAGGAGAGCGGATCAGCTCTCCATACGTCGACCCTCGCCTGCGTGTACGGCGGACTCACGACAGCCGCTCGTTTATTGAATGACGTCCAACTACTCGAACGTGCCCTTGCGGTGAAGGAGCGAGTAAGAGCGAGCGCCGCTCAACTCGGGATCTACGCAAAGTCAAACGAAAATGCAGATGTCGACGCCAGCGCGCTGTGGCTCTCTACGCCGTTCCGTGTGGTCGAACCCACTGATCGATCCTATGTTCGAACGGTGGCCTCCATTGAGGAGCAGCTCTCGCTCGTTGGCGGTATCCGTCGGTATCCCACCGACATCTACTACGGCAGCGGCGCGTGGCCCGTGCTCACGGCGTCACTCGGTTGGCACTACCTCACGGTCGGCGACCTCGAAGGCGCGCGTCGATGTCACGAGTGGATTTCCGAGCGCTTCGATGAAGAGGGCCGCCTCGGCGAGCAATTCGGCGGCGAACTGCGAGACGCTCCGCACTTTCGAGAATGGGTCGACCGATGGGGCCCGCCAGCACGGGACCTTACGTGGTCGCACGCCATGTACGTCGTGCTGTCGATTGCGCTCGAATCATTTGATGGCTCCGACGAAGGCGGCGTGATCTTCCCACTGATCGGTGATTCGGATGCGGACGCACGAGGATTGGGGGCGTGATGTGTAGCGGCACCCGTCACGATGTGGTGATTCTTATCGGCGTTCGGTCGAACGCGCCTTTGAATAGGCAATTAACGGTTGGGGGAGAGGGAAGAGGAGCGGGGCCCTAGGCCCAAATCAGCACAGAACACACAAGAACCCAGGCCATTCGGCCTAACTAGAAAAGAAATTGAGGTAATGCAAAATGAAGATTCACAAATTAGTAAGGGGAAGAGTCGGCACAATCACGCGATTATCCGTTGCGTGCGTTGCCCTCGTCGGCGGTGGCACCATAATCGGCCTCTCTGGCTCGGGCGTGGCGTCGGCGTCTCCCAAAGTGCATTGGGTTACTTTCTGGAACGCCTATAACGACGTTACGGAAACACCAGTCATGAACGGAGTTGTCATACCTGCCTTTGAGTCAGCCAACCCTGGCATCAAGGTCAAGGATGACACGTTGCCGTACGCAGGGATGCTGCAGAAATTCATTGCGTCGTCAGCGGCGGGCGATCCACCGGACTTGATGCGCTCGGACATTGCGTGGGTTCCCCAGCTGGCTTCTGAAGGGACGCTGGTCGAGACGTCCAAGCAAAAGTGGTTCCCCGCCATGAAGAAGGCCGCCGACCCCGGACCGTTGTCGACCAATCTATGGAATGGCGGTTACTACGGAATTCCCGATGACACGAACACGCAGGTGCTGTTCATGAACACGGCTGACTTCAAGGCTGCGGGACTGACTGCGCCCACGACGTACGCGCAAATGATGGCGGACGCTCAGACTTTGACGATCCCGTCCAAGGGCCAGTACGGACTTGGCGTTGACAGCACCGACATCTGGAACGTCGGACCGTTTGTTTGGACTGACGGCGCCAACTTTGCGAACAAGGCGTTGACGACGTCCAGCGGATTCATGGACAGTCCCACGATGACCGCTGCCGTGCAGCAGTTGGTGACACTGGAATCGACTGGCGTGATCGGTAGCGACTTCGTCGGCGGCTCGGGCTCGATCAGTGGTGAGACTGGATTCCCGACGGGCAAGTACGCAATGTACATGGACGGACCATGGGCGACCAACACGTACAAGCAGGCCAACTTCACCGGTTACACCACGGAGCCAATTCCTGCTGGTCCCGGTGGATCGATTTCGGTGGTCGGTGGCGAGGACCTGGTCATTGCTAAGGGTGGGAAGAACGAGGCAGACACGATCAAGTTCGTCAAGTACCTCCAGTCTCCTTTCGCCCAACTGGCAATGGCCGGCGCTGGTGACATGACGGCGTACAAGACGGACTCGGCGAATGAGGCGATCGAGAACCCAGCATTGAAGGTGTTCGCGACCGCGCTCTTGACCGCGAGGGCCCGACCCGTGTTCCAGAACTACGGAGAACTCGACACGGACTTCTCCAACGCTCTGGCGGAGATGTTGGCCGGCAAGGTCACAGTTGCTGCAGGTCTTGCGGCTGCGACCACGGCAGCGAACTCAACGTTTAAGCAGTAACAAGCGAAATGAGCAAGATGGACCGTCTCGAGCAGCACTCAGCGTCAAAGGCGCCGGTTGCTGTTTCGGGACGGTCCCGTCGCTCACTGCGGGCCCGTCGAATCGCCACTCCGTACCTCCTCCTCGTCCCAGCCCTGGTCATTTACGGGGTGTTCACGATCTACCCGATCTATCGTCAGTTCGACATCAGTTTCTACAACTGGCACATCTTCCCCGGAGTGTCGGACCCGTTCGTCGGCTGGTCGAATTACACCGCCATCTTCCACGATCCCGTCATTCGAACGGCGGCGTTCAACTCATTTCTCTTCATCGTCATCACCGTGCCGATCCAAATGGCGATTGGCCTCTTCGCGGCGGCAGTGCTGACTGACCACATGCCCGGCTCGATGTTCTGGCGAGCCTGCATTTACATACCAGTCGTCACGTCGTGGGTAGTCGTGAGTTGGGTGTTTTCCTACATTTTTGCGTCCCAGGGCGGTGTCATGAACGGGCTTGCGGGTCTCTTCGTCGGCCATACCGTGAGCGTTGACTGGACTGCTCAGACTTGGACCGCGAACGGGGTCATATGGCTCCTGAGCATCTGGAAAGGTGTTGGCTGGTCGTTCATCATCTTCCTCGCCGCCTTGGATGGCATTCCTCGCCAACTCGTCGAGTCGGCTCGCATCGACGGGGCGAATGAGTTTCGGGTCTGGCGAAACGTCGTGTTGCCTTCTATCCGCGGCGCCGTCACATTCGTCACCGTCCTGCTCGTCATCGGGGCGGCGCAGGTTTTCACACAGATCTTTGAAATCACCAAGGGGGGACCGTATAACTCGACGCAGTCGTTGATGACGTACATGTACCAACAGGCCTTCTCCAACTTCGCCTTCGGCTACGCAGCGGCCCTGGCGTCGCTGTTAGCGGTCATACTCTTCGGTTTCAGTGCAGCAGAAATTCGCATCCTGAGGCAGCACGATGTCTAGGTTCGACGGCACCGCGACTTTATCGACGGAAATGGCGCCGCCGAAGAAGCCGCCGAAGAAGCCTCCCGCAACGGCCGCCGGCCCCGGGCTCTTCGGTGCGCGCCGTCGCAATAAATCGCGTCTGGTCATCGCCATCATCTTGTCGGTGACCTCGCTCGGGCCGTTACTCTACATGCTCTCTCTTTCGTTTCAGCCCAACGGCGGGTTGCTCGGTGCGACGGTGCTCATTCCGACGCACCCGACGGTGCAGAACTACGTGCAGGCCTGGACTGAGAACAGCTTTAGCCACTATTTCTTGAATAGCCTCATCGTGGCGTTCGCAACCGTCGTGATCACCGTGGTCTTCGCGTCATTGGCGGCCTTTGCGTTCGCGCGTTACCAGTTTCCATTGAAGCAGACGATCTTCTATTTCTTCCTCGCGAGTCTCGCCGTTCCCAACCTGCTGTTGTTGATCCCACAGTTCCTGTTGATGGATCGGCTTCACTTGCTCGATTCGTTGACCGGTCTTGTGCTGTTGTACGTCGCGTCCAACTTGCCATTCACGATTTTCCTCTTGCGGGGTTTCTTCGAGGCGATCCCCAAGGAGTACGAGGAGTCGTTCCGACTTGACGGTGCGCGAACCCTTCGAGTCTTGTGGGGACTGATCGTGCCTCTGGCGCTTCCCGCAATCGCCGTCGTGTCGATGTTCATCTTCAGCGCGTCGTGGGACGAATTTCCCGTGGCCCTCACGATGATCAACTCTTCCCAGAACTACACCCTGCCCGTGGGCCTGGCCGATTTCATCGGGGTCCACACGGTGGCGTGGGGGCCATTCTTCGCGGCGTCGGTGATCGCCACGGTGCCCGTCATCGTTGTCTTTCTCATCTCACTTCGCTGGTTCCGTTCGGGGGTGTCGCTCGGTGCCATTCGTTAGGCCCCCACGCAGTCGTTCGACCGGATCCACTGGTGTAGACGCCTCGGTGTCGCGACGCCGCATCGTTGAGGTTGCGGACGTCACAGGATTCGTTCAGGCTGATGAACGTGTGCGCTGACAAGGACGTCACGTCGGATCACGACGACGGATCTCAGAGGTTCGGAGAGCTACGCGCATTTCACTCGACCACTGAAGAGATCGCGTTTGATGACGTACCTCTTCGCACCGCACGAATACGGGCGCTGCTGGCCTCCGGAGAATCCTTCGAAGCTGTTCACGGCGACCGATGGACGCTTTCGAACCTGCGTTCCGGTACGTACGCCGTACAGGCGATTGACGAGAGTGGTCGGCTCCTCGCCGAATCCATCACGACGATCGGAGCACATCCGGGCGAGCGGCCGGTCCATGGATTTGCGACGTCTTTCAAGGTCGACGACGTCGCTTCGATTCTGAAGTGGCACCGCTCCCTTCGCTCTACCGTGGTCCAGGTGTACGACTGGATGGCCAGTTACACCGAGCCGCTCGGTCCCAAGAGTGGTTGGGAGGACCCGTCGCATCGACCTGTCTCATTCGACGCCCTTCGAGAACTCGCGACCGGACTGCGCGCTCAGGGTTCAGTAACCCACGCCTACGTGCCGATCTACGCCGTCGGTCACGGCTTCGCGAAACAGCATCCCGAGATGCTCATGTACGACGACCACGGCGAGGCCATTCGTTTCATGGACCAGATCGTGCTGGCGAACCCTGGGAATGCATCGTGGCAACGTCACTTCGTCGAGTCCTACGGCGCGGCCGCCGAGGCGATCGGATTTGACGGCTTCCACATCGACACCTACGGATATCCGCGCATCGCTTTCGACGCCGACGGCAACGCCATCGACATGCGCAGGGCGTACGAATCCTTTCTACGTTTCGCGAGAAACGCCTGGCCCGACGTACTCATAAGTTTCAATCAAGTGAATGGCGTTCCTTCGGGAGCGCGCCTCGCCCCGGGACCCAGATTTCGCTACTGCGAAATCTGGCCCCCGAATGACGAATGGCGTCACTTTGAAGGATTGTTGGACCGAAGCTCCGGCGTCTCGGGCCTGCTCGGTCCTGGCGCTGATCGCGGCGAAGTGCTCCGCGGTTCGATTGCGTGTTATCCGCCCGTGTGGGGCATCGACCGCGCGAGCGGGCCCGTCGAGGGGCCCGCTCGCGAGGCGTCACTTCGGACGGTTGTCCTCAGCGAAGCCATCTCGACGCAACTCGGTGCCAGTGCCCTCATCTATGGGGATAAAGGCGCCGCGCTCTGTGATCCCTACTACCCGAAGCACGCGATCCTGAACTCTGAAGAGCTCGATGAAGTCACGGCGTGGCGCCACTTCACACTGCGGTGTCGAGATCTGTTTGTCGACGGCGAGGACACGAGTTGGTACGAAATAGGTGACGAGAATGGTGCCGTCGGTATTGAGGCCGGTGCGCCGGTGCGCCCGGAGCCCGTCGGGGGGAGCCTCTTTGCCCGCGTCAATCATGCCGATGGTCTGGTGAGCGTGGGCGTGCTCGACCTCACGGGTAGTGAGAACGGGAAATGGTCAGAACCGACCACACCAGGCACACTGTCCAGCGTGAAGGTCAGGGTGCTCGTGAGTCATTTCGAATCTTGGACGGTGTCGGCGGCAGTGCTCGGTGCGAGCGATGAACACTTCGTCGCACTTGAGACTGTCGTCGTACCGCACCGTCAAGGTCGAGCTCTCGAAGTCACGCTGCCTCTGATCAAAGGGTGGTCCGTACTTCGACTGCGCCGCGAAGGGCACGCCGATGTCTAAGGGACTCGCGAGTGGTCGCGCCGTAGTCAACGCGTCGTCGGTTGAACGTCAGTGTAGGTTGCCGCGTCACTGCGTGGCGGACAAAACATTGTGGTGGTCGAAGAGAAATGACTCGCGAAGAGCGAGTTGAGGAGAAGAAGATGGCGTCAATCAGCATCGAGAGCGTGACCAAGGTCTACCCCAACGGGTTCGAAGCCGTCCACGGACTGGACCTACAGGTAGACGATGGTGAACTCATGGTGGTGGTGGGCCCATCGGGCTGCGGAAAGACCACCGTGCTTCGGATGATCGCGGGGCTGGAAAACATCTCGTCCGGTGTCATCCGCATTGGCGATCAAGTCGTCAATGATGTCCCATCGAGAGACCGTGACATCGCCATGGTTTTTCAAAGTTATGCGTTGTATCCGCAAATGAACGTCGCACAAAACATCGGCTTCGCTCTGAAGATGAAGAAGGTTCCGAAGGCGGAAATCGCGAAGAGGGTCAAGAGCGCCGCCAACGTTCTCGGGATATCAGATTGGCTCGATCGCAAGCCAAGTCAACTCTCGGGAGGACAGCGTCAACGCGTCGCAATGGGCCGGGCCATCGTGCGTGAACCGAACGTCTTCTTGATGGACGAACCACTGTCGAACCTGGACGCCAAGCTTCGAGTTCAGATGCGCGCGGAAATCGCCAGGGTCCAAAAGCGAATTGGCGTGGCGGCGCTGTACGTCACCCACGATCAAACTGAAGCGATGACGCTGGGACATCGGGTGGCGGTGCTGCGTTCAGGCGTGCTCCAACAGTGTGACGCTCCGCAAGTTCTCTACGACCGCCCGACCAATTTATTCGTCGCCGGATTCATCGGTTCGCCGGCCATGAACCTCTTCGAGGGATCACTGAATTCTGAATTGACTGGGGTTGCACTCGGCAGTCAGCACATTGGTCTATCGAGCGACGTCGTGACCCTTCACCCAGGTCTCAGGCGATTCGCTGGCCAGCCGATCGTCGTTGGCGTACGCCCCGAAGATCTACGCGCGCCCAGCGATGATCGTCCCGGCGCCGCTTTCGTGGGGGAGGTTGAGGTCGTCGAGGCGCTCGGCTCGGAACTCTTAGTTCACTTCACAAACGACGCCCCCATGGTTCAGGCGGAGGACTCCAATGCGACGAAGGGGTCGAGGGATCAGGACGAGGAGAGTGTGGAACTCTCCGTTGACTGCGTCGCTCGAATCGAGCCTCGACACGAAGTTCGTCAGGGCGACACCTTCAAGTTCTCGATCGATCCCATTCGATTGGAATTCTTCGATCCCACCACGGGATCTGCCATTTGGGAGTGAGTTTTTCGCCTCACGAGAGGGTCAGATGTGCCCGGTCATTTTCCATGGCTGGAATGACGTGCGCGCCCCGTAGATTGGGGATGTCTTTGACGATTGGGGATGTCGAGTTTGACCGAGCACCCGCACGATCACGCCACGTCCGGATTTGGTGACGGCGAGCGTTACCAGCTAGCGCGACCGGACTACCCCTTCGACGCCATCACATACTTGGTCGACTCGCTCGGCATCGATGAAGACGTCCACGTCCTCGATTTAGGAGCCGGCACGGGAATAATGACCGGACAGTTGATGCCGTACTGCGCGACGATCACCGCAGTCGAACCAACGCCCGGGATGCGAGAGGTACTGAGCAAACGGCTCCCCACCGTGAAGGTCCTCGATGGCCGCGACGTCGCAATCCCTCTGGATGACGCAACCGTCGACTGTGTGGTCGTTGCGCAGGCCTTTCACTGGTTTGACGCACCGGTGGCGATGGAAGAGATCCATCGGGTGCTCGTCGACGGCGGTCGCCTCGGTGTCTTGTGGAACGAGCGCGACGAGTCGGTCTCGTGGGTGGCCGACCTCGGCGAGGCCATGCGGTGGCCGATTTACCAGCCGTACGCAGTGGGTCAAGACTTCACGCCCGTCCTGGCGTCAGGCCCCTTCGTGAACATCGAACGACGAAAGTTCAGCCATCACCAAATCCTGGATCACGAGGGGCTTCTTCAACGTGTTCTCACGACGAGCTACATCGCGGTGATGGACGACGAGGAACAGCGTACGGTCATGCGTGACGTTCAAGTAGTCGTCGACCAACTGCCGGACACGATTACGTTGCCCTACGTCACCGACGTGTACCGCGCGACCGCACAGTTGCGATAGACGCCGCAAAGATGACTTGATGCTCAACGTACAGGAGAGAGCCCCAGCGCTTCCATCGCCATCGCTTCGAGAATCGAACGCGTCGCTTCGGTGTCGCGATGAGACGCGCTGTGCGGCGTCGAGTTGAGAAGACCAAAGACCGCTTGGACCTTCGTTCGCGCCACGCTTTCAGAAAGCGTTGGATCGATCTGTCGCAACACGCCGACCCAGACCTCGAGGTAGGAGCGTTGCAGGCGGCTCACGGTTCGAGCATCCTCTACGGCAAGGTTGGCGAAATCGTGGTCCTGAATTCGGATCAAGTCACGATCTCGCAGTGCGAAGTCGGTGTGAAAGGCAACCAGCAACCTCAGCGCGTCGAAGGGCGACTCATTGGTCGCACGCGTCGTTCCTTGTTCCAGGAGTTGCTCGCTCACGTCGATGAGGAGGTCCGCGAGCAGGGCCTCTTTACTGGCGAAGTGACGGTAGATGGCGGGCCCGCTGACGCCCGCCTCAGCGGCGAGGTCCTCCATGGAGACCGACCGAAAGCCCCGCTCAGCGAAAAGCCGAGAGGCGGCGCGAACGAGTTGCTGACGCCGTTCGGCCTTCATGCGACTGCGCCGGGTCACCTCGTTCATTCATCGACCTTTCTCTGGACGAACCAGCCATTCATTGCTACACTATTTCAGTTAATCATAAATAACTCAAATGGGGGTTCCCGTGGAGCGACTTTCGAGCGTCGTCGACCGTCACGATGAGACCTTCGCGCGCAACCGGGCCCAACTGCTCGCTCTCGTAGAAGAGCTCAAGGGCCGATTGGATCACTACTCTCGCGGCCCCGAGCCGTCGCGCGAGCGACACGTCCAACGGGGCAAACTCCTGCCACGAGACCGCATCGACACCCTGCTCGATCGGGGCAGTCCCTTTCTCGAACTCTCGCCGCTGGCCGCCTATCAGATGTACGGCGACGAGGCGCCCGGAGCGGGCATCATCACCGGCGTCGGTCGCGTCAGCGGACGTGAGTGCGTCATCGTCGCCAACGACGCGACGGTCAAGGGTGGCACCTACTACCCGATGACCGTGAAGAAGCACTTGCGCGCCCAAGAAGTGGCGTTGGCGAACCATCTGCCATGCCTCTACCTCGTCGATTCCGGTGGCGCGTTTCTTCCTCGACAGGACGAGGTCTTCCCCGACCGCGACCACTTCGGTCGCATCTTCTACAACCAGGCGCGCATGAGCTCAATGGGCATCGCCCAGGTTGCGGCCGTGCTGGGCTCGTGCACCGCCGGCGGCGCGTACGTGCCCGCGATGTCCGACGAATCGGTCATCGTACGGGGCCAAGGAACCATTTTCTTGGGCGGACCACCGCTCGTGAGGGCCGCGACCGGAGAGATAGTGACCGACGAGGACCTGGGCGGGGGACTGGTCCACGCGCGCACGTCCGGTGTCGTCGATCACCTCGCTGAGGATGACGCCCACGCCCTTTCGATTGTTCGCTCGATCGTGTCGACGCTCGCCCCGAAGAGCGCACTCCCCTGGAACGTCCAGGCGAACGAAGAACCGACGGTCGACCCGAACGATCTCTACGGGGTTGTGCCGTGCGATACGCGCACGCCTTACGACGTTCGCGAAGTCATCGCGCGACTCGTAGACGCGAGCCTCTTCCACGAGTTCAAAACCGAATACGGCACCACGCTGGTGACGGGGTTCGCCCATCTTTGGGGACACCCGGTCGGGATCGTCGCCAACAACGGCGTGCTGTTCTCGGAGTCGGCGTTGAAAGGCGCGCACTTCATTGAACTGTGTGATCGGCGCAAGATCCCGTTGGTGTTCTTGCAGAACATCACCGGGTTCATGGTGGGTCGCGAGTATGAAGCCGGTGGGATCGCGAAGCACGGCGCGAAGATGGTGAACGCAGTGGCCTGCGCCCGGGTCCCCAAGCTGACGGTGATCATCGGTGGGTCCTTCGGGGCCGGGAACTATTCGATGTGCGGACGGGCCTATTCACCGCGGTTCTTGTGGATGTGGCCGAACGCACGAATCTCGGTCATGGGTGGTGATCAGGCGGCGGCCGTCCTGGCGACGGTGAAGCGAACCCAGATCGAAGGCGCCGGCGGCACCTGGAACGCCGATGAGGAAGAAGGGTTCCGCTCGCCGATTCGCGAACGTTACGAAGCCGAAGGCAACGCCTATTACTCGACGGCACGACTTTGGGACGACGGCATCATCGACCCCCTCGAAACGCGCACCGTGCTCGGTCTTGCGCTCTCGGTGTGCGCGAACGCACCACTCGAGGACGTGAGCTACGGCGTCTTTCGGATGTGAGAGATGTTCGATACGGTGCTCGTCGCCAACCGAGGCGAGATTGCAGTACGGATAATTCGAACGTTGCGTCGTCTCGGAATCACGTCCGTTGCGGTCTTCAGTGACGCCGACCGAGGTGCTCGCCACGTTCTCGAAGCCGATGACGCGCTGTACCTCGGCGCGACGCCGGCGAGTGAGAGTTACTTGAATATCGAACGGGTAGTGGACGCGTGTGCTCGCTCCGGCGCGAACGCGGTTCACCCGGGCTACGGCTTCCTCTCGGAGAACCCGAACTTCGCCGACGCCTGCGTCGCGAGCGGTGTGGTCTTCATCGGACCCGCGCCGGCGGCGATTCGATTGATGGGCGACAAGATACAAGCAAAAATCCACGTCGCCGCCTCGGGGGTGCCGGTCGTGCCCGGTCGAGTCGAGGCCGGTATGACTAACGATGATCTCGTACGAGCGGCATCGGACATCGGTTTCCCCGTGCTCGTGAAGCCGTCGGCCGGCGGCGGTGGCAAAGGGATGCAACTCGTGGAACGTGAAGCGGACCTCGTCGAAGCCCTCGCTCGGGCTCGTCGTGAGGCGACGTCAGCCTTTGGTGACGATACGTTGTTCGTTGAACGATTCGTGGAGCGACCGCGACACGTCGAAGTGCAGGTCGTGGCCGATCAGCACGGCGCGGTAGTCCATTTGGGTGAGCGCGAGTGCTCTCTGCAACGTCGTCACCAGAAGGTGATCGAAGAGTCACCGTCACCGCTGATCGACGACGCCACTCGAGAGCGACTCGGTGCGGCCGCCGTCGCCGCCGCGCGCAGTGTCGACTACACCGGGGTGGGAACGGTCGAGTTCATTGTCGCGTCCGCCCATCCGGAAGCGTTCTTCTTCATGGAGATGAACACCCGCTTGCAAGTCGAACATCCGGTCACCGAGATGGTGACCGGACTCGACCTCGTCGAACAACAGTTGCGCGCGGCGGCCGGCGAGCACCTCGGTGAGGAGGTGATGACGGCGCGAATCCGTGGACACAGCATCGAAGCGCGGCTCTACGCGGAGAACCCGTCGCGGGGCTTTCTACCGACGAGTGGGCGAGTGCTGGAAGTACTCGAGCCAGCCGGCGACGGTATTCGAGTGGACAGCGCTCTGCTGGATGGCCTCGAGGTGGCAACCGACTACGACCCCATGTTGGCGAAGGTGGTGACGTGGGGTGAGGATCGAGCCGCCGCGCTCGCTCGGCTCCGTCAGGCACTCGAGGACACGGTGATCTTCGGGATCGTGACGAACGTCAATTTCCTACGGCGCCTCGTCGACAATTCGGACGTCGTCGCTGGGAACCTCGATACGGGGCTGATCGAACGTGAGGTCGCTGCACTGGTGTCGAGCGAACCGTCGACCGAGGCGCTCGCTCTTTTCGCGATGTCGTGGTTGTCACGTTTGACACCGCTGGGACCAATCATCGATCCCTGGAGCGCCCTTCGTGGATGGCGAAACGGAGGTCGCAGTCATCCTCTGACGTTGCGTGTGGCGAGCGAGAACGCCGTCAACGAGGTGAAGGTCTCGGGATCGCTCGATTCGGCGACGGTCGCGATCGATGGCGGCCTCGTGCTCGCGACACGTCTCGCGCAGCGAGACCACGAGGAGTACCTCACGCTCGACAGTGAAACACATCGGGCCCGGTTTCGGATCGACGGTGCAACGACCTGGGTCAGTGTCGGTGGAGAGACGTGGCCCCTCGTCGAAGAGGACGTCGCGAGCCGCGTTCGTGATGCCGCGGCATTCTCCAACGACGTGCGCAGTCCCATGCCTGGCACGGTGGTGAACGTGCGCGCAACGTCGGGTCACGACGTGCGCGCCGGCGAGGCACTCGTAGTCGTGTCGGCCATGAAGATGGAACACGTCCTCGTGGCGCCCCGCGACGGGACCGTGGATATCCTTGTGCGAGAAGGCGATTCAGTCGTCGTTGACGAAGTAGTGGCGCGGTTGGTTCCACCGGATACGACGGCGCCGTTACGTCCGTGAGACGGATGGATCACTCGCCGAAGTCGTCCGGATAGTTCGAGAAAGCGGTAGTGGAATGGACAAGGTAGTGGCCAGTGCGGCCGACGCCGTCGCCGACATCGCCAGTGGTTCGTCCCTGGCCGTCGGCGGATTCGGGCTCTGCGGATTGCCGTCGGTACTGATCGAAGCCGTACTCGCCACGGGCGTCAGTGATCTCGTCACGGTGAGTAATAACTGTGGCGTCGACGAATTCGGACTCGGCATGCTGCTACGCGAGAAACGCATACGACGAACGACCGGCTCGTACGTGGGGGAGAATCGCGAATTCGCGCGCCAGTACCTCTGCGGTGAACTCGAGGTGGAGCTCGTTCCCCAAGGCACGTTGGCGGAGCGTCTGCGCGCCGGCGGCGCGGGCATCGCGGGCTTTTATACGCGCGCGGGCGTCGGCACGCAAGTGGTCGACGGAGGACTGCCCCTTCGCTACGGCCCCGAAGGTTCGGTCGCCTTGGCCTCGCAGCCCAAAGAGGTCCGGCTCTTCGACGGCATCGAATTCGTACTGGAGCGAGCGATCACCTGTGACTTCGCCCTGGTGCACGCGCGCGTCGGAGACCGTCACGGCAACCTCATCTACGAAAAGGCCGCCCAGAACTTCAATCCGCTCTGCGCTCAGGCCGGTCGCGTCACGATCGCCGAGGTTGAAGAACTCGTCGAACCGGGAGAGATCGACCCCGCGAAGGTGCACACGCCGGGCATCTTCGTCCAACGAGTCGTCGTCGCCGAGAATCCAGAGAAGCGCATCGAGCGGCGCACCGTTCGTAGCGCTTCTGGAAGCGGAGCCGGAAACTGATGGTGCTCTCGCGAGAAGAACTCGCCGCACGAGTGGCCGCCGAATTGAGGGACGGCGATTACGTGAACCTGGGAATCGGCATGCCGACGCTGGTGCCGAACTATTTGGGCGACGACATCACGGTGGTGCTGCACTCAGAGAATGGCATCCTCGGTGTCGGCCCGTACCCCGACGACGAACACGTTGACCCCGACTTGATCAATGCCGGTAAGGAGACGGTTACCACCTTGCCCGGCGCGTCGTTCTTCGATTCGGCGACGTCGTTCGCGATGATCCGCGGCGGTCATATCGACGTCGCGGTCTTGGGCGCGATGGAAGTCTCCGAGCACGGTGACCTCGCGAACTGGATCGTTCCCGGCAAGACGGTCAAGGGCATGGGTGGCGCGATGGACCTCATTCATGGCGCCAAGCGGGTGATCGTCATGATGGAACACGTGACCAAAGAGGGCGAGCACAAGATCGTGCGGGACTGTTCGCTGCCCCTCACGGGAAAACGATGTGTGCACCGCATCATCACCGACTTCGCGGTCATCGACATCGACGACGACGGATTGGTCCTTCGTGAGACGGCGCCCGGCGTGAGCGTCGACGAGGTGCGTGCGGCCACCGGAGCCGAAATGAGGTTGGCACTATGAGTGACGGCGAGCGTCCGGTCTATGAGCAGCGCGGACTCTGGTACGAAGAGCTGGAGGTGGGCGCGCTCTATCGCCACGCACCGGGACGTACGGTGAGTGAAGCGGACAACATCTTGTTCTCTACCCTGACGATGAATCCGCAGGCCCTGCACCTCGACGAAGCGTGGGCGGCGCAACAGCCCTTCGGTCAGCGCCTCGTCAACAGCCTCTTCACGCTGTCGACGCTCGTGGGCCTCTCGGTCGCGCAGTTGACCCAGGGCACGATCGTCGCCAACCTCGGCTTCTCCGACGTCGTCTTCCCGAAGCCGGTCTTCCACGGCGACACCCTCTACGCCGAGACCGTCGTGGTCGAAAAGCGACTCTCGGCAAGCCGTCCCGGGACGGGCGTCGTGACCTTTGAGCACACGGCACGTAATCAACACGGCGAGGTCGTAGCCGTGGCGAAGCGCGCGACCATGGTCTTCACGAGGCCCGAGTGAGCTGGACACCGCTCGGTCCGGCGCTGCTCTTCTGTCCCGCAGACCGTCCCGATCGATTCGCCAAGGCCGCGGCGGTGGCCGACATGGTGATCCTCGACCTGGAAGACGGTGTCAACGCTGGTGATCGGGTCGTCGCTCGACGAGCGGTCATTGACAACCTGCTCGATCCGCAGCGAACGATTCTTCGAGTGAATCCCGTCGGCTCCGCGGACTTCGCCCTCGACCTCGAGGCCCTCGATCAGACGCCGTACTCCTTGGTCATGCTGGCCAAGACCGAGTCCAGTGTTCAGGTTGACGCCCTCGCGGGCCGCGAGGTCATCGCGCTCTGTGAGACCGCCGCGGGTGTCCTCGAATCGTCGTCCATTGCCGCGGCCGCATCGACAATTGCTCTTATGTGGGGCGCCGAGGACTTGCTCGCCTCGCTCGGCGGGCGTTCGAGTCGCAACGAGCGTGGTCAGTACCGAGACTTCGCCCGCTTCGCCAGGTCCCAGGTTCTCCTCAGTGCGCGCGCGCACGATCGAGCGGCGATCGACGCAGTCCACCTCGACATCGCCGACATCGAGGGACTGGGCGAAGAGGCGCGCGACGCCGCGGCGTCGGGTTTTTGCGCGACCGCCTGCATTCATCCTTCACAAGTTGACGTCGTACGCGCGGCCTATCGACCGACGGATGATGAGATTGCGTGGGCCTCGGGCGTCATCCGCGCCGCCACCAACGAGGGTGGTGTCTTTCGTTACGAGGGTCGAATGATCGACGCGCCGTTGTTACGCCACGCCGAGAAGATCCTCACGAGCGTCGGACGTCTCGACGACTAGAGAGTCCTGTTAGAGGCCGCTGGGGTTCAGCGACGCCGACTGCGTGTGCATGCTCTTGGTGACGGTGCAGACCGCTGTACGCAGCGCGACGGCTCCGATGAGTGAGTGGTTCCCGGCGAGCGCCACGCGGATGGCGTTCACGTTGGCCGCTCGACACATCGAACCCGGCCAGTTCGCGGTATCCCCAATGCCCAGCGGCACGTACGCCGCGCGTCCGCTCGCGACGACGGTCTTGGTCTGACTGGTGATGAACACGTTGGACCACGGACCCTCGTAACCCGAGGTCGAGGTATTGAATCCGCGCGCCGTCACGGGCGCGACCGTGCACTCGGGACCATTGTTCAAGAGCTTCAACGTGAAATAGTCCGTCCCGGCGGCGCCTTGCGGTTGGCCCGACAACGAGACGTGCAGATGACTCGCCAAACAGATCGGGAACGCCGTCAAGGACACGGGTTGGCCCGAGATCGGACGGGGACGTGGGTTCGACGCTCCGCCCGCCACGGCCCACGCGACACCCGCGGCCGCGACGATCGTTGACAGCGCGGCGGCAATGACGCGCTGTCGCCTGCGTTGGCGGCGACGCGCCTCTTCGATGAGCATCTGTTCGGCTTCGCGGTGTTCGTGGGAGCCCGCGCTCAGATCGGGCGCATCATCGGGCGTAACTGCGGTAATGACATGGCTCATGGTCAATCTCCGGGCTAGGAACGAACTCCGCTTTGGTGCTACTCTATCTAGCACCATGCTGAGTGTCAAGTTGACCCCCGAAGAATCCGTCG
Source organism: Acidimicrobiaceae bacterium (assembly GCA_003155915.1). Classification (GTDB taxonomy): domain Bacteria; phylum Actinomycetota; class Acidimicrobiia; order Acidimicrobiales; family RAAP-2; genus RAAP-2. Next base: position 40,753 of record PMFA01000011.1, on the reverse strand, counting down.
CATTGCATGATCAAGTCGCGGCGGAACTTCGTCGAGCGATCGCCGACGGCGAAGCGCGACGTGGAGAACGCCTGCCGCCGGCGAGAGACTTGGCCGCCGTGTTGAACGTCAACTCCAATACGGTCCTTCGAGCACTACGAATACTTCGTGACGAGGGACTGTTGGAGTTCCGTCGCGGCCGAGGAATCACCGTATCGGGTACGCCCGAGGTCGGCGCTGTGGTAACGCGGGCGCGCGAGTTGATCGATTTCGCGAGGGGACACGGCTACCGGCGAGACGAACTCGCCCGCCTCATCGAGTCTTTGCCGTAGCTAGGCCCCGGACTACGCAGCTTCTGATGACACTGTCGTGATGCCGGCGTCTGACATTTCAGAGATCGCCGCATCTGTCGTCTCTGGTGCAACACCGGCGCAGAGGTCGAGCAACACGGTGACGTCGAATCCGAGTCTGCGCGCGTCGAGGGCCGTGGCCTTCACGCAGTGATCCGTCGCGAAGCCGACCACTGTCACGCTGCCGATGGACGCTGCTGCGAGTTCTTCGGCCAACGTCGAACCGTTCTGGCTCAGACCGTCGAAGCCCGAGTAGGCCCCTTCGTGGAGACCCTTGCGAATGACGACGTCCCAGGATTGCTCAGCGAGCGAGGCATGAATCCGTGCGCCGCTGGTATCGGCGGCGCAGTGCACTGGCCAGGTCGTAACGAAATTCGGGTCGCTCGACCAATGCTCACCGGGATCGAGGTGCCAGTCCTGGGTAACGATCTTCATCGAGTATTCGTCACTTCGAGCGAGTAGGTACTGCGCAATTCTCTCCGCGGTGCGCGTGGCGCCGGCGACGGGAAGCGCGCCGCCCTCGAAGAAATCGGGCTGCGGGTCAACGACGACGATGGCTCGACCTTTGAGCGACGCTTCAGTCACGTTCACTCCGCTTCACTGGTTCGAGCGCGACGTCGAAGCGACGACCTCGCTCAACAGTGCCGGTTCACCCGCACTGAGCGCGAACGCTGAGTGCGGAAGTTCCGCGAGTGCCGCTTTCGCGGTGGCGCGAGCACTCTCGGGCGACGAATCAACCACCGTGACGCCGCCTTCGACGAGGAGGTGCGAGAGGGTGCGGCACGCTGCGGGAAGTTCGGTGACGCCAGCGTCGCGCGTCACGACCAACTCCTTCACCGCGACGTCGTCGACGAAGAGTCGGTAGGCGTCTTTGGCTCCGCCGCTCGATAACTTACCGATCGAACGTTTCGCGACGGGTCGCATCGTCGTGGCGTCTTCGATGGCGACCAATTTGAAGACGAATCCCGGCGGCATGTAGCCGGTGACCAGTTTCGTACCCACGCCGAAGGAGTCGACCGGGGCGTCGTTCGCCAGCAATTCGGCGATCGCGAACTCATCCAAATCGCCCGTCACGGTGATTTTCACGTTCGTCGCGCCACGCTGATCGAGCAGTTTGCGTGAGCGTCGAGTCGAGTTGCCCAAATCACCGGAGTCGATGCGAATGGCGCCCAGACCGGGCCCCGCCACGTCCAGGGCTAGTTCGGTACCGACCTCGGTGTCAAAGGTGTCGACGAGCAACGTGGTGCCCGGTCCCTGGGTGCGGACCTGCGCCTCGAACGCTTCGCGCTCACTTCGATGAGCCAACACGAACGCGTGTGACGCGGTCCCCGCGGTCGGCACGCCGTAGAGCTTGCCGGCGGCCAAGTTGCTGGTCGCGTCGAATCCGGCGACGTAGGCCGCGCGAGCGGCCGCCACGGCGGCGGCTTCGTTGGTTCGGCGCGATCCCATCTCGATGAGACGGCGGCCCTTCGCCGCGTGCACGACGCGCGCGGCCTTGGTTGCCACGCCGGAGTCGTAGTTGAGGATCGAGAGCGCGAGGGTCTCGAGAATCAGATCGCAGAATCGACCTTCGATCCGAAGTATTGGCGAAAGTGCCGTGAAGACGTCGCCTTCGGAGTAGCCGTAGACATTCCCTTTGAATCGGTACGTCGAGAGGAACGTCGCTAAATCGTTGCTCACGATGCGCTCGTTGACGAGCCAGGAGATCGTCTCATCGTCGAAAGAGAAATCGGCGAGCGCCTCGAGAAACCGTCCGGTACCGCCCACGACGCCGTAGCGAAAACCGTTCGGGAGACAACGGGTGAATACTTCGAACGTCGCGTGGGCGTCGATCACGCCCGAGACGAGTGCAGCATCGAGCATGCTCAATTCGTATCGGTCGGTGTAGAGGGACTCCTGTGCCTTCATCAAGGTCGAGCTTCGGACTTTCTCTCCGGTAGACGCTGCGGTCTCGTTACGGTGAGAGTACCGCAAGAATCGACCTTCTCATTCGTGACGTTGAAGGTGTCGGGACGACGGTTAAGGGTACGTCTCGGTGCGACTGGTGACCCACCGATGACCAAATGACGAGGCCCGGTACGATTGAACCGTCCAACCTCAGAAGATGGAGATTCATTGACGAGTGAGACCGATGGGCCCGCCGATGTTCCGGACACGTCGAATACGCCGGACAGTCGACGCAGGCTCATTAGTGGGCTCGCTCTCGCGCCCGCCGGTGCCAACGTCATCATGCAGCTGTCGCGACTGCCTATCGGACGCGCAGTTGCCGAAAGCAAAGTCCACAGCGGATCACTTCGCCACCATCCGCTAAAACGAACGCGCACGACGCTCGCGTTCATCATGGTCGCCCTGTTTGGCACCGACTACGAACGAGCGGTGATGCGACGCGAAATCAATGCGCAACATCGATTCGTTCGATCCGATCACGAGAGCGCCGTCGCCTATGACGCGCTCGATCCCGAACTCCAGCTCTGGGTCGCTGCGTGCATGTTCCGGGGTGTCGTCGACACCGTGACGCTTCTCTACGGACCCGTGAACGACGAGGGCTTTACGACGCTCTTGAAGCGCAGCGCGCCGTTCGCCACGACGCTCCAAGTCAGTGAGTCGCGTTGGCCAACGGACCGTGAGAGTTTCGAGGCGTACTGGACGGGCGCGTTAGACGACGTGCACATGGACGACGTCACTCGCGCCTATTTGCAAGGTCTCGCTTCGTTGGACTTCCTGCCCGCTCCGCTCGCGCGACTCCTGGGACCGAGTCACCGATTCCTCACCGTCGGTTTTCTCCCGGCGCCCTTTCGCGAGGAGCTCGGTCTGGCCTGGACCTCGAGGAATCAGCAACGCTTTGTTCGAATCACTTCTCGTGCGGCCGTGGTCAACCGCCACCTACCGAAGGTGATCCGCGAATTCCCGTGGAACATCATTGAGTACGACACGCACCGACGGATCGCTCGGGGACGGCCCGTCCTCTGATCGGACTCTCGAGTCATTTGTCGCTCGTCCGATTGGAAGTGACCGGCGCCGTCACGGGCGAATCCCCAAGGGCGTAGCCTTCGAGAAACACGAAAGATGATGATGTCACTAGGCACCGGACCCGATCCAAATCGATTTGCCACCAAGTTGTTCAATGGCCTCCCACTGCGCTACGACCGACTCGGCTATCTCTTGTCGATGGGTCAGGACCGACGTTGGCGTTCGGCGGTGGTGGACAAGGTGAACGCTTCACCAGGCGAGTCGATACTCGACGTGGCGACCGGCACCGCCGGTGTTGCCCTGGCGCTGCGCGCGGCTACCGGCGCCGAAATTACCGGTATCGACCTCAACGCCAACATGCTCGAAAACGCTCGACAGAAGTTGATGCGTCGCGGTGAATCGGGCGTGCGCCTCGTGCAGGGACGCGCCGAAGACCTCCCCTTCGCCGACGACACCTTCGATGACGTGACGTTCACCTACCTCCTTCGATATGTCAGTGACCCGGCGGCGACTGTGGCCGAACTCGCCCGAGTCCTCAAGCCCGGTGGCGTGCTCGCCGGCATGGACTTCTACGTCCCGCCCTCTCGCGTCTGGCGTCCCCTGTGGTGGTGCTTCACCCGATGGGTCTTGCCTATCGGGGGGTTCCTCACCGGTGGCCGAGAGTGGTACGACGTGGGACGCTTCCTCGGTCCCAACATCGAAGGTCACTACTCCCTCCACCCACTCGCGGCGATTGTCGAGTACTGGAAAGCGGCCGGGATGGAAGATGTTCACGCGAAGCCGATGTCGCTCGGGGGCGGCCTCGTCATGTGGGCCACCAAGGGGAGTGGTGGCTAAGAGCGTCGAGGGACCGGCGTTTTACGCGACTGGTCAGCGCAGCGCGTGGCGTGACGTGCGCGCGGTCCTCCACCCGCCCTATACCGCGTGGCACCTCTCCTACGTCGTGCTCGGCGCGATGATCGCACCTCGCGTCAACTGGACGACGCTCATCGCGACGTTGCTGGCTTTTTTTCTCGCGGTCGGTGTCGCGGCGCACGCCCTGGATGAACTACGCGGTCGTCCGCTCGGCACGGCGATGCCCTCGTGGCTGTTGAGTGGTGCCGCCGCGCTGGGACTCGGCGGGGCCGTGGCCCTCGGCGCCATCGGCATCACTCGCGTCGGTTTCGGGCTGCTGGCCTTCATCGTCGTGGGGGCGTTCTTCGTACTGGCCTACGACCTGGAGCTCTTTGGCGGACTGGTCCATACTGATTTCGGCTTCGCGGTGTCCTGGGGCGCGTTCCCGGTGCTCACTTCGGCGTACGCCCAGACCTCCACCATCACGTGGTCGGCCGCCGTGCTCGCGCTCGCCGCGGCGCTACTGTCGGCCGCGCAGCGCAATCTTTCCAATCCCGTCCGTATGATCCGTCGTCGGGTCACGTCCGTCGAAGGCGAGATCAGGTTCGCTGACGGTACTGTTCGTCCGATCGACCGCGACTTCTTGATCGTGCCGTCCGAGCGCGCTCTTCGCTCGCTCGCGATCGCGATGATCGCGTTGTCGGTGGCCTTCGTACTCGTACGCCGCGTTCACTAGCGACGTCGCAATCGCCGCGGCGTCAGTCAACCGAGCGAATGAATTCCTCGATTACGGCGGCCGCTTTGCGCGGTGCTTCGAGAGCCCACCAATGCCCAACTCCCGGCAGCGTCACTTCGCGCGCACCCAGGGTCCGGGCAACTTCCTTGGACATCGCCTCGTTCCCGAACGTATCGAGTGCCGCCAAGAGAATCAGTCCCGGCGCCGACGTCGGAGCTAACTGCGCGCCCCACGAGGCGAAGACGTTGGGCGTCGCCGATCGATAGAGATCGAGGATGCACGTGGCCATCGTGTCGTCGGACCATTGGGCCAAGGCGAGTGCGTCGTCGTGACTGAGGTGGAAACCCTCGTAGGCCTCGGCCATCGTCTCGATGGGCGTCTCGTGGATGGCCTTGAAGTAGGCCTCACCCTCACCGGGGGTCTGCCAGGTGCGCGCGTATTGGTGCCACTGGACGTTGGGGTGGACACCGTTGGCGATGTCGGCGGTCCAGGATCTGAGTAGGTCCCCGCGCGTCGTCGCGATTCGGTACGTCAGTAGCGCTCCCCAGTCGTGGCCGACGAGGTCGACGGGAGCGTCGAACTTCTCGAGTTCGGTGATGAGCCAGTCGGCGTAGTCGTCCTTGGTGGCGCCAAAACCCTCGGGGCGCTCGCAACCAAATCCGGGGAGTGAGAGCGCGACGGTCTCTTCGTCGAACTCCGCGCGCACCCCGTCCCACAGTGCGGATGTCTCGGGTACGCCGTGAAGGAAAACGATCATTCCCGAACAGTACTCAAAACGCCATTGTGATTTCTGGGTCGCGCTCCGCACAATCGATCGACTCTTGACAATCGGTCTTGGTGAAAGGCGCGTCGAGGTTCAGTCGGGCCTCAACGTGTTCGTGTTGCATCCGCTTCGAGTTCGGTCGTGTCACGTCGTCGGAGCAACTCCGAGCGATCCCTCGTGCCTTCTTCGAGCCTACGGAGGCCCATTTCCCAGACCATTGCCGTTGCCGTTGCCATTGGGAGTCGCCAGCGTCGTGGTCGTCGTGGTCGTGGTCGAGGATGACGGTGTGGCCGCCGCTCCGAGACCGAGCGCGTTGGCGAGGGTCTTGAGATCGGCCTGCAGGTTTGTCGCGTACGCGGGAGTGATGTACCCGTTGGCGAGGCCGTTCGCTATTGAGGTGGCGACTCCTTGGAGGTCATTGGCCGCCGCTTGTGCGTTGCCCGATGCGAGGTCGGTGACCGCCTGTTGCGCACCGTTCGAGATGGACTGAGCGACCTGTGGGCCAATCGCGTGCGTGCTCTGTCCGGCGATGACGTCATTCACCATCTTGGTCAGGGAGTGCGAAATCGAAGGCAAGGTCGTGGTCGTCGAAGGAGCTTCGGTCGTCGTCGGCGCGACTGTGGTCGTCGTGACCGGAGGGTTCTTCGATCCCAGGGCGAACGCGATTCCGATGCCACCGAGTATCACCACGAGTACCAGGATGGCAATCACCCGAGCGTTGCGAACGTTTGTCGTCTGTTTCGGCGCCGTTCTTGGCGCCATTGGCGAGGCGCGCGGAGCCCTAATGGAAGTTTCGCCGTCCTGTCCGCCCCGTATATTGCCGGGGTCGCCGACGATTGTCGTGATGTCGCTCGACGGGGTCGATCGAACCCAGGGGGAGCGGAAGGCCGGTGTCGCGAGCATCGTCGACACGTCGAGCGCACTGAGGCGGTCCTCGGGCGCGGGCGCGAGCATCCCGGTGAGGAGCAGTTTCCACGGCACCGGAAGTCCATCGGGCAGCGTCACTGGACCGGCCATTCGTCGGGCGAGAACCTCGCTCGGTGTGCCGGCGTAGACCCGCTCGCCGGTGAGACATTCGAGCAGCACGATGCCGAGGGACCAGACGTCGGCACTCGGTCCGACGGCGTGATTCTCTAACTGTTCGGGCGCCATGTAGGTGGCGGTACCGAGCATCGTGCCGGTCAACGTCAGCGTTGAGGTGTCCACCAGTCGAGCGATGCCGAAGTCCGTGAGTCGAGCGAGTCCGTCAGCGCCAATGAGAATGTTGGCCGGCTTGACGTCGCGGTGCACGACGCCCTGGGCGTGGGCGTAGGCGAGCGCGTCGGCCAGCGAAGATCCAATGGATGCCGTCTCTGCGGTCGTGAGGGGACCTTGTCGCAGCACCTGATCGAGGCTCGGGCCGTCGACCAACTCCATCACGAGATAGGCCATGTCGCCGTTGACCCCGGACTCGAAGAGCTGCACCAGTCCGGGGTGTGAGAACCGTCGAAGCGCCTGGGCCTCCTGCGAGAGGCGTTGTGCGTATTCGCGGTCCGGTGAACGAACGATCTTGATGGCGACGTCGGTGCTGTTCACTTCGTCAACTGCGCGAAAGACGTCAGACATTCCGCCGCGTCCGAGCAACGTACCCAACCGGTACCGTCCGTCCAATAACTCGCCGGTGGTACTCATCTCGATAACGTCGAACCTTCCTTGGGATTTCGCATCCGAAACGCTTTCATCACGAGGTAGTCGAAATCAAGTGACCCAATCCAAAGTACGGGTGCCTCGTAGGTCGAGGCGACGTGAGAATTCACTGAATTGATGTCCTCAATCTATCGAACCACGTCGATTTCGCTTCTGATTCGCTTCAATCCAGCGCGAAGTGCAATTGGAGGATTTGGTCCCTAGGGGGCCGACGGAAATTTCTGATAACGCTGGAATATGTTGGTTTGACGAGTTGGATTCGTGAAGGACAGGTGGAGGGACTTCGTCGAGCGCAGTCGAGGGAAATCGAGAAAAGCGCAAAAAGAATTGTCAAAAAAACGGCTCGAGTAAACACGTTGTAAACGCTTACTTTTCGAAGGATTTGGAAGATTTTCCTTATGTTGTAAGGGTTTTGCTGACTTGACAGAGAGGAGCCGCCTGTGTATTTTGTAAGCGGTTACAGCGGCAACACTGAGTTGTCAATGTTGGGGGAACCGAAGGGAATCACGTGGTTGATTCACAGCCGACGATTTACGACGTCGCCCAGAGGGCGGGCGTTTCTATTGCCACTGTCAGTCGCGCCCTCAACTCCGTTTCCTCCGTTCGTCCCGCCACGCGCGAAAAAGTAATGGCCGCCATGCGTGAGTTAGAGTTCGTCCCCAATTCCGTGGCGCGGGGTCTTTCGAGCGGCAAACACTGGATTCTCGGACTCGTCTTCATGCAAACCGCGCTGGACAACAACGTCCTCGCCGTGGAGGAGGCGAGCCTTCTCTATACCGACATCGTCATTCGAGGCGCCGAGGCGCGAGCGGCGGCGCACGGCTACTCGCTGTTGCTCTGTGGCGCGGGCGAGAATCACCCGGCCGGCATGACCCCGCTGCTCAATCTGACCGGCACAGTCGACGGACTCATCGTGCTCGACCGGGTCATGACCGAGGACGACGTCGCTGATCTCTCTCGTCGGATCCCCGTCGTGCTGCTCGCTGGCGCCGGCGACTCGTCATCGGCCATCACCGTGCGCGTCGATAACGAGCAGGCGATGCGCAGCCTCGCGGAGCACTTCGTTGAGGTTCACCAGGTGAAGCGAGTCGGATTCGTGTCGGGTCACGAGGGAAGCCCCGACAGCGTCGCGCGCGAGTTGTCGTTCAAGGCAACCATCGCTGAGGGCGGCGCGACACTGGCGGACATCGACATTCTCAAGTCTGACTGGACGTCGGCCGGTGGCGAAGCGGCCATGCGGGCACGGCTCGGAAAAGACGAACCCCTGCCGGAGGCGTTCGCTTGCGCCAACGATCAAACGGCCGTCGGTGTGATCTACGCACTGCACGCTGCCGGACTGCGTGTACCCGAAGACGTATTGGTGTCTGGATTTGACGACATCACCTTGACGCGATACTTCAAGCCGCCGCTCACGACGATTCGTCAATCGGGCAGTCTTTTGGGTGAAGTCGCGGTTGACGCGTTGGTCGCCACACTCGATAACTCCGAACTCGCCGACCGCACGGTCGTGTTGCCGACCGAACTGGTTGTCCGTGAAAGTTGTGGTTGCGCTGCGCAGTCCGAATCACCTTCCGAGATGTTTAAGACGATCGCGGCCCCAGCGATGGCGGTGAACTGAATATGCGACTGATCGGTCGTCGACTCGGGCTCTACGCATTGACCGCGTGTGTGGCGATCACGGTCAACTTCTTACTGCCGCACTTCATGCCCGGAAATCCGATTCAAACGATGATCGGAAAGTTGCAAGGACAGGTCACGCCGCAAGAGATCAGGGCCATTCGGCTTTCTTTCGGCGGAGGGTTGAACCAGAGCTTGATTTCGCAGTATTTCACCTATATCGGACAACTCTTCCACGGCAACCTCGGGTTCTCGCTCACGCTCGGCGAGAACGTGAGCACAGCTCTCAAGACCTCGGTGCCGTGGACGATCGGTCTTATCGGTGTCTCCACGATCATCAGCTTCTTGGTGGGCACTGTCTGCGGTGCGTTGCTGGGTTGGACGCGTGGCTCGCGGCTCGACTCGCTGATTCCAACCGCGACGTTCTTTCAAGCGGTTCCGTACTTCTTCTTGGCGACCGTCATGCTCCTGGTTTTTGCGAGCAACCTCCGCTGGTTCCCGGTCCTCGGTGCGTACAGTCAGAACCTCATACCGGGATGGCATTGGGCGTTCGTGGCGAGTCTGCTGCGCTACGGCGAACTACCGGTGATCTCGATCGTTCTGAGTTCGGTCGCCGGTTGGATGCTCGGCATGCGCAACATGATGATCACGATGGTGGCTGAGGATTTCGTTCTCATGGCGATCGCCATGGGACTGCCCAAGCGCAAAGTAATCTATGCGGCCGCTCGTAATGCGGTGTTGCCCAGTATTGCGAACCTCTCATTGGCGATCGGCCTCGTCGTGTCCGGCGCGCTGCTGGTCGAACTGGTCTTCAATTACCCCGGCGTCGGAGACCTGTTGTTGAACGCGGTCCAGAGCGAGGACTATCCGTTGATTCAGGGGATCTTCTTGTGCATCACGTTGGCGGTCTTGGCGGCGAACCTCTTGGCTGACCTCGTCTACCTTTGGCTGGATCCCCGAACGCGAACTGAAGTGGCGCCATGAAATCCCTGCGCTTACCTCGTTCGCCCAAAGTGGTCCTCGGATTGGTGATCCTCGGATTCTTCGTATTGCTGATGATCTTCGGACCCTATCTCGCGCCCTACAGCCCCGACAACACCTCGTTCGCGCCGCTCTTGACGCCTTCCGCGCACCACTGGTTCGGAACCACGAGTCTCGGCCAAGACATCTTTTCCCAGACCCTCGTCGGCGCCCGAGCGACGATGGTCGTGGCACTTGTGGCGGGAGTGGTCGCGACGATGCTGTCGATCATCGTCGGCGTTTCGGCGGGCTACATCGGAGGTTACGCTGACGACGGCCTTTCGTTGATGTCCAACGTCTTTCTCGCGTTGCCCGGGCTGCCGCTGCTCATCGTGATTGACAGTTATCTGCCGGTGAACAGTCGTTCGAACTCCCTCATCATCGGTTTCGTTATTGCGTTGACCGGGTGGGCCTGGGGTGCCCGGGTACTGCGGGCGCAGACGATGTCGCTGCGCAACCGAGACTTCGTCGAATCCTCACGAATCATTGGCGAGAAGCGGCTTCGGATCATGTTCTCCGAGGTCGCGCCCAATCTCCTGCCGATTTTGGCCTCGTCGTTCCTGTTCACCATCCTCTACTCCATCGGCGCCTACGTCACGTTGGCCTACATCGGTCTCACGAGTACCTCGGTGTGGAACTGGGGCACCATGCTCTTCTGGGCGCAGGCCAACAACGCCCCACTGTCCGGAGAGTGGTACTGGTTCGTGCCGCCGGGCATTTGCATTGCGTTGGTCGGCACCAGCCTGGCTCTTTTGAATTTTGGCATCGACGAGTTCATCAATCCCCGCCTTCGCGCGGGTGGGCTGAGCGGCCGCCAGCGTCGACGCTTGGGACTGCCACGTCGCCAGCGTCTCGGACTGACACCGGTGAATCGAAGAGCCGCAATAAAGCCGCGACTTACTTCGACGCCTTCGAACTCGGTGGCCCCATGACGACCGAATCCGTGGGAGTGAGCGGCGACGTGGCACGAGAAGCCCCGGCGGCGGCGCCCACGGCCCACACCGTGCGCGAGGTCGTGGCGAACACGATCCCCCATGACGGTGCGATGGGCGAGCGCATCCTGGACGTCCGCGACTTCAGTGTGGACTACGGATGGGGTGACAGCGCGGTGCGCGCCGTCGACAGCGTCGACGTTCACATCGACCGCTCGAAGGTACTCGGGATTGCGGGCGAGAGCGGGAGTGGGAAGTCAACGTTGGTGTACGCGATCACGAGGCTCCTTCGCGCACCCGGCGTGATTACGGGCGGCGAAGCGCGATTCAACCTAAGTTCCAAAGACGAAGGCGAGAACGTGATCGACCTCGTGACGGCGAGCGAACGCGAACTCCGGAGCATTCGGTGGTCCAGCATCTCCATTGTCCTCCAGAGCGCACTCAGCGCTTTGAATCCTGTCGTTCGCGTGGGCGCGCAGTTTGAGCAAGTTCTCAAGACCCATCGACACGAGATGTCGAAGGTCGAACGGCGAGCGCGCTCGACGGAGTTGCTGGGCCTGGTCGGTCTGAACGAGGATCGCCTCGATCGCTACCCTCACGAACTTTCGGGTGGACAGCGCCAGCGCATCATGATCGCACTCGCTCTGGCACTCGACCCTCAGCTCGTGATCATGGACGAGCCGACGACGGCGCTCGACGTCGTCACCCAACGCGAAATCATCAGTGAACTGTTCGAGTTGCGCTCTCGCTTCGGCTTCGCGATGATTTTCATTACCCACGATCTCTCGCTGCTGACTGAGTTGGCCGACGAGATCGTTGTGATGTACGCCGGCGTGTTGGTGGAGCGAGCGACGGCGCGAGAACTATATGAGGCGCCGCGACACCCTTACACCCTGGGTCTCCTGAATTCGTTTCCTCCCATGCACGGTGAGCACACCGAACTCACGGGCATACCGGGATCCCCACCCGATCTCGCGCATCTGCCCACCGGCTGCAGTTTCCATCCCCGGTGTCCGTTCGCAATGACGCGATGCGCGAACGAGACGCCGCCGCTCGTCGAGATCGAAGGTTCGGGGCGTTCGGTCGCTTGTTGGTTGCACGTCGGTGACGCCGGCGTGACGGTCCCGGTGGAACTAAGTCGCGTGGGCACGTCAATTGCCTCGCCGTCTGAAGGAGTGACGGAGGTGTCGTCATGACTGACGTAAGGACAACGTCGGTGCAACTCGCCGCTCGAGGCCTGACGCGACACTTCTCGGTGCGCACGCCCGGTGCATTTTTCGCCCCGAAGCGCATCGTGCACGCGGTTGATGGCGTCAGTCTCGACTTGGTCGCGGGCGAGGTCGTCGCCGTCGTGGGCGAAAGCGGTTCGGGCAAATCGGTTCTCGCGCGGATGTTGGCGCGCATCATTACCCCGACCTCTGGAGATCTCGTCCTCCAGGGCAAGCCAATTGAGATCAAGTCGAAGCGAACTCTCGACTACGCGTCGCAGGTACAACTGGTGTTGCAGGACCCCTTCGCGTCAATGAACCCCGTGCACCGCATGAGCCACAACCTGATTCGACCACTCATGATTCACGGTGCGTCAAAGCATGACGCACCGGCGATGGCCGAGGCGGCGCTTCGACGCGTGTCACTCGAACCACCGAGCCGCTTTCTCGAGAGTTACCCGCACGAACTTTCCGGAGGGCAGTTGCAGCGAATCTCGATTGCGCGCGCACTGTGCATTCAACCCAAGGTGCTGCTCGCCGACGAGCCGATCTCGATGCTGGATGTCTCGGTGCGTCTCGGCGTACTCAACCTGTTGCGCGGTCTGTGCGAGAACGACCGACTCGCCATCCTCTACATCACGCACGATATTGCCTCGGCGCGTTACATCGCGGACTCGATCATCGTGATGTACGCCGGGCAAGTCGTCGAGCAGTCTCGGGGCACGACTCTCGTCGATGAACCAACGCACCCGTACACCCAACTGCTCATCGCGTCGGTGCCCGATCCGTCGGACACCGCGAAGGAGGCACCGCCGACCGGTGAGCACGCGCAGACGGCCATCGCGGAGAAGGGTTGCCGATTCAGTCCGCGCTGTCCTCACGTGATGGACCGGTGCCGCGAAGAAGAGCCCCCCGCCTTCGTTGTCGGCGAGGACCACACCTCGAAGTGTTGGCTCTACGCCGGACACGATGCCGCAGTCGAAGTGGCGCTACCGACGCGCCGGAAGGAGGGGGAGATCGCGACGACATGAACCACTTCGAATTGAGAGCCGGGAGAACTCCATTTTGGGACGCTTTTCCGGTCGACAGTACCGCGAAGGTCCAACCGGCCTCGCGCTTGTTAAGTAAGGACCCACACGGTTCAAACGAAACGTCGGCGAAAGCCGGCTGGACACAATCAATATAAAGGAAAAATATGTTTAAAAGAGCTGCTGTTGTCTTCACGGCGATGTCGTGTTTGACACTTGGCATTGTCATGAGCGCGGGCCTCACCGCCGCCTCGGGAGCGAGTTCTACTTTGACATTGGAGAACAACACCGGTGTGACTTTCACCGACAACTTCAATCCATTGGACTCGAGCTCGTTCGCGACGCAGATGAGTGTGCGCTCGCTCATCTATGAACCACTGTTCGAGTTCGACTCGCTCAAAGCGGGCGTCTCGTATCCGTGGCTCGCAACGAAGTACGCATGGTCCAATAGTGGCAAGACCCTGACCTTCACGATTCGCACAGGTGTGAAGTGGAGTGACGGAACGGCATTCGGCCCGGCCGACGTCGCCGCAACGTTCAACCTCGTGAGCTCGACTCCCGCGGCGAACATATGGGGACTTCCGGCATTGTCGAGTCCGGCGACGGTTTCGGGTGACACCGTGGTGTTGAATTACGCGACGGCGGAGTACTCGAACATCGTGGCCATCGCTGGCACCCAGTTGATGCTGCCCGCTAACTTCGGGACGCTGTACGCGAACCCCGGGACGGCCACGGTGACTGCGCCAATCGGCACCGGCCCGTACGTTGTGGGTAACTACAGTTCCACGCTCGTGAGCTACAAGGCCAACCCGTCGTATTGGGGTGGCGCACCGGCCGCGAGCCTGATCAACGTTCCGTCATACGCGTCCAACACTGACGCCGCGACCGCGTTGGCTGCGGGACAACTGGATTGGGCTGGTAACGACATTGCGAACGTCAACAAGATCTTCGTGAACGTGGACAAGGCGACCAACCACACCTACTTTGCTCCGGGCTCGACCGTGACGTTGGAATTCAACGTCACCAAGTGGCCATTCACGAACATCGCCGTTCGCCAAGCCGTCAGTGCCGGCGTGGACCGCAGTGCGTTGAGCATCAAGGGTGAGACTGGCTACGAAGCTCCGGCGACGTCGCTCAGTGCGCTCATCTTGCCCAGCCAGGCGGGGTACCTCGCTTCGCAGTACAAGAACGACATCAAGTCAACGAATCAGCCCAAGACCGTAAAGTCGATTCTGACGAAGGCCGGGTTCAAGAAGAACAAGCAGGGTTACTACGCGTTGAAGGGCAAGGTCGTCAAGTTCTCGATGGAGGACCCGATTGCCTACTCTGACTACTACGCCGACATTCAACTCATGTCCTCGGAACTAAAGTCCGAAGGCATCGACGCGACGGTTGATGGCGTTGAGGCTTCGCAGTGGTACACCGACTCCGCCAACGGCAACTTTGACTCGATTGAGCACTGGGGCAATGGTGGTACCGACCCGTACACGCAATTCGACAACTGGCTTGACTACAACAACTCAGCTGCGATTGGCAAGTCAGCCTCCGCTGACTACGGGCGCTACCACAACGCCACGGTTCAGTCCTTGCTGTCGAAGTTGTCAGGGACGGACCCGTCGAACACAGCTGCCGTGAAGGCGGCCACGTTGCCACTCGAGAAGATCGAGGCGACCACGTTGCCCGTCGTGCCGCTGTTGTACGGCGCGGACTGGGACGAGTACAGCACGGCGAACTTCACCGGTTTCGTAACGGCGAGCAACCCGTACATGGACCCGTCGCCGAGCGACCCTGAATTGCCCTACATCTTGATGCAACTCAAGGCGTCGTAATAAATCACCTCTGCGCGCGGGCTAGGAGTTCTCCAACCCTGCTAGCCCGCGCGTAGAGGGAACACCAGATTACGCGCGACCGCGTCGATTTTGCTATCAGCGCGGTCGCGCGCAGTCACCCTTCGCTGAAACTCGCCCAATTACTAGCAGGAGACATCCACACCATGAGCACGACCAACCCCCCCAACGAGAGTCCTCCACGCTCGTTCCCAGCGGATTTCCTTTGGGGAACCGCTACCGCCTCGTATCAAATCGAAGGCGCCGTCGACGTCGACGGCCGCGGACCATCGATTTGGGACACCTATAGTCACCAGCCCGGAGCCGTCTGGAACGGAGACACCGGTGACATCGCGTGTGATCACTACCACCGAATGGACCAAGACCTCGACCTCATGAAAGAACTCGGCGTCGGCTCGTATCGGTTCTCGGTTGCGTGGCCCCGGGTACAGCCCGACGGCAAGGGACCGGCGAATCAGGCCGGACTGGACTTCTACCGTCGACTCGTCGATGGACTCTTGAAGCGAGAGATTGAGCCCACGTTGACGCTCTACCACTGGGACCTTCCCCAGCCGATCGAAGACGAAGGCGGATGGTGCGCGCGCGACTCCGTCGAACGTTTCGGCGAGTACGTGGACATCGTCGCTCGCGCGTTGGGAGACTCCGTCGAACGTTGGATCACGCTGAACGAGCCGTGGTGTTCGGCCTGGCTCGGCTACGGGGCGGGCCGCCACGCGCCGGGCGTCAAGGACATCGGCAAGGCCGTCGCCGCGACGCACCACCTGTTGCTCGCGCACGGTACCGCCCTACCAATACTGCGCTCGGCGATCCCGGACGCCAAAGTCGGCATCACCCTCAATCTGGGCGTCTCGCGCCCCGGCACGACCCACGAACTCGATCTCGCGGCCGCGCGTCGAGCAGATGGGAATCTCAATCGGATCTTCTTGGACCCGGTCTTCAAGGGCCATTATCCCGAGGACATGCTCGATCACTACAAGGCGAACCTGCCCGGCTTTTCGGTCGTGCAAGACGGCGACATGGACGTCATCGCACAGCCACTCGACTTCCTGGGCGTCAATTACTACTTCCCGGGCACCATCATGGACTCGACGCGGGTCAAAGAGGCCCGAGCCGCCGGCTACGGGGTGCCCATCGGTGAGCAGTTTCCCGACCTACGGGTTCTCTCCTTGGAGACGCCCGGCACGGACACTACGTCGATGGGATGGGAAGTCGACGCGTCGGGGCTCACCGAGTTACTCGTGCGGGTGAAGAACGACTACACGGAGTTGCCGATCTACATCACGGAGAATGGCGCGGCCTTCGATGACTACGTCGATCCCAACGGTCACGTCCTCGATCACGACCGCGTTTCGTACCTCGAAGAACACATTTCGGCGGTGCACGACGCGATCAAGGCCGACGTCAACGTGCAGGGCTACTTCGTGTGGAGCCTGCTCGATAACTTCGAGTGGTCCTACGGCTACTCACGGCGCTTCGGAATCGTCTGGGTCGACTTTCCGACTGGTACGCGACTGCCCAAGGCGAGTTTCTCGTGGTACGCCAACACGATTCGGAACAATGCTCTGACGTACTCGACGAGTGGCGGCGACTGATCAGGACTTCGCGACTGAGCGGTGTCAACCTTCAGCGACGTCGTCGCATCTGATCACGTTTCGTTCAAGGACGCCGAGCGTCGCACGAAGAGTGGCCTCGGAGATCACGGGAAAGATGTCGGCCTCCTTCCACTCGTGGCTGACACCTGACCAGTCGTAGTACGACGTCACCACAGTGGTGCCGTCAGGTGGTTCGAGAAGGTAGCCGTAGACGTGACCCATTGACGGGCGCGCTACGCCCGCGACTGTCCACGCGATCTCACGGTCGACCTGGAACTTCGTGATCGTCACCGCCGTCATAAAGGCCTCGGGGAAGGTCGTTCAGCGCTTCGCGGTCCATGTGAATGACGAGGGTGTCACCCACGCCCGTGACCACGTCACTATCGGCGCCCATCAACATCCCCGAGCTGTCGATCGTGACGTGACCATTCGGGTCACTGAGAAATCGGAAAATCGATGAAGGTGCGGCGTGAATCGTCCGCTGTACTGCAAGGCGTTCGATGACCATCAGCTAACCTTAAGTCTGATCCGCGCGGATGCGGGGTTGACCGGCCGGTTTGGATTGGCGCGCACCCGCGACCTACGGTGGGGCGATGTGTCGAAACATCACCATGCTGCGGGGACTTGAGCCACCCGCCACTCACGAGGAGATTCACGCTGCCGCGCTGCAGTACGCGAGAAAGGTCGCTGCGGTCACTTCGGGACCGCTGTTGACGGCGAGTGCCTTCACCGAAGCGGTCGATCAGATCGCCGATGTCACCGAGCGATTGTTAGGAGCGTTGCCGCCTCGTCGGTCGCCACCATTGACGGTTCCTCCGAATCGACGACGGACGTTACCGTCGGCGAGCGAAGAGTGAATTGACTCAGAGCGTTTCGGGCAGAGCGTTACGACGCTTTGTCCAGCTTTCGGCGTTCGTTGGCCGCGGCGACCAGCGCTTCGGCGAGCATCGATTGTTGGGACCCGCTCATTTGCCCGAACGCGGCCAGTGACACGGGCTCTAACAAACTGGTGTTCTGAGCTTTCGGCGTCGACAGACCGAGTAATTTCCTGATGGCTCTCATTCATCCTCCTTCGAAGAAGTCCGACACGATGACAATTTCGACGTGAAAATTATCCCGTGCTCTGACCGTAAAAAGGTGGATAGGAACTTCAATTGATGAGGCGCTCATTGGTCGTACGTTCACGAAGCAATGTTTGATTGATGGTCGCGTTGTAATTGGCCCCGGCGCCCTATCTGTTGTGAATTGAAACTTGTTGTTCCGAACGTCACTGAGACAAGATGAACTGCTCAACGGCGCGCGCGAACCCCTCGTCTTCATTCGACGTCGTCACTTCGTTCGCTGAACCTTTTACGTCGTCTTCGGCGTTGCCCATCGCGATGGAAAGCCCGGATCGTTCAAACATGGCGACGTCATTTTGCGCGTCGCCGATGGTGGCGATTTCGCCAACCGGGACGCCGAACTTCGACGAGAGATAGTCGACCACCATACCCTTGTTGGCCAGGGGGTTCGTGATGTCGAGGTAGTACGACTGAGAGTTGGTCGCCGACACGCTTCCACCGAACCTGGTGTACATATCTAGTTGTGCTCGTTTGAGTGCGTCCCGGTCACTGCTGACGCCAACGATCTTGGCCACGCCGTCGCTTACCGACTCGAAGTTCGCAACGCTCAGGGGTTCGAATTCACAGACCTCAGCTTCATGTTGAACGTAAGGATCCTTCGGGTCACGGACGTACCATTCTTGGCCGCGGTAGATCCAAGGGGTCACTTCGTGCTCGTCGAGGAATCCAATTGTCGTTGCGACGATGTCGTCGTGGATCGTTCGTTCCTCGAGCACGTGCTCGTCCGGGTCGATGATCATTCCACCGTTGAACCCGGCGATTGGTGTCGACAGATCCAGTGGCCGGATGAGCATGCGAAGACCCCTCGGGGGGCGGCTGCTCGTGATCGCAAAGATGATGCCCGCGTCGCGCACCTCGTTGACGGCCCGGATTGTTCGTTCGGTGGGGACCTTGTCGGGCGGCACGAGGGTGCCATCAATGTCCGAAAGGAGCAGACGAATCTTCGCACTCATCGAGGCAATGACCACCGGTCCGGCGCGACGATCCGGTCAATGGAGACCGGTCCCCACGATCCCGGCTCGTAGATCTCCACCTCTGGCGGGTTGGCCAACACTGGGGCGGCGATCTCCCACTGTCGTTCGATCCCGTCGGAGCGGGTGAAGAAGGCTTGGTTGCCGAGCATCGCTTCGAGAAACAAGTATTCGTACGCCTCGAGATTGTTGGCCGTTTGGAACGAGTCGGCGTAGCGAAAGGTCATGACGGCGGGCGCGAGACGCATCTGCGGCCCGGGCTGCTTGGCCAAGAAATGCGTTTGGATGGATCCGGGGTCCGCGAAGTCGGCGACCAATTCATTGCCGTGGCGCTGACCCTCCATATGGTCAACGGGGAACATTCGCATGACCGGCTCTTTGAATCCGATGGTGACGACCTGTCGGCTCTGCGCCATCGACTTGCCCGTTCGAAGGAAGAATGGCACGCCTTTCCAGCGGGTGTTCTCGACGTCGGCCCGTAACGCCACGAACGTCTCAGTTTGGGAGTTTGGCGCGACGCCGGGCTCGTCGCGGTACCCGTCGTACTGACCCCGAATGACGTGGGCGGGATTCAGTGGCGCGGTCGAATCAAAGACCTTGCTGATCTCATCGCGCAACGGCTTGGCGTCGAGTGAAATAGGTTGTTCCATCGCGACGAAGGCCAGCACTTGTAAGAGGTGCGTGACGACCATGTCGCGGAACGTTCCGGTCTCTTCGAAGAAGGCACCGCGCCCTTCGATCGAGATGGACTCCGGTACGTCAATCTGGACGTAACTGACGTAATGGCGGTTCCAGATCGGCTCATAGAGCCCATTGGCGAATCTCAGAGCGAGAATGTTGTCGATCGACTCCTTGCCGAGGAAATGGTCGATGCGAAAGACGTGCGACTCGTCGAAACACTTGGCGATGGTGGCGTTGAGGCGGCGCGCCGAGGCGAGGTCGGTTCCGAAGGGCTTCTCACAGATGATCTTCGTGTTCTCGTTGAGACCGGTTTTCCC
Source organism: Acidimicrobiaceae bacterium (assembly GCA_003155915.1). GTDB lineage: Bacteria > Actinomycetota > Acidimicrobiia > Acidimicrobiales > RAAP-2 > RAAP-2. Next base: position 21,101 of record PMFA01000011.1, on the reverse strand, counting down.
CAGCATCTCAATGATGCCGAGAAGTGCGCCCGGCGGTACGGCCAGATGGAAGAGCCGCTGCACGCGACCGCCAATCTCCTCTTCGGCACGCGCGATTGCGCCGACGAGTTCGCCGGTACCGTCTTCATCGGCGTAGGCGAAAGAGAGGTTCTTCTCGAACTTCTCCCAGTCGGCCCCTTCAGGTTTGTTCGACCCGAATTCGCAGACCGCGTCGTACGCGCGCTTTCGGAACTCTTCGTCGGACATCGACGACGCCTTACGCGAACAGCCGATGACCCGGTAGTTCTTGGGCAGAAGACCGGCGACGGCGAGATGGAAGAGACCCGGAAGGACCTTGCGCTTGGCGAGGTCGCCCGTGGCGCCGAACATCACGAAAATGTGATCCGGCGGCATTTTGGTGTGCATGCCGGAGTGGCTCTTCGTCATCGTGGACCTCCCAGGGTTGTTGTAGTCACCGTTTTACCGGTGGCGACGATGATGTCGCTCACCAATTCGGGCGCGAAGAGGCCGTGAGCACTGATGCCGGGTGTGGACGCCAGTCGGACCGCGAGCGCTCGGGGGTCGTCTACGGCACCGTGGTAGTCGGCGAGAACGCCGCCGTCGGGACTGCGCTCGGCGTCGCGCACGGTGACGGAGCCGAGTTCTCGCAGTGTGGCTCGCAGGCCGAAGTGATGCAGTTCCAGGGGCACCGGTGGATGCAATGACGCCACTGGCTTCGAGGAGTCGGCGATGACCACGAAACGTCTCGCCGACGCCGCCACGACCTTCTCGCGGAGGTGTGCGCCGCCGCGGCCTTTGACGAGCCACCCGTCGGGCGCGATCTGATCGGCTCCGTCAATCGCGAGGTCGAGTTCGTCGAGCCCGTCGAAGGACTCGACGACGATGCCGAGGGCACGGGCGGCGTCCGCGGTCCCCGGAGACGTCGCGACGTAGCGCGCCGTCACACCGCGTCGCGCAATTGCTTCGAGCAGGTAAGCGACGGTCGTGCCCGTGCCGAGTCCGACGCGCGAGTTCACTTCAATGAGCTCGGCGGCCGCGTCGGCGGCGAGACGTTTCTCTTCTTCGGTGTTCATGGCGTCAGCGCCGCTTCGTCGGCCATCACGAGTGATGCCACCGCCTCCACACTCGCGGCCGGGATTGTGGTGTCACGACGTAACAGGGACGCGAGCGCTGCTCGCTTGTCGTCGCCGGTAACGAGCCAGAGCAGTTGGTCGCCACGTGCGAGGGCCCCGTAGGTCAACGTCATCCGGCGCTCATCTTGATAGACACCGGTGACCGCGACGAGTCGATCGCGCACTGCCAAGACCGGGTCGCCGGGGATGAGTGAGGCCGTGTGGCCGTCGGGTCCGAGACCGAGATGAATGAGGTCGAATCGCTCGGGCAGCTCTCGAGCGTACGACGAGGCGGCGTCGTCGAGGTCGTCATCGTTGACTGGCATCGGAACGATCGTCGGTCGGCACTCGCCAAGACTGCGTTCGAGATTCGTGAGGTTTCGCGTCGCGTCACCGAGGGGCGCGATCCGCTCATCGACCTGATAGATGACGACGTCAGCCCAGGCCACGTCCATCAGGGCCAACTTCTCGAACATCGCCCAGGGCGTTCGCCCGCCACTCACCGCGAAGGTGAAATGACCCTTCGTGTCGATCGATTGCCATGAACGCTCGGCCACGAAGTCGGCCGCCGCTCGCGCGACGGTGTCGGCGTCGGGAAAGGTCCGCAACTCGTGGTGCACGTTACGAACTCTTCTCGACGTGGCCACCGAACTCTGCGCGCATCGCTGAGAGCACCTTGGCGGTGAACTCGCCTTGGTTGCGTGACTCGAATCGTTGCCACAAGGCCGCGCTGATGACCGGGGTGGGGACGGATTCGTCGATCGCGGCTTCGACGGTCCAACGGCCCTCTCCGGAGTCCGAAACGCGCCCACTGAAGTCGGCGAGTTCCGGTGACCTCGCGAGGGCGTCGGCCGTGAGGTCGACCAGCCACGAACCAACTACCGAGCCGTGTCGCCACACTTCGGCGACTTCGGCGAGATCGAAGTCGAAGGGGTAGTACTGGGGATCACGCAGCGGCGTTGTCTCGGCGTCGGCCTCAACCGCAGTGGTGCCGACGTTGGCGTGCTTCAAGATGCTCAGGCCCTCAGCGATCGCCGCCATCATTCCGTACTCGATGCCGTTGTGCACCATCTTGACGAAGTGTCCGGCACCGTTCGGTCCACAGTGCAGGTAGCCCAACGGGGCGGTGCCGTCGCTGCGGGTACGCCCGGGCGTTTTGGCAGTGCCGTCCTCGCCCGGAGCGATCGACCGGAATATCGGGTCGAGGCGCGCGACCACGTCGTCCTCGCCGCCGATCATCAAGCTGTAGCCCCGCTCGAGGCCCCAGACCCCGCCGCTCGTGCCGCAGTCGACGTAGTGCAGGCCACGTTCGCTGAGTTGCGTCGCGCGCGTCATGTCGTCGCGGTAAAAGGAGTTGCCGCCGTCAATCACGACGTCGTCGTGATCCAGGTACTGGATGAGCTCGTTCAACGTGTCCTGGGTGATCGCCGCCGGCAGCATGAGCCACACCGCGCGTGGCGCGTCCAGTTTGGCGACGAGGTCTTCGAGCGACGACGCTCCCACGACGCGTTCACCCGCCAGCTTCTCGACCGCCGCGACGTTGACGTCGTAGACGACACAACGGTGGCCGTCACGCACCAGTCGTTGAACGAGGTTCGCCCCCATCCGCCCGAGCCCCACCATTCCCAACTGCGTTGGTCGGTCAGTTGCCATGAGTGTCCCCATTCCTCTTCAGCCGTCGGTACAGCGTGATCAGTTCATTCGTTGATGAGTCGTGGGCGAGGGTCGGATCGGTCTCGGATTCCAGTTCGGGAATGATGGCGACTGCTAAGACCTTGCCCAATTCCACGCCCCATTGGTCGAAGGAGTCGATACCCCAGATGGTTCCCTGGGTGAACACCGAGTGTTCATAGAGGGCAATCAGTGACCCGAGGATTCGTGGCGTGAGGATCTCGGCCAAGAGCACACTGGTTGGCCGGTTGCCTTCCATGACGCGATGGGCCACGACGTGTTCGGCCGTGCCTTCGGCGCGGACCTCGTCGGCAGTCTTGCCGAAGGCGAGCGCTTGGGCCTGCGCGAAAACGTTCGACGAAAGGATGTCGTGGTGCTCACCGAGCGGATTGAGGCTTTTGGCGAATCCGATGAGGTCGACCGGTATGACGGTCGTCCCCTGATGGATCATTTGGTAGAAGCTGTGCTGGCCGTTCGTGCCCGGCTCGCCCCAATAGAGCGCCCCGGTGTCGTAGTCCACCGTCGTTCCGTCCAGTGTCACGTGCTTGCCGTTGGACTCCATCGTGAGTTGCTGGAGATAGGCCGGTAAGCGCTTCAAGTACTGCTCGTAGGGCATCACACCGACGCTGGCGCATCCGAGGAAATCGCGATTCCAAAGGGCGAGCAGTCCCATCAAGACCGGCAGGTTCTCTTCGAAGGGCGCTGATCGGAAGTGTTCGTCCATGGCGTGGAAGCCGTCAAGCAGCTCGACGTAACGTTCCGGACCGATGGCGATCATCGTCGAAAGGCCGATGGCCGATTCCATCGAGTAGCGACCGCCCACCCAGTCCCAGAACACGAACATGTTGTCGGTGTCGATTCCGAAGGCCGCGACTTTCTCGGCGTTCGTCGACACCGCAACGAAGTGTTTCGCGACGGCCGATTCGTCACCGAGCTGTTCGATGAGCCACGTGCGCGCGGACGTCGCGTTGGTGAGCGTCTCGAGCGTACCGAAAGTTTTCGAGGAGATAATGAAGAGCGTCTCGTCGGCCTCGAGACCGCGAAGCGCCTCGACCAAGTCGGTGGAATCGACGTTGGACACGAAATGGAAAGTCAGGTCGCGGCGCGAGTAGAAGCGCAACGCTTCATACGCCATCACCGGCCCTAGGTCGGAGCCACCGATGCCGATGTTGACGACGTTCTTGATGGTTTTGCCAGTGTGTCCCTTCCACTGTCCAGATCGCACGCGATCGGCGAAGGAACTCATCTGGTCGAGTACGGCGTGGACGTCGGCGACAACGTCGACGCCGTCGACTATCAGCGACGCGCTCTTGGGCATTCGCAGCGCGACGTGGAGAACCGCGCGGTCCTCGGAGACATTGATGTGTTCGCCCCGGAACATTTGGTCTCGTCGTTCAGCCAGATTCGACTCGTGTGCGAGTTCGACGAGGAGTCGCAGCGTCTCATCGGTGACGCGCTGTTTGGAATAGTCGAGGTGGATACCCTCGGCCTCGGCGCGCAGTCGTTCTCCGCGCTTCGGGTCTTGAGCGAAGAGCGTCCGCAGGTTCGTCGCGTCGAGTGTGCGCTGGTGAGTTTCGAGCGCCAGCCAGGCGCTTCGTTGGCGAAGCGGGAGTGCGGTCATGGAATGTTCCTTGGCGTTAGTTCAAGAGCGATGGCGTCCCTCCATCTTCTCAGTCTGGCAACTTTCTGAATCACATCTGAATCGAGACATTCACTCCTTCGTGCCAAGTCCGGCGCGTGAACACATTTCAACGCGTCTGACTCGCTGGCGGGTCAGCTTCGCCGGCGTGGGGGAGAGTGTCCGGGATGTCGAGGCGAGCGACGGCGATCTGATAGTCGTTGATCCCGTAGTAGACGTCAATGCGGTCCGGTTCGCCGATGTCATCGCGACGGTCAAGGCCGGTCGGGAATACGACGTTGGAAGGCGTACCCCGGGGCCCGACGTACGCACTCGGGGCGAGCGCCGGGTGCGTCGAGCGATAGAGAAGTTCATTGGGGTGATTCCTTGTCATGATCATCACGCCGGCCGAATACGTGATGTGGTGCTCATCGCTGTTTGGCGGAGCGAGGTCGGCGACACCGTGGTAGACGAACAGCCATCCATGTTTGGTCAAGATCGGCGGCGCACCGCTACCAATCTTGAGCGACTCCCAATCCGAAACCGGTGCCGCTAAGCGGTGGTGCGAGGTGAATTGGCGTAGCTGGTACTTTGGGTCGCTCGGCCCCGCCGGAGTGTAGGAAATCCAGATGCTCTCGCGATGCAGGTCGACTTCGCGATCCTCTTCCATCAGCATCGTGTCTTCGGGCAGTGTGCCCGGGAAGAGGGGACGGTGGAGGATGGCGAGTTCGTAGTGGTCCGAAAGGTTGGGCACGGCAAGGGGAAACATCGCCGCGTCCTTGTTGTCCACGCCGTCGAAGTGGATTCCCTCGTACGGTTCGAACGTCGCCAGGCCTAGACGCTCCCATTTCATGAGGTCCGTGGAAATCGCCAACGCGATACGCGGTCCGTTCGGAGAAAAGGCCGTGTAGGTCATGACGTAGTGCTTGAGTGGCTCTACGAACGTGACTCGAGGATCTTCGCAGCCACCCCCATCGGGTCGCAGTTCGTAGGGCATCTCGGGTTCGAGGGCGATGCCGAGCCGTTCGATGCCGCACGGCTCACCGCTCGAGTCGAACTGCACTCGGGCGATGCCGATCCGAGAGAAGTTGCCCTTCGCGACGAGTCTCGGGAAGAGATAGAGATGACCGTCCGGTCCTCTCGTTGCCGCGGGATTTAAGATGCCGCCGACTTCGTAGTCGTTGCCCGGCTCGGGATCGATCACCAGATCGAGTGGGCGCATATTGAATCCGCTCACGCAAGTCTCCCCGGAGACGTGATCTGCGTTGTGCCGTCGCCCAGGCACGCGATCACCGTTTGAATCACCCGCGCGGTCTCACGAGGGTCTCGAACCTGGATGCTGTCGACGCCCGCCACCTGTGCGGGGTAGTCATTGCCACCGGGGAAGATCGCGTCGCCAGCGAAGAGCATCTCGGAGATCGGCATCGCCAGTTGATCACGCAGTTTGGCGATTCCGTAGGCCTTGTCGATTCCGGGTTTTGTGATGTCAATTGACGTGGTCCCGCCCATGTGAATGGCGAACTCGGGCAACATCGGCTGGAGGATCGCAATGATCTTCTTTCGTTTGGCGAAATCGGGGTCCCAGCGCTCCTTCTCTTCCAACGGTGCCTCCTGGCCGAGCACCGAGAGCGTGATCTGGCTCCCGCGATCTTCAATCGCTTCGCCCCAGATCCTGTCCACCTTCGTGCCCGATTGGTCGTAGGCGTCCTGCAGCGCCTTTTTGATCCGTGCACGCTCTTCGTCACTGAGGTCTTCGGAGTAGACCTTCGACCAATGACCGACGTACTCATAAAACTGCGTACCGCACGTGGGAAGCAGATAGAGATCCTTCATTCGCTCGTCGTCGGGGAGGTTGGCGAGGAGTTGCTTCTGGAACTGCGACCAGTCGCCACCGGAGATGACGGCCACCTTCATGACGCCCAATAAGTCGTGCAAGAGGACGGCGACGTCGGCACCCAGGGGCGACTTGCTTGGGGCGAGCGTGCCGTCGAGGTCGAATACAAAGAGCTTCTTGATGATGTTCCTCCTGGTTGGGCTACTCGACGAGGCATCGGCGTCGACCAATCTTCATCGACCCTGTACCACCCTAAACGAGTCGAAAATCCACGAGTCATGGACCTTCGAGAACCCACCGCGCTCGTGCCATGGGCGAACATTCTGGGATTAATCGGCTGAACGAAAGTTCGGGACTGCTCCGGACAGTATGGAGTATGAAGCAATTCGCGAAACCGATAGTCGGCGCTTCGAGAAACCTGCGCTCGATGGCACGCGAGCTTCGTGGGGGGCACGCAACTCGCCGAGTCGCGCTGATTCTCGTCGCGCTCGGCGTTGCGTGCCTCGGCCTTCCATCGACGAATGCCTTCGCTGCTCCTACGACCACGACGACGCTGGCGCCCGCCATTGTGTCCGCGGGCAATGCCTACGCTCTGGGTCTGTTGGACGCACAGCCGATACCGCCCGAGGCGCGAGAGGTTCCTTCACTCCCTACGCCACTCGCTCCCTACGGCCAGGTGGTCCAGGCACCCGATGTCCGACAAACGCATCACCTGTATCTTCTGCCGATGTCGGTTTCAGTGGATCAGTACGTTCGGGCCCACTTGCCGAACGGTGAGAAGGTTGGCGGCACTGGCACCACCAGTAGACCGACCACCAATCCCGTGTACAGCATGACCGTGTCTCGAACGTGCGTCAGCGCGCACATTACGTACTGTGGTGTCACGTACGTGACGACTGAAGCGAAAAACGGTGAGCAGGAATTGGGCGTCGACGTGCAAGTGATCTATCTGCCAATCCTGCACGTCAAAATGCCAACCGGTGGCGTCGTGACCCTCACGGGATACGGGAAGACATCGCTCATGGAGGCGTCCAGCGATCCCTCCTCGGTGGTACTGACCCACCATCAAGCGCTCACGCTACGCACGGTCATTGCCGAACTAAAGGACTTAGGTGACAATGGCACGTGCATGGAAGATTCGTTGCTTCTAAAAATCAAGGAAGTGAAGAGTGGCAAGGTGGTGTGGAGTGCCACGGCGGATGCCTGCCCCGGTGCACTGACGATCACGTCGAACAAGACGAAGGTGATCCTCGATAATCGAGCTTGCTCGTTCTGGCACGTCGTCGACTCCTTCTTCCCATCCGGCACGGCCGATGCGACGAAGGCTGGCAGTAATTCTTGCAATTCCTCGCAGTACAGCTAGTTCAATTGGTCGTGGGACTGGTCAGTGTCTCATCGATGGTGTTGACGTCGCGACCTTCTTGCGTGGCGAGGGGACCGAAGTTCGGCTCTCCGGAGATCGGCAGCAACATGATGAGTGCGGCAACCGAGACGACTACGGCGATGATCGTCAACTCACCTTGGTAACCCAATGCGGTTACGAGGATTGCGCCGAGGGCGATCGACATGGTCTGTGGGAGTGACGCGATCAAATCGAAAGCCGAGAAGGCGCGTCCCTGCAACTCGCCCGGCGTTCGCAGTTGCAAGAGGGTGTAGGCGCCCACCAAGAGCGGTGGCAGGGCCACGCCGAAAACGACCGCGCCCATGAGGACAAATGCCATTGATCCGCCCTCAAGAAGCAGTGCTCCGATCACAATGCCGATGAGGCCGATACCGCACAGCCATCGTTCGCCGATTCGTCGCATCGTCGGCGCCGAAAGCGGACCGCCGATGAGCGCCCCGACGCCTTGGACGGCCATGAGCACTCCGATAAAACTCGGACTCCGGTGCAGTTCGTTACTGGTGATCGCGAAGATCGCGGTTTCAATAAATCCCACCACGCTCAGTGCGACGGCCAGTGAGATCGCCATGCGCCGGAGAATTGGAGTTCGCGCGACGTGGTGGAAACCGGCGGAGATTTCAGCGAGAAAATGCTCTGGCGTACGCTCCGGCTTTTCTTCGCGCACGTGCAGCGCGAGGACTGAGAATCCCGCGATCACGAACGTGGCCGAGTCCAACGCAGCGATCCAGTGTCCGCCGACGATGACGAAGAGACCGGCACCAACGAGTGGCGCGACGAGGCGAAGACCTTCACGCACCGTTCGCAGGAAGCCGTTGGCGTCGCCGAGTTGCTCGGTAGGCAACAACACGGTCAAGAATGCCGATTGAGCGGAGCCGATGAAGTTACCGGCGAAGCTGTAGAGGAACATTGTCATGTAGATGATCCATATGTCCGATGAGTTGTGCACCAGGAGTAGCAACATCACCAGGGCCGCGCTCAGGAAGTTCACACAAATCAACGTGGGTCGCCGCCTCACTCGGTCGACCACCATTCCCGCGATTGGTGAAAACAGTGCGGCCAAGGGATAGAAGAGGAACGTCAATCCGGCCTCGGCGTTCGAGTGGGTTAACTCCTTCACCCAGATCCCGAGAGCGAGGAACATGGCGGTGTCGCCGAAGAGCGAGAAACTCTGGCCGATGAGATACACCCGTGCGTCCCGGGACTTTGCAAGTTGGCGCATGGTCATTGCGAGCCCTCAGGAAGTCGCACGGGGTAGGTGAACATGAGGGCCTCGACAGGCAATGAACCTTCCGTGCGGGTGCTCGGGTCAGAGATTCGATCGCGGAATCGGTTAAAGATTCCCAAGACTTCGTGGGTGACTTCTTCCAATTCGGCGGGCGTCACCCAAAGGATTGTTTCGACATTCTGCGACGCCTCTTGCCAGACCTTGGGAAAACTGGCCTTCGTCGATATGTAACTCGCGAGTCGATTCATCGCACGATCGAAGACCATGCGTTCGAGGCTCTTCGCCGCGACACTGGTTTCGGGATCCTCGGTGATGTCGCTGAAACGCATGCCCACATTGACGATCTTCCAAGGTCGAAGTCGACCCGGTCCGGTGTGGGCCTCTTCGACGAAGCCGTATTTGGCCAGTTGGCGAAAGTGAAATGAACAGGTGGTCGGCGACTCACCAATCAATTCGCCTGCCGCGGTGGCGGTGAGCGGTCCCTCGAGCGCCAGTGCCTCGAGGAGAGCGAGCCGCACGGGATGGGTCAAAGCCCGAAGTGTCTTTGGATCATTGACGTCGCGCAACTCATTTCGCGGGTCAGTGCCCATTGTGGGTGATTCGGAGTCAGGGGTCTCTAGCGGCATTCTTCGAGCGTAACCTATCGAGAGTTATCTATCGAGAGAGAAGTCTCATATCTTGAAATTCTCACATCAGGCTTTTGAACTGGAACAGAACAACAATGCGACGTGAATTCGCAGTGCCTTCCCAAGGACATATAACGGAACAGTTATGTTGCGTAACTTGGTTAACCAGTCCCGAGAAGTAACGGAACACCTATGTATCGTTAAAAAGATGAGCGCGTCCGATTCACTTGCAATCAAGACTGGACGACCGAGGAGTCCTGGGGTGCACCACGTCATCGTCGACGGAGTGTTGGACCTCATTGGCGGCGGAGCGACATTGACGTCGCTCTCTTTGGTCGACGTCGCTCGACGTACGGGCATTTCGAGGAATTCGATCTATCGCCGATGGCATTCCAAAGACGAACTCTTCTCAGACGTAGTGAAGTCGATGACACGGCCACTGCCCGATCTCACGAAACAAAGCGCGCGTGAAAATCTCGTCACGTTGATGGACGTGTCATTCGATCGCGTCACCGATCAACGCGAGCGTCGGATGGCTGAGACCATCGTCGCCGAAGCACAGAACTTTCCTGATCTCCATGAGCAGTACCTCGCTGAGATCGTCGCTCCTCTCAATCACGCGATGAAGCTGGCCATCCGACGGGGCAAAGAGATCGGAGAGATCCGTCCGGACATTGATGAAAACCTTCTTTGCGATGTACTCGTCTCGTGCACCTTCGCTCAATCATCAACGAACTTTACGGAAGGTCTGGACCTCGAATCAGCGAATCGACGAAAGATTGATCTCGTGTTTGACGGCGTTTCGCCGATGTAGTTCGACCAACAATAGGTGGGGTTCCCGACTCACAGCCGCCAAACGCGAATCACGCGGCGTCCGTATCAAGTGAATCACGAAGCAGTTGGCGAAGAAAGGGGCACTGTTAGCGTTCCTTTATGCCACTGATCCTCCGACCATTCGGCCTCGCCGACGAAGCACCGGCGCGAGCCGCAGGGGCGGAGTCCAAGGACCCAGGTCAGAATTTTCTGCCTTTCGATTTCGACTCTCGCATGCCATGGGCGGAGTGGATTGGGCTCATGGAGCGCTATCGGCAAGGGGTGGACCTACCGGAGTATCGAGTTCGTGCGGCCTTTCTCGCTGCCGACGTGGCCGGTCAACTGGTCGGTCGTGCGTCAGTCAGATTTGAGCTCAATGACTTTTTCGTCTTCAGAGGAGGGCACATCGGTTACAACGTGATTCCGGCGTTTCGTCGCAGAGGGTACGCGACCGCGATTCTGCGGGAATCCATCGAGATCGCACGCAGCGAAGTCGTCGGTGCTCTCCTTTTGACTTGCGACGATGACAATCTGGGATCCGCCACCGTCATCGAACGTTGCGGCGGAGTTCTTGAAGCCATCGCGATCGACGATGATGGAGTGGCATTCCGCCGCTATTGGATCTAACGCCGCGTCCCCGGCCCGTCCGACGAATATCAGTCAGACGGATTTTCCTTAGCACTATTCCTTGGCCTCGAGTTCGGTTGCAACCGAAGGGGTGAAAGAGATTGGCAGGTCGACCGGTAGCGTCGAATGCGCGCTGGAGTTCGTGTCGCACTCGCAATCTGCTACGAGTTCAATGTTCATTTCAATGGAAGGATGCAACGTGGAGAAACGATTGTTTACACGCTACGCGACATCATCGCAAGTGGCCGCCGACGAGAATCAAAAGCGTATCGAAGGCGTCTTCGAGGAGTTGGCACAGAAGAAGCCGGACAACGTCAGTTACATCGTGCTGCGCCTCGCCGACGACTCATTCGTCCACGTGTCGTTCCACAACCACCGAGATGATGAGCCGAACCCCATATCATCGAGCGCCGCCTTCGCTCACTTCCAAGACGGACACGAGGGTCGTCGTGTGGGCGCCGTCGAGCAACAGACGGCGACACTCGTTGGTTCGTACGTGACCGAGATCGCTTAAGGCGGGCGAACATCACTACTGATCAACCCGCGTGCAAACGGCCCTCTCCGTGATCCCCCTCTCCGTCCTCGATCTCGCGACCGTCGCGACGGGATCGTCACCGGCCCGCGCATTCGCTGAGACGACGGCGTTGTCCATTGAGATAGAGCGACTCGGTTACAAACGACTCTGGGTCGCCGAGCACCACGGGATGCCCGCCGTGGCGAGTTCCGCGCCAGCCGTGCTCATCGCGCACATCGCGGATGCGACCTCTACGCTGCGCGTCGGATCCGGCGGTGTCATGCTGCCGAATCACGCGCCGCTCGTCGTGGCCGAGCAGTTCGCGACGCTCGAAGCGTTGCACCCCGGTCGCATCGACCTTGGTCTCGGGCGCGCACCGGGAACGGATCACGTGACGGCTCGAGCCCTTCGGCGCACCCTCGACCTCGGCGCCGACAGTTTTCCCAATGACGTCGTGGAACTCATCAAGTACCTATTACCATCCGATGGTGCGCCGACGCACCCCTTCGCGAATCCTGGAAGTGGTTATCTGCCGGAGATGTGGTTGCTCGGATCCTCAACATTCAGCGCGCAGTTGGCGGGCATTCTCGGTCTGTCTTTCTCATTTGCGTATCATTTCGCTCCACGAGAATTGGACGCGGCCCTCGCGACCTATCGGGAGAACTTTCAGCCTTCGATCGTGCTTTCCGAGCCTCGCGTGATGGTCGCGGTCTCCGTGATCTGTGCCCCAAGTTTGCAAGAGGCGAAGTGGCTGTCGGGCTCTTCCGCGCTCAGCGTCGTGCAGATGCGAACCGGTCGTCCCGGGCAGTTGCCGTCACCGGAGGAGGCCGCGGCGTACTCCTTCACTCCACTCGAGGAGCAGATCGCCGCCGAGGCAATGTCGACGCACCTCATCGGCGATCAAGAAACCGTTGTGAACGGGCTTTCTCTCCTGCAGCAACGAACAGCGGCCGACGAGTTCATGATCTCGACCCGACTGCATTCACTCGAGGCTCGAATCGAGTCGCACGCCCTCGTGGCTGAGGCGTGGGGGATGCCCGACGCACTCGACTCGCCCGTCGCCGACTGATTTTCGCGCGACGACTTACGAGAGTTCTTCGGCGCGTCGCTCCTCGTTCACGAAGTCGCGGGCCACGAAGCCAAATCGAGTTCGGTCGTAGACCGTGAGCCCGCTGAGCGGCGGCGAATAGGCGTGGATGCTGACGGCCGGTTTGCCCGCTTCGTAGATCATGTCATGCACGTGCTCCGGGCCGAACGAACCGTTGTCGCCGGCGACGTAATGGTGATCACGGACGCTGAAGTGGTCCTCGGCTCGGTACGCCTCGTAGAGTGCTCCGGCAGTGACCGTAAAGGCCCCGGATGAGCCACCGTGATCGTGCCAGTCCGATGACTGTTCGCGCTCCCAGGTCAGTAGACGGACTTCGTAACTTTCGGTGACCCACAGTTGGAACCACCAACGATTCACTTCGTCGTCGACGAGTAGATCTTCGAACAGGTCCGCACGAGCCGCGACGGCGTCGGTGATCCGCACGAGCGTGCGGGCATCGAGTCGTCCTTCCGGCAACTTCAACGACTCGAAAAACATGCGCAACTCGGCCGCTCGGGTCGCTGGCGCTTCACTGAGGATCGTTTCAACGTTGAGTGACATACTGCCTCCTTGACTGGTTTGGTTCAATATACCAGTATTCCTAGTGAAATAATAGGAAATTCCCCTCGTCGTATGCGATGGATCGTGTGGCGCTTAGGAAACTGCCGGGGACCTGCGATTATGAATACTCCAACCGTTGACGCGAACGGTGACGTCGCGAGCGGTCATTTGAGTTTGGCCGTGGATCGCGCAAATAAATTCATGAGAGATAGGGAATTCACGCTCATGTGCGAAGTGCCCCGCGTACGACGTCGCCCACGGCATCGGTTTCAAGCAAGAAGCCGTCGTGTCCGAACTCGGACTGAATCACGTGCACCGATTCATCACCCGGCAAGAGGCGCGCGATTTCTATCTGCTGTTCCAGGGGGTAGAGACGATCGCTGGCGATTCCGGCGACCGTGACCCTTGCCCGCACGCCCCGTAGAGCTTCGGCCACACCTCCGCGTCCGCGACCGACGTCGTGATGATTCATGGCGTCACTCAGTACCACGTAGGAGTTCGCGTCGAAACGTCGAGTGAGTTTCTCGCCCTGGTACTCGAGGTATGACTCGACGGCGTATCGACCTCCTCGCAACGGTACTTCCTCACCTTGAGCTTCGCGCGAGAATCGGATATTGAACTCGCGCTCGGTGCGATAGTTGATCTGGCCGAGCCCCCGCGCGATTGAGAGACCGATCAACGGCTGAGAGCCGGTTGTGTAGTAGTCACCCCCAGCAAAGGCTGGATCGGACCTAATCGCGCGGATTTGGAGCGAACACTGGGCGATCTGTTCGGCGGACGCGGCCGCGGATACCGCGAGCACCACCGCGCGCTCAACTCGATCGGCGTAGCCGACGCTCCATTCGAGCGCGCGCATCGCGCCCATGGAACCGCCGATCACCGCGGCCCATTTGTCGATGCCCAGCTCGTCGGCGAGACCGACCTCGACGGCGACCTGGTCACGAATCGTGATGGTCGGAAACCTCGACCCGAACGGGGAACCATCGGCATCGAGTGAGGAGGGTCCCGTCGTCCCCTGACAGCCTCCCAGCACGTTGGGACACACCGCGAAAAAGCGATCGGTGTCAATCGGTGCACCCGGTCCAATGAGTCCGTCCCACCAGCCGGGCGAAACGTGTCCCGGTCCAGATGGCCCCACGGCGTGTGAGTCACCGGACAGCGCGTGTAACACCAGAATTGCGTTCGTGCGTTGTTGATCCAGTCGGCCCCACGTTTCGAAGGCCACGGTGACGCTCGGCAATGATCCGCCGCCCTCAAGGGCGAAGCCTTGAGTGTTACTTCCCTTCAGTTCAACGAATTGCCGTTGACCGGGATCATCGCCGGGTTGCCACGTGCCCGGGAACAAAGTTGGGCTCACCCATCCTTCGCGGCAAGGAATCCGGCGTCGAGGTCCGCCAGGATGTCGTCGATCGTCTCGAGTCCAACAGAGAGACGCACGAGATCCGGACTCACACCGGTCGTCGTCTGCTCCTCTTCGGTTAGCTGGGAGTGCGTTGTCGAGGCTGGGTGGATCGCGAGGCTCCTCACGTCGCCCACGTTCGCCAAGTGACTGAAGAGTTCGAGACCCTCGATGAACTTCTGTCCGGCGCTCAGTCCTCCCTTGATGCCGAAAGCGATGATCGATCCACCACCACGGGGCAAATACTGGAGTTGGCGTTCATGCCACGGACTTGAGGCCAGCCCGGGGTAGGCCACCCACGAAACTTCGTCGCGCGCTTCGAGCCAGTTGGCGACGACCACGGCATTTTGAACGTGACGCTCCATTCGGTAGCTCAAGGTCTCCAGACCCTGAATGAAGAGGAAGGAGTTAAACGGGGTGATCGCCGCGCCGACGTCGCGCAAGTACTGCAACCGAGCCTTGAGCACGAAGCGGGCGGGGAAAAGCGGCGCCGGGAGTTCGGCGAAAACGAGTCCGTGGTAGCTCGGGTCCGGTTCGGTGAAGGCGGGGAAGCGACCGCTCGCTTCGTAGTTGAACGTGCCGCCGTCGACGATCACGCCGCCAATCGACGTTCCGTGACCGCCGATGAACTTCGTGGCCGAGTGCACCACGATGTCGGCGCCGTGCGCCAGCGGTTGGGCCAGGAAGGGCGTCGCCAACGTGTTGTCGACCACGAGGGGGATCCCGTTGTCGTGCGCCACCTTGGCCACGCCCTCGAAGTCGAGGACGTCACCCTTGGGATTGCCGAGGGTCTCGGCGTAGAACGCTTTCGTGTTTGGCCGAATGGCGCTGCGCCACGCTTCGAGGTCGTCGGGGTCGTTCACGAAGGAGACCTCGATGCCGAGCTTGGGCAAGGTGTAGTGAAAGAGGTTGTACGTGCCGCCGTAGAGCGACGCCGACGAAACAATGTGGCCGCCGTTCTCGGCCAAGTTCAAGAGCGCGATCGTTTCGGCGGCCTGTCCACTCGCTACGGCGAGTGCCGCGACGCCACCCTCGAGTGACGCAACGCGATCTTCGAAGGCGGCCTGGGTGGGGTTCATAATTCGGGTGTAGATGTTGCCAAGCTCTTGGAGGCCGAAGAGCGCCGCCGCGTGGGCCGTGTCGCGAAAGACGTAGCTGGTCGTCTGGTAGATCGGGACGGCCCTCGCGCCAGTGGTCGGATCGGGCGAGGTCCCGGCGTGAATCTGACGAGTTTCGAATCCCCATTCGGGCATGTGCTCTCCTTTAGTGGTCGACAGCGATGAACGCGCCAATACGACGTGAAGACGTATTTATAACAAAGACGATCGTATTAGTCAAGTTTTCACCGAACGTCCACCATCTCGGGACGGGCAGGAATCAGCGCGAACGGAAGATTCGCGTCGTGCCCGTGGTCGAGGTGAGTTACGTCGAGGGGTCGTCGCGAAGTCCGAAGTTGGTGATGTGCTCACCCGCTCGGCGCTCGAGATGAAGATCGATCGCGTGGATCGACGTGTCGAGACTCTCGGCGCAAAGAACCAGACGCTCCTTGAAGGCACTCTGTGCGTACGCTCGGACCTTCTCTCCACAGGCACACACTAAATCTTCCTCTATGCGTTGGATTTGGCGCTCAATAGCGGAAAAGAGTTGTGCCGCTATCTCGAGCAGTCGTTCGACGTCATCTTGCAGACTTCCGACCTCCGCCGTAGGTTGACGCACCAACACGTCGCGTAAGTCGCCACCCTCTTCGTCTGCGGGCGATTCAAAGTTCGTCGATAGCATCCTTCACCTTTTCTCCAACCTGCTTGAGGTGGCCCTTGTGTTGATCGTTCGCGCCGGCGGATTCAACGTCCCGGTTTCTCGTAACCTTCCCGGTCACCTCTTTGGTCTTGCCCTTGGAAATCTGGAACAGATTTTTCGCCTTGTTCACTACATTCATGTTCCTCCTCGTTTGTTTCTGAAAGACGTCGCACGTGCGGACGTGTCGCCCGCGACTCGTGAATCGATAGAACATGTGGTCACTCGCGGTTTATACGCACCGGAACAACCGTGACCACATGAGCAAAAGGGTCGTCGCACGTTCAATCGATTGATCGTCACTCGAATCAGACTTTCGATTCCAGCGTGGGCAAAAGGGTCGCGCGCGAGAGAAGTACTTCACATTCCGCAGCGCTCACGGCGCCCGAGAAGAGATAGCCCTGGCCAAATTCGAAGCCGATGTCGCGAAGGGCCTCGAGTTGGTCGATTCGTTCAATCCCCTCGGCGATACCTCTCATGTTGAGTGAAACGGCCATGTGCCAGATCTCTTCGACGAGCAACATCGATCGAATTGAATTCGGCAGTTCGGCCGTGAACGACAGGTCCAACTTCAAGTGATCGAACGGGAAACGGCGAACGTAGGAGATTGATGAGAACGCGGTGCCAAAATCGTCCAAGGCGAGCTTCACACCGATGGCGTTGAGTTGCGAGAGGAATCGCATCGTGGTGTCGGAGTCGTCCAACAGTACCGATTCGGTGACTTCGACCACGAGATGCTCCGGTTCGATGTGGGCTTCCTCGAGGCTGTCAGAGATCGACTGGAAAAGCAGTGGATCGAGAATGTCGGACGCCGATAGGTTCACGCTCATCCAGAGTGGCGACTCCGAGGGAAACTGAGCTTGCCAGCGAGCCAGTTGCCGTATCGCCTCTTCGCGTATCCATCGATCAATCTCTTCGATGTACCCCGTCTCTTCGGCGTAGGGCAGGAACGACTCGGGGTACATCAGGCCGCGTTCCGGGTGCTGCCAACGCACGAGCGCCTCAAATCCCACGATGCGTCCGTCGGTGAGATTCACGATCGGTTGGTAGTGCACGATCAGCTGGTCCTGCTTCGGGGTCGCCTCCATCTCCTCGTTCGCGAAGGGCCATCCGGCGGCGGCGTGGCGAATCGCGTCGCGCAGTTCGTGAATGGCACGTGTCTTGCGAACCCAGGCCGAACTGCCGGCCCTGATGGAGGCGTAGAGCGCTCCCGGCCGTTCGGATCCTGAGATTGTGACGACCTTGACATCGCAATGTGCCTCGCGGAGCTGGCGAATCGCTTCCGGGGCGTCCATGTCCGGCAGATGAAAGTCTATGACGAGGACGTCGGGCTTGACCCGCTTGGTGACGTCGACGCCCTGAGCACCGGTGAGGGCGGTGCCCACCACGACGATCTGAGGGTCCGCCGCGAGTAGACGAACCACGCTCTGGAGAATCATCTCGTGATCGTCAACGACGACCACGGTGATAGCGGCGTGGTCGGTCATGGTGAGTTCCGTCCTTGCTCGTCGGGGTTGACGCATGGACGGGCGAACGCCGTCATGTCCCCGAATCTCGGCGGTGCGTTCATTTTCATGTGGTGACACTTTCGCGATCGGCGTCGAGGGCGAATCGCACGTTGTCCAACAGCATCTTCTGGTCGAAGGGCTTCTCCACCAGTTGAAACCCAGTGCCGAGGACGGCCTCAGCCTCGAGAACGGGCTGAGCGTGCCCCGACATGAAGAGCACTCGTATATCCGGTCGCAATACCGTTATTTCCTTGGCGACAGTTGGGCCTTGCAATGTGGCCATGATCACGTCCGTCAAGAGCAGGTCGATGTGTCCGAGATGTGTCGCCGCGATCTCGATTGCCTCGACGCCACTCGACGCCGTGAGCACCCTGTAGCCAGAACGACTGAGGATTCGGCGTGTCACTTCACGTAAGCCCTCTTCGTCATCAACGACGAGCACGGTTTTCGATCCATTGAGAGGGACGGTCACGTCGACTTTCGAACTGCGCTGACCGAGTTCGACCGAACCGGGATCGATCGGAAGCAGGATTGTGATGCACGTTCCAATCCCCTCGTCGGAATAGATCTTGAGGAAACCACCCGACTGCAGGACGATTCCGTAGACCGTTGCGAGACCGAGTCCTGACCCTTCGCCTCTGGGTTTCGTGGTGAAGAACGGCTCGAAGGCGCGATCTCGGACGTCGGCGGACATGCCCGTGCCGTTGTCGCTGAACTGCACGCAAATGTAGGAACCCGCGGGAGCACCAAGGAGCGACCATTCAGATGCGTTGACTTCTCTCGAGGACGTGATGATGGAGAGAGTTCCTCCCGTCGGCATGGCATCGCGAGCATTGATCGCCAGATTGAGAATCATCTGTTCAATGTGGCCCGGGTCGGCCATGACCTTCGATAGATCGGGTTCGAGTTCAATGGAGAGCTCAATCTGCTCGCCAATCGTCCTTCGTAGCATCTCCTCAATGTTTCTGATGGCTCCGTTGAAACTCAACGGTCGCGCTTGGATCACCTCTCGGCGGGCAAACGCTAAGAGTTGGTGCGTCAAGACGCTGGCCTGTTCTGCGGCCACTTGAATCTGCTTCACGTCATTGAGAGGTCCACTCCACTGGGACCCCTCCGGTGAATCAGCGGCTCTATGCAACTCTTCGCCAACGAACGCCGCGTAGTTCAAGATGACGGCCAGTAAATTGTTGAAGTCGTGGGCCACGCCTTCAGCCAATTGCCCCAGACTTTCCATTCGTTGGGATTGATGGAGGAATCCCTTCAGGCGTTCGAGCTCCATCTCGGCCTCGAGACGCACCCGTTCTGCTTCGATTCGCTTAACTTCGGCTTCCAGGCGAACGCTCGCCGCAATTGTCTTCTCGGCTTCGGCATTGACCCTCGCGGCCTCGGCGCTAAGCAATACGTGCTCCGCCGCTGATTTGACCCGAATACGCTCTGCTTCCACTTCACTTCTCGCGGAGACGTCGCGGACGACAGCGATGATGAGTGAACCGGCAGCGGTATGAATGATCGACTGCGATATCTCCGCCTGAAAGATCTCCCCGTTGCGTCGCCGGGCCGACAGGAGAAGGCCAGCGGTGTCAGACCGACCTTCTC
Organism: Acidimicrobiaceae bacterium; assembly: GCA_003155915.1. GTDB lineage: Bacteria > Actinomycetota > Acidimicrobiia > Acidimicrobiales > RAAP-2 > RAAP-2. Next base: position 1,714 of record PMFA01000011.1, on the reverse strand, counting down.
GAAAATCGATCGAAACCAATGGCGACACCGGAATTCCGACCATTGTTTTGTGGCTGCATCCGAAGAGGAGCTCGGCCTTCGTGTTCGCCATGACGAGAAGGCCCGCACCATCGACGACGAGCATCGCTTCGGGTGCCGCGCCCAGGACCTTCGAAATCAACTGATTGGCTCGTTTCGTCATTTCAGCCGACTACCGAGTCGACGTGCTGACATTGGACGACGATGGTTGAGGCGAACGGACCGAATGGGGAAACGACCGCGCGAGCAGGACCTCGCAGTTCTGGGCCGAAATCGGTGGCGAAAACTTCGGGCCTTGTCCAATGTCCAGTCCCACGGAACGCAATGCGATCACTTGATCGAAGTGCTCGACACCTTCGACGACACACATCATCCCCATTGAACCGGCGAACTTAGAGATCGACTCGACGAGCGACATAGTTCCCGACGGCTCGAGCAGCTTCGCGGTGAAGGATCGATCGATCTTGAGGCAGTCAAAGGAGATTCGGTGCATGTAGGAGATGGGGGAGAATGAGCTCCCGAACTTCTCGAGCGCTAGTCGCACACCTAGATCGCTGAGTTGGGACAGGAACTCGACGGCGGACTCCGGATCGTCGAGGAGGATCAGTTCGTTGATCTCGACGATGACGTCCCTGGCGTGGACGCCTGAGTCGGTGATCGCTCGGGCCAACGAGCCCATGAATCGGGGATCGGCCACGCTCCCGCTCGAAAGATTGACGCTCATCCACAGTCGTGGGACCGTCGGGCATCGTTGCTGCCATTGCACCAATTGGCCAAACGCCTGCTCGCGCACCCAACGCTCCACGTCCTCGATGAAGCCCGTCTCGATCGCGACGGGCAAGAAGGAGTCGGGAGGCAACAGTCCCTTCTCGGGATGTTGCCAGTAGACGAGCGCTTCGAAGCCGACGATTCGCTCGTCGTACAGCTTCACCACCGGCTGATAGCGAACCACCAATTCGTCCATTGTTGGCAGGCGATCGCGCTCGTCGGTGGGGCGCGGTTCACCAACCGCCACGAGAAGAATCGCGTCAATGAGCTCATGGATTGCGCGAGTCTTGCGAACCCAGGTAGCACTTCCGGCCTTCATCGATGAGAGTTGCGCTCCGGGACGTTCCGATCCGGAGAGCGTGACGATCTTGACGTCTCGGTCAAAGTTGCGAATTGCCGCTATCGCTTCGGGAGCGTCCATGTCCGGAAGGTGGTAATCAATGACCAGTACGTCAGGCGACTGATCGCGTACCGATTCGATTCCTTCGATGCCCGTGAGTGCCGTGCCGACGATGTTGATCCTCGGATCTGCGGCGAGCAGTCGCACGATGCTTTCGAGAATCATCTCGTGATCGTCCACCACGACCACCCGGTACACCTGGTCGTCGCTACGGCGTGAGGAATTACTCACGTCAATGCCGTACTGACATTAATGAACTGAAAGTTGAAAAAATCATGCGAGTCACCCCTCGAGACACCGAAACCGCGGTACCCGCATTGTCTGGAGGTGACATCTAGCCTGACCACGCACTAGAACGTCAATCAGAACTTAACAGTTGGATTCACACAGGTTTCACAACTTTTGAGGAAAACATGAAAAGCCTTGATTTCAGAGTGAATTGGCCCGTCCTCGAACCGCGATGATCCCATCGTGAAGCCTACAAAACGTCGATTTCGTGGGCCACGTTCGACGCTGCTGGGCGACGGC
>PMFA01000022.1 GCA_003155915.1 Acidimicrobiaceae bacterium | reverse complement strand
AAAAACAACGAACCGGGATTCCAATCACAAGGGACGCCCGACGAATACCTGATGGTCAAAGATTGTCCGTCACAATCACCGAATGAGTCACCGTCACGAACTATTTTCGTTGTATGGATCAGAGTATTCGTTTCCTCTTGGGAAATGAACTGCCAACGCCCGAAGGCGCCACGATTCATTCAATCGTGCCCGCGCCACCAGAGCAGAATGACGACGACAAGATTGGTTTCACGCTGGACGTCGCCATGCGGCTCGATCAGGAACTGCTGACCGATAACGCTCGAGCGGGCGTCGTCATCCCAATTCTCGGACACTCACCCGAGGATCTCGCCGACTCCGCGTAAAAAACTCAGGTGATCAATCGGTCACTCAATCGACTGAGATATCTCCCAAATGACTCCGTCGGGATCTTTGAAATGCGCTGTGCGCCGTCCCCAAGAGCGATCCATCGGTTCAATGAAAAAGACGACTCCTCTCGACTTGAGTCCTTCGAAGGCTTCATCAACATTCTCGACGAAGATGTTGAACAATCCGACGGAGCGTTGACCGAGAGACGTTCCCACTTCTTCTCCCGGCAACATGTCGGTCGCCGACCCTACGGTGACGAGGAGGAACATGTCCTCGCCCATCAATAGGCCGACCGACGTCTCGTCTTCGAATCCGAGCGTGAACCCGAGCGTGTCAACGTAGAAGGCCTTGGCCCGCCCAAGATCCTCAACAAACAAGACCGGTGGGCCGAATTCTGCGATTGCGTTACTCATCATCAACCCCCACTGGTCCAATTCATCGCCCCTCAACGACTGCTTGTGAATCCAAAGTAGTGCGACGAAGGCCACGTACGTTTCGGGCCGTCCCAAACCGCCGCTCGACCCTTGTCGGTTGGCTCTCTCGAGTCGACTATCCGGGGTTGGGCGATCCTCGAAAGGCCACCACGCGATACGACGAAGCGACCAGCATCAGGCCGTCGCCAATACTCGGTGTCGTGAAGTCGTTGTCGACGGCGCCGATGGAGGTCTGCTGTCGGACCTGTCCCGTCGCGGCGTCGAGTCCGTACAGCGTGCCGTCCTTACCCACCGTCCACACCAGACCGGCCGCCACGATCGGCGGACCACTGCCGGCGCTCGCCCCCCACAACACTTTGAGTGACGCGGGTGTCTTCGACACGCGGACAGCGACGGGGCCGTTGAGACACGGCAGGTAGACCGTCATTCCCACGATGGCGCTTCCGCCGTCGATGTCGTTCGAGCACACCGACGACAGGCTCGCCTCCTGCTTTCCGATGCCGCCCAGATGCTCGCCATTCAAGAGGTAGACGACCGGCGACTTACCCGCGAGGACCACCTGTCCGTCCGCGAGCAGTACGGGCGCCGTTGACATATCGAAGTCACTCGCGTTATCCGAGGTCCAACTCGACGGGGCGAAATACTGTTCGAGTCTTCCGTTCGCCGTCAACTCGAGCGCCGAGTCGCTGTCGTCGTACGCCTGGCCCGTACTGTGGACCGAACCGTTACCGACACTGACCCATACGTTGCCTCTGGCGTCAACGACGGGCGCCGCTCCCCCCATCCAGATCGCCCCCTGGCTATCGCCCGCACGATTGTCGACGGTAAATATTGTCGGTCGAGAGCCCCCCTCCTCCACCGAAATGACGCGGCCACGGTACGTCGCGCAGTCGCCGTAGTTGCCACCCATCGCAAAGACGACCCGTCCACCGTCGAGGTTCAGCCCGGTCCTCTGCAGCAGGGCCGCGGGATCCGATCCCGGTGGATCGACCCGCTGACGCAGTTCGATGTCGCCGGTTTTCGTGCTCAGTCCCACCAAGAAGTGCTCGGGATGACCACCCACGAGCTCGTCGGCGACGACGAAGATCTCGCTGCGCGACGGATCGATGACGGGCGTGCCGGTGATCCCCACGGTCGGTGCGATGTTGCCACAGGGTAAATCCGTTGACGGAACGGCGGTGGCGAGATGTCGGGACCAGACCACGGAGCCCCGCGATGAACTCAGCGCGTAAACGGTGTCGCTCTCGGTCGCGACGAAGACGTCACTTCCCTCGACGAGAGGCTCGCCATAAATCTCTCCACTCACTACCGGAGAGGCCCACGCCCGCTTAGCGGTGACGACGGACTTCAACGCTGAAGAGACGCCGGTGCCCGACGGATCCCCGTGATAGACGGTCCACGAGGTGTCGCCCTGTGCGGTCACCGACGCTTGACCCTGGGTGACACCCAAGAAGACGGACGCCACGACCGCAGCACCCGCGATCAACATCCGGATTGTCGTCGAATGTGCAATTTGGTTTCGCATCGTCATTTCAAACTAACGCCGAGACGTCAATTCCCGCCCGAGGAAGATCTACGCATTCGCAGTCGTGCCCGACGGGCGAACGGACACTCGCTTGTCTACTCGAGCCATCGTCATGTGTTCAAGAGATTGCTACGCAAAGCACTGAACCGATGGAGTCGTCGAATCGAGCGCATCGCCATTTTCACGCACACGTATATATAGGTGTGTTTTCGTGGTGGTTGGCTACTGCGCGGTCCATCCGCCGTCAATGGAAAGCGCCGCGCCCGTAATTGTCTCGGCTTCATCGCTGCAGAGAAATACGGCCATGGCTCCGATGGACTCCGGTGTCGTGAACTTGGACATTGGTTGCTTTTCGGCCAGTAGGCGCTCCATCTCGACTTCCACCACTGTCCCCGCCTGCTCAGCTCGATCAAGTAACTGACGCTCGACGAGCGGCGTGAGAACCCATCCGGGGCAAATTGCATTCACGGTGACACCCTGATTGGCGAGTTCGAGTGCCGCTACTTTCGTCGCGCCGACCAGGCCGTGCTTGGCCGCGACGTAGGCAACCTTGTACGGGCTCGCCACGAGTCCGTGCGCGGAGGCGACGTTGATGACGCGGCCCCAGCCCTTGGCCCTCATTGCGGGAATAGCGGATTTCATCGAATAGAAGGCGGCCGAGAGATTGAGCCCGATGATCGCCTCCCAGCGTTCTTCGGGAAACTCCTCGATCGGCGCGACGAATTGAATGCCGGCGTTATTGACGAGCACGTCGATACCGCCGAGGACGTCAATGGTCTCGCCGACGAGTCGGCTCACCTCGTCGCGTCGCGATAGATCGGCGCCGTCGAAAGCGACGCTCACTCCAAACTCCTCGCAGAGTTGTGCGCGCAAGGTTTCGATTTCGTCCGCGTCACCGAAGCCGTTCATCATGATCGAGGCTCCGGCCCCGGCGAGCGAGCGGGCAATGCCCAACCCGATGCCACTCGTCGAGCCCGTAACGAGCGCGACCTTTCCTTCCAGCGTCATTCGCCACCTCCCTTTCTCGAGCCGGCGAACGCCAATTCGAACGAAATCTTCATCGACACAACGAGCATTCAGGACTTCTTGAATACTGACAAAAGTGTGGCCGCGGATGCCCGGTTGAGCCGGCGGCGAAGGACGAGGCCGGCGATGCCCCCCGGAGCGAAGAACACGAAGAGGACGAATATGGCCCCGAGCAGAAACTGTGGCTCCGAAAGTGGCACTCGCAGCACCGCCGGAAGACGGGTGAACGAGGGTTCGGCGCCGACCTTATCGAGGTACTGCTGAAGATAGACGTAGACGATGGCACCGATGACCGCACCCCAGCGGGTGCCCGCGCCGCCGAGGACCACCATGATGAGGATCGACAACGTCACGGTCGTCGAGGCCACGACACTCGGCACGGCCGTGCCGATCACCAGGATGTAGACGATCCCTCCCCCGGTCGCTATGAGCGAGGAGACGACGAACGAGACAAGTTTGAAGCGATAGGGCCGCACGCCGAGTACGTCGAGTCGGAGTTCGTTCTCTCGAACGGCCACGAAGACGTGACCCGTGACCGACTCGGTGACCAGCCAGACGATCAGGTACGCCACGACGAGGAACGCGAGGGCGATCCAGTAGAGGTTTCTCGTGTTCGACACGGCCCCCGAGAGGAACGAGGGCAGTCGAGTGTACGTGAGGGAGAGTCCCGTATCGCCGCCGGTCAGGTTGTGCGGATTGCTCTCCACCAAGAAATAGAACGCCTGGGCGAAGGCGAGGGTCACCATGGCGAAGGCGATGCCGTGCACTCGCAGGGCAATCGCGCCGAGCACGACCGCGAGTACCAGAGAGACGCCAAACGTCAACAGCAGCGACGGGACGAGCGGCCACGCCCAATGGGTCAGGGCGATGTCGAAGACGTAGGTTCCGACCGCGAAGTAGAGGACGGGGCCCAACGACATGAGGCCGGTGTAGCCAAACATCATGTCGTAGCCCACCGCGATTCCCGCGAACATGAAGCACAGCGCCAGCACCTCGAGGGTCCCGGTCGAGTTCACGATGTCGAGGGTGCCCGGTAGCACCCACGGCACGTGAAGTCCGATGAAGGGCAGCACGATGAAGAGCCCGAGGAGTACGGCCACCGTGAGACGGCCCGCTCGAAGTGAGGGCCGTCTCACGCGACTCTCCCGAAGAGTCCACGGGGCCGTAACTCCAAGACCACGGCCAACAGCAACACGGTCGAGAGATCGCCGATCTGGGCCCAACCACTGTGGCCACCTATATAGAAGGACGTGTACTGCTGCAAGAGCCCCACGGTCAGCGCCGCCACCGCCGAACCGCGGATCGAACCCAGTCCTCCGATAACGACCACGATGAAGGCAAAGATCAGGAGGCTGTCACCCTGGTTGGGCGACACGAGATCGCCACTGAAGACAATGGTGTACAGGATGCCCGCGAGCCCGGCCATGGCCCCACCGATGACGAAGACAAGGGTGAACGCTCGACCGACGTCAATCCCGAGCGCGCGCACCATTTCGCGATTCTCCACGCCGGCGCGAATGATGATGCCGTATCTCGTGAGCGCGAGAAACAACTCGAGCCCGATCAAGACGATGACGCCGGCGCCGATCGCGAGAAAGTTCGCGTTAGGCAAATAAAGTCCACCGAGGTGCGTGGGCTCGATCAGCCAGAGCGGCACAGGGATCTGCAGCGCGGTACTGCCGAAGCCCCCCATGAGGAGGCCGACCACCGCGAGGTCCAGGCCGATCGTGATCAAGATCTGACTGATCGGCTTGCCGTAGAGCGGTCGGATGAGAATCAACTCGGTGACGCCGGCCGCCAGACCACCGAAGAGCGTGGCGCCGATGATCGCCAAGATCACCAGGGTCGGCGCGCCCAGCGATGTCGGGAGCCGCGTCGCGATCTCGTATCCCGAGTAGGCGCCCAGCGTCATGAAGAGGCCGTGAGCGAAGTTGAGGACGTCCATCAATCCGTAGATCAAGGAAAGTCCGGACGCCGCGAGGAAGTAGATAGCCCCGAGGGCCACGCCGCTGAAGGTGAGGACGAGGAAAATGTTCACGCGGCCCCCGCCACTCCCAGGAGCTGTCGCACGAGAGTCGGATCGTCGAGGTCGCTGACCTCTCCGAGGTGCACGACCTCACCATGGTCGAGCACGACAATGCTCTGGGCGAGACGTTTCACGACGCTCAAGTTCTGCTCGACGAGCAGGACCGTCGAGTGTTGCGCCGCCCGTTCGAGGACGCCCGCGAATTCGCTCACGATCTTTGGGGCGAGTCCCTTGGAGGGCTCGTCGATGAGCAGCAGGGGCCGACTGTTCAAGAGCGCCCTCGCGATCGAGAGCATCTGTTGTTGGCCGCCCGAGAGGGTGCCGGCTCGCTGGCGGCCGCGCTGTTTCAATTCGGGAAAGAGCGAGAAGACCTCGTCGTAGTTCGCACCGGACCCGCTCTCGGCGAGTCGGAGATTCTGCTCCACGCTCAATGAGGAAAAGACGTCACGGTCTTCGGGCACGTAGCCAATCCCGAGTCGAACGATCCGGTGCGTGGGCCAACCGGCAACCTCGTCGCCGAGAACTTGAATTCGACCGCTGCTCGCGACGAGACCCAGGATTGCTCGCAGCGTCGTCGTCTTGCCGACGCCGTTGCGTCCAAGGAGTGCCGTGACGCCACCCGTCGGCACGGTGAAACTGACGCCCTGGAGGACGTGCGAGCCGGCGATGGAGACGTGTAGGTCCGAAATCTCGATGGCGTTGGTCACAACGGCTCGCCGAGGTACGCCGCTTGCACCGTCTCGTTGGCCATGACCTCTTCGGGTTCGCCGCACGCGAGCAGTCGTCCAAAATCGAGCACTGCGACCTTTTGGGCGAGACCGACAATGACGGCCATGTGGTGCTCCACCATCAACACGGTGCGCCCTTCGGAGTGCAGTCGGCCAATGAGTGCGGTCAAGAGCGGCACGTCTTCGGTGTTGACGCCGGCCATGGGCTCATCGAGCAAAAGGACCCGCGCCTGCGCGGCCAAAAGGATCGCTAGTTCGAGCTTGCGCTTGTCGCCGTGACTGAGCGCTCCGGTGATCTGATGGGCGAGACTCGAGAGTCCCACTTCTTCGAGGGCCGACTCGGCGGCGCTCGTCGCCTCGTCACCCGCACGGGGCCGACGCCACAACTTCATGTTGCCTCCGAGGCGCGCTTGGGCCGAGAGCCGAGCGTTCTCGAGGACACTGAGTGAGTTGAACAGACTTGAGGTTTGAAACGTGCGCCCGACGCCGAGTCGGGCCCGACCCGAGGTACTCACGCCCGCCAAATCGCGTCCGAAGAGTTCAACGGTGCCCGAGGTGGGCTTGAGCAAACCACTCATGAGGTTCAGGAAGGTTGTCTTCCCAGCGCCGTTGGGTCCGATGATGCCGAGAAAACTTCCCTCTTCGATCTCGAGGTCGACTTCGGAGAGGATGTCCGCTCCCCCAACCCGAAATCCCAGGTCCTTCACGTCGAGCGCGAAGGACCTGGGACCGGGACTATCTGTCATTGGGGAAAACTTTAACTATTTGCTGAAGTGCGCCGTGACCGGAGGAGCCGTGACGGACGCACTCAAAGTGCGCAGCACGACCGGCTTGTAGCCACCGTTGATCGTCTGAACCAAGTCCACCTGGTACATCGGCTGGAGCATGGCGTGGTCCGAGACGCGAATGGTCTGCTCACCCTTCGGGGCGAGGAAACTCCATCCTGCGAGTCCCTTGATCATCGCGTTGACGTTCGTCCCGTCACCGGATTGAATGGCGCGCACCAACATCTGGGCCCATACGAATCCGTCCGGCGTGAACAGGTCGGGCGGCTGCTGGTACTTCTGTTCCATCGCCTTGACGAGGTATTCGTTGGGCTTGTTCGTCGAACCGGCTGACACGTAGAGCGACAGGTAGTTGAACGACGTGCCGATCGTGCCGTAGAACGGATACGTCGCGATGTTCGCGAGACCCGTGACGACGTGCGCGGTGGTGAGGGCACCCTCTTGCGAAAGCGCCTGCATGAGCGGCGCGCCGGTGGTTCCGGCCCACGCGAGGAAGATGATGTCCGGGTGGTCCTGTTGCACTTGCAGGGCCGTCGACGTGAAGTCGGTCGTCGTCAGGGGAACGAGAAGACTATCCACGGTGTCGCCGAGACTCTTGAACGCGTTCGTGGCGTCGGTGACGTAGGACTGGCCGAAGGCGAAGTCTTGACCGAGCACGAGGATGGTCTTGCCGGTACCGAGGGCTTGCACGTAGGACTTCGCGGTTTGCACGTCCTGATAGGTCTGACGACCGGAACGGAACGTGTAGCGATTGACGCCAGTGATGGCGTCGTCCGCGGCCGCGCCCGAGATGTACAGAACCTTGTTCTGCGCAGCCAGGGGTGCGAGTTCATCGGCGATGCTCGAGTCACCGGTACCGCCGATGATCTTGTAGCCAGCACCCACGTAGGCCTTGAAGTCCGAAACGGCCGTCGTCGGATTGTCCGCGTCGTCGTCCCAGTTGATGTCGAGCTTCTGACCGTTCACTTTGTCGGTGCCGTTCGTCGCGTACTTCAGGCCGATGTTGAAGCCCTGGCGCCACTCGGTCTCATACGCCGAGTAGATGCCCGTCTGCTCCAAGATCATTCCCACCTTGATCGCGGGCTTGGCCTTGGCGGTCGCCGCGCCCGACAGCTGCGACGCGCTGACGCTCAAGCCGAGAGCGACCATGGCAATCGACATGGTGACCGACGTCAATCGAAAGATTCTTTTCATTTCCCCCCTTGAAACGCGCCGCCCCCTTGACCGCGTGAGCGAAATTCAAGCAGAGTCGCACAAGAATGTCAAGTGAATCACCTCTCATATTTTGACCGTCTCGGCCATAAATCGCCCGAAACCAGCCGCGCGGCCAAATTTGATTGATCGCACTGACGCGATCGACGCAGGAGAACCCCGTGAGCCATCACCGGTAGATTCTGGCGATTCCTACGAGTGCGGCCACCCGGAACGTCTAGCGCAGCGCGGCCTCCACCGCGGCGCGCGCGATGTTGGCACCGCGGGTGCTGCCGGGGACGAACTGCATCTTGTTCGGCGTATAGGCAATCGTGATGTCGAGGTCTTGGTCGATGAGGACCAGTGAACCGAGCCCGGCCCAGAAGCAACCTCGGGGACCGAGTGGCGTCACGCTGCTCGCTAAGCCGTAGCCCATTCCGAAGTTCACTTCAATGCCGAGTACCAGATCGACGTCGTGTGCTTGAGTCTCGAAGATTCGCGCGCCGGTCTTCTCGGAAAAGAACCTCGTCCCGTTGAAATCGCCGTTGTTCGCGACGATCGACTGGATCAACGCGACCGAACGTGCGTTGCCGTGTCCGTTCGACGCGGGGATCTCCGCTTCACGCCACCACCGATGCCGCGGCCAGGAGAAATCGATTGGCGGTGACGTCCACGAGCGAAACGCGATCGAATTCGGATCCAATCCGTCGAGGACGTTCCCGTCGCCCGGGATCACAAAACTAACGCGGGGCTCTTCCGATTCCGGTAGACCCACGTGAAAGTCAGCGTCAAGAACATCGCTCACTTCAGACTTGAAGAACTGAGCAAACGACGTGCCCGTGATGCGACGTACCAGTTCGCCGATGAGGTATCCCTGCGTCACGAGGTGATAGCCCGGCGTCGTTCGCGACGCCCACCACGGAGCTTGCGCCGCGAGAGCGCCTGCGCAGAGATCCCAGTCGGCGAGGTCTTCCGGCTGCAACGCGACGTCAAAGCCGGACAGTCCCGAGGTNNCCGCGGTCACTGAGCATCAACGCGACGAGGAACGTCATGGTTTTCGTCACGGACCAGACGTTCACGATCGTGTCGCGTTCCCAGGGCCTGGTCTTCGTCTCGTCGGTGTACCCACCCCAAATGTCCGCGACGAGTTCACCTCGCAACATGACGGCGATCGACGCGCCCACGTCTTCGCCACTGTCGAGCTGTCGTTCGAAGACGTCACGCAACGACGCAAAAGTATCGGTGGTGTAGCCCTGAACAGTCGACATCGCGTCTCCAAAATTTCACTTCACGTCTTCAGCGAAGTGTTCCAGACAATAGCGACTCGTATCTCGCGTGAAGGAGTTTTTTCGCCGCGACGCGACACGCCGTGACCGACGCGAGGGTCAAACTCGGTAGCCGCGAGACGTCGCGACCTCCGATTCGCGACGGTTGCTAAAGAAGGGTGCGTGACGTGTGTCACGGCCACCAACGCCGTTTTGTCAAAGTCATTCGACCGTCACGGGAATCGCGCAGAAACCTTCCGGCCACCCACCCAAAGTAAGTCGATAGAGTACGCGATGTGCACGTAGTGACTCTCGGGGGTGTCCGTGACGGATGACTTCTCGGTTCGACCGGGGGCGTCAGGACCGCCCGACCTCGACCGGGACGAGTCAAAGGTCGCCGTCCCGCAATCGAGCAAAGGCAAAGGGGCACGCACCCGGCGCAAGTTGGTCGATGCGGCCGAAGAGGTGTTCAACACCTACGGTTACTACGACGCGTCGATCGTCAAAATCACTGAAGCGGCCAGTGTCGCTCAGGGAACTTTCTATGTGTACTTTCGTAGCAAGAAGGAGATTTTCGATGAGGTCGTCGCCGATCTCAATCGCCGTGTTCGCCACGCCATGTCCGAGGCGGCTCGCGGAGCAACGTCGCGACTAGAGGCCGAACGCCTTGGTTTTGCTGGGTTTTTCCGGTTCACCACGGAACACCCGGCGCTCTATCGGGTGATTCGCCAAGCCGAATTCGTGTCGCCCGGGGCACTACGAAATCACTACGAAAAGGTGGCGGAGGGCTACATCGCGCCGTTGCGCGAGGCGATGGATGCCGGTGACGTCACTCCCGGGGATCCGATGATCCTGGCGTGGTTGTTGATGGCGATAGGTGAGTCCGTCGGACTTCGTTGGATAATTTGGGACGAAGCGAAGGCGGTCCCGCCGGAGGTCTTTGACGAGATGATGGTCATCATTGCGCGCATGCTCGGTGGCCAAACGAGCGGCACTTACAACGACGGCACCGCGGTCTCACCTTCAAGTCATGACGAGTCCCCGACGCAAGACACCACCGCGACCGACGCGGACTAGGTCGATGAGCGTGGGCACCGAGAACCTTCACGTGATCGGTCGATGGATCGAAGACCGGGCGCGACAGACGCCGCGGCGAAGCGCCATTGAGTTCGATGGCGACACGATGACCTACGGCGAACTCGACGCGACGTCCAGCCAACTCGCTCGCGCACTCCTCCACTTCGGACTCGCCCCCGGTGATCGCGTGGCGACCCTCACCGAGAATCGTCCCGAGCACGTCGCGTTGCTCTTCGCCTGTGCGAAGGCCGGTCTGATCCTGACGCCCCTCAACTGGCGCCTCACGGCACCCGAGATCGCCGCACAACTTCAGACATTTGAACCGGCCCTCGTCTGCGCGTCACCCACGCATCGACTTGCGGTCGATCACGCTCGTGCCTTGATGGCGAGTGCGCCACCGGCCCTTGACCTCGCGCGTCTCTCGATTGAGTTAGGTCCGGTCTCAACGAACTTCGAGCTACCGCACGTCGACGACGACGACGGACTGCTCATCATCGCGACGTCGGGAACGACGGGCACACCAAAAGGCGTGGTGCTGACACACGCGAACTGCTTCTGGACGAACGTCGGTTTCGACCTCGCCGCGCCGATGGGCGGCGACGACATCGTCTTGCAAGTGCTGCCGCAGTTTCACGTCGGCGGCTGGAACGTGCAACCCCTTCTCGCCTGGTGGAAGGGGGCAACGGTCGTGCTCGAACCTTCGTTCGAACCCGAACGAGTACTCGACCTCATCGAACGCCGTCGCGTCACGACGATGATGGGCGTGCCCGCGACGTACTTGATGCTCGCTCAGCACCCACGATTCGCCGACGCCGATCTCTCGAGTCTTCGGCGGGTGCTCGTCGGCGGCGCGTCGATGCCGCTCGCTCTCATCGAGTCGTGGCAGGCGCGCGACGTCGACGTCGTGCAAGGGTACGGACTCACCGAAGCATCGCCGAACGTTCTCTGTCTTGCGCCCGAGGACGCCACTTCGCATGTCGGGACGGTGGGCAAGCCGTACTCGTTCGTAGAAGTCGCACTGCACGACCACCGCACGGACACGTTCATCGTGGGCGAAGGGCTCGGCGAGATTTACATCAAGGGCCCGAACGTCTTTCCCGGATACTGGAATAATGCCGCGGCCACGATGGCCGCGTTCGATGACGGATGGCTACGCACGGGCGACGTGGCCGAGCGCGACGACGCGGGGTACTACCGGATCTGCGGACGCGCGAAAGAGATGTATATCTCGGGCGGCGAGAACGTGTACCCAGCAGAAGTGGAACAGGTTCTCGCGACGTACGTCGACGTCGACGACGCAGCGGTTGTCGCTATTGCGCATCCGCGCTGGGGCGAAACGGGCGTCGCCTTCGTAGTCGCCAAGCGTGACACGACATTGGACATGGCGCACTTAACTGATCACTGTCGTTCGAGTCTCGCGTCCTACAAAGTGCCAAGTCAGTTCCGGGTGATCGAAGAACTCCCACGTACGTCAGTCGGAAAGATCGACAGAATTCGTCTCACTCGGCTCGCGCAAAGCAGCTCCGAGAAATAAACCCTCATCAGGTAAGACTTCGTATAATGGAAAGTCGTGTTCGGTACGTGAGATGAAACATCAGTGTTCTCACTCAAACAAAACGACCGCCAGTGCGAATGTCGAATGCGGAGAACTCCCTCGCGTTCCGACAGCGATGGGCGGCGACCGGATCGCGAAGCGAGCGAGTAGTGCGTTGGATCGAAACAGAACTTCTGACTACCCTCTCGGAGCAATTGTTTTCAGCGACGAAGACCACACATCGCGAAGGAATCCGCGTCGCCTCTCGGTACTAAGGAGTGAAAAGTTTCCAGTGTCCCTCGGAGATGACGTCGACGGCACCGTCGACCACTTTGATGGCGGTCTGATCGTCAATCGCGTACGCCGGTACCGACATTCCCGCGGCCCACTTCTCTGCATCGGCCATGGTATTTTCCGGCAGGTCCTCGTGATCGAGGTGCGGAAACATCGCAAAATCGACCAGCCCCAGCGTTTCGTCGCCACCGGTGGGCGGCCTCCATCGAACGAAGTCCTCTCCGATGTTGGGGGCCATCACCATGCTCCCGGCGCTCAGTCCGACGTAGACGGTCTCACTGCGCAGCGACGGCAAGAGTTCCGCCAGTCCGGATTGGCGCATCCACCAGTTCAGATACAAGGGATCGCCGCCGTTCACCAGCAGAACGTCGGTCTCTTGGACCCATCGGACCCAATGTGCTTCACCAATACTGGGTAGCGCCGTGAGCTCGAGCACTCCGACGGACTTCCAACCCAATTCGGTCATGGGGGTGGAAGCTCGTCCGTTGATGAAGCGCCACGCCGAACCAGCGCCGCCGGGATTGGCGTACGTCGCGGTCGGAATACAGAGCGCGTTGGCCTCGGTAATCGGTTTGCCCAGGAGGTCGACCAGCGCGTCGTGGATGCTCGCGTTCTTAACGCCAGCGGAAGTGAGAAGTAACTTCATGATGCCTCTCCTGTCATCGCTGTGAGATCTGCCAAAACGCTCAGCTAGGAAGCGTCCTCGCAACCTAGCGCAACAGACTGAGTACAACACCGTGGTTTATGGCGAGTCTCCTGCGCTCGGCGTCTGTCACTGACGTGTCCCGTTGGTCCATGCGGTCATTCCGAGACGTGTGGGTCTAACGCGCCACCATTGGCCCGCTCATCGGTGCGACACTGCGTCGACGCTTTCGAGCACTGCGGCAGATAGTCCGGCGATCGTGGCTCCGTTCTGCCGGACAACAATTGAAATGAAGTCATTGTCAAGCCTGAACAGACCGAGGAGAATATGACCGGGTCGAATGCGTCGGTCATGCAGTTCCAGGGCGACGCGCAACGAAAGTTCTAGCGCTTGTTTCGCCTCGGGAGTGAACGGCGGCCGGCGCGTCTTGGTCGCCGCGGCACGTCTATCGGGCGCCGACTTGAGCGAGCCGGATCCGAAGGTTTCTTCGACGACTGCGCGCACTCCTTCGAAGTCGATGCCAATCGCTCGCAACACTTCTGTGTCGACGTCCTCGACCGGCTGATTCTCGGCGCGCGGAAGCAGACGACGAATCGACTCAGCGGTGATGCCGGCGGCGCGCAACGGTTCCCCGGCGGTGCTCTCTCGCCCCGCGGCACAGCCGTAGAGAATGTGTCCGGGACTGATGTATCCCACGCCGAGTTCTATTGCCAAGTCCTGGGCTTCGACGAGGATGGCTTTCGCCTCCTGAGTGAATCGTTCGAACATATCCCTTACCCCTTCCTCGCGGTGATCACGTGACCCCCGCCATGCTTTTGGTGGACCGCTTGTTTGGAGACACTGAGTTCGCCAGCAATTTGGGCCCAAGACCATCCAAGGTCACGAGCCCGGTCGACTTGGAGTGACTCCAGCTGTTCAGTGAGTCGCCGAAGCGAAGCGACGGCCCGCAATCCAATCGCTGGATCATTACTCCCAGCGCTTTTCGCAATTTCCATTGAACTCATTTCGTCAATCTATCTTGACTTTCTGGCGTCGTCAAGTATCATTGACTTATTTCAGTATGTAGTCCTTTATCAGGAACTACGTAGCGCGCCAGCAGCATCGAGGAACGTGCATTAGTCGCCAGCCAAGGATGTCCCGGGTTAGGGATCGTCACTTCGTATTTTCTCACTCCAATTCGAGCGGTTTCTGACCCGCGATGGCATTGACCGGGCCAAGTTGACCAACGCCGCCGCGGAGCATTCACATTCGAAACTCCAAACGTTTGTCCTCTGTCGGGACGCGATGACTTTCGACGAGTGTCGATCAAAACTTCACTGGGATTTCTGACGCCGAGATGAGTCACGTGACAGATAACTTTGCCACTTCGTCGAGCCAAAGACGCGAACGCATTGCTACAGGATTCAATGTGTTCTCGGCAAGTGCGCGCCGATAGTTAGACAGCTCACCCAACCGCATTCGGTACTGTTCTAGTTTCATTGAATGGAAAGCCAAGCGAAGTTCGTCTCGAATTGGGAACTTCAAGGCGTTAGTGGCGTTGTGGTCGCAGTGGACGTGTTGAGGGCATTCACGACAGCGGCCTACGCATTTGCCGCCGGGGCAACTTCAATATGCTTAGTCAGCACAGTTGCGGAAGCATTGGAACTCGCTCGAAGTATTCCCGGGTCTTTGACAATGGGAGAAGAACATGGCAAGAGGCCGCCGGGATTTGATTATTCGAACTCACCAGTAGTCATTGCCAACGCTGACGTTCAGGGTCGCGTATTGGTGCAGCGAACTTCCGCGGGCACGCAAGGCGTGATCGCGGCCTCCGACGCAGATCGATTATTTGCCGCCAGCCTCGTTTGCGCTTCAGCGACGGCAGACGCCATCAACAAGATTGATTCAGCGCCGCCGACATACGTCATAACGGGACGCTTCGCTGACGGCTCAGATTACGGTGAAGACGATCTCCTCACCGCACAATTGATCGAGCGTGTGCGCTGTGGTGATCCGATAGATGCAGCAGCTACTGCAAAAGCGGTCGCCGAAACACCTTGGGGCCTACAAATCCGTGACAAGGATGACGAACACGTCAATCACTTAGATATTCGCTTCGCGACGGATGTCGATCGATTCGACTTCGCCATGGAGGTGGAACGTGAAAACAATCAATTGCGGTTGGTTCAACGTCGCTGAGTTTCAATCGATCGCAATGAGATGTGGTGTCTCGTCGATCGAGTCGAAACGTCGTGACTCGATCGTTCTACCATTGGGGCGAATAAGTAGGAACTTCGGATTTGAGCGGAGTGGTGCGCTCGCGGCCAGGCGTAGCGTGAGAGCCAATGACTCAGCTTGTCGTCACCACGGGACCCATCGCATCGGGCAAAAGTGTTGTCTCAACAGCACTCGCCGATCGCCTCGACGCCGCAGGACTCTCGGTTGCCGTCGCGGACCTTGATGACACCTTCCCTGCGATGGATGCTTCGTCCGAGGAACTTGAATTGACTTGGGACAGAGCTCGGGAGACACACGGTGATCTCGTGGGCCAATGGCAGACCTCTGGCGCGGACGTCGTGATCGCGCACGGTCCCTTCTGCTCTGCGAGTGAAACTTCCGCTTTACTGCGCCAGGTCCCCGCCGGTATTGCCGTTCGCCGAGTGATGCTTCTCGCTACTTACGAAGTGGCCCTAGAACGAGTTACCGGAGATTCGAGCCGTGGACTTTCGAAGGACCCGAAGTCTCTGCGAACGACCTATGAGCGATTCCTCCAACTGCTGCGTGACATCGAAGTGTGCGAATGGACTTTCGATTCGACGACG
>PMFA01000008.1 GCA_003155915.1 Acidimicrobiaceae bacterium | reverse complement strand
CCTCGTTGGTCGCGAATCTGACTTATGAAAGTGAAGCCACCCAGTCAAGACTGGTACCGCCTTCGGGCATGTTGGAAAGTGTGAGCGATCCTTGAAACAGAGAAGCGCGTTCACGCAGGTTCTTTAGCCCACTCGAGCGTTCGGGCGATCCAATCCCGACGCCGTCGTCGACAACTTTGAGGTGCACCGTCTCGAGGTCCACGTTGAGACAGACAAGTACCGATTGGGCGTGGGCGTGACGACCAACATTGGAGAGCGCTTCGCGGGCACACGCGAGCACGTGTGGAACGAGCTGATCGGGCAGGCCTTCATCCGTGAGGCCGATGATCTCCAATGTGGGTGAGAATCCCAATACCACGCTCGAACCTTCGACGATCTGCGAGAGTTCCACTCGCAAAGCTTGACCGCCGCCAATCGGTTGCGAGAGACTGAAAATCGTATTGCGAATTTCTCGAATCGTGTCATCCAATACGTCGATTGACCTCGAAATCCTTTCGCGGGTCATCTCCTCCTTGACCCACATAAGCGATGACTGCAATCCCAAGCCCGTGGCGAAGAGTTGTTGGATGACGTGATCGTGGAGATCTCGGGCAATGCGGTCGCGATCGCTGAGCAACATCATTTGTTCTCGACCCTTGCGCGCCCGATCCAACTCGAAGGCCAACGCTGCCTGAGCTCCGATTGCCTCGGCGAAGATGCGTGCGTTGGCGTCAAAGTCGGGTGCGTCGCCCGGTCGGATAAACGTGAGTGACCCGGAAACGGCACCAGCAATCAACAACGGAATACCCAGCATGGGGCCGCCCGGCAGGTCTTCCGGAACTTGGACGCGCGAGCGATCGCCGCGTCGCGGTGTGTCGAGCGCTTCACCGCGTTCAATGACTTCTTCTGAGAATGAGGTTCCGGGTGGAAGAGGAGTCCCAATCATTGCCGCGACGGGGCCAACGCCCGCGACGACGTGTAGGCCACGCTCATCTTTGACGGTGATGGCAACCGCCGTAGCTCCAACGAACTCCGATGCCCGTTCACAGATCAGTGTCAACGATTCTTCGAGCGACGCGCCGGACAAGAGGACGAGTCTGACCTCCGACGTCATCGCGTGTTGACGCTGTAGGCGCTCTTCTTCCTCGAGTAATCGATGGAGATCGTCTTCGGCCCTCTTGCGCTCCGTGTTGTCACGAATCACGTAGCAAAAGCCCAGGATCGTGGAACTCTGATCCTTGAGCAACGAGATTGACACCGACGCGTCGACCTCGTGGGCGTCGAGGTGGATCCACTTCGTCAGAAGTGCCTCACGGTATTTTTCCTGGGTCGCGGCGTCCAGGAGGTCCTCGAGGATCCGAGAGGCATTATCAGGCACCAACGTCGAAATGTGCAGTCCTAGAACTTGTTCCGATCGATACCCAAGTAGTGACTCGGATGCAGGATTCCAATTTGTGATCCGTCCGTCCAGGGTCGTTGAAATGATCGCGTCCGACGTTGAACGAACGATCGTCGCCAATTCCGCGCTCGTCGCGCTCGCCCTCCTCTGTTCGGTGACGTCGCGCACGGCCGCGATCACCAACTGCTCGCCCGCGCTGACGATGGGCGCCAAACTTATGTCGATCGGGAATTCGCTGCCGTCGCGACGGCGACCGGTCAACTCCAGGCCTTCTCCCATCGGACGACTGCGGGCCTGCGCATTGAAGGCTGACCGGTGTTGTCGGTGGCGGCTGCGGGCTCTTTCCGGCAGGAGGGTTTCAATCTTGATCCCGGCGAGCGAACCGAGCGGATATCCGAACAACTCCTCGGCGTGCTGGTTCACCGAGACAATGACGCCGTCTTCGTCAACCACCACCGACGCGTCGGGGATGAGTGAAACGACGGCACTGAGTAGTTCGCTTGAAATCGCTCTTTCGTCTGCGGCCGAGGATGCACTCTCGGTATGGATGTGTGGACCGCTTCCCTTGTCACTCATAGCACTCGTACCATTCAACCCGGAGTCGCCGGCAATCGCAACACCGGACGAAACCAGAGAATCGTGGCTGTCCCGTTCACGAGGTCGTCACTCAATGCGTAAGGGTGAAGAAAAGCTCGAAGAACGCGTGAATGCCGATTCAGCCAAGAGTGCGCGAAGCAAGGTGCGACACGTGACCGCGGCCCCCAAGGACAATCTGGAGTGAGCGTCGATGTCGGGCGGTGCGACCTATGTGTCATCCAACGGTGAAGCCGTTCGTGGTGACTGGTTGGCCTGTTGGCCGCGGCTCTCTATCTTCACTTCGTAGAGACTTCGGTCGGCATCGCGAACCAGTTCTTCCGCGCTCGGTCGCAACGGATCAAGCGCGGCGTAGCCGACACTCACTGACGGACGTTCGTCGCCCGATAACGCCTCGCGCATACGATGGGCGATCTGCGCCGCGTGGGCGATTGTCGCGGTGGGCAGTGCGACGGCGAACTCGTCGCCGCCCACCCTTCCCACGGAATCGAAACTGCGACTCGTTTTCGTGAGTATCGCTCCCACGGCACCCAGCGCGTCATCGCCGGCCCAATGGCCGAACGTGTCATTGAATGCTTTGAAGTAATCGATGTCGATCATCAAGAGGCTCAACGGTAGATCCAAACGAAGTGCGCGATCGATCTCCACCTCGAGACGCTCATAGAACGCGCCGTGATTGAGACATCCGGTCAGCGCGTCCGTCGTCGCCAGCGTTGCGAGTTCAGCCCTCAGGTGATACTCATCGTCCAAGAGTCGTGAGCGGGCTGTCGAGACGCCAACCGCGATGATCACGAGACCAAGAAGTGACATCGCGAACATGGCGATTTCGGAAGAGGATCTTTGCGCCGCCGGGTCGTTCAGCCAGATGTAGGCAAACTCGCCCAGCGTTGCGACTCCGCACACGATGACCTGGCGAATTTCGAGCGCCAGAGCAGCGCTCACGATGGGCAGCGTCAGAAGAACGAAGAGCGGACTGTGGAGACCTCCGTCCAGATGTATCTCCAGTGTTAAGACCAAGCCGGCGACGAGCGTCCAGCCGAAGGTGTACTTCGTTCGCCACGGGGCCGAAGCGACGCGCTCAGTGAGGGGAATGTTCGATAGCAGACAGAGGATGATGATCGACGTAAAGGTGATCAGAAAGGTCCGGTGCGCTGCGTTGGGTGTCAGGACCAGATACGCGAGCGTCGCGACGGCTTCAAAGGTGAACACGAGAATGCCCACGCGAAGGTAGCGCGACCAGAATTGCTTGGTGTGTTGTTGTCCGTCGAAACGAGGTGGAATTGACGAGACTGGTTCGTCACCGCCATGTTTCGATCGAGGCCCTTCAACAATGAAATTCACTGGGAACCTCTCCTAATTCGGACGAGGTTCTCACGAGCCTTGGATGCCTCCGACGTGTGCAACGCTGCGCTTTGGGTGTCAATCTCAATACCGAAGCACAACCCAAGTTTGAATGACATCCTCGTTCCAGGAACAGGGTCATTGGTCATAATTCATCCGACGACGGGTCGTCGGGGCGCCTATGAATCGAAGTCAACGAGCACCGCGGCGCCGCTGAATTTCTCATGAGCGAGGTCACTGAGTGCGTGGTCCGCCTCGTCGAAGGGGTATCGATGCACGGTCGAGCGAATGCCAATCTTCGCAGCGATTCCGAGGAATTCGGCGCCGTCGTGTCGTGTGTTCGCGGTGACGCTGCGCAGCGTTCGCTCTTGGAAGAGGTGGTGTTCATAATTCAGCGCGGGAATGTCAGTGAGATAGATACCCGCTACCGCCAGAATCCCGCCACGATCGAGCGCGCGAAGGGCTGTGGGCACTATCTCGCCCACAGGAGCGAAGAGGATGGCGCCATCCAATGATCCCGGGGGAGCATCATCGGTGTCACCCACGCTCGCCGCCCCGAGGGCGAGGGCGAGCTCGCGTGATTCGGGTGAGCGGGTCATTACGTGAACGCGAGCTCCCTCGGCGATGGCGATTTGAGCGGTGAGGTGCGCTGAGCCACCAAAGCCGTAGATCCCGAGACGGCCGCCCTTGGGTAGTTCCGTACGACGTAGGGCGCGAAAACCGATGATCCCCGCACAGAGCAAGGGCGCCACCGCCGCGTCGTCGAATCCCTCGGGCAAACGATAGATATAGTCCTCGCGTACCACCACGTACGTCGCGTACCCGCCGTCGATATCCCATCCGGTGAAGGTGGGATCAAGGCAAAGATTCTCTTTCTCGGCGAGACAGAAGCGGCAGGTCCCACACGTGTGCGCCAGCCAGGCGGCGCCGACCCGATCGCCCACGCGGAGCTTCGACGTGCCTTCGCCCAGTTCATCGACGACGCCCACGACCTCGTGTCCGGGCACTACGAGTGGGCGACGCGGTGCGAGGTCGCCTTCGGCGAGATGAAGATCGGTGCGACACACTCCGCAGGCAACGACGTGCAGGCGCACCTCGCCGAGACCGGGAGCCGGCAGTGCCCGCTCGGTGAGGACAAGCGGTTGCGTGTCAATCGGGCCCGGCGTCTGGACGGCCCACGCCCGCATCGTCGACATAATTTCACCTCGGCTCGCGCAGCATTCAGCGCCTCTACACCCGACCATAGGTGGTCGCGCGACTCACCCCGATCGTTGAGAAAAGAAAGTGACTTTCGACCTAGTGACAATTATCTCGCGAGCGCAATACTCCGAATAAGTGGCAGAAGCCACACCAAAGACAGGAGTTTGCCATGACGAATTTGATGGTGAATGACGCGGCAAAGGTAGACGCGGCGGACAACGTGAAAGTATTCATCGCCCCCGGGCTCGAAGGGAGTCTCGTATCGCTCAAGGCGCGTTATGAGAACTTCATTGGCGGGAAGTGGGTACCACCCGTGAAGGGCGAGTACATGGACGACGTGTCGCCGGTCGACGGCAAGGCCTTCTGCCAGGTGGCGCGTTCGACGAAGGAGGACGTCGAGTTGGCGCTCGACGCGGCCCACGCAGCGCGAGTGGCTTGGGGAGAGACCTCACTCACGGACCGCGCGAAGGTCCTCAACATGATTGCCGATGTGCTCGAGGCCAATCTCACCATGTTGGCCGTCGCGGAGAGTTACGAAAACGGCAAGCCGGTGCGCGAGACTTTGGCGGCCGACCTACCGCTCGCCATCGACCACTTCCGCTATTTCGCGGGGGCCACTCGATCGCTCGAGGGCCGTACGACCGAGATTGACAAGGACACGGTGGCGTTCCACTTCCACGAGCCGCTCGGTGTCGTGGGACAGATCATCCCGTTCAACTTCCCGCTCCTCATGGCGGCGTGGAAGATCGCTCCGGCTCTGGCCGCGGGCAACTGCACCGTGCTCAAGCCCGCCTCCCCAACGCCGTGGTCAATTCTCAAGTTCGCCGAGTTGCTCGATGGCATCGTACCCAAGGGCGTGATCAACGTTGTCACCGGTCCCGGGGCGGAAATCGGCAAGGCCCTGGCCACCAGCCCTCGTATCGCGAAGATCGGCTTCACCGGTGAGACGACGACGGGGCGACTCATCATGCAGTACGCGGCGCAGAACCTCATTCCTTCGACGGTCGAATTGGGCGGTAAGTCACCCAACATCTTCTTCGCCGACGTGATGAACGCTGACGACGAATTCCTGGACAAGGCCATTGAGGGACTGGTGCTGTATGCCTTCAACAAGGGCGAAGTCTGCACTTGCCCGTCAAGAGCACTCATTCAGGAGTCGATCTACGACAAGTTCATGGAACGCTGCTTGGCCCGCATCGCCAAGATCACCCAGGGCAACCCGCTCGACACCAGCACCATGATTGGCGCACAGGTATCGAATCAGCAACTCGAAAAGATCGAGTCCTACGTCGAGATCGGTAAGCAAGAAGGCGCACAGGTCCTCATTGGGGGCAACGTTGCGACGGTGGATGAGACGTTGGCGGACGGGTACTACTTCGAGCCAACGGTGATGAAGGGTCACAACAAGATGCGAGTCTTCCAAGAAGAGATCTTCGGACCCGTTCTCGCGGTGACGACCTTCACGGACGAAGCGCAAGCTCTGGAGATTGCCAACGACTCGCTCTACGGACTCGGCGCGGGCGTATGGACCCGTGACGGGAACTTGGCCTATCGAATGGGTCGCGGCATCAAAGCGGGACGAGTGTGGACGAACTGCTACCACCTGTACCCGGCGGGCGCCGCCTTCGGTGGTTACAAGATCTCCGGCATCGGGCGTGAAAACCACCAGATGATGCTGGAGCACTACTCACAAACGAAGAACCTTCTCGTGAGTTACAGCACCAAGCCGCTCGGGTTCTTCTAAGGACATGCTCGCATGACGGGCCCACCGGAGCCGCCAGGTATCGACGCGACTGGGGAGGCGCGAAGCGCCATCGCCGACCTGGTGAGCGCGGGTGGGCCCGTCATGTTCTTTCAGTCGGGAGGGTGTTGTGACGGGAGCCTCCCGATGTGCTTTCGCCAGGGTGAGTTCATCATCGGCGATCACGATGTTCTGCTTGGAACGATCAGCGACTGTCCGTTTTACATCGATCATCGACAGTACGAGGTATGGAAGGGAACCCGGCTGACGTTAGACGTGGGCGCCGGGGAACCCGAGGGATTCTCCCTTGCGGCCGGCCCGGGCCTTCACTTCATCGTGCGAAGTCGAGTATGTGATGCGTCAGCGAGCGACCAGTTCCTGGGTAATTGAGCGCTGATAAGACGGCGCGATCGGCGCGCAGTCCTTGATTAAGTGACTGTCATCGGAGTATTCCTCGGAGCCGTACGTGAGCAGATCAGGACGTCTGACGTCTGACGTCTTCAGTGTTCGGTGAAATCCGACGGAACTACAACGACCGGCACACTTGCGTGCTCGGCGAGTTCGAGGCTCGTGCTACCCAAAAGAAGTCCTTCACGTTTTCCTTCGCCCCGTGAACCCACCACCAACATGTCGGCGTTGATAGGCGGGGACGTCATGCGCAAGAGAACTGAGCACGCGTCACCGTCCTCGACGAGCCAGTGCAACTCACTCTCCTCGAACGCGCACTCCTTGGCGAGGGCGAGCAGCGCTGGCGGGACGCGGTCCGTTGAGAAATGCTTTCGTTGATGCTCGATCAAGCCAATCGCGTGGACGATCGTGACGCTGGAGTGGACTTCGCGTGCCGCGTCGAACGTCCAGCGTACGGCGTTCGTCGCGTCCGGCGAACCGTCGTAACCGACCGCCACGTGCTGGAAGGGTTTCATTGTGTCGACTCCTCGTCATCGCTAGCGTGCAGCATCTCAACTGTCGATCGGCGGGATTGGCGCATTCGCTCAATCTGCTCCGTGCCCGGGCCTCCGTTGGAGGGGGACTCGCCATCGTGAGGTTGCCCGAGGGCGGCGCTCAGTGAGGCGTGGATAGAAGAACGCAACGCTCCGAGGTCGTAGCCACCTTCAAGGAACATGACGACGCGACCGGGCACTGGCGCGTAGTCGCTCACGCAGCGCGCCAACAAGGCGAAGTCTCCGCTCGTGAGACGAAGGTCAGCCATCGGATCCGCGCGGTGGGCGTCATAGCCCGCGGACACCAACACCCAGGTCGGGTCGAACGAGTCAATGACCGGTCCGGCCATCTCATCGATCCCTCGGCGCAGGACGTCGCCGGTGGCGCCCGGGGGCAACGGGATGTTGACCGTGCGGTCGGCTGCGTGGCGACCGCCTACTTCGTTCACCGAGCCGGTACCGGGAAAGAGGGGCCATTGATGCGTCGAGACGTAGAGGACCTCGGGCACATCCCAGAAGATCTGTTGGGTCCCATTACCGTGGTGCACGTCCCAATCGACGATGAGGACTCTCTCGCCCTGACTTCGCAGTGCGGCCGCGGCGACCGCGACGTTGTTCAACAAACAAAATCCCATCGCTCGGTCAGCCAGTGCGTGGTGCCCGGGTGGCCGGGCCGCGACGAAGCCCACGCCGTCGTTTCGCCGTTGCAGTTCCTCGATCACGGCGAGTCCGGCGCCGGCTGCGTACTTGGCGATTGTGAATGAATCCAACGTGGCGTAGGTGTCTTGATCAATGTCGCCTCCACCGGAATAGCAATAGGCGCTGAGTTCATCGAGATAGATTCCGCTATGAACGCGCACGAGCTCGTCGCGCGTGGCCGAATGGGCCCCGACGACCACGAGGTCATCGCCGAGATGTAGGTCGTCGACGGCCGACCGAGCCGCGACCACGCGATCGGGACGCTCCGGATGCCCCGGGTCTTCGTGACCCGCGTCATTGAACCCTTCATTGATAACGAGCACCATCAGGAGGAAGGTCCGTTTTCGCTGCCGCGCGGCGATGCTTCGACGTCAGGAGTCGGGTCGATCGAAAAGCGCACACTGACCTCCCCGCGCGAGACTGACGTTGTCAACGGGTAGCCCGAGTGGCGAAAGACCGCCATCATGTCACGGTTGGTGAACAGAGTTTCGGCACTGAACGTCGATATCCCTCGAGCCCGGGCGGCTTCGGCGAGTGCCTCCAAAAGTCGATGCCCGAGTCCCAAGTGCTGGTAGTCGTCGCGGACCACGAAGGCGACTTCGGCGGTGGTCGAGTCCGGACTTCGATCGTAACGACCGACGGCGACGAGGTCGTCGCCGTCTTCAATCACGAGCGCTAAGCGATCCACGTAGTCGACCTGCGTGAGGTGTCGCACCTCATCGGGGGAGAGCTCGGGGTGTATGGAGAAGTACCGACGGTAGATCGAGTCAAAGGAGAGGCGCGCGTGGAACTCGATCAACTTCTGTGCGTCTTCATCTCGAATCGGGCGCATCCGTAACGTCGCTCCGGTGACGACCACGAAGTTCGCCTCCAACTCACCGGGGTAGCGCCCGGGTATGAACTCCTCGCGCTTCATTGACTCGGGCGACGACGTCATGGTCAAGCCGGGACCCGGTGCAACGTGTCGAGGCGCGCAGCGTCCGCCAGGAGTTCGAGGTGACCGAATTGTTCGTGCCAATGCGTCCAGTGGCGCGCGACACCGGAGTGTTCCGTGTGCATTGGGTGCGTCCAACTCATCGACGACATGAATCTATCGTCCCGCCACGCGTGGGACGACGCTAGGGACGAATGTCACAGTTATAGCGTGGCGTCGCTGCTCCGTGGCAGCGAAAGCGCCTCGCGGAGACTCGTGACCTTTTACCCTTTCTCAGCCGAGCGATCGATCATACGGTGAGAGCGTGACCATCTCTGTCGCGAAGAGCGACGTGTCGGCACCGGGTTCGCCCTACCGTCGATGGGCCACGCTGTCCGTCCTCTGCATCACCCTGTTGCTGATCAGTCTGGACAACACCGTCTTGAACGTGGCGTTGCCGGAAATCGCGCGCGCCCTCAACGCCAGTCCCAGCCAGCTCCAGTGGATGGTTGACGCCTACGCCGTGGTCTTCGCGGGTCTCCTCTTGTCACTCGGGGCGTTGGGCGACCGAATTGGTCGCAAGTGGGTATTCATGGGCGGACTGTTGATCTTCGGTGGCGGATCGGCGTTCGCCGCGTTCTCCGTGAGTCCCGACGTCCTGACGATCGCGCGCGCCACCATGGGGATCGGCGCGGCCGCGCTGATGCCGTGCACCTTGTCAATCCTCACGAACGTCTTCACGACCGAGCGCGAGCGCGTCCGCGCTATCGGCATTTGGTCAGGCACGACCGGAATTGGCGTCGCGCTGGGCCCAATACTCGGAGGAGTTCTCCTCTCTCACTTCTGGTGGGGGTCGGTGTTTCTGGTCAACGTGCCCATAGCCGTGATCGGCTTCTTCGCCGCCCTCTGGCTGGTGCCCAATTCCAAGAATCCCCGTTCGGCGCGTCCCGACGCTGTCGGTGCCGGTCTTTCGATGTTCGGCCTCAGCCTCCTGCTGTGGGGCATCATCGAGGCGCCGAGCCGCGGGTGGAGTTCCCCGATCATCGTGGGTTCATTGCTGGGTGCGTTGGTGGTCATCGTCGCGTTCATCGCGTGGGAGCGCCGAATTGATCACCCGATGCTGCCCCTTCGCTTCTTCGCCAGTCGCCGCTACAGCGTGGCCATCTCCGCGTTGTTGCTCGTACTCTTCGCCCTGCTGGGCATGTTCTTTCTCATGACGCAGTACTTACAGTTCGATCTCGGCTACAGCCCCCTCGAGGCTGGCGTGCGCATCATCCCAGTGGCGGCGGTGCTCTTGGTCGTCGCGCCGCTTTCGGTGTGGGTGGCCCGCTCGGTCGGTACGAAATACGTTGTCACGACCGGGCTCGTGCTGGTGGCCATCGCCTTCGCGATGCTCTCGCACACGACCGTCGCCGGAACCTATCGAGACACTCTGGCGCCGTTCGTGATGGTGGGCGTGGGTGTCGCCCTCGCGCTGGCGCCGTGCACCGAATCGGTCATGGGCTCGCTACCCAGGTCCCAGGCCGGAGTCGGGTCCGCTACCAGCGACACCGCCATGCAATTGGGGGGCGCTCTGGGTGTCGGCGTGCTGGGCACCGTGCTCAACCTGCGCTATCAAAACATGATGGCGCCGGTCGTCGCACGCGCGCACGTGCCGATGTCGGTGCAGAAGCTCATCGACGGATCACTCGAAGGGGCACTGGCGGTGGCCCGGCGCGCTCCGTCGAAGCTGGGAGCCGAACTCGCGACATTGGCGCGTCGTTCCTTCGTCTCAGGGATGGACGAAGCGCTCTTGATCGCTACCGCGGTCGTGGGCGTTGCGGCACTGGTCATCTTGCTCTCGCTGCCCAATCACGGGAGCGAATTCCCGGAAGGAAGCGACTCGAGCGACGCCGTGGACTGAGCAGCGTGGTGGATCATTCGCCCTTGACGTCGCGCCGATTGAACCGGAGGACACCGAGGCCCGCGGCCCCGACGGCGAGTGCGATCATCACGGCGTTGGCGCTCCAATTGACCGCGACGGCGGGTGCCGCGGCCATCTGGTGATAGCCCGAGAGGTCGAGAATCCAGTGGTTCGCCGTCACGACACTGCCCAGGATCTCCACCAACAAGAACCACACCAACACGGCGTACGTGACGACGCTCACCATCCGGGGCACGACGGCGAGAGCGAGTACTCCCACGCCGAATATGAGAAGGGCGGGCACGGCCACGTTGAGTCCCGCGTCGAACATCGACGAGAGAGGGACGTCGGCGTGCTCGCGGGCGGCGCCGACCCAGGTCGAGAGGCCGGCGAGTACGCCACCTAGTGCCAGCACCGCCGTCGCGAGCGCGATTCTTTGCGTGAGCCAACTGACTCTCGAAAACGGACGCACGAGCAGGTTCTCCAGTAGGCCGCCCGACTCCTCTTTGCGCGCGGCGTTCACTTGGCCTACCGCGACGAAGCTCAACACCACGGCCATGAGCAAATACGCCACGCTGAGATAGGCCTCAGCTCCCGAGATGCCGAGTCGGGCAAAGTCATTTCGCAAACTGGAGGAGGCCGTGATCATCTTGCCGCCCGATTTGGCGATACTGCCGAGCAGCAACCCGTAGGCGACGATGGAACCGCCCCACGCCAGCAAGGTGCCGCGCGAAAGGTAGACGGCGAGGCCCCACGGTGACGTGGGCAGACGTCGCACCGAGGAGAGCGTCGAACGATCGGGCAGCGTTCCCGCGCCGACGTCGCGACGCCCGGCGAGCAGAATCGTGCCCGCGCCCAGGACGGCCACGAGTGCGGCGACGGGCGCGAGAACCCAGAGTCGCGGCGAGGTCAGCGGCCGCATCTCTTCAATCCAACCCAGTGGTGTGATCCAACGCAGCCATGAGAGTCCGGATCCCGAATCGGCGACCATGCGAATCGCGTAGCTGACGCCCAGGACCGCGGACGCGAAACTAATCGCTTGTCGCCGCGACGTTGATAGCTGTGCGCACAACGCCCCGATGACGAGGAACATGAGGGCACCGCCGGCGACGGCCAAAGAAAAGCACAACGCGGAGCTCACACCGATGTTGACTTTTGACGAATGTCCGACGGCCGTGATAATGAGCGCCGTTGAGACGAAGAGGCCGAGCGCGCCCGCGCTCATGCCCACCAGCGCTTGTTGGGCGGCGCTTCGGCGGGTGACTCGCCCGGCCAGCAGTAGCTCCCAGCGACCGGCGTCTTCTTCGCCCCGGGTCAACTTGGTGCTCGTAAGTATTCCCCACACCGCGCCCATGATCGCCAACACGGTCAGGCACTTCCACGAGGTGAAGCCGGGCACCGTGTCGATCCGGATCGCTGGTCCCACCAGCGCACTGATCCCCGCGTTGTTTCCGAACTCCTGGACCAAGATGTGCCGCGAGGCCGCGGTCTTGTAAGTCGTGGCGTAGGTCAGGGCCTGGGTAGCGACGTAGAAGCCGAAGACCAAGCCCCAGCCGACGCCCGCGCGCACCGAGGTCCGTGCCGAGAGTCGCGCGATAACCGTGGAGGGGGAATTCGACGTGACCGGAGTCGCGTCGACCTCGGGGCTATTTTTCGTCCGGGCCATGCGTCGCTTCGACCAAGGGTGCGCCGTAATGCGATAAGAAGAGTTCCTCGAGCGAAGGTTCGTGGCTCAGGAGTTCTTGCACGCCGGAGTGCGCGAGCATCGCGAGCAGCGGTTCGATCGATCCTCGAACTTGGCAGCGCAACGTTCGTCCCTGCACTTCGATCATCGAGACCCCGGGGACCTTGGCGACGTCGGGCACGTCGACTTCGAAGGTCGCCTCCACGGTCAGCGCCGAGAGATGACGCAACTGCGCCATGGTGCCCATCTCCACGAGGGCCCCCGAACGCAAGATCGCGATCCGGTCGCACAGTGCCTCGACCTCGCTCAATATGTGCGACGAGAGCAGCACACTTTGACCGCGCTCCTTGGCCTCAAGGATGCATTGACGAAAGGCCTGTTCCATGAGTGGATCCAGACCGCTCGTCGGTTCGTCGAGGATGAGCAGTTCGGCGCGCGTCATGAGCGCGGCGACGAGGATCAGCTTCTGACGGTTTCCCTTCGAGAGCGCTCGGACCCGTTTGGTCGTGTCGAGGTTGAAGCGCTCAATCAGTTCGGCTTGGTAGGTCAGGTCAACCTGCCCGTGGACGTTTCCCAGGAGACGAAGCGTCTCGGCCCCGCTCAACGAAGGCCAGAGGTTGGCCTCGCCGGGTACGTACGCCAGTCGCCGGTGTGCCGCGACGGTCTGGCGCCGAGTGTCCAGACCGAAGATCTCCGCTCGACCTCGAGACGGAACGAGCAAGCCCAGTAAGAGCCGAATCATCGTCGTCTTGCCCGCCCCGTTAGGACCGAGGCAACCAACAATCTGGCCCTCTTCGACCTGAAGATCTAAGCCCTGAAGCGCGTGAGTGTCACCGAAATTCTTGGCGAGGTCGAAGGCGGCAATGGCCGGGGCGCTCATGAGACCTCAGCATCCTTCATTCGGATTGGCCCGCCGAGTGAGCGAATGTTGTCGACAAAGCTCCTTCTTCCATAGAAACGTGACTGAAAAGTTAAGTCTCACTCGAATCTAAAAACTGCGGCATACCTTGACTAGGGCCATTTGTCCTGAACTCGTGTCACAAATCGAGACTGTTTTCCGGATGGCCCCGTACTCAAAGGATTCTGAGAGGTCCCCGTTTCTCGCCGGTTCGTGTTCGGCCGAGACTCATGCACGTCGAAGTCTCATTGCTCAGGTGTCCGGTGAGCCGTACGGCGATCTCGCCACGTCGCACGTCGAACTGTGACGGTGTTCACTGAATGCCAAGAAGTGCCCCGCTACTAATGTCGGAATGGCACGATGTAGCTAGACAGGGATCGAAAAGAAGAGATATGACTTCGCAGGAACAGACCAACAACGCCTCCGGTAACCAGTCGGTGAAGGGCGGCCGGATCGTCGCCGGAATCGACGGTTCACCGGTGTCACTGATGGCTCTGGAATGGGCCGCTCGCCAGGCCGAGTACACGGACTCTTCGCTGGAAGTCGTCGCAGCTTGGGAGTGGCCCACCAGTTTCGGTTGGTCGTTCATTCCCGATGGCTACGATCCCGCGCGTGATATGGCCGAAACGCTCGAGCCGGTACTGGAGAAGCTCCGGGCCGCTCATCCCGACGTGGTGGTGAACTCGAAAGTCGTCGAAGGTCATCCGGCGCCCGTCCTCATTCACGAGTCGGTTGGTGCCGATCTGTTGGTTGTGGGCAGTCGTGGGCATGGCGAATTCGTGGGGATGTTGATTGGCTCAACCAGCGAACACTGCGTTGCCAATGCGGCGTGTCCCGTCGTGGTCATTCGTTCGCACTCTTAGGACCATCTTCCACTCGTGGAGATCGGCGAAGCAACTCTTAGTTCGTCAACGTGGCAGGAATCCTTTTCGAGAATGTCGTTGCGACGCTTTCGGATCTTGATGTCCCCGTGGCGCTCTCGGTGTCGCGCAATGACGCGACATCTCAGTGATCACCCAACCGGCGAACGTCATTCGCGACGATCGAAGGTCTGCGGCTCACTCGACACCGCGAGCACCAAGAACGTGGATACACTTTGGCCATTACTTGCCGGCGATTCATGCGATTGAACGCACTTGTCTCCTCGGCATGCGCATCAGCCGTCGCTTTCTCAGGAGGTCCGAATGGCGGCCATTCCCGACATTCTTGAATTCCTCCAGCGCTATCCACCGTTCGCTGATCTCGACCCCGCTGCACTGGAATTGCTGGGCGACGTCGTGGACGTCGAATATCACCGGGCCGGACAGATCATCTTCTCCCAGGGTGAAGATCCCGTCGAGTTTCTACGCGTAATTCGCACCGGCTCCGTCGAGGTGGTCAGCGACGGACAGGTGCTGGACCTCTTGGAGATGGGCGAGATGTTCGGGCACGCGTCAATGTTGTCCGGTCTTCCGACTGGCTTCGAGGCTCGCGCAGCCGAGGACACACTCACGTACCGATTTCCGGCGGCGACCGCTTCTCAGATACTGGCGGGCCCTGGAGCGTTGCGCTACGTCACGCGACTCATCCTCGAAGATCGCCACCACCTGCGTTCGGGTCCATCGCGCGAAGCAACCCGGGACTATCTTCGCCAACCCGTTCGCGACGCCATTCGCAGCGCCCCGACCATCTGCCCACCATCGACGACGATTCGCGAGGCGGCTCAACTGATGACCGCGAATGGTGCGAGTGCCCTCATCGTGGACCTGGGTAGTTCGATCGGGATTGTGACCAACAGCGATCTTCGTTCGAGGGTAGTGGCCGAGGGTTTGTCTGGCGACGAGCCCGTGTCCTCGGTGATGACGGCTCCCGCGTTCACGGTGACCGCTGAGCGTCCGGGTAGTGAAGTTCTGTTGGACATGCTCGATCGGGGAGTCAAGCACTTTCCCGTCACTTCGGCATCCGGACGGGTTCTGGGCATTGTCGAGGACCATGACCTCATCGCGATTGAAACGAAATCGTCGTTCCATCTTCGCCACGCCATTGGCGGTGCGAGCACCGTCGACGAACTCGTCGCAGCGGCGTCGAAGTTGCGACCGACCGTGATCAGTCTGCATCGCGGGGGCATGACCGCACTCGACGTCATGTCGGTCTTCTCGGTGGTGGCAGACGCACTGACGCGACGGGCGCTCGACCTCGTGGCGGCGAAGATGGGCGACGCGCCAAGGCGCTTCACCTGGCTCGCACTCGGTAGCCAGGCCCGTCGAGAGGCGATGCCGAGTTCGGACCTCGACAGTGCGATCGCGTGGTTCGGTCGTGAGAACGACGATGAGCCGTCGGTTCGCACGTATTTCGACGAGGCGGCGACCGCCGTGACGCACACCCTCACGCGGTGTGGATTTCGTCCCGATGAACACCGGGTCAACGCCTCGGATCCGCTCTTCGTCCGATCACTGTCATCGTGGACGCGAGAGGCTCAGTCGTTTCTCGAAGACCCCACCCAAAAGAAAGCCCTCGTGCTCGTATCGGTGCTCGTCGACAGTCGCCCCGTGTGGGGGATTGAATCCGAGCCGCTGATCGCCGAAACGTTTCGTGTTGCTCGGTCGTACCCACAGTTGTTGCGCCTCCTCGCACGGTTCGCGCTCTCGCACAAGCCGCCGGTCGGTTTCATTCGGGGACTCGCCATCGACGTCGCCGGCGAGGGGCGCAGCCGATTGGATCTCAAACGGGGCGCCGTCGTGCCCATCACCGACCTTGCCCGGTGGGCTGGCATGACCGCCGGGGTCACGTGTGCGTCGACGACCGCGCGTTTACAAGCGGCGAGCGACTGCGGCACCCTCACGAGTTCCGACGCCCTCACGCTTCGTGACGCGTTCGAACTCACGAGCCAGTTGAGGCTCGACCACCAAGTCGCACAACTCATCGCCGGGCTCGAACCGAATGACGAGATCGAACTCGCTGAGTTGAGCCCGTTGCAGCGCAACTACTTGAAAGAGACCTTCCGCGCGGTCATCTCCGTGCAGCGGCGCGTCCTGAACGACCTCTCGTGGAACCCCTGACGTGCGGCGTCCATCACTCTTGCGGACACCGACGTCACCAGCGGCGAAACTGTACGCCGGCACGCCCGTGGAAGCGGTCAAGACGCCGTGGCGAAAGGCGCACTACTGCGTCGTGGATCTCGAGTTGAGCGGGCTTGATCCACGAAACGACGAGATCATCTCGTTTGCCGCGGTGCCAATTGACGCCGGGCGCGTCCTCGCCGGGAGCACGTTGTACGGACTGTGCCGACCGACTCGACCGCTCCCGGAACGGTCCATACTCATTCACGGTATTCGCACGGTCGACCTCGCCGAGGCGCCGCCCTTGGATGAAGCAATACGGCCGCTCATCACCGCGATGGCCGGAAGGGTCTTGGTGGTGCACGTGGCCTGGGTCGAACGATCGTTCCTGGGCCGGGCATTCGCGCGACAGGGACTGCGCCTGCGTGAACCCGTCCTCGATACGTGCGAACTTGGTCAGCTCTTGGCCCTTACGCGACAACAGCCGCCGGCGCCGCGCGCGCTCGACGAGCTCGCCCGTAGTCTGAATCTTCCGGTTCACCAGCAACATCACGCGCTGGGCGATGCGCTCACGACGGCTCAGTTGTTTCTGGCGCTCGCCACCAATCTCGAAGAGTACATCCCCGAAACGGTGCAGTCACTCGCGCGCGCGAGTCAGCGTCTGAGTTCTTATCGCGGGTGAAGCGATATTCGTGGTGGCGTGGAGATCGTCGCTTTCGCGATTCGGCCGAACGTAGGGGACCTCACTCGTTGAGGTATCTCCGCGCAACTCGGCGACCCGAATCGGCGCGCTAGAGGGCCATGCTACGAACGGAGACTCCTTAGCCCGGTGCGGATTTCGCTGATCAGGATCTCGGGTTGCTCGAAAGCTGCGAAGTGTCCGCCCTTGTCGGCTTCGCCGTAGTGAATCAATTTGGTGTAGGTGTCTTCGATCCAGCTTCGTGGCAGGCGTGGGATGTCGCGTGGGAACACAGTCACGGCGACCGGCAGTGTGAGCTTTGGGCCAGCTAAGGTGCCCGAACTGTTCTCCCAGTAGATGCGGCCGGAGGACGCGGCACTGTTTGTGAACCAATAAAGCGAGATTGCGTCGAGCATGTCATCGGTACTGAGCGCGTCCTCGGCGAGCCCGTGATTGTCCGTCTTGGATTGAAACTTTTCGTAGATCCAGGCTGCCTGGCCGGCCGGAGAGTCCGCCAGAGCGAATCCGACGGTTTCTGGCTTCGTAGCCTGAAGGTGGTTTGATCCACCGAGATAGCCGGTGTAGAGGGCGAGGGTGTCTACGGCGTAGCGCTCGTCGGGTGACAGCGTGTCGGGGATCTGTGCGGGGAAAGCGTATTGAGTGTTCAAGTGAATCCCGAGAAGGCCCTTAGGCCGCATGGCCCCGAGAGCGGAGGTTACAACGGCACCCCAATCACCGCCTTGAGCGGCCCAGTTCTCATAGCCAAGACGCTTCATGAGTTCCACCCATGCGGTTGCGATACGTGAAACAGTCCACCCCGTCTCGGTCGGCTTTTGGGAAAATCCGAATCCAGGCAGCGACGGAATGACGACGTCGAATGAATCTTCGACATTTCCTCCGAACGCTACCGGGTCAATGAGTGGGTCAATGAGTTTCAGGAACTCGACGATCGAACCTGGCCAACCGTGCGTCAAGATCAGGGGCATCGCCTTCGGATTCTTCGACTTGACGTGGATGAAGTGAATGTCCAGCCCATCGATCGCCGTCAAAAACTGGGGGAAACGATTGAGCTCTCGCTCGAATCGGCGCCAGTCGTATTCTCGCTCCCAGTAGTCGATCAGCGATTTGGCATTCTCCAAGCGGACACCTTGCGACCAGTCGGGGACAGTTTCCGGGTTCGGCCATCGAGTTCTGGCGAGTCGCTGCTTCAAGTCCTCAATCTCGGAGTCCGAGATCGCGACGGTGAATCGGCGGACGAGGGTTGCGGGCGTAGGTGGGATCATTGCCTTGTTCTCCTGAACATTGATTTACAGTGCAGCGACCTGTTGCACACTGATGTGCAATCTACATTATTGCACACTGATGTGCAATAATGTGATGGTGCAGATCGAATCCGCCCGGTCACGCTCCCTGAACGACACACGGAAGCGCATCCTCGACGTCGCCGTCGAGGTCTTGGGGCAGAACCCGGACGCCGGCATGGGCGACGTCGCCGCCGCTGCCGGCGTGGTCCGCCGCACCGTCTACGGCCACTTCCCGACCCGCAGCGACCTGATACGCAGCCTTACGCAACAGGCCGTGAACGAGGTCGCAGCCGTGCTCGACGAGGTCAACGCCTCCGACCGAGCAGCCGAAACGGTGTGGGTCGATTTCATCGCCCGCCTATGGCCCTTGGCGCACCGTTACCGAGTGCTGTTGGCTCTCCGGCGCGGCGAGTATGGCGAGGAGATCCACGCCCTGTTGGGACCCGTCGATAAGACCCTTGCCGACCTCGTGCAAAAGGGCCAGGACAGCGAGGTATTTGGTCGGCACCTGCCCGCGCAAGTTCTCAGCCAAATCGCCTACGCCGCCGTGTTCGCCATCGCGGACAACAACCTTTCCGGCGAGAATCTCAGCGCCCGCGCGGCAGCAATAACGAGCCTGCTCATCCTGGGAGTTCCCGAAGCGCGCGCCAGGGCGCTGGTAGATACCCAGCCGTGACGCGCGGCATTCGACCCGCAACGTCCGACCCCGGACACGGTTAGCCCTCGAGAAACCGATCGACGCGATCGAAAAGCTCCTGTTGCAATGACCGCCTGAATCCGCCGATCCTCCATCGTCACGTGGTCACGTGGATCGTTTGATTGGTTTATGAGAGCGACTATCGCGCAACTCGAAGAATGTGACTTTGTGCTCTAGAAACTCGTGGCGCGCGTCGCTACTCTCACGTTTGGAAGAGGTCTGTCGACTCATCCTGGGCCCGCAGGCTCTCCAGGAAGAGGGTCAAGTGATGCTTTCAAAGAGTTCATTGAAAGAACTTGATTTGCCGGTGCGATTCGGTTCGCCATGGGCGTGGGTAGATGAGTTATTCCGTGATGGCGACTGGCGCCGGTCGTTCAAGCTCGAAGAGTCCCATGACGACGACACGATTGTCGTGCGCGCCGAATTGCCGGGCGTCAATCCCGACAAGGACGTGGTGGTCGAGGTCGTCGACAACGAGTTGGTCATCCGGGCGCAAAGGTCCGAGTCACACCGGAGTCACGACGACCACGTCTATCGCAGCGAGATTCGGTACGGCTCGTTCGTGCGGAGTGTTCCAATCCCTTCCGATGTTGACGAATCGAAGATTGAAGCGTCGTACAAGGACGGCATGCTCGAAGTACGGATGCACTCGACCGCTGAGGTTCCTGAAAAGGAACCGCACCGAGTGGCGATCAAGCGCCAGTAGCGCTGCCGTCGTCGGCGCCTCCGCTTGAACGCTGGGGGCGCACGGGTGAAACCTTCCAGATACTCGTGCGCCCCCATTCATTGTTCATGGGTTACGCGCCGCACACCACGGCCGGCCCTGGTTGGGCGAGACAGTTCACGGCGTGGAGATTTATTCGCGTGCAGTTCTGGAGCCAACTAAGTGACGCGTCGGACAACCGGTCGCACACCCAGTCCCAGTGCATGGATACCACGTCGCCCGGAGCCAGGTCGTCAACGAAACCAACACCCCCGAGCGCGCGACGCACGACTTCAAGTCCTTCGGCACCGAGACGTAGGTGTGATCCTTCGAACTTGAGCGAACGCGATTTCACGGTGACGAAGTCGCCGTCCACGTTGAGGACCTGACCCCATCTGATACGACAACGATCGAGGATCTGGAGTGGCGCACCCTCCTTGCCGGCGCGCAGCAACCCGAACCACGGGTAGACCGCGAACACGTGAAAGCTGTGTTGGATGACTCCACCGGTGAACGCCGCCGATACCAGCGGCTCGAAGTTTCGAGCGGTGCGACGGGCAAATCGATCGTCGAGCGACGCCGCCAGCGACATCGCGGGTACGCGACGTGCCAATTCGTTGCCCACCCAGTACGCCTCGACGACCCTTCGGTCGAGCGGATCGGAGATTCCGTTACAGCTCGCGATGAGTTCGAGGTACGGCCACGCGCCGTCGAACTGCTTGGCCAAGTGTCCCAACTCACTCTCTCCACCGGCCTCGGTCGCTGAATCGATGAGGGCGCTGGCGTCACTCGGTCCGCAGTAACCCAGCTCGTTTGGTGGATAGGCGTAACGGGCAAAGAGCAGTGGTCCCGAGAGTGGTGTCTCGCTCAGCACGGCCGAGTCGCCGACGCTCATCCGATAACCGTTTGTCGGCGAGCGGGTTGCCAGGCCCTCGTTACGCCCGCCCAGATCACGAGCCCCGCTCCGGCCGCGATCAGCACGAGCCCGATGGTCGAGGTCACCGGTGTGACGGTGCCCGCGACGAGTTGGAGGAGCCACGTTACGGCGGCGCTCGCCACCAACACCGACGTCACGTCAAGTGCTCGGGCCCGAGTGAGTGCCGTCATCCACGTGGCGACGTAGCCACTAAGGAGAAGCCCCGTCGCCAGCACCCACCAGACCTGGTGGGCGTTGAGCGACAGAAGGTTCGCGAACGCTCCGGTCGCGGACAGGTACACGCACAGGGCGAGGGCGCCCACTCCCATGCGAACGAGGGCCAGTGCGGCCGGCGACATCTCGCGCAGTAACCGTCGGGCGATCACGACTTCAACGGCCCACAGGGCGGTCGAAGCGAGGACGTCACACTCACCCCGCGTGAACGCCAGGTGCCCGACGCCACCGGCGACGATGATCTCGCCCGCGACGAGCAGGGCGATCGCCACGTAATTCCACCACTCGACTTTTTCCCGGAGGATGGGAATCGCGAGCGCCGCGACCCACAGCACCATCGTGTCGCGCCAAAATGCCGCCGAGGCCGGGGTGCTCACGGCGAGCCCGTTGAAGAACAAAACGAAGGCGAGTCCGCCGCCGATGACGCCGACGTACGCCAGTGCGAGCCAGTAGCCGACGCCGTGGCGCAGTTCGTGCGAACGTTCCGGCGTGACGAAGTGTGCGCTGAATGTTGAGGAGTTTCCTCGGCGCGCCCACAGGCCCGCGGAGGCGACCAGGGCCAGGAACAAGACCGCTGCCATGTTCTTGGCCGTCGTGTAGAGCGCCGGTGAGCTGAACGAATGCACACCGTAGCTGTTGACGAATACCGACACACCGCTGACGAGTGCGGTGACGCCGGCTACGAGCATTCCGGGCATGCGTTGATCGCTGCGCGATTTCATTGGTGGGCTCCTTCCATCAACGTGTGGGCGAGATCTCGCTCGCCACGACGGATCTCGCCCACGGCCCGCTGCGCGTCGGCCGCGTCGAGGCGATCGATGACGTAACCACTGTGGACGACCACCCAGTCCCCCGGTTCCGGGGGAGGGCCGTCGAGAGCGAGTAAGGACGCTCTCGTAATGAGTCCGTTGACGTGCTCGACCACGACCCTTTTCGGTCCGTCGTTCTCGAGGACATTTGCCAGGCAACTCACGCACATGATTGCGCCTCCTTGATGAATTCCACGACTCGCGCCACTGCTTCGGGAACGGCCGCTTCGACCGAAGCACTCAGACCTTCGCCGAGGTCGAATCGTTCACCCTCGATGCCGATAATGACGAGCCGTCGAGGTGCCTGATTGATCGCGCGTGCGAGTCGAAGGACGGCGACGAGGCCCAGGCCGTGCGTGCTCGACTCACCGGCTCCAGACTCGGCGTCGAGTGCGGTGCACGAGAGGTTCTCCACGTCAATTTCGATCGTTTGCAATGTGCCCACCGGCGCGCCCGAGTGGATGGCGTCGACCACGATGACCAAATCCGCTCCGTTCCACTCTCCCAAGAGATCGAGTGGGTCGCTCAACGATCCGACGAAGTGCGACGTCGATACTTGGGCAACCGCGCGCTCAGCGACGAGTGTGCCGACACCGTCGTCGTGGCGATACTCGCTCCCGAACCCGGCCACGACGACCTTGGCGGTTCTCGTGTCAATCATGACGTTTCCACCGTGAGATCCAAGAAGTGCGCGGCGCACGAAATGCAGGGGTCGTGATTGCGAACCGCCTGTTCACAGCGCCACTGCAATTCCTCATCGTCGAGGGAGAGTCCGTTCTCCACAACTCGACGCAGGTCGTCTTCGATGCTGAGTTGATTCTGCGACGTCGGCGGCATGATTCGGGCCCGGCGGATGATGCCGTCGTCGTCGATGTCGTACTGGTGGAGCAGGAGACCTCGAGGGGCTTCCGTGGTGGCCGTGCCGGTCGCCGCTCGCGCCACGACTTCGATGGCGGGCTGAACCGGAGGCTCGTAACGCTCGACGAGACGAAGCGCCTCGTCGCACGCGAAGACGAGTTCAACCGCGCGCACCACGATGCTTCGAAACGGATTCACGCACGGTGCGTACAGTCCGGCGGCGGCGGCGGCGTCGCGAGCCACCTCGGGCAGGCGTGACGCGTTCAGCGCAAATCGCGCCAGGGGACCGGTGAGGTATCGATCGCGCCCGTCGAGTTTCGCATGCAACGCGGTTGAGCGTTCGACGTGTTCTTCGACGGCGATCTCGGCGAACTGTGCCGCGCTGAGCGTGTGTCCGTCCAATGAAGGGCGGCCACCATCGATGGCGTATCGATCAGACTGGTCGAGCGCCACGAAGCGATATTCGCTCGTCACGTCAGGAAACTCGAATCCGGCGACCCATTCGACCGTCTCCAGGGCCGCGTCGCGAGCACGGCGCAACGGCTCTGCCAGGGCTCGTATCGAGTCGAGCTCGGGGGAACGGTAGAAGCCACCGACGCGGACGTTGACCGGGTGCACGGCTCGCCCTCCCACGGTCTGCATGACCAAGTTGCCGGTTCGCTTTATATCGAGACCGCGCGTCACGCCGATCGGATCGAGATCGGCCAGTTCCACCGCGTCGGCGCAACCCAGAAAGTCCGGGGCGTGCAGCAAATAGATGTGCAGCGCGTGGCTCTGTATCCACTCCCCGCAGTACAACAATCGACGCAGGGCCTCGATTCTCTCGTCCACGACAACGCCGCACGCGTCTTCCATGGCGAGGCAGGCGGACATCTGATAGGCGACCGGGCAGATCCCGCAGATTCGCGCCGTGATATCTGGCGCTTCGGTGAAGTGACGCCCCACCAAGAGCGCCTCGAAGTAGCGAGGAGGTTCAAAGATGTCGAGCGCGACGTCGACGACCCGTCCGTCTTGGACACGCACGCGCAGCGAGCCCTCTCCTTCTACGCGAGAGATCCCCTCGGCGCTGATGGTGCGACTTGATCGGGCACCGTGGGTCATGGTCGCGGCTCCTCTGGTGTGCGGTGTCGGGTGTCCGCGATGGCCACGTTGACCCGAACGGCCTGGGCCTGCTCGGCGAAACCGGGCGCCGCGGTATTGAAGGTCCCGAAGAGGCGAGCCACCGAGGACTCCGACGTTCCGAGACCCTTCAGTCGTGTCGCGAGTGCGTCACAGTTAGCGCTGTCGCTCGGCCCGAAGCAGCCGAAACACCCTCGGTCGATCGAAGGACACAATGCTCCGCACCCGGCCCTCGTCACCGGGCCGAGACACGGTACCGCGCGCGAGACCAACAGACAGACGGTGCCGCGGGCCTTGCACTCTTGGCAGACCGAATACGAGGCAATGACCGGACGGCGCCCGGCGAGGAAGGCGAGGAGTACCTCGAGTAGTTGTTCGCGGTCGATCGGACATCCGTGCAATTCGTAGTCCACGCGCACGTGCGCCGAGATCGGCGTGGAAGTGTCGAGGGAATCGAGATACTCGGGGTGGGCGTAGACCATGCCCGCGAACTCACCGGGAGGGGCGAAATTTCGCAGCGCCTGCACGCCGCCGGTGGCGGCGCACGCTCCGATCGTCACCAGAAAACGCGAGTTAGCCCGCACGACCTTGATCCGCTCGACGTCCTCGGCCGTCGTGATCGAACCTTCGACCAGTGAGATGTCGTAGGGACCGAGGGTACTGGCGCGCGTCATCTCGGTGAAGTGGGCGATGCGAACCGCCTTGGCGAGCGTCAAGAGCTCGTCTTCGCAGTCGAGCAGGCTCAACTGGCAGCCGTCGCACGAGGCGAACTTCCACACCGCCAAGGTGGGCCGCGGGATGGGGACAGTGGCGTCGCTCATCGTTCACGCTGCGTGAGTAGTTGCGACACCAGTCCGGCGTAGGGAACGACCGGACCGTCACGACAAAGGAGGAACGGTCCCAGTTGGCAGTGACCACACCAGCCGACGCCACATTGCATATTGCGTTCGAGCGAGACGAGGATGCCCTCGGGATCCATCCCCAGATCGACCAACGCACGCGCGGTGAAACGCATCATGACTTCGGGCCCGCAGAGCATCGCCCTCGAATTGGTAGCGTCAAAACCCGCGTCGGCCAGCAGTGTCGTGACCAGCCCGACCCGGCCGTCCCACTCCGGTGTCGCGAGGTCGACGGTCAGCGAAACCTTGGCACCGCGGGCCCTCCACGAGTCGAGGTCCGCCCTGAAGACGATTTGGGAAGGCTCGCGCGCGCCGACGAGCACGAAGACGCGGCCGCCGCCACGTTCATTGGCCCGCACCAATTCCTCTACGGCTCCACGAAGCGGGGCGAGTCCGATTCCTCCCGCGACCACAATGGTGTCACGGGGGTCGAGGTCGGCCTCGACGCTGGCGGACTCCACGAGCCAGTCGCTGCCGAACGGGCCGCGCACACCGACGAGGTCGCCGACACGGCTCTGGCAGAGCGCGTGGGATACGGCGCCGACGTCTCGGATGCTGTGGCGCAACGTGCCCTCACCGGGGGCGCTGCTCATCGATATCGCGATCTCGCCCACGCCGAACGCGCTCAGCATATTGAACTGACCGCATCGGAAAGTCATTGACGGAGCGTCGAGCGGTTCGAGGACCAGTGTCGTGATGTCGTTCGTCTCGCCGATGCGCTCGACAACTCGGTGCACGATCGGTGTCAAGTCATTGAGATTCCCGCGTGGTGCGACGGAAGAAGGTCTCATCGACAGCGTTCGGTCACTGGACACGATGATCTCCGTAGAGGTCGAGTAAACGCATCCGCGTGGCCTGGAGACGCTCGAGAAGTGTCACCGAGACTTTGGAAAGCAACGCGAAGCCCAAAGACGGATCAGTCAGGGCCTTGACGCGCAAGCAGGCGCCGTCGATGGCGATGCACCCGACGTCGTCCATGGCCCGCGCGTCGAAGGTCCAACGGTAGGGAGGTACCAACCAGCTCCACCCGACGACGTCACCGGCACCCACGGTCTCGATAACGACGGACCCACGACCGGGAATGTGGACACTGATCGAGACCTGACCTCGCCGCAACAAGTAGAAGGTGTCGGCGTCCCCGCCTTCAGCACAGAGCAGGCTGCCCGGTGCGAAGACGGCGTTGCGCGCACATCCGGAGACGAGTTCGATCGACTCTTCGTTCATGCTCGTCATGAAGGGGTGCACTTCCACGAGGTCCCGCATGGCCTTACTCATGACGCACCCGGTCGCGACGGGACCGCAACTCGAGCCTGGTCGTGCGCGGCGATGGCCGCCACCTCTTCGGTGATGTCGATTCCCACTGGACACCAGACGATGCACCGACCGCATCCGACACAACCGGTGGAATCGAACTGATCCCACCACGTCGAAAGTTTGTGTGTCATCCACTGTCGATAGCGCGACGACGACGATTCGTGTACCGAACCACCGTGAAGGTACGAGTGCTCGAGGTCGAAGCATGACGACCAGGTACGGCGGCGCTCGATTGCACCAGACGTGTCAGTGGTGTCATGAACGTCGCTGCAAAAGCAGGTGGGACAGACCGAGGTGCAGTTGCCGCAGGAGAGGCACCGCTCGGCCACGTCGAGCCACCTAGGGTGTTCCACGTTTCGCGCGAGCAGGTTCGCGACTTCGTCAAACGGGAGGCTTCGACTCATCGCGCG
Source organism: Acidimicrobiaceae bacterium (assembly GCA_003155915.1). Classification (GTDB taxonomy): domain Bacteria; phylum Actinomycetota; class Acidimicrobiia; order Acidimicrobiales; family RAAP-2; genus RAAP-2. Next base: position 8,115 of record PMFA01000008.1, on the reverse strand, counting down.
CGACGCCGTCTCTAGAAGCAGTGCGCGCGCCTCGAGGTCCAGTTCGTTGGCCGGGCGTGTGGAAACTGATGAGAGGACGTCGGCGCCGCGCGGTGAACCAATTCGCGCGATGAATCGATGACCGAGTTCGTCATTGAGTTCGGTCAGTGCTACGTCGAAGTCTTCGTCAATCCCAGGTCCGCTTTTCATCGAGGCGCAGAAACATGTGTCAGCCGGACTCGCGCATTCAACGACCGCGATGAAGTTCGAGTCGCGCCGCTCCGAATATCGCGAATCGCGATGGACACCCTCTTCCAGAACGTGGTCCAGTATGCGCAGCGCAGCAACGTCACAGGGCCGTGCGCCGACGATTGCCAGGAGCGCATGCGAACGATCGGGTTGACGAAAGACCAGTGTGTCGCCAACGATCTCGCTGCGCCACATGACCTGGCTGGGGGGGAAGTACTCGTTTTTCCAAGATCCCGGACCGACGGCCCATCCGAATATCTCACCGTCGTCTTCGCGCATGACGCGGTAGGAGCCTGGCGATTGTAAGTCGTGCACACCTCGAGGTAGGTCCTTGCTGGAATTGACCGGACCGGGCACGATGGCACCGTCGCGCAGCGTTGGCCCCATGACCTCATAGCCCAATGCACGCAATCGAGCTACAAACTCGTCGAGTCCCTCGACTGTCAGAACGACGATGGTCTGGAGGTCAAGTCCGATGCTCGACGAATGGTTAATCGCCGTGGACACGACTACACCTTTCTGCGTTGGAGCGCGCAGCGGTGTTGGTGACTACCTGCGACTCATTCGAGAATTCGACGTGGGGTGCCACTGCCGCAGGAACGTGCGCCCGACCAGGCGCTTCGTCATGATTACGTCGCCACATTGGCTTCAACATCTCCACTCCGATCAGCGAGTTCGGCCTATCGGTATTTTGCTTCGGGAGATGAAAGCCTCACTAGGGCAAAACGTCACGAATTGGTCGTCGTTATCAGAGACTTCGGACAACGCGCGACCGCACCCGAGCGCTTCAAATATGTCGTGGTGCCATTGGCCGAAGAGTCCCGGGACATCGAGAGATGGGACTTCTGGCCCTGGCGAGTGTCACCCCGTTTACCTCAATGTGTTACTTCCGACCATCTTGGTTCTGGATTGTCCGCACTATGACCAACGTGGGTATCGCTCGAAGCGCGGTTCGAAGGATTTGTCAAGAAGTCGAGTATCGAATGAAGTGATTCCCATTGAACGCCGCGGCGCCTCAGAAGACTGTCACCCACGAATTCACGTTCGACCAAATGCATCAAAGGTTGATGTTTCGGAAACGATGCACAAAACGGCGCTCTCCAGGTCATCATTCATTGGCTCGTCACCAGCCCGTGACGACGGGTGAACTGAGTAGTGATCGACGCGAGTTCGTGCTTGCGTCGATCACTACCCTTCGGAGACCCGCCCGCATGCTCGTCAAACTGGTTGATCGCCCTTCAACGTCACACGCTGAATGAGTCGATGCTGCGTACCGAAGTCACCGACCACGGCGTGCTGCGTCGAGCGGTTGTCCCAGAACCCGACGTCGCCCGCTTTCCAGTGATATCGCACGATGAACTCCGGCCGAACTGAGTGCTGGTACAGGAAGTTCAGCAAGGCATCGCTCTCGCGACAGTCGAGTTCGACGATGTGTGAAGTGAATCCCGGATTGACGAAGAGAACCTTCTCGCCGGTCTCGGGGTGCGTTCGCACGATCGGGTGCACGACGGGCTCCAACTCCACGAACTCCTTGCCGTCCCAACTGCCCTTGCCGACCCGCTCCAGGATGTTCTTGAAGGCCTCGCGGCCGTCGTGAACGGCGTGCAACGTCGATAGATACGACTGCAAGGACGGGCTGAGGTCCGCGAGAGCGGCGCCTTGGTCGGACCACAACGTATCCCCGCCGGAAGGTGGGATCACCTTGGCGTTGAGTATCGAACCGAGCGGCGGTCGCTTAACGAACGTGACGTCGGTGTGCCAGTCGATTCCTTGGCGTCGCGACACGACGTCGCCGTAGGTGGCGTTGGGCTCGCGAGCCTTCGTGTAGTCGATTTCAAAGATGTTCGGGTAGCCGGGGATTCCCGGAATGACCGGGTGACCTTCGGTCGGCGGCCCGAAGCGAGCGGCGAAGGCGAGGTGGGCATCCGGGTCAAGGTGTTGTCCTGGAAGAACACGACCTTTCGCGTGAGCCACACTTCGCGAATCGCCGCCACGGTCACGTCGTCGAGTTCTCGAAGGTTCACGCCGTGTATCACGGTGCCGATCGATCCCGACAACGGCTCCACTTCAAGTTTCACTTCCTGATCGATGAGTGTCACGCGTATGCTCCTCTCAACTTCGGCCCAGCGATTTGCTGCGCCTTCTCGCGACAACACTCCGATGTACGCGGGGGTTTGTCGTAGAACCATTGGTGCTTCGTTGAAGCGCGTCCGTCGAACGGGCCGGGGACCGGCCCGTTGAGGTGTCTCCGAGTTCGAACTCGAAGGAACGACTCATATCGCGACACTTTCGCTGAATCGCGGGCTGTGCTGGTTGAGCGGTCGCGGCAGACCGTAGTGATCTCGCAGGGTCCGTCCGGTGTACTCGTGGCGAAAGAGCCCGCGAGCACGGAGAATCGGCACCACGTGCTCGACGAACAGTTCGAGACCGGACGGCAGCAGTGGCGGCATGATATTGAATCCGTCGGCGGCCCCGTTCGTAAACCACTCTTCGATCGTGTTGGCGACCTGTTCGGGTGTGCCGGTGAACGTGAAATGCCCCCGGCCGCCGCCCAGGCGTCCGATGATCTGGCGAATCGTTAGTTTCTCTCGTCGGCCCATCTCCACGATGAGCGAGTAGCGGCTCTTGAAGTCCTCGATCTCGCTCTCGGCCGGCAGATTGTCCGGCAACTGGCTGTCGAGGTCGAGTTGTTCGACGGGGACCCGCAGCAGACCCGACAGCATGCGCTGAGCGTGTTCGTGCACGATATGCGACTCGAGTTCGGCTTCCCTCTCCTTCGCTTCGTGCTCAGTGCTGCCGAGCACGGGCACGATACCCGGGAGGATCTTGATCGTATTGGGGTCGCGTCCTTGACGATGGGTTCGCGACTTTAGGTCGTTGTAGAACGCCTGCGCGTCGCCGAGCGTCTGCTGGGCGGTGAAGACCGCCTCGGCGTAGCGCGCCGCGAGGTCCTTGCCGTCGTCCGACGAGCCGGCTTGAACTAAGAGTGGATAGGCCTGGGGCGAACGGGGACTGTTCAGCGCTCCCGCCACCGAGAAATACTTGCCTCGATGGTCCGCCGGGTGGATTTTCGTGTTGTCGCCCCACACGCCGGCCCCCTTGTCGGCAATGACGACGTCGTCCTCCCAGCTATCCCAAAGCTTGAGCGTCACGTCGATGAACTCGGCGGCCCTCGCGTAACGCTCGGCGTGCAGCGGCTGTTCGTCGACGCCAAAATTACGCGCCGCGTCCACGCCGGCCGTTGTGACGATATTCCAGCCGGCGCGGCCGTTGCTCACGTGGTCGAGCGCGGAGAATCGCCGCGCCAAGTTGTACGGGGAGTTGTACGACGTGGACGCGGTTGCGATGAGACCCACGTGTTCCGTGACGAGCGCCAAGGCGGTGAGCAAGGTCAACGGCTCGATTACGCCCGAGGGACGCTGCGCGACGTTGCCGAACATCACCGGCCCGTCGGCGAGGAAGAGCGAATCGAACGTCCCGCGTTCGGCAATCTGGGCCAATCGTTGGAAGTGCTCAACGCTCGTCGTCGCCACCGGGTCACTCTCCGGTAGTCGCCAGGACGCTTCATGGTGGCCTGTCCCCATCAAGAACGCGTTCAGATGTAGTTGCCTCGTCATCGTTGTTCCTCTCTTTTGGTTGTTCCTGGTCGAAACGGCTCGACGTTGGGTACGTTGGTTCGATCGTCCGTCATCGTGAGACCTCGTCGCCACGTCGCGACCGCGGCGCCAATGACACCAGCGTCGAAGGAGGTGCCGCGGTTCGCTCTTCTACGCCCAGTTCGCGCAACAGCCGATCGCGCAATTCGATGAATTTCGCGTCACCACGACTACGGGGTCGCGGGATATCGACCTCGACGTCCAGGGAGATCTGCCCGTCAACCAGCACCGTGACACGGTCGGCCAAGAGGATCGCTTCGTCCACGTCGTGCGTGACCAGAAGTACTGCCGGTCGGTGAAGCGCGCACAGCCGTTGGAGCAACGACTGCATCTTGATACGCGTCAGTGCGTCGAGTGCGCCAAAGGGCTCATCGAGAAGCATGAGTTGGGGCTCTCGCACGAGTGCTCGGGCCAACGCCACTCGTTGCGCCTCACCACCCGACAACGTCAGCGGCCAATCCTTCGCGTGCCGTTCGAGCTCCACTTCTCGCAGTGCGTCGAGCCCGCGCTCGCGCAACGCCGCTCGGCCCTCGAGACGAGGGCTCAGACCCAGCACGACGTTGGAAAGCACTTTCAACCACGGGATCAGTCGAGCTTCTTGAAAGACCACCGCGCGACGCTCGGGCACCAGAACCTCGCCTTCATAATCTGCGTCGAGCCCGCCGAGGATGCGCAGCAGCGTGCTCTTGCCCGTGCCGCTGCGGCCGAGCAGGGCGACGAACTGGTCTCGCTCGATCGTCAGATTCACGTTTCTCAGCACGTCGCGGCCATTGAAACTGCGCTGCACGTTCGTCGCGACGACCGCGGCGCCGCTCAAGGACTCGAAGGGGGTGACGTGGCCCTTAATGTCAGCCATCAGGCACCCACGAAGCCGCGACGCCACGAAAGGAGCCTGCGTTCTAGTAAGCGCACCAAGGCGTCGGCGAGAAGTCCGAGAATCGCGTAGATGGCGAGTCCCATCATCATGATGTCGGTCCGGTCGGTCGTCTGAGCCTGCATTATGAGATAGCCGATGCCGCTCTGCGCGTTGATCTCCTCGGCCACGATGACGATGAGCCAGCTCCCCACAAGCGCTAAACGCAGTCCGACGAGGAAGTTGGGAAGGGCACCGGGCAAGATGACGCGACGCACGAGACCCCAACGTGAGAGGCCGAACGTCTCACCCGCTTCAACCAACTTCTGGTCAACGCTGCGGATTCCGGCGAAGGTATTTATATAGATCGCGAACGTTGAACCGAGCGCGATGAGGAATATCTTGGGCATTTCACCGACACCGAACCAGATGATCGCCAACGGAACCAGGCCAAGAATCGGTACCGCGCGAGCCGCCTGCACGACCGGGTCGAGGAGATCCTCGCCGGCCCGGAAGAGACCGGAGAGAACGGCGAGCGTGACGCCGATGCCGACACCCAGACCCAATCCTTCGAGCACGCGCCGAAGCGAGATCAACAGGTTTGGTAGTAGTACGCCCTGGACGGCGAGCTCGCGACCAGCGTCAAAGACCGCGATGGGCGACGCTACCTCGAAACTCGTGAACACTCCCGCCGAGCAGACCACCTGCCAAAGAATCAACACGATCAGCGGCCCGACGATCCGCCGCACGGTGCGCGGGACGCGCACGCGTACGCGACGTCGGCGGTGGGGGATTGGTGAGGTGAGGATGATGGGACTGAGAGGAGCCACGCCCTCTTCGAGGTCGGGCGCTTCGAGTTTGACGACAGACATTGCGACTACCTTTCTGGATGCGTCAAGGGACTGATTGCACGTCCGGATCCATAGGACGCGGACGTGCAATCGAATCGGCGAATCGAGCCGCTAGCCAACTTGGTGGTTGGACTTCACGATCGCGTTGTAGCGCGCGGACACGGATGACGAGAAGAGCGGTGCGACGTTGAAACTGCTGGGGATCGCTCCGGCATTGGTTAACAAGTCGACGACGTTCTGCAGCGCGTTTTCCTCCGAGCCGTTGATGTCGACGTACTTATACGTCCCCCCGGCACTCAAGATGAGCTGCGCCTCGGTCGTCGTCAGATGAAAGAGGTTCACGTAGTAGTCGTTCACGTAGGTGCTCTCGTGGGTCTTCACCCAGTTCTCGGCCTTGATCAGTCGCGCGGTGAAATCGTCGATCGCCGCCGCCTTCGCCTTGTTCCCCAGTGCCGCGGTCGTCGCCAACATGTAGTCGTAGCTCGCGGGCTTGACGGTTTCCTGGGTCGCTAGGATGACGGCGCCCGGGTTGGCCTGCTCGTACTCAACCTTCTGCTCGACGCTGACCACCGAGGCGACCGCGGCTCCTGTCTGCAGCACCGTTCCGAGCTGATCGAGCGCTACGTTCACCTGGGTCACGTCCTTTTGAGTGAGCCCGGCGGTGGCAAGCGCGCGAAGCGCGAAGGCCTGCTCGGCGGTGCCGGTCGTGTACGCGACGGTTTGACCCTTCAACTGCGAGATCGACGTGATGCCGGGCTTGGCGAGCAGGAACTCCGAAGCGCCAATCGGCAACATCGCTACGACGGCCTTGACGGGTAACCCAGACTGCACCGCGAGGGCCGCCGGCAGGTCGCCCATGAAGCCGACGTCAATCTGGTGTGCCGCGAAGCCGGCGTTGACGAGGGGGCCACTGTCGAATTCGACGAAGTTGACCTTGTAGTGGGCGCCCTTCAGTGCGCCCGAATCCTGGAGGGCAGTCTCGAGGAACTGTTCTTGATCGCCGACGTTCAAGACGGTGCCAGAGGGGAACTTGAAGGTGGTCGTGGTCGTCGGTGACGCGACGGCCCGGCTTCCTCCGAGCGCCACGATCGACGAGACAATGAGGGCCGCAGCCACCAACGATCCGAATATTCGACTCGTCGAATGGTTCGAAAGTGCTTTGTTTGCTTGGGTAGTTGTTGTCATGGGTGGAGACAATACATGACTATTTCCATAAAGTCAATAGAAATAGTAGGCTATATAAATCCACCAAGTACAGGGAGCACTCAATGACTTCAACCCTCTGGCAACCCATCGATCTAGGGGCCATTCACCTCGACCATCGCCTCGCTATGGCACCAATGACTCGAGCACGCTCGACACCGAAAGGCGTTCCCACCGAATTGAACGCGACCTATTACGCCCAACGTGCGTCGATGGCCGTGATCATCAGTGAAGGTACGCAGCCGTCGGCAGACGGACAGGGTTATCCGCTGACGCCGGGGATCTACAGCGCCGCACAGATCGCAGGTTGGCGATTGGTGAGCGACGCCGTGCACGTGGCCGGCGGGAAGATCATCATCCAGTTGATGCACACCGGCCGAATTGGTCATCCCCTCAACACCTTGCACGGACGTCAGCCCGTTGCCCCGTCGAGAGTGAAGCCGGCCGGTCAGATGTTCACCTCGGTCGGCACGTTCGAGATGCCACCACCACGTTCGCTCACGGAGGACGAAATCGCTGGAACAGTGCGTGACTTTCGCCACGCCGCGGCGGCCGCCTTGGAGGCGGGAGCTGACGGTGTGGAGATACACGCCGCGAACGGTTATCTCATCCACCAGTTTCTTTCGAACAATGCCAACCAACGCACGGATGGCTACGGGGGTTCGATCGAGAATCGAATTCGCTTCGCGTTCGAGGTGGCCGCAGGAGTCGCCGAGGAAATTGGCGGCGAGCGCACCGGCATCATCATCTCACCCGGGAATCCACTCAACGACATTCTCGAAGAAGACGTGGATGATCTGTACTCGGTTCTCCTTCGCGCACTGTCCCCACTCGGTCTGGCCTACTTGAACGTGGTGCACGGAGGCAACGAAGATCTCATCGACGCGATTCGACGCGACTGGGAATCTCCTCTGCTACTCAATCGGCGCGGAGCCGACCTCGAGACCCGGATCCACGACGTGGAGAGCGGCCTGGCCGACGTGATCACCGTGGGCACCCAGACGCTCGCCAATCCCGACTTGGTGGAGCGGATCAAGAACGGTTCACCACTCAACGAGCCCGATCGAACGACTTTCTACGGTGGTGATGAGCGAGGGTACATTGACTACCCGACGATGGAGGAGATTCGATACCCTTCGTACCAGTCATAATTCATTGACTGGATCCCGAACTCTCGATAGTCAGCATCGGTAACCCATCTGCTCGCAACGTTGCGACGACGCGACTCGCACGTGCCGTGAGTACCCCCGTCGGAACTACGTTCAAAACACCTGGTACACCGAGGGATCTTGATCCGCAAGACGGCCATCGGCACGAGCGAGCG
>PMFA01000024.1 GCA_003155915.1 Acidimicrobiaceae bacterium | reverse complement strand
GAGGCAACCGTGGTCGTCGTCGATGAGGCAACCGTGGTCGTCGTCGTTGGCGCGGCAGTCGTTGACGTTGAAGTCGACGTCGTCGTCGACGTGGTTGTCGTCGTGGGCACCGAGAAGTTCGCGGCGTTCAATTTGCTCTCGAGACTGAAGAAGGTCGTGGAGCCCGTGGTTAGGCCGCCTCCACCAGGCATGGAAAAGTTCACATTGCCGGTCTCGTACTTAGTTGATTTCGAGTAGCCGCTGAACGAGACGTAGGGTCCCTCGTAGCCCGTGTTTCCGTAGGGGCAACCGGAGAAACCGTTGCCGGCGGAGAAACCGCCGCCGTTTAGTCCAGTACCGACCCAGGTGTAGTGCTTGCCGTGGTCCAAACCACAGATGCCGTCACCATCAAATCCGAAAATGTCGGTCGAAGCGCTGAGACCAATTGTGGCCACTGTGGCGCCGCTGTTGTTGAAGATTCCCACCAGTGTGTCGTCATTACCGTCGAACGGCCCTTCGGCTGGATTGGGAACAACGTCCGCCGTTCCATTGGGGTTGAGAATGATCAGGAATGCGCAACCCGAGTCGTGGCCAACTCCAGGGCACTCATTGAATGGCGCAACCGTCGTGGGGGCGTTCGCCGCTGCCGAAGATCCGGCATAAATGCTGAAGATCGAGCCCGCAAGAGCAACGGATCCAAGGACGACCACCATGCGTCGAAGTGCGCCACCGAGAATCGACGATTTGGGCACTCGAACCGGCTGGGTACGTCCAGAGCCGACGTTCGCAGACCCTGTTGGGATCCGATTCATTAGTTTTCTCCTCTAGCCCATGCGAGAGAAAAGTATGGCAAAACGTAACAGTTTTGTCAACCGAGTGTCTGGTCGTTGATGATTCGTTGATATTGGGCCGATTATTCCTACGGGCTCGTAAGAAAAGACCTCAGGCGTAATGCCAAGGCGTTTAACAGCGTTGACTCAGTTTCTGATCCCCCATCGCTCCTGAGCCAGTCCGCTTCAATACGGATTGGCTGAGAAAATGTCCAATCCACCAAGTTCTCGACGCGTCAAGTGGCTCGACATATGGTCCCTCACGAGGAAAACGGCCCTCACTTCGAAAGTGAGGGCCGTTTTCCTTAGGCGACCATGCCGTCACCCAATTGGATTGGTGAGACTGCTATTTGCTTCTAGGCCTGGCGACGTCGGCGAAGGGCAAGTGCCAAACCAGCCAGTCCGGCGAACAACAACAGCCCGCTCGCGGTGAGCACGACTCCACTGTCCGTCGAAGCGGCCGATCCACCCGCACCGGTTGATGGAGCACCGGAAGGAATTGTGGCGGTCGAAAGTGGCGGAGCAGTTGTGGGAACTGTCGGCGGTCCGGCAGCCACCGTTGTTGCGGTGATTGGCGGAATTGTCGAGGTAGTCGTCGTGCTGGAATTGGAAGGCACCGTCGAGGTTGTCGTCGCTGAATTCTGCGGCGGTGGCGGCGGTGTCGTTGGCGTCGTGGTCGTTGACGATGATGGAACCGTTGACGTCGTGGTCGTTGACGATGATGGAACCGTTGACGTCGTGGTCGTTGACGTCGTGGTCGTTGACGTCGTGGTCGTTGACGTCGTGGTCGTTGACGTCGTGGTCGTTGACGTTGATGGAACCGTGGTCGTCGTGGTCGATGACCGAACCGTGGTGGTCGTGGTTGGCGAGCGAACCGTGGTCGTCGTGGTTGGCGACCGAACCGTCGTGGTCGTAGACGGGACCNNACCGTTGACGTCGTGGTCGTTGACCGAACCGTGGTGGTTGTGGTCGTTGACCGAACCGTGGTGGTTGTGGTCGGCGAACAGCAGCGAACTGTCGTCGTCGTCTTCCAGGTGGTTGTGGTCACCGGTCGAGTCGTCGTCGTCCACAAATTCCACGTAGTTGTCGTCACACCGCCATGGCGGGGATGAAGAACCACGTGCGATTTTACCGTCGTGATCTTCGAACAACTGACCGAACTGTTGCTGTTGAGGTTCGTCGAAGCGTTCGATGTTAGAGCCGGAAGCGCAATGAGACTGAGTGTCACCACGGCCACAACGGCCAATGCTGATCGCAAACTCTTGAGCAACCGGGTAGTAGTTGCACGCCACATTCCGACAAACTGTCGCAAGGTGAACGTCTGGCCGTCGCCGCGAATGATGCGGACGTTCTTTTTCATATTGCTTTACCCAATCCGCCCCTGCGAGAGTCAAAAGTAGTCGATTGCCACCTTTTTTGTCAAGGGGTAGTGATTGCATTGCGCTCACGTTGCGTCCGATTCGAACCTTAAGGGCGTTTTTGGTTAGAAATTCCTTATATCTAAAGGGTTGTGATGGTGTGATGCCATTTTGAGGGGCACGGGAACGCAGTTTTTAAGGAGTTGTTATTCCTGGATTTCGTTGAAATCGCTTCAGGTTCGGAAAAACCCAGTGTCGTGAGATTTCATGAGATCGAGATGATGAAAATGACGTATCTCCGTTGCGATCGCCTATCTGTGCTCCGTGGGTGATGTCGGTGTGACTTGGTGGGCGATGGGACATGCGATTGAATTCGGTTCCAGGGCCATGGACGGTTTTCATACGGGCGTCACGAGAAAGTGTCGTTCATCCAAATTTTTAGTCCGCCGAGTATCCTCAGCACCTAAGAACTAGTGAACGCGCCTACTTTTCTTGGGCCCAAAAAGAAGCGACGTGCAATGCCCGATAAATCTGAATCCTCCCGAGAGTCAGCCGAGGGAGTCGATTTCGCCAGAGAACTGGAAAGGGCTCTGGAGGACGAGCAGTTTTTCTTGGTGTACCAACCAGAGATTGACCTGCACTCAAATGCGTTCGTTGGTGTGGAGGCACTTATTCGTTGGCGCCATCCAAGGCGCGGCGTCCTCAGTCCCGACGCATTCGTACCCGAGCTCGAATCCAGTGGACTGATATTGGCGGTCGGACGTTGGGCCCTGGCGACGGCGTGTGCCCAGGGCGCCGAGTGGCACGACAAAGGATTTCGTTTCACTGTGTCGGTCAACATCTCGGCCCTCCAGTTCGCGTGGAGCGGTTTCGTCAAGGAGGTCGAAGAGGTCATTGCGACGAGTCGTTTCCCTGCCGGGCTTCTGGTCTTGGAATTCTCGCAGGGCACCTTGTCGGGTGACGTGTCGGATCGTCTCGTAGGGCTCACGCAGTTGGGCGTGCGTTTGGCGATCGATGACTTCGAGCCGGGCCAGTCACTCCTGAGCGATGTGGAGAATTTGCCCATCAGGGTTCTGAAGCTGGACCGACATTTCGTCGCGACCCTCTCCGACTCGCCCGAAGGAACCGAGCTCGTGCACTCTCTCGTGGACCTCGCCAAGAAGAGCAAGTTCCAAATCGTGGCGTCCGGGATCGAAGACGCCGAGCAGCGACATCGTCTTCAGTTGGAAGAGGTCGGGGTTGGTCAGGGCTTCCTATTTTCCAAGCCTCATGAGGCAGCGGAAATTGATCGGTACTTAGAAGACTTCTCGATCTTCTCGGGGAAGCCTCTTTGAGCCGAATCTCCATTCGCCGCTTCGCTGCACATCGATGTTGCCTCATTGATGTCTTCGTCGGGGAGTTTGGCGCACCTCGAACACTTCCAGTATCCCTCCATCGGCGAAGCGAAAGTCAGCCGTGAGTCCGCGAAAGCCGCCGCTGAGCGGTGAGTTAGACGCGCCAAGTTCCGCTCAGACGAAGGAGACGTCAACGACGCGCGACGCGGTGCGCCATTCGCAACGCATCGCAATACAGCTCCACCAATTGATCGCCGCGTCAATTACGGTCACGTCGCTTCGAAGTGAAGAGGAGATATTGAAAAGTCTCGCTGGGAGCACTCGTGCCGTTTTTGACGCGGAGGAGTCCGTCGTGTCACTCGACACCGGTGCCCTCGCACCGCTTCGAGGTGTTTCGCGTCGTGGGAAGAAGGCAATCTGCGAAGTGCCCTCGGACGAGCATTCTTCCGAGTACCCCACGAACTGGGAGTTTGGAAGCGAAACCCGTCTCATTAACGATTGGCTCGTAGCACCAATCCTGGAGCGGCGCGCGCACGCTCGCGGCGTCGTCGCGGTTCGTCGGGGTGTCACGTTTGAAGATGAGGACAAGGAGGTACTCATACTCCTCGCTCAGATGGCGGCGAGCGCACTCGACGCTATTGAACTCGGTCGAAACGTTCAATCGAGTGAGGCCCGACTTCGCATATTGATCGAGACCGCCCCGGTCGGCATCGTCGAGGCGGATGTCGACGGGCGGGTGCGATGGTGGAACCGTGCCGCCAGCCGTGTATTCGCGTGGCCGGAGTTCAGCGAAGGGCGAGCGCAACACGAGTCAGTGTTTCCGGAATCGACCTTGCCCGATCTAAGAGAACTTTGGTCCGACGTAGTGCGTGGCGACTCGGCCGACGGGCGCGACTTTGTCGACGTCGAGATTGCTGGGAAGCTACGTGTCTTGAGCGCGTCGGCGGCACTCTTGCCACCCACGGGGACTGAGACACCCGGGATACTGACGTTGATAGATGACGTGACGAATCACCGCGAGCTCAAGGCCGAATTGCGTCACGCGTACACGATGGAGATCCGAGGTCAGGTCGCGAGTCGAATCGCGCACGACTTCAACAACCTCCTCACGCTGATTTCGGGTTACGCGGAAATCCTCTCGAACGACCTGGACGACAACGAACGCGCCGTGCAGATGGTGAGGGAGATCCAGTCGACGGCGTCTCGCGCTTCTATGTTGACGACGCAGCTGCAAGCAATCGGGCGAACGCGCGAACCGGAGCTCGTGGTATTCAATCCCGTGGCGGTCGTGCAGTCCAACGCCGAAGTACTCGAACGAATTCTCGGCGGGAACATAGAAGTGCATTTCGATCTCGACGGAAAAGCTGGCAACGTACGCGTGGACGCGGATCAATTCGAGCAAATGATTCTCAATCTTGCGATCAACGCGCGCGACGCCATGCCGCTCGGCGGAACATTGACGATCGCCGTCTCGTCACTCAACCTGGACCACGCCGCCGCCGCTTCGCTCGGTCTCGTCGAAGGCGAACACGTCAGCGTGACATTCATTGACACCGGCGTTGGGATGGACGAGGAGACCCGAGAACACTGTTTCGATCCGCTCTTCACAACAAAAGGGCCCTTCAAGGGGACCGGGATGGGACTCGCGGCGGCGAGAAGACTCGCCGAAGAAAGTCACGGGGCCATCGTGTGCCGCTCCGAACTAGGTCGGGGGACCTCCTTCGAGATCACCTTTCCCACGGTGGCCGAAGAAGTTGACGAACGATCGCAACTTCCTGTACCCGAACGGCCGCGCGGCTCCGCCACGATTTTGATCGTGGACGACGACGAGGAAGTGCGTCGATTCATGAGTCGCATCCTCGAGAGGAATGGCTACCGGATTGCCGAAGCCGCTTCTGGCGAACAAGCGTTGCGGGTGGTCGAGGAGTTCGAAGGGACATTTGATTTGCTCGTGAGTGACGTGGTGATGGGCGAGATGTCGGGACGCGATCTCGCGACGGCATTGCAGTCGAAACGCCCCGACCTGCCCGTGCTGCTCGTGTCGGGCACCGCGAACCGAAGCATCCTCGCGGAATTGAATCCGGACGGCTGTGATTTCCTGGCGAAGCCCTTCAAACCGAGTGACCTCGTTGACCGAGTTCACGACCTGCTCGCCCATCGCTCCTGAGAGCGACCGTTAAGTCGCGGTCGATTCCGGCTCGAAGCGATACCCGACGCCGCGGACCGTCGTAATCCAACGAGGGTGATCGGGGTCGACTTCGAGCTTCGCGCGAAGTCGACGAATGTGCTCGGTCACGGTGGCCTCGTTCTGCCACTCGCTGGAGGACTCCCACACGTGTTCGAGCAGTTGTTCGCGCGAGAACACCTGTCGAGGTGATCGTGCGAGGAACGCGAGGAGTGCGAACTCCTTGGAGGTGAGTTCGAGCAGCGCGCCGCGAAGATGGACTTCATGCGTGTTCTCGTTGATGAGCAGGTCACCAAAGTGCAACGTCGGAGCGTCGATGTGCAACTGTGCCAAGTTGGCGCCAGAACGTCGCAGAACCGATTCAATGCGGGCCGATACTTCGCCCAAAGAAAACGGCTTCACGATGTAGTCGTCGGCACCGAGTTTCAACCCGGCAATCCGCTCCGACTCAAGTCCCCGTCCAGTTAGGAAGATCACCGGTACGTCGCTGATGAGTCGCAGTTCGCGAAGGACGTCACGTCCGTCCTCGGTGCCCAGGACAATGTCCAAGAGGACCAAGTCCGGTTCCATCGAGGAAGTGGCCCGAACGGCTGTGCCGCCATCGGCGGCCACTAGGACTTCATGACCTTCTCCGGTCAAGAACGTGTCGAGGAGCTTGGTCATCTCAGAGTCGTCATCTACGACCAGAATCTTGGTCATTCTCTCCATCCGTGTTCGTGGCCAATGTTGTGACAAAACCATGACAATGAGAACTTCGTACTTCGGTATTGCCCTGGTGAAAACATACTTCTAGACGACTGATAGTCGACATGTTGTCCATTCTATGGACGCGGCGTGTGAATTCTAGTTGTACCGAAAGGAAATCTGAGGACCACTGAGGTTGCGTGGCGCGAACTCGCGGCTACGACCTTTCGCGTTTTTCGACTTTCGACTGAACAAAGTTGGGACTTCTCGGTCCACCATATTCAAGGGACGATTCACTATAGTTTCAAGGGAAATGGCGGCAAATTGACGGCTGTCGGCCTTCGCACGCGGATTGGAAAAGGTGGTCAGTGGGTAACTCAATCGGTCGTCGGTATCGGTACGGCTCGAGTTTCGTAGACCAAGAATCAGGAGTACGTTTCGAAGGCCACCATCCTTTGGAGCGACCCGATCTCTGGAAGGTTTACCTCAACGAGGCCGAGGGCATCTTCCGCAGTCGAGGATTTGAGGGAACGTTGCGACGCCTCGAACTCGAAGAGGGCAACGGTGTGCCGCTGTTCATTCTGGGATTTGATGCCGACGGTTCCGCGGTCGCTGGCGTGCGTTTCCACGGCCCGCTGGAGGGCAGTCACCAAGCCGCGATCATCGAAGAGATGTCGTCGTCGCCGGAAATCGGCATCATTCACGATCTGATCGAACAAGAGATTCGACTCGGCGCGCTGGAAATTAAGGGCGCGTGGTCTAAGGGCGCCTCAGTGGTCGGCGCGCGACTCCTGGCCGCCATCTCGCGTTCGGTCACGCACGGCATGAACTGGTTGGGCGCGGAGTTCGCCATCGCTGCGGTGTCGGACGCGTTGATGCCAGTCGGTGACGTAACGGGGGCGCTACAGGTTGGAACACATTGGGTGCCATTCCCCGACGAGCGTTATCGCACCGTGGCGGTCGCGTGGCAACGTGGGCGCACCTATGAACTCGCGACGTCGGTGAATCAACAGGCCTATCGACGCGAGGCCGAGCAACTCCTTCGAGGTCCTTCTCGCTCGGGGGAGGGTCCAATTGAGCCGGCCTCGACCCGCAATCGGGCCAGTCGCCCGCTCATCTTGGACGTCGGTGAACGAGCACAACGAGAGGTTCTGCGCATTCTTCGAGAGGACTCGGCGCTGCAAATCATCGACCGTCTCGCCGAGCAACATGAACAACTCGGCGAGATCATTCCTCCAGTCTCCAAGCCACTGCTCAATGAAGGCTCGCGATGGATCTATTACCCGTGGCGTCGCGCCGTCGTTCGACTCCTCGCGCCGAAGTCCTTCTCGACGCTTCGACTTGACCGCAACCGCAACAAACTGACTCGCGCCGAGCAGGCTCGACAGCGCACGCTTCGCATCGGCGTGGTGGGACTGAGCGCCGGTCATACGATCGCCCACGTCATCGCGATGGAGGGACTGGCGGGTGAGATCCGCCTGGCCGACTTTGACACGTTGGAACTGTCGAACTTGAATCGGATACCCGCGAGCGTGCTCGACCTAGGCGTCAATAAAGCGGTGGTCGCCGCACGACGAATCGCTGAGATCGACCCCTACTTGCGAGTGGTCGTCGAACCGACCGGGATTCGTCCGGAGAACCTGGGTGAGTTTCTTGATGGACTCGACCTCGTCATTGAAGAGTGCGACTCGCTGGACATGAAGTTCCTCGTGCGCGAGGCGGCGCGCGATCGTCAGATACCGGTGATCATGGAGACGAGTGACCGGGGCGTGCTCGACGTTGAGCGCTTCGACCTCGAACCGGATCGTCCGATCTTCCACGGACTGTTGGGCGACATGGACTCGTCAAAGTTGGCCAATCTGACGACGGCGCAAAAGGGTCCGTACGTGATTCGATTGATTGGAGCTCGCGAGGCGTCCTCGCGCGGTGCGGCCTCGCTCTTAGAAGTCGGCCAGACCATTACGGGCTGGCCCCAACTCGGGAGCGAAATTACGCTCGGTGCAGCGACGGTCGCGGCGGCGGTGCGGCGAATCGGCCTCGGCGGTGAGCTGCCGTCGGGACGGGTGCGCTTCGACGTCGAAGAGATTCTCGAGAGTCTCGGACCGGTTGAGGTCAACCTCGAAGCCGAAGCCGACCTCTTCACGCCACCGCCGCAAGACCCACCGCTTGAAAGTGATGACCCAATCGAGATGATCGTTGACGCCGCGCGGCGCGCGCCGTCGGGCGGCAATGTGCAGCCGTGGCGCTTCGAGGCGAGCGACGACGAGATCCGGTTCTTCATGATCCCCGAGCGCACGTCCACCATGGACGTGGCCTATCGCGCGACGTACGTGGGCATCGGTGCGGCCCTCTTCAATGCCCGAGTCCAAGCGGCCTCGCTCAAGAAGCTCGGGCCGGTGAAACTCTTTCCCCAGGGTCGACCTTCGCACCACGTCGCCTCATTGCAACTCGGATCCTCAGATGACGTGGCGATCACACCTTTACGCGAATATCTCCAGAGTCGATCGTCCAATCGCCGAATCGGCAAGCCGTCCCCAATCGAAGCGGAGACGGTCGCAACGTTGACGCGTGGTGTCGAACGCGAGGGGGCGCAACTTCATTTCGCCACCGAGCGGGGTCGCATCAATGCCGGGGCGGAATTGCTCGCGGCGTCCGATCGCCTGCGGTTCTTGTTGCCGACCGTGCACCAAGAGATGCTGTCGGAGATCCGTTGGCCCGGTCGCGACGTCCTGGATGAAGGCCTTGACGTCCGCACGCTCGAGCTCGATCCGGGTGGTTACGCGGCACTCGATATTCTCGGACGCGCTGACGTGATGGGTCATCTCTCGGACTGGCGAGCGGGATCGGCCCTCGGGATGAGGATGCAGGCTTCGGTGATGACCAGTTCGGCCTTGGCCATGATCACCGTCCCGCGCGCCGACCCGATGTGGTACGTGCGTGGGGGCTCGGCCATGGAGAGGTTCTGGTTGACGGCCGAGATGCACGGACTGTCCGTGCAACCGACCTCACCAGTTTTTCTTTACGCCGTTGACGAATCTGACATGCTCGTCATGGCTGGCGAGCGCTACCTCGATGAGATGCACATGCAGTCCGAGCGCTTCCATCATTTCTGGGGGCTCAGCGACGGCGAGACGGCCGTCATGGTCTTTCGGGTCTTCCAGGCGCCCCCGCCCTCGGTGCACAGCGTGCGACTTCCACTGAGTCACGTCCTGAGCCGCGACACCGAAACGATCTCTCCAATTGAGCCTTACTCCGTCGAAAAAAGATGAAAAGTGGTGAGAATGTTGGGGTTTACTTCTTAGACGGCCTGTGTAATAATCTTTCTCAGGTAACAAAACTGCATAACGGGGGTCGAACCGCAAGGTTCAACCCCTGATCCAGGCCTTTATCTGTCGGCGAAGGTAGATCCCCCATGAGAAGTCTCAGTCACTCGTATCTGGACCGCGCGGGCGAAGAGACGCGTCTCGTCGTCGAAACTCTCCTCCAGGTCGTTCCCGGTACACAAATCGTCGCGGTAGTGACGAATCTCACGAAGCCGATCCCGGGCTTCGAGCTAGAACCACTCGTCGGCACGGACGCCGAGCGTGCGTTTGACAGCATCAGTGAGCGGGTGCGGCTTCAGTTGACCGGCGAGATTCCCTTCGGTGGATTCTCGTGCGTGGTCCTCGGCGTTGAATGGGGCGTCCTCGTCGATTCGATCGTGGTGCAAGACGGTGACGTCGTCGGCGCCCTGGTCGTTGCGCGACATGGACGCACTTGGTCCGGTCGCGAACGTTCCCTCACCAAGGCCTTCGGCAGTCTGTTGAGCCACGTAGCGACGCTCGCGACTCGCGAAGGGCTGTTGCTGCATCAGCGTCGCCTTGACGAATTAGTCGCTCAAGTTGCCGAAAAGCTCATGCCGGCATCGGCGACGAATCGACAAGAAGTCCTCGACTGGGTCTGCCAGGTTCTTGCTGAATTCCTCAACGCGGACGTCGCATTCATTCGACGTCATGACCTCGTTCGAGGCCTCACCATTCTCGAGTCGGAATGGCCGCCGCGAGATGAAATACCCGACCCGGACCCACTGGGCGAGATCTCCTTTGACGCGGACCCGATTTTTATGGCGCTGCGCGATCTGCGCTCACCGTATCTGACCGGTACCGAGGACATCACCGACGACTATCGCGACCGAATGATCGACGGAGCGGGCATCACCCCCGCCGCCGGCGTCGCCGTACCGCTCCTGCTCGGCGATTCAACGTGGGGGGTGCTCGGCTTCCTTCACTTCAACCTGCACAATTGGAACACGCCTGAGATCAATGCTCTCCAGGCGGTCGCCTCCATGCTCGTGCAACTCCAGGGCCGAATCGACGCCGAGGAGCGCACGCGCTTCAACGCGAACCACGATGAACTGACGGGCCTGCCCAACCGCCGAGCGCTGATCCACGAGCTGAAGTCTCGACTCAACGCGAAGCGACAGACCGCCGTGATGGTGATCGACCTCGACCGTTTCAAGATCATGAACGACTACTTGGGGCACGGCAGTGGTGACCGCCTCCTCGTCACGATCGCGGATCGAATCCGTACCAGTATTCGCACCAACGACTTCGCCGCTCGTCTCGGGGGCGACGAGTTCGTCTTCATCGTCGATAAGGCCAAGAGCGAGATGGAGATTCTCGCCACGGCCTATCGCATTCTCGACGTGATCGCCCAACCGGTGGCTATCGCCGGCCAGGAGGTCACCCATACCGCGAGCATCGGCATCGCCATGGCCGAACCGGGCGAACAGAGTGAACTGGACCTGCTCGGGTGGGCCGACGTCGCCATGTACGCCGCCAAGGCCCGTGGTCGCAACCAGGCCGTCGTTTTCGACCGTGATCTTCGTGAAGAGGTCAATGACCGCTCCCGCACGGAGTTGATGCTGCGCGAAGCCATAGATATGGGTGGTCTGCGTCTGCACTTCCAGCCCGAGGTGAATCTTCGTACCGGCGCGGTGCTCGCCGCCGAGGCCCTCGTCCGTTGGGAGCACCCGACGCGCGGACTCCTGGCGGCCTCAGAATTCATTACGGTGGCCGAGGAGACGGGATTGGTCACCGAACTGGGCCGCTGGGTCTTCGCCGAAGCCTGTCGCCAGTTGGCGATCTGGCAGATTGAGTACCCGGAGCTGCCCTTTATCGTGCGCATCAACATGTCGCCGGCCGACTTCAAGATGGGCGACTTGGTTGAGTTCGTTGAACGCTGTCTGCGCGAGAACAACGTCCCCGGCAACCGCCTGTGCATTGAGATCACCGAATACGCCGTCCTGGATGAGCCGGAGCGGATCGCCAAGATTCTGAAGAGTTTCCAGGCGCTCGGCGTCGAGATCGCCCTGGATGACTTCGGCACGGGCTTCGCGTCGATGACCGGCCTGAAGAACCTCCCGGTGGACCTCCTGAAGCTCGATATGAGTTTCGTGCGCGGGATCACGACTGACGCCTACGACCGGGCCATTGTGGAGTCGATCATCCGACTGGGCGCGGCGCTGAACCTGGGCGTCATCGCCGAGGGCATCGAGTCCGACACGATCATCCAAAAGCTGCTCGAACTCGGTTGTTACCGCGGCCAGGGCTATCTCATTTCGCGACCCGTTCCCGCTGCGGAACTCTCCGAAATGCTCCGAGAAGGAGCCGTCGCTGCTTCGATCCTGAGGTCCGTCGAACCGACCCCGGTCGAACTGGCAGACTTGCAACTGTGAGCTCCAAGAACGGTTCGATGGCCGAGTCCATGCGCGATGAGAGCGACGATGATTCCGGGTCGGCTGCGAAGCTGATCTCGATTCACGCGGTCGATCCGGGCACCGGTTTTGGGGGCGAAGATTACGAGCCGTGGTTGTTCCAGACGATGCTGAACGAACTATCCGAACGCGAACTCGGCGTCGGATTCATCTATTCGATACTCGAGTTGTTCGCGACCCGACACTCACTCACTGACGTGGCCGTCGTTCTCGTCAACGAATCGTTCGGCACGCAGATGTTCCGACTCGGTGGCGAAGCCGTGACACCCGAAATGGCGGCGCACCTCAACGCGTCGCCGGGTGTCTACTGCGAACCCGACACCGTGCCCTCGGCCGAATGTGACGCCGTGCGCACTGCGTGCCAGTTGGCGATGTCCCTGCACCTCGCGCGCTTCAGTGCCGCTCACGACCCGCTCACCAACATTGCGAATCGCCGCAGCTTCGATGAGGCCCTCGAAGTTTCGGCCGCGCGCAGCGCTCGCTACGGCTGGGCGTTCACGCTGGTCCTAGTGGATCTGAATAACTTCAAGGCCGTGAACGACAAGTCCGGCCACGAGTTCGGCAACCATTTGTTACGTCAATTCGGGTTCGCGTTGCGCCAGGCCGTTCGCCAGGGCGACACCGCAGCGCGCATCGGCGGGGACGAGTTCGCGGTGATCTTGAGTAACGCAGAGGGACACGAGTCCTCGGGCTTCACCGAACGGCTGAAGGGTCACCTCGTGGCGCTCGGCAATCCCGTAGAGTTCACAATCGGGACCGCGACTTCTCCGCGTGACTCGACCGATCCGGGCGAGCTACTGCGGATGGCCGACGGACGTCTCTACGAGAAGAAGGGCATTCGCATCTCATGATGTCAAGAACGGAAGAAGACTTCGAACTCGAGCTGCGTTCGTTGCCCGGGGTTCTCAATGTCGGTATCACCAAGCACGCCAACGGCGACGTCAACGTCGTCACGCTGATTGCGAACTCCAAGGATCCGTTGGCGACGCGCAGCGCGGCCAATCAGATCGCCAGTCTCTACTATCCCGAAGCGGCCGTCGTCGTTGAAGACGCGAATCGTGCGCTGGTTGACATCCAACGCGGCGAAGGTCCTCGAGTCGCGCTGATCCGTGCCGACTACGACACCTCCGATGGTTTCTGTGAGGTGCAACTATCGGTCGACGGTCGTACCGGGATCGGACGCGCCGGCAGTGGCCCTCTGATCGGCGGCGCCGAAGCAACGCTCGCGGCGTTGCGTGACCTCGGCTACGACGTACCGTATTCGCTCATGACGGTGACCAACGTCACGAACGGTCGAGACTGGCCGGTCATCGTGACGCTTCGTTCGCTGGCGAACGAAGCCGATCGTTTTGGTATCGCGCGTTCCGAAGACGATCTCATCTCGGCGGTGAAGGCGACCCTCGACTCGTTGAATCGTTTCCTCTCGACCCTCGAAAGTCGCGCCTAGCCCATCGCGTGCTCGACGCGCCTACTGCGAGGGGGTGACGGCGTCGTACGTGCGACCTCGCAGTTCGGCCAGTCCCGCGGTGCGCAGCGATCCACCGAGCGTCGCGGCGATTCCCACGCCGGCGACGGCCCCGTCGCGCGGCAACACCACCAACGCGTTATGCGTTCCTCGAGCGATGACGGTTCCCTGCACGCGCGCTTTGCGCGCCGCGTCGTCGACCGACTGGACGTCGACGTCGGTCTCGAGTTCGACGACGGGATTCTCGTACTTTCGATGCTTGAGGGAACGAAGGTCGCGGATCATTTGGATCGAGTCGCGTCCCACGTGGACGGTGGAGCCCGCGATGTCGTCCCACGTGACGGGGATGGGTTGGATCATGATGCCTAACTGGTCGGCGAGATAGAGCATCTCCGCGTCGTACACGAAGCGGTCGTAGAAGCCAAGGAGCCCCAGGATTCTCGCTGGTCCCAACTGGAATCCCTTGCACCCGCACTGGGTGTCGCGCAGTGTCGTGCCGGTGTAATGGCGAACGAGGAGATTGAAGACTCGTCCGGCCAGCGTACGTACGAACGCGTCGTAGCCGTCGTTGGTGTCTTGTTCGCGCGAACCCGGCACGAGGGGGGTGTCGTGCAGGGCGACCACGAAATCGGGCAAGTGGACCGGTCGGATCGACAAGTCGGCGTCGGTCGCGATCACGAACGGCGCGCGAGCGACCGAGATGCCGAGCCGCACGGCGGCCCCCTTTCCTCGGTTCTCGGGTTGCTGGACGAACAGCACGTGGGGTAGATGACCGTACACGCTGTTGGCGACCTGCAAGGTGTCGTCACTCGAACCGTCGTCCACGACGATCACTTCGACCTCTTCGGGGTTCATCTCTTCGAGGACCGGTCGCAGTCGTTCAAAACCCGCCGCGAGTCGTAGCGACTCGTTGTAGGCCGGTATGACTAAGGAAGTAGTGAGTGTCACGGTGCTCTATCTCGTCGCGATCGTCGTTCGTGGTGGATTCGTACGCGCGAAATAAACCGTAGTACGACCTCGTACGTGGTCGTGACTCATCGCGGCAACGTAGAAGGTTGGTGATGACGCGGTAACGTGGCAACCGGTTTTGATTACCCAATTGTTCGATGCAGCGATATTTCGGCATTTCCGATTGTCATACGTGGTGCGAAATAACTGCGATGTCGTCTGCGTCGAGGACATCCACTGGAATCGAGTGAAGGACCCGAGGTAGTTTTGTTGCATGGGAGTACTCGTTTTGGGAATGCATCGATCGGGCACGTCCGCATTGGCGGGCGCCCTGGGGGCGATGGGTTTTGGGATCGGGCCGCCCGACGACCTCATGCCTGCCGACGACGGAAACCCCGAGGGCTATTTCGAGTTGCTGAGCATCGTTCGAGCGAACGACGATTTGCTCGCACATTTCGGGGGTCGCTGGGACAGCCCGCCGATCTTCCCACACGACTGGACCAAGGAAGACGTGGCGATTCAATTCGTCGACGCGCAGCGCGCGGCCCTGGGTGAACTCTTTGGGAACGATCCGTACCTACTCAAGGATCCTCGAATTTCGATCCTGCTTCCACTGTGGCGACAGATCACGAACGATAAGGATTGCGCCGTTGTCATCGTTCGCGACCCGTTGGAAGTGGCGGCGTCGTTGACCAGACGCGACGAACTGCGCACGCTCACGGGTCTTGCGTTGTGGGCTACGTACAACCGGGCGATGCTGCGCGACCTTCAAGGGGCGCGCGTACACGTGTGCAACTACGCCGATCTCATTGAGAATCCTTCTGCGGTTCTCACCGATATCGCTGCGAGCCTCGGAGCCTGGGGCGAAGGGCCCGAGGACCTTGACCTCACGAAGGCGATCGCTGCGATCCACCCGGATCTTCGTCGGAACACGATCGTCAATGCGAACCTCGTCGCCGAAGCGTCACCCGTTGAGATAAATGAATTGATGAAACTCACGTTGGACCAGCGCGGCCGACACGACGTGTTCGACATGGGGACGTCGCTCGAGCCGGGGTGGTGGGAAGAGCCACTCCTCGAGGAGCGGCGCGTTCTTCTTCAGTGGGCCCTCGCCGCGATTGGCGAATTGGAGACGCACAACGCGAATCTCCTCACCGAGAACGCAATCCTTTGGCAGCGGAGCGAAGAGGCGACTCGCGAGGCAGAACTACTGCGAGACCGCCTCGACCGAGTGAGGCGACTCATTCCCGGACCCCTGGGTCGCCTCGCGGCGAAGATCACTCGCTGATTCTGAACTGGAGTTCTAAGGTACGTGTCGCTGATCGATCCTTCTGACTCGACGTTCGTGATTTGGTTCACCGGCATCTCCGGAGCTGGAAAATCAACGATCGCGTTGGTCGTCGAGGAACGCCTCCGCGAGGGGGGATTCGCCGTGCACAACCTTGACGGTGACGCGCTTCGGCACGGCTTGAATCGTGATCTCGGCTTTAGTGACGCCGACCGAGTGGAGAACATTCGTCGCGTCGGGGAACTCGCTCGCCTCTTCAACCACGTTGGCATGATCGTCCTGGTGGCCGCCATTTCGCCGTTTCGCGCGGGTCGTGACGCCGCGCGCGAACTCGCCGGACCCGGCCGTTTCGTCGAGGTCCACGTGGACACACCGTTGGAAGTCGCCGAAGAACGCGACGTCAAGGGTCTTTACAAGAGAGCGCGATCCGGGCAGTTGCCAAATTTCACCGGCATCGATTCGCCCTACGAGGCGCCGCTTCATCCGGAAGTCCACATTGATTCCTCGTTCGAATCCGCCGAAGACGCCGCCGACGAAGTGTTCCGGGTCCTCCTCGAAATGGGCCTGGTGTCGTCCTAGCGATCAGTCGAGGTTGGACTTGGCGGCGGTCCGTCAATTCCCGGTGTGAAAAACGGCTGTCGGTGAATGGGGGCTGACGTGGCCGTCAGCATTCCGGGAATTCCGCCGGCCATGCAGTGAATCAATTCCATCTGGCGATCGTCTCGCTGTTTCATGGCGGTGTGCAAACCTTCGACTGCTTTGGCCACGAGCGACGCGTGCGTCGAATTATCACTTGCGACGTTGTCAACCAGCCTTCGCTCTCGATCGACCGCCTCCAAATGAGCCCGCGCGGCCTCCCAATAGAGCACGGCCCTCTCGGCTAACTCGAGCGCCTCGCGCTGTTCGCCGCATTGACTCGGCACCCGCTTGCGACGCGACCACGTGAAGACGACGAAGCCGATTCCGCCCAGCACGAGTACGCCGCAACCGAGCGCGATCAATACGGCGCCGTTGCTGCTCGACGTGGTGGTCGCCGTGAATACGTCTCGACTCGACGCGCCGGCGACAGATTGCCTCGTCCCAAGACCGAGTGCGACGCCGACGAACGCTACCAATGAGAGTCCGCGACGAATCCGTTCACCACTGGTCTTCATGGTCGCGCCCATCATGCCCCTCCGCGAACGAATTCGCCGTCCGATGGCAAGAACGATACCTCGTGTTCCGTACTCGAAACCTGATTCCCCGGCCAGTGCTTCGAGGGCCTCTCGAACCGACTTCAGTTCTTGTGCTGCAGTATTCCGTCAACTCGGCGCGGTATTGCGAGGGGATTATTTTCTTGTAGCGCCGGTGGCAACAGCTCGTCGGGCACCGATTGGAACGTCACCGGACGCAACCACCGCTCGATCGCCGCCGCACCCACCGACGTGCCGGCACTCGACGTCGTGGACGGCCACGGTCCGCCGTGTTGCGTCGACCAACTCACACCCACGCCCGTGGGATAGCCGTTGACGACGACGCGACCACTTCGTTGCGCGCCGAGCTCCAAGAGCCACCGACTGTCACGATCGTTCTCGACGCAGAAGAGGCTGAAGGTGAGCGACGGCTCGGTGGCGAGCAGCGCGTCACGCAGTTCGCTGGTCGAGCCGTAGCGAACGATGAGCGCCACCGGACCGAAGCACTCCTCGCGCAGGGCGTAGGCGTCGCGACCGACGAAGCGCGCGGCGTCCACTTCGTACAACTGCGCGGCGGCGTGGGCGTCACCACCAGCGTCTGCTTGAACGAGCGCGCGCACGCCGGAGATCGCCCCGATGGCTTCGGTACCGCGACGAAAGTGATCGGCGATGCCAGAACTGAGCATGGTGAAGGTGCCGAGCGACGACAGTGCCTCGATCGTCGCGGCGACGAGGGCGTCGCCCGATTCACCTCTCGGCACGAAGATCAGACCGGGCTTCGTGCAGAACTGACCAACACCCAGCGTCATCGAGCCCGCTAGGCCAGTCCCGATTTCGGTGGGGCGTTCATCGGCCGCGCTCGCCGTCACGACCAGCGGATTCGCCGAGCCGAGTTCTCCGAAGAAGGGGATTGGCACGGAACGAGTGTTGGCCCGCTCCCAAAGGGCTAGTCCGGCACCCACGGAACCGGTGAATCCGACCGCGCTGACGCTGGGGGCGTCCACGAGCGTCGTGCCAGCATTGAATCCGAAGACCAGGTTTACGGTGCCCTCCGGTGCTTCGACTCGTTGCGCGCCACGCTCGAGTGCCGCGAAGGTCGCGACACTCGTCGCCGGATGGGCCGGATGGGCTTTGATCACGACGGGACAACCGGCCGCGAGCGCGGAAGCGGTGTCACCGCCGGGCACCGAAAACGCGAAGGGGAAGTTGGAACTACCAAAGACGGCGACGACTCCGATGGCGCCGCGTACACGGCGAAGATCAGGGAGCGGTCCCATGGGCGAATCGGAGGCGTGGTCGATGGTCGCGTCGACGAACGATCCGTCGGTCACGACGTCGGCGAAGAATCGAAGTTGGAACGCGCTGCGGCGTAGTTCACCCTCGAGGCGAGCCGTCGGCAACGCCGTCTCGGCGTGTGCCAGTTCGACCAAGTTCGCCGCGTCGCCCTCCAGCTCTTCGGCCATGGCCCGAAGCAGTCCGGCTCGCCAACTGAGTGGGCGATTGGCGAAGTCATCGAAGGCGTTGGCCGCGCGCCGGGTGGCCGCGAGAACCTCATCGTCACTCGACTCGGCGAAGCCCAGCGAGCGCGTCTCGCCGGTCGATGGATTGGTACTTATCACTTCAGCCATGTCGTTCCGATCGTGGAAGTCGAATTGGTGCACCAGGGTGTGGGGGCGCAATAGTCACGATGTCGTGGCCGCAGAGCGACGCGAGTGCCAGCCGCTCGAGGTTCTCGCCACAGAAGGCGACGTTGGTGGGCGAGAGGATTAGTTCGCCGGTCCACTCGTCGAAGATCAATTCGAGTCCATTGTCCTCGGTCCAGCGCCATAACTGATTGGGTTGATAGCACGAGATCAGCAGGCCGCCGGCGGCGTCGAGGGCCAAGCCGTCCGGGACACAGCGCTCCAACTCGATCACGCGTACGAGTTCGGTGTCGTCGAGCGACATCGCACTGACCGCGGGGGCGGCCGATTCGATAATCCAGAGCGTCGTTTCATCAATGGCGATGCCGTTGGCGAAAGCCAGAGCTCGGGTGGGCGCCCGAGTCGTGGTGCCGTCGGCCTCAATCACGACGATGCCGCCGTTCGCTTCGGCGAACTTCCCAGAATCAGAGACGAAGAGGCGACCGTCGGGCGCGAACGCGGGGTAATTGGGATAGTCGATGGCGTCGCCGAATGCCGCCACCTCAAAGTGTGCGTCCATCGTCCAGACCTGGTGATTGCCGGGGTCACAGATATAGAGTGTCTCGTTCGCGTCAAGGGCCAGCCCCAAGAGCGCGCCGCCGCCGATCGTCGTGACGACGTTGACCGAACCATCGAGTTCAACGCGGTAGACCTGCCCCGCCTCGCCGCCGGCCCATAGGCAATTGCGTACTGGGTCCCAGCAGACCCCCTCGACGTGGTCGAAGCCGGAAGCGAGAATGTGGAAGTCGAGCGCGTCGGGAAGTGTATTGGTCATCACTGATTCCGACGAAGGCTGAGACCGGAGTCCGCGTCGAAGAAGTGGAAGTGTTCGCGATTGAGTCGCACCTGGATCTGATCGCCGACGGCGACGCCCGAGCGCGGTCCCATCTTGGCGACCAGCCTCGTTGGCCGCGCGACAAAGGCGCCGCTGTCGTTGACGATGACGGCGTTGTCTCCCTCGGCGTCGACCAGCGAAAGGTGCACGAGGATTTCGGCACCCAATGCCTCTCGACGCTCAACCCTCGTCATGATCGAATCCGAACTCGAAGCGTCCAATACCTCGACGTCCTCGGGCCGAATACCGAAGACCACGCCCGGGCCGTCAACCGTCGGTAGGTCGTGTGACGAGCAGTAACTTGTCGGGACGTCGAGGCGTTGCGAGCCGAGCACGAGCGCGATGCCGTCGGCATTGGCTTCGAGTCCGACGCGTAACAGGTTCATCGGTGGTGAACCCATGAAGCCGGCGACGAATTCGTTCCGGGGATGATCGTAGAGGTCCTGGGGCGTGTCGCACTGCTGGAGTCTTCCTCCGCGCATGACCGCCACTCGATCACCCATCGTCATGGCCTCGATCTGGTCGTGCGTTACGTAGACCGTCGCCACGCCGAGGAGCCGCTGGATCCGCGCAATCTCGAGGCGCATTTCCACGCGCAACTGGGCGTCGAGGTTCGAGAGCGGCTCGTCCATCAAGAAGGCCTGCGGACTTCGCACGATCGCGCGTCCCATCGCCACGCGTTGGCGTTGACCGCCCGAGAGCGCTTTCGGTCGACGGTCGAGGTACTCGGTCAGTCGAAGGATCGCCGCCGCTTCACCAACCTTCTTCGCGACCTCCGCCTTGGACTGACCACGGATCTTCAGGGCAAATCCCATGTTCTGCGCGACCGTCATATGCGGATAGAGCGCGTAGTTCTGGAACACCATCGCCACGTCACGATCCTTCGGCAAGACGTTGTTGACGACCGTGCCACCGATCGAGAGCGAGCCCGACGTGATGTCTTCTAGGCCGGCCAACATTCTCAGTGCCGTCGTCTTGCCACATCCTGAGGGTCCGACGAGGACCATGAACTCGCCATCGTCCACGTGCAGCGACAGTTCGTCGACGGCCCGAATATCATCACCGAAAATCTTGGTGACGCCGTCGAAGGTGATCTCTGCCATCAGTGAATACTCCTTGGTTGGTTCCTCGATCTCAAGCTCATCGGTCGATTCCCATCGTCAGACCCTTGACGAGGTAACGCTGGAAGCCCAGGTAGACCACCATGGCCGGGACGGCGCTCACGATCGATCCGGCCATGAGTGCGGGGATCGACGTTGTTCGACCGGCCGAGAGGACCGCGAGGCCGACGGTGATCGGTCTCTCCGACGTGTTCTGAATGAAGAGCAGTCCCACGAGAAGGTCGTCCCAGATTTGAATGAACTGGAGCACCGTCACGGT
Source organism: Acidimicrobiaceae bacterium (assembly GCA_003155915.1). Classification (GTDB taxonomy): domain Bacteria; phylum Actinomycetota; class Acidimicrobiia; order Acidimicrobiales; family RAAP-2; genus RAAP-2. Next base: position 226,001 of record PMFA01000024.1, on the reverse strand, counting down.
GGCGATGGCCGGTACCGCAATCGGCACGATGAGGCGCCAGGTCACTCCGAAGTAGCCGAGTCCGTCGACGATGCCCGCTTCGATGAGCTCATCGGGCACGCCGCGAAAGTAAGTCGAGAAGAGGAATACGGAAAACGGCGTCCCGAGCGCCGCGTAGACGAGGATTGCGCCGAAGTAACCCCCGGTGAGGCCCAGCTTGGTGACGTTGACGAATTCCGGCATGAGGATCGCTTGCAGCGGAACCATCATCGCGCTCACGATGACGAGAAACACCACGGTCGACATCCGGAAGCGCAATTTCGAGAACGCGAAGCCGGCCGGGAGTCCAACGCACAAAATGATGAGTATCGACGACGAGCAGACGATCGTTGAGCTGAGGACCTCTTGTCCAATCGGTATGACGCTGGTCAGCGTCGACCAACTGAGCCACGAGAAGCCGCCACCGGAAAGGAACTGCGATTCAGATTTCAAGCTGGTAATAATCATGATCCAGAATGGGTACAACATGATGACCGCGACGACCATCATCGAGCCGAAGAGGATCCAGCGACCGATCTTGCGCTGCCTCTTGGGCGGCATCAACGTCGTCATTCGTTTGATCCGATGAGTCGAAGCTGTACGACGCCGACGATGCCGGTGATCACGAAGAGAATCAGGCCGTAGAGCGCGGCCGTGCCAAAGTCACCTTGATTGAAGCCGGTTTCGTAAATGAGGAACTCCATAGTCGTGGTCGCGTAGCCCGGCCCACCGCCGGTCATGACGAAGATGAGACTGAAGAGCGCGGAGAAGAGCGCGATCACTGTCATGACGAATGCCAGTTGGATGAAGCGTCTCAGGTGGGGCAGAGTGATGCTGCGAAATATCCGCCATCGACCGGCGCCATCAATTCGGGCCGCCTCCTCGAGACTCGGATCCAAGGTCGCAAGACCGGTGAGAAAGAGCATCGTGTTGGTGCCGATCATCGTGAAGACGAACGTGATGCCAAGCGCGATGAGCGCCTCGGACTCGTAGCCCAACATGTTCGTGCTGACGTGAGAAAAGCCCAGCGCGTGAATGATTGAGTTCAACGTGCCTTGGTAGGCGAAGAACCGCTCGGCTACGAGACCGAGCACGACCCACGAGATAGCGGTCGGGAGAAAGTAAATGGATCGGAAGATCCGCCACCCGGCGACGCGCTGATGAAGAAGCACCGCGATGCACAGGGGGATGGCCAATGCGAACGGTACCGAAAGCAATAACAACCCGTTATTGCGTAACGCGGTCCAAAGGTTGGTGTTGTGGAAGGCCTGAGTCCAGGTCGAAGTGCCAATCCACGTCGAGGTCAGACCGTTCCACTGCGTGAAGGAGTAGTAGATCGCCTGGCCGATGGGAATGCCGATAAAGCCCACCACGAGAGCAATCGCTGGCAATGCGAATACGACTCCGGCAAGCTGCCTTCGACGTTTGAGCGTCATCCGGCGCACTCTTGGTGTAAACGTCGGTGTCGCTGTGGTGGGGATGGTTGCGCTCATTGTCAGCTGTGTTCTTGCGAATCCTTTTGAATTCAGTAGCGCGTCCCCATCCAACCTCGAGGGATTGGATGGGGACGCGATCTGGAGTGTTACTTAACCCGCGAAGTCCTTGGAACTTCGCTGCGCGGAGGGGAGGAGCTTCCACGCTTGGGCCATATTCTGAAGTGCCTTGATTGGTGACGTCTGATTCGCGAGCACTGAGGGCAGTTCACTGTCCGCGGCGTTGCCAACGTTCACCTGGACGTAGTTGTCCATCATTGGGTACGGCGTCATGTGGTCCACCGTGACGAAGTTCAACATCTCCTGGTTCACCGGATTGGTGGTCTTGAGTCCCGAAATGTCAGGAATCAGACCGGCCGCGTTGATGATGTTGCCGGCCTGCGTCGTCGTCAAGAAGTCGAGGAACTTGAAAGCGTCCTTCTTATTCTTCGAGTACTTCGTCACTGAGAATCCGTCACCCGGATACTCGACCACGCCCTTGATCGGAGAGTTCGAGTACGGCGGCACGAAGGCCGCGACGTTGGTACCCATGGATTGGGTGTACTTCGACGTGTCCCACGTGCCGTCGACCATCATGGCCGCCTTACCGTGCTCGAACTGCGTGATGTTGGCCGTGTTCGTCAAGACGTCGGAGTTCGTGTAACCATCCTTCTGGAGTGTGGCCCACATCTTGAGCTGAGCGACGTTGGTCGACGACGTCCACGGGATGGATCCGTCGTACAGATCCTTCCAACTCGCCAGCGAGTGCGCCCCAATCATGAGGTAACTCATGTCGTACCAGGGGTAGAACTCCGTGCTAATCGCTTGGCCGCCGTTGCCGTAGACCATGGGCTGGATGCCCTTCGCCTTAAGCAACTTGCAGTCCGCCAGGAGCTGGGTCCAGTCGGTGGGCACCGTCGTGATGCCCGCCTTCTTGAACAACGCCTTGTTGTAGAACCCGATGTAGAACTGCGTCTCCAGCGGCATGACATAGGCGCCCTTGGATACGTCGAAGTTCGGGGCCTCCCACTGCAGGCCCTCCATCTTCGCTAAGTCCGCGGCGGGCACGTTGCCCTTCAGGTTCTCAAGGTAACTCGAGTACTGGAGGTCGTAGATGCCCGTCCACATGACGGCCAGGTCCGGACCGTTGCCCGAGATCGCCGCCGACTGCAGCAACGTGAAGTAGCTCGTTCCCGGTTGGGGAACGTCCTTGATCGTGATGTTCGGATTCAAGTGCTCGAAGGCCGCAATCAAGTTCTTCGTCGCGACGGCGTTCTGCTCGGTTCCGTAGTTTTGCCATAGGGTCAAAGTCGTCTTGGCACTTGCCGACGCTGGTCCCGACGCGTAGAACGTACCGGCGAGAACAAGCGTTGCGGCGACCGCGCCGAAACTCCTCATTCGTATCTTTTTCAAAGTCGCACTTCCCCCTTCTTCCACGAAGCCCACTCTGAACTCCGGTTCTTTCGGATGTTCTTCCTCAAGATCTGCCCACTATCGGCTCATCGAGGTAGGGCCGTTGCCCCGGCTCGAGCGCCAAGAAATCGAAGTCACAACCGGCCGGAGCCTGGGTGACGTGTCGTCGATAAAGCTCAACATAACCTCGCTGCGCGGGCCGAAACTGGTCACGTTGGGCTCGCCGCGCGGCCATCTCTTCGCTCGAGATCGCCACGTCAATGCGACCGGCGTCGGCGTCAACGGTAATGAGGTCACCGTCGCGAACGAGTCCAATCGCACCATCGGCCGCGCCTTCGGGAGCGACGTGTAAGAACACGGTTCCAAAACTCGTGCCGCTCATGCGCGCGTCGGTGACGCGAACCATATCGGTGACGCCCTGATCGAGCAGGGGAGCAGGAATCGGAATCATTCCCCACTCCGGCATGCCCGGGCCACCCACCGGACCGGCACCGCTTAGGACCAGCACCGCGTCGGGAGGGGCCGAGGAGTCTGCGCCCGTGCGCCGCGCTACCTCTTCGGGGTCACCCATGACGAAGGCCGGCCCGCTATGACGAAGCAGCGACGCCGTCGCGGCCGATCGCTTTATGAGTGCCCCGTCGGGCGCGAGATTCCCACGCACCACTCGAAATGCCCCGGCCGGGTCGACCGGATTATTTCGATCGCGTACCGCGCCGGTGGGCGCGGGAGCGTTGGACTGCGCCTCGGCCATGGAACGTCCGTCGGCGAGGATCGTCTCGCCGTGGAGCAGGTCACCGAGCGCACCGAAGACGGCGGGAATCCCGCCGGCGTCATCGAGATCTTCCATCAGCGCCGCGCCCGAAGGCTCGACGTCGACGATGACCGGCACGCTTCGACCGACACGGTCGACGGCGTCCAGATCGAGCACGAGCCCCAATCGATGGGCCATTGCCGTGAGATGAATAACGGCATTTGTCGAACCACCGAGAGCTCCCAGCACGGTTAACGCGTTCTCGATCGACGCTTGAGTCACCTGGTCCGAGATCGACACGCCGGACGTGACCAGCGACACGATGCGTTCCCCGACGTCGCGGGCGACCTCCATGTGCCGAGGGTCACCGGCCGGAATTGCCGTGGAACCGGGCCAGGCAAGTCCCAGCGCTTCACAGATTGCCCCCATTGATGATGCCGTTCCCATGGTGTTGCAGGTTCCCTTGCCGAGCGTGAGCGCCTGCTCCAACTCTTCCCACTCCTGATCGTTCAATTCACCGCGCCGACGCTCGTCCCACATTCGCCACAGGTCAGTGCCGGTGCCGATACGTCGACCCTGGAAGATCGCGACGGGGCGCGGCCCCGAGACCATGATCAGACACGGCACGTTCGTGCTGAACGCGCCCATCAGTGCTCCGGGAATCGACTTGTCACAGGCCGCGAGGATGATGACGCCGTCGAGAGGCTGACTGCGTACCGACTCTTCGACTTCCATCGCCAATAGGTTGCGATACAGCATCGAAGAGGGCTTCATCAAGTCTTCGCCGAGCGAGATGACGGGAAATTCGACGGCGACACCTCCTGCCAATTCGATGCTTCGGCGAAGCGGGGCGACGTAATCGGCGAGCGGTTGGTTGCAGGGATTGAGATCGCTCGAGGAGTTGGCGAGGCCGATTATGGGGCGGCCACCGGCGGCGTCGATCGAGGCACCGCCCATCTTCAAAGCGACGCGACTGTCGAGGGCGACTTCATTGTCACCCCGTACCCATCGATCGCTTCGCAAGGTCATGGCTCGGGGACCCCGATTCCTTCGGCGCCGGGCTTGGACACCGAGAGGTCGACGCCCGACGCCTCGAGGAATTCCAGCGCCAACGCGGCGCGGCGAACCTTCTCTCGTACGTTCGCCACGACGTCGCTCATGTGTTGTTCACCGGCGGGGTAGACCATGCGTGCGTTTCGCAATCCGAACTTGGCGTAGAGCGGGGCCGCGACGGTCGCGATCTCGGCGAGTTCGTTGCCGCGGACCATCCCGCCGAGGGCGTCGGGGGCTTCGAGGTAGAGGTCAATGGGCGCGTCACTGGCGGCGCGAAACTCGGTCAACTCAGCCAGACTGATGTCACTGGGCACGTTGACGGTGGTGCCGCCCATGTCGATGAGTTGCTTGAACGAGACCGGATTCGACGGCGCGAGGACGGCCGAAATCTTCCACACGATCGACGACGGCAGTTCGCCCTCATGGACCATCGCGTTCACGAGTTGCATCAGTCCGCTGTCCGCGATCAAAAAGCCGCGGATACCGGCGTCGACGGCGCGCAAGATGTCTTCGAGCGCGTAACGGAGTTGGTCGAGTCCACGGAGTCGTCCCGAGAGCACCATCCCTTCGGGGCTGCGCACCGACCCGCCGATGCCGTACTCCTCTCGCGGGCCGACGAAGAGACTTACTTCGAGACCTTCATCCGCTCCGATGACGGCCATCTCGCTCAGCTCCGATCGCGTGAGCAGCATGGCGCCGCTGCCCTGTGAGGTGCGGTGAATTGGCGTCTTGTGGGTGCGAGCCTCCTCGACCACGGCCCGCAGGGCCGAGGGATTCTCGACACTCGGGATCTCGATGCGAAAATGCGCCCCGTCGGGGAAGCGGTGTTCGCTCGCTTGCACGGTGTCGACGAGCGTGGCGAAGTGTCGCTTTAACGCCGCGGTCCCGCGAGGACTTCCAGTACCTCTAATCATCCTGCTCCCCCAATCATTGGACGACTTTCACTTGACTGTGTTGCATTCCACCATCATTCGCCGTCGTCGCCCAAGCGCCGGAGCTGGTGAGTAATTCGAATCCATCGTTGCTGACAAGGTAGGTCTCTTCGATCTTTGCCCCCCCACGCAGGCTCGGGTTCCACGCGACCGCAGTGTCGGCGAGACAGTCGAGGTCCCAATACGGCGAATCCGTTTGAGTGGGCGCGAGTTCGAACTCGCGCTGTTCGAAGGCAATCGGTCCACCCTGGAAGTGTTCGCGCCATGCGCCGGGTTGACCGATGTTCTCGTAGCCCTTGGCGAGGGCCTCGACGGCGTCGCCCCAACCGTGACCGGGCAGTGACGAGCGTAGGACGGCCCGGTGGACCGGTTCGAGTTTTTCGGTGAGTTCAAGTATCGGGTCGTCGGCGCTCGTGACGGCCGAGCGCGTCGCGGCCACGTGAAGGCCACCTCGCCGTGCGACCACGACCGCCATGACCGCGCTGTGCAAGACGGCGCCGATCGAGAGGGGGTGGCGCACACTACGAAGGCGATCATCACCGCCGACGATGAGACAGACGGCCTTGGCACCGCAACGTTCCAGTTCACGACTGATGACCGACGCGATTTCGAAGTCACTCGTCTCGCCTGGTTGCCAGCCGTCGATTCCAGCCTCGAGTGCGCGTGCCGCGAGCGCGCCCAATGACCGCAGCTCCGCTTGCTCGGGTTCGCTCAACACCATTCGTTCACGAACAATCGATGGAGAGATGTTCCTTCCGAACGCGTCGCTGTCACTTAATAGTTCGTCGGGCGTCACACCACAGATCGACGCGGCCGCTCGAAGTGGAGCGCTCGCGTCGAACCACGGCACGGAGACGACGTTCCAACCGAGTGAATCCAGGTCGAAGTCGCCCTGCAGTCGAGGGGCCTCGATCTCACTCGCAATGAGCGTTCGTCCGATCTTCGTTTCGACGGCCCAGGCGGCGTCACTGGTGGCCGTGATGTCGACGGGATCCGACAGTCCACCGGTGATCCAATTGACGGAGCCGGGAGTCGTGAGGACTAAAGGGCGTTCATCGAACTGTGCTCGCAAGGCGGTGACTTTCGAACGTGCAGCGTCACTACGCTCGCCGATACGAATTTGCCTGTTCGGCATAACAAAACGCATGTCGGTATTGATTGGGTAATACAAGCAGGTATTTCGCTGGCGGTCAAGTGGGTACTTGCGACGGATGTCGGCTAGCCCGTATTGTGTTGGCCTGTGCCGAACATGAGTGAACAAGACAAGCGTTATGAAGTGCAATCAGTCGCTCGCGCCGCGTCACTCCTCGATCTCATCGGAGCCGCCGGCGCCGGGGGACTCGGCGTCACCGAAATCGCCGGTCATCTGAAGGTCGCGAAAAGCACCGCCCTCTCACTGGCGAGGACGCTCAGCGCGTCCGGTCTCTTGCGTGCGGTCGATCCCGGTCCCCGCTACGTGCTCGGCCTCAACCTCCTTCGACTCGGCGATCTCGTCGGACAACAGACCTCGATCGCCGAGCTCGGTCTGCCCACGCTGCGCGAACTCTCGAGTATCACCGGACTCACCGCACGCCTCGCCATGAACGAAAACGGCTACCCGGTCTTCCTCGAGCGAATCGACGGCGAGGGTTCCATCCGCTTTCACGCACCGCTCGGACAACGCGAGGAACCGCACGCGACCGCCGCCGGCAAAGCGATCCTCGCTGAGATGAGCGAGCAACAGGTCCGCGACCTCATCGCCGAAGCGGGAATGGCGGTTCACACGTCGAAGACTTTGACGGACGTGACCGCGCTACTCGAGGACCTGGAACGAGTTCGCGTCGAGGGTTACGCCACCGATGACGAAGAAGAGGCCGAAGGGGTATTTTGCGTCGGTGCCGCCTTCTTTGACCACCAGGGCAAGTGTGCGGGTGCCCTCAGCATCACTGGGCTCAAGGTCGACGTGCCGCTTCGCGAGGTCCAACGTCTCGGTGCAATCGTGAAGGAGCGCGCCGAACGCATGACGTTCCTGCTCGGTGGCATTCGTCCCGGACGAAGTTGATGCGCGCGCTCGTCGTACGCTCACCGCACGACGTCGCACTCGAAACGCTGGCGGAACCGATCACCGGCGACGACGAAGTACTGGTCGCCCCGCTACTCGCGGGCATGTGCGGTACCGATCTGGAGTTGATCGACGCCAGCATCGATCCGGCCTACGTCCATTATCCGTTGACCCTCGGACACGAATGGGTGGGCCAGGTACTCGATGACGTACCCGGCGTGGCTTCGCACGGCGACCGCGTCGTCGTGGAAGGGGTCATTCCGTGTGGCGACTGCGACGAGTGCCTGATCGGCGCCACTAATCGCTGCACGATCTACGACGAGATCGGTTTCACCCGCGCCGGTGCGATCGCTGAGCGCATCGTCGTACCGAGACGACTCGTTCACCGGATTGACGAGTCGGCGAACGTGGACGACGCTGTTCTGATCGAACCAATGGCCGTCGTGTGGCGCGCGCTGACCCGCTTTTCATTACGTGACAACCTCAACGTCGCCGTCGTGGGTGACGGGACGGTCGCGCTCTTGGCCGCGCATTTGGTTCGACGCTTCAGACCCGCTCGAGTCGTGGTGGTCGGTCGTCGCGCCGCACAGGCATCGCTGGCGAGAGCCGCGGGGGCTGATGAGTTCGTGACAGACCCGCCCCAAGGCCGCTTCGACCTCGTGATCGAAGCGGCCGGTACGGGACCCTCGGCGTCGAGCGCGCTCGCGCTCGCCGGTCGCGGAGCGACGGTAATACTGCTCGGACTTCCGGCGCACGGCACGATCATTGACCTCGCGCCCGACGACCTCGTCAACAATGACATCGTGATCCAGGGAAGCTTCGCCTACACCAGCCAGTCGTTCACCGAGGTCGTCGAGCAGGTGAACCTCGGAAATCTCGCGCCGTCGTTTCTGATCACCCATCGCTATTCGCTGGAGCGGGCGAACGATGCCATTGGTGCGTTGCGCGGCGACGTCGCCGACGACGAACCGCGCGGCAAAGTCGTCATCACGCTGACGTAGTTCGCGTTCTCCGAGGTCAAGAGTCGAAATTCAATCCCAGGCGAGTGAGATAGCCGAGGCCCATGACGGCCGCTTCGCATCCAATCGCCGCGAGCGCGTCGACGTCGTCGTCATCTCGGATTCCACCGGCCGCGATGACCGCCATCCCACTGGCACAGGCTTTTTCGTACAGCGCGAGGTCGGGGCCGCGCATGGTGCCGTCACGATCGATGGCGGTGACGTGGAGACGCTCGACGCCGGCACTGCGACACCGCGCCAGTGCCTCGTCGAGGTCGAGACCGCTCGACGCGGTCCATCCACGAACAGCGATTCGTCCGTCACGCACGTCCAGGGCCACGAGCAGTTGCGCGCCCAATGATCGTTCGAAGAGTTCGAGCGCGTCGTCGTTCTCCCATACCGCCGTGCCGACGATGACTCTGGACGCCCCGGCGGCGAGGGCCGCGCGAGCGGCTTCAATGGAACGGATGCCACCCGAAACCTGTAACGGGATGTCGCCGGCGACGGCCGCGCATCGCTGGACGACGTCCGGGCGTAACGCGCCGTCACGGGCGCCTTGAAGATCGACGATATGGATAAGTGGCGGCGCGGTTTCCACGATTCGCGCCATGAATGCTTCGATCGGTCGGCGGAAGATGACCCGCTCGAAATCCCCCTGTTCGAGACGAACGGCGTCATCTCCGAGGAGGTCGAGAGCGGGGATCACTTGCATAGCAGCGTGTTAGCATGTTAGCATAGTAAAATGACCAGTGGCAAAGTAACCTCCGCGGAGGCCAACCCCGAGACCGCCGCGCGCTTCGACGAACTCGTCGATGCGTTCGTGGCCCTTCGGGACAAGAGCGTCACCGCCGCGTTCTTGCGTGATATCTGCACCACCGCCGAGATTGACGCCATGGGCCAACGCCTCCAGGTGGCGCGACTCGTGAATGAGGGCGTCTCCTACCAAGAGATCTCGCGCCGAACCGGTGCCTCCACCGCGACGGTCACGCGCGTCGCCCAGTGGCTGCACCACGGCGAGGGCGGCTACGCGGCCGTTCTCAAGAGGAGTCGACGATGAACCGCCGCCTCTCATTGGCATTGCCGTCCAAGGGTCGGCTTCGCGAGCCGTCGTGGTCGCTGTTGGAGGCGAGCGGCGTTTCGCCGCAAGAGCCGGGCGAACGGGTCCTGCAGTCGCACTGTCGCAACGCCGACATCGATCTGCTCTTCGTGCGCGCCGAGGACGTGCCCGAGTACGTCCAAGACGGCGTCGTGGACTGCGGAATCACGGGCCTGGACTTGATATCAGAGCGCGAGTGCGACGTCGAGGTACTCCTGCGACTCGGCTACGGCGCGTGCTCGCTGCAGGCCGCGGTCTCGATGGAAGATGACGCCAAGAGCATCGGAGACCTCGCCGGTCGAAGAATCGCCACGTCACACCCGCGCATCGCCAGGCGCGCCTTGGCCGACCTCGGCATCGACGCCGAACTCGTGCAGGTCACGGGTTCGGTGGAAATATCACCCCGACTCGGACTCGCCGACGCGATTATCGACCTCGTGTCGACCGGGAGCACGCTTCGCACCAACGGACTGCGCTCGATCGGCACCCTCTTCGAATCGGAGGCGGTGTTGGTGGGAAAGGTCGGTTCGATGGATTACGAGGCTCGTCGCACGCTCACGATGGTGCTCGGGTCGGTCATCAACGCTCGTGCGAACCGCTACCTCTTGTGCAACGTCGCCAAGAGTCGCCTGGGCGAAGTGACGGCGCTTTTGCCGACGACGGGTTCGCCCACGGTCATGGATCTGGCGACACCAGGCATCGTCGCGGTGCACGCATTGGTACCGGCGGCCGAGATCTGGTCGCTGTTGCCGCGTCTGGAGGCCGCCGGCGCGAGTTCGATTCTCACGCTGCCCGTAGAACGGATGGTGCCGTGAGTAAGCCCGTCGTGACCGAGAAGCCCGTCACCATTGAAGAGATCGTCAATGACGTTCGCGCGCGCGGCGACGCCGCGCTCGTTGCGTGGTCCAAGAAGTTTGACGGCACGACCGCCTCGAGTCCCCAGCGAGCCGTCGCCTACGGCGACATCCCGACGTCGGCCGTATTGGCTGCGGCGGAGAACGTACGCACCTGGCACGCCGCCCAACGACCGGCGGACCTCACGCTGGAGGTGTCGCCCGGCGTCACCCTCGAGCGTCGTTGGACGCCGATCCGTTCGATCGGCATCTATGTTCCCACCGGTCTGGTGTCGTCGCTCATCATGTCCGGGGTGCCGGCCCAGGTCGCGGGCGTCGAGCGAATCGTGGTCTGCACGCCGCCCAACGGTTCGGCCGCGGTCGCGGCCGCGGCCGCGCTCCTCGGCATCGACGAGGTTTGGGCAATCGGCGGCGCGCAAGCCATCGCGGCGATGGCCTACGGCACCGAATCGATCGCGCCCGTCGACAAGATCTTCGGTCCCGGCGGTGGGGCGGTGAACACGGCCAAACTGCTCGTGAGTCGTGACGTGGCCATTGATCTGCCGGCGGGGCCCAGCGAGGTCGTCGTCGTCGCAGACATTGGATTCGATCCGGTCATCGTCCAACAAGAGCTGGACGCCCAAATGGAGCACGGTCCCGACTCGCGCGCTCACGTGGTGTGGGTCGGCGACGACGTGGACGCCGCGCTCGCCCAAGTTGAGGAGTACGCCGCCGAGCACGTCGCGCTCTTGGGTGAACGAGCCGAGTCGTTGGCCGATCGCATTCGAAACGCCGGCGCGGTGTTCGTCGGTCCCTACTCTCCGGTTCCGGCGGGGGACTACGCCACTGGCGGCAATCACGTGTTACCGACCGGCGGGTGGGCGAAGTCGACGGGGGGTCTCGGTCTGGAGGCCTTCATGAAGACGGTCACCGTCCAGCGCGTCACGAAAGAGGGACTGGATCGCCTCGCGCCCACGATTGAAGCGCTCGCCGAACTCGAAGACATGCCCGCTCACAAGATCACGGCGCGTCGATGACACGGCCCGTCGCACTTGCGAGCTACCAATGGCCGCCGTCAAACGAAGTGATCGCCGAGAAGGTTGGACTGGACCCGCGCGACATCATCCGCTTCGACGGCAACGTGGCCGCGACGCCGCCGCCGAGTGCGCGCCCCGCGGCGTTGGCCCGCGCCCTCGCCGACGTCAACGAATACGACCGTGGTCGATATCACTCGTTGCGAGCGGCGATCGCCGCACGTCACGGCGTGGGCATTGATCAGGTCGCGCTCGGGGCCGGCAGCGATGAGTTCATTGTCTTAGTAGCGCGGCTCTTCGCCGAAGGCGGCACCGTCGCCACCGTGCCCGCGTTCTCGTATTCGATGTACCCCTTCGCTGCCGCAATGGCCGGCGCCACGATCGTGGACGATCCGTCAAGAGCAGACTTGGTTTTCGTCTGTCGCCCGAACAATCCCACCGGCGAGTTGCCGGAGATTCCCGACGTCCCGGGCCAGCTGGTGATCGACGAAGCGTACGCCGACTACGCCGGCGTCGACGCGCTCGAGCGCGTCGATTCGGGTGCGATCGTGTTGCGAACCTTCTCGAAGGCCTACGGACTGGCCGGCGCCCGCGTCGGCTACGCCATCGCGAGCTCCGAGACCATTGACATCATCACGTCGCGACAGGCGCCCCTGTCGGTCTCGTCGCTGTCGGCAGCGCTGGCGTTGGCCGCGATCTCGACGCCGCTCGACGTATCGACACAAGTGGCTGAGCGTGAGCGCCTCTCGAACGAGTTGACCTCGCTGGGACTGACGCCGGTGAAGTCCTACACCAACTTCCTCTTCATCCCGATGGAGACGCCCCAAGTGCTCGTGCAGCAACTGATGGCCTACGGCGTCGTCGTTCGCGCCTACGAGGGGGGACTGCGAATAAGTGTGAAGGACGAGCTCGACGACAACGTCTTGCTCGACGCTCTGCGCGCGGTCCTCGACGGCGAGGCGATGCCGAGCCCCTCGGTTCGCCGCCGTCGTGCCACGGCCGAGACGCTCTTGAACATCCGGTTACGCGTTCCCGGCCAAGGCCGCGTCTACGTGAACACGGGCCTCGGTTTCTACGACCACATGCTCCAGCAGTTGGTGTTCCACGCCGGTATGGACCTGCGCCTCGAGGGTGTGGGGGACCTCGAAACAGGCGAACACCACATGGTCGAAGACATGATGATCACCTTCGGCGAGGCGCTCGACGAGGCACTCGGTGATCGACGGGGGCTCACTCGTTACGGCGAGGCTCGCGTGCCGATGGACGAGGCGCTGGCTCACGCCGTGGTCGACCTCTCCGGTCGGGCCACAGCCAACATCTCGATCACCCCCGATCCGGGCATGGCGACCCACGCCTTTCAGTCGCTCGCCCAAAACGCCCGGATCACGCTCCACGTGACCGCAACAGGCGAGAACGACCACCACGTCGCCGAGGCTGCGTTCAAGGCCGTCGGGCGTGCGCTCGCCCAAGCCCTCACTCGAGACGGCTCGCTCGTGCGCTCGACGAAGGGGTCGCTGTGAGTGACGTCGTCGTCGTCGACTACGGCGCCGGTAACACGCGGTCGGTTCGAGCGGCACTCACGCACTTGGGCGTCAGCAGTGTCGTGAGCAGCGACCCGACCAAGATCTCTGAAAGTGAATTGGTGATTCTTCCGGGCGTCGGTTCGGCGCGTAGCGCCATGGATCACCTCGAGTCGACCGGCGCGGCACAAGCGTTGCGCAATCGATTCGAGAAGGGCGCGCCGATACTCGGCATCTGTCTCGGCATGCAGTTGGCGTTGGAACACAGCGACGAAGACGGCGGCGTCGACGGCATTGGTCTGCTGTCCGGCTCGGTTCATCTGTTGACCGAAGGCCGGGTCCCTCGACTGGGATGGGCCATGGTCGAACCGTGGGGCGATGCTTTCTACTTCGCCCACTCCTACGCCGCGACCTGCCCCGACAGTGTGGCGACGTCCGAGGGTGTCACCGTCGCGGTCGAACGCGGCGCGTTCTTGGGCGTACAATTCCACCCCGAAAAGAGCGGGTCGGCCGGTTTGGCCTTTCTCGAGCGATGCCTCTCGCCCGTTTGATCCCCTGTCTCGACGTGGCCCACGGTCGCGTGGTGAAGGGCGTCAACTTCGTCGGACTGCGCGACGTGGGTGATCCGGTCGAGCTCGCGAAGTTCTATAGCGACGGCGGCGCCGACGAACTGGTCTTTCTCGACATCACGGCGACGCCCGAAGACAGCGCGACGATGACGTCGGTCGTTGCCGACGTCGCCGACGTGTTGGAGATTCCCTTCACCGTGGGTGGCGGCGTGCGCTCGGTTGAAGACGCCATCCGAATCATCGAATCCGGCGCCGATCGCGTGTCGCTGAATTCGGCGGCTCTCGCTGATCCCAGTTTGATCAGCGCCATTGCCCGGCGTTACGGCAGCCAAGCCGTCGTCGTCGCCATCGACGCGGGCGACGGTGTCGTCCACACGCACGGCGGTCGCGTGGTCACGTCAACCAAGACCATTCCCTGGGCCATTGAAGCGGCCTCGCGCGGCGCCGGCGAGATCCTGTTGACATCGATCTCACACGATGGTCGCCGTCAGGGATTTGATTTGGCGTTGACCGCGAGCGTGCGAGACGCGGTGTCGATTCCGGTGATTGCCTCCGGCGGGGCCGGATCGGCCGCTCACGTCGCCGACGCTCTGCGTATCACCGACGCGGCGTTGATCGCGTCGATCGTGCACGAGAATCCGGCCGGACTGCCGGGTCTGCGTCGCGAGATCCAAGATCTGGGTATTCAACTTCGACCGATGAAGGAACTGATATGAGCGAAGAACTCCGTGCGGCAATAGTGCAAGATGACTCCAGCGGCCGCGTCCTGATGTTGGGTTGGATGGACGAGGAGGCGCTCGCGCTGACGCGTTCGAGCGGACTCGTGCACTTCTTCTCGCGGTCTCGCCAGAAGCTCTGGCAGAAGGGTGAGACGTCAGGTAACTCGATGCACGTCGTCGAGATTTCGCACGACTGTGACGACGACGCCGTCCTCGTACGCGTCTCCGCCGAGGGGCCGGCGTGTCACGACGGAACCACGTCGTGCTTCACTCCGTGGTTGTGGCGAAAGATCCTTCAACGAGATCAGGACGCACCCGAGGGGTCGTACGTGGTGGAACTACTGCGTGACGGGCCGGGACGTGTGGCGCGAAAGGTGGGAGAAGAGGCGGTCGAATTGGTGGTCGCCGCGTTGAGTGAAGACGACCACCGGGTGGTCGAAGAGGCGGCCGACCTGTGGTTTCACACCCTCGTACTGCTACGAAGTCGGGGGCTCGATCCGGCGCTCGTGGAAGACGAACTCCGCCGCCGCGAGTAGAACTCTCGTCCCCGTGAGGGAGAACCGCGTCGCGGCTCGACGTCCGGCGTTGTCAGGATCGGACGCTAGCGTTCAAGGGGAAGTTGAGCCTGTGACAGAGCGGAATCGCACTGTTCACCTTGGTCCAGAGGGAAAATGACGTGTTGATAGCTGCATCAGTTTCTTCGGGAACCATCGTCCTCGTCGGCGCGGTGTTTCTGGCATCGTGTGTGGAGACGGTGGAGGCCCTCACGATCGTCTTCGCCGTGGGCCACACTCGCGGGTGGCGTTCAGCCTTCGAGGGCAGCGGCGTGGCACTCGTGGTCTTGACGGCACTCGTCGCGGCCTTCGGTCCGGCGCTCGTGCACGTTCCGCTCAGCGCCTTGCGTCTCGTGGTCGGCGGCGTACTCCTCATTTTCGGGATGCAGTGGTTGAGGAAGTCAATACTTCGCGCCACCGGCCTGAAAGCGAAGCACGACGAGGACGCCATTTATGAACAGACCGTCGCCGAGTTGCGAGCGGCGGGTGCCACAAGCGGTCGAGACCGGATCGCCTTCGTGATGGCGTTCAAGGGGGTCTTCCTCGAGGGTCTCGAGGTCATCATCCTCGTGATCACGCTCGGTACTTCTGCCCACCGACTCGGCCTCGCGGCCGCCGCGGCCGCCGTCGCCGTGATACTCGTCGCACTGGGGGGCGTCATTGTCGCCAAACAGCTCTCGAACGTGCCGGAAAACGCCCTAAAGATGTCGGTCGGCGTCCTGCTGGTGACCTACGGGACGTTCTGGACTGGCGAAGGTCTAAAGGTCCGTTGGCCGGGCGGTGACACGATGCTGTTGGGACTGGCCGCGATCTACGCGGTCGTCTCGTGGGCGTTCGTCCTGGCCATGCGTCGCGAAGCAAGCACACCGATGACCGTGACGAACGCATGAGTGACGCCACGTCCGTGATCACGCGCCTCATCAAGGGTTTCGGTCGATTCTGGTGGGACTTTTTAGTGGGCGATACGCCAGAACTGTTCGTGGCGGCCCTCGTGATCATTGGCGTGACCGCGCTACTGAGCGAGAGCGGTCACTTCAACGCCGCCGCGATCGTCGTATTACCCGTGCTCGCGGTTCTCGCGCTCGCGACGTCCCTCGTGCGAGCGGTTCGTCTTTCGCGTCGAAAGTGAGTTAGGCGGCCGGAAGTTCGTACGCGGTCATCGAGAGTGCACCCATCTCGTAGCCGTCGACCAGCGTGCGCGTCGGGGTGTTCGCCGCGGCCGACAGCCCCGCCACGTACGCGAGCGGCAGGAAGTGGTCGGGTGTCGGCACCGCCAGACGGTAGTCGCCGTGGGCGCTGGCCCGACCGAGTTCGGTGGCGTCGCTGGTCATGATCTCGCGCATGTCGTCGTCGAATCGATGGGCCCAGTCGGTGCCGACGCCGGGGGAGTTGAAATCCACGAGCCGCAGATTGTGTACGACGTTGCCGCTACCCACGATGAGAACCCCTTCGCTGCGCAGCGCGTGCAATTGGGCCCCCAGATTGAAGTGGTAGTCGAAAGGCAGTTCGGCGTTGATCGAGAGTTGCAGGACCGGCACGTCCGCCGCGGGGAACATGTGCACGAGTACCGACCACGTGCCGTGGTCGATGCCCCAACTGTCCTCGTCGAGGCCGACGTAGGTGGGTCGCACCACGTCGACGATGCGTTCGGCGATGGAGGGATCGCCGGGCGCCGGGTATTCGACGGAGAAGAGTTCCGAGGGGAAGCCGTAGAAGTCATGGATGGTGCGCGGCACTCGCATGGCCGTCACGGCGGTGATATTGACGTACCAGTGCGCTGAGATGACGAGGACGGCTTTGGGCCTCTCGAGTGAGGCCCCGAAATTCGTCCAACTCTCGGTGTAGCGATTGTGCTGTAGTGCGTTCATGGGGTTACCGTGACCGATGAAGGCCGCGGGCATCAGTGGTGACATCAGACTCATTTCGACGCTGGACAGCGTAGCGGTCGGTAAATCGCGAACCGCCGTCGTAGCCTTCATAGGTGCGACGGTTGCGAATACTTCTCGGAGTGGTGATGCTCTCGAGCGCCCTCGTGGCCAGTGCCGGCGCGAGTCAGAGCAGAACGGCCACCACCAACCTGGCGTGCGCGAGTCAAATTGTCTCGACCTGGACGACGACGCAACTGGCCAACGAGACCATCGCGATCCCCGTCGAGGCCACGAATATCGGCGCGTTGGCGCCGGCGGCGCGGGCCGGTTACGGCGGAATACTTCTCTTCGGCACGACGGCCCCGGCGTCGATGCCCCAAGTCCTCGCCACTCTGCAGCGCGAACGACCCGGTCAGTACGCCTGGATGGTGATGACCGACGAAGAGGGCGGCGGCGTCGAGCGGCTCACGAACCTGGTTGGTTCGTTCCCGTGGGCCCAGACGATGGGCAAGAACCTCAACGCGACTCAGATCACCGCGATCGCGCGGCGCGTCGGCACTGCGTTATCGGTCGCGGGCGTCAACACGGACCTCGCGCCCGTGCTCGACGTCGACGGTCGCGCGCAGTTCCCGGGCGAGGCGAATCCCGATGGCTACCGCTCTTTCAGTGGCGTAGCCTCGATCGCGGCACATGACGGTACGGCGTTCATGAAGGGACTACAAGAGGCCGACGTCTTGTCGGTCGTGAAGCACTTTCCTGGTCTGGGCTATTCGACGCGCAACACCGATTACGGTCCGGCCGCGACGTTGACGTGGGCGCAGCTTCAGACGACCGGACTTGTTCCGTTTCGTCAAGCAATCGCGAACGGCGCCACCGCCGTGATGATGTCCAATGCCCGGATTCCCGGACTGTCGTCGCTTCCCGCCGGACTTTCACCCGTCGTCGTGCAGTATCTGCGCACGACACTCGGCTTTAAGGGACTCATCGTCACCGACTCGCTCTCGGCGGGCGCCATCAGCGCGCTGCACCTGGCCGAACCGGCGGCGTCGGTGAAGGCACTCGCGGCGGGCGATGACCTTATTCTGTTCGGTTCGCCGTCCTCGGTCGCGGCGTCGTTAACCTTGGCCGACAAGATCTCGGCGGCGATTGTGAACGCGGTCACTGGGGGCACGCTTCCGCAGTCGACGCTGATCGCCGCCGCGGCTCAAGACCTGGCGGCGCGCAATCAACTGACGTGTTCCGCCGCGACGACGACGACGTGACCCTCAGAGATAGTGCGGCGGTACTTCGTTGGTTTCTCGACGGATCCGACGAATCTCTTCTTTGAGTCGGGTGATCTCTTCACGCAAGGAAGAGATGATCTCTTCGAGCTCGTCGCGCGTTGCTTCCGTCGGGGTCATGTTGTAACACTCGCATACGGCGAGTGTCCGCGACAAACAATTCCTTCTGCGACGAAGCATTGCGTGAACGTCGCGTGTCGCACTGGAACGTATCGTCGAACTCGATCAGGGGAACAGTCCGCGTAGCTCAGTGGCTTCGGCGATGCGCTCGACACCGACGGCGATCGCCGTTTCGCGCAACGTGACTTCAAGTTGGAGGTGACGAGTCCAGATGTAGTTGAAGGCCTCGCGCAACGTCTTTTCCAGTCGGTCGTGAAAGAGTTCCGGCTCCCAGAGGTAGCCCTGCAGATCCTGGGCCCATTCGAAGTAGGAGGCGACAACGCCGCCCGCGTTGGCGAGGACGTCGGGCACCACCGCGATGCCCCGACTCGCGAGAACCGCAGCCCCTTCGCCGGTCGTGGGACCGTTTGCCGCTTCCACGACGATCGACGCCGACATCGACTTGGCGATGTCCTGGTCGATCACGCCGCCGAGGGCGGCGGGTATTGCGATGTCACTGGGCAAGGTGAAGAGCAGGTCGGCCGCGACCGGTTCACTGTCGGGGTAGCCGACGATGGTGCCGGCCTCTTTGAAGTGATTGGCCATGATCGTGGGATCAATACCCGCGGGCACGTGGATCGCTCCTCGGATATCGGCGACGCCCACGACTTTCATGCCGCGATCGCTCAAGAGCTTCACCAACGGCGCGCCGACCTTGCCGTAGCCCTGGATGACGACACGCTGTTCACTCGCGAGTCGGCCCATGCGCTGGAGGATGGCGCTGGTGCAAATCGTCACACCGAGTGATGTCGCGCCGGCGTGACCGAGCGTGCCGCCGATGGCGAGCGGCTTACCGGTGACGACGCCGGGGATGTTGTGTCCGGCCAGCATGGACACGGTGTCCATGATCCAACTCATGACCTGGGTATCGGTATTGATGTCCGGGGCGGGAATGTCGCGGTCCGGTCCAATCATCGGAGCGATCGAGAAGGCGTAGCGTCGAGTCAGTCGCTCCAGTTCGCCACGGCTGAGCGCCGCGGGATCGACACGGATGCCACCCTTCGCGCCGCCGTAGGGGATATTGACGACGGCGCACTTGATGGACATGTCGGCACTGAGCGCGGCGATCTCATCGACGTTCACACTGGGGTGAAAACGGATGCCGCCCTTGCCCGGACCCCGCGCGGTGCTGTGTTGGATCCGCCAACCGTGGAACATCTCGACTTCGCCGGAGTCCATGCGAATAGGGACCGCGACTTCGAGGATCCTCTCGGGGGTGACGATTCGCTTGATCAAACCTTCGTTCAGGCCGAGCAGGTGCCCGGCCGTCTCGATGAGCGAAGTGACATGCAGCCACGGATTGAATTCGTGAGGGGTCGCCTCAGTCGGACGCGTGACCACGTTGTCACCAGCCTTTAATTTTGTGAAAGCGAGTTTGCTTACAGATACCAGCGTAGGCGAGGTTTGCGCCGTATTCGGTCCAGTCAAGGTCGCTTGATACTCTGACGACCATGACCGCGCCCTCTCGTCCTGCCCTGCAAATCTCCACGATCCTGGCCTACAACGGTGGTTTCAAGGAGGCCGCGCGAAGCGTGGCCGAGATGGAAAAGGCCGGTCTCGACCTCGTGTGGGTCGCCGAGGTCTACGGATTCGACAGCCCTTCCCTGATGGGGTACCTCTCGGCGTTGACCGAGCGCGTCCAGATCGGCTCGGGAATCATGAACATCTACTCGCGCACGCCCTCACTCATCGCCATGACCGCCGCGGGCATCGACGCGCTCTCCGACGAGCGTTTCCACCTGGGCCTCGGCGCCTCGGGCCCCCAGGTCATCGAGGGTTTCTACGGCGTGCCGTACGCGAATCCACTCGGGCGAACTCGAGAGATCGTGGATATCTGCCGCAAAATCTGGAGGCGAGAGGCGCCCCTCGTCCACGAGGGCAAGAACTTCACACTTCCGTTGCCGAGCGATCAAGGCACCGGTCTCGGCAAGGCCCTCAAGATTTTGACGCACCCGGTGCGTAATGAGATTCCAATCTGGATCGCGTCGTTGGGCGAGAAGAACGTCGAGATGACCGCGGCGATCGCCGACGGGTGGCTGCCGGTCTTCTTCATCCCCGAACGGGCTCACGAGGTCTGGGGAGCCTCCCTCGCGGCCGGTCGGGCCAAGCGCGACCCGTCGCGCGGTGAGCTGATGATCTCGGCCGGTGGCTTGCTCGCCATCGGCGAAGGAGATGACGTGACGGCCCTTCGAGAGTTCTCGCGTCCCATGACCGCCCTCTACGTCGGCGGCATGGGCGCGAAGGGCAAGAACTTCTACAACGAGTTGATGGTGCGCTACGGCTTCGAGAAGGAGGCCGCCATCATCCAGGACCTCTACCTCAGTGGCAAAAAGAAGGAGGCCGAGGCGGCGATACCCGACGAGTTCTTGGAACTCACGACGCTGTGCGGCCCGGCGAGTTACGTGAAGGAGCGCGTCGCCGCGTTCAGGGAGGCCGGCGTCACCCACTTGCAAGTGCACCCGATCCCGCTCGGCGGGCAGACCTCGGCGTCGCTCATCGAGGCTGTCAAGGAGATGGCTTAAGGGTCCGGCACGTCGGCGCGAGTCGCGTCGCGGCCGCCCGAGGCGAGCCACGCGTCGTACATGGTGGCGTAGGCGCCGCCTCGAGCCAGAAGTTCCGCGGGTGTACCCATCTCGAGGATGCCGCCGTGGTCGATGACGACGATGCGGTCGGCCCGTTGAGCCGTCGTCAAACGATGCGCGATGAGAATCGCCGAACGGCCCTCGAGGAGTCGATCGAGGGCCCGCTCGATGACCGTCTCGCTTTGCAGGTCGAGTGAGGACGTCGCTTCGTCCAAAATGAGCACGCGGGGTCGCGCAAGGAAGGCCCGCGCCAGCGCGAGCTGCTGGCGCTCGCCGGCCGAAAGCGTCTGGCCACGCTCGTGCACCGGTGTGTCAAGCCCTTGGGGTAGCCGGTCAACCAAATCACGGAGCCCGACGACGTCGACCGCGGTGTTGATCTCGTCCTCGGTCGCTTCGGGGTGGCCGAAGCTCAGGTTGGTGCGGATGGACCCCGCAAAGAGGAAGGGCTCTTGGGGTACGACGCCGAGCTGTGAGCGAAGCGAACGCAGGGTGACGGTCCGGATGTCGATCCCGTCGAGGAGCACCCGGCCCGACGTGGGGTCATAGAAGCGGTTCGCGAGCTTTGCCATGGTCGACTTGCCGGCGCCCGTCGGACCAACGAAGGCGACGGACTCGCCAGGGGAGATCTCCAGATTGACGTCGTGCAACACTGGCTCGTCGCTCAAATACGCGAAGTCGACGTGCTCGAAGGTTATTCGGCCCTCGATGACAGGCAGGTCGGTCGCGTCAGGCACCTCGTCGACGCTCGGCGCGGTGTCGAGCAGTTCGCGCAGCCGGATGATCGACGAGCGTCCCTGTTGCAGTGTCGTGTACTGCTGGACGAGCAGTTGGATCGGTGCGAAGAATCGATTGAGGTAGAGGAAGAACACGATGAGTTGCGCCACGTTGAGTTGGTGGTTCAAGACCATGTGGCCGCCGATGCCGAGCAGCATGGCCTGGCCCAAGATCCCTATCATGAGCGTGGACGGACCATAGATGGCGTTGACGCGACCGGTGTAGGCGTTGGCGTCACGATAGGCGCCCACCACATGTCGGTGATTTCGGATGTTGCGGCGCTGGCGGTTGTTCGCGGTTACGACGCGAATCCCGTAGAGCGACTCGGAAAGGTCCGCCAAGACGTTCGCGATTCGGTCGCGCGCGAGGAGGTAGCCCTTCTCCGACGCTTGGTGATACCAGATCGAAAAGACGACGAGGAGGGGCACCACGAGCAGCACGGTCCACATCGCGAGCTCGACGTTCGTGAGAAACAAGATGACGGTGATGACGACCATCGTGAGTCCCTGGAGCGCGAACTGGCTGATGCCGTCTTGAATCAGCTGTTGTAAATTCTCGATGTCACTCGTCATTCGACTCATCAAGACGCCGGCCTTCTCTTCGGTGAAGAAGTCCAGGCTGAGTCGCTGGAACTGCGTGAAGACTCGAATGCGGAGGTCGTGCATGACACGCGAAGAGAGCTTGCCCGTGACGTTGACCTGCTGACGTTGGAAGTAGACACTGACGAACGCGAGGGCGAGGTACAGCACCGCGCACACCACGATCACGCTCAAGCTCTTGTGGCGCTCCATCCCGTGACTGATGGCGAACTCGGTGAGGAGCGGTCCGGCCTGCAACGTGAGGCTGATGACGATGACGAGCGCCGAACCGGAAACGACCCACTTGGGGTAGGCGCGCAGCAGTTGAGGAAGGGTCAGACGCTCGCGTTCCTTCTCGCTCGGTCGTTGCGTGAAGTGAACGTGGGACGCCGGGCGAACGGGTTCGCTCGCGAGCAGCTTCGTCGCCTCCTCCATCAGCTCTTCGGGAATGCCGCCGAAGGGCAGTCCCGCCCGTCCGCTGGCCGAGGACGCGCTGGGACCGAACATCGCTCCGCCACCGGGACCGCCCCAGCCCATTAGGACCCCTCGCTCGACGTGGTCTGGGCGAGAATCACTGAATACAGCGGTTCGCGCTCGAGCAACTCCTCGTGCGTGCCACTCGCGATCACGTGACCTTCATCGAGCACCAAGACCCGACTGGCGAGTGCGATGGTCGAGATACGGTGCGCAATGACGATCGTGGTGCGCTGTGCCAAAAGACCGCGTAGCGCCTCATAGATGCCGGACTCCACGTGCACGTCGATCGCGCTGGTGGCGTCGTCGAGGATGAGGATCGGAGGATTGAGGAGCAACGTTCTGGCAATCGCGATGCGCTGGCGTTGACCGCCGGAGAGGGTATAGCCACGCTCGCCGACGACGGTCTCGTAACCATTGGGCAGGCGCACGATGAACTCGTCGGCGTTCGCGGCGAGTGCCGCCGCCCGAATCTCCTCAAAGGAAGCGTCGGGCCGTCCGTAGGCGATGTTGTCGCGGATGGAGATGGAGAAGAGGAAGGGCTCGTCGAGCACGACGCCGACGTTCTCGCGCAGTGAGGTGAGTGTCACGTCACGCAGGTCGTGTCCGTCAATTGTGACGGCACCGTCGGTCACGTCGTAAAAGCGATTGAGCAGTCGCGCCACGGTGGACTTGCCCGATCCGGTGCGACCGACGATCGCCACCGTCTCTCCGGGCGAGAGGTGGGCGTCGAAGTCGCGAAGAATCTCGGCACCGTTGTCGTAGGTGAAGTTCACGTGATTGAAATCGATCGCGCCACGTACGTCAAGGAGGTCGTAGGCGCCCGGGCGCTCCACGATCTCTGGATTCTCGTCGAGGATTTCGAAGATTCGCCCGGCGCTGGCCTTGGCGCGCTGTCCCATCATGACGAGCTGGCCGAGCATCATGAACGGTGCCTGGAGCATCAAGAGATACAGACTGAAGGCGAGGATTTGGGGATAGACCAGGTCTCCGTGCAGAACCATCCAACCACCACAAAGCAGTACCAGGGCGAGTCCCAATTGGGGCAGGTTCTGGACCCAGGGCGACCAGATCGCTCGAATGTTCGCGTCCTTGATGTAGGCCCAGGCAACACCTTCGGCGGCGTCGGCGAGGCGATCAATTTCCGCCTCCTCCTGCGCGAACGACTTCACCACGCGAACACCGTTCACGTTCTCATCGACGATCGTCGCGACCTCGGCCAAGCGGGCCTGGGTGATCCAAGAGATCGGGAACATGACCCGGCGCATCTTGATGCCGACCACGTACAGAATCGGCATCACGATCATCGAGATCAGCGCCAGCGCCCAATTAATACTGAGCATGAATCCAAAAGCGACGACGCCGATGAAGCACTGCACGATGATGAGCGGCGCGAAGATGGAGTACATCTGGACACTGCGAATGTCGCTGTTCGCACGGCTGATGAGCTGACCAGACTGGACGCGGTCGTAGAAACTGAACGAGAGCCAGGTCAAGTGCTGGTAGATGAGCGAACGCAGGTCCGCCTCCACGTTATAGGCGGTGTTGTAGAGGAATTGCCGAGAGATGATGCCGGCCGCTCCGGCCAATAGCCCCACGATGACGAGCGAGACAACGTCACCGTGTAGCGACGCCACGTGATGCACGAACGTGTGGTCGATGTCGTTGCTCAGCATGTTCGGCACGAGCACCTGGAAGATGAGACTCACGAACGAAAGGACAATCGCTGTCACGAAGGTCACACGGTGTGACTGAATCACTGGAAGTACACGGCGCCACCAGGTCAGGCTCTGATCGCGCGAAATCGCGTGACGCGGACCCGGGTACTTCGACCGTACGCCCCCCAAGGGATTGGCCGAATGCTGCTCTCGCTCTCGCTCTCGGACGCGTTCGGAACGCGAAGAGAGGAAAAGAGCCATTGATCAATAATACCGGTCGTCTGCGACCTCGATTCCCGGTAAATGACTTCGTCAACGCGTGAACATCGCTCGGCGTAGTGTGACCTCGTGCCCTCACTACACGTCATCAATCACCCCATTGTCGCGGACAAGGTACGCCGACTGCGCGACGTCGCGACGTCGAACGCGGACTTCTTGCGCTTGGCGGGCGAGATTTCACGATTCGTCGCCTACGAGGCCTTTCGCGACACGCCGGTCACCGTCACTTCCGTCGATACACCCGTGCTGAAGGGTGCGCCAGCGGTGCGCATCGACACGGAGTATTTGATTGTCCCCATCCTTCGGGCCGGTCTCGGCATGAGTCCGGCGGTCCAAGAGGTCCTGCCGCACCACCGAGTGTGCCTGGTCGGACTTCGCCGAAACGAAGAGACCTTGAAGCCCGACGTCTATCTCGACGGACTGCCCGAGTCGCTCATCGGGGTGCACGTCGTGCTCTGTGATCCGATGTTGGCGACTGGTGGATCGCTGGTCTGCGTACTGGATATGCTGGGCCAACGCGGCGCAGGCGACGTGACGGTCTTGTGTCTCATCGCGGCCCAGCCCGGTGTCGACTACGTCTTTTCGAAGCACCCGGACGTCGCCATCGTGGCCGCCGCGCTCGACGCCGAACTCAACAGCGTCGGTTACATCACGCCCGGTCTCGGTGACGCCGGCGACCGACTCTTCGGGCCGCCCGCGCGCTGATCAGAGCCCGATGTCCTCGTTCCAGAGGTCGGGGTGTTCGAGGATGAAGGTGCTCAGCAACTCGGTGCAGGCCGGGTCGTCGAGCACGACGATTTCTACGCCGAGTTCGGCGAGCCAGTCGTGACCACCGTGAAAGGTCGTCGCTTCACCGATGACGACGGCGCCGATGTTGAACTGTCGCACCAGCCCCGAGCAGTACCAGCACGGTGAGAGCGTCGTGACCATCACCGTGTCGGGGTAGTCACGACGACGGCCACCCTTGCGAAAGGCGTCGGTCTCGGCGTGCACCGACGCGTCACGCTCCTGGACCCGCCGGTTGTGGCCGGAACTGATCAGTGTGCCGTCGCGCAAGTACAACGCTGCGCCAATGGGGATGCCGCCCTCGCTGAGACCGAGCACGGCTTCGTCATACGCGGTCACGAGCATTCGTTGAGCGAGGTCGCGATCGAGCGGTGAAGTGGATGAACTCATCGGTTAAGTATGCTCGCTCATCGTGGGTGAACGCACATACTCCGTCGACATCGGCACACAGCGCGTTGACCTCCCGCTCGTCGCGCTCAACGAACAACTGGCCCTGGCGCTGTTGATCACCGTCGACATGGGGGTCGAGTTCATGTCTCGAGCCGGCGCCGAACTCGCGGAGATAATTCGACCTTACGACGTTGACATCGTGGCGACGGTCGCCACGATGGGCATCCCGGTCGCCGTGGAAGTCACGCGTCACCTCGGGCTCGACCAGTACGTCATCTTGCATAAGACACCCAAGATCCACTTGGCCGACGCGATCAGTGAGACCGTGCGATCGATCACGACCGACGCCGAACAGCGTTTGCTCTTCGACCGTGCTCGAATCAAGGACGTCGAGGGCAAACGGGTGGCCATCGTGGACGACGTGATCTCAACCGGTGCGTCGACCGGCACCGCACTTCGACTGCTGCGCGGCGTCGGCGCCGAGATCGTCGTCATCGGCACGCTCGTGACCGAGGCGTCGATCTGGCGAACCTCGCTCGGCGAGGACGCGTCGATGGTGCGCGCGCTCGGATCGATCCCCGTTTTTCGACCTGATGGATCGGGCGGTCTCGTCGAAGACTGGGCGGGATAACTGTACCAATGACGACGCCCCCGAGCCGAAGCTCGGGGGCGTCGCGTACGAACCTATGACGTCGGTTCGAGTTCTTGTTGCTTCGCGACCTGTCGGGCCACGTTGCCAGTGACCTTTTCGAGCACGAAGTACACCAACGCAGCCACGATGATGCCGGTCGGCACCGAGAAGTCGGCGCCGCCGTACCAACCGGCGCTACAGACGTTGTGCACGAGATTGCCGGCGCAGGCGCCGCCGTAGTGATTCGATATCGGGGTCATCCAGTGGAACGGGAAGTTGACCGGTGGTGGCGCCTTGGAGAAGGCGATCGTGGAACAGACCATACCGACGACGAAGGCGACGATCGAGTTCCAGTTCACGCCGGTCTTGCCAACGAAGTAGATCCCACTCTTGTCGTCGCGCTGGAGTTCTGAAGCGCTGTAGCGATACTTTCGGATGATCCAGTCCATCAAATAGATACCGAGCCACGGAGCGATCCACACGATGATGACGCCGACGAACTCTTTCATATAGAGCGAGAACGTCGACTGGAACATCGCCCAGATCGTGAGGCCGCACGCGAGGATGCTGTCCAGCACGACGGCCTGGTATCGCTTGAGTTTGAGACCCATCGCCTGGAGCGAAACGCCCGAGGAGTAGAGGTCGAGTGAGTTGATGCCGAAAAGCTGCACGATGGCGAAGATCAGAAACAGCGCGACGACCCAACTCGGAATGGTGTGCTGAATGTGCAACGCTTCGAAGGGATTCGATCCGTTCCAGGCAGCGGACTGGGCGCTCGAGGAGATGAACGTGAACGTCGCCGCGCCGAGCACCATCATGAAAATCTCAGGAATCGCCGTGCCGAGGAACATCCAGCCGACGATGGAGCCCTTGCTCGCGTCTCGGGGCACGTAGCGGGTATAGTCGTTGCCGCACTCCGTCCAGCCGAGACCGGAGAGTGCGAAGGTGAAGGCCAGACCGGCCGAGAAGAGTTCCCAGCCACCACCGAATCCCTTGAAGCTCGCGGACCCGTGCTTGAAGTCGTAGAACGCCAACAGCACGAAGATCGCGCCGAAGGGAACGATTAGTGCCCGAAGGACCTTGACCATCGTCGCGTGGCCGAGGTACGGCATAACGGCCTGGATCGCTGCGGCGAGGATGATGTAGGTGACCTTCAGACCACTAGAGGTGTGGACGCCGGCCATCTGGGAGAGCACCAGCCCGGCGCCCACGATAAG
This sequence comes from Acidimicrobiaceae bacterium, assembly GCA_003155915.1. Lineage (GTDB taxonomy): Bacteria > Actinomycetota > Acidimicrobiia > Acidimicrobiales > RAAP-2 > RAAP-2. The sequence goes on along the minus strand of PMFA01000024.1, from coordinate 198,322 downwards.
GATGAGTCCCTCGGTCTCGAACCCCAACTGAGTGAGCCAGTTGAAGAAGCTGAGCAGCCGCGAACCGCGAGTGCCGAAGGGCGCTCGAGAGATCATGAACGCCGTCGTACCGGTCTCGGGACCCTGCAACGACGCGAGGCCCAGTAAGAAGTAGGAGACGTTGCCGATGATGATGACCGCGAGCGCGGTGTAAAAGCTGAAGCCGAAGCCCATCAAGAGCGCGCCGTAGATGAAGTACTCGACGTTTATCGAGGTGCCGGCCCACAGCGCGGCGATGTTGCGCGGAGTCGCCCAACGCTCGTTTTCGGGGACGTAATCAATGCCTCGTCGTTCAACTTTGAAGGCTTCGTCGCCCACGGATCCATCGTGAATACCTATGCCTGTCGCCACTCGTGTGGTCCTCCCTAATAGATGGTGTGCACCTGATACAACTCTGTGAGGTGCTAGTCGTACGCGCCCAGTATGCCCGAATTCAATTGACGGATGAGGCCCTCGTGACGACATCGTGACGAACTTCGAGATTTAGTACCTTCTTAGGCCCTCCCAATGGCCCCCACACACTCGTTGGCCAAGATGTTGCTGTCTCGAATTCCCCCGTTCGAGGCAGAAGGAGAACCTCCCATGATCCAACCAATCCGCAAGAGAGTCCTACGAAATGTGGGACTCTCTTCGGCCATCGCCGTCACGGTGCTCGTCAGTGGCGTCGGCGTCGCGAGTGCGTCGACGCATTCACCGAAGTCCGTAAGTGCGCTGGCCCTTCGCAGCTCGAGAGACGCCAGCACGACGTCGCCGCCGCCGATGCCGCCTCGTGGACCGAGTGGCGTCGGCGGCGACGTCACCGCTCTAACAAGTTCCTCAATCACCATCGTGAACTTCGACGGCACCGCGAGTACCTACGTGATCAACTCCTCGACAGTTGTCACGAACCTTCGCCAAAGCGCCACTACGGCGAGTCTGGCGCTGGGTGAGAACGTCCGTATCGTCGCGAGTTCGACCGATACGAGTGTCGCGGGATCGATCGAACTCGTGCCCGCGACACTCGCCGGTCGGGTCAGCGCGATAAACGGTGACACGATCACGGTGACGGGTCCGAACGCCAGTGCCGACACGATTCTCGTGAGCACGACAACCACTTATACCAAGTCCGGCGCCACTGCTTCGCTCGCCGACATCAGCGTCGGGTCATTCATTTTTGCCGAAGGGACCTTCAGTTCCTCACCGAGCACCATTGACGCCGCGACCGTTGGGATAGGAGATCCCGGAGCGAGCGACTGCGCGGGACCCGGTCCAGTGGGAGCCGGTGTCGTTCCTGGAGTTCCACCGGGAACGGTTCCCGAAATTGGTTCGAATGCGAGAGGAGGCGCGCCGAAATAACGCGGACCTGCACTGTGAGGTCCCGACAAAGTCTCAGGGCCCGAGTGGTCCCTCCCTGCCACTCGGGCCCTGATGCACAATTCCCGTAGTTCTGTCAGGGCCCAGACGGCCCCCCCTTCCGTCTGGGCCCTGCTCCCTTTGAGCCAGAGGTTTGTTCATACCGCCGATTTTCTATCAACTATCAATAAGGCGTGGCTCGCCAAAGATTGACATTCAGCACGTAAAAACAGGGCGACGGCGAGGCGCTTCCGCTCAGATCTGAAGTTCGATGCCATTTAAAGTGCATCCCAGGACTTTCACAGGGCTCTCACAAATCGACCCTCCAAGATGAGGTTGTCTCGAATCAACTCGACTCGAGGTTGGGGGCAGATTTCAGAATGATCCGAACCAGGACAATGAAGATTGTCGATCGGGCCGGTTGCGCGCCACTGGCGAATCACGACCACGCGGCCACACCAACTCCTCGCGCCTCTCGTGACTATCGCGATCCAATGGCGTGTGAGCATCGGAGCCACACTCTCCGAACCGCGTTCACCAAAAGTGGTCCCGTGCGTCGGTTCTACGGTTCGCGCGAAGTGCGTGTCGCGGAACTGGGTTCGTTGCTCTACGCCGGACGCACCGTTGGAGCGAATGCACTCGCCGGTGACGAAACATGCACGGACGAAGGTATTCCGCGGCGCCGAACTTCGAAGTGTGAATATCACAGTGCAAATCACAGTGGTGGTGTTCGCGAGCCCGCAGTGATCAATTTCGGTGGCTGCAATGACCACAGCCACGTAAGAGTTTCCCAGGGTCCGTGCGGCGTCGCCCTGTCCATAGGGCCCTGGGAATTTGGCTTCAGGAGATTTCTACTCTGAACTTCTTTTCTGACGGGTTCTTGCTAAGTTGCGACCAGAGGAGCGCCAGCACAAGGCCAGTGCTCCAGGGGGAAAGCAGGACAAAGATGTCATCCACGTTCGATCGTCGATCGTTCCTTACTCACTCAGCTGCCACAATTGGTGGTGTCGCGTTGGCCGGATCGGTCGTTGACGATCTCCTCGCGACGTCGGCCAGCGCTGCAGCCATTGGCGTGAACACGGGGAAGCCGAAGCGTGGTGGGACGCTGACCGTCGGGACTCTTTCCGACGTTCCGAACTACCATATTTTTAACGGCTCACAAGGAAAGATGGACGCCTCAGGTTTCTGCGTCGCCAACGCGCTCTACGACCCACTGTTCGTGATGTCGGCGAACGGCAAAGTCGCCCTGCCGATGCTGGCCCTCTCGGCGACCCCGAACGCCAATTACACGGTCTGGACCATCGCCCTTCGCCAGGGCGTCAACTTCACCAACGGCGATGCATTCGACGCCGACATTTGTGTGGCCAACTGGGTGGCCGCCAACGCCGACCCCACGGTCGGACTGGCGATCAAGCCAATCATCACGTCAGTGACGAAAGTCGACGATTACACCGTTGCTTACAACATGGTGATTCCGTTTTCGGCGTTCCCGATCTCCTTGGCCGAGCAGCAGATCGCCTACATGGCGCATCCAAGCTCGTTCGTGCCGACCTACACCGGCAATCCGATCGGTACGGGCCCGTTCGTGGTGAAGTCCTGGCAGGTGAACGTCGAGTCCCAGTTGACCAGGAACGGCAGCTACTGGAGGTCGGACGCGCACTCTCGTCAATTGCCGTACTTGAGCAACATTCACTTCAAGACGATCGTCGACCCCGAAGCCCGCAACGAGGCGCTCCAGGCCGGCAACGTGGACATGATCCTTCAACAGAGCGGCCCGCAGATCGACGCCCTCAAGCATATGAAGGGCGTGAGCTACATCACCGACATCAATCAGCCGCGCGACCCGGGCCTCAACTTCTTGATCATGAACACGACCGGAACGATGAACCAGTACTTCGCCTGGGCCGGCGAGTTCGCGCCGCAGGTACCCGGTTCGCTCCAGTACATCTTGAAGGGCCAGGCACCGCCGTTGGCCGTCCAAGAGGCTGACTGGGTCGGCACCATGGGCGCCGTCAACCCGTCGTCACTGCAGTGGGACACGACGATGAAGCCGGTAGTGAACGACCAGAGCATTCGTACGGCACTGGCCATGGCGGTCAATCGCAGTACGTACTTCCGGGTCATCGACAACAGCGTGGGTGAGGTGGCGGACGGCATATTCCGTAAGACCTCACCGTTCTATAAGAACCCCGGTTACCCGGCCTACAACCCCACGAAGGCGAAAGCTCTCGTCGACGCCTACAAGTCGAAGAACAACGTCGCCCAAGTCGCCTTCGTCATGGACATCGTGGCCGGCAGTGCGACCGCGACCAAGGCCTTCGACTTCTTCCAACAGGAGTTTTCGAAGATCGGCGTGACGATCACTCCCCGTTCACTCGTTCAGAGCACGCTCATTAACAACGTGATCTACGGCGAGTACGACTGCGCGGGGTGGAACCAGTTCGGTGGCGTCGACCAGTCGCTCAACTACGTGTGGTTCGACTCACAGCCGGCGACGACCTCGCCGACCGCGGGCGGCTTGGGTATGTCGGGGCTTCCGGCCGGTACGCAGATCGCCGGTGCGGTGAACTTCGCGCACCAGGCTGACCCCGTCGTCGAGACGGCGTTGCTGACGGCGCTTGCGTCGCGCGTCGGTTCAGCGGCGCAGAAGGCGGCGTGGCAAGCGGTGAACCGTCGCTTCGCCATCGATATGCCCTACATCATGCTCGACGCCCTGGTCAACGCCTGGGCGGCGCGTTCCGACGTGCAGAACTGGGTGTCGGGTACGGCCGGTGACGGTACGACTCGTTGCCTCAGCCCGGACGGCGACTCGGCCCGCTGGGACCAGATCTGGAAGAGCTAGTAGCTCTTATCTCGCAGTAACGCACGAAGAAGGGGCGGCGAGAGCCGCCCCTTCTTCGTGCGTTTAGGTCGTCTCGGTGATGTTGCCCGTCACGTTGCGCCACCACCACAGCGTCGTCAGCGTGAGCAGCATAGAGATAATGGCGAGCAACGTGAAGGGGAGCGCCGAGTTGATGGTGAAGAGGAATCCCGAGACGCCAGCGGCGACGGCGAGCGCCGCCGTGTTGGACGTCGCGTAGAGGCCCTGGCGACGACTGAGTTCTCGATGGACCGCGCCCTGGCTCATCAACGACGAGATTGACGGGGCCGACAACGCCGCGCCAATCGATTCGAGCGACCCCATGAACAAGATCAGGTCGTTGTTGTGGATGTGCGGATAGATCGAGAGAAAGACCGCGCCGTTGAGCAGCCCCCCGAACGCGATGTAGCGGCGATTGGCGTGATCGGCCAACCACCCACCGAAACCGCTCAACGCTACGAAGGGGAGACAGAAGATCGTCCAGCTCAATCGGATCTGCAGTGTCGAGGCGTGATGGGCGTGCATCAAGAGACTCCAGCAGGCTTCGTAGACACCGATGACGAGGCCACCGGCGCTGGCGGCGACCAGGGCGCCGGTTAGTTGTGGGCTCCACTGCAGTCTCGGCAGCGGCGTCGGATCGAAGGCCCGGTCACCGAGGTTCGTGCGGTACGCGACGACCGCGGCGACGAAACTGATCATCCCGGCCGCAAAGAAGGCCCAGCCGAGGCTGTTCACCGACACCACGACACCGGCGATCGGACCGAGAGCGAGACCGAGTAACTGGGCGGCGATGATGCGCGATATGGCGCGACCTCGTTCGCTCTCGGTAAAGAGCGCCGCGACGGCGGACATCGACGCCACTTCGATGGCGCCGGCCGACGCGCCCTGGACCGCGCGCGCGAGAGCGAACCACGGTGCCGACACCGGCAAGAGGTACGCGGTGCTCGCGATGCCGTAGGCGATGAGGCTGTAAATTAGTATCGGTCGTCGTCCGAATCGGTCAGCCAGGCGACCCAAGAAAAACTGGGTGACGACGCCGGCGACAAAGAACGACGCCATGATGAACCCGATGACGGTCGGTACGCCGCCGCGGTGTTCGAGGAAGAGCGGGAGCAGCGGGAGCCCCAGCGTCGCGCCCATCCACTGGATCGCCACGATGACCGTGAGGCGTCGCAGCGTCTGTTGAGGAGTGCTCGTGACCACCGTCTCACGCTACTCATGTGGTGTTTGGAACGAAGTGAATTATGGACAGCGCGGCCGGCGCTGAGACTTCAACTAGAGCGAACCACATTCGATCAATATCAAAACCCCGAGCCCGAAGTACAGCCACGGCAGAAATGACGGCGCGTGCTTCGTACCCCACGCGACGACACGGGGATGTCCGGTGATTCCTCGCGCCGTGACGAGAAAGAGGAGTTCCATTAACGCGAAGACGACGACGGTTACGACCGCGTGAGCGAGCCCGTCAGCGCGCAGCAAGGGGATCCACACGGCGAGATTGTCGCCACCCAGGGCCAGGGTCATCGCAAAGGTGGTCAATGCGCCCCGTCGATAGACCTGACTCGGTTCCTTCGTACGGTGACGCCACGCGTGCCACGCCAGGGCCCACGGCGCTAGACACAGCAGGCCGACCCACGGCAGCGGTATCGGCGTGAGCAGTGATCCGATCCCCCCGGCGAGAACGAGGAGCGTGATGACACCGAGCGCCTGGGCGTAGTTGACCCGACGGACACGCTTTTCGTCGGTGACGATCAACTGCGCAGCGAAGGCGAAGAAATTGTCGAACATCGTCCCGAGGAACGCGAGGACGGCCACGACGATGACACTCAGAATCGTGTGCACGCGTTGACCTTACTTGAAGGTCGGAAAGCGAGAAATCGAGCACTGTAGGCTGTCAACGATGATTCGCCAGGTCTTGCCCCCGAGCGTCGAGCAAATCGAAGCGGCCCGTCGCGTCATTGCCGATCACCTCGTTCCCACGCCGACGATCACGCTTTCGCTTCGCGGTCGACCGGTATTCGTGAAGATGGAGAGCTTTCAACCGACCGGCTCCTTCAAGGTGCGCGGCGCGCTGGCCGCCGTCGACGCTTCTCGTCGAGACGACCCCAACGGCGCCGTTATCACTGCGTCGGCCGGTAATCACGGACTGGGCATCGCCTACGCCTCTTCGGTACTCGGCGTTCCCGCCACCGTCGTAGTCCCCAAGAATGCGTCCGTCGCCAAAGTGAAGAAGCTCGGCAACTACATGATCGAGTTGATTCAGTTCGGATCATCATTCGATGAAGCGCAAGCTCACGCGATGACGCTGGCCGACGAGCGCTCGATTCGTTTCATCTCGCCGTTCAACAACTCTGACGTCATCGCCGGACAGTCAACCGCGTTCGATGAGATCCTGCTTCAGGCGCCCGAAATCGAACACCTCGTGATCTCGGTCGGCGGCGGCGGACTGTTGTCCGGTGCGCTCATCTCACGAGACGCGCACGCTCGCTCCGACATTCGCGTGACCGGCGTCCAACCGAACGAGAGCGCGGCGCTGTATCACGTGCTGCGCGGTGCGACGATGGCCGAAGTGGTGCACCGTCCGACCATCGCCGACGGTCTCGCGGGTGGTGGCGACGACGGGTCCGTCACCAACGATCTGATCGCGTCGCACGACATCCCGCTCGTACTGGTGCCGGAGATCGACATTCGAAGAGCCGTGCGCGAAGCGGCCGAGAACAACGGCATCGTGATCGAGGGATCGGCCTCGGCGTCCTACGCCGCGATTACGAACGACCTCGTGGATGACACGACCTCGCGCATCGGATTCATCGCGAGTGGTCGCAACATATCCCTCGAACTGCTGCTGGAAATCTTGCAAGAGCCACTGGCCTAACCGACCGGATAAGAGCCGAAAACCTCGAACGGTAGGGTGTTCCAATGGCGGCGTTCAAGAAATCGTACGGGATTGCGCTCGCCGTCGTAGCCCTCTCTCTCACCCTCATGGGAGTCGTCCTCGCCGCCACCGACCCGAATCCCTCGGGAATCGGGAAGGACGTCCTGGTCTTGAACGGGATCCCACCGCGATCGACCAGCCTGCTCGTGACCGTGTCGAACGGTCAGTCCTACACCGTCTCGGCCACGATCAATGTCAACTTCGATACGTCGAGCGCCGAGGCCATCGTGCAGTTTCCGCTGCTGTTCTCCCAGACGTCGGTCGAACTGCGGATGGTCGGTGACCACGTCTACGCCGAGGCGGCCGATATCTCGTCGGGGAAGTGGCTCGAGATTGACGAGCACCCGCCGTCGTTCTTCGGTATTGCGCTCGAGTTGACGCAGCCAGCATCGGACCTGAATCTCATCAAGGGCTTCAAACACGAGTCGGTCACGAAGAGCGGATATTCAACGACCTATAGCTTCGCGAGCAACGACGTCGCGCTCACCAATGTGCTCGGCACGCCCAAGCAGACGGTCCTCGGCTCGCTCCACATCACGGTGACGACGGGCGCGAGCGGCGAAGTCACGGGGGCGACGATGACGTCGCGTTCGAAGCACGACATGAGCAGGATCAACGTGCAGGTCCTCTCCTACAACAAGCGCACCGAGATCAGCGCACCGTCACCCCGCGAAGTCAATCCCCTCAAGGTCACTTCGCTACGCCAACTGTTCTCGACGACGTCGATCGCCACCCTGTTGCTGCCCGAGAACCTGGCTTCGTTGGTCGAGGGCACCTCGCAGGTGAGTTGAGCCCCGTGAACAGCGTCAGCCCCGAGCCTCGCTGGCCCGCGTCACTCGCTCTTGTCGCGTGCGTCGCGCTCTACGTACTCCTGCCCGATCGACTCGTGGTCGGTCCCCACTGGCTCTTGCCGGTCCTCGTCGCGCTGCCGCTGGCGCCCTTATCGGCACGGAGACATCGACATCCCGACGAGAGCGCGTGGATTCGCCACGCCACCCTCGGCCTCGTTGCGTTGGTCACCCTCGCCAACGTCGCTTCGATGGTGCTGCTCGTACACCACCTCTTGGTAAGCCAAGTTTCTCAAGGTCGACGGTTGATCTACTCGGCCGTCGCGGTGTGGTTGACGAACGTCATCGTGTACGGCCTCTGGTTCTGGGAGGTCGATCGCGGGGGTCCCCATCGCCGGGCGTCGGGCGAGAAACTCCTGGTCGATCTGCAGTTCCCCCAAATGGAGAATCCCAGCTTGGCACCAGAACACTGGCGACCCAGTTTCACCGACTACCTCTATACGTCATTCGCCAACGGCACGAGCTTCGCGCCCGCTGACGCGATGCCGCTGACCTTTCGCATGAAAGCGCTCTTCACGACCGAATCGATCGTGTCGTTGGTCACGATCGCCGTGGTCGCGGCGCGCGCGGTCAATATCCTGCGCTAGTCGCTTCAGTCGTAGAGGCGTTCGAGCCATCGACTCGCGCGGCTTAGCCGGGCGCGCTTCGCTTCGACGCGATCGGCCCAGTTGGCGAGTCCGAGTCCCGCGTTGATGCCGATCCAACGAAACGGCTCGAACTCCCAGCGCCGAAGCGTTCGCTGCACGAAGGGCAGGCGCGTGAAGTCCGTCTCGGTCTGGGGTCGCGTGATCAGATCGGCGAGCGCCGTCGCGGCCACGTGGCTGAGCACGACGCCGTCACCGGTGTAGCCCCCGGCCGACGCCAATCCGGTGTCGAAGTCGACGCGCACGAACGGTGAGTGGTCCCGGGGCATCGCCAGCGGTCCGCCCCAGGCGTGCGTGATCGAACCTTCCAACGTCGGGAAGAGCTCTCGCAACGTGGCTTCGAGCTTCTCGAAGACCTTTGGATCCGTGTCGAATCGACTCTCGACCGACGATCCGAAGTGGTACGGCGCGCCGCGACCACCGAAGGCGATTCGATCGTCATTCGTGCGTTGACCGTAGATGATCATGTGCCGGTCGTCGGCGAACGTTTCATGGTGTGCGAAGCCGACGTCGTTCCAAAAGTCCCGGGCGAGCGGCTCGGTCGCGATCATCAAGGAGTAGAGCGGTACGACGGTGCGACGTTCGTGGGGCAGGTTCGGCGTGAATCCCTCGGTCGCTCGTACGACGAAGTCAGCGTGCACGTTGGCCCCGACCGTGACCACCTCCGCGCGGCGATCACCTCGCCGCGGGATGATTCGCGTGACTGCGGTGTTCTCGAAGATCATCGCGCCGAGTCGCGCGACGACGTCACTGAGGCCGCGGACGAGTCGGGCGGGATCGATGCGGGCACAGTGCGGTGAGAACATCGCTCCACGAGCGCCCGCAACACGACCGTGCCCGTCGAGGTCCGTCTCGTCGACCCAGCTCAGGTCATCAGGACCGATCCCAATGTCGCGAGCCGACGCGATCTCCTCGTGGAGTCGCGTGACCTGTAGTTCACTGCGCGCGAACGTCATCGTGCCGCCGTGTTCGTAACGAGCGTCGATTCCGTCGTCGCGCGTCGATGAACCCAACTCGACGACGGCGTCCTGGAGCACGTGGCGCTGGTGTTCGAAGGACTCGCGGCCGTAACGCCGGATGACGCTGGCGTTACTCATGGGAAAGAGTCCCGAAGCCCAACCGCCATTGCGCCCCGACGCGCCGAATCCGCAGACCTCTTTCTCGAGCACCGCGACGCGCAGCGTCGGGTCGCGACGAAGGAGTTCGCGCGCGGTCCAAAGTCCGGTGAAGCCGCCGCCGACAATCGCCACGTCAACGTCGAGGTGTTGCCCTAGGGCTGCTCGTGGCGTGACGGCGTGTTCCAGCGATGACCACCACAGCGACTGCGATGGCGCCACGATCAGATGAACTTGACGGCTCCGGTGAAAACCTCGCGCATCGTGCCGACCATGAAGTCGATGTCGGCTCGCGTGGAGATCAATGGCGGCGCGAGCTGGACGACGGGGTCACCCCGGTCGTCCGAGCGACAGATGAGACCGCGTCGGAACATCTCGGGCGACACGTACCCGCGCAGGAGTCGTTCGGCGTCTTCGCCGGCCCAGGTCTCTTTGGTCACCTGGTTCTTCACCAGTTCGACGCCCCAGAAGTAGCCGGTGCCGCGAACGTCGCCGACGATCGGGATGTCCTTCAGGTTCAAGAGGCTCTGGCGGAAGTAGTCCTCGTTGTCCAGCACGTTCTCGAGCACCTTCTCGTTCTCCATAATCTCGATGCTCTTCAGCGCCACGGCGCACGAGACCGGGTGACCGGACCAAGTGAATCCGTGAACGAACGAGGCGTCGCCGTGCTGGAAGGGCTCGGCCAAGCGGTCCGAGACGATCATCGCGCCGAGCGGGGCGTAGCCGGCCGTGATGCCCTTCGCGCACGTGATGATGTCGGGCACGTAGTCGTACTTCTGACCACCGAACCAGGTGCCGAGTCGACCGAAGGCACAAATGACGTCGTCCGACACGAGGATGACACCGTAGCGATCACAGATCTCGCGCACTGACTGCCAGTAGTTCGGCGGGGGAGTGAAGCAACCACCGGCATTCTGCACCGGCTCCAAGAAGACCGCCGCGACGGTCTCGGGACCTTCGCGCAAGATCGCCTCTTCGATTTGGTGGGCCTGCCAGAGGCCGAAGGCCTCGAAGTCGTCGCCGTACTGCTCGGCGCGATAGAAGTTGACCGCGGGGACCTTCACGGCACCCGGAACGAGCGGCTCGAACGGCTGCCGGTATCCCTCGAGCGACGTGATCGTCAGCGCGCCCAGTGTGGTGCCGTGATAGGCGACGTCGCGGCTGATGACCTTGTAGCGATCGGTGTCGCCGCGCATCTTGTGGTACTGACGCGCGAGCTTCCAGGCGCTCTCATTTGCTTCGGCGCCACCGGAGGTGAAGAACACGCGGTTGAGGTCACCGGGGGCGAGGCTCGCGATCTTCTCGGCGAGCTCGATGGCCTTGGGGTGAGCGTAGGTCCACAGGGGGAAGAAGGCCATCGTCGTCATCTGTTCGGCCGCCGCCGCCGCGATGTCGGCGCGACCGTGACCGAGCATGTTCGTGAAGAGACCGGAGAGGCCGTCGAAGTACTCCTTGCCGTTGGCGTCGTAGACGCGCGTGCCTTCGCCGCGCACCATGATCGGCACCTCGTTCAGTTCGTCGTAGGCGCCCATGCGCGACATCTGGAGCCAGAGGTGGCGCCGCGCGCGCTCGGAGTACTTATGACTCGCGTGTTGCTCGTCCGTGAAATTGATTCCGTCGCTAATTGTGTTCAGCGTCACTTGGTCCCCCATACGTATGTCTGCTTTGAAAGTTTCAAATACAGAAATGTTTCAACCTCGGTCACACCGGGAATGCTCCGAATCGAGTCATTCAAGAGGTGGACGAGTGCGTCGTCATCGACGGCGATGACTTCGGCGATGATGTCGAAGCTGCCGGCGGTCATGACGACGTAGTTGGCTTCGTCAATCGAGGCGATCTTGTCAGCGACCAGTCGAACGTCACCGTGGACGCGGATCCCGATGAGCGCTTCGCGGCCATAACCGAGTTGCAGCGGATCGGTAATCGCGACGATCTGCATGACGCCGGAATCCTTGAGGCGCTGCACGCGACGTCGCACGCCCGCTTCGGAGAGTCCGACTTCGTTTGCGATGGCGCCGTAGGCGCGACGACCGTCACGCTGCAGGTGGCTGATGATCTGTCGATCAATCGAGTCGAGTGCGTTCGGCGCGGACGAGATCAGTTCCGAGGTCGAGCGTTCTGCGCTCTTCTTGGTCTCTCGAAGTGGTTTGGTCGCTGGCATTGGTCACCCCCGAGCGCAGTAACCCGAAGGCCCCCATGCTGCGGATAGAGACAGTATAGGGGGTTCCAGCGACGAAAAGAGTCGTAGATTTCACTTCCAAGGCCTCATATCTTCGGTTTCTGTTGCGGCGCCCAGGCAATCTCTGGCAGAGTGGCTCAGGGCTGCGCCATCAGACGGCCCGTGACCGGGAGGGAATCATGCGTCGTTTGGACAACTTTGTCGGGGGCGAATCCGTTGCTCCGATGAGCAAAAAGTACGTCGAACTGATCAATCCCGCGACCGGCGAACCCTTCGCCGAGATGCCGGTCTCCAACGCGGCCGACGTCGACGCCGCCCTGCAGGTCGCGAACGCCGCCTTCCAAAGTTGGAAGCGCACAACGCCGTCACAGCGCAGTCGGGCCCTCCAACAGATCGCCGACATCCTCGAAGCGCACGCCGAAGAACTGGTCGCGGTCGAAGCCGAGAACTGCGGGAAGATCATCGCGCTCACGATGAGCGAAGAGATCCCGCCGATGCTCGATCAAATTCGTTTCTTCGCCGGCGCGGCGCGCCTCTTGGAGGGTCGCGGTGCCGCGGAGTACATGGAGGGCATGACCAGCTACGTCCGACGCGAACCCGTCGGCGTATGCGGCGCGGTCACACCATGGAACTACCCGATGATGATGGCGGTGTGGAAGTGGGCGCCGGCGATCGCGGCCGGCAACACGATGGTCCTCAAGCCGGGCGATTCGACGCCGGCCTCAACGGTATTGATGGCCCAACTCATGGCCGAGGTCCTGCCCCCCGGAGTCTTTAACGTCGTGTGCGGAGACCGCGACACTGGACGCGCGCTGGTCGAACACCCGATACCGGCGATGGTGTCGGTGACCGGCTCGGTGCGCGCGGGCATGGAAGTCGCCTCGAGCGCGTCCCAGACCTTGAAGAGGGTCCACCTCGAGTTGGGCGGCAAGGCACCAGTTATCATCTTCGACGACGTCGACATCGCCTCGGCGGCCGAGAACATTGCGGTCGCCGGTTACTTCAACGCCGGCCAGGACTGCACCGCGGCGACCCGGGTGCTCGTGGGACCCAAGGTTTACGGCGACTTCGTGGACGCCCTCGCCGAACAGGCGAGGAATACCGTCATCGGACAGCCCGACAATGATGACGCGCTCTTCGGTCCGGTCAACAACGTCAATCAATTCCAGCGTGTGACCGGATTTCTCGGTCGCGCCCCCGGTCACGCGTCCGTGGCGGCCGGCGGACACCAAGTCGGCGAGGTCGGCTACTTCATCGAGCCCACCGTGGTCGCCGATCTGCGCCAAGACGACGAGATGATCCAGAGTGAGATCTTCGGGCCGGTGATTACCGTGCAGAAATTCAGCGACGAAGCCGAGGCGCTCGCGTGGGCCAACGGCGTCGATTACGGACTGGCGTCATCGGTGTGGACCAGCGACCACGGGCGCGCCATGCGCTTCACGAGGGACCTCGACTTCGGGTGCGTGTGGGTGAACACACATATCCCGCTCGTCGCCGAGATGCCCCACGGGGGATTCAAGAGGTCCGGCTACGGCAAGGACCTCTCGATGTACGGCTTCGAGGATTACACGCGCGTCAAGCACGTGATGCACAACATCGAGTCGTGAGGTTCGGTTGACGTCGTCGTCACGTCATTCGACGCGAGGCGAGTGCAACGCCGAATGAGGACACCATCACTTGACGAGATATCACGTGGGGGTGCCGATAGGGTTCGAGGCAGTATCGGGGGAAGGATCGATCGGTGACGACGACGAATGACGCAGCGGTATCGACCGAGGGCACGAAGAAGGCGCCCCCCGCGGTCCGTTTGGAGAATGTCACCAAGGAGTTCAAGGGCATGGTGGCGGTCGATGACCTCACGCTCGAACTCGCGGCCGGTGAGTTCTTCGCCCTCCTCGGCCCGTCAGGTTGCGGTAAGACCACGACCCTGCGCATGGTCGGTGGATTCGAGCAGCCCTCGAGCGGCAAGATCTTTTTGGGCGGTGAGGACATCACCTGGACGCCGCCGTATCGCCGCGACGTCAACACCGTGTTCCAGTCCTACGCCCTCTTTCCCCACCTGAGTGTCTTTGACAACGTGGCCTTCGGACTGCGTCGCAAAGGCAAGGACAAAGACGACATCAAGCGTCTCGTGGAGGAGCACTTGGAGATCCTCGGTCTCGGGGGCTTCGGACCACGACCGGCGACGCAATTGTCAGGCGGCCAGCAACAGCGCGTGGCCTTGGCGCGTGCGTTGGTGAATCAACCGAAGGTCCTGTTACTCGACGAGCCGATGGGAGCGCTCGACGCGAAGATCCGTAAGACCATGCAGCTCGAGCTCAAGCGCATTCAACGCGAGGTGGGCATCACCTTTCTTTACGTGACGCACGACCAGGACGAGGCGATGGCTCTGGGTGACCGAATTGCGGTCATGCACGGAGGCAAGTACGAGGACCTCGGCGCCCCCCAGCGCGTCTACGACGAACCGGCGACGCAGTTCGTGGCGGAATTCTTGGGCGCGTGCAATCTCCTGGCGGTGACGTTGGATCACGGGACGCTGCGGTTGCCCGACGGTTCCTCGGTGGGCGCGCGACCGGGTTCGATGGCTAGCAAGTTGGATCAGATTGCCCAAGTCGGTGTACGTCCCGAGAAGATGTTGCTGCGACGAGAAGGTGCTTCGGAGGTGCCCGGTCCGGCGACTAACACGCTGACGGCCACGGTCACCACGACGATCTATCTCGGCGCGACCTCGGAGTACGAACTCGTCACCTCCTGGGGTGGGCCGCTGCACATCCTCGCTCAGAACATCAGCGAAGAGGACCGATTCGTGCCGGGTGACCACGTCATCGTGACGTGGGAGAAGGACCACGGCTTCGCGCTGCCGTCGTCACCGAATGCCGTCGCCGCGCCCATCACAATGGCGAATTCCGAAGGCGAAACATGAGTGACGAATCGCACCCCAAGCGCGGCGGACCGGTTTTCGACCCCGCGCTGTGGCGTGGTCTCACCCAACGCCGGATGTCTCGTCGTGACGCGCTGGGCGTCGCCGGCAAGGGCGCCGGACTCATCAGCATGGCGGCCTTGCTCGCCAGTTGCGGTATTGCCGGTTCGGCGGAGCGACGAGGCGCCGCCGTCGATTGGGCGACGTTCTGGAAGGAACAGATGCCGACTAAGCAACTCAACTTCGCCAATTGGCCGCTCTACATCGATTCCGAGCACGGCAAGACGGTCTCGTTGGAACTCTTTACCAAGGCCACGGGCATCAAGGTGGCCTACGATCCGGTCATCCAGGGTGACGACTCCTTCTACGCGACGGTCGAACCGGAGTTGGCCGCCCAAGAGGTGACGGGTTATGACCTCATGGTCATCACGAACGGGTGGTACTTCACCCAGCTCGTCAACAACGGCTTCTTAAACGAGCTCGATCTTTCGCGATTGCCGAACTTCTTCAAGTACGCCAGTCCCCTGGTGAAGAACCCGAGCTACGACCCCGGCAACAAGCACTCGGTGACCTGGCAGACCGGCTTCACGGGCATCGCCTACAACACGAAGATGATCAAGCGCGAGATCACAAGTTTCAACGACCTCGCCGACCCGGCCTTCAGTGGTCACGTGGGAATGATGAACGACAATGTCGAGCTCGGAAGCGCGGCACTGTTGCGTATGGGCGTCAATCCGGTCGGTTCCACCATGGCCGACTGGAAGGAGTCGACCAGGTGGCTCGAGAAGCAGCGACCGCTCGTGGCCGGCTACTACGACCAGAGTTACATCTCGCACTTAGAAAATGGCGACACCTGGATCAGTCAGGCTTACTCCGGCGACATCTTCCAGGCCAACCTCTCGGGCTACCCGCACCTCAAGTACGTGACGCCCAAGGAGGGGCAGATCGTCTGGCACGACAACATGGTCATTCCTCGCCAGTCCCAGAACGCGCTGAGCGCCCTGGCGTGGATGAACTTTTATTACACGCCCAAGATCGCCGGGATCGTCGAGGACTGGGTCAGTTACGTGTGTCCGGTGCCGGCGGCCCAGGATTACATACTCGACGTCATCAAGGACAAGACCGTCGCCAACAGCCCCTTGGTCTTCCCGTCCGCCGCGGCCGACAAACTTTCCCACGGCTACTACATCTATCGCGACTACAACGACTATCAGGCGTGGAATGACGTCTACAACCCAATCATTGAGTCGTGAGCACTGACTTGATCGACGCGGCGCGTCCGGCGTATCGCCAACCAAGTTGGCTGCGCCGCCACAGCCCGCCGTATTGGTTGAGCCTGGTCGGCGGGGGATGGATGTTGCTCTTCTTCCTCATTCCCCTGGCGTCGGGGTTGATCGTCTCATTGGAGACCGGCAACCCGGTGAGTGGTTACACGTTGACGTGGAACTGGCACATCTATTCGCAACTCTTCGTGCACTCGGATATTCCGTACACGACATTCTTCATCCGCTCGCTCTATTACGGCGTCGCGACCACGATTTTGAGCATTCTCATCGCCTATCCGATGGCGTACTTCATCGCCTTTCGCGTGAGCGTGCGCTGGAAGAGTCCACTCATCTTGCTCGTGCTGCTGTCGTTCTTCGTGTCGTTCGTCATTCGCACCGACATGTGGTCCTTCGTCCTGGCCCAGCAAGGCTTCGTCATTACGACGTTGCATAAATTGCATCTCGTCTCATCGAACTTCCACATTCTGGGCACGTCGAACGCCGTGATCGGTGGCGACATCTACAACAACCTCCCCTTCATGGTGCTGCCGATCTATGTCGCCCTCGAGCGCATTGACCGTCGAATTCTTGAGGCGGCGCGCGACCTCTACTCCAACGGTCGTCAGGTCTTCTTGCGTGTCGTGCTGCCGCTGTCACGCGCCGGAATCTTCGCCGGCGTTCTTCTCGTATTCATCACGACCGTCGGTGACCCGGTGAACTCGTCGCTGCTCGGCGGCGTGGGCACCTACACGATCGGCCAAGCGATCCAGGACTCGTACCTGACGAACCAGCAGTTCAACGTCGCGGCTGCTCTGTCCACCGTGTTGATGGTGATCCTCGGAATCATCATGTTCGCGTACGCCAAGATCTTCGGCACCGAGAACCTAGAGAACCTGGTCTGACGTGACGACCACCTCTCGCCCTCGCCGCCGGCGTCGCAGCCCGTGGCTCGCGATCTTCTTCTGGGTCGTCATGGGGATCACCTTCGTACCGATCGTCGTCATGATGCTCTACAGCTTCAACAACGCGCCGACCAGCCGCATCACGTTCGCGTGGAACGGCTTCACGACGTACTGGTACCGCAATCTCACCCAAGTGAACGGCCTTACGCACGCCTTCTTGATCTCGCTGGAAGTGGCGATCCTCTCGTCGCTCATTTCGGTGATCGTGGGAACACCGGTCGCGCTCGCGCTCGGACGATTCCGATTCTGGGGCAGGGGCCCGATCAATGCCATCGTGTTCGCCGATATCGCCGCACCGGCCATCGTCGTGGGCGCCGCGTCACTGTCATTCTTCCTCTCGATCAACCTGAACACGGGCCTGCTCACCATATTGATTGCGCACGTTGCGTTTAACATTGCCTACGTCGTGGTGGTGGTGCGCGCACGTCTCTCGGGAATGGACAGCGCCATCGAAGACGCGGCGCGCGACCTCGGCGCCAACGCGTGGACGACGTTCACCAAGGTGACGCTGCCGCTGATCTGGCCCGGACTTCTCGCCGCCTTCCTCCTCGCCTTCGCGATGTCGGTGGACGACTACGTCATCACCAGTTTCATCGCTGGTTCCACGGTGACCTTCCCACTCTTTGTCTACGGCGCGGCCAAGGTCGGACTACCACCGCAGGTCCTGTGCTTTGGCACGTTGATCTTCCTGGTCGGCCTCATCGTCGCGCTGGCCAACGGCGCGCTCAACCGCCACCAATTCGCGCGCGCCACCACCGAGGACTCACTCGCGGCCCCGACTCAGCCCGTAGTCCCCAGTTGAACGTCGATGCCCGTGGCCCTATGACTCGACATCACCCTGAGCGCAAGTGCATCGCTACTCGTTGGTGCACGCGGTCTCGCCCAGTGGCTACCGTGGATGGGGCCCTAAAAACCAGAAAGGGTGATCAACGATGATCATCGGCGTACCAAAAGAGATCAAGACCGACGAGTACCGCGTGGCGCTGACGCCCGCGGGCGCTCGTGAGCTAACCGGTGCCGGTCACCGAGTACTCATCGAACGAGGCGCCGGCGTCGGCTCCTCGATCGTTGACGCCGACTACGTCGCCAACGGAGCGACCATCGTCGAGTCGGCCGATGACGTCTGGGCCGAGAGCGATCTGTTGATGAAAGTGAAGGAACCGGTCGCGCCGGAATACCATCGCCTCGCCGCGCACAAGAATCAGGTGCTCTTCACGTACCTGCACCTCGCCGCTTCGCGCGAATGCACTGACGCGCTCGTCGCGGCGAACAATGTCGCCATTGCCTACGAGACGGTGCGGTTGCGTGACAATTCGCTGCCACTGCTCACGCCCATGAGTGAGGTGGCCGGCCGGATGGCGCCACTGATGGCCGCGCATCATCTGATGCGACCGGGTGGGGGACACGGGACACTGATCAGCGGCGTGCCCGGTGTCGCGCCGGCCAACGTCGTCGTGATCGGCGCCGGTGTCTCGGGACTCGCGGCCGCGACGATGGCCGCCGGGCTACACGCGAACGTGAAGATCCTGGACCGCAATCTCGAGCGACTGCGTCAAGTCGACATTCATTTCGACGGACGGGTGCAGACGATTGCGTCCTCGACCCTCGCGCTCGAAGACGCCTGTCTCGACGCCGACATCGTCATCGGTGCCGTGTTGGTCGTCGGAGCCAAGGCGCCCAAACTCGTGAGCAACGAACTCGTGGCGCGGATGCGACCCGGTTCGGTGTTGGTCGACATCTCGGTCGACCAGGGTGGTTGCTTCGAAGCGACCCATCCGACGACGCACTCGGACCCGGTCTTCGAGGTCAACGGCTCGATTTTCTACTGCGTCGCGAACATGCCGGGCGCGTTTCCGTACACGTCGACCTACGCGCTCGCCAACGCCACGTTGCCCTACGCGATGGAACTCGCGCGTCACGGTTGGCGCGAGGCCGTGGTGGCCGACGACGCACTCGCCGAAGGCGTCAACGTGGTCGAAGGTGCCGTCACCTACGGACCGGTGGCCGAATCCCTCGGCGTGGCCTTCAGTCCACTACGCTCGCTGCTGTAATCGGCGACGGCCCGACCGGCGTTGTGGTCGTATCAGGGACTCTTGCTTCTAACGTTTCACGGGGGGATTAATGTCGGACGCTTCGGTCAGTCACGTCGTTCACGCCGAAACGCCCGATCCGCGACGTTGGTTTGCTCTGGTCGTGATCGGTATCGCGCAGTTGATGGTGATCCTCGACGCCTCGATCGTCAACATTGCGCTCCCGCACGCGTCGCTCCCGAAGGCGCTCGGGGGACTGGCCATCGCGCAGAAGAATTACCAGTGGGCGATCACCGCCTACACCTTGACCTTCGGTGGGTTCCTCTTGCTCGGGGGACGAATCGGCGACTACATGGGTCGCAAGAAGTCGTTCCTCATCGGGCTGCTCGGCTTCGCGGGAGCCTCGTTGCTCGGAGGCTTCGCCCAGAATCAACAGTGGCTCTTCGGGGCGCGTGCGCTGCAGGGGCTCTTCGGGGCCTTGCTCGCGCCGGCGGCGCTGTCGCTCATTTCAGTGACGTTCACCGACTCCAAAGAACGGGCCAAGGCCTTCGGCGTCTACGGCGCACTCGCCGGGGTCGGAGGTGCGATTGGCCTGATCGCGGGGGGTCTGTTGACGCAGTACTTCTCCTGGCGCTGGTGTCTCTTCGTCAACACGCCCATGGCCATCATCGCGTTCTCACTCGCGGTGCCGAACGTTCGCGAGTCCAAAGTCGAAGGCCATTCGAACTACGACATCCCGGGCGCTCTGACGGCGACGGCCGGTATGTTGAGCGTCGTCTTCGGTGTCTCCCAGGCCTCGACCGACGGATGGAGTTCGACGAGTGCGTGGCCGTATCTGGTCCTCGGTGCCCTCTTGCTCGCCGTCTTCTTCGTCATTGAGAGTCGGATCAAGGAGCCGTTACTGCCGCTGCGCTTGATCACCGATCGCGTGCGCGCCGGCGCGTTCCTCGCCCAACTGTTCGTTGGGCTCGGACTCTTCGGGATGTTCTTGTTCATGACCTTCTACTTCCAGGATGTCGAGCATTACTCGGCCGTCAAGACGGGTCTCTTGTTCATGCCGTTCTCGATCGGCATCATCCTCGCGGCGGGGCTGACCAGTCAGTGGCTCCCGAAGGTCGGGCCGCGACCACTCGCGACGGTCGGCAACCTGATGGCGGCCTTCGGGATGCTCTATCTCTCGTTCATTAGGGTCGACAGTTCGTACGTCTCGGCCGTGATGCCGGCCATGATCGTCACCAGTCTCGGACTGGGTATCGCCTTCGTGTCGATCGCCTCGACGGCGCTATTCAACGTGCGACCCGAGGACACCGGCGCCGCGTCCGCGGTCCTGACGACGTCTCAACAGATCGGCGGTTCCTTCGGCACGGCGATCGCCAACACCATCGTCGTCTCGAGTGGCACCGCGTTTTTGGTGGCGTTCAATAGTCATTTTCATCCACCCTTGACGAAGAGCGCGAAGTTGCTCTTGACTGCGCAGTCTCATGTCCACGGCTACGACGATGCGTTCCGATTCGGTGCCCTGATGCTCTTCCTGGCCGCACTCCACTTCTTCTTTCTCGTCAATATCGACCGGCACCATCTCGGTCAACACGACGGGACGGCGCCCGAGGTCTACCCAGCCTCGACGTAGGGACAGTGGCGACAGCCGCTCTCACAACAAGTTCCGCGCGCGAGGTGCGTGGCAGCGGTGAGGACCATGAGGCCCGAGGATGGATCGCGGTACGTCGGCTCACCGGCGATCGTCGCGGCCTCGTGGGCCGCGAGAATCGCGTCGTAGTCCGCACGAGACGGGTCACATCGACTCGGGTGCGGTCGAGGGACCGAAGTACTCACCGTGCCAAACTAACGGTGGTTACTCTTCGACTTGCAAAACGACCTTGCCGAACTTGCCCGGCTGCGCGAAGAACTCGTAGGCCCGGGCCACCTCCTCCAGGGCGAAACTCTGCGCCACGGGCACGTGCACCTCGCCCGTACGCCACCTCGGGATGAGCGTCTGACTGACTCGATCGGCGACTTCACCTTTTTCCTTACGCGACCGCGAGCGAAGGGTCGAACCGGTCAGCGTCGAACGAGTACCCATGAACGCTCGAAGATCGATGTCGACGCGGCTGCCGCCCCCCGAGATGCCAATGACCACGACACGCGCGAAGGGATTGAGCAGTCCCTGAGCGACGCCCAAGTGTGCAGCACCGACGAGCTCGAGGATGACGTCAACGCGTCCGATCTCGGCGACTTGATCGAGTGTGACGGTCTCGTCGGCGCCGCACTCGCGAAGTCGTTCGTGGTGCTCGCTCGTTCGCGTGACGGCAATCACGTGCGCGCCCAACGCGTGCGCGATCTGGACCGCGGCGATGCCGACCCCGCCGGTCGAGCCGGATATCAAGACTCGTTCGCCGGCATCCAGATGAGCCTGGGTCACGAGCGCGTCGTGGGCGGTTGTGAAGGCTTCGGGAAATCCTCCCGCCTGATCCCAACTGACGTGATCCGGGACGAAGAGCAGATGTTCACTCGGTACGAGACAGTGGGTCGCCTGGGCGCCGCCACCAACGATGGCGCAGACTCTTCGCCCGAGGAGCGGTTCGTGTACCCGTTCACCGACGGCACTCACGACACCGGCGAGTTCCATACCGGGCACGTCCGCGGGCCAGCCCTCGGGGGCGGGGTAGTGGCCGTCGCGCTGCATGAGGTCGGCCGCGTTGATCCCGGCACCGCGGACCGCGACGACGACGTCGTGGGGGCCGGGATTGGGGGTCTCGCGCTCTTGGAGTTCGAGGTTCCCATCGTGGATGACGACGCAGCGCACCCGTGCAGCCTACGACGCGCCGCGTTACACGACCGACCGTTAGTGTCGCGGAATGACCATTTATGACATCCCTATCCACACCCTGGACGGCGAAGCGAGTTCGTTGGCGCCCTATGAGGGCAAGACCGTCCTCGTCGTCAACGTGGCTTCCAAGTGCGGCTTGACGCCGCAGTACGAAGGACTCGAGCAGTTGCAAAAGACCTACGAGCCGCGCGGCTTCAGCGTGGTCGGGTTTCCCTGCAATCAGTTCGCCGGACAAGAGCCCGGCACCGCCGAGGAGATCCAGACGTTCTGCTCAACGACCTACGGCGTGACGTTCCCGCTCTTCGAGAAGATCGACGTCAACGGTGAGGACCAGAGTCCGATCTACGCCGAGTTGAATCAGACGGCCGACGCCGAGGGCTACACCGGTGACGTCCGATGGAACTTCGAGAAGTTCCTGATTGGTCCCGACGCCTCGGTGCAGCGTTTCTCGCCCACGGTGACGCCGGACGACCCGGTCCTCGTAGGGGCAATCGAAACCGCGCTGGGCTAACCGAGCCCGATCGTGCGGTGCAGGCGCACGTAGGTCGCTTCGAATCCATAATCCAGCCAGTAGTTCCTCGCCCGGCGATTGGTCACACGCCAATTCGTCTCCACGAACTCGAAGCCGGCGACGCGCGCTTTTCGAAGCGCCGCGTCGACCAGGGCGGTGCCGACACCGGCGTGTCGATGGGCCGCGTTCACCGTGACCGCGCTCAGGTGCAGCGTGTGCTCGAAGGAACCGCGGCGATGCGGGAGCGGAAAGGTGATGCACTGCGCGATGGCGTCGCCACCGAACTCGACGATGTAGTGGTGCACTTCGGGATCTTCGAGGGTCTCCAAGAAATCCTCGCGTTTCGACGAGTGGTCGAGTCCAATGGCGAAGCTCGGTCCCACGCGTTGGACCGCGTCGAGTTCATCGTCCAGGGCGATCGCGATGTCGAGGTCCTCGACGCCGCCACGTCGTAGGGCGTAGCCCTCCGGCAGCGGATGATCGTCACGGTCATCGAGTCGAAGGACGCCGCGCATGTGCATGCGCGCGAAACCCATCTCGTACCAGGGTTGCGTCGACGCGATGTCGTCAATGGTCCAGACGTAGTGCTCGAGGGCGCCACGCTCGATCCACGTCGCGCCGGCCGCGCTGTAGAGGTCGCTCAGAATATCGGTGGAGTCGAACGAGGCGCCGTCCGGTCCGATCCACACGCCGTTGCCGTAGGTTGCGCTCTCCAGCAGCGCGCCGTGGAGGTGGCCCACGATGACACCGTCCTGTTCGGCGACCCAGGTCGCGCCGGCCGCGTCGCGCAGGGACTCCGATAGGAGTTGCGTGGAAATCGAGGGGTTCACCAGAGGTTGAGTGTGTGCGTCGAGAGCCAGTCGGTCGCCAACGCGCGTAACGAGCGTTGCGACGTCATCCGGTTCCAAGTGGCGCACGCTGGTCATACGCTCAACCCTACGTGGCTCGTGTGCCAAAGTTGCCGGGTGAGTATCGCGGCGACGTTGTTCGACATGGACGGATTATTGATCGACTCAGAGATCTTGTGGCACAAGGCCGAAGTCGAAATATTCGGCTCCCTTGGTGTTCCGCTGTACGAGAGTTCGGGCCGGTCCACGAAGGGCGTGTTCGTGAACGAAGTCGTGGACTACTGGTTCGCGCGCTATCCCTGGAGAACACCGAGTGGTGACGCGGTCGTCGACATGCTGCTCGAGCGAGTCGGATCGCTGGTCGAATCGGAAGGACGCCTCCTGCCCGGTGCGATTCGGGCACTCGATCTCACGAGCGAACGTGGTCCGGTCGCGCTCGCCAGTTCCACGCCGTTGGCGTTGATCAAGCGCTGCCTCGCGCACTTCGATCTCTCGGATCGCTTCGCGTCCGTTCATTCAGCGGAGTTTGAGCCCTACGGCAAACCACACCCTGGCGTGTTCCTCAGTGCCGCCGCCTCACTCGGGATCGAACCGACGCGCTGTCTGGTCTTCGAAGACTCCGGCGCGGGTGTCATCGCCGCGCGAGCGGCGAGCATGAGTGTCGTCGCCGTGCCGACGCCCGAGGACCGGGCCGACGTCGAATTCCTTCTGGCCGATCTCGTTCTCGACACGCTCGATGCGTTGTCGCCGGACTGGCTCGACGCACAGTTCGCCTAGAGATCCTTTTTGAATC
This sequence comes from Acidimicrobiaceae bacterium, assembly GCA_003155915.1. GTDB lineage: Bacteria > Actinomycetota > Acidimicrobiia > Acidimicrobiales > RAAP-2 > RAAP-2. The sequence continues at coordinate 174,214 of PMFA01000024.1, read as the reverse complement.
GGTGAGCAATCGGATGGCTGAAGGCGCCGGGCGGGTAGTTCTCGATCCCCATCCAACCGTTCAACTGATAGAGCGCGAGGGCCTCGGGCTGGGCTGGCCCGGTTTCGAGGAAGAGTGTCACGTACCCGAGTGCCTTCGCGCGCGACTCGATCTCTTTCATGAGCGCGAGACCGATGCCCTCACGTCGTAGGTCCGGTCGCACCCAGAGGCGCTTGACCTCCGCGAAGTGGAGAGCGGGGTCGGCGATCGAGCGAAGTCCGACGCCACCCACGAGGTGACGGCCGTGTCGCGCGACGATGAAGAGCCCGAGCGGTGGGCGCAACTCGTCAACGTTGAGGTGCTTGTTATCGCCGTCACCGCCGTAGCGCTGTAAGAGTTCGTCGCTCGCCGCGTGCACGATGGCGAGTGCGCCGTTCGTGTCAACGGATTCGGCTTCGACGGTGATGGGAATCACGTGGACATCGTAGAGGTCGGTTCAAAGCGCTTTCGCGGTTAAGTACGATGTGGTGACACATTGAAGGAGACTCGTGTTTCGCCCCGTCAGCGCCGAACTTGATTTTGTGGCTCTCGAAGAAGCCGAATTGGCCCGCTGGCGGACGAATGACGTCTTCACGAGGTCCATGAAGCACCGCGAAGGCGCCGAGCCGTGGGTCTTCTACGAGGGTCCGCCCACGGCCAATGGCAAGCCCGGACTTCATCACGTGTGGGCCCGGGTCTACAAGGACCTCTTCTGCCGCTACCAAACAATGCAGGGCCGCTACGTCGCTCGTCGCGCCGGTTGGGACACCCACGGACTGCCCGTCGAGGTCCAGGTGGAGAAGCAACTGGGCATCTCGGGCAAGAAGGCGATCGTCGAGCAGGTCGGCGTCGAAGAGTTCACGCGGCTGTGCCGCGAATCGGTCCTCACCTTCGTCGGCGAATTCGAGCGGCTCACCGAGCGCATCGGGTACTGGACCGACATGGAGCACGCGTACTACACGTTCCATCCGGCCTACGTCGAATCGGTGTGGTGGCACCTCCAACAGCTCTTCGAACACGGTCTGTTGTATGAGGACCTCAAGGTCATTCCCTACTGCCCGCGCTGCGGTACGGCCCTCTCCAGCCACGAGTTAGGTCAGCCCGAGGTCTACACCGACGAAGTGGACGAGAGCGCGTACGTCCGTCTCGTGATCACCGACGCGAACGAGCACGATCTGGCCGGCGCGACGCACCTCGCCGTGTGGACGACGACGCCTTGGACGCTGCTCTCGAACGTGGCGGTCGCCGTCAATCCCGAGATCACCTACGCGCTCGTCGACGGTGTCGTCGTCGCGGCCGAACTGGTCGAGTCGGTCTTCGGCGCCGGCGTCACGCCGAGCGCGACGTTCCCCGGTAGCGCCCTGGCGGGCGTGCACTACGAACGTCCCTTCACGGACGCGACGTTGCCCGAGGACGTCGACGCCTGTTACGTCGTGCTCGCGGACTACGTGACGATCGAGGAAGGTACCGGTCTCGTCCATCAGGCACCGGCCTTTGGCGAAATCGACCGTCAGGTCGCGCGCGAACACGGTCTGCCGACCCTCAACCCGGTGGGACCGGACGGCAAGTTCACGGCCGAGATCAAATGGCTCGAGGGATACGACGTACGCGAAGCGAATCCCGTCATCAACGACGAACTCGAGCGACGCGGCACGTTGATACGACGACTCGACTACAACCACTCGTTGCCGCACTGCTGGCGTTGCGGGACGGTCCTTATCTACTGGGGCAAACCCAGCTGGTACGTCGCGACGAGCAAGTTTCGCGAGAAGATGCTTGCCGAGAACTCGACCATCGATTGGCATCCGGAGCACATTCGCGACGGCCGCTTCGGCAACTGGCTGGACAACAATGTCGATTGGGCGCTGTCGCGCGACCGCTTCTGGGGAACGCCGTTGCCGATCTGGCGTTGCCCCGACGACCATTTCACGTGCGTCGGCTCGCTCGCGGAGCTCTCGGCGCTCGCCGGACGCGACCTCGGCGACCTCGACCCGCACCGTCCGGCGATCGACGAGGTGCTCGTGCCGTGTCGAACGTGCGCGAAAGAGGCCCGCCGTGTCGAGCCGGTCATCGACGCCTGGTTCGACGCCGGGTCGATGCCCGCGGCCCAGGTCGGCTATCCCCACGTCGAGGGCAGCGCCGAGGCGATGCAGTTCCCGGCGCAGCTCATCGTCGAGGCGATCGATCAGACGCGCGGCTGGTTCTACACCCTGCTCGCGGTCAACACCCTGGTCTTTGGCGCCAAGCCGTTCGAGCACGTGTTGTGCCTCGGTCACATCGTCGACGAGAACGGCAAGAAAATGAGTAAGTCCGTCGGCAACGTCATCGATCCGTGGGAGGTCTTGAACACTCGCGGCGCCGATCCACTGCGCTGGTGGATGTTCTCCCAGGGTTCGCCGTGGACCTCCACGCGCACCAGCCTCGGCGCCATTGACGCCTCGCTGCGCGAGACGCTCGCCACACTCTGGAACACCTTCAGTTTCTTCACGTTGTACGCCTCGATAAACAACTTCGATCCCACTGACCCGGAGATTCCGGCGCCGCAGGATCGCGCGGCGATCGACCAGTGGATCCTCTCTCGTCTCGAGAGCGTGACCGTCGCCGTGACGACGGCCCTCGACGGTTACGAGCCGCTCGGTGCTACGAACGCCTTGAGCGAACTGATCGACGACCTGTCGAACTGGTACGTGCGGCGAACGCGTCGACGCTTCTGGCGCACCGATCCCAACGCGCCGCGTTCGGATTCGCTCGCCGCGCAGGCGACCTTGTTGGACGTACTGCGACGCGTGACGTTGCTCCTCGCGCCGTTCTGTCCGTTCGTCGCCGAGCGACTCTACGCCGAACTGTTCGACGTCGAGGCGACGGACTCGGTCCATCTGGCTGACTGGCCCCTCGGGGAGCCGGAGCGCCGAAACGTCGAGCTCGAAGCGTCGATGGCCGTGGCCCGGCGTTTGACATCCCTCGGTCGCGCGGCGCGCGCCGAAGCGGGCGTGAAAGTGCGCCAGCCGCTCGCGCGCGCGCTCGTGTTCCTGCCGTCACTCTCCTCGACGCCGCCGTCCGGCGTGGTCGAAGACGAGCTCAACGTCGATCACCTGGAGTACGCGACGGACCTGGCCAACGTGTTGACTTTCGAATTGGTGCCGAATTTCCGCTCGGTCGGACCTCGACTCGGCGAGGCGGTCAAGGAGCTGAGGCCGGCGCTGGCGTCGCTGGACTCCGTCGCCGCGGCCGAGACACTCGAATCGGGTGGATCGATCAGCGTGACGCTCTCGTCGGGGACGTTCGCGTTGAACTCCGACGACATCGAACTGCGGGTGAAGGGACAAGACGGCTACGCCGTGTCGCGCGACGGGGGCGAGGTCATCGCCCTCGACTTGACGCTGACCGACGAATTACGTCGTCGGGGCTTTCTCCGCGACGTCATTCGCCAGGTGCAGGACCTGCGCAAGAACTCCGGGTTCGACGTCGCCGATCGCATCGTGCTTCACGTCACGGGTATCGACGACCTCGCCGGCGGATTCGCGACGTTGGCGAGTGAGGTGTTGGCGGTCGAAGTGATCACGGGCCCGGGCTGGGGTGAGGGAACCGCGATCGAGCTCGACGACGACCGTGACGCGAGGGCCTGGGTCGCGAAGGATTAACGCGACGAGTTGAGTTTCGTCAGGAGCGAGGTGAGCGTCGCACGCTCACTCTGGGTAAGGCGCTTGGCGAGGCTCTCATCCAGGTATTCGAGGTGGACGTTGAGCGCCTCATCCAATTTCGCGTTACCGGTCTCAGTGATGGCGACGTGAATCGCTCGGCGGTCGCTCGGACAACTCTGGCGCGCGACGAGGCCGGCCTCTTCGATTCGGTCGACAAGCCGCGTGGTACCGCCGCTCGAGTGCACGATGGCCTCAGCGATCTCATTCATTTTCAGGTGACCGTCGGGGGAGCGGCGTAGTTGTAAGAGCACGTCGAACCAGGCGAGGGGGAGTTCGCACGATGACTCCAATTCGATACCGAGCTTGCGCGAGAGTCGGGCGTTGGTTTCGAGCAACAAACCAAAGAGCTGGACCTTCTCATCCCCGGAGGGGCAGGCGAGGGTCTCGGAACTCATGGAAGGATTCTAGCATATAGTTCGTCTAGCAATTACTGCTTGACAAGTAGTTGCATAAGCAAGTATACTGGCAGAAGCACAGAAAGTGTCTAGAACACAGGAGATCCGAAATGACAAGTTCCCCCACCACCGAGGTTGCCACCAGCAATCTGCCCATCGCCGGCACCTATAACGTCGACGCCGTCCACTCAACCATCGGCTTCGTTGCCCGTCACCTCGTGGCCTCCAAGGTCCGCGGTCGATTCACCGAGTTCACCGGTGTGATCACCATTGGCGACACGCTCGAGAACTCCAGTGTTGAAGCGACGGTTCAGGCCGCCAGCATCACCACCGACAACGAAATGCGCGACGCGCACCTCAAGAGCCCGGATTTCCTCGAGTTCGAGACCTACCCGACGTTGACGCTCAAGTCCACCAAGGTCAGCGCCAAGGGCGACGACGTCAAGGTCGTGGCCGACCTCACCATCAAGGGCATCACCAAGTCAGTCACGTTCGACCTCGAGTACCTCGGTACCGGACCGTCAATGACCCCCGGCGTCTCCGTCACGGGTTTTGAGGCCCGCGCCGAGTTCGACCGCCGTGACTTCGGGATCACCTTCGGCAGCACGCTGGAGAACGGCAGCCTGGTCGTCGGCAACAAGATTGCGATCGAGCTCGCCGTCGAGGCGCACCAAGCGATCTAATCGGTCAGCAGAGTTGAAACGCCGGGGACTACGTCCCCGGCGTTTTGCTCGTTACGATGGGTTATGGCAGAAAACCAGAAGGGCAAGGGCGTCAAGTCCACGATCGGAGTATTGGGCGCCTTAGCCTCGATCATCTCGGTCTGGTGGTTTGCCCTTCGCCCGCGTCGTAAACACCGCGACGACTAGTTCGCTCGCGGCAGCGAATCGCGACGACCCGGAGCGTTAGCGTTACGAGATGGCTTCAGCGTCGTTCGCGCCGCTTCGTCACCGAAGCTTCGCCCTCTCCTTAAGTTCATCGTTCATCTCCTCGACCGGGACCTGGATGCAGACGGTGGCGCTCGGCGTCTACCTGACCCAGACGACGCACGACGCTTTGTGGCTCGGACTCTTGACGGTGTGCGCGTGGACGCCGGCTTTGATCGGTGCACCGTTGGGCGGCGTCATCGCCGACCGGGTCGTTCGACAGCGCTGGATCCAGGCCAACAATCTGGTGATGGCCCTCAGCGCGAGTGCGCTCGCGACGGCCGGATTGACCCACCATCTTTCGCCCCAGTTGGCGTGTTACCTCGCCATCGTCGACGGGCTCTGCAGCTCAGCGTCGTGGGCGGCGTGGCAGTCGTTGTTGCCGGACCTCGTCGACCGTGATGAGGTCTTCGCCGCGGTATCACTGTCCTCGGCCCAGTTCAACATGGGTCGCATCGTCGGACCGCTGTTGGCCGGCGTGACGCTGGCCTTCGCCTCACCGGGAGTCTGTTTCGCGATCAACGCCGCGTCGTTCGTCGTCGTCGTTGTGATGTTCTCATTCGTGCGCTCCGCGCCTCGGGCGAAGCCGACGACGTCCATTCGCATGTGGTTCGAAACCAAAGACGGCGCGAAGCGCGCGTGGTCCGTGAAGGGCTGTCGATACCCGATCTTCGGCATCGGGATCGTCGCATTGATTGCCAGTCCCTTCATCGCCCTGATTCCGGCCATGGCCATCCAGACGTTGCACGCCGGTCGAACCGGCGTGGCGTGGCTCGTGGCCGCGCAGGGAGTTGGCGCGGTCATCGGCGCGGTCACCTTGCCCGGCGTCGCTCGACGCACGTCGCGAATTGCCGTGTTGCGCGGTTCACTCGCCGCCGTTGCCTTCGCGCTCGCGCTCTACGGATTCAGCCACACCTTGGCCTTCGCGGTCGCGGCCCTGGTGTTGCTCGGCGGCGCCTACGTCGGCACGCTCACCGGCCTCAACACCGCGGTGCAGTTGCACGCGCCCACGAGCGAGCGTTCGCGGATACTTTCGCTCTACACCCTCTCACTGTCGATCTTCTATCCATTGGGTGCCCTCGTGCAGGCGGCGTTCGCTCGGGCGTGGGGCGTGCGCCCGGTCACCGTGAGCGACGCGGTTCTGTTGGCGCTCGTGTTGGGAATCGTCACACTCCGGCGCCCCGAGTTCTGGCGCGAGATCGCCGCGACGCCGAATGAGCCTGCCGTTTTGCTGGCAGACTAGGGAAATGTCATTCACCGCAATCAATCCCGCCACTGAAGAGTTCGTCGCTGAATTTGAGGCTCACAGCGACGCTGACGTCGAGCACGCCCTGGCCCACGCGGCGAGTGCGTTCGAGTCCTGGCGCTCGACACCGGTCGCCGAGAGGGCACACCTGATGATTCGGGCGGCCGAAATCCTCGAGAGCGAGATCCCGGTCGTCGCCGAGCTCTTGACGAGCGAAATGGGCAAGACCTTCACCGCCGCCAAGGGTGAAGTCGCGAAGTGCGCGTTCACCATGCGCTACTACGCCGAGCACGCCGAGGCGATGTTGCGCGACGAGGCGGTCTCGACGAGCGGATCACGTAGCGGCATTCGATATGACCCGATCGGCGCCGTTCTGGCAGTGATGCCGTGGAACTACCCACTCTGGCAGTTCATTCGAGTCGCCGCGCCTACCGTCATGGCCGGCAACGTGATGGTCCTGAAGCACGCCTCGAACGTGCCGGGATGTGCCAAGTTCATCGAAGACCTCTTCACCCGCTCGGGGTTCCCGAAGGGCATCGTGACGACGCTCTTCGTGAGTCACGACCAGGTTCCGCGCATCATCGCGGACCCGCGCATCGCCGCGGTGACGCTCACGGGATCGGACCGCGCCGGTCGTTCGGTGGCCGAGATCGCCGGGCAGCACCTGAAGAAGTCCGTGCTCGAGTTGGGCGGCTCTGATCCGTTCATCGTCGCGAGTTCCGCCGACATGGACGCGACCGTGCCCTTGGCGGTCACGGCGCGCATCCAGAACAACGGTCAATCCTGCATTGCGTCCAAGCGCTTTATCGTCGTTCGCGACCGCGCCGATGAGTTCATTGAGAAGTTCGTCGAGGCAATGGCGGCCGTGCCGACCGGTGACCCGATGGACCCCGCGACGGTCCTCGGTCCGGTCGTGAGTCGTGGTCAACTCGACGAGTTGTCCGCCCAGGTCGCCGACTCGGTCACCAAAGGTGCGGTCGCTCGAACGGGCGGCGCCCCTTTGGCCCGGCGGGGCTACTACTTTCCGGCGACGGTGTTGACCGACGTGCCGGTCGACTCACGCGCCGGTAGCGAAGAGCTCTTCGGCCCGGTTGCTGTCGTCGAAGTCGTCGACGACCTCGACGCCGCCATCGCCTTCGCCAACGCGACGCCGTGGGGCCTCGGCGGCGCAATCCACGCGACGGACCAGAAGGAGATCGACGCCGCCATCGCCGGGCTTGACGTCGGTATGGTCTTCGCGAACTCCGTCGTCGCCTCCATGCCCGAGTTGCCCTTCGGCGGGACGAAGGAGTCGGGTTTCGGTCGAGAGCTGGGTGAGTTTGGCGTGCGTGAGTTCACGAACGTCAAGTCCTTCTACGTGGCGTGAGCCAGTACTACTTCGATCACGCGGCTTCCGCGCCGCGTCGCGACGAGGTCGCGGACGCCATGGCGCCGTGGCAACGCGGCGTGGTCGGCAATCCCTCAGGCAGCCATCGGGCCGCACGTGACGCTCGACGAGCGGTCGAGGAGGCGCGCGACGAGGTCGCGGCCTTCGTGGGGGCGAAGCCCGGCGGCGTCATCTTCACCGGGGGTGGCACCGAGTCCTGTGACCTCGCCATCGCGGGCGTGACGAGCCACCACCGTCGAACGCACGACACCTCGGAGATACTGATCAGTCGCGTCGAACACCACGCGGTCTCCGACGCCGCCGAAAAGATGGCGCGCGACCACGACGACGTGAGCGTGGGTTATATCGACGTCGACGCGGACGGCGTGGTGGATCTTGACTCGCTCATGTCGCGCTTGAGCGACGACACCGCGATCGTGAGCGTCATGGCGGCCAACAACGAAACCGGGGTTCGACAGCCACTGGACGGCGTGAGCGCACTGTCGAAGTCGATCATTCCCGGTGGCGTGATCACCCACACCGACGCCATCGCGGCGGCGTCGTGGGTGAATCTCGCGACGGTGACCGCCACGACCGACATGATCTCGATCTGCGCGCACAAGATCGGTGGACCGGTCAACTCCGGCGCCTTGGTCTTGCGCGGTGACGTCACGCTCGAAGCGGTCATTCCGGGTGGGGGACAGGAGCGAGGTCGCCGCGGCGGCACCGTTGACGTGGCCGCGGCCGTGGGGCTGGCCGCCGCTGTGCGCCTCACGATGAATGAACTGGCCGACGTGAACGACCGGGTGCTCGACCTCCAGGAAAAGCTCGTCGCGGCCGTGCGTCTCATCCCCGGATGCCAGGTTTCCGGTCTCGGTGCACTACGCGTGTCCGGTACCGTGCACGTCACCTTCGACGACCTCGCCAGCGACGAACTGCTCTTCTTGTTGGACCAAGAGGGTGTGTGCGCCTCGGCGGCCGCGAGTTGCTCGAGCGGCGCCGCGAGTCCCAGTCACGTGTTGGCCGCGATGGGTGTCTCGCACGAACGCGCCCGTGGGTCACTGCGGCTCTCGATGGGGGCCGAGACGACCGAGGGAGAGGTCGACGCCGTCATCGCGATTCTTTCGGGCGTCGTCTACCGGTTGCGCGCCGAGGCATAAGAGCCTCGGCGACTGGCAGACTAAGACGGTGAAAGTCCTAGTCGCCATGAGTGGCGGGGTCGATTCGTCGGTCGCCGCCGGTCTCTTGATCGAGCAGGGTCACGAGGTCGTGGGCGCCACGCTGAAGCTCTGGGGCGGCGTCTCGGACTCGGGCTGCTGCTCGGTCGCCGACGTGGATGACGCGCGTCGCGTCGCGCAGATGCTGGGCATCGATCACCACGTCTTCAACTACACCGAAGAGTTCGAGCGCCACGTCGTCGCGCCCTTCATCGAGGCGTACGCCGCCGGGCGCTCACCGAACCCGTGTATCGAGTGCAACCGTCACATCAAATTCGACCTGCTCTTCGAGCGGGCCGCTCGACTCGGCTTCGACGCGGTGGCGACGGGCCACCACGCCCGGGTGATGGCCCGCGACGGGGTTCACTTTCTCATTCGCGGCGCCGACGACCAAAAGGACCAGAGTTACGTGCTCGGCTACCTCGCCGAAAACCAGTTGGCCACGTTGTTGCTGCCGATCGGGGCCATGAACAAAAGCGACGTCCGACGACACGCCGAGCGTCTGGGTCTTCGAACCTGGGACAAGCCCGACAGCCAGGACGTCTGTTTCATCGAGGCCTCGAAGGGTCGCGAGGTCTTCTTGCGCCAGCGCATCGACCTGACGCCGGCCGTGATCGTCGATGCCGTGAGCGGCGAGGAGATCGGCGCCACGTTGGGTGCGGAGTTGATGACGGTTGGCCAGCGTCGCGGCGTGTTGCCCGCGCGCGACGGCGAGCGCCGTTTCGTCTCCAAGGTCGACCTTCACGCCGGGCGCGTTGAGGTCGGTCGTCTCGAGGACATCCTCATCAACGAAATTGCCCTCGACGCGTCGTCGCTGAGCTTTTCCCACGCCGAGCTCGTCGACGGCTCGGCGGTGCTGGCCCAGTGGAGCGCGCACGGTGTGGCCCAGCGCGCGACGCTGCGCCACGGGGCGCAGTGGCGTCTCGAACTCGACGTGCCGGCGCGCCCGGTCGCCGCCGGTCAGTCGGTGGTCTTTTATCGCCTGAGTGAGCCCACGATCGTCGAAGGTGCCGCGATCGTCGCAGTGTCGTGAAGCCGGCCGAGCGCGCCGCGCGACTGCGTGTCGAGATCGCCGCGCACAACGAGGCGTACCACGTGCACGACGCGCCGACGATCCCCGACGCCGACTACGACGCGTTGGTTCGCGAACTACGCGCCCTCGAGGCTGAACATCCCGAAGTGAACGTCGAGGACTCCGTCTCTCACAAAGTCGGCGCGCCGCCGTCGACGCTCTTCACGCCGGTGACCCACGCCGAGCCGATGTTGAGCCTCGACAACGTCTTTGACGTAACCGAGTTGCGCGCCTGGAGCGAGCGCGCCGCGAAGACCCTGGAGGCCTCCGCCGACGACGTGGTTTTCGTGGTCGAGCCGAAGATCGACGGATTGGCACTCTCGATCGAATACGTGGACGGCGTCCTCGTTCGAGCGGCGACGCGCGGCGACGGTCGAATCGGCGAAGACGTCACCGAGAACGTGCGTCGGATCGCCAACGTGCCCCAACTACTGTCCTCCAACGTGCGCGCCCGCGTCGAAGTCCGCGGGGAGGTCTTTCTCGCGAAATCGGACTTCGTGGAGATGAATCACAGCCAGCGCGAGGCCGGCCAGAAGGAGTTCGCCAACCCCCGCAACGCCGCCGCCGGCAGTCTGCGCCAAAAGGACCCCTCGATCACCGCGAGCCGACCTTTGTCGTTCCTCTCCTACCAACTAGTCGAACTGGGTGGTACCTCAACCTTCACCCGCTACGTCGAGACTCTGGCGCAACTGTCGGACTGGGGTTTCCTCACCGCCGCCGAGACGACGACCGAAGTCGGCGCGACGGCGATGATCGCTCGTAGCGATTGGTTCGAAGCGCACCGCCACGAACTTCGCTATCAGATCGATGGCATCGTGGTGAAGGTCGACGACCTGGCCCAGCGACTGCGGTTGGGATTCACGAGCCGCGCGCCGAGGTGGGCGATCGCGAGGAAGCTTCCCCCCGAGGAGCGAACGACGCGTTTGCTCAATATTGAAGTCTCTGTCGGGCGCACTGGTCGGGTGACGCCCTTCGCCGTTCTCGAGCCGGTCGTCGTCGCCGGTTCGACGGTCGCGATGGCGACGCTGCACAACCAAGACCAGGTGAAGGTGAAGGACGTGCGCCCCGGGGACCTCGTGATCGTGCGCAAGGCCGGCGACGTGATTCCCGAAGTCGTGAGCGCGGTGAGCGAACCGGGTCGTCGTCGAAAGCCGCCGTGGAAGTTTCCGACCACGTGTCCGCACTGCGGCAGCGTGCTCGAGCGCGTGGGTGACGAGAGCGACACCTACTGCGTGAATCCGGCCTGTCCCGCCCAACAGTTGCAACAGATCGTGCACTTCGCCTCGAGGGGCGCCCTCGACATCGAAGGTCTCGGTGAGCAGCGCGTCGCACAACTGTTGAGCGTCGGACTGATCAGCGACGTGGCCGATCTTTTCTCTCTTCGAGTGCCGGACCTCGCCGTGCTCGAAGGATTGGGCGAACTTTCGGCGACGTCACTGGTGAGAGCGATCCAGGGCGCCAAGGCGATGCCGCTGAGTCGACTGCTGGTGGCCCTCGGCATCCGCCACGTTGGTCCGGTCGCGGCGCGCGAGTTGGCGGGAGCATTCCACAGTTACCAGGCGCTCGAAGCGGCGTCGCTCGAGGAGCTCGCCGGCGTCGCCGGGGTCGGTCCGGTCATCGCGGCGTCGGTGGTGGCCTACCTGTCAGAAGATGAGAATCGCGACCGGGCCCGACGCTTCGAAACCGATGGTCTTTCGATGGTCGAGCCTCAGGTCGTCTCGGCGCTTCCTCAGACGTTGGCCGAGCGCGCCGTGGTCGTGACCGGTTCGGTCGAAGGCTACACGCGCGACGGCGCCGAAGAGGCGATCGTCGCACGCGGTGGGACCTCACCGGGGTCGGTGTCGAAGAAGACGTACTGCGTGGTCGTCGGCGAGGCGCCCGGCGCGTCGAAGGTCTCAAAGGCTCGCGATCTCGCGATCCCGATGGTGCCGGCGGCTGAGTTCGAAATCCTTCTCGAGACCGGTTCGTGGCGCACCCGGCTCGCGTGAGTCCAAATCGGTAGGGTTATTAGGGACTATGCCACCGCCGACCTTCGCCAACGGACACCTTCTGGTGAATCGCTACCGGATCCAGGAGCTCCTGGGCATCGGTGACACGGCCGAGGTCTACCGGGCCGATGACCAGTCGCTCCAGCGCTCGGTCGTCGTGAAGGTATTGTTACCGCGACTGGCCGGTCACGAGGACGTTCGTCGCGCGTTTCGTGAGCGGATTATCAAGGCCGCCACGCTGAGCCATTCGCACCTCGCGCGCGTCTTCGACGGTGGTCAAGAGTCCGGTTCGATCTTCATGATCTGTGAGTACCTCAGCGGCGGATCCCTTGAGGACGTCCTCTCGAGCGGTCGCACGTTGAGCGTCGATGACGGCGCGCGACTCGGACGCGACGTCGGTAGTGCGTTGGCCTACGTGCACGAGAACGGCATGGTGCACGGCGCGCTCTCCCCGTCGAAACTGTTGCTCGACGAAGAAGGTCGCGTGCGCCTGAGCGACATCGCGCTGGCGGGAATCGGCGACGAGTACCGCGAACGCGTGACCCTCGACGGCGTGCGCTTCCTCAGCCCCGAGCAGGCGATCGGGGACCCCGCCAATGCGCGCAGCGACGTCTACGCCCTGGCGCTCATCCTCTACGAAGCGGTGGTCGGCATCACGCCCTTCGACGGCGTGACGCCCGAGGCGGTGTTGCGCGCGCGCATCAACGCGACCTTGCCCATGCGGCCGGAACTCGGCACGCTGGACATGATCCTCGCTCAGGCGGCGGTGTCGAACCCCCTGCAACGACTGGACGCCGAACAGTTCGCCAGCCGCCTCGGCGCGGTCGTGAGCGACTTCGCGCCACTCGTGATCCTTCCCGTCGGGGGAGAGGTGCCACTCCTGAGCCGGTACCGGCCCTCCGAGCCGCGCAACTCGGTCGGCTTTCGACCCCCGTCGCCCGATCAGATCACTGGCGCCACGGCGGTCGTCTCATCGATTGGTCGCACCGGCGCGCCACGCCACGCCCGTCCGGCCGACGAATGGGTCACGACGAGTTCACCCGCCGGCCGAAGTCGAGGCGTCCGTGGCGAGTTCGACGACCTGGACTATGCGCGACTCCCTCGTTCTCGTCGACTGGTCTTCCTCGTCGCCGCGGTGATCCTGCTCGTCCTGGCGATCGGTGGGGGCATCGCGTGGAAGATCGGGCTGTTCAGCCAGGAAAACTCGGTGCCGAACTTCGTGGGCGTGAACCTGAGTGAGTACCAGAACGCGAGCTTCACCAGCAACGCGGGAATCGTCAGTCTGCGTTCGACCGTCAAGTCCGACGGCTTCCTCGTCACCATCAAGTACGCGTTCTCCGCGAGCGCCAAGAGCGGCACGATAATTTCTCAGTCGCCCGCGTACAACACCGAGGCCAAGAGCGGTCAGTTGATAACCGTCACCGTCTCCGATGGTGTCCATACGGTGCGCCTGCCCGCCCATCTCATCGGTGAGACCTGCAACGAGGCCCGGCCGAAACTTCTACGTCTGCACTTCGTCGTGACGTGTCCGGCGAATCGGATGATCACGAGCTCGACGACGCCGGTCGATCGCATCGCTCGCGTGGTCAATTCCGCGGGCCACGCGATTACCGCAGCGGCCGTTCATTCGACCGTGATTCTGGAACGAAGCACCGGTCCGGTGGCCTCGACTACGACCACGACCACTACCGTGGCGACGTCGGGCACGACCACGACGACCACGACGATCGCGAGCCAGAACCTGGTTGCGGTGCCAAACGTCGTGGGGATGAACGAGGCGCAAACGAAGGCCGCGATGACGGCGGCCGTCCTGTACTACAACTCGACCGGACCCGGTTCCGGGAATACACCCACGTGGACGAAGGTGCTCTCGGAGAGCCCCGTCGCCGGGACCATGGTCAAGAAGCTCTCGTCGGTGACATTGACAGTCACCAAATGAGCGCGGGTTGTGACCTGTGCGAAGCGGCCGTCATCACGACGCGGTACTTCCAGGACGATGACTGCTGGATCGCCGATTGTGAGATCTGCCTCGTGCCCATGGTCGTGTGGACCACGCACGCCGACTCGCCGCCCGAGGACGTGAAATTTCGGCTCCACTCCGCGTTGACCGTCGTCGCCGACGCCGAATTCGGTGCGGGTAACTGGTCCTACGACGACCACATGCGCAACATCCCCGACCACTACCACGCACACGCCCGGCCGCCCTACTTCTGGCGTCGGGGCCAGGCTCGGTAGACCTCGCCAGTCTTATTACAATCGGGTCACCACATTCTTCTAAAGGGGTCACCATGGGTGCACTGGACGGTCGCGTAGCAATCATCACCGGAGCTGGTCGCGGCATCGGGCGAGAGCACGCCCTGCTCTTCGCTCACGAGGGCGCCAAGGTCGTGGTCAATGACCTCGGGGGAGCGTTGGACGGCTCGAGTCACGCCGCCTCGCCGGCCGAAGAGGTCGTCGCCGAGATCAAGGCCATGGGCGGTGAGGCCGTCGCCAATCACGACAACGTCGCGGAGTGGGAGGGCGGACAGCGTCTCGTCCAGTGCGCCCTCGAGACCTACGGCGTCCTGCACGTTCTGGTGAATAACGCCGGCATCTTGCGCGACCGGGTGCTCGTGAACCTGAGCGAAGAGGACTGGGATTCGGTCATCAACGTCCACTTGAAGGGCCACTTCGTTCCGACGCGTCACGCCGCGAACTACTGGCGCGAGGAGGCCAAGGCCGGTCATCCCGTCAAGGCCGCGATCATCAACACGTCCTCGACGTCGGGACTGCTCGGCAACATCGGTCAATCGAACTACGGCGCCGCCAAGGCCGGCATCGCCGCGTTCACGGTCATCATCGCCGAAGAGCTCGGTCGTTACGGCGTGCGCGCGAACGCGATCGCCCCCGCGGCGCGAACGAGGATGACCGAGTCGACGCCCGGTCTGTCGGACCACGTCGTCGCACCCACGGACGCCTCGGTCTTTGACACCTGGGACCCCGCCAACATCTCGCCGCTGGTCGCGACGCTCGCGATGGAGGACTGCGACATCACCGGTCAGGTCTTCTTCGTGCAGGGTGGCACCGTGCGAAAGTTCCAGAACTGGACGATGACCTCGACGCTCGAGAAGAACGATCGCTGGTCGGTCGCCGAACTGGCCGCGCAACTGCCCACGCTGTTGCAGTGAGCGAGGAGCGCCGGGGGGCGCACGTCGACCGCGAGGACGCCGATGGTTTGCTCAACGCGCGCACCGATCCCGCCGCGGAGGCCTTCGGCACGCTCGGCACCGAAGCCGGCAGCGACCTCAACTGGTTCGCCCTCTTGCGCCACCGCGCCCAGGCGCGCGCCGAGGGATCCTCGCGCTACCAGTGGTGGGTGCTGTGGTCGCTGCTGGCTGGGCTCTTCGCGCTGAACTTCACCTTCACCGTGTTCATCGTCGCGTTGCCCACCGTGGCGTCGCAGTTCCACACCAGCGTCACGGTCCTCACCTGGACGATGGTCGGGCCGCTCCTCGCCTACGGCCTCGCCGCCCCGATCCTCGGCAAGACCGGCGACATCTACGGGCACCGCCGCCTCTACCTCTTCGGACTCCTGGGGGCGATGGTCTCGGCACTGCTGACCGCGCTGGCGCACAACGTCGACATGTTGTTGTTCGCGCGAACGCTCGACGGTGTACAGGGTGCCGCGACGGGCACCGCGTCGGGCGCCCTGATCAACTCGGTCTTCGGGCGCGAGGAGCGAGTGAAGGCGATGGGGTGGTGGAGCCTCGTCGGGGCCGGGGGACCGGTCATCGGGGTGTCGCTCGGCGCCCCGATCATCGCCACCTTCGGATGGCGCGCACTCTTCTGGTTCCAATTGGTACTCATCGTCGTGGCCTTCGTCGTCGTGTCGATCGTGCTGCCGAAGCGCCGAGGACTCGACCACGAAGAGGCCGAGAAGAAGTCGCGCGCCCGACGCGAGTTCAAGGAGATGGACTGGATCGGCAGTTGGTCGCTCTCGATCGCCGTGACGGCCGTCATGCTCGGACTCTCGATCGGTCCCAGCGTTGGTTGGACCAGCGTGTGGTGCCTCGCAACGTTCGTGCTCTCGGTGGTGATGACCGGCGCGTTCGTCCACCGCATTCGAACCGCGGAGCACCCGTTGATTCCGGCCGAGTACTTCCATCGAAGAAACTTCGTCATGCCGATGGTGTTGCGCGGTGCGGCGAACTTCGCCTACTTTGGTGCGTTCTTTCTCTTCCCGCTCCTGATGGAACAGGGGTACGGCTACTCCATCGCGCACGTCGGCGCGCTGGCGATCGCACGACCGATCACGTTCTCCCTCTGTTCACCGATCGCCGGTTACGTGGCCGTTCGCATCGGCGAGCGCGTGAGCGCGATCGCCGGCGCCACGTTCCTCACGGCGTCGCTCGCGCTCTTCGCCCTCCTGCAACCGAGTTCGGGCACGTGGGTCGTCGCCATCGCGCTCGCGCTGTCGGGTCTCGGCATGGGCGTCGCCATGCCCTCGACGAGCTCGGTCATGGCCAACGAGGTCAAGACGAATGAGTTCGGCGTCATGTCGGCCGCGCAGATGCTCGCGATGCAAGTCGGCGAGGTGGCCGGTATCCAGGTGCTCGAGACCGTCCAGCAGGCGTTGGTTCGTCGCCACGGACTGATCCACGCGAAGCCCGGTCCGGCGCTTCTCAACACGTTCCATTTACCGTTCCTCATCGGTGCGTGCGTCGGTGCGCTCGGACTGTTCGCCTCGCTCTTCATGCGTTCGATTCCGCGCGAGCGCTCGAAAAAGACGCTCGTACGCGACCTATAGGCTTTGGACCTATGACCGACGAGATTATGCCCGGCTGTGAGCCATATTCCTCTCCCGGAAGTTCGATGGGTGTCCTGATTTTGCACGGGTTCACCGGTAATCCGTACTCCATGCGCCCCCTGGCCGAGCGCTGCGCGCAGGCCGGCTACAGCGTGGAGTTGCCGCGGCTTCCCGGTCACGGCACGTCCTTAGAGGACCTCGTGGCGCGGCGCTGGCCCGACTTCGTCGAGGTCGCGCTCACAAACTTTGACGACCTGGCCCAACGATGTGACAAGGTCGCCGTCGTCGGACTCTCGGTCGGCGGGGGACTCACGGCGTTGATCGCCGAAGAACGCCCGAGCGTCGCCGGGTGCGTGTTCATCAACCCGATGCTCAAGGGTCCCGGCGCCGAGATGGAACAGGGACTGAGGGACTTGATCGACTCGGGCCTCGAGATTCTGGCGACCGACGGTAAATCGGACATCAAGAAAGAGGACACCTCGGAGGCGAAGTACGAGGGATGGCCGCTGCGCGCCTTACAGAGCGTGATCGAAGGGGTCGAAATCGTCGACGCCAATCTCTCCTCGATCACCGCGCCGAGTTTGTTGCTCTCGAGTCGAGAGGACCACACCGTCGCGCCCGAGAACGGTGACGAGATCGTCGAGAAGTCTTCGGGTCCCGTCGAGCGGATCTGGCTCGAGGAGTCGTATCACATCGCGACCCTGGACCACGATCAAGAACTCGTGGAACGTGCGACGATCGAGTTCCTCGCGAAGGTCTTGGTCTAATGCCGAGCCTTCGCCGCGAGGACGTCGCGCACGTCGCCAAGTTGGCGCGCTTGACGATGAGCGAAAGTGAGCTCGATAAGTTCACCGAGCAACTCGGACAAGTCCTCGACCACGCCAGCGACATGAACGCGCTGGACCTCGAGGGCGTGGTGGCGACCGCGCACCCCTTCGGTCTGATCAACGTCGTGCGCGAGGACGAGCGGCGGCCCAGTCTGGATCACGACGTGGTGATCGCCATGGCGCCCGACGCCGAAGACGGTCGCTTCGCCGTGCCGCGCATCCTGGGTGAGGCACCGTGAAGAGCGTTCGTCAAACCGCCCTCGACGTCCAACACGGTGACGCGAGTGCGCTCTCGGTCCTCGAAGAGTCGCTCGCGCGCATCCGGGCTCGTAATGAGGAGCTCAACGTCTTTCTCTACGTCGACGAAGAGGGTGCGCGCGCCGCGGCGAACGCGATCGACGAGCGCGTCGCGCGCGGCGAGAACGTGGGCGCCCTCGCCGGCGTGCCCGTCGCACTGAAGGACAACTTGTGTCAGACCAATATCCCGACGACCTGTTCGTCCAAGATCCTCGAAGGGTGGCGTCCGCCCTACAGCGCCACGGTCGTCGATCGACTCGTCGTCGCGGGCGCCGTCCCGGTCGGCAAGACCAATCTCGATGAGTTCGCCATGGGTTCGTCGACTGAGAACTCGGCCTTCGGTCCCACCCGAAACCCCCTCGACACGTCGCGGGTCCCGGGCGGCTCGTCCGGGGGCTCGGCCGCGGCGGTGGCGGCCGACATGACGCCGCTCGCCCTCGGTAGCGACACCGGCGGCTCGATTCGTCAACCGGCGGCGCTCTGTGGACTCATCGGCGTGAAGCCGTCCTACGGGCTCGTCTCACGCTACGGCCTCATCGCCTTCGCCAGCTCGTTGGATCAGATCGGACCGCTCACCAAGACGGTGACGGACGCCGCCATGGCCCTCGAGGTGATCGCGGGGCACGACCCACTCGATTCGACCTCGCTGCCCGAGCCGTCGCCCTCGTTGGTCGCGCACGTCGAAGACGGTGTCGCCGGCAAGCGCGTCGGCGTCGTTCGCGAACTGATTGACGGTGCTGACGAGGAGGTGGTCGCCGCGGTCGAGCGCGCGGTGGAGGTCTTGAAAGAGGCCGGCGCCACCATCGTCGAACTCTCGGTGCCCGAGTTCCGATTGGGTCTGAGCGCGTACTACCTCATCGCCCCGGCCGAGGCGTCGAGCAACCTCGCGCGCTTCGACGGCGTTCGTTACGGACTTCGCGTGGACGCCGAGGACGTCACCGCGATGATGGAAGCGACGCGCACGGCCGGCTTCGGCGACGAAGTGAAGCGCCGCATCATGCTCGGCACCTACGCGCTCTCGGCCGGCTACTACGACGCCTACTACGGACAGGCGTTGAAGGTCCGCACGCTCACGATCGACGCTTTTCGCCGCGCCTACCAAGAGGCCGACGTGCTGCTCGGGGCGACCACGCCGTCGGTGGCCTTCGAGTTCGGTTCGAAGACCGCCGACCCGATGGCGATGTACCTCTCGGACGTCTTCACGATTCCGAGCAACCTCTCGGGTGAGCCGGCGATCTCGATTCCCTTCGGCATCGGCGAGGCGGGACTGCCGATCGGGGTGCAGCTGCTCGGTCCGGGACGCAGCGAGGCGCAACTCTTCGCCGGGGCGCGGGTCCTCGAGATCGCCGACGGTCGACCGTGACGTTGCGCGACGACTGGGAGATGGTGGTCGGGCTCGAGGTCCATACGGAGCTCAAGACCAACACCAAGATGTTCTGCGGCTGCGCCAACGCCTTCGGCGCCGCGCCGAACACGAACGTCTGCCCGGTCTGTTTGGGGCTGCCCGGTTCGCTGCCCGTACTGAACGTGCGCGCGGTCGAGCTGGCGATGGCGATCGGTACGGCCCTGCACAGCACGATCTCGCCGTCGACGTTTCACCGCAAGAACTACTTCTATCCCGACATGCCCAAGGACTTTCAGATCAGTCAGTACGACCTGCCGATCAACGCCGGCGGTTACCTCGACCTGCCCGACGGCTCACGGGTGTCGATCGAACGCGCCCACCTCGAAGAGGACACCGGCAAGTCGACCCACCTGGGAGGGAGCGGTCGCATCCACGGGGCCGATCGCTCACTCGTGGACTACAACCGCTCCGGCGTGCCCCTGGTCGAGATCGTCTCGGGACCGGACATTCGAAGCTCGGCCCAGGCCCGCACGTACGCCGCCGAGCTGCGCGGCATCTTGATCGCCACCGGCGCGTCGGACGGACGTATGGAGGAGGGCTCGATGCGCATCGACGCCAACGTTTCGGTGCGCCATTCGGGTGACGCGCTCGGCACGCGATGCGAGATCAAGAACCTGAACTCGTTGCGCAGTCTCGTGCGCGCCATCGACTTTGAGGCCGCACGTCAGGTCGAGTTGTTAGAAGGCGGCGCCACGGTCCGTCAAGAGACTCGACACTGGGACGAGAACCTCGGCGCGACCTCGACGATGCGCGTCAAGGAAGAGGCCGACGATTACCGCTACTTCCGCGAGCCCGATCTCGTCGACCTCGTACCGGATCAGGCGTGGCAGGACCGGGTTCGCGACGCACTGAAGCCGATGCCCGCCGAGCGGCGCGCCGTTCTCACGCAACGACTCCAAGATCCGGCGCCCGCATTGCTCGACGCCCTCGAAGTGGTGATCGACCTCGGTCTCGATCCGTACGTCATCGCGGCTCTCGACGCCGCCGTAGCGCCCGATCTCGCCCTCGCTCGCGCCGCCAATGAGATCGCGAGCGACCTCGAACACGTGGAGAACTTGAGCATCGAGTCCTACGTGGCGACGTTGAATATGGAGCAGAGCGGTGCGCTGTCCGCGACCCAGGCCAAGACGGTGCTCGGGGAGATACTCGCGAACGGGGGAGAGCCGGCGTTGATCGCCCAGAGCAAGGGATTCGAGCGACTCGCCTCGGGTGCGTTGGGCGAGGTCGTGGCCCAGTTGATCGAAGAGAATCCCGACGAGTGGTCGCGCTACAGCGCCGGTGACGAGAAACTGGCCCAGTTCTTCATCGGACAGGTGATGAAACTCACCAAGGGTCAGGCGAACGGTAAAGACGTGATCGCCGAACTCCAAGCGCGTCGCTGAGAGGCCCTCTCCGTCGATCCAGAGCCGCGAGCAAGTAGTTTTCTCTCATGCGTCGCATTCCTCTCGTCGTCGTGGCGGTGCTGATGATGAGCGGCGCCGCGACGAGCGTGAGCGCAGCGGACACGACGACCACGACGTCCACGTCGCCGACCACGACGACGACTGTTGTGCATCGCCGGATCGCCGCGTTGACGGGACTACCCGATCCGACAGCCGTCACCAAACGTCGTTCGGCGCTCACCATCAAGATGGACAACACGCCCCAGGCCCATCCGCAGTACGGCATCAACGAAGCCGACGTGGTGTACGAGGAGATCGTCGAGGGCGGGATCACCCGGCTGGCCGCCATCTTCAATTCGAACCTGCCGACTAAGGTCGGTCCGGTGCGATCGGTTCGCCGTACCGATCGCGAGATCGTCTTTCCCATAGGCGGGATCTTCGCCTTTTCCGGTGGTGCCCAGTACGCCATTAGCAGCATCGAGACCGCGCCGGTCAAACTCATCGATCAATCGAACGCCGGTGCCGCGATGTTTCGCGACCCCACGCGCCCACCGCCCCATAACTTGTTCGCCAACGCGGTGCTGCTGATGAAAGAAGGCGGCAAGGTCCACACCCCGCCGGCGCTCTTCACCTACGTGGCCCAGAAAGCGCCACCCGTCGGTGCGCCGGTGGGTTCGTTCACGGTCAACTTCGGTTCGGGTTTCGCGACGTCGTACCAGTGGGACGCCACGACGCACGACTGGCTGCGTTCGATCTTCGGCGCGCCGGACGTCACGGCGACCGGCGTGCGCGTGGCGCCGACCAACGTGATCGTGATGAGCGTGAAGTACTACGGCGGCGTCGGGGTCGAGGGATCGTACGCCCAGATGGTCGGTTCGGGCCCGGTCGAGATCTTCTCGGACGGGCGTCTGCAGAAGGGTGAGTGGTTCCGACGCAACATCCACCTGAAGACGGCGTACCGCTCGGCGTCGGGCCAGGTCATCGCGCTCCGTCCGGGTCAGACGTGGGTCGAACTGCTCGCGAGCGGTGAGACGGTCAGCGTCTACGCGCGCTCGTAGCTCGTCGTACGCGAGAAATTCGCTCGTATCGCCCCGGGGCCCGGGGAATGGAGCCGTTCTCACGGGGCAATCGTCTTGTGCTGGCGTGTCCCATGTGCTTAGATAAATACGTGACGACCCGTAACGACATTCTCGTGGTGGTAGTAGGCGCTCGGCGCCGGTAGTCACGCTCACACGTACTCCGGAGGCCTCCCAAAAAAGGGAGGCCTTTTTGCTTATCTAAGAACAAAGGAACATTGTGCAACTCACAGGAGCGCAGGCACTGATTAGGAGCCTCGAACAAGAGGGCGTCGACACGATCTTCGGGCTGCCCGGCGGCGCCATTCTCCCGGTCTACGACCCACTCCTCGACTCCTCGATCCGCCACATCCTCGTGCGCCACGAGCAGGGCGCCGGTCACATGGCCGAGGGCTACGCCCTGGCGACCGGGCGACCGGGCGTCGCCATGGTCACGAGTGGCCCCGGCGCGACCAACATTGTCACGCCGATCGGCAATGCCCACATGGACTCGACACCCCTCGTCGTGATCACCGGCCAGGTCGCGACCGCGTCCATCGGCACCGACGCCTTCCAGGAGTGCGACATCACCGGCATCACCATGGGGATCACCAAGCACAACTTCCTCGTCCAATCGGCCCAGGAGATCCCGCGCGCCGTCGCCGCGGCCTTCCACCTGGCGACGACCGGGCGACCGGGACCGGTCTTGATCGACGTGCCCAAGGACGTCACCCAGTCGATGATGGACTGGTGGTACCCGGCGAGCGTCGAAGAGTACGATCTGCCGGGCTATCGCCCCGAGGTTGAACTCGATCAAGAGGCCGTCGACCGCGCGGTGGCCCTGATCACGGAATCAGAGCGGCCGGTTCTCTACGTCGGTGGCGGCACGCTGAAGTCGCGCGCCGCCCAGGAGTTGCTGGCCTTCGCCGAGCGCACGGGCATGCCGGTCGTGACGACGTTGATGGCTCGCGGGGCGTTCCCGGACTCGCACGAACAGCACCTCGGCATGCCGGGGATGCACGGCATGTACACCGCGGTCACCGCCATCCAGAAGAGTGACCTTTTGATCTCGCTCGGCGCGCGCTTCGATGACCGCGTGACCGGGAAGGTCCCCACCTTCGCCGCCGGGGCCAAGGTCATTCACGTCGACATCGACCGGGCCGAGTTCAACAAGGTCCGCCAAGCCGACGTCGCGATCCAGAGCAACGTCGCGGCGGTGCTGACGGCCTTCGACGCCGCTCGGGCGACGCCGCGCAACCTCGACGTGTGGTGGAAGACGATCAATGACTGGCGCGATCAGTACCCGCTGGTCTACGACGAACCGACGGCTGAAGGTCCGCTACGTCCGCAGCACGTCATCGAGGCCATCGCCGCCAAGGCCGCGCCGGGTACCATCGTCGCGGCCGGCGTCGGACAGCACCAGATGTGGGCCTCGCAGCACTGGAAGTTCGAAGAGCCCGGCACCTGGATCAACTCCGGGGGAGCGGGGACGATGGGATTCGGCGTCCCCGCCGCGATCGGCGCGAAGGTCGGACGACCGGATCGCACGGTGTGGTGCATCGACGGTGACGGCTGTTTCCAGATGACCGCCCAGGAGTTGACGACGGCGCGTTCCGAAGGTATCCCCATCAAAGTCGCGATCCTCAACAACGCCTACCTGGGGATGGTGCGCCAGTGGCAAGAGATGTTCTACGAGGAGCGTTACTCCGAGGTCTACCTGAGCGCCGACCTCCCGGACTACGTGAAGTGGGCCGAGGCAATGGGCTGTGTCGGGCTCCGCGCGCGCACGCTCAAAGAGATGCACGAGGTGATCGACGAGGCCAACACAATCAACGACGTGCCGGTCGTCATCGACTTTCGTACCGACGCCAGCGAGAAGGTCTTCCCGATGGTCGCGGCCGGCGCGAGTAACGACGACATCATCGTGCACCCGCTCCAGCGGGGGGCTCGTCAATGAGTCCTCCCGAACCGTACTTAGGCGAGGTGTCGCGCACGCCCGTGCGTCATCACATCCTCTCCGTGCTCGTCGAGAACAAGGCCGGGGTGCTGGCGCGAATCGCCGGGCTGTTCGCTCGTCGCGGCTTCAACATCTACTCACTGGCGGTCGCGCCGGCCGAGAGTCACGCCAGGTTCTCTCGCGTCACGATCGTCGTCGACGCCGAATCGGCGCCCCTCGAACAGATCGTCGGCCAGTTGGACAAACTGGTCAACGTCGTGGCGATCAGCGACCTCTCGCCACGCGACGCCGTGGAGCGCGAACTGCTGCTCGCGACGTTGCCCTTGGACGACGGGCATCGTTCGGCCATGCTCGACACGATCACCAAAGCCGGCGCGTCGATCGTCGACGTCAGTTCGACGTCGGTGACGGTGATGCTGGCGGGGACCCCGGGCGCGTGCGACGAACTCGAACGGGCCCTCGAGGACTTCGCCGAGGTCGAGCTCCATCGGACCGGTCGCGTGGCACTCCCTAGACTTGGCTGACCGAAGACTCAACTATCAACTGAATGAAGGACTCCCCATGACCACGATGTACTACGAAGCCGACGCCAAGCCCGAGCTCTTGAAGTCCAAGAAGATCGCGATTCTCGGCTACGGATCCCAGGGCCACGCCCACGCGCTCAACCTGCACGACAGCGGTTACGACGTGCGCGTCGGGCTGCGCACCGACTCCTCGTCGATCGCCAAGGCCGAGGCCTCGGGACTTCGCGTGCTCTCCATCGCCGACGCCTGCGCCGAGGCCGACGTCATCATGGTGCTCGTGCCCGACACCGAACAAAAGCGCACCTACGACGCCGAGATCGCGCCCTATCTCACGACCGGCAAGTGCCTGCTCTTCGCCCACGGCTTCAACATTCGCTTCGATCTGATCAAGCCGCCGGCCGACGTCGACGTGGCGATGGTCGCGCCGAAGGGTCCCGGGCACCTCGTGCGTCGCACCTATTTGGAGGGTGGCGGCGTGCCGGCGCTGGTCGCCGTGCAACAAGACGCGACCGGTCACGCCCATGACATCGCCCTCGCGTACGCGCACGGCATCGGCGCCACGCGCGCCGGGGTGCTCGAGACGACCTTTACCGAAGAGACCGAGACCGACCTCTTTGGCGAGCAGGCCGTACTGTGTGGTGGCGTGTCGGCGCTGGTGCGCGCCGGATACGAGACACTCGTCGAAGCGGGCTACCAGCCCGAGAGTGCCTACTTCGAGTGCCTGCACGAACTGAAGCTGATCGTCGACTTGATGTACGAAGAGGGCATCACCGGCATGCGCTTCAGCGTTTCGGACACCGCGGAGTACGGTGACTTGACCCGGGGCCCACGCGTCATCAACGAATCGGTGAAGAAGGAGATGAAGCAGATCCTCACCGAGATCCAAGACGGAACCTTCGCCGCCGAGTGGATCTTGGAGAACGAGATAGGGCGTCCGCGCTACCGCGAACTTCGCGACGCTGGCAAGAAGCACCCCATCGAGGACATCGGCAAGAAGCTTCGCGCGATGATGCCCTTCGTCTCGGCTGGCAAGCAAAAGGTTTCAGAGGTCTCCGGGGGAGACACGGACTAAGTGTTCGTCAGTCTCACGTCACCGATCACGTGAAAATGGAAGAACAGCCGAGAGATGAATGTCACGATTCAAGGTCACGTGGAACTACTCCACTATGAAATCGACATTCACTGGAATAAATGCCACTGACGGCGTCTTCGGGGTAACCGTGGAATCCGAATGGAAAGCCGTTCCACGGAAGAGCTTCGCGCAACGACTCTTGGTGTCCACACTCCTCGCTAGGCCGGCACGGTACGTCAATCCCAAAATGAAATTCTCGATGATGGGCAGCCTCCACAAATATTTCTTTGATGTACGAAGCACGGGAATTTCGTCGTGTCACGTCGCCATTTCCGACAACGTTCTCCTGGCCCTTCCCGACGATGAAGCGCCGATCTACGTCATGGAGTTTGATTTGCCGACAACGGCGGAAGATGGCTTCACCCAAGCGCTCGAGAAAGTCGGGGGTGAGAGGGCTAAACACCCCTACTACGACATTGAAAAACTGCAGTTCGCCGAAGACGTGTCACTTCGGGGCAGCACCACGAGGATTGCGTTCCACGGAGTCGATCATTGACGTGAGTGTCGCCTGCGTTCATCGGAACATTCGGCGGAAGGTCGAAGGCCATATTCCGCCGAGCAGTCTCGTGAACCTACCGCCAACGTGTCCATCCTGAAGTTTTGATGTGTCTGAGTCAATCTCTATTCAATTGGATTGGCGGAGGGGTTTCCGAACAGCATCAAACGCAGACGCTAAAGGCAATTCCAACGGGGCCTCCACGACTCCGCGGGCATCCTCGAGTTACTGACACGGTCCTCATCCGAAAACCGTAGAGCGTGTCTTCGATGATCCGCAGACGATTAGCAACGCGCAAGGTGAAGATCCGAAAAACGTGATTCGAATCCTTGTCCTTGAGGCGCGGCGCACATGACTCCCACGAATGCCGATACGTCAGGTTCGAGATACGCGACCGAGACAAACTTCAACTCTTCCTCATCAACGGAATAGCTGATATGGATCGCGTTACGCCTGCGCGCGAGTTTCAAGTTCAGATAGTTGAAACTCTGTGGCAAATCGGCAACGACCCAGTTCGAATGGTCGATCGTCACCACGGCACTGAAGCGCAACGTACCTTCGAACATCTCCACACCGGTCTTGATCCAGTGACTCTCGTCTACTCGCACCGCCGCGCCCGCCTGGTCGTATTGCTGCGCATATTCGGCCTTCACACGCACCGAGAGGTCGAAGTCCGTCGCTATTGACTCGCCATAGATGTGCGCATTGTCGCGGATGAACCCGTAGTCCGTCAGTCGCCAAAAATCTGTCTGCGCGTCGGCGAACGCCACGATGCTTCCCTCGTCTTCGCTCCATCGCGATGGCTCATTGAACCAGTTCATGTTTTCCTTTGTTCGTCCGGTACAAACCTATGGATCAAGCTGCCGTGGGCGAATTGTAGTCAGACAGACGGTGTTTTAGGTCCGGACGAAATGATCAACGCTAGAAGTAGTTCCGGCCGTCGGATGCATCGGTGAAACTCCCTGTTCTCGAGCACAGTGGCGAGAACGTCGTTGGCTCAAACAAAGCACATTTCACCTTCCTGTGGCGACTGGGTGGTTGAAGAAGCGCCAGAAGCGTCGAATGGAAACGAAGTGACAGGATGTGTCGATGAGTGAGCAACGAATTGAAGTGCAGCGAACAATCCCTGTCTCAACGAGCGTGATCTTTTCGCTCTTGTGCGATCCAGACGGGCACGTCCAGATCGACGCTTCCGGCATGCTGATGAGCTCCGAGGGTCCTCCAGTGACCCAGGCTGGAGATACCTTTCTCGTTCACATGGATCGTGAAGCGCTCAACGACATTCCCCTCGGTCAGTACACGGTGTCCATCCGGATCACGACGTTCGTAAGGGATCTAGAGATCGCCTGGACGATCGAGCACCCCTTGATCGATCCACCCATGGGCTACGTCTACGGGTACGTGCTCGAGCCTGTCGAATCCGGGACACTGGTGACCTCCTACTACGACTGGTCAAACGTCCACGAAGCGCACCGAACTCGGATTAACTTTCCGGTGATTCCGGAAGCGTCGTTGCGGGCCACTTTGGGTATCCTCGCGCGCACGCTGAGCCGAGGCGACGCGCCGTAGCGACCGCCAATCAGTAACTGGAACAGTGATCCCGTGGTACGTCATCGACGCGAAAGAATCTTGACATCCCAATACCTTGGCATCAGGGGCCCGACGCGACCGGACTGCAACCTAATGGGACTGGACAGTTTCACTTTTAGGAGTGATGCTGTCTCCGAGCCAATGGCCGGGAGCATTATTTGCAACCCGAGCGTTCAGCTCTAGTGCAAGAGCGTGCCCCGGTCGGTTGGTGACGTTGACGGGTATGGCTGAAGGGGTGTCGCGCTTCGAGCACTGATCCATTAGGTCGCCACCGCCGCCTCGGGGCTCATTGGATACGACACGAGGAGGCAGCAATGATATTTGTTGGAGTGGACTGGGCAGAGGCCCACCACGACGTGTGCGTGCTCGACAGTGAAGGTCGAGTGCTCGTGCGGGGATCTCTCCGGAGGGAACGTATCGCGGCTTTACTTCACTGGGACCTGATGGAGATCGGGGGGCCGACGTGCACATTCTCCGACTGGCGAGTGACGCCGTGGGCGAACGGTTGAGTCCGTGACCCGATTCAACAGATCTGCCGCGGTCCATGGGCAGGCTTGAACCACGAAGTTAGTATTTCGTATGGCGTTTCTCGCAATTGTCATCGGGGGACTGGTGTTCGGTGCCGGGGATCAGTATCTCGGAACTATTCACGCCGCCAATGCGATGGGATGGTGGTCGATATCGGTGAGTCTGCTTTCTGCGCCTTGGCTGATACTTCCTTTCTTGGTCGGCGCGACGCAAGGACGTCCGCGCCGTGCGGCGGTAGCCGGCTTAGTCGTCACGCTGTCCGCCCTCGCGGGATACTTCGCCATGACCTTAAGTCCGATGGAGGGTGTGCACTTCTCACTAGTGAGCCTTCGGGGCCTCTTGGGCACTAACCAATTGAACGAGATCGGTGGTCTCGTCTGTGGACCATTGTTCGGGTGGCTCGGGTACCGCTGGCACGCTCGTCGGTCGTGGCTTGCCGCAGCACTCGTGACCGGTGCGCTGTGCCTGGAGCCCATTGCGGTGACAGTGGCAGGTCGCAATGTCGGTCGTAGCGGATTCGTGTGGGCGTTTGAGATTGTCGTTGGAGTCGTCGTAGGCACATGGTTTCTTGTGAGTATTCGGAGGCACGTCGGGTTGGACCGCCTGGCTCCCAACGGAACAATCAGGTGAACCAATTGATGCCGACGACAACACTTACAAGACCAAGGGAGGCCCGACGCAACACGTCTGCTACCAAGCACTGGCGTCTGGTCTAGAAATAGCGCCTCGGAATCGGAGTAACTCTCTTGCGATGAATGGCTTGGGAAGCGTCCAACATTCTCTTCATTACGGAAGCGTATTGATGATGGGTTCGAGAGTCGAGATAACTTCTGACATCATTTGGCGGATGGATGGTAAAAGCGGACCGTTCAGGAATCTGGTCGTGCCGTTCTGGTCCGTGAAACGAAAACCAAAGGACTCTTGTTCTATGTCTCTCAGTTCAGCGTCGGACATTTGCGGGTCAAGGTGAGCGCCGCCCTCCTTGTTGGTTTGATACAGAACGAGGTCCTTCCGTGACCAAGTGGCTCCCGTAGGACCTTTTACAATTGGTGTATTCCACCATGGTTGGAATGGCAGTGGTGACTGATTTGCTCTCGGTGGAGAAAGATTGTCAATTGGTGCCTCAAAAGTGGCTCCGATGCCCTGCTCGATTTTCATGTGCACCAATCCTGGATTGGGCAAGAGATTGCCCGGCACGATGTGCTGAGCGGTATCCAGGTAGCGCAACGTTGAAAGTAAACCCAATTGTTCGAGCAGTGCATGCGAAGCGTTCGTGTTATGCAAGAGCACACGTAGGGTCGTTGCGCCTGAAAGCGCAATGATGTGGTCGCCTCTGTCGTATGCGTCCGCTTGTACTTTGAGGAGTGCGTATTGCTCGCGCAACTTTGATTGGAGTTCGCTTTGCGACCTGTTTGCTGCACGCCGCGCCGCCTTTACCTTCTTCTGCCGCACCATGGGTCAAAGGGTAGTTGCGGTTTTGCTCGGTGCCTCGATCCACCAGTGTTGTCGGAGGGCCGACGTGACAGATGTGCAACCTAATGGCACTGGCGATTGTCCAGCTAGACACCGACTGACTTCAGAAAGAGAGCCTCGCTCTCGGCGCACATGTTCGACAGCCGCCGGAATTGCTGACCATGTTTGGTCTTCTTGGGAAACAGGAGAGTTACTCGGCTAAATCACGAACGCCCGAAGCGGACAGTATGATAACGAGATGACCAGGAAGAAAAGCACGTTAGTAGTGCCGAGTGTCCTGATTGCGTTCGTGGGAGTCCTCCTTGCAGGCTGGAAGTCCTCAAATCACGGAATCTGCAGCAGCGGTCAGGAATTGCCGGGTCAACAGTCGATTTGCGCTGTCTCGGAGACGATTTATTACATTGGCATTGTTCTGATTGTTGTGGGAGTAGTTTCGCTAATCGTTGCCCTGGTATCACATCGTGAGGCAACGAATCAAACTTCAATACCGGTTTCCGCGCCCCCGGGGTGGGTTGCACATCCAACTAAGCAAGGTTGGACAGTTTGGTGGGACGGGACAAAGTAGGCGCAAGAGCGGCCACCAACGGAGACGCGTGACGAGTAAAAGGACATTTCGGTGGTCGCCGGACTTCCAAACATGACTCGTGCCATGAAGAGATGAAGGGTTGAACGTCAGCGAGTGATCGACCGTAAGCCAGAATCTATTTTTTAGGGTCGAAGGCCCGGCTTAACGGAAATGCAACCTCGCATTGGCGACTCGATTAAACCGTGTGGGTTCAAGACCGTGGCCCGACGCGACAAGTTTGCAACCAGACATTGGAGGCTGGTTGGCTAGGCGAATCTTGAATCTCGTAGTGCCCGACACGCCTCCAACTTCTAGACGCTCCTCTCGGTGCGGGTAAATTCAATTCGGATGCCGCTGGCCCATCCATCAGCATCGATGTCCGGAACGACTCCGCAGATGAATGCTTAAGGTTCGAAAAGGTCTTCGGAGAAGTCGAGGCTTTCGACGGTTGGCTTCGGTCAATATTGGAGCGATCTCATTCCATGTACATTCCAATTGGTCGTGACTTTTCATAGGAGAATCCGTATGGCGAAGATTGAACCAATACCGGAGCATTTGCACACTGTGACACCGAGGCTCATCGTGGGCAATGGAGCAGACGCCATCGAGTTCTATGTTTGCCGCCTTTGAAGCGAAGGAGTTCGGAGAGCGAGTCATCGGACCTCAAGGCGAAGTGATTCACGCCGAAGTGAGTATTGGTGATTCAGTTGTCATGATCACTGAAGGCGTTGAGCTCGGGGCAGAGTCGCCTGTGTCACGCGGGGACTTGGTCACCGCAATCATGGCCACCTACTGGGAAAACGTTGACGAAGCCTGGGACCGCGCGGTTAGCGCCGGCGCTCAAATTATCTTCCCATTGGAAGACCACTTCTACGGAGAACGCGGCGGCCGTTTGCGTGACCCGTTTGGACAACAATGGATGTTGAGCCAGCGAATTTAGGCGTCAAAGGTATCGGTCTATTGACTAACCAAGTGTCGGCGGGCCGCCTTGCACATTCTCCGAGTGGAGACTCGGTGGTTGCTACGCAAATCGAAGTGCGACATAACGTGTCGGTATGAACTTTCCACGACTGCACCTTGTCCTGCTTGACTGTCCCGAACCCTTCGAACTCGCAAAGTTTTACTCGGCCCTAACTGGCATTGCGGTAGAGACTAGGCCCGGTTGCGCCCCGGAAGATTTGACAGACATCGACTTGGTGCATGATTCCCTTCCGGCTTTGAGTTTTCAGAGAGTNNGATCTCGACGAGGGAGAACGTCACGTCCTTAACATCGGTGCTCGAAAAGCCGATTACCAACCCGGCGAGACTTTCAGAGTGTTCCTGGACCCTGTAGGTCACCCGTTCTGTCTGATTATGAAGAGTGACTAGGCGCGTCACTTCCGCCGAGAAGTCAAAAGCAGTCACCTAATGCTTTCACCCGGGTGTGTATCACAGCACCTGCGGGTTCAGACGGTCGACGCAATGACCACAATTGAAACCCCACATTTGCAATGCATTGAGAGGTTCGCAGATCGTTGGTGTCGGAGGCCCCGCTCGATTGGTATTACGAGTGCGGCACCAGGATTGTCTCTTCTCCATCTTGGATTCATCTTTACAACGACGTCATCGTACCGATGCAGAATCTCAACAGGAAAACTTCCTTCACCACTCGCAATGTTTTGACAGAACGGACACAAGTAATCATTCGGAGCGTGATTCCACATATAGTCATTCTGCTCGTTTGCGTGGTCCGCTAAGGGCAACACCATGAGCGCTATTGCGGCCCATCCTGGTGTCGGAGGGCCGACCTACACAATCCGACTGGCGGATTCAGGCCTGGAGGTCAAATTCCGACTCGTCGCTCTAATTTGCACTTCGCTGAAGTTGCCAAGCATTTTCAAGGGCGTCCGCGATTGCGTCCCCGTCACCCAGCACCAAATCGGCGACGACCATCATGTGCTTCACATATCGATTGGGCACACTGAAAGTAGCGGCGTCCGATTGCATCAGTGATCGACGAAAGTCAAAGTCAATGCGAATCACCAAGTGACCACTATCTAATTGACGGGCAACTAATCTTCCGTGGTAACGCCACTCGGGGAAGTGTCCGTGTCGCTCCGTCCGGCGTACTCCTTCCAGTTCCCCTAGTAGCTTCTCCACGTCAAAGAGACTCACGCGACAATTCTGTCAGTGAGCGGCGATGGCAGTCGCACGCGGTTTTCGTTGGGTTAAAAGGGCCGACGTGAACCCGCACTCCTATCGCGAAAAGTGCGCAATCCGCAGATGGAGACTTCCAAAGATGTGGTCGAAGCATGCACAAAGTGACGAGAAGCTCCTGAAGTCAACATTCCCCATCTTGGCAACTCGTGGTTGGTTTCGACTGAGCCAAGAATTACTAATGGAGAGAATATCCGTGAATCGGCACTCGTGTGAATAAGGGCAAATCGTGGTTTTCTGAAAACTGACAAAACTCGAGCCCTCTGGGTATTTTGAAAAAGTAAATTCTGAATCTCCGAGTTATTCGCGATCGCAACAATCGGCGAATCGGACGGGTTTGTCGCCTCGTTGAAACGGGGCGTTGATTGGTTCCTCTGGGACGAGTCTTGACACACCGTGGGCTAATATCAGTCCACGTCTTAAAGGTGTGCCGGGAAGACTGGTCGGCGGCAGGGAGCATGTCAATGATCAGCATTCTCGGACGTCCGCATGGTCGTTGCCGCTCTTCTTCAATTAGAGCCGCCGCTAACGGCCACTGTTCCAACCGTCAGGCGGCAGGCAACTTCAAGTTCGGCGGGAATCCAAACAGCGTGACGCAGTCATCGTCAAAGTCTCTGTGGATTGAGCGTCGATGAAAGGCCAAAGTAAGAGGCTTCCAAATTGGCGATGGGAGGCACTACGAACCACCCTGTGGTTCGTACCGTCGATACTCATCGTCGTCGGGATTGTGATCTTCTTAATTACTTTCAATATTGACGTCGCCGCGCACTTCCATCACATTCAACTTCCGACGTGGATTCGCAGCGGAAATTCAGAACCGGGCAGGGAAGTGCTCATTGCCATCGCTGCGGCGATCATCACGGTGGTCGGTGTCGTCTTCTCCATAACGATCCTCGCACTCACCCTGGCCTCTCAGCAGTTCGGTCCTCGAATGATGCGAAATTTCGTTCGTGACGTTGGCAATCAAGTCACCCTGGGAGTCTTCGTTGCCACCTTTGTCTTCTCGGTGCTGGCGCTCGGTTCGATTACCGTCTACCCCCACGGTAATTTTGTGCCCCACGTGAGCATCGCCGTCGCAGAAGTCCTGCTGCTCGTGGATTTGGCGGTACTCATATATTTCATCAATCACATCGCCTCATCCATCCAACTTCCTGCGGTCATCGCGGGAATTGCTCGAGACCTCGATTCGGCAATCGACACCGAGTTTCCGGCAGTGAATCGGGAGATCTCAGTTAGCTCGAGCGCGAATCCAAGACTTGTCCTGAACGAACAGCCGGCGGAGCTGTTGGCGACCATTGAAAATCGCGGTGGCGTCGTTCTCGCGTCCAGGAGTGGATATCTCCAATTCGTCGGGTACGCGCAACTCGCCAAGATTGCCAAATTGGTCGACGCCGTCATTCGCCTCGACTACCGACCGGGCCATTTCATCGTCGCCGGTCGACCGGTGGCCAAGGTTTATCCCCAAGGCGCGGCCCAGCAAGTTGAAAAGGCGCTAGCCAAGGCGCACGTGACCGGACCCCACCGCACGCTCATGCAGGATCCCGTGTTCGCAATCGACCAACTAGTGGAAATCGCAATTCGAGCGCTCTCGCCGGCCGTGAACGACACTTTCACGGCCTTGACGTGCCTCGATTGGATCTCCTCGGGCCTGAGTCGAATTTCGGGGCGGGACTTCTCCGAACGAGTGTACCGAGACGACGAAGGTCGCATCCGCCTCATCGGCGCAGACTGGTCCTACCCAAAAATGGTCAACCGTGCATTCGACAAGATACGGCAAGCAGCTCGCGGTATGCCGGCGGTCATCATCCGTATGCTCGACTCACTCAACGCCGTGGTCGACGCCACGACAACTGCGTCTCAGCGTGAAGTCCTGCTACGACAAGGTGAGATGATCGTGGAGGGTTCACAAGATTCGGTAAATGACCAGAATGACCTCAATGACATCTTGTGGCACTTCAATCGATTGGCCGAAAGCATCGAAGAGCGAAATCGTCCGAGCGCGACGTGATGTCACAGAGGCAGCAACGTCACCTACTCCGTCGGTGTCCAATGATCCCCAGCTGAACCCAACCACATGGATTGGCTAGAGCCGTCGAACTCACGTAGTCGGCTGTCGCAACCGAAATCAATCGTCGGTCCCGTCAGCGAGTGTCCAAGCCTGACAACACTCGTTATGCGTTCAATGGATCCAACCGGGCGATAACTTCAGCGATCGCTGAACCGAGATCAATTGGACACGCGCGGTTATAGATCGGGCCCGCGCCGTCGCTCAAAAGTGACCTCGCCATCGCCACGCCACGTGCGGTGGGCAGCGGAGCCATCAGGGCGTCGGCCAGAGATTCAATTTGATACTGTGCCTCGATCACTCGGTCGCGAACGATCGGAACCTTCGGGCTCAAAGGCGCAAACGGTGCACGTGCGCACACGATAACGTCCAGCCAGTTCCGTGCCAACGCCTGACGTTCAGCCATCGAGACGATCACTCGGGCCCGCGTCGCGAGTAAACGGCTGGTCTCCGGAGAATTCCCCTGCGCGAGTTTGTCATCGAGAGAGATTCCGAGGACTCTGGCTCCAAGGTTGAAGCGCAGGGGAACAAGATCGGCGCGACCTTCCGATGCTGTTGTCTCAATCTGTGCGCGGGTCGCGTTCGCCCCCTGGTTCTCGTTCCGCAACGGGAAATCCGTCTTCGTCCCACGGTGTCCGTGACGAACCTTCTTCGACGATACGTGCCAACGATCGTGTTTCGTCAGGTCCGATGTACGTTCAGTACTCATTGTCCCCTCCTAAGGGAAGTCTCATTACCCTTCAATTCTTTTGGCACGGAGATAAATAGATCCTTAATAATCGTCGAAGGCTCGTCATAATTCCTTAATGACGTCACGTTCACTCGTTACGGGGGTGACCACATTTCAATAACTGAAAATCTCGCCCGCTAATTGTCCGAAATGATGCCAACGTTCTCGGCGCGGCTCACAGCACCACACGCGAAACCAGAACCACCAACCACGCCACGACGAAACTCGTCGATTCGGTGAAGGTGTCGGCCGCGCTCGATCAGGGTTACAAAACCGGTGCACCCGAGTGTCGCCGTCGGGACCTCAGTGACGCTAGAGATTCCCGACGATGTAATTGATGCACGCGCAGAGCGAAGCGACGTCCTCGGAGTCCACGCTCGGGAACATTGCGATCCGCAATTGATTTCGACCAAGTTTGCGATAGGGATCAGTGTCCACGATCCCGTTCGCTCGAAGGATTTTCGCAATGTTCGTCGCGTCGATGTCGTCATTAAAGTCGATCGTTCCGACGACGTTGCTGCGAAATGCCGGATTCTCGACGAAGGGTCGGGCGAAGGGCGACGCTTCGGCCCAGGTGTAGAGGATTTCCGCTGACGTCCTCGAACGACCCGCGGAGAAACTCAGTCCTCCGTTGTCATTTATCCACTTGATCTGGGAGGCGAGCATGTGGATCGTGGCGAGGGCCGGTGTGTTGTAGGTCTGATTGAGTCGCGAGTTGTCGAGCGCGATCTTAAGGTCGAGCGAGGCGGGAGTCCAACGTCCCGACGCGGCGAGTGACTCGATGCGTTCGAGGGCGGCGGGCGAACATACGGCGAGCCAGAGTCCTCCGTCAGAGGAGAACGACTTCTGGGGCGCGAAGTAATAACAGTCGAACTGCGACGCGTCGACCATCAAGCCGCCCGCGCCGGACGTCGCGTCGACGACGACGAGACCTTTCGCGCCCACGGGGCGCTCAATGGACATCATCACGCCAGTCGACGTCTCATTATGAGTCAGCGCGTAGGTGTCGACACTGTCGTCGGCCACGGCAACCGGGTGTGAGCCCACGTCACTCTTGATGATGTGCGGATTCTTCAGATGCGGTGCTTCAGTGACGCAGGTCGCAAACTTCGAGGAGAACTCGCCGAAGCTGAGGTGCTGGGACTGATCGGCAATCAGATGGAACGTGGCGGCATCCCAGAATGCGGTGGTGCCGCCGTTGCCGAGAAGGACTTCATAACCGTCGGGCAGCGAGAAGAGATTGTGCAGACCGTCTCGAACCTCGGCGACTTTGTTGCGGACGGTCGATTGGCGATGCGACGTGCCCATGTACGTCGAACCGTCAGCGACGAGCGCGCTCAACTGTTCGGCACGTACCTTCGACGGGCCGGATCCGAATCGTCCGTCACGGGGGAGCAAGTCGGCGGGAATCTTTAATGTGTCGGGGGAACTCATAGACTTATTCTTACGGATATTGAACGGAGCCTCCGATGACATCGAGAGTGAGTCACCTTTTAGGCGGCTTGGCCCCCAGCGCAACCCTGGCCGTGGACGCCAAAGCCAAGGCCCTAAAGGCCGCCGGCGAGCCGGTCATTGGCTACGGCGCGGGCGAACCGGACTTCGCGACCCCTGTTCACATAGTGGAAGCGGCCGCCAAGGCTTGCTATGACCCGGTGAACTACAAGTACACGCCGACGGCCGGTCTGTTGGAGCTGCGCGAGGCGATCGTGGCTAAATCCATGCGTGATTCGGGCCTTCGCACCACGCCAGGTCAGGTCCTGGTTACCAATGGTGGCAAGCACGCGATCATTACTGCCATGATGACCAAGCTCGACCCCGGTGACGAGGTACTGATTCCCGCGCCGTACTGGACGACGTACCCCGAGGCCGTCTACCTCGTCGGAGGAAAGCCGGTGCCGGTCATGACATCTGAAGCGAACGGTTTTCGCGTCACCGTTGACGAACTCGAACGGGCCAGAACACCCACAACGACCATGCTGGTCTTCACGTCGCCGTCGAACCCTTCGGGCGCGGTCGTTCGCCCCGATGACGTCGCGGCGATCGGTCGTTGGGCGGCCGAACACGACATCTGGGTCCTCTGTGACGAGATCTATGAACACCTGGTGTACGGCGACGCCGAATTCGTGTCGATGCCGGTCGTGGCCCCGGAGCTGGGGGATCGCTGGATTGTGGTGAACGGCGTCGCGAAGACCTACGCGATGACGGGTTGGCGCGTTGGGTGGATGATCAGTGCGCCCGACGTCATGGCCGCCGCTGTCAATTACCAGAGTCAGACGACTTCGAACATCTCGAACATCTCCCAACGCGCGGCGGTCGCGGCGCTGAACGGCGACCTGGGTGCGGTCTACGAGATGCGAACCGCCTTCGATCGCCGCCGCAAGGTGATGACCTCGATGCTCAACGCGATCGACGGCGTCAGTTGCGCCGAGCCCGAGGGCGCGTTCTACTGCTACCCGAACGTGTCGGGGCTGTTGGGTCGCACCTTCGGGGGGCGAGTGGCGCACTCCTCCACGGAACTCGCCGAGATTCTCCTCGAATCGATCAAGATAGCGGTCGTCCCGGGCGAAGCCTTTGGCACGCCGGGCTACTTTCGACTGAGTTCGGCGTTAGGCGACGCCGACCTCGCCGAGGGACTGGTGCGATTCGCCAATTTTGTCGACGCGGGCTGACGCTCCCTCGAATTCCCATAGTCTGAGAGGACTCAACGAAAGGTGACCTTGTGGCTCGTGTATTGGTAACCGAAGAGATTGCCGACTCCGGTCTTCAAGAGTTGCGCGACGCCGGGCACGAGGTGGACATTCGTTTGGGACTCTCACCGTCTGAATTGATCGAGGCTTTGGCGGGTGCCCACGCATTGATTATTCGCTCGGCGACCAAGGTTGACGGCCCGACCCTCGAAGCGGCGAAGGATCTCATCGTCGTCGGACGAGCCGGCATCGGGCTGGACAATGTCGACGTCGCCAAAGCGACCGAGCTCGGGGTCATGGTCGTCAACGCACCGGTCTCGAACATCCTCTCCGCCGCCGAACAGACCATGGCGCTCTTGTTGGCGCAGGCTCGAAACATTCCCCAAGCTCACTCGGCCCTGAAGGCCGGCAAATGGGAGCGCAGTAAGTGGGAGGGCGTTGAACTCTACGGCAAGACACTCGGTGTGGTGGGCCTCGGCAAGATTGGTGCACTCGTCGCTCAGCGTGCGTCGGCCTTCGGCATGCGACTGATTGCTTTCGACCCGTTCATCTCTGAGGATCGGGCGCGTCACATGGGCGTCGAGTTGGTCGACCTCGACACGCTTCTCGCCGAAAGCGACTTCATCACGATTCACCTTCCCAAGACGAAAGAGACGACGAACCTCCTTGACGCCGCGGCGTTGGCGAAGACCAAGCCGGGGGTGCGCATCATCAACGTCGCGCGAGGTGGCATCGTCAACGAAGCCGATCTGGCCGACGCCATCCGCAACGGACACGTGCAGGGTGCGGCCCTCGACGTGTTCGAAAAGGAGCCGACCACGGAGTCACCGCTGTTCGAACTGCCGTCGGTCGTCGTGGTCCCACACCTCGGCGCCTCGACCTTCGAAGCGCAGGACAAGGCCGGGATAACAATCGCTGAGCAGGTGCAATTGGCACTCGCCGGAGATTTCGTTCCTTACGCGGTCAACGTCGCGGCCGGTGAAGTGTCCAACGCCGTTCGTCCCTTCATGGGTTTGGCTGAAGTTCTCGGTCGTTTCATCGGCGGACTGCTGGACGGGAAGCCCGCTGACTTGGAAGTCACTTACTTGGGTGAGCTCGCCGGCTCGGGGACCAAGATCCTCACGCTCTGTGCGCTCAAAGGTCTTCTCACGGCGACCGGCCACGACGGGGTCTCCTTCGTCAACGCGCCGCAATTGGCCGTAGACCACAACCTCACGTATAGCGAGATATCGACCGTCGAGTCACCGGAGTACGTGAACCAGATCTCGGTCCGGTCCGGAGACCACATGGTGTCGGGCACGTTGGTCACCATCGGCACGCGACTCGAAACGCGCATTGTCGGCGTTGACGGTCACAGCGTCGAGATCCCTCCCGCGGCCTCGATGCTCGTGGTGCACAACGACGACCGACCGGGCATGATCGGCATGGTGGGCGTGGCGCTCGGTGAGGCGGGCGTTTCGATCAGCTCTATGGCCGTCGGTCCCGACCAGCGCACGAAGACCGCGTTGATGGTCCTCTCGACCCAGATTCCCACGCCGTCGGACGTCATCGATCGACTTCGCGACACGGCCGGCATCCAAGATATTCACCTCATAACACTGCGCTGAGGATTTCGACTCAATTGGCGCAGTTGAGGGAATAACCGACGCCCGGGACCGTGGTGATGAGTTCGGCCGACTCGTCGTTCAGTTTCTGGCGCAAACGGTGTACGTAGGCGTGGACGTACTGCGCTTCGGCACCGTAGCCGCTACCCCAGACGGCACTCAGGATCATCTGATGCGTGCAGGTCTTGCCGGCGTGTCGGGCTAAGAAGGCGAGTACCTCGAACTCCTTGGTCGTGAGCGCGACGTTGACGTCGTCGAGCGAGACGTCGTGGTGAACCAGGTCGAGCGAGAGTGCGCCACACGTCAGGGTCATCTCGGCGAGGCTCTCTCGATCGGCGTCACGACCGCGCGTCACGACCCGGATCCTCGCTTCGAGTTCGGGCATGCTGAAGGGTTTGGTGACGTAGTCGTTCGCGCCAGCGTCCAGCGCGGCAACTTTACGGTTCTCGGCGCCGACCGCCGAGAGGATGATGATGGGCACGTCGCTCCATCCACGAATGGTCCGGCACACTTCGATCCCGTCCATATCCGGAAGACCCATATCCAGTACGACGACGTCCGGTGCCGTCAACGCGGTTTGGGAGATACCGTGTTCGCCGGTCGCGGCGGTCGTGACGTCGTGACCCACGGCCTGGAGGCCGAGTCGCAACGCTCGATTCAATGACGGGTCGTCATCGATCACGAGAACTTTGGCCATAGACTTTACCGTAGCGGGGCGGTCTCGTCAGCCACCGGGAGGGTGAAGACGAATCGCGCGCCGTGGTTCGGGGCATCCTCGTACCAGATTTCTTNNGCAAAGCGTTCGAAGACGGCTTGACGCTGACTCGGCTCAATGCCTGGTCCCTGATCGGTAACCGAGAGAATCACCTGTCGCATCTCACGGCGCGCCTCGACGGTGATGACGCCGTCATCGGGCGAGTGTCGAATCGCGTTGTCGAGCAGGTTTATCAACACCTGGCCGATCAACAGTGAGTCCACGTTGACCGCGGGCAGTGACGCTGGCACGATGGAGTCGACGCGGTGGGCGCCCATGGTTGGTTTCATCGCGTTCACCGCTTCGCGCACCAAGTCGCGTACGGACGTGGGGTTCGGATGCACGGTGAAGACCCCGGCTTCGATTCTCGTGATGTCGAGCAGATTCGACACGAGTCGCGTGAGTCGATCCGACTCAACCTCGATGAGGTTGTAGAGCTCTCGTACTTCGTCCGACGTGAGTGACGCGGAGCGGTTCGCCAGTGTCGAAGAGGCGACTTTGATGGTCGCAAGAGGCGTTCGAAGGTCGTGGGACACCGCGCCCATCAAACTCTGGCGAAAGTGGTCAACCTCTTCAAGGAGTTTCGAGCGCAATGCTTGCTCGCGTAGTTGCGCACGCTCCAGCGCCAAAGCCGCGTCATTGGCGAACGTAGTGAGGACGGCACGATCGTTCTTCGAGGTCGGCAGACCGCGAAGCGCAAGGATGCCAACGGCGTGACCGGATGCCGAGAGGGCGATTGTGCGCAATTCCCCGGACGATTCAGTATCCGTGCCAATGCTGATCGGCTGTCCCGAGTGTGGACCGAGCCGTGCGAGTTCCTCCGCGGAGAGCGGATCGCCCGCGCAAGCCACGACTTTCAAAAGCCCCTCGTCGAGGACCAGCATCGAGACTCCGGGGACCTCGAAGACGACGTGGACCGCCGACACGATGGTCTTGAGCAAGTCGTCGACGGGGCGATCGCCGACCAAGTGTTCGGAGAGTTCTGAGAGGCGGTGCGCCGCCTCGTTGCCCCGCTTCGCCTCGATTCGCGATGAATCCAGACTCGCGACGACGCTCGCCACGGCCAACATGACGATTACGTAGACGGCTAGGGCGGTCCAGTTCTGTGGCGTGCCGACATCGAGGGTCTTGTAGGGCGGTATGTAGCCGTAGTCGTAGACGAGGAACCCGGCGACGACGCTGGCAACTCCAGCTCGTATTCCCCCGATGGCCGATCCGACCACGACCGGTACCACGAGGATCAGCGCCGCGGTCGACACGCTGATGTGCGAACGAAGGGGCAGCATCGCGAATCCGAGTACGAGGACACTCGCCACTCCGACGACCGATCCGACGAGATCCTTACGCATCGTCTCAGTATTGTCCAGCTTTCGATTCCGGTTGAATGAGGGAAAATCAAGAGATTATTAAGACGAAATGATCGTTATTAAGACTGGGTTAAGAACGCGTCCATGACACTGGGGTCATGGCAGATCTATTCACAGCACTAGGTATTGTTGCGTTCACCGCGGTGATGCTCGGACTCATTTGGGCGCTGGACCGCGTATGAGCTTCTCCCAGATAATCCTCCTCGCCGTCGCCGTCATCATGTTCGGTTACGTCGGCTACGCAATGTTCAAGCCGGAGAAGTTCTAAATGGGTTTCTTTCTCACCATCCTCACCCTCGTGGTGACGCTGGGCTTGGCCTGGCGCTACCTCGGCTCGTACATGGCGGCCGTCTTCGAAGGTCGCGTGCATTTCCTCGGCTTCGTCGAACGCCCGATCTACCGGATGCTCGGCACGAGCCCCGAACAAGAACAGACGTGGAAGCGCTACGCCGGTGCGATGATCATCTTCAGCGCCGTCTCGATCGCCTTCACCTACGTGATTCTTCGGATTCAGGGCTCGTTGCCCTTTAATCCACAGCACTTTGGCGCCGTCGGACCGGCGTTGAGTTTCAACACGGCGACGTCATTCGTAACCAACACCAACTGGCAGAATTACGGCGGCGAAACGTCGATGTCGTACTTCTCCCAGATGGGGGCCCTCACCGTTCAGCAGTTCGTCAGCGCGGCCGTGGGTATCGCGGCCGCCATTGTGCTGGTTCGAGGTTTTTCGCGTCGTAAGTCGCCTACTATCGGCAACTTCTGGGTCGACATAACGCGCTGCTTGTTCTACGTCTTGTTGCCGATCTCATTCATCGCCGGCATCGTGCTCGTCGGCCAGGGCGCGGTGGACACGCTAGCTGGAACCACGACTTTCCACGATGCTTTGAACGGCGTCACTCAGACCATCGCGCGTGGCCCGGCCGGATTTATGGGCTCCATAATGCAGCTGGGAACCAACGGCGGCGGGTTCTTCAACGTCGATCTGGCCCACCCCCTCGAGAACCCGACAGGGTTGACCAACCTGCTCTACATCTGGCTCACCCTGTCCATCCCGTTCGCTCTCACCTACACCTTCGGCAAGATGGTGGGGAGTATCCGCCATGGTGTTGCCCTGCTGGCGGTCATGGTGATCATATTCGGGGTGTGGGTGGGCTTCACCGCCAACGCCGAGCACCAAAACAACCCGGCCGTCGCCGCGGCGCACGTGTACTCGCCCGTGGGCAACATGGAGGGCAAAGAGGTCCGCTTCGGCGACACCACCAGCGCCCTGTTCAACGTGTCTATGACCCAGACCTCCGATGGTGCCGTCGACAGTGCAACCGATTCGTTCAACCCAATGGGCGGCTTCGGACCCTTGTCGGGCATGATGCTCGGCGAAGTGACGCCGGGTGGCACGGGCTCGGGGCTCTATACACTTCTCATTTACGCGATCATCGCCGTGTTCATCGGCGGATTGATGATCGGGCGCACGCCTGAGTTTC
Organism: Acidimicrobiaceae bacterium; assembly: GCA_003155915.1. Lineage (GTDB taxonomy): Bacteria > Actinomycetota > Acidimicrobiia > Acidimicrobiales > RAAP-2 > RAAP-2. Next base: position 131,384 of record PMFA01000024.1, on the reverse strand, counting down.
TGGGTAAGAAGATCCAGGCGAGAGAGATCAAACTCGCGGGCCTCGGGGCCCTCGTTATGCCCATTACAGTGTTGGTGCTCACGGGGCTGGCGGTCTCTCTGGCCGTAGGGCGCGCGGGACCTCTCAATGTCGGGCCCCATGGTTTCAGCGAGATCCTCTACGGGCTCACCTCGCAAGGAAACAACAATGGCTCGGCCATGGCCGGCCTGACCGGTAACACATCCTTCTACAACATCATCGGCGCAATTGACATGTTGATAGGTCGCTTCGGCATCATGATCCCGGCGCTCGCGCTGGGAGGTGTCCTGGCGGCGAAGGATGTTGTGCCCGAGAGCCTCGGTACGTTCCGTACCGATAACGGGATGTTCGTCGGTCTCACGATCGGTGTGATCTTGATCATCGGCGGACTGACGTTCTTCCCCGCCGTCTCCCTCGGCCCAATCGTCGAACAACTTAGCCACTTGAGGTTCTTCTAATGACCACTGTTATGAATCAGCCAACTGCTGAGCCGGGCGCCCACGGCGTGGCCCAGGCCCGGGGACTCTTTGACGGGCCGATCATGCGCCAGGCGTTGAAGGACTCGCTCACCAAGCTCGATCCGAGGTTGCAGGTCAAGAATCCCGTGATGTTCGTAGTGCTGGTCGGCTCGGTCATCTCACTCTTCGAGGCGTTTGCGCACCCCAGCACTTTCACTTGGTCCATCACAATCTGGCTCTTCCTGACGGTAATCTTCGCCAATTTCGCCGAGGCCATGGCCGAGGGTCGGGGCAAGGCCCAGGCGGAGACCTTGCGCAAAATGCGTTCGGAGACCGAGGCGCGTCGCCTGCGACCGGACGGCACGGAAGAACTGGTTCCCGCCGCGTCCCTCTCCAAGGGTGACCTGGTGGTTTGCGAGGTGAACGACGTTATTCCTTCCGATGGCGAAATCGTCGAAGGAATTGCTTCGGTGGACGAATCAGCGATAACCGGCGAATCGGCGCCCGTGATCCGCGAGTCCGGAGGCGACCGATCGGCCGTCACCGGGGGCACGAAGGTGCTGTCGGACCGAATCGTGGTGCGCATCACGGCCGAGCGCGGCCACACCTTCATCGACCGGATGATCTCGCTCGTCGAAGGCGCCAACCGCCAGAAGACCCCGAACGAGATCGCCCTCACGATATTGCTCGCCGTGCTGACCATCGTTTTCATCCCGGTTGTGGTCACTCTGGTACCCTTCGCCAACTTCGCCCACGGTTCCGTGTCGGTCGTGGTGCTGGTGGCCCTCCTGGTCTGCCTCATCCCTACGACGATCGGCGCGTTGTTGTCAGCCATCGGCATCGCGGGCATGGACCGTCTCGTCCAGCGCAACGTGCTAGCGATGAGCGGACGGGCCGTCGAAGCGGCCGGGGACGTGCAGACGCTGCTGCTGGACAAGACCGGCACGATCACGTTGGGCAACCGCATGGCGTCCAACTTCTACCCGGTGGTTGGACACAGCGAGCAAGAGGTCGCGGACGTAGCCCAGCTCGCGTCGCTGGCGGACGAGACTCCCGAGGGTCGCTCCATCGTGGTGCTCGCGAAGGAGCTCTTCGACATCCGAGGGCGTTCGCTCGAGGCCGATCACGTCTTTGTGCCCTTCACCGCAACGACCCGCATGTCGGGGCTGGACATGGGCGAGCGACAGATCCGCAAGGGCGCGGGTGAATCGGTCAAGCGCTGGGTCAGTGAACTGGGCGGCACGCCGCCGAGCGATCTTGATGAGATCGTCGAGCGAGTCTCGCGCGCCGGATCGACTCCGCTGGTCGTGGCCGACGGCGCGGTCATCCTGGGTGTCATCGAATTGAAGGACGTCGTGAAGCAGGGCATCCGCGAAAAGTTCGACGAGATGCGCCAGTTGGGTATTCGTACCGTCATGATCACCGGCGACAACCCGTTGACCGCGGCCGCGATCGCGCAGGAGGCGGGTGTGGACGACTTCCTCGCCGAAGCCACGCCCGAAGCCAAGATGGCGCTTATCAAGAAGGAGCAGGAGGGCGGCAAGTTGGTGGCCATGACCGGTGACGGTACCAACGACGCTCCGGCGCTGGCCCAGGCCGACGTCGGCGTCGCCATGAACACCGGCACGACGGCCGCCAAAGAGGCGGGCAACATGGTGGACCTGGATTCAAACCCCACGAAACTGCTCGACATCGTCGAGATCGGCAAGCAGTTGCTCATCACCAGAGGGTCACTGACGACCTTCTCGATCGCCAACGACATCGCCAAGTACTTCGCGATCATTCCCGCGCTCTTCGTCGTGGCCTATCCCCAGCTGCACTCGCTCAACATCATGCGACTGCACAGTCCCGAGAGCGCCGTGCTTTCGGCCGTGATCTTCAACGCCCTCGTGATCGTGGCACTCATCCCCTTGGCGCTTCGAGGAGTCAAGTTCCGTGCCGCCAATTCGGCGGCGATTCTCAGGCGCAACGTCTTGATCTACGGGGTGGGCGGCATCATTATCCCTTTCATCTTCATCAAGCTCATCGATCTCGTGCTCGTCGCGCTGCACGCCTACTAAAAGGAGATTCGTCATGCTCGTACATCTTCGCCGCTCTCTCGTCCTGGCAGTCATCTGTCTCGTGTTCTTCGGGTTCGTCTACGCCTTCGCGGGTGTCGGCGTGTCTCAGTTGCTGTTCAAGCACCAAGCCGACGGTTCACTGACGGCCAACGGATCGACGCTCATTGGCCAGAACTGGGCCGCTACCAAGTGCCCGGGAAACCCAATGGGTAGTTGCGTCTTCAACGGTCGCCCCGATGACACCGGACCCTACGCCGCCAACCCCAAAGACAACGTGTCCGGTGGAGACAATCCCCTCGTCGCCAATGGCGTCAGTGGAGAGTCCGGGGCGACCAACCTCGGTCCCCATTCCAAAGTCCTGCTCGCCGACACCAAGGCGCTCGTTGCGTACTGGCACAAGCTCGGCGTCGACCCCACGCCGGATCTGGTGACCACCTCGGGCAGCGGCGTCGACCCCGATATCTCGGCGCTGGACGCGACGGTTCAGATTCCGATGGTGTCCAAGGCCACCGGGATCTCGCCGGCCCGACTGCGTACGCTCATTAGGCAACAGACGCACCCGGCGCAGTGGGGATTCATGGGTTCGAGTTACATCGACGTGTTGCAGTTGAACGAAGGCCTCGCGAAACTAGAGAAGTGATCGACGTGGTGAGGTCCCCAGTCTGCTCCCCGACAGAATTCGGTGTCGGTGTGGAAATTCACACTCTGAAGGAGGCAACGTGAAATGGGGGCCGCCATGACACGCCGTGTTCTTCTCTATCGCAATCGACTGGCCATCGCCGCCGCGGTCTTCGGACCCATCGTTGTTGCGGCGGTGCTCGTTCCCTTTCGCGGTACTTTCGCGAATACCGCGGCAGCCCTCACGATGGTGATCGTCATCGTCGCCGTTGCCGTGATCGGTCCTCGTCCAGCGGGCATCGTGGCCAGTGCGTCGGCAGCGCTCTGGTTCGATTTCTTTCTCACCAGTCCCTATGACCGATTCGCCATTAGTCATCGGCCGGACCTCGAGACCACGATCGCGATCTTCGTCGTCGGGGTGCTCGTGACCGAACTCGCGGCCCGCAGCCGCCAACACTGGCAGGCCGCGAACAATTCCACGGCGTACGTCGGCATGATTCACGGCGTCGCCGTGCTCGCGTCCAACTCGGCACCGGTCACCGAAATCATTGACCAGACAACCAACTCACTCGTTCAACTACTCTCATTGCGGGCGTGTCGATTTGATAGATCTCTCTCGGATCCACCTCTGGCACAGATTCAATCAAACGGCAACGTCGAACTCGTCGGACTGCGTTGGCCGGCTCGAGAGATCGGTATACCCGGACCGGAAGCCGAAATAGTGGCCAAGTGGCGCGGTCGGGTCGTCGGCCGCTTCGTCGTGACACCTACGCCTGGTGCGACCGTGACGTTGGAACAACGAATCGTGGCCGTCGCGGTGGTGGACGTCGCTGCGGCGTACCTCGTCGGCGAGCTGCATGCGATGTAAACCGAGGGCAATCAGTGGACCGAACGGGCGCCGTCATTCGATGAATTGCGTTGGGGCGTCTCGCACGACATGGCACCGACGGCAAATCGTCAAATCCGAACGACGATAAGGGATACTGGTTCAATGCAGCGAGGAGTCCTACGGGTCTATTTGGGTTCGGCGCCCGGTGTCGGCAAGACCTATCGAATGCTCGACGAGGGTTGGCGTCGTCGAGAACGCGGTACCGACGTGGTCGTCGCGTACGTGGAGACGCACGGTCGCGCGCTCACCGAGGCCCAACTCCGAGACCTCGAAGTCATACCGCGCGCCACCCACGAATACCGCGGTGCGATATTGGAAGAGATGGACCTCGATGCCGTCTTGGCGCGCCACCCGGACGTGGCCCTGGTCGATGAGTTGGCGCACACCAACGTTGTCGGCAGCGCCCACGAGAAGCGATGGGAGGACGTCGACGCGTTGCTCGACGCGGGCATTGACGTGATCACCACCGTGAACATCCAACACCTGGAGTCAGTGAACGACGTGGTGGAGAAGATCACGGGTATTCATCAGCAAGAGACCATTCCGGACGCCATCGTTCGCCGCGCCGAACAGATCGAGATCGTCGACTTGACGCCCGAGGCGTTACGTCGCCGAATGGCGCACGGCAACATCTACGCCGCCGACAAGATCGACGCCTCGTTGTCAAACTATTTCCGCGTCGGCAACCTCAGCGCGCTGCGCGAATTGGCACTGCTGTGGTTGGCCGATCGCGTCGAAGACTCGCTGCAGCGCTACCTTGACGATCACGCGATCGATCAGACGTGGGAGACCCGCGAGCGGCTGATCGTCGGGATCACCGGCACCGCCGCGGACGCCGATCTACTGCGCCGGGCCGCGCGCATCGCGTCGCGCACCGGGGCCGAACTCTTCGCCGTGCACGTTGTGAAGTCCGATGAGATCCGTAATGCCCCGGTCGACACCTCCGAAGCTCGCGAGCTTGTCGAGGAGTTCGAGGGCAAGTTCCAAGAAGTCGTCGACGACGACACCGCCTCAGCACTGGTCTCTTTCGCCCGTAGTGAGCGCGGGACTCAGATCGTCCTCGGCGCGAGTCGACCACGTCCCCCCTGGCGACCGGCGAATGGAGTCGTGGAAAAGGTACTTCGCCACGCACGAGACCTCGACGTCCACATCATCGCCGTGGGGGGAGAACGGCCGCCCCACGTTCATCAAAGACGACAGACCAAGCGCGTGACGTGGCAGCGCCAGATGCTAGCGACCATCGTCATGTTGTTCCTCCTGCCGTTACTCACGATCGTCATGAGTCAGATTCGCTCGAGCCTGTCGCCGTCCACGGTGTTCCTGGTGTACCTCGTCGCGATCCTCGCCCTTGCCACGTGGGCCGGTGTGATCGTCGGTGTGCTCAGCGCCCTGTTCGCGTCGGCTTTGGAGAACTACTACTTCGTGAAGCCGCTGCATACCCTCGAGGTCGCCCGTCCCGATAACGTCGTCGCCATTGTCGCGTTCCTGCTCTTCGCGGTGGCGGCGAGCGTGATCGTGAATCGTTTCTCCCAGAGTACCCACGAGGCCGATCGCGCTCGCGCGGAAGCCCAAATTCTCGCGGGAGCGGCTGCGAGCGTCGCCTCTTCGCACGAAGACCTCCATCCGCTGCTCGAATCCCTGCGAGCCGTCTTCGCGGCCTCGAGCGTGGCGCTGGTTGTCGAACGAGAGGGACAGTGGGTCAGTGACCTCGTGAGTGGCGAAGCGATCGATGTGTTCGAGACCGGTTCATTCTTTGAAATCGACGACGAGCATCGTTTGTACGTGATCGGGGCGACCCTGAGCGATCAGGACAATCAACTGGTCAGCGCCTTCGCGCGTCGAGTGGCCGCCGGACTGCGGAGCCAAATCATCTCACGTGACGCGACGCAACTCCAAGAAATCGCCGAAGCCGAGTCACTACGAATGGCCCTGTTCAGAACGGCTTCGAAGGAGTTACTCGGACCACTTGAGAAGGTGCGGGCCAACATCTCGATGCTCACCGGGAGCCACGAGCGCCGCCCGCTCGACGAGAGGAACGCCCTCCTCGCGGGCATCGACTCTCAAGTGCGCCAACTCACGCGTCTCGTCGTCAACCTCATTGACGCCGGGCGCCTCGAAGCGGGCGAAGTGTCGGTTCATCCAGAGTCCGTGATGCTAGACGCGGCGTTGACGAACGTGGTCAACAACATTGACTCCCGAGGACGAGTCGTGGAGTGCGACGTGCCGAGTGATCTGCCGGCGTTGCGTACCGACCCGATATTGTTGCAGCGCGTCATCGGCAACATCGTCAGCAACGCTTGTCGATTCGGACCGGCCGATAAGCCGGTCACCATCAAAGCGGGCGTCGTCGGCGACAACGTTCAGTTGCTGGTGGTGGACCGAGGACCGGGCATGCCGGTCGCGCTGCGCGACGCCGTCCTCGCACCATTTGACCGACTAAGTGGGGCCCAACTCAACGCGGGACTCAACCTCACCGTCGCCTCCGGATTCATTCAACTGTTGGGCGGACGGCTCTTCTTTGAGGACACGCCCGGCGGGGGTTTGACCGTCGCGGTCGATCTCCCCATGACGACTGAGCCGTAATCGGGCCGACACACTCGTGTCGACGATCGGTCGATTCGAGACGACACCACAACGAGCATCACGGACGCCGTTAACCTCGTCAGCGTGAACGACACCGCCGGCCCGATGAGACGCTGGCAACTCTCGTCGCAAACGCGACTCTCTGCTCGAGCGGCCGTATGTCTGGCGACGCCCCTGGTCGTGGGCCTCATCACCGACCAGCGAGCGTACGGGACGCTCGTGGCCATCGGCGCACTCTGGGGCGTGAGCCAAGACGGATCGGACCGCTGGCGCAACCGATCTCCGAGAATGCTCGGCGTCGCTCTGGCGGGCGGTCCGGGACTCTTCGTCGGGGCGCTGTTCGTCAATCACGTCAGCGCCCCGTGGTCACTCGTCGTGCTCTTCGGTGTCGTCGCCTTTGTCGCCGGACTCATTGAGGCGTCACTCTGGGCGACCCAGGGTATGTACCTCTTGCTGGGCGCCATCCTCGGCGGGGGACTGGGCTTTGCCGGACGGGTCTGGCAGTCGGCGATCTGTCTCATGGTGGGCGGACTCTTCGTGTACTCGGTCGCCAGGCTGACCGATCGCCGTAGCCGACGAGCCGACCAACGTCTCTGTCTCGAGAACTCGATGCAGGCGCTCGCGCAACTCCTGGACGCCGTCGGCACCGAGGGACTAAATCACGCGCGCAGCCGCGCCGTCGTGATCCTGGACGCCGCCCAAGACGTGGTCGGCGCGAGAAGACTGCCGAAGGACGACGAGGGTGTGGCAATCCACCAAGTGTTCGTCGTGGTGCTGCAGATCGGTGAACTCGCCTCGTATTTGACGAGCAAGATGGAAACCGTGGACGCCGTGGTGTCCGATGCTCTGCGCGAGGTAGCGGTGACGATTCGTGAGCGGACCTGCGTCGACGCGGTCCGGCAATTGGACGGCTTGGCCGCAACGTTCACGTCGACGCTCGCGTCTGCGTCACGTCGGCTCATCGCCGACTCATTTCGTTGCCCCGAGCGCACGACGCTCGTGAGTGAAATGCCCTTTCGTTCGACCATCCAACGATTACCGATGATCGACCGATTGCGCTTCGCGCTGTTGTTCGCCAGCGCGGTCGTTGTCGCGACGATCATCGCGCACGCGCTGGACGGCCCCAGGGGTTACTGGCTGCCGATGACGGTGGCGTTCGTCTTCCGTCCGGACTTGGGACCGGTGATGCGTCGTGCAATATCACGAGTGATTGGGACGCTCGCGGGCGTCGGCATCGCCGCGCTCGTGGCGATCGCGGGCAATCAACAGGTCTCACTCATAATTCTGTGTTGTGCCATGGCCGCGGCGGTACCGTGGGCGGCGCAACGAAGCCACGCGCTCACCGTTATGGTCTTCACGCCGATTATTTTCGTCTTCGTCGGCGTGCTCGGTCCCGACCAGAGCCTGTTCGGACCTCGAATAGTCGATACCGCGATCGGCGCAGCGATCGTCCTCGCGATCGACTACGTGTTGTGGCTGCACGCCCCGTCGCTACGGCCCCGTCAGCAACTTGAACAGGTCGGCGAGGCCGTCGCGAACTATCAGCGGACCTCTCCGACCAGCGATCCCGTCACTCGTCATTCGCTCCGTCGCAACGCCTTTCGCTCGGTCACCACCGCGCGTAGCGCAATCAAGCTCGCCGGTATTGAACCGCATCTTTTCCACGAATCGGGCGCCCCGTACCTTGCGCAATTGAACACCTACATCGACGAGATCGACGATCACACGGTGGAACTCTTTGAGATCCCGACCGACCCGGATAGCTAAAGGGTTCGCGACCCTCGAAGCTCAGGCCGCGAGCAACGCCCGTACGTGGGCCTTGGTCGAATCGATCACCGGGAAGGGCTCGTCTTCGCTCATGAGCATTCCGAATTCGGTGCAACAAAGTCCTACGATGCCCGCGCCGCGCTCGAGACACGACGAGGCCACTTCGCGTAGATAGGCGCGTGAACCTTTGGTGACGACACCACGGGTCAACTCCGAGAAGATGATGAACTGCAGGCGTTCGGTCTGCTCCTCGGTCGGCTTGATAGTCGTGATGCCGAGTTCGCGTAAGCGGTCCGAATAGAACTCACCCTCGATCAGGTATTTCGTCCCGAGCAACCCGATGGTGTCGTGCCCGCTCCCCAGTGATTCCTTGGCGACGGCGTCACGCACGTCAACGACGGGCACGGCGACCGCGTCTTGCACTCGAGTGAAGTTGACGTGCATGGTGTTGGCGCCGATGCCGAGCACCGTCGCGCCCGCGCGCTCGAGACGTTGCGCCGAGGCGGCCAAGATCTCTCCCGTGGCCGCCCAGTTACCTTCGCGCTGCAGCGGCACGATCGCCCCGAAGTCGATCGAATCGATGAGGAGTTGCGGTTGCGACCACTCGTTGACCCCCTGGAAGAGTTCATTGAAGTAGCGATAGTACGCGGCCGTCGATTGCCACGAGAGGCCACCGATTATTCCGATTCGCGATTCGCTCATGACCGGAATCTAGAAGTAGCTGATGAGGTCGACGCGCTCCATGATTTCGGGCGTGAGCAGCGGCATCACGTCGAGGGCGGTCATGTTCTCTCGAACCTGCGCGGCGTTCGACGCGCCGGTGATGACGGTCGACACGTGGGGGTTCGACGCGCACCACGCCAGCGCGAATTGGGTCAGCGAGACGTCGAGTTCATCGGCGATGACTTTGACGTCGGCGACTTTCTTGTTGCGCCCTTCGTCGGTGAGCATGCCCTTCAGCCATTCGTAGCCGGGGAGCGAGGCGCGCGAGCCTTCGGGCACACCGTTCAAGTACTTTCCAGTCAAGAGGCCCGAAGAGAGCGGAGACCACGTCGTCGTACCGAGTCCGATGTCCTCATAGAGACGCAGGAATTCCTTATCCACCTTGTCGCGGTGAAAGATGTTGTACTCGGGCTGCTCCATCAGCGGCTTGTGCAGGTGGTGGCGATCGGCGACGTCGTAGGCCGCGCGGATCTCATCGGCGCTCCACTCCGAGGTGCCCCAGTAGAGCGCCTTGCCTTGGGTGATCATGTCGCTCATCGCCCAGACCGTCTCTTCAATCGGTGTCTCGGCGTCGGGACGGTGACAGAAGACGAGGTCGACGAAGTCGAGACCAAAGCGTTCGAGTGATCCGTCGATGGCCTGGGAGAGGTACTTGCGGTTCAGGGTGTTGCGCATGTTGGGAGATTTGTGCAGTCCCCAGAAGAGCTTGGTGGAGACCACGTACTCGTGACGCTTCCAGCCCAGTTCGCGAAAGGCCTCACCCATGACGCGCTCGGACTCGCCGGCCGCGTAACTCTCGGCGTTGTCGAAGAAGTTCACGCCGGCCTCTTTGGCCGCGTGCAGGCACTCGGCCGCCTGCTTACCCGTTTCGATCTGGTCGGCGTTGGCGAAGGTGACCCAGCTGCCGAAGGACAGGAGGCTTACTTTGAGTCCGGAACGGCCGAGACGGCGATATTGCATGTCAGTCATGGTTTCTCCTTGCGATGCGGTATTGGGGGCGGACTATTCAGAATCGGGATTGCGCGGAACGTCGGGCCATTCGTCAAAGGAGACGGGATTGGCGTCTTTGGGCCGTTTCACCAACATGACGACGCCGGCGATGCTCGCCGCGACCACCAGAATGAACATGAGTTTGAGAACTGTCTTGAGTGCGCCCATCACCCTCGAGGTTAGTGGCGACTTTCTATGGACATTTGCGCCGATGGGGATAGAATGTTGACGTGAGAACCGGCCAGAACGACCTGCTGCTTCGATAGGGGTGGGCACTCGCTCGCCCCGACCCCCGCTTTGGCGGGGGTTTTTTGTTTCTCGTTCGACCGCGACGGAGAGGATTAACCAGGTGAAGGACAATCAGCAGCCCAGCCCCATGGCCCACGCCAAATACGTTGCGACGGTGCCGGTCGACCTACCCGACCGCACCTGGCCCGACCGCCGACTGACCAAGGCGCCTCGTTGGTGCAGCGTCGATCTTCGCGACGGTAACCAGGCCCTGATCGATCCAATGGACCTGGAGCGCAAGAACGTGATGTTCACGCAACTCATAGAAATGGGATTCAAGGAGATAGAAGTCGGATTTCCGTCCGCCTCCCAGCCCGATTTCGACTTCGTACGGCACATCATCGAAAACGACCTGATCCCCGAGGACGTCACGATCCAGGTCCTCACGCAGTGCCGCGAGGACCTGATCCGCCGGACCTACGAATCGGTCATCGGGGCGCGCCGCGCCATCATCCACTTCTACAACTCGGTCTCGACCCTGCAGCGACGAGTCGTCTTCGGTCTCGACAAGGCCGGCATCCAAAAGATCGCGACGGACGCCGCGGCGTTCTGTCGGACCCTCGAGTCGATGTCGCCGTCGACTGAGTTCTTCTACGAGTACTCGCCCGAGAGTTTCACCGGTACCGAGCTTGACTACGCGCTCGAGGTCTGCAACGCGGTCATCGCGGTGATCGATCCGACGCGGGATCGCCCGTTGATTCTGAACCTCCCGGCGACGGTCGAGATGTACACGCCCAATCTCTACGCCGACGCCATCGAATGGTTCCTTCGTCACGTGGATCGCCGCGACAGCGTTGTGCTCTCCTTGCATCCGCACAACGACCGTGGCACCGGCGTCGCCGCTGCTGAACTGGGCGTCCTCGCCGGCGCCGACCGAGTCGAGGGCACGCTCTTTGGCAACGGAGAGCGCACCGGCAACGTGGACGTCGTGAACCTGGCGCTCAATCTCTTCTCCCAGGGCGTGGACCCCGAACTGGACATCCGCGACATCGACAAGGCCCGTCACGTCGCCGAATACGCCAACCGGTTGCCGGTGCACATGCGCCATCCGTACGTGGGCGAACTCGTCTACACCGCCTTCTCCGGTTCCCACCAGGACGCCATCAAGAAGGGAATGCTGGCGATCGGGGATTCCTACGACGTCTGGGCGGTTCCGTACCTGCCCATCGACCCCAAGCACACGGGACGCACCTACGAGGCAATAATCCGCGTGAACTCCCAGTCCGGTAAGGGCGGCGTCGCCTACCTACTGAGCGCCGAGCACGGATTGGACCTGCCGCGCGCCATGCAGGTCGAGTTCTCCAAGCAGGTTCAAGAGTTGACCGAGGCGACCGGCACGGAGATCTCGCCGGCCGAGATTTGGAACGTCTTCACGACGACGTACCAACCCGAGAACCCCACGATTCAACTGCTCTCGAGTGAGGTCTCGGCCGACCAGGCCAGTACCCGTATCTTCGCTCAGTTGGTCGTGAACGGCCATCACGTCACTGTGAAGGGCGAAGGCAATGGTCCGATCGACGCCCTCATGGATGGACTTCGCACCGAGATGGACGTGAAGTTCAGCGTCCGCGACTACTCCGAGCACGCACTGACCTCGGGGTCGGCCGCGTCGGCGGTCGCCTACGTCGAAGCCGAAGGTGACGACGGCACGACGTGGTGGGGCGTCGGAATGAGTTCGTCGATTCTCGACGCATCACTCGAAGCCGTCATTTCTGCAGCAAATCGCCGTCGATAGAAATCGTCGCAACTAAACTTAAGTGATGACCTGGCACTCCATCACGACATCGATGGGGTGGCTGGCCGTCGCCAGCGGTGTCGTCGGGACCTCGTACCAGCTGCGCCGAGTGCGGGCCCTGGGTGTTGAAGGGGTGTCGCTCGCGACCTGGGTTCTCTTTGTTTATATGGGTTGTTTCTGGATTACCTACGGTTTCGCGGCCCATTCGGCTGAGGTAGTCCTAGGCAGCGCACTGATTCTGCCGATGCAACTCTCGATCCTCTTTCGACTCGCGCCGTGGCGCCGGTGGGCCGTGCCCGCGAGGGCGTTGGGCTACATCGTCGTGTGTTGTGTACTGCCGACCATGGTGTGGGGTTGGGCCGGTGGCGTCTTCGGAACCGGCGTCGCGATGACCATTAACCGCGCGCCGCAACTGATCGAGTTGGTCCGTCACGCTGACGCGACGGGAGTGTCGGCGACCTCGTGGTTCGTCGGAGCGTTCGGGTGTTCGCTCTGGATTCTTTTCTACACCGGCGTACACCTGTGGGCCGCGCTGACCGCGACGGCCTTCGCCGGTCTCGCCAACCTCGCCATTGGGTTACTCGCGACGTGGCGACACGGCCAATCGCGCCAGGACTTTATCGCGCGAGAGGTGTTCGCTCCGTCGACGTAACCAACCTTGACGACCTTCGGTGCGGAAGAACTTCCGTAGGATTCGCTCAAGCCGGAAAGACTCCGCGCGCCGAATGCAGGTTGGTGTGACGAAAGAACTCGTGAATGACGCCCTCGCGATCAGTGACGCGTGGTCGAGCGAGCTGGACCTTCGAGACCTGATCGAAGCGGAGCTTCGTGCGTCGGGCGTGCTGAATCTCCGCGTCGACGTCGTTGCCGTCGGTAAGGCCGCGCGCGAGATGGCGTCGGCCGCGCGCGACGTGCTCACAGAACACGTCCAACGTCAACTCGTCATCGTCGATGAGGGCCCGGCAATCTCACTGGACGTCGACGTCGAGTTCGTCATTGGCGAGCACCCGCGTCCCGGTCTGGGAAGTCTGATGGCCGGTGAGCGTCTGGTCGAATTCTTGGAGGGCTCGAAGAATGCCGAGTGCACGATCTTCTTGATTTCCGGCGGCGCATCGAGCCTCTGCGCGTTGCCGCAGTCGCCCGTGGACCTCGACGATCTGGGCGAGCTGTTCGCGGCAGTGCTCGAGTCCGGTGCGGACATCACGACACTCAACCAACTGCGTGCGGCGAGTTCGCGGATCGCCGGGGGCGCGATACTTCGCCGTGTCCGGACCTCGCGCTCGATCGCCCTCATCATGGTCGACAACGTCGTGTCGGGGGAGCGTTGGGTGGCGTCGGGCTTGACGTTCGACTACACGCCGCAGCGTCATGACGTTGAATCACTGCTCCACACCATTGGACGCGACACCGGACGCTTGGCGCAGAACATTCTCGAGGCCTACGAGCGACGTGGCGAGGCGATGGCCGTTCCGATTGCGACCAACCACCAGAACCGGGTCCTCGTCGAGCCGGCTCGAGTTCTCGTCGCCGCGATCAACGAGGCCACCCGACGCGGCTATCGCGTGCTCGACGTCGGTAGTTCGTTGCACGGTGACGTCCACGACGTCGTCGCCCTCGTCGCCGAACGACTGTCGGCCGGCGCCACCGGCGACGGACCCTTTTGCATCGTGGGAGTGGGCGAAGTGACCTTGCGGGTTCGGGGATCGGGCGTCGGTGGTCGATGTCAGGAGTTCGCGTGGCGTATGGCCGGGGCGCTTGACGGATACGGCCGCGACGTCGTGGTCGCGGCACGGGCCACCGATGGGCGAGACTTCGTGAAGGGCATCGCTGGTGGTTGGGTCGACGAGACGACGCTGCGTCGCGCGCGAGAACGCGGCATCGACTGGGGACACGTGGTCGAGGAGAGTGACAGTTTCACTGCGCTGGCCGACTTGGGACAACTCATAACGGGAGGTCGCACCGGATGGAATCTTTGTGACGTCTACCTCGTCGTCGTGGGCGAACGGTGACCTAGGTGCGCAGTATCACGTTGATTGGTTCCTCGCCACGCTGCATCCGCTCGATCTGTTGGTGAACGAGGCGGCCAATTCTCGGTAGAGCCGCCGAACTCATTCCTCCGACATGCGGAGAAATGAGGACGTTGTCGAGCGCGAAGAGGGGGTGGCCGTCCGGTAGGGGTTCGGGATCGGTCACGTCGAGGGCGAGGCGTAGTCGCCCGCTCTGAGCCGCCGCCAGCAGCGCCGCGGTGTCGGCCACGGCCCCGCGCGCGACGTTGACCAGCAGGCCGTTCTCCGGCATCAGGGCGAGAAAGTCGGCGTCCACCAGATGGTGCGTGTTCTCATCGAGCGGCACCGCGATCACCACAATGTCGGCGAAGGGGAGAAGTTCGTTCAGCGAGTCGCGCCCGTAGACGCGACCGCGATCGTCACTTCGTTCGTGTTGGGCGAGGCGAAGGACCGTCGTTTCGAACGGCAACAGTCGCGCCTCGATGGCGCGACCGACCCCGCCGTAACCGATGAGCAGCACCGTGCGATCGGCCAGGCTCTGATGCCACGACGGCGACCACGTGCCCGCCTGGGCCGCTCGCACGAACTCCGGTATCGCCCGCTGGGACGCGAGGATGAGTGCCAACGTCAACTCGGCGGTCGACGCCTCATGTACCGAGGCGGCGTTCGCGAACGTCATGTGCCGAGGCAGGAATTCGGCGACGCCGTCGTAGCCGAGCGTGAGACTCTGCACCAGTCCGACGTCGAGACCCTCGAGACTCTTGAGGACCTCGAGCGACTGCAGGTACGGCGGGATCACCATGTCGGCGCGCGCCAGCGGTGCCGGTCCGGACATGTCCCACTCCACGATCTCCACGTTGTCCGGCAACTCGCCGAGAGTCGCGCGCACCAACGAGTTGGGAACGGTGACGATGAGGGGGCGGTTCACGGGCGGCTACTGGAAGAGACTGGCGTAGGCGTTGAGGGCTGGCTGGCCACCCAAGTGGGCGAAGAGCACGTTGGCGTCAGGTGGTATCTCGCGGTCCAGGACCATGTGAATCAAGCCGGCGAGGGATTTGCCCTCGTAGACCGGGTCGGTGATCATCGCCTCCATTGAGGCCCCAAGTCGCATTGCCTCGAGTGTGCGCTGATCGGGGATGCCGTAGGTACCCGCGTGA
This sequence comes from Acidimicrobiaceae bacterium, assembly GCA_003155915.1. Classification (GTDB taxonomy): domain Bacteria; phylum Actinomycetota; class Acidimicrobiia; order Acidimicrobiales; family RAAP-2; genus RAAP-2. Next base: position 116,092 of record PMFA01000024.1, on the reverse strand, counting down.
AAGCGGTCGTCGAGGATGATCTCCTCGTCCGCGATGTCGCGCTCGACGCCGATGAGCTTCGCGGTGGCGCGGGCGATGCGCGCAATCTGCGCCCAGGTCTCTTCGGGTTTGGCCGATCCGTCGATGCCGATCACCGTACGTGGATCGTTACTCTGCGCAAAACCGGCGATCATGCCGGCTTGGGTCCCACCGGTCACCGAACAGACGACGACGTAGTCGAATACGACCCCGAGTTCCGCCTCCTGTTGCTCGACTTCCTCGGCCCACCCGGCGAAGCCCAGGCCGCCGAGGGGATGGTCCGACGCACCCGCCGGAATGGCGTAGGGCTTGCCGCCACCATCTTCAATGTCGAGAATCGCCCGCTCCCAACTCTCCTTGAATCCGATTCCGAAACCCGCTCGCACGAGACGGACGTCGGCGCCCATCAGCCGACTAAGCAGAATGTTGCCGACGCGGTCGTAGGTCACGTCGGGCCAATCGACCCAACTCTCTTGGATGAGGACACACTTCATTCCGGTCTTGGCCGCCGCCGCGGCCACCTGTCGAGTGTGATTCGATTGCACGCCACCGATCGACACGAGCGTGTCACAGCCGCTCGCCAGGGCGTCGGCGACGAGGTACTCGAGTTTTCGGGTCTTGTTACCACCGAAGGCGAGTGGGGAGTTGACGTCGTCTCGCTTGGCCCAGACCGTGGCACCTTCGAGGTATTCGGTCAGTCGATAGAGCCGATGGATGGGTGACGGGCCGAACATAAGCGGGTAACGGGGAAACGATTCCAACGACATGACGCCTCCATAGTTCATTCGCAACTTTGAAGTTACCCCAGCGGCGGCGATCACTTCTGGTGCGAAGCCGGGCGACGGGCGTGCCGCCACCGTACCCTTAGAATTTTGATTACGGCGATCGAGGTCAGTGACCAAGCGCGCGAGTACGTGGCGGCGCGCGGCGGCACCTTGTTCTTGCGCGTGCGACACAATCGATGCTGCTCGGGCGGACTCACCTTTCTCGACGCCGCCACGATCGCCCACCGAGATGGCGACCGGTATGAAACGTTGAGCGAGAAGAATCCCGAAGTGCGACTCTTTCACTTCGGTTCGGTCCTGCCGGCGAAGGTCAGCGTCGAGGTGCGCGGGAGGCTGCGACCTCGTTTCGTCGCCTACTGGGACGGCTGCGCGTACCGCGTGTAGCAGAAATTTCTCCCCCCGCTTCGCTGAGAGATCGCTCGGTTTTCTCTTGTCGGGGATGTCCGAATATTCACAAGTGAAGCACTACCGTAGAAATGCATTGGTCGCCGATTGCGTCGACCATTCGAGAAATTTGCCGCGGTTCTTCCGAACGAAGACCGTCAGGAGGTCGGGACATGGTAGACGACACCGAAGAAGACATTCGGCCGAGTCACTTTCGGTACGCGCGCCGAGACGACGCGACGCCGTCGAATACGGCGGTCGTTGCGCCGCAGCCTCACGTCGGTGAGGCGCCCGAGTTCTCATCACGAATTCAGGACCTCTCGCCCTACGCGTGGGCCTCGCTCTGCCTCCTCGGCCTCATGGTCGTCGGCTACGTCATTTCGCTGCTGCTGCGCAGTCCCAATGAGCACTGGACGTGGCTCGACGGCTGGGTCGTGTGCGCCATTGAGGGAGCCGCGTCGATCATTTGCATCGTGCGCGGACTCGACAAGAATCCCGGTCGAATCGCTCCTCTCGCCCTGGGGTTGGGCCTCTTGTCATGGACGCTCGGCGACGTCTTCTTGACGATCGAGTCACTCGGTGGGAAAATGCCCTCGGTGCCGTCACTCGCGGACGCCTTCTACATCGGGTTCTACCCATTGGCCTACGTCGCGACGGTGCAGCTCTTGCGAAGCGCGATGGGCCGGCTCTCGCGACCCAACTGGCTCGACGGCGTCGTCGCGGGATTCGGCGCGGCCGCCGTCTGCGCCGCCTTTGCGTTCCATAGCATCTTGCACGCCGCCGGCGGGAGCGTGGCCGCGGCGGCGACCAACCTGGCGTACCCAATCGGCGACCTCCTCTTACTGTCGTTGGTCATCGGCGGCACGGTGCTGCTGGCTGGGCGTTCAACATTGCCGTGGTTCTTGCTCGCGGCGGGAATCACGCTCAACGTCATCGGCGACACGGCGAATCTCTTTTCGTCATCGACGATCTTCGCGTCGAAACTCGGCTCTGATTTCAACGCGGTGGCCTGGCCGGCCTCGATTCTGCTCATGTCCATGTCCGTGTGGCTGAAGCCGCGAACGCTCGATCCGCTACAAGCCCAACGCGTGGCCGGTGTGGCGCTGCCGAGCGTGGCCGCGATTGGCGGTCTGGCCATCCTCTTAATCGGTTACGTGCACACCGTGCCGTGGGTCGCGTTATGGCTCGCGACGGCGACACTTTTGGCGGCCGGACTACGACTGACGCTGTCGGCCCGAGACCTGCGCATCTTGACCGAAGAACGCCATCGACAAGCCCAAACCGACGAACTGACGGGCCTCGGTAACCGCCGGTATCTCTTCCACGTGCTCGAGACGTTCTTCGCGGACTACGCCAATCCGTGGACGACGTCGCGAAATCTGGCCTTCCTCTTCATCGACCTGAATCGCTTCAAGGAGATCAACGACTCCTTTGGACACCCGGCGGGCGACGAATTACTTCGCCAACTCGGTCCGCGATTGAATCGGGTGGTTCCCGCGACGGGCTCGGTGTTTCGACTGGGTGGCGACGAACTCGCGGTGGTGTTGGTCGACGCCGACGAAACCGTCGCCGAAGCCGTCGCCGAGGACATCCTCAAGGCGATCTGCGATCCCTTCATCTTGCAGAAGCTGAAAGCCAGCGTCGGCGCCAGTATCGGGATTGCCCTCGCGCCGTCCGACGCCGCCGAAGCCGTCGGACTCACGTGGTGTGCGGACACCGCGATGTACCGCGCCAAACTGGGCAACATCCCGTACGTCTTCTACGACCAGGAGATCGACGGCGGCGAGCAAAAACTCAATCTGCTCGAGGAGTTACGCCTCGCGGTCGACGAGGGAAATTTCGTCCTTCACTATCAGCCACAACTGAACCTTCGCTCGGGAGAGATTCTCGCCGTCGAGGCCCTCATTCGCTGGCCCCACGCCACCCTCGGCCTGGTGCCGCCCATGAAGTTCTTGCCGTTGGCCGAAGACGCCGGTTTGATGCAAGAACTGACGCACTGGGTGCTCACCGAGGCGCTGTCCCAGTGCGCCGAATGGCGAGATTCCGGTCGCAACATGATCATGTCCGTCAACATCACGACCACGAACCTCTTAGAAGACGGGTTCACCGAACTCGTCACGCAACTCCTTACACAACACAACTTGCCCGGCAGCGCTCTCATCATCGAGATCACGGAGACGAGCATCATCACTGACTTCGCTCGCTCCAAGGCGGTCATCGAATCGTTGAAAGAAATCGGCATCGTCGTGTCGATTGACGACTTTGGTGCGGGCTTCACGTCACTGGCCTACCTCAGTTCACTGGCGGTCGGCGAGTTGAAGCTCGACCGCGAGTTCATCACAGGCCTCAGCGGTGACGGCAAGGAACGCGATCTCGAGTTGGTTCGCGCCACCATCCAATTGGGACACGATATGGATCTGCGGGTGGTGGCCGAAGGGATCGAAGACGTCGCCACGCTGGACCTCTTGAGCGAACTCGACTGTGACGTCGCGCAGGGTTACTTCATCAGTCGACCCATGCCCGCACACAAACTGTCCTTCCAACAAGAAAGTTTGCCCGCTCCCGTCGGCGTGGCACCCTAGGCGTTGTCACCGTCATCGCTCTTCGACGTCAGGTCCGACGTTCAAGGGGCGACTTCGAGTGGCGTGAAGGGCAAGAATGAACGTCGTGAAACTCCCCGCGCCCCTTGATCGGCGCTTTTTCGAGCGAGCGCCCGATGCCGTCGCCTACGACCTAGTGGGATCGTGGCTCGTCCTACACGACGATGATGTGGAACGTCGCGCCCTCATCGTCGAAACCGAGGCCTACGGCGGGAGCGACGATCCGGCGTCACACGCCTTTCGTGGTCCAACGAAGCGCAGCGCCATCATGTTCGGGCCGGCTGGTTTCCTCTACGTCTATCTGATCTACGGCGTGCATTGGTGCATGAATGTCGTGACCGGTCCCGAGGGCACGGCCACCGCGGTGCTACTTCGTGGTGCCGAACTCCTTGTTCCCAAGCCCGGTGGCGTCGGCGACGAATCGGTGGCGCTGCGCGGTCCGGGCAATCTGACGCGAGGACTCGGTATTACGGGGGCCGACAACGGACTGGATTGCTGTCGAGCAGAAGGACGACATCTCACGTTCCATCGGACTCGCCGACACAAGAGCGATCTGCCGACGGGCCAGTCGAAACGCATCGGCATCACCCGAGAAATCGATCGTCCCTCGAGATACTTCCTGGATGGTCACGGAGCGGTGTCGAAACTGCCGACGAACCTTTCGACGACCAATGGTTAAGGATGAACTCGAAGGTCGCTCGGTTAGCCCAGTTGGCGGATTTCGGCGTAACGAAAACATTTGGGACTGTGGTCGTTGACGAGTCCGGCGGCCTGCATGAGTGAGTAGCAGGTCGTGGGGCCGACGAAGCGAAAGCCGCGCCTTTTCAACTCTTTGCTCATGAGCGTGGCCTCGCGCGTCGAGGCGGGAACGTTTGGTTCGTGCGCCCAATCTCGTTGCAACGGTTTGTTGTCGACGAAGGACCACAGGAGTTCATCGAGACTCGAACCTTGTTTTTGAAGAGCGAGCACTGCGCCGGCGTTGTTGATGGTCGATTCGATCTTGCCGCGGTGGCGAATGATGTCGACATCGCCTAAGAGCCGCTCGACGTCGTCGGCGCTGAAGGCCGCCACGGCCCTCGGATTGAACTTCTTGAAGGCCTTCACGTAGCCGGGACGGCGCTTCAGTATCGTCAACCAACTCAGCCCCGCCTGCGCTCCTTCGAGGGTGAGCAGTTCGAAGAGTCTCGCGTCGTCGTGAAGCGGTACGCCCCACTCTTCGTCGTGGTAGGTGCGCATCTCTTCACCTTCGGCCCACGAACATCGCATGGGAGAACCGTACCAAGTGGCGAGCGATGCTCGAACCTCGCCGGATCACCGCGACGCCTCAGCTGACGTGACGCGACCATTTCTTGTCTCGGTTGTAGAGACTCGGAAACTGCTGACGCCGGAGACCGTAAAGCTCCGCGACGTCGCCGTTGGGCGTAAAGGTGCGACCACGAGGGCGTAGGCCCGCGACGTCGTCGAGACGATGTCGTCCCAGGTTGATGGCGGCCAAGAGCGCGGCACCGCGAAGTTGGGTGACCATCGGTTCAGGGACCTGTTCGACGTCGCGCCCGAGCGAATCGGCGTAGATCTGGCACCACTCGCTCGACTGAGCGCCGCCGCCGAGTAGTCGCAGGGGCGTCAGCTCACGCCCGACGAACTTCTCGACGTAACCGAGCAGCCACGCACTGTTCGCGGCCACCCCCTCGAGCACCGCGCGAACGAGATCGGCGGTCGTCGTTGTGAGCGTGAGGTTCGTGAAGCCGCCGCGCAGGTGTTTGTTGCCGATCGGCGATCGTTCACCGGCGAGCCACGGCGTGAAGAGCACGCCATTCGCGCCCGGCGCGGAGGTCCCGGCCAGTGCGGTCATCTCGTCGTATCGCATCGGCGTTGCGGCGCCCGCCAGCAGACCACGCAACCACTCGAGTGACTTCGCCCCCGTTTCTTGATTGTCGATGATGAGATACGAATCGTTCGTGAGTCCCGGAATCGAGGCGATCGAGTGGATGGCGTCGGTCTTCTTCTTGGGCATCGGACAGCTGATCCACGACGTCGTCGAAAGCGCGACGTGCGCTTCGAACATTGCCGTGCCACCCGAACCGATCGCCGCCGCGTGCAGGTCCGGAACACCCGTGATCACAACGGTGTCGGTGGCGAGCCCGAGGTTTTCGGCCACCGCGGGCGCGACCGTTGCGACGGCGCTGCCGATTGGCTGTAGCGGCGGAAGCGTTCGCGGGTCGATTCCGACGATTTTCAAGAGTTGCTCGTCGTACTCGTAGCGGGTGAGCACCCGATTGTCGGTCAACCAACTGGCCAGGCGCGAGGCGTGGGTCGCGGACGCGACGCCGGTGAATCGCATCGTGAGGTAGTCGACCGGTTCCATCATCCAGCGCGTCGCGCTCATGATCTGGGGCTCGCGGTTCATCAGATACAGGATCTGTCCAGTCGGGTCGGCGCCGGAGGGTGAGGGTCCGCCCCCGGACTTTCGCACGAAGGGCAGGATCTTTCGCGGGTTGTAGCCCTCGATCGGTCCTCCGATGGCCCGTCGCGCGAATTCTCGTCCGCGCGTGTCGAGCCACATCAGGCAGGGACCGGTCGGTACGCCGTTGGCGTCGACCGGTACGGTCGAGGCGAATTGACCCGTGACGGCGACGGCCTTGACACGCTCTTTGGTGACGCCCGTTCTTCCCAGGAGCCGGCGCGTCGATTCGCAGATGAGCGTCCACCACAGTTCCGGATCCTGCGTCGCGCCGCCGTCACTCGTGTACGTCGTCTCCACCGAGTGGAGTTCGTGGTCGAGAACCTCGCCGTCGAGGCTCACGAGTCCGACCTTCGGTCCGCCCGTTCCCAAGTCGATACTGAGACAGAGTTCGTCGCTCATGCAGGAGGAATCGAGGCCTGTTGGTCCATCATGTCGGCCATCACGGCTCGGATGAATTCGTCGGCCTCGGCGCTCATGCCTCCGGCGACGCCACCGTAGATGGCGCCGGACTTGGCCGGTTCGTCACGGTGTTCCTTCGCGTACGCCACGGCGTCGGCGAGGTCGAGCGTCCATCGCTCCACCACGCCCGGTTGTGTCTGGGGACGGGTGACGGCCATGTGGATCGCGTTGGGGTACTGCTGGCCGTTCATCCGCCACCCCCGGGATCGCAAGAAATCGTTGACCAGATAGATGTCGAACTCGTCGGAGGTGAAGGAGAACAGGAAACTCGGCGTGCCCATGATTCGAAGCGACGGGTGGCGGCGAATGGCGTCTTGCATCGCTGCCGACGTCTCGAAGATGGCCTTCGCGTAACGCAGGTAGCCCGCTCGACCGAGGCTGACCATCGCGGCCCACGTGGCGGCCAGGAGTCCGCCGGAGCGTGAACCGTCCATCCCCGGCGAGCAGTACTTCCCGCCGGACCAGTCGGTCAGGTAGAAGTACTGCGAGTTGCGAAGGGACTGGTCGGCGAAGGCGAGCACACTCGTGCCCTTCAATGCGTAGCCGTACTTATGCGTGTCCGCTGAGATGGTCGTGACGCCGGGCACCGAGAAATCGAACGCCGGAATGTCGTAGCCGAGCTCGCGGCCGAAGGGGAGGAGGAATCCGCCGAGGCACCCGTCGACGTGGAGTCCGATCCCGCGTTCCAGCGCGAGCGCGCCGAGCTCGGTGATCGGATCGACCGTGCCGTAGCCGTAGTTGGGCGCCGAACCGATGAGCGCGACGGTATTCGCGTCGATGTTCGCGCGCACCCAGTCGAGGTCGACCTGGAGGGTCACCGGATCGACCGGCGCGATCTTCATGTCCACGCCGAAGAGATGACCGGCCTTGGCGAAGGCGGGGTGCGCGGTCTCGGGTTTGATCATGTTCGTGCGCGTGATGCTCGGATTCGCCTCGCGATAGGCGAGCACGGCATGGGCGATCGACCCCGAGCCGCCCGAGGTCACGAGACCGCCCGGATTCTTGTCCGTCAACGCACCGGCTCCGAGCATGTCGAGCGTCATGGCGATGATCTCGGCCTCGAACTTGGTGGCGCTCGGACACATGTCGCGCTGCAGGGTATTGACGTACGAGAAGTTCGAGAACGCCTCGTTCAAGAAGTCGTAGTGGTCGTGATCGCCGCAGTACATCGTGCCCGAACAGTGGCCGCCTTCCCACACGACGTTTTCGCGCGACGCCATGTCGTCCATCATGGCGAGGATCTCCTCACGCGGGGTGCCCTCGTCGGGCATGGTGCGATGAACTTCGTACTCGTCGTAGTAGGGGAATCGGCTCACGGCGTCTCCTGTCGGTGGGTTCAAAAGAGAGTAGATGGAATTGCGGCGGTGCCGAAGAACGCGATTAGCGCACGTGGCCTGCGTCGTCGAAGATACCTTCAAGACTCGGAGCCTGTTCGGTCGCTTCGAAGGCGGTGATCGCTGGTTCGCGCAGCAGCGTGAGACCGATGTCATCCCACCCGTTGATCAGGCGCTCACGTGTCATGGGATCGATCTCGAAATGTCGTTGGAATCCGGCTTCCGGCACTTCCACGCGTTGAGCATCGACGTCGACCACGACGAGTCGCGTCGGATCTTCCTTGATGAGGGCCGTCAACTCATCGACGTCGGCGAGGCCCAGTACGACGATGACCAGACCCTGTTTCGAGGAGTTGTTGACGAAGATGTCACCGAAGGAGGGCGCGATGATGGCCTCGAATCCGTAGTCCATCAGGGCCCAGACCGCGTGTTCGCGCGAGGATCCGATGCCGAAGCGCGGACCCGCGATCAAGACGCTCGCGCCCACGAAGTCCGGTCGATTGAGAACGAAACTGGGGTCGTCGCGCCACTCGCTGAACAGTCCTCGACCGAATCCGGTGCGCTCGACACGTTTCAGCCAATCAGAGGGAATGATTTGGTCGGTGTCGACGTCCGAGCGCTCGAGCGGAACGGCGCGGCCCTCGACGACGCGAACGGGCTTCACGACAGTTCTTCTGGTGAAGCGAATCGACCCATCACCGCGCTCGCCGCGGCGACCGCCGGAGAGACGAGGTGCGTGCGGCCCCCGCGGCCCTGGCGGCCCTCGAAGTTTCGATTCGAGGTTGACGCGCAGCGCATCTCGGCACCGAGTTGGTCCGGGTTCATGCCCAAACACATCGAGCAACCTGGTTCGCGCCATTCGAAACCGGCGTCGAGGAAGATCTCGTTAAGCCCCTCGTCTTCGGCCTGTCGTTTGACGCGGTGCGAGCCTGGAACGACGAGTGCTCGAACGCCCTCGGCGACGTGGCGTCCCCGCGCAAGCGAAGCCGCCACGCGCAGGTCCTCAATACGCGAATTCGTGCACGAACCAATGAAGACCACGTCGATCGGAATCGATCGCACGGGCGTACCCGGTGTGAGCCCCATATAGGCGAGGGAGCGCTCGGTCGTCGATTTCTCGTCGGGATCGTCCATCCCCTCGGGCGACGGGATGACGCCATCGAGGGAAACGACCTGGGCCGGGTTCGTGCCCCACGTGATCGAAGGAACGATGTCCTCGGCGTGCAGGACGATCTCGGAGTCGAACCTCGCGTCGTCGTCACTCACGAAGGTTCGCCAACGCTGTGCGGCCGTCTCGAACTCGTCGCCCTGGGGGACGCTCGGTCGCGTTCGCAGGTATTCGATCGTCGTGTCGTCAACGGCGACGAGGCCGGCGCGCGCACCGGCCTCGATGCTCATATTGCAGACCGTCATCCGACCTTCCATGGAGAGGTCACGTATCGCCTCACCCCGATACTCGATGACGTGGCCCGCGCCGCCGCCGGTGCCGAGGGTCCCGACGATGGCGAGCGCGATGTCCTTGGCCGAGACGCCCGGACGCACGTTGCCCTCGAGTGTGACGGCCATGGACTTAGCTTTTTGCTGGGGGAGTGTTTGCGTGGCGAGCACGTGCTCGACCTCGCTGGTGCCGATGCCGAAAGCTAGGGCACCGAAGGCGCCGTGGGTTGAGGTGTGCGAGTCACCACACACGATGGTCATGCCCGGCTGGGTCACGCCGAGTTCCGGACCGATGACGTGGACGATTCCCTGATTCTCGTGACCTCGCGGAAAGACGGTGATGCCGAACTCTTCGCAGTTCTCCTCGAGCGCCTCGAGCTGGCGGCGCGACACCGGGTCGCTTACCGGCGTCGAGATTGGATCGGTCGGCACGTTGTGATCGGCCGTCGCCAGTGTTCGTTCAGGTCGCCGCACGCCTCGACCGTTCAGTCGCAGACTTTCGAAGGCCTGGGGACTCGTCACTTCGTGCACGAGGTGCAGATCGATATAGAGCAGCGTCGGTTCACCGAACGCCTCGATGGCGTGTTCTTCCCAGATCTTCTCGAAGAGGGTCCGGCCGGTTGGCACTTAGCGAATTCCCACGATCTTGAGGCGAAGAACTCCGGAGGGCGCTTCGTATTCGACCTCATCGCCCACGGAGTGTCCGAGCAAGGCGCTGCCCAACGGTGACGTGGGGGAGGCGACGAGCACGCCGTCGGGCTTTTCTTCGATCGACCCGATGAAGAACTCCTGTCGATCGTCGTCGCCGTCGCCCTCGTAGACGATTTGGACGATGGTGGCGTGTTCGACCGTGTTGGAGTGCTCGTCGCGCTCAACGATCTCGTGATTACGGATCACGTTGTCGATCTGGCGAATGCGCGATTCCATCTTGCCTTGGGCGTCTTTGGCGGCGTGGTAGTCGCCATTCTCCGAGAGGTCGCCGAGGAGTCGAGCCGACTCGATCACCCGGGCGATCTCGGTGCGACCCACGGTCGTGAGTTCGTCATACTCGGCTTGCAACTTGTCGAGTGTCTCTTGGGTGATGCGGTGGATTTCTGCGGCCATAGCCTTCTCATTTAGTAAAGACCTGGCAATTCTAGTGAGGGGACCTACTTCGATCTCCGGCGGGTTTGCGATGCACACGGGCGGGCGAGCAAAATAGACCAAAGAAGGAGACAGTCCGTGAGCAACGAACGCACCCACCGCGTGGCGGTGATTGGTGGCGACGGCATCGGGCCCGAGGTCACCGCCGCGGCGCTCGACGTTGTTCGGGCCGCCGGCGTCGCCATCACGACTACTACGTATGAACTCGGCGCCGCCCGGTACCTGAAGGACGGCTTCGTTCTCGATGACGCCACCTTGGAGGAACTTCGGGGCTATGACGCCATCATGCTCGGTGCGGTCGGACCGGCCATCGGCGACACCCGGATTCCGGGGGGCGTACTCGAGCGCGGACTGCTGCTTCGAATGCGCTTCGGGTTGGACCTCTATATCAACTACCGCCCGTTTCGCGGTGTCGTCGGATCGATCGCACAAGGATGTGAGTTCGCCATCGTGCGCGAGAACACCGAGGGCCCGTACGCCGGCGAGGGTGGCATCCTCCGGCGCGGAACACCGCACGAGGTCGCGACCCAGGGTTCGGTCAACACTCGCTTCGGCGTCGAACGTTGCGTGCGCTACGCCTTCGAACGGGCTTCGTCGCTTCAAACGCCGCGCCTGACGCTCGTGCACAAGACGAACGTGCTCACTTTCGCCGGCGACCTCTGGTCGCGCGTCGTGAACGAGGTCGGCGCAGAGTTCCCTAGCGTCGCGGTCGACTACAACCACGTCGACGCGGCGTGCATCTACCTCGTCGAGAGCCCGCAGCGCTACGGCGTGATCGTGACGGACAATCTGTTCGGCGACATCCTTTCGGACTTAGCCGGCGCGGTCACCGGCGGTATCGGCTTCGCCGCGAGCGCCAATCTGAACCCCGCGCGCACCGGCGCCTCACTCTTCGAACCGGTCCACGGCGCGGCGCACGACATCGTCGGCACCGGTACGGCTAATCCCTTGGCCGCCGTGTCGTCGGCCGTTCTCATGCTCGAGCACCTGGAAGAAGTGGACGCCGCACGGCGTATTGCTCAAGCGGTGGCAGACTTTGATGGTGACGTCGCTGCGCTCGGCACGGACGGCGTCACGAAAAATCTAATTGGAAGGTTGTAAATGCCCATAACGCCCACGAAGAAGATCTGGATGGACGGTGCGCTGGTCGACTGGGAGAACGCGACGACGCACGTACTCAGTCACACGCTGCACTACGGCATGGGCGCGTTCGAGGGCATTCGCGCCTACAAGACGCCTCAGGGGGGCGTGGCGATTTTCCGCTTGCGCGAGCACATGGAACGGCTACTGCGCAGCTGCAAGATCTTGATGATCGACGTGCCCTACACCCTCGATCAACTATGTGACGCCGCCGTCGAAACCGTGCGCGTGAACGAGATGAACGACGGTTGCTACATTCGACCCCTCGTCTACCTCGGTTACGGCGAGATGGGCGTGAATCCGATGGGTGCACCGACCAACGTCGTCATCGGGGTGTGGCCGTGGGGCGCGTACCTCGGCGCCGAGAGCCTCGAAAAGGGCGTGCGGATGAAGATCTCGTCCTGGGCCCGCCACCACCCGAACTCGATGCCGACGGCGTCCAAGACCGTCGGCAGCTACGTCAACTCGTGCTTGGCGAAGCTCGAGGCGGTAAAGGCCGGTTACGACGAGGCGATCATGCTCGGCACCGACGGACTGGTCAGCGAGTGCACTGGCGAGAACCTGTTCATCGTGCGCGACGGGCTGATCATCAGCCCGCCACCGTCCGAGGCCGGAGCGCTTCGCGGCATCACCCAGTCGAGCATCGTGAAGATCGCGAAGGACCTCGGTCACGCCGTGAGCTTCGAGGCCATGCGTCGTGACGACCTCTACCTCGCCGACGAGGCCTTCCTCACTGGCACGGCCGCCGAAGTCGTGCCGATCGACTCGGTCGATGACCGCGTGGTCGGCGCCGGGAAGCCCGGTCCGATAACGATGGAGATCCAGTCGACGTACTTCCAGGCGGTGCGCGGTGCGCGACCGGCCTACGAGAGTTGGCTGACCAAGGTCTAAAGCGCCCCGGGGTAGGCTCGTGGGGTGACCCAACCTACGTTTTCCCCAGTTTCGGCCGCCGGCCAGGTGCGCCCGACGATGGAGACGGGCACGTCCGAATTCTCTCGAACCCCGAAGCCCGGACTGTTGCGCTCGGTACCCGCCGCCGGACAGGCCGGTCGCGGCACCCAGGCACCGGGTGAGGGATTCGCCTTGACGATCGCTGAACGCGAGTGCGCGAAACTGAACTTCGAACACGAGCACGACCGCCGCGACGTGATCCTCGGTGTGGGGCTCGTCGCCGCCAAGCGCGCCAGTTTGATCGGTCGCGGTCCGCAGTTGGGCGACGTCAAGGTCGCCATGGACCTCTTCGGTCTGCGCGGCGCGCCCTCGATCGATCACCAATTGAGTGCACCCTTTCGCGGTCTGGCCCACAGTTACGTCCTCCAACGTGAGTTCGTCGACGCGGTCGACGGCACCACGTTGGTCGCGACCGAAATCGCAACCCTGCTCTAAACCTCAGTGCACAAAGGAGTGACATGAGTTCCGTCCTCACCGAAGAACAACGGGCCTTTCGCGACGTCATGCGCAGTTTCGTCGACGAACAGGTCGCGCCCTACGCGGCCGGGCACGACCGCGATCAGACCTATCCCCAAGAGAGTTTCGACGCCTGCGTGAAGATGGACCTGCCCGCGATGCAGGTCCCCGCGGCCTACGGCGGCGTCGGGGCGGACATGGTCACCCAGGCGATCATGATCGAGCAGTTGGCGCGCGGATGCGCGGCGACGTCAGTCACGATCCTGATCTCCAAACTGGCCATGCTGCCAATCATGAACTTCGCCTCCGAAGAGATCAAGCAGGCCTATCTGCCGCGCATCGCGTCGGGCGAGATCCAGGGGAGCTACTGCCTCTCAGAAGCCGACGCCGGTTCCGATGTCGCGTCCATGCGCTGTCGGGCCGTGCGCGACGGCGACGACTACATCTTGAACGGCTCGAAGTACTGGATCACGAATGCCGGGGTCTCGGACACCTACACCGTGTTCGCAACGACCGACCCGACCGCGAGGACCCACGGCATCACCTGCTTCCTCGTCGAGAAGGGTCCCGGCGTCGAATTTCCGAAGTACGAGGACAAGATGGGACTGCGTGGCTCACCGACCGGCGAGGTGGTCTTCAATGACGTGCGCGTTCCCGCGACGCACCGCATCGGCAATGAGGGTGAAGGATTCCTCATCGCCATGCACACACTGGACCGCTCGCGACCGACGATCGGCGCCCAGGCGGTCGGCATCGCCCAGGCGGCGATTGACTTCGCCGGCAACTACATGAAGGGGCGCAAGGCCTTCGGTCGACCAATCGCCGACCTGCAGGGATTGCGCTTCATGCTGGCTGATATGGCGATTCACACCGAGGCCGCGCGCGCGTTGGTCTACCAGGCCTGCGCGACGATCGACGCGGGCGATCCCGATGGCAATCTCTCGTATCTGGGCGCGGCGGCCAAGTCCTTCGCTTCCGACACGGCGATGAGTGTCACCACCGACGCCGTCCAACTCCTCGGCGGCTACGGCTTCACGAAGGAGTTCCCCGTCGAGCGTTTCATGCGCGACGCCAAGATCACGCAGATCTACGAAGGCACGAACCAGATCCAACGCGTGGTCATCGCCAAACACTTACTCAAGTAACCCGGTCCACTCGACCCTGGAGCCGGTTCGTGCTTTGAAGCATGAGGCGTCGACTGGCAGTTTTCGTCTGCGCCCACAGCGGTGTGACCAACGCAACTACAGCGCCACACACCACACGACAACTTTGAGCGTGTGACCGGCCACAATCCTGAACGATTTGCCAGCGTTGCCACGGCAATTGGGGAACCATCCGGTCCCCCCTCCAAAGGCCGTATAGACGCCTTCGCGCAACGTGACGTTGAACTGTCCCGACGTGCCGACCCGCAGGACTTTCTCTCGACCATGTTCAGGCTTGAACACAACGCGGCCCGACATCGGTAGTCCTGCTCTCGCAACTGTGACTGTGACGGCCGTACCAGGTGACATTCTGAGTGAACCAATGACGTGACCATCACTGGTCGCGGCCTCCACGGACGGAGTGAATCCAGTTACGAGGAGCCCAACGATGGCGAGTGACGTGGTCCACCGTCTCATTGTGCGAAGGAAGTCGGTGCGCATTTGATCGTTCCAATACGACGCGTCGGTGACGTTCCACCCTTCGCCGTTCGAGCCCGCCACCGCCGATGCCCCTTGCGTGATCTCCGTCACGGTGCTAACACTAAATATTCGGTCGGCTCGACCGGATCGAAAACGGGGATTGGAAGATGGCTCATCGAAGTGCGTCAAAATTGACGTTTTCGTCGGCGTGGGACGCAATGAATGATGAAGAACGGACCGCGGAACAGGTGGCGGCAATAGCCATCGTCACCGCATGTGGGGGCGAGACAAAGGCGCAGTACGTCCTGGCGACCGACGCGTGCCTCTTCAGCGTGACCGAGTATCCGAATGAGGACGCCGCTCTCAAGTCCGCTCTCGCGATCGCACGCCGGGGAGCGTTCGTGCTGGAGACCCAGCGCGCCGTTACCTTGGAGGGCTACATGGGAATGGAAGAGGAAGTACGCAAAATCGCGGGCAAATAGCGATCCGCTCGGCCAGTGCCCACAGGTCCCTTGGGGCGACCGGACTCATCGTGTGGCGATTGCCACGTACTCCAATTCAGTCTTCAGCGGTTCTCACTAAGTGAAGCGCCCTTTTTCGCCGTCGCTCGGCGTGGCGGGAGCGTTCTTGAACGGACTGTCGTGACGTGGCGAAGACTGAAGCGAGGACGATGAGTGACGTCAACAGAATCGCGTTTCGAGCGACAAAATCGCGTACGGCGAGGTACGTCGAGGTCTCGAGCGAGTTGTGGATGAAGAGCCAAGGGACGCAGAAATTCGCGAGCGCGAGAACGCACGCCCGTCCGAGCCAATTGTGAAGACCGACCTCTCGGATGACGAGCACCAACAAAGGCGCGAAGACGAAGTAATGGTCCCAGGCAACCGGTGAGCCGAGGACGCTGGCGTAGAGGACGCAGACCATCGCTGAAATCTCGAAGTCCATTTTCCACAGCTTTTGGGAGGCGCAGAGACCGAGGGCGATAACCAGCGCTGAGAAAACGCTGTCCCAAGCCCAGTTGAGCAGTCCAATGTGGAACGGCGCACGCATGAAGAACGATGTAATACTCGAACTGGCGTACGTCGCCGCGCCACCGTTGGCGAAGCGGCCGAACTCCTTGTGACCAATGATGAGGACGCGCACGAAGGTGGCGAAGCTCGACGGCCACAGGATCCAGGCGGCGCACGTTATGACCGCCGTCGTGCTCAACGCGGTGATCGCATCACGGTACTGACGTCGCCATATCCACATGAGGATGAACACGACTGGGTAGATCTTGAAGGCCGTGGCGAGTCCCACCAAGATTCCGCGACCGTGACCCTTCACGACGAGTGAGTCGAGCACGACCAACAGCAACAGAATCGTCGCGGTCTGCCCCCAGATGAGACATTCGACTTCCGGCGGAAGGAGCATGATTGACGCCAATGCGAACCAACAACCCGCGCCGAAGTTCGTCGTCCAGTGTCGAGGTGTCAAGTAGTTGAGGCAGACCGCGAGCGTCACCGCGAGACAGAGGATGCTCAACCACGTCCACAGAAACGGGATGGTCGACGCCGGCAGCCAGACCAGGGGCCAGAATAAGAAGATGGCGCCTGGCGGATACGTGAACGCCTCCACCCCGAAGGGCACGTAGATGTCACCCGAGTGTCGAAGGGTCTCAAGGTTGGTCAAACGACCCGTGAGGTCTCGAAAGACGTAGGTGTAGCGCCCGGCGAAGGTCCACGGATGAAAGCCGTGCGTGTGAGCGACAAGAATCGACATGACGAGCGTGCCTAGAAGACCTAGGACCGCGACGCCGATCCCCAATGACGTCGCGCGTCGAGGTCGTTCGAGATGCATCAAGGTCGCCTCAGTCGCCTTCGACGATGCTTCGACACGGAACCTCGGCCAGCTCATTCGCTCCGGACCGCGACGCCATCGGACTCTCTTTCATCTGCCTACCGAATCGATTTCACGCAGTTGCAGCACCATGTTCGACCTATCTAAGTGTTCTCAGAAATCAAAGTGAGATTTCCGTAATCCTTGACGTGGCTTGGTCAACACCTGGTTCGTTCAAGTTCAACTGAGTTTGACCGCGATAGCGTGGACTATGTTCTCTTGTCATCGGGCCCCAACGGTCCTCCCGTCGTTCCTTCAATCTACGGCGTTCGACGAGGTGTCTTCAGCCCGGGAGCACTCGAGCCCTGGAGTGGGCACCCGACACTGTCATCTCCGAGAACAGGGCTAATCATGGCCCCGACCACGGGAAATGCCGCCGAGACGTCGCGGCGGGCATTGTTGAAAATCAGTGCGCCAACGGTTCTCACCGCCGTCGACGGACTTGACCTGCGCGGACGGGCCAAGATCAGTGCCGTCGTGGGGATACCGCTTCGAAACCTCCAGCAACGACGCGACGTCGCAACCTTCGCGGCCACCGCCCCGATCGCGGCGATAACTGCTCTGCTCGAATTGCTCGCCATGGCCCCTTTGGAGAAGGTCATCGCCGTTCTGGGTGAGCACGCGGACACACCGAACTTCGAACAACTCAGCGAGGCCATTGACGCCGTCAGTCGTGACGGAGTGTCAATTGACGACGTCGTTGCGGTCCTCGCCTTCGCGATCGCTGAAGAGTTCCCCGCGGCGCCGCACTGTCGCCGATTGCTTGACGAACGAGCTGACCTGAACCTGCCCGAACTGCCCGACGTCGTGGTCACTTCAACCCTCCTTGCTCCCAAGGAGACCGATCCAGAGATCAAAGAGCAGCGACGGCGCCGCCGCGAGGACGAGAAGAAACGCAAACGAGGACCGACCTCGCAGCGTCCCCTTCGTCCCTCCAAAGCCAAGCCGGCACCGAAAGCGCGCGCGACGTCGAATGAGCCGCGAGGCGCTGTTGAGGAATCGGGCGAGCGTCGACGACCAATGATCTTCACGCCAGCGGAGCTCGAACGCTTTGATCCCGAGCACGCGATGGTGGGCACCGTCGTCATTGTCGAGGTGCCGTTCGACGCCACCGATCCCTCGGCTCCCGAACAGAAATCCAAGGAACGCCCCGCGCTTGTCGTGGCCGCGAGTGCCGACTCGCTGCTGGTTCGTCCGATCTATTCCGCGAACGCCCCGACGAGGAACGTCTTTCAGGCGTGGCGTCGACTCGGGCTCGATCACGTCTGTTACGTCGATGACACCCGGGTGGCTCTTAGCGTCGCTCCGAGCGAGTCACTGGGGCGTGTGGGTCGACTGACGGATCAGGAGTGGAACAGCCAACTCTGAGTTGGCGAACGAGTAGGACCGCGCCGGCGAGTGCCAAGACGAGGCCCGCGATCTGAACGCCGATCGAACCGCTGTGCGACTCTTGACCGAGGAGCAGTCGTTCGTCGAGTGAACGCACGAGGCCCCAGACGATCATCGCGACCCCGGTGATGACGCCGACTCGACGGAGCGGACGAAGGTGTTCGAGGCCGAGCAGCGCGAGCCACAAGATGGAGTCCTCGATGCCTTGGATGAGCGGGACGGGCACTCGCTTGCCCACTTCACCCGCGTAATGGAGACCGAACCATTGGTGCGTCAGGTGGCCGCCACCGTTCACCATGAACTGGGGTCCGAGCACCCGTCCGAGCGCCCAACCGGCGATCAGGGCCGGCACGAGCGCGTCGGTGAATCCGGCCAGTGAACTCTCGGGCCACCATCGACGCTGGAAGTAGAGACCGACGGGTAGGGCCAGGGCGATGCCCCCGAAACTCGCGAGACCGCCCTGCCATACGGCGATCCACCGCGCGGGGTGACCGGAGTAGTAGCCCCAATTGGTTGCGATGTTGGCGAGTCGGGCGCCGAGAAGACCGGCCACGATCAGGGACAACGTGAACTTGCCGAAGGGTTCGACGCTGAAGTCAACCTTCGAGAGTCGTCGCCGAGCGTAGAGGTAGCAGACGTAGGCCGCGATCGCGAGACCGAAGCCGTAGGTGTGAAAGACCAGCGGACCGAGGTGAAACGAAGTAGGGACCCCGGACACGGCTAGCCCCGCGGGCGACCGAGACCAAAGAATCCGTAGCCGAGGCGAACTGGAACGACGTGCACGAGCGTACCGGTCATCTCGGCCTCAATCATCTTGCCGTCGCCGACGTACATCGCCACGTGCTCGTCGCCGTCGTAACCGTAGAAGAGGAGGTCACCGGGCTCGATGTCGACGAGGGGTACGCGCATGGTGTCTTGGTACTGCGCTCCGGAGTAATGCGGGAAGTCGATTCCCGCGGCCTCATAGGCGAGCATGATCAGTCCCGAACAGTCGACGCCGGAGTGACTGGCGCCGCCCCAGACGTACGGAGTGCCGAGGTACTTCATGGCCTCGTTGATCGCGATGTTCGCGCGCGAGTCTGGTGGGGGATTCGTGATGCCGTCGGCGAGACTTTGTGCGTTGAAGGACGTCACGTCCTTCGCCGACGCGGCCGCCTGGGCTTGGGCGATGAAGGTGGCGATATTGCCCTTCACCTGAGCCAGTGCGTGGTTGAGCGACGCCTGAAAGACGTCCGCGGAGTGGAATGACTTCGCCGCGGCCCGGGTGAGACTGGCCGCGCGACCGACCTCGCTGGCCAGGATGTTGCGTTCCTGGGTCAACTCGATCTTGTAGTTCTTGAGGTTCGAGAGGGTCGCGGCGACGTTGCCCTGGGCCAACTGGTTGTACACGTTGGTCGCGCCGATCTTCGAGGCGCTGTTCGAGAAGAGGGGGTTGTTGCTGGCGGCCGCCCCGTTGGTCACGTAGGCGAAGATGGCCTCGGCGCGCAATTGGCGGTCGCCCCGAGCGACGTTCGTCTTGATCACCGCGACGTCGGCCTTGGTGTTCGTGATCTCGCTGGCGATCCTGTCCAGCTTGATCTTGGCCAGGTCGTACTTTTGCCCGAGGTAGTCGACGTGCGCGCTGATCCGATTGATCTGCTTGAGGAGTTGGTTCGCCCTCGCGCGGTCGGTGCCGAGCGTCGAAGCCGACGCGAGACGCGAGGAGAAGGTCACAGTGCCAAGACACACTGCGACCACAGCCAAAATGGAAAACATCCACCGGAAGCGCCTGAGTTCCCTTGCTGGCCGTAGCGTCGGAGGCGCAATGCGCACGACGTCAGTCACGGGTTAAGGCTACTGGTTGTGCGCGTTCCCGTGCAGGCTCGAGTGATTGAGAAGTTCCGAAAGACCTGACCAACGGCCATGAACCGTCAAAATATTGGCCGTAATTCTGACGCGTGTTCGGACAGTTTGGCGTCCGAGAATAGGCTCGGCGCATGTCGAATCGTTCTCGCGCGCTGCCCCGTCGTTCCTGTCTCTCGACACCCGGCTCTTCCGAGCGCTTCCTCGCCAAGGCGCCGACCGCGACGACCGACTTCTCGTTCCTCGACCTCGAGGACTCCGTCGCGCCGAACGAGAAGGTCGCCTCGCGCGCCAAAGTCGCCCAGGCGATCCGCACGCTTGACTGGGATGAGCGCGTGCTGTGTGTTCGGGTGAACGCGTGGGACACACCGTGGACCTACGGCGACGTGATCGACGTCGTGACCGAATCTGGCCCTCGCCTCGACGAGGTGATGCTCCCCAAGGTGCAACAGGCCTCGGACATCGTGGCGCTCGACCTTCTCCTCACCCAGGTCGAACGCAACGCCGGCCTGGCGCCTGGCCATATCGGCATCGAGGCCCAGATTGAGACGGCCCGGGGTCTCATCAACGTTGAAGAGATATGCGCGGCGTCGCCTCGGCTGGAGTCGATCGTCTTCGGTCCGGCTGACTTCGCGGCTTCGATCGGCATGCCCGTGACGACGATTGACGAGACGATCCACGACACTCCGTCGAATCCCTTCATCTACGTCTTCGCCAAGATTTTGATGGCCGGGCGCGCCAACGGTCTCCACGTGATCGACGGGCCTTTCCTCAAGGTTCGCGACCTCGACGCGTTGCGCTTCGCGGCTGGGATCTCGGCTTCGTACGGTTTCGACGGCAAGTGGGCGCTCACCCCCGACCAGGCGATTGTGCTCAACGAGGTCTATTCGCCCAGTCAGACAATGTTTGACAAATCGTTGGACATTCTGGACGCCTATCGCGTCGCCACGGACAAAGACCACACCGGGGCGGTCATGTTTGGCGACGAGATGATTGACGAAGCTTCCGCCAAGATTGCCAATTCCTTCGTGGTTCGCGGCGAGCGATCAGGGATGAAGCGCACACCGAAATAACACGTCCGCGCCCTTGAGTTCACACAGATTTAAAGAATTCCGCACTATCTTTTGACGCTTCCCGGCGCTAGATTCCTTATTAGGAGAGATTCGCAACAAGGATATTTCGAACACCGGGCGAGTGATAAAGGAATTCCGAGCGCATGGCAATAATTGAATTGACGGCTCCTCGTGGTCGCTACCAAGCACTGAAGCGGTCGTTCAGTCCCCGCGAGTGGCGAAAGATCAACGCCATGATGGTCTCGATCGTGGCGTTGCACGTGCTCGGCTTCTTCATCCTCATCGCCTTCGTGGTGCCCGGGCACTACAAGAATTTCGGCATCGGACTCGGGGCGATCGCCTACACGCTAGGCATGCGACACGCGTTCGACGCTGACCACATCTCGGCGATCGACAACACCACCCGCAAGCTGCTCAACGAACGGCACGGCGTTGAAGGAACGAGCCGCCCGCTCACACTCGGCTACTACTTCTCACTAGGCCACTCGACCATCGTCGTAGCGATTGGTATTGGAATGGTCTTTGCCGAGCGGGCGGTCTTTCACGCCGTATCGCACAGTAACTCCGGGCTCGAGCAGTTCGGCGGCGTCTTCGGGACGCTGGTCTCGGCGTCGTTCCTTTTCTTGATCGGACTTATGAACATCGTGATCCTCGCCGGGATCTACAAGGTCTTTCGCTCGATGCGCGACGGCACCTACGACGAGGCCGAACTCGAAGCGCAGCTGCAGAACCGCGGTCTGATGTACCGCTACTTCGGTAAGTGGATGCGCTCTATCGACAAAGAGTGGAAGCTCTACCCGGTCGGCGTCGTTTTTGGTATGGGGTTTGACACCGCGACCGAAGTGGCGCTGCTCGCGTCGACGGCACTACTCGCCTCCGAACACTTGCCGTGGTACACGATCATGTGCCTCCCGATTCTCTTCACCGCGGGCATGGTTCTTATGGACACGATCGACTGTCTCTTCATGAACGTCGCCTACGGCTGGGCCTTCTACAATCCGGTGCGCAAGATCTTCTACAACCTCGCGATCACGGGACTATCGGTGGCGATCTGTTTCTTGATCGGTGCCATCGAAGTGCTCGGACTGTTGCCCCACGAGCTGCACTGGCACGGCGCGTTCTGGCATTACATGTCGGGTTTCGACCTCAACACGGCCGGCTTCATCATGGTGGGCATGTTCGTCGTGACATTTTTGGGCGCGGCCTTGATCTGGCGTTACGGCCATATCGAGGAGAAGTGGGGCTCGAGCCTTCGCCAAACCGAGGTCGCGATTCTGGAGGGCGCCGAACGGTGCCTGGGTGACGACGAGCCTCGCGACGACGCCGTCGGACCGGCCTTCGGTTTCGCTGCCGACTAACTCCTCAGGCCGGAAGGTCCTGCAAGAGGCGGCGGGCAATGACCTTGAGACAGAGGGTCTCGTCGGCCCCTTCAAAGATCGACAGGACGCGCGCGTCGACGAAGTAGCGGCTCACCGGGTACTCCTCGGCGTAACCCATCCCGCCGTGGATCTGCATCGCTTCGCGCGTGACCCATTCGGCCGCGCGACAGACGTAGGCCTTGGCCATCGACGCCTCGAGAGTGCCGCCGCCGCGCGCCATCTCTCGCGCGACCTCCAGTGAGAACTGGCGCGCACACTGGATGATCGTGGCCATGGTGCCGAGTTTCACTCGGGTTAATTCGAAGTCGATGATCGCCTCGCCGAACACGACGCGGTTCTGGGCGTAGGCGAGCGCCGCTTCGTAGGCGGCCTGCATGACCCCAACGGCGCGCGCCGTCGTCTGGAGTCGTCCGTTCTCGAAGCCGGCCATTTGGAAGTAGAAGCCGCGTCCGAGTCCCGCCTCGCCCCCGACGAGGTCGGCGTCGGGCACGAACCAGTGGTCGAAGGCCAGCTCGTAGGAGTGCATGCCGCGATAGCCGATCGTGTCGATGGGACGTCCCTCGAGGCGACCTTGACCGTGGCCCGGTCCCACGTGCGCCCCCTGGGTGAGCACGAAGCCCTCACTCTCGGCCTGTTGCTTTTCGACGAGGAATAGGGACAGTCCCCGGTGCGTGGTGCTGCGGTCGGTGTCGGTGCGCGCGAGCAGCATCAGGACGTCGGCGCGCGCCGCGAACGTGCACCACGTCTTGGTGCCGTTGATGAGCCAGCCGCCGTCGGTCTTCGTCGCGCTCGTCGTCACGCCCGCAACGTCACTACCGAAGTCCGGTTCGGTCACCGCCACCGCGGCGAGGACTTCGCCGGAGGCGAGTCGTGGCAGCCATCGTTGCTTCTGCTCCTCGGTTCCGCCTTTCACCAGCGCGCGAGTCAGTATCTCCGGACGAGTGATCAACGATCCACCGACGCCGAGGGCGCCCCACGACAGCTCCTCGGTCGCCACGACCATCCCGAGGTACTCCGATTCGCCACCGGACGCGAAGCCGCCGAACTCTTCGGGTACCGAGAGACCGAATCCGCCGAGCTCGGCGAGTCCGGAGATTACCGACTCGGGAATATCGGCGTTGGCCCGGTGCACGTGTTCGGCGTGCGGGCGAACCTGTTCGAGGGCGAATCGATGAAAGGTGTCAGCGACCATCTCGAAGTCTTCACCGAGGTGACGGGGACCGGCGTTCTCGGCGAGACCCGCGACGAATTGCGGATCGCGGTACGTGGTCACGAAGGCCGCGAACGGACGGTACCACTCGTCTTCGACGGCCCAGAGAGATTCGCGTCCGAGCACTCGCGCCGCGAGGTCACTCAGCGCAATCGCGAGGAACGCGGCGACGAGTCGCGATTCGACCTCGCCCTTCGCGGCGTAGGCGAGCGAGGCCCGCGCCGTGGCGAGCGCGCTCGCGGCGTGCGCGACGTCGTAGGCGAGGCTCTGATGGGCGTCGACGCCACCACCGCGCTCTAAGTTGGCCAGTGCTCCGTCGATCACCGACTGCGCACGCGCCACCAGTTCGGACGCGTTGACGAGATCGAGAGGGGGAGCAGTCATACGCAAAATTTAACGGGTGGGGGCGATACGACAGCGAGACCTAGGCTTTAAGCGTGAATGTGACAATGCTCCTCGCCGATTCGGCCCAAGTGGCCGACGGAAAGCTCTACATCCTGGGTGGAGGATGGTCGGTCACCGGACCGGATCCCACGCCGTCGGCCGTCGCGATAAAGGTAATGGTCGACTGGCACGAGTTCAACTCGAGTCATCACTGGGAACTGTTCCTCGAAGACGCCGATGGACAGCCCGTGTGCTTCGACACGCCCGACGGACCACAGCCCATTGAAGTACGGGGCGATTTCTCGGCGGTCGCGCCTGATGGCGTGCCGGTCGGTACCCCGGTGGACGTGCCCATCGCGGTCAACTTCGGGCCGATTCCCTTGCAGGACGGCTCCAGGTTCACGTGGCGCCTGGTGATCGACGGTGACTCGTTGCCGGGTGGCACGGTGTCGTTCACCACGCGCCCGGCGATTCCCGTCGCCGTCGAAGAGTGAGTCGACACGGTCAGCTGTGCGAGAGAATGGACAGATGAGTTCATTTGAACGTCCCTTCGGACGCTACTTCGAGGAGTTCGAAGTCGGCGACGTCTATAAGCACTGGCCCGGCAAGACGATCACCGAGGCCGACGACCATCTCTTTTGCATGATCACGATGAACCATCATCCGCTGCACACCAACGCCTGGTTCGCCGAACACGAGACCGTCCACCACAAGAACGTGGTCGTGGGCAACCTGGTCTATTCCCTGGTCCTGGGCATGAGCGTGCCCGACGTCTCCGGTTCGGCGATCGCGAATCTCGAGGTCGAGACGCTGATCCATCGCAACCCGACCTTTCACGGTGACACCATTTACGCCGAGACGCGCGTGCTCGAGAAGACCCCTTCTAAGTCCAAGGATGATCGGGGTATCGTCACGGTCGAAACCAAGGGTTTCAACCAAGACGGTCTCGAAGTCTGCTACTTCCGACGCAAGGTGATGGTCTGGAAGCGAGAGTTCGCCCCGGAACGACAACGTCCGTACAGTGGCGACGTCTGGGCGTAACGACCACACCGCGTTTCGACGAGTGCTACGTCGAAGCGCGCCAGGACTCGCGCGAGACCTGCCGTGGATCGACACTGATCCTTGGCCGGTGCTGGTGAGCGAGGTCATGCTCCAACAGACCCAGACGTCGCGAGTCATAACACCGTGGACGAAGTTCGTCGAAGCCTTCTCGACGCCGACGTCGTGCGCCGACGCACCGTTGTCGGAGGTGCTGCGACTCTGGGGTGGACTCGGCTATCACCGTCGGGCGAAAGCGCTCCACGACGCGGCGATAATGATCCGCGACGAGTTCGACGGTGCGGTGCCCAACGCGGTCGCGGACCTGCGACGACTGCCCGGGGTCGGTGAGTACACGGCGAACGCCGTGGCCTCCTTCGCCTTCGGCGAGTGTGTCGCCGTCGTGGATACCAACGTTGGTCGAGTGCTCGCGCGCGCCGTCGCCAATCGGACGCTGAGTGTTCGTGACGCGCGCGTCGTCGCCAATGAGCTCTTGCCACGATCGAACGCCGCGGCGTTCAACCAGGCCCTGCTGGACCTCGGCGCGCAATTCTGCACTTCGACGCCGCGCTGTGATCCCTGTCCGATGGCCCGTGTGTGCCGGTGGCACGTGGAGGGCGGACCGGACCCCGCCCCACGAAGCGCGGGCGTGTCGAGACCCCAGTCGAAATTCCAAGGTTCGGATCGCCAGGCTCGGGGTCGAGTCCTCGCCGCGTTGCGGGAGCGCCCCCACTCGGTGCGACACCTCCTGGCGTGCGTTGACGACGTTGACGTACGTCGTGGCACGACGCTGATCGCCGGATTGATTGCTGACGGTCTCGTCGAGCAGCGAGGCCAACTCGTGCGCCTGAGTGGCGACGTGCAACCAGCGCGACCCGCTCGAGGCACGTGAAGCCCTCGATAATCTCGAATTCGTGAGTTCCATCGACGTCGCGCGTTTCAAGGAGGTCCTCGGACACTTCGTCACGGGAGTTGCCGTCGTCACCGCGGCCACGCCCGAGGAACCGGTCGGCTTTACCTGTCAGACCTTCGGCGCGCTCTCGCTGGAGCCGTCCCTGATTTCATTTTCCGCCGTGTCGGCGAGCCATTCGTGGCCGCGGGCTCGCGAAGTTGGCGTGGTGGGCGTCAACATTCTCTCCTCCGAACAAGAGGCGATTGCCCGAGTCTTCGGTAAGCCCGGGAGTGCCAAGTTTGCCGGTATCGGATGGTCGCCCGGTCCCGGCGGCGCGCCGCTGATTGACGGGGCGCTCGCGCATTTGGAGGGCCGAATCGAGTTCGTCACGACCCAAGGAGACCACGACATCGTCGTCGTGGCCGCCGAATACGTCGTCAGTCACCTCGGTGCGCCGCTCGTTTTCTACCGCGGCGGCTTCAGCGGCCTCGTCTGATTGAACTCTTCACTACGCTTCGTTGCGTGATGACACTCGTCAGTCCCGTTGGTGTTCGAACGAGGACTTGATGGCGCTCGCCGTAAAAATCATCATCATCGTCGTGGTCATTCTGGTGGTGGGGGTCGCCGCTTTGCGGATCCGCAAACTCCGGCGAGATGAGATCCGCGAACTCTCTCGGCCGGTCGAGCGTCGCCTGATGTCGCCACCACCGTCACCGTATGCGCCGTCGAAGGGATTTCGTTTGCTCGACGGCCCGCTTGACGCGACGCGCCGACCCGAGCCCCTTCGGCCCCGACTCGAAACAGATCGCGAGTACGTCTTCAGTGAGACGCAAATGCCCGGTGATGGCGAGGTGGTCCCGACACACCTTCGACACAATGAGCAGTGGGCGTTGTCGAAGTCGGCGCGACGTTCGGCGTCGTTCACCGGACTGCGTGTCGCCGTCATCGCGCTGATCGTGGTCATCATCATCGGCGGCCTCGGCCTCTATCTTCAGCATCTTCACTCGAAGAACGTCGCGACCACGACGACGACCACGACGACGACCACGACGACGAGACCACATTCGACGACCACGACGACGAGCGCCGCGAACTTGCCATCGTCATTCGTCGCTGAGTCCACGAGTGGTGAGACCGCGACCTATCGAGTGCCGCTCAAGAACTACCTCGTCGTCGTGCACGGTGCGCTCGGTCCGACGTGGGCCGTCTACAAGATGGGACCGCACAGCACACTCGAATGGCAGGGTACGGTCCGTCAAGGAACCGTCGAGTCACTTCAGATGATTGGGGATTCGCAGATCACGATCGGTGCGCCCAAGAGCGCGAGCGTCACGCTCGAGGGAAAGGCCGTTGTCTTCCCCTCGCCACTACCTTCGACGCTGGTGCTCTCTTTCGTCTCGTCATAAGGCGCCGATCTCCTTCAGCGTCCACGCCAGTACTTGGGCTTCGTCGCGCCACGCGTCGTAGCGCCCGGAGGGACCACCGTGTCCCGCGCCCATCTCGGTCTTCAAGTACGCGACGTTCTCGGCGTTGGCGTCACGAATCTTGAGCACCCACTTGGTCGGTTCCCAAAATCCCACGCGCGGGTCGTTCAGCCCACCCGACGCGAAGAGGTGCGGGTACACGCGTGGCGTGCCGTCGGGGTTCGTGGCGACGACGTTGTCGTAGGGGGAGTAACCCTTCATCGTGCGATAGGCCGTCGCGCTCGCGTCGGGGTTGCCCCACTCCTCCCACTCACCAACGGTGAGCGGGAGGGTCGCGTCGAGCATCGTCGTGAGGGCGTCCACGAAGGGCACGTCGGCCACCACGCAACGAAAGAGGTCGGGCGCCAGGTTCATGACGGCCCCCATGAGAAGTCCACCGGCCGACCCGCCGCGAATCGCGAGATGTTCGCTCGTCGTCCAGCCACGGCGAATCAGATCTCGCGCGACCGCGACGAAGTCGCTGAAGGTCGTGGGCTTCTGGGCCAGTTTCCCCGTCTCGTACCAGGTGCGACCCATCTCGCCACCGCCCCTGACGTGGGCGATCGCGAAGATGACGCCTCGTTCGAGTAACGAAAGCCGGAGCGACGAGAACGACGGATCGATCGAGATCTCGTAGCTGCCGTAGCCGTAGAGCACGAACGGGGAGGGCGCCAGAGCCCGGAGCTCGCCGTCGATACCCATTTCCACAAGGTCGGCGCGCGCCACGACCGAGACCGGAATTCTCACGCCGTCGCTGGCCGTCACCCACAATCGTCCCGTCGCGAACTGGCGCGCGTCGTAGCCGCCGAGAACGATCTGTTGCTTGCGAACGATCATCTCCCCGGTCGCGATCACGATATCGCCGACCAAACGCGGAGTGACGAGTGAGGTGACCGACACGCGCAATTGCGTGGTATCGAAATTCGGATTCGCCGAGAGTGAGACCGTGCTCGGACTCGCCGGTCCTTCAACCAGGCGCGAGCGTTCCAGCAAGTCATCACCGAAGGGGTCGGCGCCGCTCAGCGTGGACACGAGTCGAACGGCCGCACCACCATCGTGTCGTTCGCTGATCGCGAGAAAGGACTTGAAGGCGTCGACGCCGTCAAGTCGAGATCCGGGACGCTCGGGGATTACTTCGCGCCACTCACCCGCGTCGACTTCGCGCACGAGGAGACGAAAGTCCCTCGCTCCTTCGTTGGTGACCTTCAGCCACCACGCGACGCCGCGCTCGTCCACGAAGTGTTCGACGCCGTACTCGACGCCGTGTCGACGCGCCTCGAGCAGTTTCAATTCACCGGTCGGATCGTGGGCGTCGAGGTAGTGCACTTCGGTCGTCATGGACGAGCCGAGGTGCACGTAGATGATGGCGTCGTCGCGACTTCGACCGACCGCCAAGTTGAACTGCGCGTCGTCCTCTTGAAAGATGAGTACGTCGGTGCTGGTATCGGTTCTGAGTTCGTGGCGCCAGAGTTGGAACGGTCGCTTGGCGTCGTCGACGCGCGTGTAAAAGAAGTGACGACTGTCCATGGCCCACGCGAAGCCGTAATGAACGTCGTCGAGTTCGTCGTCGACGGACGGCTGTCCGGCGAGCGGACGCACCGTGACGTGGTGGAGTTCGTCGCCGTCGAAGTCCGTTCCGACGCACACCCAGTCGTCATCGGGGCTCAGGGCGAGAACCCCGACCGAGAAGTAGTCGCTGTCACCGGCCTCTTCGTTCTCATCGAGGATCACCTGCTCGCCGGCGAGCGTGGTCGACGGGTCGATCTCGGGGGGCGTGAGATCATCGCCGATGGCCGCCACGCGACAACTGAGCGGGTAGTTGAGTCCTTCGCGCGTTCTCTCGAAATACCACCACGCCCCTTTTCGCACCGGTACGGAGATATCGGTCTCCTCGATGCGACCCTTTATCTCTTCGAACAGTTCGTCTTCGAGCGGCTTCAAATCGCGGAAGTTCTGACTCAAGAATTCGTTCTCGGCGCGTAAGTGGGCGAGGACCGATTCGTCCTCGCGGTCCATTAACCAGTAGTACGGGTCCACTCGGACGTCGCCGTGGCGCGTGATCGAAAAGGGGCGTTGTGGGACAGTTGGTGGAGTGGGCACCGCTCTACTTTGCCTTATTTGTTGACATGTCCCGACACCGAGTTAGTACTATGGGCATAGGGATTATCCCAAAGGAGCGCGATGGCAATCGACAATCTGGATTTCAGCCGGTACCAACTGGGCTGGTCCGACGACCAGATCCCCGTCTTCAAACCGAAGAAGGGCATCAACGAAGCGATCGTTCGTGAGATGTCGGGCATCAAGAACGAA
This sequence comes from Acidimicrobiaceae bacterium, assembly GCA_003155915.1. Classification (GTDB taxonomy): domain Bacteria; phylum Actinomycetota; class Acidimicrobiia; order Acidimicrobiales; family RAAP-2; genus RAAP-2. Next base: position 86,444 of record PMFA01000024.1, on the reverse strand, counting down.
GAGAAGTGGATGCTCGATTTCCGACTCAGCGCGCTCAAGAAATTCGAGAAGAAGCCGATGGTGCCGTGGTTCGCCGAGCGCATGCCGGACCTCGACTTCAACGACATTTACTACTACATCAAGCCCACCGAGAATCAAGTTGACCGGTGGGAGGACCTCCCGGACGACATCAAGAACACCTACGAACGCCTAGGCATCCCCGAAGCCGAGCGCAAGTACTTGGCGGGCGTCACCGCCCAGTACGAGTCCGAAGTGGTCTTTCACCGGAACCGTGAGGACCTCGAGCGACTCGGTGTCTTGTTCTGTGACATGGACACCGCGGTGCGTGAATACCCCGATTTGGTTCGCAAGTACTTCGGCACGGTGATTCCGCCGAACGACAACAAGTTCGCCGCGCTGAACTCCGCGGTGTGGAGCGGCGGATCGTTCATCTACGTGCCGCCCGGCGTCAACGTCGACCAGCCGCTGCAGGCCTACTTTCGCATCAACACCGAGAACATGGGTCAGTTCGAGCGCACGCTCATCATCGCCGACGAAGGATCCCAGGTCCACTACGTCGAGGGCTGCTCGGCGCCGGTCTATTCGACCGACTCGTTGCACTCGGCGGTCGTCGAGCTCGTCGCCCTGCCCGGCTCGCGCATCACCTACACCACCATTCAGAACTGGTCGAACAACGTCTACAACCTCGTGACGAAGCGCGCTCGCGCCGAAGCCGAGGCGCACGTCGAGTGGATCGATGGCAATATCGGGTCGCGGCTCACCATGAAGTACCCGTCGGTCTACCTGATGGGTCCCAAAGCCTCGGGCGAGGTCCTCTCGGTCGCCTACGCCGGACCGGGTCAGGTCCAAGACGCCGGCGCGAAGATGATCCACTGCGCTCCGGAGACGACCTCGACCATCATCTCGAAGTCGATCTCGAAGGACGGCGGTCAGACGACCTACCGCGGTCTCGTGAAGGTCGAAGAGGGTGCGACCGGCGCGAAGAGTTTCGTGCGCTGTGACGCGTTGATCTTGGACGAGCAGTCAGTCTCCGAGACCAAGCCCTACATGGAGGTCGGTGAGCAAGACGCGTCGATCGGTCACGAGGCGACGGTGTCGAAAATCGGTGACGACCAGTTGTTCTATCTCATGAGCCGCGGCCTCACGGAGAGCCAGGCGATGGGCATGATCGTGAACGGTTTCATCGAACCCGTGACGCGCACGTTGCCAATGGAGTACGCCGTCGAATGGTCGCGCTTGATCGAACTGCAGATGGAAGGTTCGATCGGCTAACGAGGCGTTCGCCACATCGTGTAATACGTCGGCGCGCCTTCAATCGGGTTCAGGGTCTCGATCAGTTCGTAGCCGAAGCGCTGGTAGTAGGCGACGTTGTCCAGTCGCGGCGTCTCGAGGTGGCTGCCGACACCTTCGGCGTCGACCTGCGCGAGGGCGTGTTTGAGCAACATCGTTCCGACGCCACTTCGCTGCGCTGGGGGATCGGCGCAGAGCACCATCAAGTACCACTGCGGATCCTTGCGATGGGCGCGCAGCAGCGCCGCCATGTACCGATTGCCCGTCGTGATGGACCGGGGCCGTCGATAGAAGGTCCGAAGCGAAGAGGGCACCTGGCGCAGCTGCACGCGTAGTGGCAACGGGTAGCCGCCGGTTGTCAACCACGCCGCGACCCCTAAGGCCTCGTCGGCGTCGTTGCGCACGGTGACGATTCGACCATGTTCGCCCATGTGCGCGTAGACGGCGCGAAAAAAGTGCGGTAATCGCGATCGTCGCATCGCGTCGTCGGGCAGCAAGTACGAGAAAAACGGATCGTCGAAGAAGGCGCGACTGGACAGGGACACCACGGCCGACAAATCGGCCCCGACCAGCGGTCTTTCATCGATTCGACGTTGTGGCATTCGCAATTCTTACCAAAATTGACGTCTCGACGTGGAAGAATAAGGAAATGGGAATGCGCGAAGAGTGCAAGCACTTTCAGAGCCGGACCTACAAGTCCGGGGAGGTCGCGCGCTTCTGCGTTCTCGGTAACGCGCCCGATCAGCCCTGGTCCTGTCCGGAGAACTGCGTCACCTACGAGCGCCGATTGGCCGACGTCGGCTGGTCCCACGGCTCGCTCGTGGATCGACCGATCGAGAAAGAGCCCGAGACGAGCGCCAGCCTGGACGAGCGCCGGGAACTGCTCAATATGGCCAGTGAGATCGTCAATAACGTCGCGCCCGAGATGTACGACGAGCGGCGCAAAGAACTCGACGAGATGGAGCGCAAGCAGCGCGGCTGGAAGTTCTGGAAGCGCTAGTCGCCGTTAAAGACCGGTGGCCGTTTCTCCATGAAGGCCATCATCGCCTCGCGCAAGTCATTGCTCTGTAGATACATCGTGTTCCAGCGCGCCACGAATTCGAGACCCTCGTCGACACTTCGTCCGTCATTGGCCGCGAGCACGGCCTTGGTCCCCTGGACCGCGAGCGGTGAGTTCTGCGCGATCTCCAGGGCGAGTGCGCGCGCACCGGCGAGTACCTCATCACTGTTGTCGTACACCGCGTTCACGAGACCGATGGCGAGCGCACGTGTCGCGTCGATGTCCTTACCGGTGTAGGCCAGTTCGGCCAAGTGACCGGCGCTGATGATTTTCGGCAGTCGCTGCAACGAACCGAGGTCCGCGACGATCGCGACCTTCGTCTCGCGCACCGAGAATTTGGCGTCGCTCGCGCACAGTCGCACGTCACAGGCGCTGACCAGGTCGACGCCGCCACCGATGCAGTACCCGTGGATGGCGGCAATCACCGGTACCGTGAGGTCCGCGATCGAGGTCACCGACGCCTGCATCGTGCGTACGGCCTGGTACGCCTGGGCATTCGACGCGGCCCGGGACGACGACGACGAGGGCGCCGCGAAGCCTCCTCCGAACTCCTTCAGATCGAGTCCGACGCTGAAGTGCGGTCCCTTCGCCGCAATGATCAGCACTCGCACGTCTGGCTCAGCGGCGATCGCCGCGGCGGCGAGTGGTAGGTCGCGCCACAAGGCGCTCCCCATGGCGTTGCGGGCCTCGCTTCGATCGAGCCACAACGTCGCCACGTGACCGTCGACGTCGAGGGTCAATACATCTGATGAGAACTCCACGCGCGCTCCTTGTTCGAATCGCCTTCAGCCTAGGACTGGTCACGAAGGAGAATGAGGTGGGGCCAGTACACTGCCTTCGTCCCGATATCTATGAAAATCTTCGCTGATTCAGCCTCCGCCTTCATTGCCGACCGACCTGACGCGGCCCCTCGCCAACTGGCCTGGACGGCCTTCGAGGAGGCTGGCCTGCCAACCACCAGCGACGAAGTCTGGCGCTACGCCCCGCTGAAGGACTTCGACCTGGACCGCTTTGGTGTCGTGTCCGAACCCGCGACGCGGACCGATTCGGCTTTCGCCGCTCAACTCTGTGAGCGCGCGGGACTGGTGGTACGCGTGGTCGACGGCTTCTGCGTGAATACCGGTAAGGGTCTCGAGGGCGTCAGCGTCGAGGTCGTCGAGTCCTCGCAGTCGCTCGCCGGTACGTCATTCGCTGATCGGTACCGCAGTGACACCTTCGCGATCTTGAACGCCGCGCTCACTCCGGCGACGGCAGTCATTCGCGTCGGAGCGGGCGTGAACGTCGAAGAGCCAATTGTCGTGCTCAACGTGTCGAACTCCACGTCATCGTTCTCGCGCACCCAGATCGAACTCGGGCGGGGCGCGAGTGCGACGATCGTCGAATACTTCGAAGGGGGCACCGACGCCCTCGTCGTGCCGCTCAGTGAATACTCACTCGATGACAACTCGTCGCTGCAACTGATCACCTATCAGCGCCTCGATCAGAGCGCCTGGCACGTCGCGCGAACGACGGGGTTCGTCAGCCGCGATGCGCGGCTGCGCCAGGCGGTCGTCGGCATTGGCGCCCACTACAACCGCTCGCGCAACGACGCCGAGATGCGCGGAGCCGGTTCAGAGAATGAACTGCGCACGACGTTCCTCGGTTCGGGTGACCAGGTGCACGATTTTCGAACTCACCAGATGCACACCGGTGCTCGATCGCGCTCGACGCTGCTCTCGAAGGGCGCGGTCGCGGACCAATCCCGCTCGGTCTACACCGGACTCATTGAGATCGAGAAGGGCGCCAAACGCACCGACGCACGTCAGACGAATCACAACCTGTTGCTCTCACCCGCGGCCCACGCCGACAGCGTGCCCAACCTGGACATTCGTGAGAACGACGTCATGTGCGCCCACGCTTCGAGCGTCGGTCCGCTCGATGAATTGCAGCGCTGGTACCTCGAATCGCGAGGGGTCAGCCGCGAAGACGCCGAACGCCTCATGATTCAGGGCTTCTTCTACGAGATGCTCGCCAATCTCCCCGCGGAGTTGGCCGAACTGGTCGAGCGTGACGTGACGTCAGTCTTGGCGACGGTGAACGTGGTGACGCCGTGACGACCGTCGATATCGGGCAGCTGAGCGACTTCGAAAGCGGCGTGCCACATCAACTCCACGTCGAGAATCGGGTGTTGGTGCTCGTGCGAATCGACGACGACGTCTACGTCTTGGACGACCGTTGTAGTCACGAGGACTTCAGCCTCGCCGAAGGCGAAGTGAACTGTGAGACCGCCGAGATCGAGTGCGCCCGTCACGGTGCGATGTTCCGTCTGAAGGACGGCGAGCCCACGTCGTTTCCTGCGACGCGACCGGTGGCGCACTACGACGTGCGAGATTTCGACGGTCGCTTGGAAGTGGTACTCCCGTGACCTCCACCCTGATAATCGAAGGGCTGCGCGTCGAAGTCGCGGGCAAAGAGGTCCTAAGGGGCTTCGACCTCTTGATGAGGACCGGCGAGGTCCACGTGATCATGGGACCGAACGGCTCCGGTAAGTCCACACTGGCCCACGCACTGACCGGTCATCCCGGTTACAAGGTATTGGGCGGTTCGGTGCGCATTGATGACGTGGAGCTCTTGACGATGTCGCCGAGCGAACGGGCTCGACATGGCTTGCTCCTGGCGATGCAACAGCCGTTGGAGGTTGCCGGCGTTCGCCCCATCGACCTCTTGATCGCGGCCGGCGTCGATCCGACGAATCTGCGTCAACGAATGCGCGACGAAGCGGAGCGAGTTGAACTTCGCCCCGAGATCCTTGACCGTTTCGTCAACGTCGACCTTTCGGGCGGTGAGCGAAAACGCGCCGAGATGGTGCAGTTCGGGATGCTGCGTCCAAAGTTCGCGGTGCTCGATGAGATTGACTCGGGTCTTGACGTTGACGCATTGGGTGCGGTCGCTCGTCGACTGTCACTCGCGAGCAACGAGTGGGAGTGCGGCATCTTGGTGATCACGCATTTCAAGCGACTGTTGCAAGAGCTCACGCCGACGATGATCCACGTGCTGAGTGAAGGTCGCGTCGTAGCGACGGGTGGGCCGGAACTTTCGGAAATTCTCGAACGAGACGGCTACGAACCGTTTCGCGTCGCCTCCGCGTGACCACGACTGCGCGCGACCGAAGGTTAAACTCGACGGATGGCTGACGGAAGCAACGGCGCTCCTCGGGGCCCTTCAGATAGGTCTTCGGGCGCTAAACGACGAGCTCTCGCCAACGAAAGTCGCCTCGTGGCGTTGGGTGATGCCGTCGATCGCCAGTCGGGACGCGCACCCAAGCGACGTCGTCGTCGGCGCCGGGGACGGTCGTGGCTCATCGCGGGTGTCTCGGTCATCGTGCTCATCGTGGGTGTCCTGGGTGGTGGCTACTTGTACGCCAACTGGCGCTTCGACGCCATTCCCAAGATCCACGTCTCGACGATCACGTACCCCGTGCCGGGCCAGCCGTTCAACATCCTCGCCATTGGTTCGGACTCGCGCGCGGGACTTTCCGGCGCGGTCGCACGCCAAACCGGAGCGAGCACCAATTCGGTCGGTGGTCAACGCAGCGACGTCATCAAGATCATCCGCGTGAATCCCGCCGCCCGCACGATCACCATCTTGTCGATACCTCGCGACACCGAAGTGACCTTGCTCGCCAACCAGGCGCTCTACGGCAATTACAACCGCATCAACGTGAACTACGGCAACGGTCCGGCCCTGCTCGTCTCGACGATCAAAGCGAACTTCGGTATCACCATCAATCACGTCGTCCAGGTGAACTTCAGCGGTCTCATTAACTCGGCGGTGGCGATTGGCGGTGTCTACTTGGACTTCCGCTACCCGGTCATCGACCCCAACTCCGGTCTCGAGATCAAGCACCCGGGCTGTCAGCTGATCAATGGATTCCAGGCGCTCGCGGTCGCTCGCAGCCGCCACTACTACTACGCGCTGAACGATCATCCGGTGTGGCCGGACCGCTCGGCGTTCGCCCATATGACTGACGACGAGATTAACAACGAAATCTTGAACGACGGCTTTACCTACGACGGCACGAGCGACTTCGGTCGGATCGATCGCCAGACGTCGTTCCTGCGCGCCATGTTCGAGCGCGTGAAGAGCAAGCTCGACAACCCGGTCGCCATGAACGGCTTCCTTTCGAACCTCCCGAAGGGCATCTCCATCGACGACACGTTCTCGTTGAACGAGCTCATCGGACTGGCCCTCAAGTTCCACGGCTACAACTCGAACGCGATGCAGACCTTCACGATGCCTGAGACGCCCGCCGTGGTCGGAGGCGCCGACGTTGAAGTCGTCGAAGAGCCGCAGGCCGAGCAGTTGATGGTCAGTATCTTCGGCAACACGTTGCTGCGTCCGACGAACCCGCCGCCGAACGCCTCGGGCGTGCCGCAGATGCCGCCGGTCATCACGCCCACCACGACGACGACGTTGCACTCGACGACGACGACTACGAAGCACCACCTCACGACCACCACGACGACGACGAACCCGACGCTGGCCGTGCCATCTTTCGACCCGGTGCCCTGCACGCCCTGACTACTCAGGGGATTTCGTCGAGTCCTTGCACCATGGTGTTCCACGCCAGCGTGGCGCACTTGATGCGTACGGGGAACTTGATGACCCCCTGGAGGGCGGCCAGTTCACCGAGCGCGCGAATGTCCACCTTGGGTGCTTCACCGTCGTGCGCGAGCGTCGACTCCTGAACGGTCATGAGTTCTTTGAACATGGCGACGGTCGCGCGGACCTGATCGAGCGGCTTGCCCTTGACGGCGGCGCTCATCAACGAGGCTGACGATTGGGAGATCGAGCAGCCGCTGCCCGTCATCTTTATGTTCTTCAAGACGCCGTCCTCGACATCGAGGTACACGACGATCTCGTCGCCGCACAGGGGATTGAAGCCCTCGACGCGAATCGCCGGTGGCGACTCGAGCTCGCCGCGATTGCGCGGTGAGCGGTAGTGGTCGAGGATGATCTCGCGATAGAGGTCGTCGAGGTTCGAGCCGAGGTTCGACACGCCGCTACCCAAACATCTTCACCGCGTGACCGAGCGCTTCGATCAGCACGTCAGTGTCCTTGGTGAGGGAATAGGGTCCGTACGAAGCGCGCACAGTGGCCGCGAGTCCGAAGCGGCGCATGAGGGGCTTGGCGCAGTGGTGACCCGGTCGCACGCAGACGCCGAACTGGTCGAGCACTTGGGCGACGTCGTGGGGGTGAACACCCTCGACATCGAGGCTGATCACACCGCCGCGATCGGTCATGTCACTCGGTCCGATCACGCGAACACGACCTTCGAAATCGAGCGCGAGTCTCGTGAGGGCGTCGCCCGCCAATGCGCGTTCGTGTCGCACGACGTTGGTCATACCGAGGCCCTCGAGGTAGAGCACGGCCGCGTGCAGTCCGACCGCCTCGGCGATGGGCGGGGTACCGGCCTCGAATCTCGTCGGGCCGTTGGCCGGCGTGTAGCCGTCGGTGCGCACGTCGGCGATCATGCCGCCGCCACCGAGGAAGGGCGGCATGGCATCCAGGATGTCCTCGCGGGTCCAAAAGACGCCGATCCCCGTCGGCCCGAGCATCTTGTGACCGGTGAAAATCAGAAAATCGACGTCGAGCGCGACGACGTCGGTCGGCTGATGCGCGACTGACTGCGCGCCGTCGACCGCGATCAACGCGCCGTAGCGGTGCGCGACGGCGGCCAGTTCGTTGATGGGGTTGATGGTTCCTAGCACGTTGGACATGCCCGTGATCGAGAGCAGTCGCACGCCGCGCATCAATTCGTCAAGGCCCGAGAGATCAAGTCGGTAGTCGTCGGTCGTCGGGATGAAACGAACCTCGATGCCTGTCTGTTCGCGCAACTGGAACCACGGCACGATGTTGGCGTGGTGCTCCATCTCACTGACCAAGACGACGTCGCCGGCCACTAGATTCTTGGCCCCCCAGGACTTGGCGAGCAGGTTGAAGGACTCGGTCGCGTTCTTGGTGAACACGACCTCGCCGGCGCCGCCGGGGGCGTTGATGAAGCGCGCCACGGCTTCTCGAGAACCTTCGTACGCGGCGGTCGCCTCGCTGGCCGTCTGATACACGGCGCGGTGCACGTTGGCGTGGCGGAGTTGGTAGTAGCGGCTCATGGCGTCAATGACGGCGTTGGGCTGCAACGACGTCGACGCGGTGTCCAGATAGGTGATGGGGTGGTCGAAGACCACGCGATTCAACTGCGGGATGTCGGAACGGACTCGTTTGGCGTTGAAGCTCGTCACGACGCCACCGCACGCCAGGCGTCGTAGCCCTCGAGTTCGATGAGTTGGGCCAGTTGGGCGTCGCCCGAGTGCACGATCTGGCCGTCCACCAAGATGTGCACCTGGTCGGGCTCGATCTCTTCGAGGAGTTTCACGTAGTGGGTGACGACGATGACACCCATGCTCGGGTGTTCACCTCGAACCGTGCGCACGCCCTTGGCGACCACACGAAGGGCGTCGATGTCCAAGCCGGAGTCGGTCTCATCCAAGAACGCGACGACCGGTTCCAACAGCGCCATCTGGAGCACCTCGTTGCGCTTGCGCTCGCCGCCGGAGAACCCGTCGTTGAGGTGACGTTCAGCGAAGGCCGGGTCCATCCCCAGCCGGTCCATCCACTCCGCGAGGTCCAGGCGCACTTCGAGGATGCTGAGTTCGTCGAGGCCCTTTCGAGCGGCGATCGCCTGACGCAAGAACTGCACGACCGACACACCGGCGATGGCCTCGGGATACTGAAAGGCGAGGAAGATCCCGGCGCGGGCGCGTTCGTCGGGCGTCCATTTGGCGATGTTCGCGCCGTTGAGCAAGATCTCGCCACCGGTGACCGTGTAGCCCGGGTGGCCCATGACGATGTTGGCCAGCGTGGACTTGCCGGCACCGTTGGGACCCATCAGGGCGTGCACTTCGCCCTCGCGTACCGTCAGGTCGACGCCGCGGAGGATGACCGTGCCCTCGGCCTCGGCGTGGAGGTTGCGAAGTTCTAAAAGGGGCGTCGACACGGTGACGAGCCTAACGGCCCGATTCGGTCGAAACACCAGTTGTTACCAGCCCCGTTCGACCCACTCATCGAGGTGGGGACGCTCGGTGCCGATGGTGGACTCGCCGCCGTGGCCGGGCCAAATCGTCACGTCGTCGCCAAAGACGCCGAAGATGCGTTCGTCGATCGAGGTGATGATGGTCGCGAAGTCCTGGGCGTCGTGATTGGTGTTGCCGGGACCGCCGGGAAAGAGCGTGTCGCCGGTGAAGAGCATGGAGCTCTCTTCGAGCGCGAAACAGATACTGCCGGGCGTGTGACCGGGTGTGTGCAGCGTGCGCAGGCGTAGGTCACCCACCTGATGGACCGCGTCGTCATCGAGCAGGTGGTCGTAACTCGGCAGCATGCCGGCGTCTTCGTTTCGCACCCACACGTCGATCCCCGCCTCGCGGACCTGTTCGACCGCTCCGATGTGGTCCCAGTGGCCGTGGGTCTCGAGTACCGAGGTCACGCCCAGTCGACGCGCCACGCGCAGCAGCCGGTCGTGTTCATTGGCCGCGTCGATGAGCGTCGCCTCACCGGTTCGCTTGCAGCGCACGACGTACACGTTGTTTTCGATTGGTCCCACGACGAATCGGTACACTTCGGCGCGGCCGTCCGACCCGACCAGTTCGACGTTGTCCATGTCCCACAATGCCACTCAGCCGCCCCGTGTCACGGTTGACTAATGTCGAAGGGGCTGGGATTACCGTCCAGTACGCACGGAAGGACTGCGATGAACTTTGGATTCAGCGAGGAGCAAGAAGAGCTCCGAAAGATGGTCAAACGTTTCCTGGAAGAGAAATCGCCCGAATCCGAAGTACGTCGATTGATGGCCACGAGTGAGGGCTACGACTCGGCCGTCTGGGACCAGATGGCCAAGGAATTGGCGTTGCAGGGACTCGGGATTCCCGAGGAGTTCGGTGGTCAGGGCTACGGTCCGGTCGAGCTCTACGTGGTCTTTGAGGAGATGGGCGCGGCACTCTTCTGCTCGCCGTACTTCTCGAGCGTCGCCCTCGCCGCGAACGCCGTGCTCTTCGTGGGTAATGACGCGGACAAGGCGGCCTATCTGCCGGGCATCGCCTCGGGCGAGACCATCGCCACGGTGGCGCTCACTGACGACGCCGGTCTCTGGGACCTCACCACGACCTCCACAACTGCGAGCGCGTCCGGCGACGCCTTCGTGGTGAACGGCGTGCGCAGTTACGTCACCGACGGCAACACGGCGTCAGTCATCTTCGTGCCGGCCATGAGCGCCAAGGGCCTCTCGCTCTTCGCCGTGGAGGGCGACGCGAAGGGCGTGGCGCGCGAATCGCTCGCCACGATGGACCAGACCCGAAAGCAGAGTCGCGTCGTGTTCAGCGACGCCCCGGCGCGTCTCGTGGGCGTGGAAGGCGAAGCCCTCGCTGGCCTCGAGACGACGTTGCAGGTGGCCGCCGCTGCGCTGGCCGCCGAACAGGTCGGTGGCGCCCAACGGGTCCTCCACAACTCCGTGGAGTACGCGAAGAACCGCGTGCAGTTCGGCCGCCCGATTGGATCGTTCCAGGCGATCAAGCACAAGTGTGCGGACATGCTCTTGGACGTGGAGTCGGCCAAGTCCGCGGCGTACTACGCCGCCTGGGCCTCCCAAGAGAGAAACGATGAGCTGCCGATCGCCGCGAGCCTCGCGAAGTCGTTCTGCTCCGAGGCGTACTTCCACTGCGCGGCGGAGAACATCCAGATCCACGGCGGCATCGGTTTCACGTGGGAGCACCACGCGCACCTCTACTTCAAACGCGCGAAGAGTTCGGAGCTGTTCCTCGGCGACCCCGCCTATCACCGCGAACTTCTGGCTCAGCGCCTAGGCATCTAGCTCGGTGCTCGCTCACGAGCAACTCCAGAGCGGTACCTCGCTCCTGGACCTTCGAATCGCGACGTCGAGCGCGAGGCCGCTCGCGAGTCACGCGCTGATCATCGTGCACGGTCTGCCGCGCGCCATGGGGATGGGTCGTCAGGCGGCCGGTCTCTTGCCGGAACTGGCCGAGCACATGGCGACCGAGTCGGGATGGATCGTCGCGACCGGCACGCTCTCGGGGGTCGGTGGCAGCACCGGTACCTTCTCCGCGACGCAGTGGCGAGCCGACCTGAAGACGATCCTCGATCGAGTCGACGAGGGGGAGCGAAAGATTTCGATGGCCGGCTTCGGTTTTGGTGGTGCGCTGGCCCTGGCGACGGCGGCCGAGGACGAGCGAATTCGCGGCGTCGCCACGTTCGCGACGCCGGCGCACCTGGAGCCGTGGTGCGGCAGTGCCGAGGATTTCCGTCGGGCAGTCCAAATCGCCGGCGTGGTCGGTAACGAACGAGACCTGTTGCCCGCCGAGGAGTTGCGCGACGACGTCTTCGCGATCGATCCACTGGTGTCCATCGCGAAGATCCCTCCGCGTCGACTCATGGTCGGTCACGGGACCGAGGACATCGAGATTCCCCACTCCGATGCCCGCGACCTCGTCGCGGCGGCCGAGGGCCGCGCCGAACTTCGACTGATCCAAGGCGCCGGTCATCAACTGCGCGCCGACCCGCGAATGGTGGCGACGTTGTTAGGTTGGCTCGACCGGCACCGCTGACAGCGCCGCGTCCAGGGCGCCGCGGATCCGTCGCGCCGCGGCTTCGGGCTCTTTGGCTTCGGTGAGGGCACGCACGACGACGAAGTGGCGAAGCCCCGCGACGACGAGTTCGCTGACGTTCTCTTCGTTCACGCCTCCGGTCACGAAGACCGGTCGGTCACTGCGGGCTTGGCTCGAGACGGCGTACGTGATCCCGGTCCCGGCCCGGCCTGGTTTGGTCGGCGTGGCGATGATCGGTCCCGCACTGAAATAGGTCGCCAACTGATCGAGCGCGTCGTCGAACTCATCGCTCGAATGTGTCGACAGCCCCACGATCGCCTCATAGCCCAGGAGTTCGCGACAGCGCGACACGCGGACGTCCTCTTGGCCGACGTGCACGCCGTCGGCGCCGACGGTGGCGGCCAGCTCCGGTGAGTCGTTCATGATGAAGGGCACGCCGAACTCATGGCAGATCGGCACCATCAGGCGGGCGTCGGCGATCCGGGTCCCATCGTCGAGGTCCTTTTCTCTGAGTTGGACGACGTCGACGCCGCCGCGAAGGACCGCGGGCAGGAAGGTGGCGAGGTCCTCGCGGTGCGGTACGCAGAGATAGAGATGTCGATCATCGAGGCTGAACACGAAGTCCACCCTAGGAGTCGCTCGGCAATGCCCGCGGTACGGCAGAATAGGGGGATGCAGATTCCCGCCAAGACCGACTACGCCATCCGAGCGCTGCTCACCCTGGCGGCGAGTGACGTGTCGGTGAGCGCGGAGCATCTGGCCCAGGAACAAGACCTCCCGGCCAAGTTTCTCGGAGCGATCCTCTCGGACCTACGCCGCGGGGGTCTCGTCTCGAGCCAGCGCGGACCCGAGGGCGGCTTCAAGTTGGCCCGAGACGCCGACCAGATCTCGATCGCCGACGTCGTGCGGGTCGTGAGCGGTCCAATGGCCGGCGTGCGCGGCATGCGCCCCGAAACTCTGGAATACGAAGGTGACGCCCAGTATTTGCGCGAAGTCTGGATCGCGGTGCGCGGCGCGCTTCGAGAGGTGCTGGAGCACGTGACGCTCGGCCAGACCCTTCGAGGCGAACTGCCCGACGCGGTGACGCGCTTCACGACCGAATCAGATTCGTGGGTCACCCGTACCCCATGAGGCAGATTCATACCGACGGCGCCTGCCGCGGCAATCCCGGACCGGGTGGCTGGGCGTGGGCGAGCGGCCGCGACAGCTACGCCAGCGGCGCCGCCGCGCACACCACGAATCAGCGCATGGAGGTGATGGCGGTCATTGAGGCCCTGCGCGAGAACGAAGAGAGTCCGCTCGAGATCGTGAGCGACTCCTCGTACGTCGTGAAGTGCTTCAACGACAAGTGGCACGTCGGATGGCTTCGTCGGGGCTGGAAGAACTCCCAGGGCCAGCCGGTCGCCAATCGTGACTTGTGGGAGGAGCTCTTCGCGCTGGTTCTCAATGAGAAACGTGACGTGCGCTTCTCGTGGGTGAAGGGACATTCGGGCGACGCGATGAACGAGTTCGTGGACGTCCTCGCGACCGAGGCTGCCGATACCCAACGAGGTCGTCACTCGTAGCCGAGCACCCGACACGAATTGACGAAGGACCGAAAACATTAGGATTCCCCCGGGGGTCAACCACTACGAGATTGAAGGATATGCCGTGACTAACGAGGCCCAGCAGTTCGACGTTGTCGTCATCGGAGGTGGCCCGGGAGGCTACGCCGCCGCTCTCTACGGAGCCTCGGCGGGGCTCAACATCGCCATCGTCGAGCGCGACAAGGTCGGGGGAACCTGCCTACACCGTGGCTGCGTTCCCGCCAAGGAGTTCCTCGAGACCGCGCACGTTCGTCGCACCGTCGAACACTCGGCCGAGTTCGGCATCACAACCAAGGGTACCGTCGTCGACTTCGCGGTGAGTCAGAATCGCAAGAACGAAATCGTCGATCGCCTCTTCAAGGGGCTTTCGGGCCTCTTGAAGGGTCGCAAGGTCACCGTCTTTGAGGGCACGGGACGGCTCGAAGCCGACGGCACCGTCACGGTGGTCGACGGCGCTGACGCGGGCGTGATCGCTAAAGGCGCCAACGTCGTTCTGGCGGCCGGTTCGGTGCCGCGCACGCTGCCGGGTTTCGACGTCGACGGAACGATCGTCGTCACGTCTGATGAGTTCCTCGACCTCTCAGCCCTGCCGGCGACGGCGGCGGTTATCGGCGGCGGTGCCATTGGGTGTGAGTTCGCGTCGCTGCTCGCCGACATGGGAACCACCGTCACGATCCTCGAGGCACTGCCGGCGATTCTCACGGGTTGCGACACCGAAGTAGCGAACGTCGTCGGGCGTTCGTTCAAGAAGCGCGGCATCGATATTCGTACCGGCGTCACGATCACCGGTCACAAACCCAAGAAGGGATCGACGACGATCGCCATCGAAGGTGGCGATGACGTCAGCGTCGACATGGTCGTCATGTCGGTCGGTCGCCGTCCGCGAACCGAGGGCCTCGTGGCCGAGGGCACCGGCGTCGAGATCAACGACCGCGGCTTCGTCGTCGCTGACGGACAACAGCGCACCGCCAATCCTCACGTCTACGCCGTTGGTGACGTGGTCGCCAACACGCCCCAACTCGCGCACGTTGGTTTCGCCGAGGCGATCGTGGCGATCAAGAGCATCCTCGGCGAGCCGAGCGTGCCGGTCGACTACGACCGAGTGCCGTGGGCCATCTACTCGAACCCCGAAGTCGCCTTCTGTGGCCTGACCGAGGCCAGTGCCAAGGAGAAGGGCTACGACGTCGTCGTGAAGAAGGATCCCTTCGGCGGCAACAGCCGAGCGCAGATCATCGGCGACACCGAGGGCGTCGTCAAGATCATCGCCGAGAAGCGGGCCGACGGAACGGCTGGCCAGATCCTGGGCGTGCACATGGCCGGACCGTGGGTGACCGAACAACTCGGCGCCGGGTATTTCGCCGTCAATTGGGAGGCCACCGCCGAGGAGGCGGCCGCGCTTATCCAACCGCACCCGTCTCTTTCCGAGACTTTCGGCGAGACGCTGATTGCCCTCGCCGGTCGGGGACTCCACGTTGGCTGACGTTACGCTCCCGTCGCTCGGCGAGTCGGTCACCGAAGGAATCATCACTCAGTGGTTCAAAAAGGTGGGCGACACGGTCGCCCGCGACGAACCGCTCTTTGAGGTGTCGACCGACAAGGTCGACTCCGAGATGCCATCACCGGCAGCCGGCGTCTTGACGCAGATCCTCGCTGAAGAGGGCGACACCGTTGAGACCGGTTCGAGAGTCGCGGTCATCGAAGAGTCAGGCGCGGCGCCACCGAGCGCGTCCGATAGCGACGAGCCTCGTCAGGAATCGGTCGCCCCCGTCGCGACGCCAAGTCCACCGTCAATCGTCGCGCCCCTCGCCGATGCAGTCAATGGCGTCGTGGTGTCGCCGGTCGTTCGTCGAATTCTGGCCGACGGAGGAGTTGAACCTTCAACCATTTCGGGCAGCGGTCCGGGAGGCTCGATTACCCGACGCGACGCCGAGCGCGCCGTCCTTGACGGTCCGACCGAAGAGATGGTCGTCGCACTCTCCAACGGTCGTCGCCGTATGGGACAACACATGGCCGTCTCAGCCCAGGTCACTCCGCACGGCTTCGTTGCCATCGAGGCCGACGGTGCGGTCTTCGCCAAGCTCGACGCGCTCGGTCGTTCGACTCGCGATGGTGTCGCCATCAGCGACGAGATGCTCGTGAGTCTGGCCGCGGTTCGCGCACTCGCGGAGTTCGAATTCCTGAACGCCACGTTCGCGGGTGAACAACTCGTCGTGCACCGCACGGTCAATCTCGGTCTCGTTCGATCGGTTGCCGACGACGGGATGCTGGTACCGGTCGTCCACGCGGCCGCGGGGTTGACGCTTCGAGCCCTCGCGCGCCGCGTCAGTGAACTCGACGAACGTGTCGCCTCTCGCCACCTGACGACCGATGACCTCATGGGCGGGACCTTTACGGTGCTCGGCGCTCCGAGCGCCAGCACCCTCTGGTCCGAGCCGATCATCATTCAACCGGAGGTCGCCGTGCTCTCGGTCGGCGCCGTACACGAGGTACCGGTCGTCGTCACCCTCGACGGTGTCGCCACCGTGGCCGTCGGACGCCGAGTGATACTAGGTCTCTCCTTCGACCACCGGATCTGTGAACCCGTGGGGGCCGCGCAATATCTCGAGCGGGTCGGCCAGCTGCTCGCGGGACTCGACGTCGAGGGCGAGCGCTAGGTGCTGCGCCGTCGTCACCTCGGCCGGATTACCTTTGCGGAAGCGAACGACTTCCAACGCGCGTTGCTGCAGTCCAGTGACGACTACATCCTGGTGTTCGAACACCCGCCGACGTACACGCGAGGTATTCGAACACTGGACGAACATTTCCTTGTGCCCCCGGAGTCGCTCAAGGCCGTGGTGATCGACGCCGACCGCGGCGGGGACGTCACGTATCACGCACCCGGTCAAGTCGTGGCCTGGGCGATCGTCACCGTCGCCGACGACCCCTCGGCCGGCAAGGTACACGTCACTCGACTCGAGGACGCCGTCATCGCGACCGTTCGTCACTTTGACCCCGAGGGCCGACTTGGACGGGTCGACCGGTTGGACGGCTATCCGGGCGTGTGGGCCGACGTCGACGGCGTTCCCGCCAAGATCGCGGCCGTGGGCGTTCGAACCGAGCGCAACGATCTGGGTCTCCGGCGCACGTTGCACGGTGTCGCGTTGAACGTCGACATCGACATGGAGGGTTTCAAGGCCATCGTCCCCTGCGGCATCGCGGACAAGCCCGTCGCCTCGATGAGGTCGCTCGGGCTCGACGTGAGCGCGTTGGACGTCGACGAGCGACTCGGCGTCGAGTTGGAACGACGCCTCGGGGGAGCGGCCACGGTGGCGCGCGTCGAACGAAGCGCGGCGTCGGTGAGTGCCGAGCGACCGCTGTTACGTCGACTACGCAAGGCCGGCGTCGATCCGGACGCGGGCGTTCCGATCCACAGCCGCAAGCCCGAATGGTTACGCATAGAAGCGCACATGGGCGAGGAGTACCAATCGTTACGCACCCTCACCGAAGACCTTCGACTCGTCACGGTCTGTGAAGAAGCGGGCTGTCCGAATATCTTCGAATGCTGGTCGGCCGGGACTGCGACGTTCATGGTGAACGGCGAACGGTGCACCCGGGCGTGCGGCTTCTGCCTGATCGATACGCGCAAGCCATTCGCTCTCGATCCGAGCGAACCCGAGCGAGTCGCCGAAGCCGTCGTGCGCTTGAAACTGGCCCACGCGGTCATCACGTGCGTGGCCCGCGACGACCTCGCCGACGGGGGAGCCGGGGCGATCGCCGCGACGATCCGCGCCATTCGCGAGCGCTCACCCGAGACAAACGTCGAGGTCCTCACGAGCGACCTCAAGGGCGACGCCGCGTCGTTGCAATTGATCATCGACGCGGCGCCGGACGTGTTGAACCACAACGTCGAGACGGTCGCGCGTCTGCAGCGCGCCGTTCGACCGAGTGCCGGGTACCTTCGTTCGCTCACCGTGCTGGCGCGAAGCGTGCGGGCCGGACTCACGACCAAGTCCGGCCTCATGGTCGGGCTCGGAGAGAGCGCCGACGAAGTCGAAGAGGTCCTGGCGGACATGGCGGCCGTGGGCGTGTCAATCGCCACGATTGGCCAGTACCTGCGTCCGACCGCCGAACACCTGCCGGTCGCGCGGTGGTGGGAGCCGCAGGAGTTCGATGACCTCGCCGAACGCGGTCGGCGCCTTGGCCTCAAGCACGTGCAGTCATCACCCCTCACGCGTTCGAGCTACCACGCGCGTGAAGCGTTGAGTGATGCCACGCCGGTCGCGGCGCCCAGTCGTCGTTAGTAATCCTGGTTGACCAAAGCGAAAGCGACGAGTCATCACGAGCTGATTCGCGGGCGTGCGCGATGGCGTAGTGCTGTGGAATACTGCCGCTATGGCAAAACTTGACACTCACATCATCGGTATTCCCGACTGGGTCGACGTCATGGTCGAGACCACTGAACAACGCGAAGCGCTCATGTCCTTTTACTCTTCGCTCTACGGATGGACGTGGGAAGTGGGCGGCGAGAATATGGGCTACTACTCGATTGCCCACTCCGAGGGCGCCCCCGTGATGGGCCTCGGTCAAGGTCCCGGTGGTCACGGCGCGATGGTGCCGTACTTCTTGACCGACGACATCAGCGCCTCGGCCGAAACCGCGGCCGAGTTGGGCGCGACGGTCTTCATGGGCCCGATGGAAGTTCCCGGTGCCGGCATCATGGCTTTGGTCACGGACCCGACGGGTGCCGTGCACGGACTCTGGCAAGAGGGCGAGTTCAAGGGCTTCGGCGTCGCCTACGAGGCCAATGCACCGGGGTGGTACGACCACGCGTCCGATGACCCGGCCGCGGCCGCGGCCTATTACACGACGTTGACCGGCCACACCGTCATCGAACCGTCACCGGGGATGCGGGTCCTCAACGTCGGTGAGCAGTGGTTCGCGAGCGTCTCAGAAAATCAGGTGCCTGAGCGGCCGGGAGCGCAGTGGAACTCCATTTACGTCGTCGAAACGCTCGAGGCGGCGCGCGACAAGATCCGCAAGCTCGGTGGCACCATCGTGCTCGAAGAGATGCCGGTACCCGGAAGCGCGATTTGCGTCTTTATTGAGCCGGTCATGAATACCGCCGTCACGATCATGGGTGCGGGACGTCCCGCGTAGTTGAGGGACTGATCAGCCTGAGTTGTACGGTCATTCCCAAGGTCGCCAGAATTTGATGATTCGTGGACGCGGTTGCCGCCGTCTTCTCTGGAAGAAAGTGGCCGTAGCGGACGACGGATGCGCGCATTCGTTGGACGGCCAAGAGAGGGGCCGTGGCCCTCAGATGAAGGAGTTACGTTGAAAGTTCGCACCAACGTTTTGTCGGTACGCGCTCGAGGCGCCATTGGTGGAGTCCTGGCATCAGCGGTCCTCCTGGTCTCGATGGGCGTGAGCACCCAAAGCGCATCGGCGTCGAGTCTCAGTTCAGCGAGTCCGAGCGCATTGTGCACGACGATTTTCTCGTATCACGCGACCGCCGTGCCGAACGTGACAAACCTGAAGTCGTATCGAGCGTGGGCGAAGGCTCTCGAGCCCTTCTACGAGCAGTTGGCCTCCGAGGCCCCGAACGCGGCCTCGAAGTCGGTGCTCAACGAGGTCGTCGTCTTGAAGTACTACGTGAGCAGCACGAGCATCTCCAAACTGGACGCCAGCGTCCTCAAGTACCAGGCGAAGTGGCAAGCCGGTGCCAAGGCCCTCGCCAAGGCCATCGAGTCGTGCGCCAAGTCATTGGAATGACGTCAGGCCCGAGTTGAACGGTCCGCGGGCTCGCCGCGCGTTTCGGGCCATCGCCGTCGCGAGCGTCCCAGGGGCGGCGATGACGTCGTTCGGCGCTTCGACGAGCGACGCGGCGACGTTGCGGGAGACCTCGGTCAATCCCTACTGCGAATCGATGATCGCCGATCATCCATCTCCACCAACGAACAACAGTCCAATCGCGTATCACGCGTGGGCGAAACAGAACTTGAAGTATTTCGAGCACCTGCAATCGGAAGCCAACACGTCCGTCGCGAAGAGTTCGCTACGAGTACTCGTGCCGATTCTCAAAGTCGAGGCGAAGTCGTCGAACATGAAGTCGCTCGGGACCTACATTGGGACCCGGCAAGAGACGTGGGCTCTCGAATGGCAGGACTTCGACAAAACGGTCGTGGTCTGCGCGGATTGGGCCGTCAACCTGCTCTAAGAAGGCGACGCGCTGTTCGCGCCGCTCGCGTCTCGTTACGCGACGAAGTACTTGGCCATCGGGTGATGGCAGATGATCGCGTCGGTCGTCTGTTCGGGGTGCAACTGGAAGCCTTCGGAGACCGTGACGCCAATGCGCTCGCTCTCGAGTAGTTGGGCGACTTTGGCGTTGTCGGTGAGATCGGGACAGGCGGGATAGCCCCACGAGTAGCGCCCCCCTCGATACTGCTGGCGAAAGAGACCCGTCAGTGTCGGGCCGTCATCTTCGACGAAGCCGAGTTCGCCGCGGATGCGCTTGTGCCACATCTCGGCGAGCGCTTCAGCCATCTCGACGCCGAGGCCGTGGAGCATGAGGTAGTCGGTGTAGTGGTTGTCCGCGAAGAGTTCCTGACATCGCTCGGAAACTCGGGCCCCCATCGTGACGAGCATGAAGCTGGCGTAGTCCAGGTCAGCGCTCTCGACCGAACGGAAGAAGTCTGCGATGCAAAGGAAGGGTGACACGCGTTGGCGCGGGAAGGTGAATCTCGTGATCTCGGTCGTGCGGGTGTCATCACGGTAGAGGATGAGGTCGTTGCCTTCTGACGCGGCGGCGTAGTGACCCCAGACCACTTGGGGCACGAGGAGCGACTCCTCCTTGGCGATCGCCAACTGCTCACGCAGCGTCGCGCTGACGCGTTCTTTGAAGGCCGGGTCGTCTTCGCCGTTCTCGGGTCGGAATCCCCATTGATTGCGAAAGAGCGCCGTCAGATTGAGGTACTCACTAATCTCGTCCACGGACATGCCCTTGGCGACGCGACTGCCCAGGAACGGCGGCGTGAAGAGTGGATTGTCGTCCTCGACGTCGGGACTACGACTGGGGAGTCCTTCGGGCGCCTCGCCGGCGTCTCCGCGGATGCGTCGAAAGACCTTGCGCTCGGAAATCTCGCGGCCGAAGGTGGGGTCCTCTTCCTCACCACGGCGCAGTTCGCCCAATCGGTCGAGGACGCGAAGTCCCTCGAAGGCGTCCTTGCCGTAGAACACGCGACCGCTGTAGACCTGTCGAAGGTCGCGCTCGACGTAGGTACGCGTGAGCGCGGCCCCGCCGAGCAGGACCGGCACGTGGCTCATGCCGCGCTCGTTCATCAGTTCCAGGTTCTCGCGCATGATCAGCGTGCTCTTCACCAAGAGGCCACTCATCCCGAGCGCGTCGGCATGGTGTTCTTCGAGGGCGCTCAACATCTCGTTCACCCCGACCTTGATGCCGAGGTTGAAGACCTCGTAGCCGTTGTTGGTGAGGATGATGTCGACGAGGTTCTTGCCGATGTCGTGGACGTCGCCCTTCACGGTGGCGAGCACGACGCGACCGCGCCCGCCCTGATCGCTCTTTTCCATGTGGGGCTCGAGGTGCGCGACGGCTGATTTCATCGTCTCGGCGCTCTGGAGGACGAAGGGGAGTTGCATCTCACCGGACGCGAACAGATCGCCGACTTCGCGCATGCCGTCGAGAAGGAGTTGGTTCACGATGTCAAGTGGCGCCATGCCCTCGGCCATCGCGGCGTCGAGGTCGCCTTCGAGGCCGACGCGCGCACCGTCGATGATGCGACGACGCAGGCGGTCATTGAGTTCGAGGTCGTCCAGTGAACTCGTGGCCGCGCTGGACGTGGAGACGCCTTCGTAGAGACCGAGGAGTACGGTCAGCGGGTCGTAGTCGTCGCTGCGTCGGTCGTAGATGAGGTCCAGGCAGACCCGCCGGGCATCTTCATCGATGCGATTGAGCGGCAGGAGCTTCGACGCGTGCACGATGGCGGCGTCCAGACCGGCGTCGGAACATTCGTGCAAGAAGACGCTGTTCAACACTTGTCGCGCCGCCGGGTTAAGACCGAACGAGACGTTGGAGAGTCCGAGGATCGTACGCACGCCCGGGAGCTCGGCCTTGATCCGTCGGATCGCTTCGATCGTCTCGATGCCGTCGCGCCGCGATTCGACCATCCCCGTCGAGAGCGGCAACGCCAAGGTGTCGATGAATATGTCCTGGGGGTCGAGTCCGTAGCGCGTGACGGCGAGATCGGTGATGGCACGTGCCGCGCGCACCTTCCATTCGGCCGTGCGCGCCTGTCCTTCTTCGTCGATGCAGGTTGCGACGATGGCCGCACCGAATTCGGCGGCGAGCGATAAGAATCCGTCGAGGCGCGTGCCCGGTCCGTCACCCTCTTCGAGGTTGACGGAATTGAGTAGCGCCTTGCCGCCGAGCCACGTGAGCGCCTGGCGAGCGACTTTGGTCTCGGTCGTGTCCACCATGATGGGCACCGATGATTGCGTTGCCAATCGACTCATCAATTCGTTCATGTCCGCCACCCCGTCGGCGCCCGTGTAGTCAACACAGACGTCGAGGATGTGCGCTCCCTCTTTGATCTGGTCTCGGCCGATGCCCACGCACGTGTCCCAGTCACCCTCGAGCATGGCGTCACGGAACTTCTTCGAGCCGTTCGCGTTGGTCCGTTCGCCGACGAGCAACACCGAGCGGTCCTGCTGGTAGTTCGTGGCGGAATATATGGACGCCACCGCCGGCTCGAGTATCGGCGTCCGTGTGGCCGGCGCGAGCGGACGAATAGCCTCGACGACCCGAGCCATGTGTTCCGGCGTCGTGCCACAACAGCCCCCGACGACCTGGACCCCGTATTCGGTGACGAACTTCGTGAGGTGTTCTGTCAAGGCGTCCGGCGTGAGGTCGTAGTGCATCTTGCCCTCGACGACGCTCGGTAGCCCCGCGTTGGGCAAGCACGATAGCGCGATCGGTGAGGATTCGCGGAGGTTGCGCAGCGGTTCGTACATCTCGACGGGACCGGTCGCGCAGTTGAGGCCGAGCACGTCCACGCCGAGTGGACTGATAGCGGTGATGGCGGCGCCGATCTCGGTCCCGGGAAGCATCCGTCCCGTCAGTTCGATCGTGACCTGGGCCTGAATCGGCACGATACGACCGTGTCGCGCCATGGCCCGGTGACAGGCGGCGATGGCGGCCTTGCCCGAGAGCAGGTCGTAGACCGTCTCGACGATCAAGAGGTCGACGCCGCCCTCGAGGAGTCCGAGGGCCATCTCTTCGTAACTGGCCGAAAGGTCGTCGTAGGTGATCTGACCGAGCGACGGGAACTTGGTGCCCGGGCCCATCGAGCCGGCCACGAAGCGCGGTGAACCGGGACTGGCGTAGGAGTCAGCCACGCGGCGTGCGATTTGGGCCGACACCATCGCGAGTTCGTGCGAGCGCTCGGCGATGCCGTATTCGGCGAGCACGACCGAGAACGCGCCGAAGGAATCGGTCTCGATGACGTCGACGCCCACGTCCAAGAACGAGCGGTGCAGTGCTTCGACCGCGTCAGGCTTGGTGACGACGAGGATCTCGTTGCAACCTTCCAGCGCCGCGCCGCCGAAGTCGTCAGCGTGCAGGTCTTGGAGTTGAAAATTCGTACCGGTCGCACCGTCGTAAATGAGGACCCGTTCGCGCAGCGCCGCGAGGTACGGGTCGTTCGCGCTCGGTCGGGCGAAGGGCGGACGCGTGGGGGACTCCATTGAGTCTTCAGGCTACCGCCGCACCCGCAAATCACTACGCTGGCGACGTGAAGATCTACACACGCGACGGGGACGACGGCACGACCGGCCTCTACTTCGGAGGTCGGGCGAGCAAGAGCTCGGACCAGATCGAGGTGAACGGCGAAGTCGACGAAGCGCAGTCGACGCTCGGCTGGGCCCGTTCGCTGACTGAACCGGGTTCACGGCTCAACGAGCTTCTGATCACGATCGAACGAGATCTCTGGGTGCTGATGGCCGAGGTCGCCACGTCGCCGGAAAATCGTCACAAGCTCACGGCCGACAAGTCGCTCGTCACAACCGAGATGATCGCCCGGCTCGAAACAGAGATCGACGCGCTCTCTGAAGAGATCGAGATGCCTAAGGAGTTCGTCGTCCCCGGGGAAAACGAACTGTCGGCGTCCCTTGACATGGCGCGCACGGTGATTCGACGTGCGGAGCGCGTCGCGGTGGGCTATCCGCTGGAGGACTCCTTCGTCGTGGCGTACCTCAATAGACTCAGTGACCTCGCGTGGACGATGGCCCGATTCGCCGAGGGCTCACAGCACCGCACCGCTCGAATTCACCACTAGGAGACCGTATGGCTCGTACCGCTCGAATCTCTACGCCGGTCGAGGCCGCGACGCAGCCAACCGTCGTAGTGCCGGTCGTCTTTGGCGAGGGCGCCGCGTTCATCGCCGAATCGGTGCCGGCGAACCTGGGCGGTCAGAGTATTCCGCGGTCGCTTTCCAAGGAGTGGTGCACCAAACAGGGACTGAAACCCGAGGCCGGGAGCCTCACCGTCCTTCGAACCCTCAAGGACACGAACGTCGCCTTCGTCAGTCTCGGCACGTCCTACAACTCACTCGAAGGATATCGACTCGCGGGTGCCGCGGCGGCGCGTTGCGCGAACGACGACTCGGTCGCCTTCTTCTTGCCGACCGATGGCATTGACGATCCCCTCGATGCCACCCAGGCGCTCGTCACCGGAGCCTTGCTCGCTTCCTACAAATACAAGCAGGGTGACGCGATCACGACCTTCGACGTCGTCCCACTCGGATCTCCCTTGCCGTCGGTCGAGACCCACGACGACGTCACCGAAGGCCTCCAGCGCGGTGAGGCCGTCGCGAGCGGCGTCAACTGGGCGAAATTTCTCGTGGACTCACCGGCCGGCTACATGCCGCCCAAGGAGCTGGCGCGTCAGGTCCAGACGCGACTGGAGGACGACGAACACGTCTCCGTCGAAGTGTGGGCCGAGCCGCGAATCCGCGAAGAGCGCCTGGGAGGTCTACTGGGCGTCGGCGAAGGTTCGGCGCAGCCATGTCGCCTGGTGTACGCGACCTACGACCCGAGTCCCGACGTCGAACTGCCCCATATCGCGCTCGTCGGCAAGGGCGTCACTTTCGATTCCGGTGGACTTTCCCTCAAGTCCGGTGACGCCATGATGGCGATGAAGACGGACATGACCGGCGCGGCGATCGTGATGGCCGCGATTTCCATCGCGAGCCGCTTGGCGCTCGAAGTCAAGATCACAGCGATCGCACCGATGACCGAGAACCTGCCGAGTGATCGTGCAACGAAGCCCGGGGACGTGCTCACGATCCGCAACGGCATGACCATCGAGGTCTTGAATACCGACGCGGAAGGCCGCCTCATCCTGGCCGACGGACTTAGTCTCGCCGTTGAAGTCAATCCCGACGCAATCGTCGACGTGGCCACGCTCACTGGTGCCCAGCGCGTGGCCCTCGGTGATGAAGTGGGAGCGATTTTCACCTCCACCGACGAGTTGGCCGACTACTTTGCGGTCGCGAGCTCGCGCAGCGGCGAGGCGTTGTGGCGCATGCCCCTGGTAGAAAAATATGAATCGACGATCGAATCCGACGTGGCCGACATGAAGAACATGGGCAAGCCCGGCAACGGCGGAATGATCGCCGCGGCGCTGATTCTCCAGCGATTCACCGACGGACGTCCGTGGGCGCATATCGACATCGCCGGGCCGGGGCGATCGGACTCCCACCGTGGCTATACGACCAAGGGCGCGACCGCGTTCAGCGCGCGAACGATCGTCGAATTCCTCGAGGCCGTCGCCGAAGAGGCCCGCGACTAGCGTCCGACGGCTCGCACGCGCGATTCGCGACTCGGGATTTCGCGCGCGAGAGAGGCCGACGGTACGTCGTTGCCGTCGGCCCGACCGATCAAGACCGTCGCGAAGAGGTCTTCGTCGTCAATGCGAGCCCAACGAAGAATCTCCTCCTCGTGACGAAAGTTGCCCCAGAGCGCGGCCTGCCAGCCGCTCTCTTCGATCAGGAGCAATAACGCCATCGTGGCCATGGCGGCGTCGGTGTGCCAGTAGGGGATTGGCCAGTTCGATTCGTCGTCGAGTCCAGAACTTCGCTTGTCCGCTTCGGCGTAACGAGCGACGTACTCACCGCGGCGAGAGGTCACTAGTGCGATCGCGCCGCAGCGTTGCAGGCCCTCAGCCCGACGCGCGTGGGTTCGCCACTGCTCGTCGGTCGCCACGTCGAAGTACTCGCCAATCAAGTCGGGCCCGATCGTATGGAAACGAACGCCAGCGCTGTTGCCGGCCGTGGGAGCCCACAGGGCCTGGGCGCAAAGATCGGCCAGCCACGCCGGATCGACGGGCGTACCGTCGAAGGAACGGACCATCCGGCGCCGCGATAGAAGTTCACGAAGTTCCACGGGTCGGGTCTAGCAGGAACGGCGAACACGATTGATGACCCGACAGGTAAGATTTACCCACAGAGAAGGAGCGAACGTTGTCGACGCCTCGAGATCTACTAAACGCCGCCAAGGCCGAGATTACCGAAATCGACCCGAGCGAGGTCGCCGCACGGCTTGATCACTTCACGCTGCTCGACGTTCGAGAGCCCGAAGAGTACGAACAGGGTGCCGTGCCCGGCGCGGTCCATGTGCCGCGGGGCAATCTGGAGTTCTCCGTCGAGGGCCGACTGCCGGACAAGAACGCGCCCGTCGCCGTGTACTGCGCGGGGGGCGTGCGCTCGGCCTTCGCCGCCAAGACGCTCCAGGACCTCGGCTACACCGACGTCGTGTCGATCATCGGCGGTTTCAACAAGTGGAAGGACGAGGGACTCACCTGGACGACGCCCCAGGTCTTGTCGGCCGATCAGCGCATCCGCTACCAGCGTCACCTCCTACTTCCTGAAGTGGGCGAGAAGGGTCAGATGCGGCTCTTGGCTTCGAAGGTCCTGCTGCTCGGCGCGGGGGGTCTCGGTTCACCGGCGGCGCTCTACCTCGCGGCGGCCGGCGTCGGCACGATTGGGATCATCGACATGGACGTCGTCGACACCTCGAACCTCCAGCGTCAGATCCTGCACAACGTCGAGCGAGTCGGCATGCGAAAAGTCGATTCCGCCAAGATGACGCTCACCGCGATGAACCCGGACGTGAAGGTGCTCACCTATGACACCCGACTCGGTGCCGACAACATCCTGGATATCATCGACGGCTACGACGTGATCGTCGACGGTACCGACAACTTCCCGACGCGCTACCTCGTGAATGACGCCGCGCTCATCAAGAACATCCCGGTCGTGCACGGTTCGATCTTTCGCTTCGAAGGGCAGGTCACCGTCTTTAACCCGTACGTCGGACCGTGCTACCGCTGCATGATCCCTGAACCACCACCGCCGGAACTCGCGCCGAGTTGCGCCGAGGCTGGCGTGTTGGGCGTCTTGCCGGGCATCGTCGGTTCGATCCAGGCGATCGAGACGATCAAGTTGTTGTTAGAGCTCGGCGACCCGCTCGTCGGTCGTCTTCTCACGTACGACTCGATGGACGAGAGTTTCCGAACCTTTAAGGTTCGACGCGATCCGGCGTGCCCGGCGTGCGGTGAAAATGCCGGTCCGATCGTGATCGCTGAATACGACGACCTCTGCATGCCCCACCCCGTGAAGGTCTAGCCACCAACGCAATACTTCTAAATTCGGAGCGCGGTTCAGTTATTGACCAGACGGAGGCAGTACCGCCGCGGCTCGCAGGGTGGCGAGCGCGAAATCGTCAAGTGTGGCCGTCGTCAGTTCTTCGACCGTGAACCATTGCGCCTCAGTCACTTCGTCGTTATCGGGTGTGGGGACACCGGCAACGATGCTCGCGTCAAAAAGTATTTGAACGTAGGCCACTTCGTCTCCATTTTTGTATCGGAATCGAAATTCGGGCCCACCCAGTACGGCGCGGAGGTTCGTCAATTCAACCTGTACGCCGACCTCTTCGAGTGCCTCGCGAACGGCCGCTTCCTGTGGCGACTCGTCCGGCTCGATCGCGCCACCAAGCAGCCCCCACGGCCCATCTACTTCGTTTCGCACCAGCAAGACTCTGTTCTGTGCATCCCACGGCAAGACGCTCGCTCCGGGAATGAGAAGAAGTTCGTTTCCGACCGCGGCGCGAATCCCAGCGAAGTATGGTGAGATGCCCATAGTAGGAAGCCTACAAATGGAGTGGAATGAATCTCGCGTCGTCGATGCGCTCCGCGCGCCGCTTTGGAGCCTCGAAGTTCTCGTGCGACAACGCCTATCGTTGACGATGTGACGTCAGACGAGCGCCGTACCGATTCGGGGATTGTCATCCAACCGGTCTACGACGACGCCGATCTCGCCGACTTTGACGCTGAGGCCGAACTCGGCCGACCGGGGCAGTACCCTTACACCCGGGGCGTACAGTCCACGATGTACCGCGGACGACTCTGGACGATGCGCCAGTACGCCGGCTTCGGAACGGCCGCGGCCACGAATCAGCGATTCAAGTTCCTCTTAGCGGCCGGACAGACCGGCCTGTCGTGCGCCTTCGATCTGCCCACGCAGATGGGCTACGACGCCGACCACGTACGGGCCGAAGGTGAGGTCGGCAAAGTCGGCGTCGCAATCTCGTCGCTTCACGACATGCGTGACCTGTTGGCCGACCTGCCCCTTGATCAGGTGACGACGTCAATGACCATCAATGCCACGGCCTCGACCCTGTTGTTGCTCTATCAGTTGGTCGGCGAAGAGCAGGGCGTGAGTGGTGGTCAGTTGCGCGGCACCATTCAGAACGACATCTTGAAGGAGTACGTGGCGCGCGGCACGTACATCTACCCACCGCGCCAGTCGATGCGCCTGGTCGTTGACACCTTCGACTACTGCGCCAAGGAGATGGCGCAGTGGAACACGATCTCGATCTCGGGTTACCACATCCGTGAAGCCGGGTCGACGGCCGTCCAAGAGATCGCCTTCACGCTCGCCAACGGCGTCGCGTACGTGGAAGCGGCGATTGCCGCCGGTTTGGTGTTGGACGACTTCGCACCGCGGTTGAGTTTCTTCTTCAACGCGCACAACAATCTCTTCGAGGAAGTCGCCAAGTACCGCGCCGCGCGGCGCCTGTGGGCCTCGATCATGCGTGATCGATTCGGGGCCACCGATCCCAGATCCATGACGCTGCGCTTTCACACCCAAACCGGCGGTTCGACGTTGACGGCCCAACAGCCCGAGAACAACATCGTGCGAACGACGATTCAGGCCCTCGCGGCGGCCCTGGGCGGCACGCAGTCCCTTCACACGAACGGCTTCGACGAGGCATTGGGACTCCCGACCGAACGAGCGGCCAAACTCGCGCTGCGCACCCAGCAGGTACTCGGCTATGAATCGGGCATTGCCGACACCGTCGATCCTCTCGCCGGGTCGTATTTCGTCGAATCGCTGACCAACGAGGTGGAACGCCTCGCGCGCGACTACGTCGAGGCGATCGATGCCCTCGGGGGAGCGGTGGCCGCGATCGAGTCGCACTACATGCAAGACGAGATCGAATCGGCGGCCTACGAATTCGCGCGCCAGGTCGATCGCGGGGAGAAAGTCGTCGTCGGCGTGAATCGTTTCGAAGAGAGTGACGCCACCAAGGCCGAGGTCTTCCCAATCGACGAAGAGCAGCAACGAGCCCAGATCGCGAGGGTGAAAGCACTCAAGACCGCTCGAGACGATGAAGGTGTGCGAGCCGCGCTCGAAGAGTTGGGTAGTGCGGCCCGGGGTACGCAGAACGTGCTCTATCCGATGAAGACGGCGTTGTCGAGAATGGCGACCCTCGGTGAAGTCGCCGACGTGCTGCGCGCCGAATTCGGGGTCTACACGCCGAGTTAGCGAGCGAGTGGTTCGTGGAAGTGGGTGACCACTGGTCGCTCGACGTAAAACGGATGTGTCAGTTCGCGCCACCGCTCGAAGTCATCGGTCTCGCGCCACGCCATGTGCGCCTCGATCGACTCCCAACGAATGAGGAGCAGGTACAACGCACCGTCTTCCTCCTGGCGACGGAACTCGCCGCCGAAGCAGCCGGCGGCCGCATCAAGGATCGGCAGCGCCTCACGGGCGGACGACTCGAACTCCCTTTCGCGCCCGGGCGTTACCGCTACGACGACGTGTTCGAGCATCATGCGCGGGCCATCAATCGCGCGCGCAGTTTCTCGTCGTTCGCGACGCCAATCGCCGTGTGAGCGAGGGCGATCGCTCCGGCGAGCACCGCGCGATCGGCTTCGGGCGTGATGCACGCCGCAGTGAACTCGGGTTGGTGATTCACGGCGCCGTTGGTGGGGATCATCAGCATCGGGTGAATCGAGGGCACCACCAACGAGACGTTCGCCATGTCCGTCGAGATCGCCGGTCGGTCGATGCCCTCGTCGTCGAGGGTGAAACTGCGACCGAGTGCTTCGGCGGCGACACGGTAGTGCGACAAGATGTCGGGGTCGGACTCCATCTGCGAAAAAGCGCTCCCGATCTCTTCGATACGAAGCGAGGCGCCGGTCGCGAGAGCTCCGGCCTCGAAGCAGGCGTTGATCCGAACGCGCAACTCGGCCAACCGATCGCTCGTGAGCGATCGGGCCATGAAACGTCCCGTCGCGCGACTCGGAATGATGTTCGCGGCCGAGCCACCTTCGAGGACGATGCCGTGGACGAGATCGCCCGGACGCAACTGCTGTCGCAGGAGACCGATCGCCACTTGGGAGATTGTCAACGCGTCGAGCGCGTTCACCCCGACCCAGGGCGCGGCCGCGGCGTGCGCCTCTTTTCCTTCGAATGTCACGTCGAAGTGATCGACCGCGAGACAGAGTGCGTCGAGTCGTTCGGTGGGGAAGGGGTGCACCATCATCGCGGCGTGGACGTCATTGAAGTAGCCGGCGTTGATGAGGTCAATCTTGCCCCCGCCCCCTTCTTCTGACGGAGTCCCGAGCAGGGTGACCGTGACGTTCAATTCGTCGGCGACCGCGCCGAGACCGATGGCGGCCCCGAGGGACGACGCGGCAATGATGTTGTGACCACACGCGTGGCCCACGTCGGGCAGTGCGTCAAACTCCGCGCAGAACACGATGTTCAGATCGCCGTCACCCATGGTGGCGCGAAAGGCGGTGGGCAGGTCGGCGACGCCACGCTCGAGGTGAAAACCCGCCTCTTCGGCCAACGTCGCGACGGCCGCGGAGCTTTCGAACTCCACGTAACCGAGCTCCGGATGCGCGTGAATGAAGTGGCTCAATGTCACCAGGTCGTCACCGTGTCGCTGGATGGCGCTGGCCGCGACTTCGCGCGCACTCACTCGACGACCACCACGGTGTCGCCGGCGCCGACTGAATCGCCGGCCGCCACGTTGATCGACACCACGACGCCAGATTTCTCCGCGTTGACTGAATTCTCCATCTTCATGGCTTCGAGGATAACGACGGTATCGCCGGCTTCGACCTGTTGACCGACCTCGACGTTCACCTTCACGATCGTTCCCTGCATGGGGACGACGACATTGGCCGATCCACTGCCCAGTACTCCCGCGTGATGCTGTCGACGTGGTTTCGCGGCGGTGCTCTGGGCGCGTGGCAGTCCGTCATCGAACTCCGGCACCCACAAAGCAACCGTGACCCGGCGACCGTTCACCTCGGCGGTGACGTCCTTGCGCACCTGACCGTCACCGACCGAGACGGCGGCGGTGACGACCTCGGGCAACGTCGTGAAGTCCAGGTCACTCTCCACCCAGTTGGTGGAGTGCGTGCCCTGGACGAACTGTTCGTCGCTGAGTATGACGACGTCCGCGGCCAACGTCGTCGCGACCCCTTCGATCGTGGTCTCTTCGATGGCGCGCAGCATCCGACGGCGAGCCCTCTCGCGGTCCGGTCCCCACACGATCAGCTTCGCGATCAAGTTGTCGTAGTACTGCGAGATCGTGTCACCCGCCGCGTACCCGGCGTCGAGACGCACGCCCGGTCCCGAGGGCTGATCGAATCGGATGATCGTGCCCGGCGTGGGGCTGAACTTGCCTCCGGTGGGGTCCTCGGCGTTTATCCGAACCTCGATGGCGTGTCCCTCACTTCGAACCTCTTCTTGCGAGAAGTTCAACGCTTCACCGGCGGCGATGCGCAACTGCCATTCGACGAGGTCCAGGCCGGTCACTAACTCGGTCACGGGATGTTCGACCTGGAGGCGGGTGTTCATCTCCAAGAAGAAGAACGCGCCGTCCTGGTAGAGGAACTCCACGGTTCCCGCGTTCACGTAGCCGCAGGCACGCGAGACCTTGACGGCCGCTTCGCCCATGGCGCGACGCACGTCATCCGGGAAGTTCGGCGCTGGAGACTCCTCGATCAGTTTTTGATGGCGTCGTTGGGCTGAGCAGTCACGTTCGCCGAGCCAGAGGGTGGTGCCGTGGGTGTCGGCGAGGACCTGCATTTCGATGTGCCGCGGTCTCGTCAGATAGCGCTCGACGTAGCACTCGGGACGCCCGAAGTAACTCTGTGCCTCGCGCTGGGCGCTCTCCAAAGCGGCCGAAGCATCATCTGCGGAGTTCACGACCTTCATGCCGCGACCGCCGCCGCCGTAGGCCGCCTTGATGGCGACCGGCCAGCCAACGTCGTTGCCAAACTTGACGACTTCTTTGGCGTTCTTCAGCGCCTCGCTTCGACCGGGCACGCCCTCGACGCCGACTTTGGCCGCGGCGAGGCGACTGGAGATCTTGTCACCCATGACCTCGATGGCTTCGGGCGGGGGCCCGATGAAGGTGACGCCGCGCGAGGTAATCGCGCGAGCGAACTCCGTGTTCTCGGAGAAGAATCCGTAGCCCGGGTGCACGGCGTCCGCGCCTGATCGACGGATGACGTCGAGAATCACCTTGGTGTTCAGGTAGCTCTCGGCGGCACTCTGGCCCCCGAGGGTGTAGGCCTCATCGGCCAATCGAACGTGCAGCGCATTGCGATCGAGTTCGGAGTAGACGGCGACGGTCGCGATGCCCATCTCTCGACAGGTGCGCATCACGCGCACCGCGATCTCGCCGCGATTGGCGATCAGGACTTTCTTTAACACGCAAACCTCCGTAGCGGACCTGTAATTTTCTACCACTCGCTCTTGAAACTCTAGAGTTTCCTTGTGAGTTCAATCGTCTGGCGTATCGAGCACTTCGAGGTGGTCGACTCCACCAACACCTGGTTGGCCGAACGGGCCCTCGAAGGCGCGCCGGAGGGTCTGGTGGCGGTGGCCGATTTTCAGAGCGCCGGGCGCGGACGACTGGATCGCCGATGGGAGTCGCCCCCACGTGCGTCGCTGCTGTGCTCGATCCTGCTGCGACCGGACGTCGCACCGGATCAGCTCCAACTCGTCGTCGCCTGCGTGGCGCTCGCGGCGCGCGCGGCCCTCGTTCGTCTGTGCGGCGTGCGACCGGCGCTGAAGTGGCCGAACGACCTGATCGTCGGGGACGCGAAGATCGCGGGGCTCCTCGCCGAGATCGTGTCCGTTGACGAACGTTTGGCCGTGGTCGTGGGGATCGGCGTGAATCTCACGCACGAAGGACCCGCGGACGTCGTGTCGACCAGCGTGCGCGCCGAGTCGGGCGTCACGATCACTCCGCCGGCGCTGCTCGACATCGTGCTGGAGGAACTCGAAGCCCGACGTGCGTTGATCGACAGCGTCGAGGGTCAAGCGACGTTGCGCGAGGAGTATCGGCGCGCGCTGGTGACGTTGGGCCAATTGGTTCGCGTGGAACGCACCAGTGACGTCATTGTTGGATTCGCGGAGTCGGTCGATCATTTCGGACAGCTCATCGTCAAGGTCAATGGCGAAGAGTTCACGATCTCGGCCGGCGACGTGGTGCACGTGCGGGCCCACGAAGGTGAGACCTCGTGAATCGCGCGACGCGCGTGTTGGTGACGGGCGCCGCCGGCCAGGTCGGTGTCGACTTCGTCGACGTGCTCGAGGGTGTGATACCGCCCGGCGGGGATCGGTCGTTTCAGCCGGATAAGCGCTCAGTGCCGGGGGGCGAGTTCGAGGTCCTGGCGCTCACGCGTCACGAACTCGACGTCGCTGACCCCGACGCGGTGCGTCGAGCGGTCCAGGCGGCGCGACCGGACGTCATCGTGCACTTGGCCGCCTATACGGCGGTCGACCGCGCCGAAACCGAAGAGTCCACGTGCTTCGCGGTGAACGCCGCCGGCACCGAGTCGATGTCGCGCGCGGCCAAGGAGAGCGGCGCACATTTGATCGCGATCTCGACGGACTACGTCTTTGACGGCAATAAGGGAGGCGCCTACGTCGAAGACGACGTCACCAATCCCCTTAACGTCTACGGCGCGTCGAAACGTGCCGGTGAGTTGCTCTGCTCGAGTGACGACACCGTTGTACGCACGTCGTGGGTGATGGGGGTACGGGGCAAGAACGTCGCGCACGTCATCGCTGAACGCGCCCTCTCGGGTCAATCAGTTCGATTCGTGAATGACCAAACCGGAACCGTCACGGTCGCGAGCGACCTGGCGCGCGTTCTGGCGACGATGGTGCGCGAGCGACCCGGCGGTCTTTGGCACGTGGCGAATACTGGCACGACGACGTGGTTCGACGTGGCGCGCTACATCGGGGAGATCCTCGGTCGCGACGATGACTTCGCCACGGCAATCGCGACGGCCGACCTGGAACCGGCGCCCCTCGCCACCCGACCGATTCGCAGCGATCTGTCGATCGACAGGTTCACGTCGCGGTGGTCGGCGACGCCCGGGTGGCGTGACGGGATAACTCGTTTGATTCGTGACCGCGGGTCGCGCGGCGGTGTTCGATGAGCGACGTCGCCACCGACGTCGCCGCGGTCATCGTGGACTTCCACGCCGGCCCGGCGCTCGACGACTGCGTCGATTCCCTACACGCCAACGGCGTCACCGACATCGTCGTCGTGGAGAATGGCGAGGAGGGCTCGACGCTGCCGTCGCTCTCCGGCCAGCACGTCGTGCTCGTCGTGCCGAAACTCAATCTCGGTTACGGACGCGGCGTGAATCGTGGCGTGGCCGCAGCACCCGGTCGGCGCTACCTGCTGGTCTCCAATCCCGACGTCGTGGTGCACGAGGGCGCCGTGGCCGCCCTGGTTGCATTCCTCGACGCACATCCGAACGTCGCAGTCGTGGGCCCTCAGATCGTTCGGCCCGACGGAAGCGTCTATCCGTCGCAACGCGTGTTCCCGAACTTCTGGCTCGCCGGGCTGCACGCGTTGCTGGCACCGCTGTGGCCGGGAAATCCGTTCACGCTTCGGTACCGGTCCCCGCGCCGGGATGGATCGGTTGACTGGGTCTCCGGGGCTTTTTTCCTGGCGAGACGAGACTGCTTCGAAGAGGTCGGCGGCTTCGACGAGCGCTACTTCATGTTCGCCGAGGACATGGCGCTGTGCTGGCAGATGCGAGCCCACGGACACGACGTCGCGGCGACGCCCGACGCACTGGTCACCCATATCGAAGGCGTATCGCGCGCGCGAGCCTCACGAGCGATGCTGATCGCTCATCACCGCAGCGCCATGCGCTTCGAATGGCAGACCGCGAGCGGATGGCGACGTGTCCTGGCGCCGATTGCGACGCTGGTGCTCGGGCTTCGACTCTGTGTGGTATTGGTGATCCGCCCCCCGACCTGAGGGGACCACGGTCTAGAATGTCTCCTGGGCTGCGAGTGGTTCTGTGGTTGAAAGTCGATGCCAGTCGCGGGCGAAACGACCCACGTAAGGCGTCTTTTAGACGCTGAGCATGGCGCGGTTTAGAAGTAAGTCCTGCCTTCAGGTGGCCAGAGCGGTCACCGGGAGAGCCGGTGAAGTGTGTGGTTGCATCGCCGGAGAGCCTCGTGCTGCCGGCGTGACCCACGGACACCGCCGCAGGCAAGTGTGGGGTAAAAGACCAGGTCAGCACTCGCAGCCCAATTGAAGTGACCGTTACGACCGGTAGGGTACAACCTGACATGACTGTATTTAGCAAGATTCTGAAGGCCGGAGAGGGCAAGCGCGTTCGCCAACTGGCCGAACTCGTGCCGCCCATTAACGAGCTCGCCGACGAGATGGCCGCGCTCTCGGACGAAGAGCTTCGAGCCAAGACCGACGAATTCCGCGCTCGCCTCGCTGAGGGCGAAGACCTGGACGACATGTTGCTCGAAGCCTTCGCCGTGGTGCGCGAGGCCGCGACCCGGGTGCTCGGTCAGCGTCACTACGACGTCCAGCTGATGGGCGGCATGGCCCTGCACTTTGGGTGGATCGCTGAGATGAAGACCGGTGAGGGCAAGACCTTGGTGTCGACGTTGCCGGTGTACCTGAACGCCCTGGCCGGCAACGGCGTGCACGTCGTCACCGTGAACGACTACCTGGCCACGCGTGACGCGAACTGGATGGGCTCACTCCACAAATTCCTCGGACTGAGCGTCGGACGAGTCGGGCCGGACCTTTCGGAGTTCGAGGACAAGCGCGCGGCCTACGCCTGTGACATCACGTACGGCACGAACACCGAGTTCGGCTTCGACTACCTACGCGACAACATGGCGCGGCGCGCCGAACACATGGTGCAACGCGGACACCACTACGCGATCGTCGACGAGGTCGACTCGATCTTGATTGACGAGGCCCGTACCCCCCTCATAATCTCCGGCCCGGCGTCGGACGTCACCAAGCTCTACTACCAGTTCGCCTCCATTGCGAGGTCGCTCATCCGCGACGCCGACTACGAGGTCGACGAGGAGAAGAAGACGGTCGTGCCGACCGAGGCCGGCATCGAAAAGGTCGAGCGTCAGCTCGGCGTCACCAACCTCTACGACGCGGTCGCGACGAACTACGTGCACCAGCTGGGCCAGGCCCTTCGCGCCAAAGAGCTCTACCACCGTGACAAGGACTACCTCGTCGACGCCGGAGAAGTGAAGATCGTCGACGAGTTCACGGGTCGAACCCTCGACGGTCGACGTTGGTCCGACGGCTTGCACCAAGCGGTCGAAGCCAAGGAACGCGTGCGCATCCAAGAGGAGAACCACACGTGGGCCACGGTCACCCTGCAGAACTACTTCCGCATGTACGAGAAGCTCGCGGGCATGACCGGTACGGCCGAAACCGAAGCCGCCGAGTTCGGCAACACCTACAAGCTCTCCGTCGTGCCGATTCCTTCGAACCAGCCGCTCGTACGCCTCGACCAGCCCGACCTCATCTACAAGACCGAGGACGCGAAGTTCGCCGCGATCGTCGAGGACGTGCGCGAGCGCAGTGATCTCGGCCAGCCGATTCTGCTCGGTACGGCGTCGGTCGAGAAGTCCGAGCTGCTCTCTCGTGAACTCTCCAAAGCCGGAATCTCTCACGAAGTCTTGAACGCGAAGCAGCACTTCCGCGAAGCCGAGATCGTGGCCCAGGCCGGGCGTCTGCACGCGGTCACGGTCGCCACCAACATGGCCGGACGAGGCGTGGACGTCGTGCTCGGCGGCAACTTCGAGGGACTGGCCACGCGCGAGGCGCAGGGTCGGGGATTCCAACCCGGCACCGAGGAGTTCGATGCTGCGTATCAGAACGCCCTGGCGAATTTCAAGACCGTGTGCCAAGCCGAGGGCGACCAGGTACGCGCCCTCGGTGGACTGTACGTGCTGGGCTCGGAACGACACGACTCGCGACGCATCGATAACCAGTTGCGCGGGCGATCCGGTCGACAGGGCGACCCCGGTGAGAGCCGTTTCTATCTGTCCTTGCAGGACGACTTGTTGCGACTCTTCGCGACCGGCGCCGTCTCGTGGGTGATGGACCGCACGATGCCCGACGATCTGCCCATCGAAGCCAAGATGGTCTCCAAGGCCATCGAGCGGGCCCAGAACACGGTCGAGGGTAAGAACGCCGAGATCCGCAAGGACACCCTGAAGTACGACGAGGTCATGAACGAGCAGCGCAAGGTCATCTACGGACGGCGTCAGCAGGTCATCGAAGGCGAGGACATCCACGACGCCACCATCGTGTTGATCGAAGAGATTCTCACCAACGTCGTCGACGAGCGTCTCGAAGGCGAGTTTTCCGAGGCGTGGGATCTTCACCAACTGGTCATCGAACTGACGAACTACTACCCGACGGCGTTGAGCGCCGGGGCGCTTTCCGAGTACCAAGACCGCGACGATATCTTGGCCCTCGTCATCGACGAGGCCGTAGGACAGTACGAGAAGAAGTGCGAGGAGTACCCGGGCGGCATGGAGACCGCCAAGGAGATCGAGCGCGACGTCATGCTCCAGATCCTCGACCAGCGCTGGCGCGATCACCTCTCGGACATGGACTACCTGCGTGACGGTATCCACCTTCGTCAGATCGCCCAACAGGACCCGTTGACGGCCTGGCAGAAGGAGGGCTACTTGATGTTCGAAGCCCTCCTGGGCAACGTCGACGCTGACTTCGTGCGCTACATCACCCACGTCGAGGCGACCGCCGTCGAGGAACCGGCCGAAGAGGACCAGGGACTCGAGGGCGCCGTCACCAACGCCGAGGTCGTGGCGCCCGGCGCCACCGAACTTCCGACCCACGGAGCGGTGAAGAAGGCACTGCCCAAACAGGGNNCCTTCGCGAGGCCCTCGGCACGTTGGAGGACCTCGAATCGAGGTGGAGCGCGGCGCGCGAATACCTGAAGATTGACGCCAGCCGCGAGCGCCACGCTCTCCTCGGCGAACTCGTGGCCGACCCGAACCTCTGGGACGACCAGGACCGTGCCCGAGAAGTGACGACCGAACTCGGGCGACTCTCCAACGACCTCGAGCAGTTCGACGAACTTCGCTCATCGCTCGACGACTCGTTGGTGTTAGCCGAGTTCTCGCGCGAGTCGATGCTGTCCGGCGAGGCCGACTGGTCGTCGCTCAACGAACTCTCTGCGACCGTGACGTCACTCGAAACCAAGATCGCCGCGCTCGAGACCCAGAGTCTCTTCACTGGACCGTACGACGCCAATGACGCCATCGTCGAATTGCACGCCGGCGCGGGCGGCACCGACGCCCAAGACTGGACCGAGATGTTGTTGCGCATGTATTCGCGCTGGGCCGAGCGTCGGGGATTCGGCGTGGAGATCGACGAAGCGACCGAAGGACAAGAGGCCGGACTGTTGTCCTCGACGTTCATCGTCAAGGGTCGTTTCGCCTACGGCTGGCTCTCGGCCGAACGCGGCGTGCACCGCCTCGTTCGCATCAGTCCCTTCGACTCCCAGGCGCGCCGCCAGACGAGTTTCGCGAGTCTCGACGTGACGCCACTGTTGGATGACAACGCGGCCGAAGTGGAGATCGACGAGAAGGACCTGCGCGTGGATACGTACCGCTCATCGGGGGCCGGGGGACAACACGTGAACAAGACCGACTCGGCGATCCGCATCACACACCTCCCGACGAACATCGTGGTGAGCTGTCAAAATGAGCGCAGTCAGCATCAGAACCGCGCGCGCGCCATGCAAATCCTGGAAGCCAAATTGGCCGAACGTGCACGCGCCGAACGTCAAGCGGAGATGAACGCGCTCAGCGGCGACCGCAGCGACAACGCGTGGGGTTCACAGATTCGCAGTTACGTGCAGGCGCCGTACCAACTCGTGAAAGACCATCGAACGGATCACGAAACCGGAAACGTCGAGGCGGTACTCGACGGCGATCTCGATGACTTTATGGAAGCTGAACTGCGACGACAGCGATTTCATTCATAAGAAATCTGACAGCCCTTTAACGTGGGGCTTCCCTGGCACGAATGTACAAAATTGTCAAACTACAATGGTTGGTGTCCAACTGGGTGCTGCGGCACCGCCGCCACTATGTACCTGAAGGGGTTTTCGCGTGATTCGTTTCGAGAATGTCTCGAAGACCTACAAGAACGGATCACCGGCCCTGAAGGACATCACGCTCGACATTGAAAAAGGAGAGTTCGTCTTCTTGGTCGGCGCGTCGGGATCGGGTAAGACGACCTTCCTACGACTCCTCTTGCGTGAAGAGCTGCCCGACAAGGGCCGAATTCTCGAAGCCGGCCGTGAACTCACCGAACTCTCCAAGTTTCGAGTGCCGTTCCTTCGCCGCAACATCGGCTGCGTGTTCCAGGACTTTCGACTGCTCCCGAACAAGACGGTCTTTGAGAACGTGGCCTTCGCCCTTGAGGTCATCGGTCGGCCGCGTTCGACCGTGGAGTCCCAGGTGCCGTTGATCCTCGACCTCGTGGGACTGTCAGATAAATCTAAGAGCCTGCCCGGCGAACTGTCCGGTGGCGAGCAACAGCGCGTCGCCGTGGCCCGCGCCTTCG
The DNA here is from genome assembly GCA_003155915.1 of Acidimicrobiaceae bacterium. Lineage (GTDB taxonomy): Bacteria > Actinomycetota > Acidimicrobiia > Acidimicrobiales > RAAP-2 > RAAP-2. The sequence goes on along the minus strand of PMFA01000024.1, from coordinate 46,593 downwards.
TCAACCGGCCGTTAATTCTGCTCGCGGACGAACCAACCGGCAACCTCGACCCGGTGAACTCCGAGTCGATCATGGCCCTGTTGGAACGCATCAACCGCACGGGCACGACCGTCGTCATGGCCACGCACGACAAAGCGCTGGTCGACCGAATGCGTCGGCGCGTGATCGAACTCGACAAGGGTGAGATGATCCGCGACCAAGTCCGTGGTGTCTACGGGATCGACGAAGGCGTGACAATCCAATGAGGGTCTACTTCCGTTACGCCGTGAAAGAGACCTTGTCCAACCTCTGGCGCAACCGCATGATGACCATCGCCGCGGTCCTCACCGTCGCGGTCTCGCTGTCTCTAGTGGGTTCGGCGTTGCTGCTAAAGCAGAGTGCCGCTCAGGCCTCGTCGCAGTGGGAGCAGGGTACGCGCGTGACCGTCTGGATGGAGCCCACGGCCTCCGCGGGTGAGATCGCCAACATCCAAACCCAACTTCACAATCTGCCAATCGTGAAGCGTTGTCAATATCGCACTCAGGCGCAGGACTACGTCGAGATGAAGAATACGCTGCCGCCCTCCGAGTCGAATATTCTCAAGCCGTCACAGATACCGACGAAATTCAGTTGCGTCCCTACCGTGCCGTCGGACGCGTTCACGGTGCAATCGACGTTTATGCATCAGCCAGGCGTCTTAACGGTGACCGCGCCGGAACAGCAGATTCGCGAGATGAACCACGTCATACGAATTCTGCAGATCGTGTTCCTCGCGCTGGCGCTCGTGCTGTTACTTTCGGCGACGGTGCTGATCCTCAACACGATCCGAATGGCCATCTTCTCGCGTCGTCGAGAAGTCTCAGTCATGAAACTCGTCGGGGCGACGAACTGGTTCATCCGGATTCCCTATATCACCGAGGGCTTCATCCAGGGACTTCTCGGCTCGGCAGTGGCTATAGGTGCGGTGACCGCACTTCATGTTTGGTATCCGTTGCACAACGAATTTCAGTTGAGTACGAGTGCACTCATCGGGACGAACATCGTCGTCTTGATCGTGGGCGTCGTGATTGGCTCCGTCGGTTCGGCAATCGCGATTCGCCGATTCCTCGACGTTTAGTCACCGTCTTCGTTGAAGTCGACGGCGAGGGAGTTGACGCAGTAGCGCAGACCCGTTGACGTCGGTCCGTCGTCGAAGACGTGTCCCAAGTGACCCCCGCACTTCGCGCAAAGGATCTCGGTGCGCGGGCGCTCCATCAACGAGTTGTCGGGTCGTTCAATGATCGTTCCCGGTTCGCACGCGTCGAAGCTGGGCCAGCCGCACCCGGAGTCGAATTTCTGCGAGCTCGTGAAGAGGTGTTGACCACACCCACCGCAGGTGAAGACGCCGTCGGTGTCGACGTGCAAGAGCGAACCGGTCCACGGTAGTTCGGTCGACGCGTGGCGCAGTACCGCGTAGCGATCGGCCGAGAGTTCCGTGCGCCACTGATGATCGGACTTCTCGACGTCGTAGCTCACCGGCTCAATGTATCGGAACCTCGACGCGCTTTGACTTCCTACTGGTAGTTGGGGCGCGGCGATAGTGGCAGGACCGGCGCGAACTCGGGCTGGTCGGCGAGGAGTCGCGAGAACGCGGCCGCGAGTCCCTCGGAATCGAGGCCCAACTCGGCCAAGAGCTTGTCCGGTCGGTGCTGCTCGAGGTAGGCGCGCGGTGTACCGAGGATCCGTGTCGTAGGGAAGGGACGGGCGAGGTCCTGGGCGCGGCTGCGAAGTGCCGAGACCATGAGCGTCCCGGCGCCGCCGTGTCGCGTGCCGTCTTCGACCGTCACGACACGTTCGTGGGCGAGCGCGTCGTCGATCATCCGGGCGTCGGGGGGCAGGACCCGAACATCGTAGAGGGTGACCTTGTGGGCGTCCTCGCCCATGAGGTCGAGGGCTTTGTAGGCGGCCGGCGCCATCTTGCCGACGGCGAGTACGCACAGCGAACCGTCGCCGCGTCGAACTTCGCGGGCTTCGAGCCCGTCGCCGACCTTGCCATCAAAGGGTTTCGGCAATGTCTTGGGGAATCGCAGTGCCGTTGGCGTCGACATCGACAGCGCGGTGGCGAGCATGCCGGGCACCTCTTCGGCCGTCGAAGGCGCGAAGACCGTCATGTTAGGAATCGCCAGACAGAGGGCGATGTCGAGCAGTCCGTGGTGGCTCGGACCGTCGTCCCCCGTGACGCCCGCTCGATCGAAGACGAAGACGACCGGCAGGTTCAACAGCCCCACGTCGAGGTGCGCCTGATCGAAGGCCCGCGAGAAGAACGTGGAGTAGATCGCCACGACCGGCTTCAGGCCACCCATGGCCATGCCGGCCGCCGCGGTGACGGCGTGTTGTTCGGCGATGCCGACATCGAAGAATCGATCGGGAAACTGGGCTTCGAAGTTGAGTAGGCCCGTCGGACCGGCCATCGCCGCGGTGATGGCGACGACGCGGTCATCAGCACTCGCGAGGGCCACCAGCGCATCGGAGAACGCTTGGGAGAACGACTGGGGGACCACGTCGTCGTCGTCGTGGCGCGGTGGCAACTTGTAGTCGTGCATCTTCAAGTCGTCGTCGATGGCCGGCTCGTATCCCAGACCCTTGGTCGTCAGCACGTGCACGAGGATCGGCCCGTCCCACTGTGCGGCGTTCTTCAAGGTACTCTCCATCGACTCGATGTCGTGTCCGTCGATGGGGCCGATGTAGCGCACGCCGAGGTTCTCGAAGAACGTGTGCGGAGTGACCATCTCACGCACGACCGACGTCAGGCCGTCGATGCCGAGATAGGCCGCCTTACCGACTTTCGGAAGGTGCGGCACGGTGCGACGCAGGCGCCCGCGCAACGTGAGGTACGTCTTGTTCAGTCGCAGCGAGGTCAGTGACTCCGAAAGTTTGGAGATCGTCGGTGCGTAACTGCGTCCGTTATCGTTCAGTACGATCACGACGCGCTGATTCGAATGTCCGAGATTGTTGAGCGCCTCGTAGGCCATACCGCCCGTCAGTGAGCCATCGCCCACGACCGCCACGACGTGGCGCTTGCCGCCGTGGCCGATCAGCTCCTGTCGCTGTTGCAGTGCGACGGACAGTCCGTGCGCGTACGAGAGCGCCGTGGAGGCGTGACTGGACTCGATCCAGTCGTGCTGGCTCTCCGAGCGGTTGGGATAACCGGAGAGACCGCCGCGCTGGCGCAAGTTCTTGAAGCCGTAACGACGGCCGGTGAGCAATTTGTGCACGTAGGCCTGGTGGCCGGTATCCCAGAGCAGGATGTCCTTGGGCGAATCGAAGACCCGGTGCAGCGCCAAGGTGAGTTCGACCACCCCGAGGTTCGAGCCCAAGTGGCCCCCGGTGGGATTATTCGTCACCGTCTCAATGATGAACTGGCGAATCTCCTCGCTCAACTCGTCGAGCTCTTCGTAGGTGAGTTTCTCGAGGTCGGCGGGCGTTTCAATGGAAGGAAGAATCACCTTGCCAGCCTACCGAGGGCGCCCACGAGTGAGGTAGCGTCCGCCATCGACTCGGGTACGCTCGCGTGCATGAATAACACCCTGGTTGAACACGATGTTTTGGCGCGCACGCTGGGCGAAGCCATGGCCCGCGGCGCTGAATTCGCCGAAGTCTTCGTCGAGGATCGCACGACTTCTTCGGCCATGTTGGACCAACGACGAGTAGAGCAACTGAGTTCCGGACACGATCGCGGCGCCGGCATACGCGTGCTCGTGGGTGACACCACGGGCTTTGCCCACACCGCGGATCTCACGGAGAGTGGCCTCAAAGCGGCGGCGCGAGCGGCGGCGGCCGTGGCCCGCGGCGGTGGCGGCGGCGTGCGAGAGATCGCGCTCGGAGCGCTGCGCGACAATCCCAGTCACGCGACGATACTTCCCGGCGACGTCGACAAGGCGCGCAAGATCGAACTGATGAACCGCGCCGACGACGCGGCGCGCTCCGAAGGATCGTCGATCACGCAGGTGCAAGTCGCCCTAGGTGACTCCACCCGACAGTTCATCGTCGCGAACTCCGATGGCCTTTTCGCCGGCGACCACCAGGTGCGGACGCGTTTCAACGTGTCGTGCATCGCGAAGGGTGATACCGGCATGCAGACCGGCTATCGACCGATTGCCGGGACTCGCGGCTTCGAACTGCTGAGCGCCGACGCCGTCGCCGACGCCGCACGCGGCGCGGCTCGTCAAGCCATCACGAAGTTGGACGCGCGTCCGGCGCCGTCGGGCGACTTGCCGGTCGTGCTGGCCGGTGGCTCGGGCGGCATCTTGTTTCACGAAGCGTGCGGTCACGGACTCGAGGCCGACGCGATCCTCAAGCAGGCCTCGGTCTACGCCGGCAAGGTCGGTCAATTGGTCGCGAGCCCTCTGGTGACCCTGGTCGATGACGGGACCGTGGAGGGCGAATGGGGATACTTGGCGATCGACGACGAGGGTCGTCCCGGCGCGCGCAACGTACTCATCGAGAACGGCGTGCTCACCGAGTACATGTGGGACTATTTGCGATCTCGCAAAGAAGGTCGTGTCTCGTCGGGCAACGGTCGTCGACAGAGCTACCAGCACCTGCCGATGGTGCGCATGACAAATACCTACCTGCTCGAAGGCGATTCCGACGCGGACGAGATCGTCGCCCAGACGCCCTACGGCGTCTACGTCGCCCAATTGGGCGGGGGACAAGTCAACACGGCGACCGGCGACTTCGTGTTCGGCATGACGGCCGCATTCATGATCGAGGATGGCAAGATCACGGCACCACTTCGCGACTGCAACCTCATCGGTAACGGTCCCGACGTCCTGCAGCGCGTCGACGCCGTCGCCTCGGACTTCTCGATGACACCGGGCACCTGCGGTAAGAACGGCCAAAGCGTACCGGTGGGAACCGGGCAGGCCACGATGCGCCTCACGGGTGTCACGATCGGTGGCGCGGCCGCATGAGTCAACTCCTGGAGCACGCGCAACGCATCCTCGAATCGGCCCGAGGCGATGAAGAGATCGAGGTCTACGTCGCCAGTGGCGTCGACACCGAGGTCCAGTCCTACCAGGGCGAGGTGGAAGAACTCACGACGGCCACGTCCAACGGGTTCGGCATTCGGATCCTGAACGACGGTGCCGGGGGCGCCCGTGTCGGAACGGCGTGGGCCGGTTCGCTCGACGACGAAGCCATCGTCAACGCGCTTCGCGAGGCCCGTGACAACGCGACTTTCGCCACCGAGGACGAGTTCGTCGCGTTCGCGCGCCCCGACGGCGTCGGAGCGGTGTCACTCACGTTGAGCGACGACGCCGTCGCGAGCACGCCACTGGAGGAGAAGATCGCGATGGCGATCGAGCTGGAACGGCTCGTGCGCGGTGGCGACACGCGCATCCGACAGGTCGACTCGGCGAACTACTCGGACTACGTGGCCGAAGCGGCCATTGCCTCGACCACCGGCATCCGTGCGTCGTACGCGAGGACCGGCGCCTACGTGTCCGTCGAGGCGATCGCCAACGATGGTGGTGACGACCAAACCGGTTGGGGCCTCTCGGCCGGTCGAGCCCCCCACGAGCTCGACGTCGAAAAGGCGGCCGCCGATGCCATTCGCCGAGCCACGAGGATGTTGGGCGCCGTGAAGCCGAAATCGTTCAAATGCACGGCCGTATTCGATCCCCGGACCGCGGCAACACTTTTCTCGATTATCGGCGGAGCATTGAGTGGCGAAGCCGTCGTTCGAGGTCGTTCCTTCTTCGCGAATCGCGTGGGGGAGATGGTGGCGACGCCATCGTTCACGTTGCTCGATGATCCCACTGACGCACGCCACTTTGGCGCCAGCGTGTACGACGGCGAGGGTTTGGCCTGTCGACGAAACGTCCTCATTGAGAAGGGTCAGCTGAGGGGCTTCGTGTACGACACCGTCTCGGCGCGTCGAGCGGGCACGGCCTCGACCGGCAGTGCGGTTCGCGGGGGGATCGCCGGATCACCGTCGGCTGGGTGTCGCGCGCTGCAACTGGCGCCCGGTCACGTGGACCAGGCCGAGATCCTTCGGCGCGTCGGCAACGGCGTCTTTGTCGAATCACTCATCGGCGTGCACTCGGGCGTCAATCCCGTCTCGGGTGATTTCTCGGTGGGCGTCACCGGCCTCATGATTCGTGACGGCCAGCTCGCCGAACCGGTTCGTGAGATCACCGTGGCCTCCACGTTGCAGCGGATGCTGCTCGACGTCGTCCAGGTCGGAAACGACCTCGAATGGCTCCCGGGCGCGGCGGCCGGACAGAGCGTCGCAATCGACAACATCGCGGTCTCGGGGACTTAGTCCGTCGACGTAGTTGGCGACGAGGTCGACGTTGACGTCGTCGCGGCCGTCGCAGCCGGCGTTGAACTTGATTCGGTCGATGATGCCGCCGCGGGCGTCGTCGTTGAGGACGGAGTCGAAGATTTGTCGGTTCCCCGACTGTCCGTCTTATAGAAGCCACTTCCCTTGAACACGACGCCCACCGCCGAGAAGACCTTCCGGAGTTCACCGCCGCAGTGCTCGCACACCGTGAGAGCCGGATCGGTGAATCGCTGGACTGCCTCGACGCGCTGGTGGCAGGTCTGGCACTCGTATTCGTAGGTCGGCATTGCTTCTCCCGTAGGGCCCGTGGACCAAGGCAGTTTACTCGTGGTCGTTCTGGGGTCATTCGCGACATCAGTATCATTGCGCCGTGGACGACTTCCACCAACTACGTCGGCCGTCGAGCGGGGGAGCGTTCCCTCGCGATATTGGCGCCTCTGAAGTAACGGCTCGTCGCGCCCTGGCGAAGTGTCGAATCAATATGGACGCGAGTACCACCGCCGCCGTCGCCGCGAACGCGATGAACAAGGGTGACGTCCTCGCGACGGCGCGGGTGGCCGGCATCCAGGCGGCGAAGCACGCCGCGACGTTGCTCCCGATGTCCCATCTGGTACTGGTCGGAAACGTCCACGTCAACTTCACCATTGCCGATACGTATATCGACGTTGAGGCCAGCGTCGACACCGTGGATCGCACGGGCGTCGAGATGGAAGCACTGATGGCCGTGACGGTGGCGGCTCTCACCGTCTATGACATGTGCAAGTCGGCCGATCGAACGATGACCATCGAACAGGTTGCGATCTGGGAAAAGTCCGGAGGGCGATCAGGGACGTGGCGACGCGAGGACGTGTTGGGAAGCACACCCTCAACTGATTCGGAGAAGTGAGATCCGGCCACGGGCGGGGTGCTCTGCCCTTGTCGCGAGTCATTGTCGACCGTTCAGCTAAATGCGGCCGTCGTCACGATGAATTCTCGAAATCGGCGATACTGGACTCATGGCCGATCGAAACGTCCTGGGTGGTTCACTCGAAATGTGCGGTACCGACCCCGTCACCGGCTTTTATCGTGACGGGTGCTGCACGTCCGGACCGGAAGACCTTGGGAGTCACACGATCTGCGCTGTGGTGACCGCTGAATTCCTCGAACACCAGATGTCCATCGGCAATGACTTGACGACCGCGATGCCTCAATTCGGGTTCCCGGGACTGGTTCCCGGTGACCGGTGGTGCGTGACGGCCTTCAATTGGCTGCGGGCCTATCGCGACGGGGCTGCGGCCTACGTGGTCCTCGCGTCAACTCACGAGCGCGCTCTCGAGATCGTTCCTCTCGAAGCTTTGCAAGAGCACGCGGTGGACGTCCCTTCGGGGCCTGGGGACCTCAGATCTTGAAGTGAATCTGGTGCATCGACTCTGACTGATTCGTCAATCAAAGTGCTTCGGGCGGCACCTGCGTCGTGAGACAAAACGGATGACCGGCCGGGTCCAACATCACGCGCCACTCGTCGGGTTCCGGTTGCTCGGACGCCTCGCGAGCCCCGGGCCGGATGGCTTGCGCCACGGATGCCTCGAGGTCGTCGGTGGCGAGATCGAGATGAATCTGTTTGGGCACGGCACCGTCTGGCCATGTGGGCGCCCCGTAGTCGGCGACGGGCATCATGCACAGCCACACCCAATCAGTGCGCACCACGACGTTGCCGCCGTTCGTGAATCTCACTTCGCCACCCAACATCGCCACCCAAAAATCGGCGAGTGAACGAGAATCGGCGCAGTCCATTGATATGACACCCGTTCGAACCACCGCCATTCGCGAACTGTAATCGAGTGAGCGATAAATTACGGTCATGAAAAGGGCCGCGTCGCACGAAGTGATCAGTGATTGGAGTATCGAGTGATAGGAGACACGATGTCCGAGCACACTCGACGTCCGAGATCATCGGGTCGTTTGACCGCGATCACGTTGTTCGCCATCGCCGGTCTTCACGTTGCGTGGGGACTCGGTTCGTCGTTTCCGTTTCAGAACCGCGAAGAGCTCGCCGACTCCGTGGTGGGGAGAGATGAAATGCCTTCGATGATGGCGTGCATGGCGGTCGCTTCATTGCTCGTGCTCGCCGCGACGCTCGTTGCCGGACTCATCGCGCTACCGCCTCGAATTCGTGGCATCGCGCTTCGCGCGGTCACGGTGGTCCTGACCACGAGAGGGATTGCGGGCGCCATGGGTCGAACTTCGAGGATCTCGCCGAGAAGCGAATCACTCGCGTTCGTGCGGTTGGACAAGAGGCTCTATTCACCGCTGTGCCTTTGGCTCGCGGCCGGCGTACGACGTTCGGTCTGAAGTCGCCGTATTCGCTGCGACGTACGGCGAATCGAGTGTGGGCGAGTGCACGAGGGTTTCCTCGATCATTCGTCGCGATCGTGGGCCCGGGTCTGGTGTGTCGTCGTTGTGACAGTATTGGGGCATGATCGATCATCTTTCTATCCAGTGCGACGACGTGGCCCAAAGCGCGACCTTTTACAACGCGGTACTCGCCCCACTCGGAGGCACTCGGGTCATGGACTTCGGGGACGTCATCGGATTCGGCGAGCCTTCAAGGCCGGAGTTTTGGATTGGACCGAGAACGACCGGCGAGGGTTTTCGCGAGACGCACGTCGCCTTTTCGGCCCCGAATCGCGCCGCCGTGGATGCCTTCTATGTCGCCGCTACGGCCGCGGGCGCCGAGGTCCTGCACGAACCGCGCCTGTGGCCGGAGTATCACGAGAACTACTACGGGGTCTTCGTGCGCGACCCCGACGGCAATAACGTCGAAGCCGTCTGTCACCTACCCGAGTGACTCCACGAGGCAGAAGTGTGCCGTAGCTCAGAGAGAATGGAATCGCTTCCTTAACGGTTCGTTGACGCCGCCTTTGCCGGTAACGAATATGTATTCGATTGATTCTTCAACACGTAACACTCTGAAAGTACTGTCCATTTCATGGACCAGCACTACCGCACTCGAGCCGTGCTGGGGACCGGGACGTGAACGCCGCGCGCAACATCCGTGATGAAGGTATTCGCCTTCTTACGAACGAAGCTTCAACCGTCGCGGGGCACCAACCCGAGACGTTAAACGCTGACTCGAGGGACCGTGAGACCGAACCGTTCAGGCGGGGACGCGGGTACCGCTATCAGAGCAGAACCACGCAGCCAGTACCGACGTTTTCAGTATTGGTGTAGGTAGTGGAAAGGGTGGTGGCAACGCCGCCCGGGATTGATCAGGGGTTTATAGGCTGAGCAGTCTTGTGTACCCTCAGTAGTGAATTTGTGACGGGAGATCGATGAGCAGTATTCGTGGAGGGGTTGAGCAGTCTCGCGAGCGCCTGATCGCCCTCGTCTTGTTGTTGCAGCGTGCGTGGCAGTACGGATCGCTCACTCAAGAGGAGATTGTCCGAGAACTGAAGATCGACGAGTTCCCGGTCACGGCCAAGGGACCGCGAAAGGTCCCGGCGTACGAAGGCAACGACGGCGCCGTGCGTCAGAAATTCGAGCGCGACAAGGCCCGGATCCGAGAGTTGGGATTCGAGATCGAGACCGACAACAAGGGTGACGGCGCCGTGGGCTACCGCATCGATCCCTCGAGCGGCTACGCGCCGTTGATCTACTTCACGCCCGACGAGGAACGCGTCGTACGCCTGGCGTTACGGTTCTGCGGCTTCGGTGCCTCGGGCGCCTTCAGCGTCTTCAACGAGGTACCGGCCAGCGACGGGGGACTGGAATCTTCGATGTACTACACGCCCGTGATGCGCGCGCTCAAACTCCGTCGAGCGCTGGCGTTCGACTACCAGTCCGGCGCGAACAAGCCCCGTCTGGTCGAACCGCTTCTCATTGACGTGTTCAACGGTGTGACGTACCTCATTGCCCGAGTGAAGGGCACGCAAGAGATCAAGGGCTATCGCTTCAGCCGCATCACTTCAATGCCAGTCGTCTTGCCCGACACGTTCATCCACGACGAAGGCGCCGTCGACGTGGCGAAAGCCTGGCGGCCGGAGTTCTCGAGGTCACCAACGCCGTTGGACGTGGTCGTAACGACGAACGAGAACTACGCCGATCTGTTGGTGCGGCAGTACTCGGGTTCGCTGGCCGCCAGCAAGAAGGACGGCAAGGTTGAGGTCGGACTGAGTTTCGACAGTCCTCGCGCCGCGCTGCGATTCGTCGTGGAGGGCGCCGATCGGATTCGTCTCCAGTCGCCCAAGTCGTTGAAGGCGGACGTGGCTGATTGGTTGAAAGAGGTCAACCGCGGCAAGGCGCCGTCGCTCGAGGAGATGAAGTTCACGGGTCCGGCGACCAATGACGTCCTCGGCCAGACCTTGCAACTCCTCCACGCCGTCTACGTCGCCGAAGACGGGCTGCGGATCAGCGAATTGGCGAAGCGTTTCTCACTCGACGACGACCACGTGCGCCTGATAATGGACCGTCTGGTGGCTCTCGAACCGATGGCCGGTTCGACCGACGGGACCGGCGCCTTCCCGGCGCACGTCCTCAAGGAGTGCGACGACTGGGACGACGAGGCCCACGATGATTCGACGTACCGAGCCGACTTCAGTGACCTGCCCGAGGGGGCCGAGGAACCTTCACCGTTCATGTGGCGCGACCTGTTCGAATTGAACATTGCCCTGCGTGAAGCCTCACGCGTCTATCACGACCCGGCGATCTTGTCGGCTATCGAAAAGATCGAGGGCGCCACCAGTACCTACGTCCAGGTCGAGATGACGACGAACGAGACCATGCTCGCTGATGTCTCGGCCGCCGTCGAGGACCACCAGCAGATCAAGATCCTCTACACGGCCGCGACCGCGGACGAAGCTCGGAGTCGTTCGATCGAGCCGCGCGAAATAAAGGTCCTCAATGGCCATACCTACGTGCGGGCCTACTGCACGACCCGTGAATCGTGGCGAACTTTCCGCGTTGACCGAATCAACGCGGTCGTCGCGACCTCCGACGCGACCGAAGAGCGCCCGCGCGACACCGTCGTCAACTGGCTCACCCAGGTCGGCGAAGAGGGTGACGAGGTCGTCGTGGTCATCGAATCGTGGCTTCGGTGGCTCTTCGAGCCACTGCCCAACGCGCAGTGGTTGACCCTGGAAGACGGGCGACACGCCGTCAAGTTCCGGGTGAGCAACGAACTGTTCCTCGACCAATTGATGCTGCGCGCCGGTGAGGGTGCGGTCGTGGCCACGCCGAAGTTCGCCAAGGCCGGACACGAACTGGCCAAGAGGATCGCCGCCTCGCTGTAGCGACCGTTGGGCACCGGGGTGTCCAATGATCCGTGTCTTGTCGCNNGGTTGGTGGTTACGCGGCGCGGGCGACTCTGGTGATCCTCGTTGCGTGGCCGAAGTGCTGCGGACGTCCCAACGCTCCTCGATACTCGGCTACGACATCGTGGTCGCCGCACCTCGTCCCACTTCGATACTGCTCGCGATCGACGCCGAACACGGATCGGGTGTGGTGGCCGCGCATCGCACGTCGGTGGGCGCCGCGATTGACTATCTCGAAGAGCACGCGCTCGTGGTTCGAGATCGCCGCGGTGGCGAGGACCGCGATCAGGCCGGTCGTTGGACCGGGATCGTGGGATTCACACACGGCGTGAATCGCCACGGCGAACCGCATTTGCACGACCACGTGTTGGTCGGTGCGCTCCCCGAAGGTTCGCGGTCCGTGCTCGACAGTCGGGGTCTCTTCGCCCACCTCGAGGCGGCCGACGCCCTCTACCGAACGTCACTTCGTCACGAACTCAAAGAGCGCACATCGTGGTCAGCGTGGCGATCGTTCGAGGGTGTCGAACACGTCGTCGGTCTCGATGAGGGATATCGGGCGCTCTGGGGAGGTCATCACGCGGACCGGGGTGAGAAATTGCACTGGCGACGCCGTGACGCGATCGAGCAGTGGCGTGATGACCGCGCCCGATTCGATTCCCTCGGCGTGATCGATCCGCCGACGCGGCACCGATCGACGCTCGACGAGCACGGCTTCGCCGGTGCGCTCGAGGGTCGACGTGACGTGACGCGGCGCCACGTGATCGCGGCGTGGAGCAACGCCGCGCGTTTCGGTCAAGATCCAGCCGCCGTGGCCCGCGCGGTCGACACCCTCTATCCGGAACTGACCGGAGCGAGGGGAGTGCGAGAACCGTCGATCAGTGTTCGCGAGGCGCGGATGACCGCGCAGGTTCGTGAGCGCGGCGCGAGACCCCTCGAAACGCCGGACCTCGAGCGATGGCGTCAGCGTTCACGCGACGAGTCGCGCTCGCGCTCCAGGTAGCCCCGAAAGCGCGGGTGTGCGTGAGCCGGGGTCAGTTCGATCCACTTCATCTGTTTGCTCGCGTCCAGACCCATGGCGTAGCCGGGACGACCGTGGGCGAGTTCGCTCATCGAGGCGCGATCGCGCTCCACCCAACTGGTCGAGCGGCCGGCACGCTTGCCTCTCGGTCCGAACTGGAGAGTCGGCGTTGGATAGAGCGCGCGTCCGGCGAGGCTGCGCAACATCTCGAGCGTGGGGCGATCGGCGATACCGGGCAGCACCACGGTGGTCGGGAAAAGCGAGAGGAAGCCCTCGGCCGAGGTGCCCCAACGACTCCGGGCCTGAGAGAGGTCCTGGAGGCACGCGAGGGTCACGACGCCCTGTCCACCGCCCTCGGAGACGATGCTCGCGAGGCGCGGCAGGGGAGCGACATTCGCCAGTTCATCCAGGGCCAGCAGGAGCCGAGCGCCTTGCTCGTGACGGTCATAGGTGGCGTGGACCAGCTCTTCGATGAGCCCGACCACCAACGGAATCGTGACCGCCTGATGGCGACTGGGCGCCACGATATGGAGCTGGTGCGGAGCACTCAAGAATGCGTCGAGGTCGAGCGGGGCCTCGCGGGACGAGGCCCTCGCCGCTTCGGTGCGTACCCCCGCGAACAGACCCGAGGTCGTCGACCAAATACTTGATCGTTCGCGCTCTTCGGTGGCGAGTACACCGCGAAGTAGTGAGACCGACGGGTGGTGTTCGCCGTGGCGTTCGGTGAGTTCGTGCACGATGTCATCGCAGCGTCGTTCATCGACTCGTGACGCGAGTTGTCCCAATGACTCGTTGCGAAGAGCGGTCGCGTGCAACAACGGAGCCACGAGCGCGCCCGCACGTTCGGTCCAATGATCGTCGCTGCGATCGCCGCGACCGCGTCGCGCGATGTCAATAAGGCTCCTCGAAGCAAGAATTGCACCATCCCAAGAAAAACTTTGTCGTATCGGTGAGTAACCAATTCGATGCACACCGGGCGGTGTGCGCACTGTTCCTGACGGATCGAAGAGCAACGTTGCACCATCGCGACGACTACGCGACATCAACGACACAACATCATTCTTCGTTGACGTTACAACGCAAGAACGATTTGTGATCAGGAGATTCGGTACAACGATCGACGACGTTTTTCCACTGCGACTCGGACCGAGTACGAGTGTCGAACGTTCGTCACCACTCGATGCATCACCGTGTGCACCACGACCTAAGTACACGCCGACGTCGTTATTCACGAAATACATCTGTCGCAGAAAAACTTCGAAATGCTTGACATTGGTGTGTAAAGCGAGTGAACTTTTAGATGTCCTTCTGCGGAGGAGGTGAACGTTGAGTGAAACGTCCGTGTGACGTTATTTGCGAAGCGCTTTTCCGTGTCGGACCGTGCACTGCGATCAGTCGCCGTACAGCTGTGAAGCTGGGTGGCACATGAGCGAGTACACGTTTGTCAATGCGGTACCGATTTCGAGAACGCCACGGTGGTGAACTCGAGGTCCCAAATTGATTCAACGTTGAGTCCCAAGGAGGGAAAGTGGCACCAGCCGCGAAGAAGAAGGCTGTAGCCAAAAAGGCTCCAGCGAAGAAGGCCGCGAAGCGTCCTGCTGCAAAGAAGAAGGCCCCTGCAAAGAAGGCCGCCGCTAAGAAGCGCCCAGCAGCGAAGAAGGCCGCGAAGCGTCCTGCTGCAAAGAAGAAGGCCCCTGCAAAGAAGGCCGCCGCTAAGAAGCGTCCTGCTGCGAAGAAGGCCGCCAAGCGTCCTGCTGCGAAGAAGGCCGCGAAGCGTCCTGCTAAGAGGGCTGCCGCTAAGAAGTAGTCGAGTCCCATCAGGGATTTGTGGTTCGAGGGGGGCCCTTTGGCCCCCCTCGAATGCCGTTACGAGTCCAGATCCGCGGGTTCGTCCACGTCGAAGCGCCAGGGGCTGTTGGTGACCACGGTGAGCTCGACGCCGACGCGCTCGGCCTCTCGTTGATGCAGCGACGCCGAGTGCCCGCCGTAGGCGAAGTGGAAGTCCAGCCCGGTCGGCAACGCCATCACGTTGGTGCCGAGTCCGTGATGATCGGTGACGATCGTTATGCCCTCTCCGGGTTCGAAGGAACTGAGTCCCTCGGGGTGGCGTAGGTCGCCGTGGACAATGATGAGTCGCTCAAATCGGTCCTGGAGGGCTCCGTAGGCCCGTTGCACGGCGTCATTGAGATCAGTTGCGTCAGAACGCAGAACGTCGCAACCGAGTGAGGAGGCGAACTCAGAGATTTCGTCGCTCTCACTGAGCACGATCGTATGTCGCGGCGCGCACGCTTCGATTACTCGAGTGGCGAGCCGCTGGGCCAGTTCGGTGACCGACGTGGCGTTGTTGACGCGCAGCCGTTCCTTAGCGAGGTCGAAGCGCTTCAACGGAATCACGAATGCGTCAGGGCTCACGAGTGTGCATATTACGGGCAGCGCCCTTGGGTACTGTTGAAACGTGACGACGGTGCACTCGGACTTGCTCGTCCACGAGCGAGTGTTGCTGGAACGCGGCGAGGTCGTCGTTGGTATTGACGAGGTCGGACGTGGCGCGCTCGCCGGGCCGATGATCGTGGGTGCCGTGGTGCTGACGAATGCGACAGCGCCGCCGGCGTCGTTGAACGACTCGAAACTGCTGACGCCGATGCAGCGTGAGGCGTTAGAGGATCCGTTGCGGATATGGGCCGCCGACTGGTCTGTCGGCTCAGTGAGTGCGGCCGAAATCGACGCGTGGGGACTTCGACTCGCCCTGGCGGTCGCCGCGACTCGAGCGCTCGACGCGCTTCGTGTTCGCCCGAGCGTGGCGTTGATTGACGGCTCCTTCAATCTGTTGCGCGCCCCCCAGGACATCCGCTTCGGCGTCGAGGCGGCGCCCGAACTCACCTATCGCACGTTGAGCGCATCCACGATCGTGAAAGGCGACCAACGTTGCGCGTCGATCGCGGCCGCGTCGGTGCTCGCGAAGGTTCGTCGGGACCGATTGATGGTCGAACTGGATCGCCATTTCGCCGAATACGGATGGTCGAGCAACAAGGGCTACGGGGCCAAACGACACATGGAGGCGATTCAACGATTCGGCCAGACCGTCCACCACCGTCATTCGTGGCATCTGCCGGAGATGATCACCAACTAGGGGGTCAGATGAGGCCCTCGGGCGGGTCTGGCGCATCGTTGAATATTGCCCATACGGGTATGATTGACAGACCATGGCTTCACTGCTCTCCGTAAAGAATCTTCAAGTCAAATTTGCCACTCGGAAGTCTTTCGTTACCGCAGTCGACGACTTCTCACTCAACATCGACCCTGGTGAATGCGTCGGTCTCGTCGGGGAGTCGGGCTGTGGCAAGACGACGTCGGGCCTGGCCGTCATGCGTCTCTTGCCCGGCAACGGTCACATCGCGTCGGGCACGATCGAACTCGAGGGCGTCGACCTTTCGACGTTGAGCGAGAAAGAAATGCAGCACCATCGAGGACGCTCGGTCGCCTTGATCCCTCAGGACCCCATGAGTTCGCTCAATCCGACCATGAAGATCGGTCGCCAGATCGGTGAGGGCCTGCGGATCCACAACGGCGCTTCGGACGAAGAGGCTCGAAAGAGGTCCCTGGAAGTCCTCGACATGGTCGAGATGCCCCGTCCCGCCGAACGACTCGACCAGTATCCCTTCGAGCTCTCCGGGGGACTGCGCCAGCGCGTCATCATCGCCATGGGCCTCGTCTGTGAGCCCAAGCTTCTTATCGCCGACGAGCCGACGACGGCGCTCGACGTCACCATCCAGGCCCAGATCCTGGACATCATCGACTCGCTACGTAAAGAACTCAAGATGGGCGTCCTCCTGATTACGCACGACATGGGTGTCATCGCCGGGCGCGCGGACCGCGTCGTCGTCATGTACGGCGGCAAGAAGGCCGAAGAGGCTACGACGATCGACCTCTTTCGTTCGATGCGCCACCCCTACTCCCAGGCGCTGTTGGCCTCGATGCCGAACCTCGAGAACGCCACCAAGCACGAATTGGCCTCTATCGCCGGACTGCCGCCGGACCTCTCCAAGGAGATCGTCGGCTGTCGCTTCGCGCCACGCTGTCGATTCGCCACTGACGAGTGCCGCGCGGTCGAACCGGAGCTGACCGGCACCGCTGACCACGAATACCGGTGCTTCCACCCGGTGGACGGTCCACAGGCTTTAGTCGTGCGAACCGAAACCCGCGCCGAGGTTGCGGCCAAGGTCGGTTCCAAAGAGCTGCTGCGCGTCGAGGGACTCACGAAGGAGTTCGCCGTCAAGGCGGGACTCATCCGCCACAAGGTCGGCGCGATCCACGCGGTCTCCAACGTCACGTTCTCGATCAATGAGGGCGAGACCTTCGGTCTCGTGGGCGAGTCGGGCTGCGGCAAGACGACGATCGGGCGAATGGTCGTGGGACTCGAGTTACCGACCAGTGGTTCCGTGCTCTTTGACGACAAGGTCGTCTCATCGAACAAGCACAAACCAAAGCGCGCCGAACGCCGCGAACGTCAGATGATGTTCCAGGACCCGTACTCGTCGCTCAACCCGCGCATGAAGGTCTCAGAGATCCTGGGCGAGCCGCTGCTGGTGCAGGGCGACGGGACGAGGGCCCAGCGCCGGGCCCGGGTGAGCGATTTACTGCTCGCGGTCGGCCTCGAACCAGTCGCCGCTGACCGCTACCCGCACGAGTTCTCCGGCGGCCAACGCCAGCGAATCGGCTTTGCTCGCGCGCTCGCGCTCAACCCGCGTTTGATCGTGGCTGATGAACCGGTCTCGGCCCTGGATGTGTCGATTCAGGCGCAAATTCTGAACCTGATGAAGGAGTTACAGCGCGAGCACAACCTTTCGTACATCATGGTTAGCCACGACCTCGCGGTCGTCTATTACATGGCCGACACGATCGGCGTCATGTACCTGGGCAAGATCGTCGAGATCGGTGACGCCGAATCGGTCTTTCGCCACCCGGCTCACCCGTACACCCAGGGTCTGCTCAACGCGGTGCCCGTGCCTGACCCGGTTGAAGCGAGGGCGCGCCACGGCAAGCAGGTCACCGGCGAACTACCTTCGGCCGTGAACCCGCCGTCCGGCTGTCGCTTTCGAACGCGCTGCGAGTACGCCCAAGACATCTGTGCGAACGAAGAGCCGATGTACACCGACTTCGGGGCGAACCAACGGGCGGCGTGCCACTTCCCGTTGCAGACGCCCGTTGCAATCGGCGCACGGGTTCGTTGACAACCTCCGGTTGATTGGCGTCAGCCGCCAAGAATCGAATGATTTAGCGTTCGAGGAGTCGGACTTCGAAGCAGTCGCGTAGCGCGTCACCGATGTAGTTGATCGACACGACAACGAGGATGAAGACCAGCGCGAGGGGGTAGATCTCCCACCAGAAGCCGTTCTGGATCTGTGACGTGCCGGCCTGGAGCATCGTGCCCCAGTCGGTCTGCGGCGCCTGGATACCCAGTCCCAGGAAGCCCAGGGCCGAGAGGAAGAGGATCGCGTCGGCGACCGAGAACGTCGCCACGGTCACGATGTTGCTGATCGAGTTCGGGAAGACGTGACGGCGGATGATGTGCCACTTGCGCGCGCCCATGGCGGTGGCCGCTTGGGAGTATTCGAGGTTTCGTATGAGGAGGGCGTCACCTCGAATGATGCGCGCGTTGCCCCACCACAGGGTGAAGCCGATGATGCAAATGAGAAAGACCGTTGATCTATTGAAGATGGCGATCAAGGTGATCAAGAGGAAGATGTAGGGAATCGATAGGAAGGCGTCGATGAGACGCATCATGAGGGTGTCAGTAATGCCACCGGCGAAGCCGGAGATCATGCCGTAAGTCGTACCGACGACGATCGTGATGAAACCGGCGACGAAACCGAGCGTGAGTGAATACTCGCCGCCGTAGAAGATGCGGCCCAATTCGTCGAAACCGGAGCTGTCGGTGCCGAGCCAATGGTGCCACGAGGGTGCGGCGTTCCAGGGCAGGCCGAAAGTGGCCGCCTGATTGGTCTGATTTGTCGGGTGGAGGACCGGGACGAGGAAACACGCCGCGATGGTGAGGAACAAAAAGACGACCGACGCGACCGCCAGCTTGTTGTGGAAGAAGATGCGTAGTCGCTGGCGCCACATCGGAACGATCTGGTCGTCCGTGGACAACGTGGTTGGTGGATCCGGCGGCTCGATCGGGGAGACCCGCTCGCGTTCGGTCAGATCGGTCACGCTTTCGTCCCTTCAATTCGAATACGTGGATTGACGAGGCCGAGGGCGATGTCTGCGAGGAGGTTGCCGAGCAGCGTCAGGATTGCAACCAACAGGGTGATGCCGAGCACCGTCGGCACGTCGAGGTTCTCCGCCGCGAAGACCGTCTGAATACCCAATCCGGCATAGTTGAAGACGCTTTCGATAATCAGTGCGCCGCCCAAGAGGGCGGGAATAGACAGACCTAACAGCACGATGATCGGACCGAGCGCGTTGCGAAAGGCGTGCTTGAAGAGTGTTCGACGACTAGAGCAGCCCTTCGCCTTCGCCGTGCGCACGTAGTCCTGGACCAGGACTTCGAGAACCGTGCCGCGCATATAGCGACTGAGCCCAGCCACTGAGAGCATGGTCAATGCGGCAACGGGCAGTATGAAACCCTCGGGGCTCGTGAACATCGCCCACGCTTGCACGCCCTGCGGGGGCGAATTGGGCAGGTGTGGCCCGTGAAAGCTAAATGCGTCCAGCAACAGCATGCAGAGAAGGAATGACGGCATGGCGTAGAGCACGAAGGCGACGCCCGTGGCGGTGTAGTCACCCACGGTGTTACGACGAGCGGCCTGGTAGATCCCGAGGGGAATCGCGATGATTGTTGTCAGGGCCAATGAAACAGCGGCCAGCCAGATCGTGCGCGGGACGTAGAGGCTGATGATGCCCCAGACCGAAGAGTTCTCCTTGTAGGACCGTCCCAAGTTGAAGTGGAACAGGACTTGGGTGGCGTACGTCCAGAACCGGTCGAAGTACGAATGATCCATTCCGTGCTGTTTCGCCCAAATCGCCACGTTGTACGGCGTCGCTTTGGTACCGAGCACGGTGTAGGCGGGAGCGCGAATGCCGTGGACCTGAAAGTAGGGAAGGCTGAACGTGAGCAGCATCACTATGAGGAGAACGAAGAAGGCCTGAATGATTCTTCGAACGACGTAGGCGAACACGAGTGAAGTCTACCAGCGCCTCATGCGTGAAATATTGGCATCAGGCTGTCGAAGGTGGTCCACTTGATTCGTGGAGCCAATGAAAAAGGGTCCCCTTCCGGGGACCCTTTTTCATTGGACTCAGTGGTCCATTTGAATCTCTACCAGTAGTAGTACTCCGGCATGAAGTTCAAGATAGGACTGCCAGCGAAACCAATCTTGCTGTGCAGCGTCTTGATGATCTCTCCGGTCGGCGTCGCTTCTGGTTCGTACAGGACCGGCAGGTTCTGCGCGGCGTACGTCGCGTAGCCCGTCAGGTTGGAGTGACCGAAGTCAGTCGCCTTGATGTCGGCCGTCATGGTCGGACTGTTGTAGTCACCGACGTTGAAGCCACCACCGACGGCGAAGAGCGTCTCACCGGTTGGGTCGTAGTTCGGCACGAAGGTCCAGCCGCCGCCCCAGAAGCAGAGCGAGTACGTGGTTCCGGCGCAGTCGCCGATCACGGCGTTGAAGCCTTCGGTCGCAGTAGAAACCTTGACACCGATCGAAGCCCAGTCAGCGACTTCGGCGGTGACCTCTTGGGTCAGAGCCGGTGTGCCGCTCGCGTAGATCACACTGAAACTCAGCGCCTCGCCCGATGTGATGCCCGCACCACACTGGGTCGCGCTCGTGCCTGGGCTCGTGCAGGTCATAACGCCACCTTGCATGGTCCAACCGTGTGAGGTCAACAATGCCTCCGCGGTCGTGAGGTTGAACGGATACGGGTTGGCAATCGTCTTGGACAGCACCGCCGGGACAATCGCCGGTAGTGGTGCGTAGGACGGGAATCCATAACCCTTGAAGACATTCTTGACAACGCCGGTCTGGTCGGTTGACTCCTGCAACGCTTGGCGGATGTACAACTGGTTGACGAGTTCGAGCTTCGGGTCGCCCGAAGAGAAGTTAAAGGGCATGTAGTTGAAGCCCCAGATGATGCCCGTCGCCAGGTTGTACTTGGAGGCTAGGTTGCCCCAGTTCGGTCCAACCTTGCCCGGCGCAGGCGCCGGAGCGGTGAGGACACCCGGGTCAACGTATCCGAGGTCAATCTTGCCGGCCTGGAGGTCGTTCTCTTCAGCCTGGTCCGTCGTGTAGGCAACTTCCTTCACGTACTTGATCGTTGGCTTTACCGGGCCCGAGTAGTGCGGGTTCGGCTGGAACGTCAGGTTGCCCAGGTTGTCGAATGACGTCAAACGCCACGGACCCGTGTCACCACTCTGCCAAAGCGAGCCGGTGTAGCTGGTGGTCTGGCTCGAGAGGTTGTTCAGGTAGTTGTAGACGTTCGTGCACGCGACCTTGGTCGACGCAGCGCCGTAGGCACCGGTGGCACACGAGGACTTTTGACCCGAAGAAGTACGGTCCCACGTGTCAGGGAACGGCGTGATCTGGTCGAGGTAGTTGTTCGTAATCCACAGTGGGTTGACGACGGTCTTGAAGTTGATCGTGACCGCCATAGCCGTGTGGGTGACGCTAGAGACCTGGTCAGGGATACCGTAGCCGGGGTTGTAGCCCCAGAAGTCGGCGGGCAACGCTTTGTACATGTTCAAGAAGAACATGACCGATTGGGCGTTCACCGTTTGGCCCGAAGCGAACTTCCAACCTTTCAACGACAACGTCACGGTCTTGTCGCCGCGTGAATAGACAGGAAGCTTCGCAAGTGACAACGAAGACACAAGGGTGACACTGTCACCTAGGCCGAACCAGTAGAGAGGTCGGAACATCTCGTCCTGGAATTGGTTGATGTTGTCAACCGAACAGTACTGGCACGTTTCGAAGGGGAAGATCCAGTTCGGATTAGCGGTTGCTCCCTCTGCAAAAGTAAGAGTTCCTGATGCTGCAGGGGCACTCGCGCCACTCACGGTCGGAGCAATGAGACCTAGCGATAACGCGCAGGCCGAAAGGCCCACCGTCACGGCTAGTCGAAGTTTGCGTCCAAAATGCATATTTAATATCCTCCCAGTACCACCGAAGTGGTCACATTTAATTTGTCATTCCATCACACATGGATTAGTGGCAACTGTATCCGCAATAATGAGGCGGAGAATGTGCAGCCCGAGCGAAAAACGGCATTTTCTGAGGAGTTCTCACCCCGTTAATAAAGGGAAAAAGCCGATAATTCAGTGTTCGCGGTCGAAACTCCTGATTGTCGGTCGTTTGGGCCCGTACAAAGATGGGCGCACCCAGTATTCCGACTGAGGAAGGTCCCCGCCACGGCGTTACGACTGAGATGAGCGAAGCGGAGTGACGGCGACGTCGACGTTCGCGGGATCACTGTCAGTAGTGAAAGTATTCCGGCATGAAGTCGCCCAGTGGATTCGGGGCGAATCCGACGGAACTCTTGAGTGACCGGGCGACTTCTACGAGTGAGTTGGCTTGAGGCTGGTAGAGCACCGGCAGTTGTTGGGCGGCGAAGGTGGCGTACGCACCCAGATTGGACGTCCCGTAGATCGTTGCTTTGATCAGCGACGACAACTGAGTGTTGGTGTACGTACCCACGTTGAAGTCCCCACCGGGCAGAAAAAGTGACTCGCCTGACGGGTAGTCGCTCGGCACGTAGGACCATCCGTAGCCCCAGGCACAGATCTCGAAGGGCTTGGCGCCGGTGCAGTCACTGATGACGTTGTTGAAGGTGTCGGTGCTATGCGTGATCAAGATTCCCAGTGTCTGCCAGTTGGCGACCTCGGCCGACATCGTCGCTTCGAGTGAGGTGGAGCCCGTCGGCCACACCACGTTGAAACTGAGTTGGTAGCCCTGGGCGATGTCCGCGCCACACTGTCCCGTGCCGGTGCCCGCGTCGGTACAGGTCTGTACGTTGTTCACCAGCGTCCAGCCGTGCGCGCTGAGCAGAGTGCGAGCGGCCGCGAAGTTGAACGGGTAGGGATTGGCGATTGGTTTGCTGAGTGAACTCGGCGTACTCGGGGGAAGCGGGCTGTCGATAGCTGAGCCGTAGCCCTTGTCCGCGCTCTCGATGATGCTGCGCTGGTCGACCGCGTACTGAAGTGCTTGACGGATATAGAGCTGATCAACGGTCGCGCCGTTCGGGTCCGACGACGTGAAGTTAAACGCGGCGTAGTTGAAACTCCACGACGAACCGCTGACGAGTGAATAGTGCGACGCCAGGGGAACCCAGTTGGGCCCGACCCGACCGGGAGCTGGAGCCGGGCTCGTGAGAACGCTCGGGTCGATGTAACCAATAGAGAGGCCACTGTTGAGCAGAGCGCTCTCTTCACTTTGGACCGTCGTATACGCGACTTCCTTCACGAAACGGACTTGCGCCTTCCGGGGACCTTGGTATTTGGCGTTGGGTTGGAAGGTGGCGTTGCCGGCGGAACTGAAACTAGTGAGGCGCCACGGACCGTCGACGCCGCCCTGCCAGAGGTTTCCGGTGAAGGTGGATGTCGTTGATCCTTCCTTCGTGAGGTACGTCACCACGGCGTTGCACGCCGCGTCGGTGCTCGCGGCGCCGTAGGCTCCGCTCGCGCACGTCGAAGCCTGCGAACCCGAGGAACGGTCCCAGCTATCG
This sequence comes from Acidimicrobiaceae bacterium, assembly GCA_003155915.1. Lineage (GTDB taxonomy): Bacteria > Actinomycetota > Acidimicrobiia > Acidimicrobiales > RAAP-2 > RAAP-2. Next base: position 23,264 of record PMFA01000024.1, on the reverse strand, counting down.
GGCATCGGAGTGATTTCAGAGAGGTAGGAGCCGAGCAACCAGTTCGGATTGACCGAGGTCGTGAAGTTGATGCGAACCGTGTCGTCGTGCCCCGCGGCGCTCTTCACCTGATCGGGTATTCCGTATCCGGCGTTGTAGCCGCAGTAGGCGGTTGGATCGGCCTTGTACATGTTGAGGAAGAACATGACCGAGCGCGCATTGACGACCTGTCCGTCGGCGAAGCGCCAACCCTTCATGGTGATCGTCACGGTGCGGTCGCCGTGGGAGAAGACCGGTCGATTGGCAAGTGAGAGCGACGGCACGAATTTGGCCGATCCGCCTAAACCGAACCAGTACAGCGGTCGGTACATCAGCATTTGGAACTGGTTGATGTTGTTGACCGAGGAATAGGCGCAACCCAGGTAGGGAAATATGAAGTTCGGATTGGCACCCGGCGCCTCGGCGTACGCAACTGTTCCTGACGGAGCGGCGGGGACCGCGGCGATCGCCGACGGACCGAAGACGGCCGTGCCCAACACCAGGAGCGTGGCGACGGCGAGGCGAAGGGAGTGTCCAGCGTTCATAGAGGTTTCAGCCCGTGCCATCAAGATGACCATAGGTACGGCACCCGCAACAAACGGGTCATCGCTACGTTACAGGCCGGACTTTCGGGCCATGTAGTCAGGCGAAGGACGATGACACGATCGATTCGATGGTCGGATTCTCGAAGTTGAACCCTCTCTCGGTCAGCGCGGCGGGCACGACACGCTGACTGGCGAGGACCGCGCCGTCGGCGAGGTCTCGGCCGAGCGCGATGCGCAGCGCCGTCGAGGGAACACGGAGTCGCGCGGGGCGATGCAATTGGCGCGCCAGGGCGCTCGTGAATGCGCGATTCGTCTGGGCCGCCGGGGCGACGAGGTTGAACGGACCGCTCGGGCGCGTGTCGAGCAGCCACAGGACGGCGCGCACTTCGTCGCGTAAAGAGATCGGGCTCAACCACTGCTCTCCGGCTCCTAAGACCCCGCCGAGTCCGAGTCGAAAGAGGGGCAGCTGTTTCTTCAGAGCGCCGCCGCGCGATGACATGACGATGCCGGTGCGAAGGTGCGCCACTTTCGTTCCGGATCGCTCGAGCGGTGACGTCGCCTGTTCCCACTCGACGCACACGCGAGCGAGGAAGTCATCACCGATGCTTGATGACTCATCGAGCACTTCAGCGCCGCGAGACCCGTAGACGCCGATTGCCGAGCCACTCGCGAGAAACCCCGTGCCCGACGAATCACTGAGGATTCGCACCAGCAACGCCGTCGCGTCGCCACGTGAGCGACGTATCTCCTCTTTGCGCTCGTTCGTCCATCGACGATCAGCGATGCCCGCACCGGCGAGGTTGACTACCGCCTCCAAGGCTCCGACGCGACGCACATCGTTGTCGTCGACGAGACCCCGTGAAGGATCCCAACGAATCAACTCGCCGTTGCCGGGCGAGTCTGGTCGCACGAACCGCACGACGTCGTCGCCGCGCTCGACGAGTGCCGCCACCAACGCCGTGCCAATGAAGCCCGAAGAGCCGGTTACGCCGACGCGCATGTCTCGTCCCACAGTTCGCCGATCAGTGCGGCGAGTTGATCGGGAATCGAAAGGTGCGCACCGTGAGCGGCGTTCGTGACCCGTCGACTTCGGATGAGTGGATTGAGCGACGCCAGTTCGGCGCTGAGGGAGCCGTAGAAGTCCGGCGCACGACTGTCGCCGTACACGTACACCGTCGGCACTTTCAGTGACGCGAGGTCGAACGGTGGCGTCTTCGCGCGGAGACTGGAGAGATCGTCAAACAAGGCCGGTCCGTCTTTTCGACGCGAGTCCCGTTCAAGTTCACTTAATCGCTCCCACGCACTGTCGGAGACGATGCGGCGAAAGAACTTCTCGGCTTCGAGTTGCGGATCGTCGCCGAGTGGTACCCCGATTTCGTCGCGGCGAAGGATCCACGGTAGTGGCGCCTCGTACGTGATGACGAGTCGCGCCAGGGATTCGTCGGCGATCGCGGCGCCGATCGCCACGACCCCGCCGTAACTGTGGCCGAAGAAGATGATCGCTCGGCCTCGGCCTTCGTGGTGGGCGAGGGCGGTGAGGTCACTGACGTGGCTCTCGAGTCCGAGCGGGCCCAGTTCGCGCGAACCTTGATACCCGCGACGGTCAAACGTGACGAGATCGAATCGATCGGTCCGTCGCGCGAGTCGCGCGAACGAGCCGCCGCGGTCCAGCCCGCCGTGGATGCAAATGATCGTGGCCTCGGGATGCTCGACTCGTCGTTCGGCGACCGTGAGACCTGGTATCGGCGAGTCAGCGACGAAGTGCAGTCCGTGGGGCGTGGGAGGGGTACTCACGAAGCGAACCTACCCTGCGTTCGATGGTAATGAACCAACGGCGTAAAGCCGCTCGACCCCTAGGCTGGGAGTCGTGACTACGCCCCCAGAATCATCGTCGTCTCGTTCGCGCAAGGGCTCGTTCGGACCCAACGCGTGGCTGGTCGACGACATGTACGACCGCTTTCTGGCCGACCCGAACTCGGTCGCCGAAAGCTGGCGTGAGTTCTTCGCCGACTACCAGCGCTCCGCTGTGCCAAGCGTTGCGACGTCCGCACCGCCGGCTCTGGTTGTCGCGACGCCCGATATCGACGCGGAGGCGACGCCGCTTCGCGGGGCCGCCGCGCGCATTGTCGCCAATATGGAGGCCAGCCTCGCGGTTCCCACGGCGACCAGTGTGCGCACGGTGTCGGCGAGGCTGTTGGAGATCAATCGAGCCGCACTCAATGAATCCCTGTCGCGTTCCAGTGGCGCCAAGGTCTCTTTTACCCACTTCATCGCCTTCGCCATCGTGAAGGGCTTGGCGCAGATACCTTCCATGAACGCGTCCTTCGTCGAAGCCGTCGACAAAAAAGGCACGCCGGGCATACGGCGCCACGAACACGTGGGCCTCGGACTGGCCGTGGACGTCGAGCGCGCCGATGGCTCGCGAAATCTCTTGGTACCCGTGATACGTGACGCGGACACGATGGACTTTCGCGGGTTCCTCCTGGCCTACGAGGACCTGGTGCGAAAGGTCCACGCGGCGAGTTTCGGCGCCGACGACTTCGTCGGCGCGACGGTGTCGCTCACCAACCCCGGGACCCTCGGCACGGTGCAGTCCGTGCCACGACTGATGGCCGGTCAGGGTGCGATTTTTGGCGTCGGCGCACTCGGGTGGCCGGCGGGCTTCGAAGCGGCCGACCCGCGCGCGCTCGCTGAACTGGGTGTGGGCAAGGTGATGACGCTCACGTCGACCTACGACCATCGCATCATTCAAGGCGCCGAGTCCGGTCTGTTCTTGAAATTCGTCGCCGAGTGCCTCACGGGACAGCACGACTTCTACGACGAGGTCTTCGCGGCGCTCGGGATCCCGTACGAGCCGGCGCGCTGGGCTTCGGACCGAAACCCCTCGAAGAACGAAGGCGACGCCGAGCGGATCTTGAAGCAGATTCGCGTCCAAGAGCTGATCAACATGTACCGGGTGCGCGGCCACTTGAACGCCCACCTCGATCCGCTACACAGTGAACCTCCGGCCCTGCACGCCGAACTCGACATCGCGAACTACGGACTGACGATGTGGGACCTGCAGCGCTCCTTCGTCGTCGACGGACTCGCGGGACGTAGCGAGGCGACTCTGGAAGAGATCCTTTCGATTCTGCGCGAGGCCTACTGTCGCACGACGGGCATCGAATACGGCCACATCATGGATCCCGAGCAGAAACGTTGGATTCAACAGCGCGTCGAAGGCGTCAGTTCGTCGCTGAGCGTCGACGAGCAGCACCGCGTACTCGAGGCGCTCAACGAAGCCGAAGTCTTCGAACGCTTCCTGCATTCGCGCTACGTGGGCCAGAAGCGTTTCGGACTCGAGGGCGGCGAGTCGACCATCGTGGCGCTACGGACGATCCTTGACGTCGCGGCCGACGAAGGAACGAAAGAAGTCGTCATCGGCATGGCGCACCGCGGACGCTTGAACGTGCTCGCCAACGTCGTCGGCAAGTCCTACAACGACATTTTTTCGGAGTTCGAGGGGAACTTGGATCCCGAGAGCGTGCAGGGAAGCGGGGACGTCAAGTACCACAAGGGTGCGCGCGGTGAGTTCAAGAACCCCCGCGGCGCCACGATCGACGTCTCGATGGCCTCGAACCCTTCGCATCTCGAAGCGGTCTCACCCGTCGTCGAGGGCATCGTGCGCGCCAAGCAGGACCTGATCATTCGACCGAGAGACCGGATCGAAGTCGAACCGGAGACCGAGCGCTACCCGTATCTCGCACTCTTGATTCATGGCGACGCCGCGTTCGCCGGTCAGGGCGTCGTCGCCGAGACCCTCAACATGAGTCAGCTCTCGGGTTATCACGTTGGTGGCGCGATCCACATCGTGATCAACAACCAGGTCGGTTTCACGACGGCCCCGGATTCGGCCCGTTCGAGCTTCTATCCCACCGACGTCGCCAAGATGATCCAGGCGCCGATATTTCACGTCAACGGTGACGACCCCGAGGCGTGCATGCGCGCGGCGCGACTGGCCTACGACTACCGTCAGACTTTCAATCGCGACGTCGTGCTCGACATCGTCTGTTACCGGCGCTTCGGCCACAACGAAGGTGATGACCCGAGTTACACGCAACCTCAGATGTACAAGATCATCGACCAGATGCGTTCGGTGCGAAAGATCTACACCGAGACGTTGGTTCGCCGTGGCGATATCTCGATCGAGGAGGCCGAAGCGGCGTTGAACGATTTCAACGAACGCCTCCAGAACGTGCTCGACGAAGTGCGCACCGTTCCGGTGCCCGAGTTAACCGGTGTGCCCTTCGTTGAAGTCCCGCTGGACGCGCCGGCGCCGCAGACCGGTGTCGATCGCGCCACACTCATTGAGATCGCTCGGGCCACGATGAGTGCGCCCGAAGGATTCACGATTCACCCCAAACTCGAGCGTCAGTTCGCCCAACGTCGCGTCTTGCTGGATGAGGGCGAAGTCGATTGGTCACTGGGCGAGGCGTTGGCCATCGGATCGCTCGTGAAATCCGGCTCGAGCGTTCGCCTGATCGGTCAGGACTCTCGTCGCGGCACGTTTTCGCAACGTCACGCCGCCCTGATCGACAACGACAACGGTGCGCAGTTCATTCCGCTCGCCAGTCTCGACTCCAAGGCATTCTTCACCGTGCGCGACTCGTTCTTGAGCGAGTACGCGGCGCTGGGCTTCGAGTACGGCTACTCCGTCGAGGCGCAGAACACCCTGGTCGCTTGGGAGGCGCAGTTCGGCGACTTCATGAACGGCGCTGAGATCATCATCGACAACTTCTTGGTCGCGGCCGAGGACAAGTGGGGCCAGTTGTCGTGTTTGGTGATGCTCCTTCCTCATGGTTACGAAGGACAAGGCCCCGAACACTCGAGCGGCCGTTTGGAGCGGTTCTTGACGCTGAGCGCGCGCAACAACATTCGCGTCGCCCAGCCCACGACGTCGGCGCAGTACTTCCACCTCCTGCGTTCACAGGTCCTTCGATCGCACCCGACGCCACTCGTCGTCTTCACGCCGAAGTCCATGTTGCGCGCCGTCCAAACGCGCTCGGCGCTGGTTGAGTTCGAGCAGGGTTCGTTCCGCAGTGTCCTCGACGACGCACTTGACGACCCGTCGTTGGTCACTCGAGCGGTCCTCGCGTCCGGAAAAGTCGCGCACGAGGCAATCACTCGTCGAAACGAGACCGGGACCACGACGATCGCGATCATTCGCGTCGAGCAGTTGTACCCGTGGCCGCGAGCCGCGATCGATGAGACGTTGTCGCGCTATCCGAATCTCCAGGAGATCTTCTGGCTGCAAGAAGAGCCCGAGAACATGGGAGCGTGGCCCTTCGTCCACTTGCAGATGCATTCGCAGTTCCGCGGCATGACCGTCGGTCACGTGGCGCGCGCGGAGTCGGCCAGCCCGGCGACCGGCAGTGGTCTCATTCACAACGCCGAACAGGCCGACCTCTTCACGCGAGCACTCGGATGAGTCCTATTCGTGCGTCGCGCCTCCGTGTGGTCGTCGACGGTTCGAACTTCGCGACCGAAGGACGAGTCACGCCAAGCCTCGCGCAGTTGGACGAGGCGGTACGGGCCTTCATGGAAGAGCACCCGAACGCCGAGGTGATCGTGGTCGCCGACGCGAGTTTCGAGCATCGCGTGGCGACGAACGAACGAGCGCATTTCAAGGGAGCCGAATTGGCCGGCGAGATCGTCACGCCGCCGGCCGGGGCGATTGGTCGCGGTGACGCCTTCATCTTGAAGATCGCCGATCGCATCAAGGGTGTGGTGTTGAGCAACGACTCGTTCCAGGAGTTCCACGATGAATATCCGTGGCTCTTTGACGAGGGTCGCCTGATTGGGGGAAAGCCGGTGAAGGGGGTCGGCTGGGTCTTCACGCCTCGGTTACCGGTAAGAAACACGAAGACCTCGCGACCGGTGAAGAAGCTTTCGGTCACGTTGTCCGACGGCGCCAAGCCGTCCATTGGAACGACGTTGACGCCCGTCAAACCGGCGAAGGCGAAGAAAGCGCCGGCCAAGGTGCTCGCCAAGGTCGCGAAGGTGCCGAGGAAGGCCAAGAAGTCGCTCAAGGTTGTCGAAGCAGAGAAGAAGACCGTCAAGGCGGTGAAGAAGTCACTCGTGAAAGTGGCCAAGGCGCCGCCCAAGCCGAAGAAGGCAACGAAGTCGCTCGAGGCGCCGGTGTCGCCCCCGCCGGCGGTCGCTCTTCGACGGGGACGTCATCCCGTGAACCCGGAAACGGACTTTGCCCTGTTTCGAAGCGCCCACCGGATCGGATCGCGCGTCGAAGGGGAGGTGACGGCCTTCACCTCGCACGGCGCCGTTATCAAGGTGACGTTGAAGAACGGCCAATCGATCGAATGCTACGCACCAACGACGTCGCTCGGCGATCCGGCACCGGCTCGGGCGCGCGACGTCTTGAAGCGCGGTGATCGACGCAACTTTCGACTCGTGACGGTCGACGCGGAACGTCGAATCGCGGAGTTGGCGCTCCTATGAGTGAACTGTCTCTCGTACCGAGCGACTGGCTGCCGCACCGGGCGCCGTTTCTCCTGCTGGACGAGATGCTCACGATCGAACCGGGGGAGCGTGCGAGCGGACTCTGGACCCTGCGAGGCGACGAGTGGTTCTTCCCGGGCCACTTTCCCGGTCGACCCACGACGCCGGCCGTGTTGTTGCTCGAATCTCTCGCGCAGTGCGGCGGCGTCGCGGTGCTCGCCGATCCCAAGTACACCGGAAGGCTTCCGCTCTTCGGCGGCGTCGAGCACGCGCGATTTCGCCGACAGGTCGTGCCCGGTGACGTCGTGCTGCTGGAATGCGAGATGACGCACCTCTCGGCCCGTGGTGGCAAGGGACACGGTCGCGCGAGTGTTGAGGGCAAACTCGCCGTCGAGGCCGACCTACTCTTCATCCTCGCTGACGCCTCATGAAAGTGGCGACGTGGAACGTAAATTCGCTGACGGCGCGCTTCGCGCGCGTCGAGGCGTGGCTCGCCACGCGAAATCCCGATGTCGTACTCATCCAAGAGACCAAACAGAACGACACGAAGTTCCCAACGAAAGAACTCGCCGATCTCGGTTACGAGAGTGCCCACTACGGCCAGGGTCAATGGAACGGCGTCGCGATTCTCTCCAAGCTCGGTATCGAGGACGTCGCGCGCGGATTCGGTGACGACGATCCCGAGGCGCGCATCATCGCCGCGACGTGCGGCGACGTGCGCGTGGTGTCGTGCTACGTGCCCAACGGACGAGCGCTCGACAACCCGCACTACGTGTACAAACTCCAGTGGCTCGAGAAGCTGCGCGACTTGGTGGCCGCGCGCGACGCCAATCAGTCCATTGTCGTCGGTGGCGATTTCAACGTGACGCCGACCGATTTCGACTGCTACGACCCGTCGCTGTTCATCGGCGCGACGCACGTGAGCGAGCCGGAGCGCGAGGCGTTACGCGCCTTGGAAGCGACGGGACTGACTGACCTCACCCGAGCGCTCCATCCCGACGAGCCGAGTTATTCGTGGTGGGACTATCGCAACGGTTCGTTCCACCGCGGCTGGGGACTGCGTATTGACCTGCTGTTCGTCGATGAGGCGTTGCTCGCCAAGGCGTCCGCCAGTTACGTGGACCGCGACGAACGTAAGGGCGAGAAGCCGTCGGACCACGCGCCGGTCATCGGTGAGTTCTCGCTCTAACTGAGTCCCTTGGGCAGGATCGCCTCAATGAACATCGGACCGGGCGTGGCGTAGGAACGGCGAAGGGCGACCACCAGCTCCTCGGCCGTCGTTACGCGAACGCTCGGTACGCCCAGGCCCTTCGCGAGTGAACAGAGATCGAGTGTCGGGTCGTCGATCTCGAGCATTCGTTGGCTCGTAGAACCTTCGCCCATGGCCCCCACTCGTTGGCGTTCGAAGTTCAGCACGGCGTAACTCCGATTGGAGAGTCCGACGACCGTGACGTCGAGACTCTCGCGGGCCATGGTCCAAAGGGCCTGAAGCGTGTACATCATCGATCCGTCGGCTTCGAGGGCCAGTACGCGGCGCTCCGAACCGACGGCCGCGCCGAGAGCGAGTGGCAGTCCCATGCCGATGGCGCCACCGGTCAGTGTCATCCACGAATGACGCGGCGAGAATTGCGAGGCGCCGTAGAAGTGCACGCCGGCGGTGTTGGATTCGTCGCTGACGACGACGTCCTCCGGCAACGTAGAGGCGACCGCCGCGGCCAATGACTGCGTCGTCAGCTCGCCGGTCGGTACCGATGGTGCGTCACCCACTGGCGTCGCGAATGGTCCGGCGTCCAGTGCGTCAGCCAGTTCGCTCAGTACCGCCGAGGTGTCGGTGCCGAGCGGTCCGACGTTGATCAGTTCACAGTTCGGCGCACGTATCACGCTCGCCACGTTGGGATAGGCGAAGAACGACACGGGATCACGAGCACCGATGAGCACGAGGGCGTCGATGTCCTTGAGTTGGGCGGCGGCGAACTCAGCGACGTAAATGAGTCGTTCCGGAGTCGCCACGCCCGAGCCGCGTTCCATGATCGTCGGAAAGGTTTCGACCATGAACTTCGAGGACGTGGCGGCGGCGATTCTCTGGGCGAGGTGCAACTGTGACGTGTCGAGGGCCGGGCCACCAACCAAGAGTGCCGTTCGTCGGGTACGGAGGGCTTCAATCGCTCGGCCAAGTTCTCGCTGATCGGGTGCGGCCAGAGTCGGACGCGACGCGACGGGCCACTTCGAAGGCGTTGTCGAGAGTTCATTCCAGGACACGTCGGCCGGGAGGATCAACGTCGCGATCTGACCGGGAGGTCCGTACGCGGCGCCAATGGCCTCGCTCGTATCAGACGCGACGTCGTCAGGGTTCGTCGTTCTACGATGCCAGCCCTCGAGCGTCGAAGCCAGGGCCTCGATGTTGCTCTGGAGGGGTGCGTCGTACGTCGCGTGGTAGGTCGCGTGGTCACCGACGATATTCAGCACCGGCACATTCGCCCGACGCGCGTTGTGCAGATTCGCCCAGCCGTTGGCGAGTCCCGGTCCCAGGTGCAACAACGTGGCGGCCGGCTGACGGGTGACGCGTGCGTAGCCGTCGGCCGCCCCGGTGGCGACGCCCTCGAAGAGGCACAGGATGGCGCGGACCTCGGGGACGTCGTCGAGTCCGGCGACGAAATGCATTTCCGAAGTGCCGGGATTGGCGAAGCAGGTCGTGAGGCCATTGGCCCTCAGCGTGGCGAGTAACGCGTGCGCCCCATTGAGCGAAGTCATCGTACGATTGTTGCGCCGCGCGAACGCGACGATAACTTAGTCAAAGAGTTCGGGGTCGGTCTTTACGATGTCGTCCCACAGCGGCTGGAACGAGAACCATCCAGCGAGGGGATAGCCAGTCTGCTCACAGGTGTAGCGCGCGTCGTCGGCGTTCGCGAGAATCGGTGTGCCGGCCGCCTCGGCCAACAGCTGGGCTTGGCACGTTCGCTCCATCGTGATGAACCACCACGCCGCTTCGTCGACCGACTGACCAACGGTGAAGAGACCGTGATTTTGATGAATGGCGGCCTTCTTATCGCCCAGGCCCTTGGCCAGAATTCGGCCACTCTCCTCGTCGAGCACGATGCGCCCGCCACCATCGGTGACGAGAGCGTGATCCTCGAAGAAAATGCAGGCGTCTTGGGTGATCGGGTCGAGTTTTCGTCCGAGTGAAGAGAACGCTTTGCCGTAGACCGAGTGGGCGTGCGCCGCGGCGATGACGTCGGGCCGCGCGGCGTGCACGGCCGCGTGGATCACGAAGGCCGCGCGATTCACCGGGCGCTTGCCTTCGACGACCTGACCCTCGTGGTTGACGAGAATCAAATCGGAGACTCGGATGTGGCGGAAGTTCATGCCGAAGGGGTTGACCCAGAAGTGGTCCAGCAGTTCGGGGTCCCGGGCCGTGATGTGCCCGGCCACGCCCTCGGAAAAGCCCAGCTTGCCAAAGACGCGCAATGCGCCAGCCAGACGCTCCTTGCGGTGCTGTCGCTCGGCCTCGATGGTCGAAAAAGTGGGCGGAACATTGAACTCGAGTTTGGTCTGGTTTTCAGTGAAACGGTTCACGACATCAGTCATGCGCTACCTCCGAATTAGTTCCTCGAGCGAACTATACCCGTGGTTTTTCAGCGCAAGGTCCTCGGTTGATCGACCGGCGCGAGAGCGTCGGACGACTCCAGCTCAGCTCGAATCGCGGCCAGGCGGGCGCGGCGCGCGTCGCCGGTGAGTGGGGCGTTGCGGGCTTCGATTCCCGCGACGGCCTTTTCAATCGGCGCGAGGAACCTCGACGGGGCACGATCGGGATAGCGCGGATCATTGCGACCGCGACTCCAGGTGATCAGTACCGAGTCCTCGGCGCGACTGAGTGCCACGTAGGCGAGACGCTGCTCCTCAGCCAGTTCGGCTGGCGTGGTTGCGTTGTAGTTGGGCAGTTGCCCTTCGGCCCAGCCGATCGCCGCCACGTGTTTGAACTCGAGGCCCTTGGCGCGGTGGATCGTCGACAGCGCGACGGCGTCGTGCTGTTCGTCGTCGGTTCGACGCGCCGACGTGTCGGGCGCCACGAAGAGGTCCGACGCCGGTGAGTGCTCCGGTCCGCGACGCTCGTTAGGAACGCCGGCGGCGTCGAGGTAGCCGGCGACGACTTCGAGTTGCGCGTTCGTGCGAGCGAGGACCGCCATCGAACGCCACGTCGTTCCCGGCTGATGGTTAGCGGCCAGCCACGTGGCCACGTGCTCGGCTTCTTCGGCGTCGGTGTTGTAGGCGCGCACCATCGGAACGTCACCGTCGTCCTTCGCGGGCACGATGCCGGCCGCACCGTCCTCGAGCAGCGTGCTCGCCACCTCGATGATGTGCGCGGTCGAACGATGATTGCGCGTGAGGTCGAGCACCACGGTGTCGGGCCAGGTACGCACGATCTCCTGGAGGAGCTGGGGATTGGCGCCGTTGAAGCCGTAAATGGACTGGTTGGGGTCGCCGACACAAAACAGATCGGGATCGTCGCCCGCCATCTGTCGCAGCAGCAAGAACTGCAATGGGTTCATGTCCTGGGCTTCGTCGACGTAGAGAGATTTGGTGTGGTGTCGAAAGGACGCGAGGACGTTCGGCTCGTCGGTCAAGAGCGCTATCGCCTCCGAGAGCAAGAGGTCGAAGTCGAGCACGCCTCGCGAGCGACAGAGTCCGACGTAACGGTCGAGCACTTCTGCGAATTGCGACGCCGGCAGCGGCGCGTCGCGTTTCAGTCGGCGTGCGCTCTTGACGTACAGCGCGCCGGTGAAGCCTTGGGAGAGCGCCCAGCCGATCTCCTGTTCGACGCGTGGGAGTTGCCACTCTTCGAGTTTCAAGTCGCCGCTGTCGCGCAACTGCACCGCGAGGGCCGCGACCAATCGTCGTCGGTTCGGTTCCAGCGTGAACGCCTTGAGGTGGTGATCCTCGCGATACTGGGTCACGATGTTGAGTGCCATCTTGTGAAAGGTGCCGGCACGCACGTCACGTATCCCGGCCCGAAAGAGTCGTTTGCGAAGTTCGTCGCCGGCCTTGCGGGTGAAGGTCATTGCGAGGACTTGATCGGCACTGACTTCGTCGTCGGCAATCCGACGTTGAATGCGCAGTCCGAGGACGTGGGTCTTGCCGGAACCGGCGGTCGCGCGAACGAGCAGGCGCCGCGCGGGGGACATGACGGCCTCGCGCTGTTCGGGTGTCAGCCCGACGAGCAAGTCGCGCGTAAAGGTGGTCTCGTCCATGGTCACTACGACGCTACCGGTACGGCGTGACGTGATCGAGGGCCGCACACCATGTCGTAGCCTGAGGTACGTGCTGCGTGCCTACGGCGACGGAAATATCTTCGGAGAGCCTTACGGCCAAGGTCCGGTGCGGATCGTCTGGCTGCACGGCTGGGCGCGCCGAGGTCAGGATTTCGCTGCCGCCGCCAGTGAACTGGCGCGGCGCGGCGTCGCCTCGGTCGCCCTGGACCTTCCGGGTTTCGGTGCGTCGACAGCGCCCGCCGTCGCGGGCGGGGCTCGCCGGTACGCCGAACTGGTGATGCCCGCGCTCAAGGAGATCGGTGACGGACCCTTCGTGCTGGTCGGACACTCCTTCGGCGGAACCGTGGCGTGCGTGATCGCCGCCAATAATCCCGAGGTGGTGCGCTCATTGGTTTTGACCGGCGCGCCGCTCCTGCGCAGTCCTTCGTCACGATCATCGCCGATGGTCTATCGAGCACTGAGGTGGCTCCACGCTCGCCGGCTCGTCCGTGACGCACGCTTGGAAGCGGCACGTCAGAAGTACGGCTCGCGTGACTACCGCGACGCCACGGGCGTCATGCGTGACGTTCTAGTGGCGAGTGTCAACGAGAGTTACGAGGAAGAACTCGCTCGGCTGGAAGTGCCGGTGACCCTGCTCTGGGGCGAGGAGGACCACGAGGTCCCCCTGGACGTCGCGACGCGGGCGAGCGGGCTCTTGAGCACCACGCACACGCTCCAGTCGCTTCACGGGATTGGCCATCTCCTCCCGAGCGAGGCGCCCGATGCACTCGCGAACGTCGTGGGGGCGTTGGTCTAGTGCACGTCGCGCTGGATGTTCTCTTCTTCGTCGCACTGGGCGGCGCCTACGTCGCCCAGTTGCTTCGCTGGTTGCGGGTCTTACAGCGCGAACACTACGAGGCGAGCGCCATAGCTCGCTTCGTGGGCCGTTGGTCCTCGCCGCAGATCGCGACGATTCCCAAGTCGAAGGTTCGCGCCGCGCAGTTCGATGTCGCGATCCTGACGGCTCCACGTGATGAGTTTCAGGGTGCCCATCGCCACGAGCAAGATCGACTGAGGCCGAAGCCCGAACGGGGAATGCGTCGACCGATCACGTTGACGCAGGTTCTAATCGTGGCCTTCGTCGTGACCCTCTTTGTCAAGAACGAGAGTGCACTCGTCGCGGTCGCCGTCCTCTACGGTCTCTTCAGTCCGTGGGGGCTTTCGATCAAGGGTCGCACGGGTCACTTGGTGTGGACGCGAAGGGCGACGACGATCGCGGTCGTCGCGACCATCGCGTCGCTCGCCATCGCGCTCATCGGACTCGTCTCGTCGCGACCGTGGCTCCCGGCCGCGGTCGTGGTGTGGGCCGTCCCCGTGATACTCGACCTCACGACCCGTCTCCTCAAGCCGTACGAAGAACACCGTTCGAAAAAGTTCGTCGACCAGGCCGTCGCGCGACTCGAGCACGTTCATCCGCGTGTGGTCGCCATTACCGGTTCGTACGGCAAGACCTCAACGAAGAACCACCTCGCCCAGCTCATGGGCGATGACGGCGTCGTCGCCACGCCGCGCAGCTTCAACAATCGCGCCGGTCTCTCGCGGGCCATCAACGAGAACCTGGCCGAGGGTACGCGGGTGTTCGTCGCCGAGATGGGGACCTACGGCCCCGGCGAGATTCGTTCGCTCTGTTCGTGGTGCGTACCCGAGATTGCCGTGGTGACGGCGATCGGTCCGGTCCACCTGGAACGTATGAAGCGCCTGGAGGTCATCGAGGCGGCGAAGTACGAGATCACGGAGCGTGCCTCGGTGGTGATTGTCAACGTGGATGATCTGGTGCTCGCGCGTTGGCCCCCACGGCTCGCCGATGCGGGCACGCGCGTGCGCAGCGCGGGTTCGATAAATGAGTCGGCGTCGGTTCGTGTGCGCGTCGAGGGCTCGAACTGGATCGTGAGCGTCGACGGCGTCGTCATCGGCACCGGCCCGGCGATTCAGGGCGTACAACCGACCAATCTGGCCTGCGCGCTCGCGGCCGCGCTCGAGCTCGGCGTCGAGATTGGTGAACTGCTCGATCGGATCCGCCGCGTCAGCGCCATCGAGAATCGATCCAACGTCGTCACCGCCGCATCGGGCGTCCAGGTCATCGACGACACGTTCAACGCCAATCCGGCGAGTGCCGCGTCGGCCCTGAAGGTGCTCACGAACTTGACGCTGTCCGGTCGACGCGTGGTGGTCACGCCGGGAATGGTCGAACTCGGTCGCGACCAGTACGGGGAGAACCTCGCCCTGGCGAGAAAGATCGCGTTCAACGGACTCGAACTCGTGATCGTCAATCGCACCAACGCCGTGCCGCTCACGCTCGGTTTTGATGGGCCGGTGCGCCGATTCAACACCCGAGACGAGGCCGTGACGTGGGTTCGATCGGCGCTGGTGCCCGGTGACGGCGTGCTGTATCTCAACGACCTGCCTGACCACTACCCTTGATGCTCACATGACTTGGCTGCGAGGAACCCGGTGAGCGTTGGCGTGCTGTTCGGTGGGCCGACGCCGGAGCACGACATCTCGATACTGACCGGACTCTTGGCCCTTCACGAACTCGAGCGGTCCGGTTCGGACGTCGTGGGGATCTACTGGACGAAAACGGGCATGTTCTACAGCGTGCCGCGTGGCGTCGAGGCCGAAGCGTTCTTGGACGGTCTGCCCAAGGGTTCGAGTGAGCTGAGCCTTCGCCTCGGCAATCAGGGCGGCTTCTTCGCGAGCGCCCGCATGGGCAAGGATCGCGCGATCGAACTCGAGGCCGTCGTCCTCGCCACGCACGGCGGGCCTGGTGAGGACGGCTCGCTGCAGGCCGCGCTCGATCTCGCCGGCGTCAGTTACACCGGACCCACGGTCGCCGGCGCGGCGCTCGGCATGGACAAATGGTCCTTCGGTGCAGTCATGGCATCGGTCGGCATCCCCACGTTGGCGCGCGCGTTGCTGGAGACCTCGACGACGTCGCTGCCCTTCGACGGTCCGTACATATTGAAGCCGCGATTCGGCGGGTCATCGATCGGGATTGACGTCGTGGCCGATCTCGCGACCGCGTCAGCTCGACTCTGGACCAACCCGCATTTCGCACTGGGTTGCGTCGTCGAGCCGTACCGTTCGGACCTCGCGGACATTCAGATCGCCGTGCGGACGTATCCCGCGCTCGCCCTCTCGGCGATCGAACGGCCCCTCCGACGTACCGATCAGTCCGAAATCCTCGACTACCGCGACAAGTACGTGGGTGGCGAGGGGATGGTGTCGGCGCCACGTCAGTTGCCCGCGGTCATGCCCGAAGCCCAAGCCGACGCGGTGCGTGACATCACGACGAGAATCGCTGAGGTGGCGTCGGTTCGCGGCGTGGCGCGCGTCGACTTTCTCGCCAGCGACGATGAACTGTTCGTCAATGAGATCAACACGATTCCCGGGTCACTCGCCAAGCACCTCTTCGTCGAGCCGCCGCTCGCCTTCGCGCAGTTACTTGGTGACCTGATTGCTGAAGCCGTACAGCGACCAGCTCATCGCTACAGCGCGGCTGGGGCCGATGGCCAGGTGTTGCGCAAGGCCACCTCCATCGCGTCCAAACTCGCGTAAACGCGGTACTCGCGCACTGGCCTCGAGCAGCACGTCGCTGTACGGATCGATGAGCAGTCCCTGCTGAAGCGCCCAGAAAGCCATTTCGTAGCGGCCGTTGGCGAGCGCGTCATGATGCAATGCGAGCGCGGCCCACTCGCCGTCACGCGCGAGACGCGCGCCGAAGCCCTCGGCGAGGAACCACTCGAAGCCGCGAAGCGCGCTGGCGAGCGGCTCGCCTCTCACCATCGTCAGGGCTTGGTGGGCGAGGGGCGCGGCCTCGGCGTTGGCGAGTTGACGGGCCCGCGAGATCAAGGTCGTGAACACCTCAACGTCGCTGGTGATGCCGTGGGTCACGTAGAGACCCGACGACGTGACGGCGTGAAGACGCGGACCTTGTTCATCGAATCCGGCGCTTCGTCGAACCACGCTCGCGGTGTTGGCGAGGGTTCGTAGGGACGCGTCGACGTCGGCGTGGGTTAGCACTCGAGTACGGAGCCGTTCGCCGGTGATCGGCTCGTGGCGGTGCATCGCCAAATAGGCGAGCATCTCGACGCCGCGTCGTCGAAGCGTTGGCGTCAGCGGTTCGACGAGTCCGACGAGGTGCGGCTCGGCTCGGAGCAGTTCGACGCGAACCCCACCGTGACGCGTTGGCGGGGCGACGCTCGACCACGACGACGTCGGGAGCGCTCGGGGTTGCTCGAGGTAGGGCGCCAAGGTGATCGAACAGGCGATCAAATCATCGTCGAGTCCGCCGCGGTCTCCGAGGTAGACGACGACCGTATTGCGCATGCTTCGAGTCGCGAGCGCTCGCAACAGTTCGTTCTCGTTGTCGGCGAACACCAGTGTGCCGTGATGCAGGGCCACCGTCATTTCCATGACGTCGCGACTACTCCACGTCGGAAGGATCGCTAGGGTGCCGCCTTCGCGCGCGAAACTGACGAGCGTTCCACGCGGCGACGGCGTCAGGGCGCACGCGACGTACGCGTCGATGTTGCCAATACCCGTCTCGGTCGTCTCGATGCTGTTCGGGATGTCGACGACGCCGTCACGTCGTTCGCCGATCATCTGACGCAAATGGCTCAGCAACATCGGATTGAGGGCGCGCAGCAGTTCGATCGATTCGTCGACGTCGTAGTCGGTATCCGCGAACTGGTGCTGTCGGATCAAGTCGCTGCGTCGTTTCGCCATGAGGGCGAGCGGCAAGACGCTCGCACTGGAAGACCACGGGGCCGGGATTCGATTCGGTGGCGTGACGGGCGCGGGCCGTGACGGCGTCAGCGCGAGCGAACGGTCAATGGTCGACTGGGGCGGTGCGGCGCCGGGCGCGAGCGCGCCCGCTGAGGTGGGAATGAGCAACGACAAGAGAGCGACGAGGCCACCGGCGAGCCACGCACTGCCACCGGTGCCGGTACCTCGACCGCGGCGAAGACGCCACACGTCGCGGATGACCTGGCCGAGGAAGATCAGCCAGAACAGGGCGAGAGCGACGAGCAGCGCGCGAACCAGCGTCCCGTCGTTCTGTCGCGGCGTGCGGTGCCACTTGGTGACGACCACGTACGGTAACAACACGAAATAGATCGCCAGCGCCGAGCCCTGGAGGGGTCCGGCGAATCGATTTACTTGTTCGGTGTTAGTTGCCACGTGAGTGACGTCCCGGCCGAGGAAGAAGCGATCGCCAACTGACAACTCTGGTTGGAGCCCACGACCACTTGACTGACGACCGGACTGGCGTCCGCCCCGCAGTTGAGCGACTGGGTCGTTGACCCGCTCGCGCTCAGGGTCCAGTTTCCTGGTCCGAGTAGCGGCACGTTGACGGATTCGAATCCCGGCCCGAGGGTTCCGGACAACTCTCCGCTCAGCGCGTTCGCGTTCGATATCGGCGCGACAGGCTTCACGCTCGACGTGGTCACGCTCAAGAAGTTTCTGGCGACTGACGACGTAGTCTTCGTGGTCTTCGCCGTCACGATCACTGGCGTCGACGTCGACGTGGTCGTCGTCGTCGGACTCGTGGACGTCGTCGAGTTCGGGACTTGGGTGCTGACCGGTGACGTCGAAGAGGGTGGGGGCGACGAAGCCTCGGGGGCGCGCGGCGTGGAGCTTGCGCTCAGCGTGAAGACCAGCACGATCAGCAGGAGCGGACTCGACCACATCAAGAGATGGGCGCTCTTCAGCGAAAAGGGTGAGCGCGACATTGTTTTCGTAGGGTAGCGGTGAGGAGTTCAAATAGCGATTCGACATTTTTGGACCGGTGTTTCATTCAAATGAGGAAGCGGACGGCGAAGTGCTGGAGCTCCTTTTGCAACGTCGCCGGCGCCGAATGGTCCTGGGCGGCCACTTCACGTAGTGAGAGGCCCTCGTAGACACGCGCGTAGGTCAGTCGCGCAATCCGGTCGTACTGGCTGCCGCGAAAGCTGTGCAATCGGGCGAGCAAGGGCGAGGCTTCGATCGCTGGTGCGTCGGGTTGATCGAAGTTCGAGACCACGCGCCTCGCCGCCTTCTCCTTGAGCAACCACCGGCGTAAGCGACCGCGAAGGGCCGAGAGGATGTCCGGCGCCGCGTACTGTCGCGACTGGCCGGCCCAGTCCACCAAAAGCTCACTCGCGAGTCCGAGAGCTACGCCCACGGTCTCACTCGGGTCTTCGACGATGCCGTCGCCGAAACGTAACTGTCGACAGACGCTCACGATGCCCGGGATGAGCGTCTGCAACAGCGCTCGGCGGATTTCGGGATCGGCCGACTCTTCGAGGAGCGCGCGAACGATCTGGGCACGCTCGAGCACGTTGCGGCCGCCGCGAGCTTCGAGCAGGGTCACGACGTCGTACAGGTCACCCAGCGCACCCAGGTCCAGGTCCTGGTGTCGCTCGGCGAACGTCGCCATCGCGAATCGAGCGCGCGACGAGTGTCCCACGTGGAGCCATTCGTAGCGCATCTGTCCTAAGAGGTCGTTCTTGAGTGTCATGGCGACCAGTACAGGTGCCTCGACGCATTTCCGGACCCCTCGACGGGCGCCATAGCGCAGTACGTTTCTCACGCCGTTCATGATGCGCCCGGCCACGCACATGACAGCGCACATAGCCGAGACGTAGGCTGGACTCATGGACATCGAATCCTTTTACGAGCAAAATGAGGCCCGTCGCGAGAGCGCAGAGTTTGAGTTTGGCGGTGAGTGGACCGACGTCGTGGACAACGAATACGAACTGTCGTGGGTCGAGGCGACCGGTGAGCTCTACCTGATGGTGGAGCCCGACGCCGTCGTGACCGAAGACGCCTTCGGTGATTTTTACACCCACGGCGAGGAGGTCACGGACCTGACCGTCGTGATCATCGGCAAGTCCGCCTCACTGGCTGCCCTCGAAGACACGCTGTTGGGCTGGGAAGACGCGATGCTCGAACCAAACTCACTCGCGTGGTTGCACCAACGCTTTCCGTCGACGAAGGACTAGAGATAGGGCGTCGACGAATCGGCGACCTTGCAGAGACGCGTCAAGGACGGCACCAAATTCTTCAGCGGGACCCGCTCAGATTCGTTGATCGTCGTCATCAGGGCGTTCCAACTCCCGTCGATCGACGTCGCGTCGGCCGCCTTCGGCGTCGCCTTCAGCAGCTCACTCATGGCTCGTCCCTCGAGCGAGTCGCGTCGGGTCGAGGTGAGATTCGGTGCTTCGCTCTGGGACTGGATGGTGATGGCGCGCTTCACTAAGACGCATGACGCGCGCGCGTCCGCGACCGCGCCGTTCGTACCACACGAACTGAGGACGACACTCGCGAGGACGAGTGCGCTGAGGGGGGCGAGAACTCGAGCTACCCGAGCCACGAGTCGGCAGCTTGCAACAAGAAGTCGCTGACACTGCGCCCGCGTTCGAAGATGTCACAGAGGGGATCTTCTCCCTTGGCGACTTGACTGAGTGAGATTGCGCGGCGAGCGACAATCGAAATTCGACGTTCGCTGCTCTCGGTCGGCGACGCGAATACGTCGGTCGCGGTGACTTCGAGCGGCATCTCGAGGCCACCGATCGGCGCGAGGTCGATGGCGAGACGCAGTAGATCAGGGCCGTGGGGCATCGGCGGGAGACTCCAGGTCAGCACCAACGGGAAATGAAACTCGTCCGGTGGATCGACCTCATCCGGAAGGCCCAACACCGCGTCCTCGAAGGCGAGGAGCGTTCGGGGGTCGACGTCGAGCTCGATGTGCAGGTCGACGGGTCCGCCACAGCCGTCCTCGGGATGCAGGTCGACTTCCCACGCCTGGCGAAGCGAGTACGTCTCGACAAAGTGACGCTCGTCATGGACGTGAAATCCGTGCGTCACCGCATGGTCCTTGAGGTCTGCGACGAACCCAGCGACGTCAATTGCGGCCATTGGTCATCAGGTTAGCCCCCGAGACCAGTACCGTGGCAGCGTGAATGACTCACTCTTGAACCCCCTTTGTGAATGCGCGCGCGAGATTGGCGAGGCCGTGAAGGCGCATCGCGGTAGGGGACTTTCCGGGGATCGAGCGACGCAGTATCACCTGGACGTCGTGGCGGACGACGTCGCACGACGCGTGCTCGGCGGTGCCGGGTTTCGAGTCGTAAGCGAGGAGTCGGGTGTGAGTGGTGAAGGAGAGTTCACCGTGGTCGTTGACCCAATTGACGGATCGACGAACTGTGATCGCGGCGTGCCGTTTTATGCGACGAGCCTCGCCGTGGTGCGCGACGACGAACTCGTGGCGGCCCTGGTGATGAATCAGGCAACGGGCACCGTCTTCGAAGCCGAGAAGGGGAGCGGTGCGCGTCGCGACGGCGAGCCGATCGCCCCGAGTGGGCAAACGCAGATCGCCCAGGCGATCGTCGGATCCTCGGGCTATCCGTCACGCCATCTCGGTTGGTATCAAAATCGATCACTGGGGGCAGCGAGCCTGGAGATTTGTCTCGTGGCGGATGGGTCCCTCGACGTGTACGGCGTCGCCCAACATACGGGACTGAACGTATGGGATTATTTGGCCGGTTTGTTGATCGTGCGAGAGGCCGGTGCATTCGACGCCGATTACCACGGTGACGAGCTCGTGACGACTGAAGACGTGCTGCGACATCCCGTCTTCGCTGGCTCGAATGAACTCTTAGCATTCATGCTCAATGAGGGGACCATCTAGCCCCATTAGGCTTTTCATCCTCGGGCGCTTAGCTCAGTTGGTTAGAGCAGCTGATTTACACTCAGCAGGTCGGGGGTTCGAGTCCCTCAGCGCCCACCAGTCAGAGGTCAAGTGATTATTGGATTTTACTCTAAATGACAACGATCTGGATTCGCACTTTCCCTCAAAATAACCCTCATTCGTGAGGTTTTTTTGAGGGATCATCTGACTCCTTGAGTGGAATACCCTTGAAAAGCCATCGAAATCAGCGAGGTCGGCCTGCTGATTCGTTGGAGCAGTTTTTGCTTATTGGCTCGGCGGTGACGACGTTCCCGGTGGAGGGACAGAGCGACCCTAGAGGTTCCCTAGTCGTGGCACTAAAATTGGGTAGTGCCAATTGGCTGGAGTGTATGTCAGACGGGATGCCACGGTCCTAGCCCCAGAGATTGTCCATTTCGAAAAGAATCAAACTGTAGCAATTGCTCCCTCTTCAATGTACTGTTCACTATCAATCATTAGAGAGGCGACTGCCGATGAGAACGAGAATTGTTGCTGCCGTAGCGTTGGTTGCAGTTTTGCTGCCGTTCGGCGCGTCAGCCCACGCCGCCACGCCTGCGAAGCGATGCACCCAATACAAGGTCGCCGGCAAGTGGCTGTTCGTGGCGAGCAACAATTACGACACGACGTTGATCATCACCCAGCACGGGAACAAACTCAGTGGACCGGAGACCATCCCGGCCGACGAAGCGGTGAACTCCGGTTACAGTACCGGACATTTCACTGGCACCATAGTGGGTACGAAAATCCGCATCATCGTCATCTGGGCGCCGCGCGCATCGGACGGCGTTCAGCTGCACGGGTTATACGCCGGTACGGTCATCTCCAAGCACATCATCAACGGGCTCGCAACCGACCTGACGACGAAGCCCACGCCAACTCCTGCGACTTGGGTCGGTTATGGTCCCTCCGTTTGCATCGCCCACGCCGCCTAAGCGAGAAGCGGGCGTCGCTAGCCATCGAGGTCAAGTTTCGCTGCGCGGTGAACGTGCTTCAGTCGCGTGCTCAGAAGAGGTGTCTTAGCGATGCGAGATCATCGGCCAAGTTCTGGCTGACGCCGGGCGACTCGAACACGGGGTGGGGTCCTTGGGTGATTGTCTTCAATCTCCGCTCAGGTCATTAAGTCCTTCCGCTGCGGATCACGCAGACCTGGGTATCGTGCGCTTGTGAAGGCTTCTTGATGGTGAAGTAGTCCGTTGACGAACGGTATGGCGCGAGGAACTGCTATTCTTTACAAATATGGAGAATGTAAAGAAAAGGCGGCGCGGCACGAGAATCAGCGAGAAGCACCAGGTGACCATTCCGATTGACGCTATGCGAATCGCGGGCTTGGAGGCGGGTGAGCGTGTCGTTGCCAGAGCTGATGGCCCCGGACGGGTGGTACTCGAACGTGAAGAGGACGTTCTTGAGAGTTTCTCCGGATTAATGACGGGCATATTCGAACACGGAATCCTCGAGCAACTTCGTAACGAATGGGACTAACCGTCATCGACGCAGGTATTCTCATTGGATTCTTTGACGCGAGTGATGCGCACCATCTCGGGGCGAAGAGAGAATTAGCCAATGCTCAACAGCGCGGAGACCAAATAGCAATACCGGCTTCAGCGCTCGCTGAGGCGCTGGTGTCCCCGTCGCGCCACGGCGAGTCGTCAGTCACCGCAATTCTTGAGTTCATTGAGCGTCTGCCGGTTGTGGTGGCGGAACTCGATATTGATACTGCCGTGGTGGCAGCGAGACTTCGAGCTCGTCACGGCCAAAAGGTCAAGTTGCCTGACGCCCTGGTTATTGCTACCGCCATCCACGTTGAAGCCGGCGTACTTGTCACAACTGATCGAGGGTGGCCCCCCAAGAGCAAATTAGGCTTCGAAGGAAATCTCATCAAGCTCTGACGATCACCTATGCGAGTGAGAAGCGGAGCCAAGTCCGACAAGGTCGTCATTGGTTCCGGCTGAGCCGGTGGACCGCTCGCTTAAATTGGTACTTGAGTGCTAAATCCCTCGGAGGCATTGCCGCTCTTGTGAGGATGATGATGAGAGACCTCCTTGACAAATGAAAAGCACCGCAATTCATCCCTCAAAACATCCCTCACAAGGATTCGACGGTGCGCAACAGAACCGACAAGAGACGACGGAAAACTCAGTAAATATCGACAAAATCCACCATCACAGACATGCGACAACGGATCAATTCCCATTT
>PMFA01000010.1 GCA_003155915.1 Acidimicrobiaceae bacterium | reverse complement strand
CGCGCCAACGACGACGACCACGAGTCCGGCTCCGACATCGTCACTCCCACCGCCGCCTCCACCCAGCGGTGCGACTACCACGACGGCGCCACCTGAGACGTCTACCACTGCGGCACCGACAACGACAACGACTCCACCGCTGTCGACGACCACGATCGTCGTTACGCCTCCGACGTCGCCCGCAACCACTGCGCCGTACATTCCGCCGGCGACCGTACCTTCGGGCGCTCCCGGGACTGGCGCGGGCGGTGCCGCGACGTCATCAGACAATGGTGTCCTGTTAACTGCCAGTGGATTGGCACTGTTTGCTGGTCTGGCCGGTTTGGCACTCATCGCGCGCCGCCGACGCCACGCCTAACCTGAAAGAGTTTTCTAGCTAAGTCAAACTAGATTGGGCGATGTGAAGTCGCGCAAAGAGAAACGGCCCACCCAGTTACTATGGTGGGCCGTTTCTCTCTCCTTGGTCCTGGCCGGAATCTTGGGAATCGTATTTGTTCCCCGCAGCCAGCCCCAAGGTCCGACCCTCACTTCTTCGTTGGGCGTGGTCTCGTTGCCTTCTTCGGGAATTGTCATTCCTTCACCGACGAAGTCCACCACTACGACCACGATCGAAGTGACCCCGGCGGCATCAACGCCCACGTCGACGTCGACCTCGACGTCGACAACGATCAAGCCAGCGTCGAGCTTGGCGGCCACGGTATCGTCGACACCCGTAGTCGTCCTTTCGTCTCGTCTCGCTCACGCGAAGACGCCGCCCCCGACCTACGTCGCCAA
Organism: Acidimicrobiaceae bacterium; assembly: GCA_003155915.1. Lineage (GTDB taxonomy): Bacteria > Actinomycetota > Acidimicrobiia > Acidimicrobiales > RAAP-2 > RAAP-2. Next base: position 107,143 of record PMFA01000010.1, on the reverse strand, counting down.
GCCGATTGCGCGCTCACGACCTGTCCACATCTCCATTCCGATAATCGGCGTCTCGGTCCCGCTCTCAGTTCTGACCCTCAATAAGGACGGAAAAGTGAACGTTCCGACGAACTACTCCGTACCAGGTTGGTACAACGGCGACCAGTCACCAGGCCAAAAGGGCTCGGCCGTCATCTTGGGCCACGTCGACAATTTCCACGGACCCGCGGTCTTCTATCACCTGGACAAATTGAAACTCGGTAATCGGGTGGATGTCACCCTGAAAGACGGGCGCAAGTTGATGTTCGCCGTCATTGGCGTTCGCATGTTCCAAAAGACGAACTTCCCGGACAAGCTCGTGTACGGGGCGCGCGACTACCCCGCGCTCCAACTCGTGACCTGTGGCGGAATCTTCGATCCGAAGACTGGCCACTACCTCTCCAACATCGTCGTCTTCACCGCACTCATTAAGTCCTAGGACGTGGAAGCGATCCGGCGATCGCTTCCACTCCTCGTTGAATCGCACTTCTCAAGTCACTGCAGATTTGTATCGCGACGCGAAACTTCGCTCTTCGTAAACGAAAAGCGATCGTAAATGGCGCGCACCGTCAACGCACTGACAAACTCTTCGCAAATCCGAGTCAAGTCAGAATAAAACGCGATTTCGGATGGCACACTCGTCTTGCCTCGCATCACGCGAGGGCACTTCTCAGAATTCTCTGAGGTGGACCACCAGCATGCCCTTGCGTGATGGTCCACGTCCAAGATGAAATCGGTCTTGTGTCCGTCGAACCAGGTTGAGCGTTCAAAATCCCTGATGAATACCGACAAACGATCATCTTCCTGCTAAATGCGTCGTTCCGCGGCGACGTCCGCGACGTACGTCAATGAAACAAGTGCGTGACTACAACGACACTGTTTCTCGACAGCGACAACCGTCATCCGCTTCGGTCATCGCTGAGGCGCTTCATGGCCTCTCAGTCATCGCCGCCTTACGTCGATGCAGATCCGGTTGCTGGCCCGTCCACACTGCCTGCGGGCAACTGACTTGCCATCAAGGCCGCAGGGTTCGCTGATCTTCAATGTGCTCTTCGCACCATTCCTACGCCAATGAAGCACCCTCAATTGAATTGGGCAGATATTGAGGGGCCGTAGGGGGCACTTTGGAATTGATTTTCGACAATTGATTCATGACAAATTTCACGCAGGGGCAAAAATTCACTGGAGACCCCAAGGGGCGTTCTTCGACTTCTCGTCGGGGTCCGCGCCGTTCAGTACTCATCGGTTCATTCGGTTCGCTCGTCCTAGGAATCATCTTGAGCACCACGGCGCTACCCGCCATGGCGAACGTCGTCGCGCCCAGCGCGAGACTCGGCATCGGGACGACGACCACGATCGCCGCCACCACTACCACGACGGTCGCCCCCACGACGACCACGATCGCGCGTCGCGTTACGCACGTCGCCAAGGTCGTCGTTGTCCGCCACTCGCACGTCGTGGCAGCTACCTCAAACCGAAATTCGCGCCCGGCCTCGAACGGCTCACCCAGCCCGACGACGACAACGCCACCTCCGACGACCGTCGTAACCCCCACGACGGTCGCCCCCACGACAACCACGACGATAAAGAGTCCTCCGGTCACCAAGGCACCGGCTCTTTCAATCTCGAACCCGTCGGCCAACATTGCTCCAAGTCCTGACTTCCTTGCCCCCGGTGCGTGTTCATTCGCGTCCGGCCTTTGGAGTTGCGCCAATCCGTGCGTCGTCGGAACCGCCACTGCTCTCTCGTGGCCCGGCTATACCAATGGCGCCGCGTGCACCAACTACATCCTGCAGGCGATCAATAACGCTCGCGCGATTGAGGGCGTGCGACCAATGGTCCTGCCCAGCAACTGGTTCAGTCTCTCGGTGCCGGACCAGCTCTTCGTCATCGCCGACCTCGAACGGACCGCGCGGGGACTGCCGCCGTATCTCGGCATCAACGACGCACTCAGTGCCAATGCCCAGCACGCCGCCGCGTCCAACAGCGATCCGTCAATCGCCGCCGGTTTCCCGATGGCCAATGACGACCAGGGCTCCGCGGGTTTTGGTGGCGCGTGGTCGGGCGGTTACGCCGTCCTCGCCGCCGACTACATCTGGATGTATGACGACACGTGGGGCGGCACCGCCGCCAAGACCTCGAACATCGCGTGCACCTCGGCCGGCTCCGCCGGTTGCTGGGCCCACCGCGACGAACTGCTCGGCTCGGACCCCGGGTACAACCAGGGCGTCGGTCTCGGTTGCACCAACTGCGAAATGGGCACCGGCTTCGCCATGGTGAACGCCAAGGCGTCCTACGTTGACCTCATTGAAATCCCCAAGGGATCGCTTCCGCCCATGTCCTTTACCTGGGCCAATAACGTCCTGCCCGAACTGCCCTGATCCCACGACGTCCCCTAGGACGTTGTAGCGCATCAATCGGCTGAGGTCGCCGTCACCATAGAGCTGTGATTGGGGTGCCGTCGGTCTAGATGACCGAAGTTAGGTACCTGCTTCGGCGCGCATCGTCACCGCAGACGCGCCGGTGATGAGCCGTTCGCGGTCGAACATTTTTGACACGATCCGCCAGGCCCCGACGTCAATCGCAGCGAGCGCCAGGGCGATCACAATCGCGACTGCGGCGGTCGGCTTGAAGACCTGGAGCGACATGAGCAAGGGCAATACGAGCGCCGGAAGACTCGCCAGAGTGCCTAGCTGCTGGGCCACCCGCACGTCCGAGGACCGGGCCGAGATCGCGGTCCCGACCCATACCGACCAGGCCGCCAGCAGTGGCGCGAAGAGCAACTCCGCCAAGAACCACGAGGGTTGCCATACCTGGTGGGCGACGACGCTGGACGCACCCAGTCGAATCGCGACGACCAACACAATGAAAAAGGTGTACGCGACGCCCACCGTGGGAATCGTGGCCGCTAACGATTTACCCAGGAGGAACTCTTCGCGAGTGACCGGCGTGGTGAGAAGTGGCTCGAGGGTGCCCTGGTCACGCTCGCCGATCACTGAATACGCCGCGATCGTCGCGGGCAGGACAACCGGAATCACGAGCAGGAGCAGGAGCGTGATCGCGACTTGGGTCTTCACGATTGAAGGAGCTTCCGTGTTGGAGATACTGAAGAGTGTGATGACCGGCAACGCGGTGAAGATCAGGGGCAACGTGCCCATCGTGTAGATGATGAAGCGATTGCGTCGGTACTCCTGGAACTCCTTGCGTATCACGGCTCGAATTCTGATCGCGCTTTGACTCACCGAACACCACCCATGCTTCCAGCTCCCACCAGTTCCAAATAGACCTCTTCGAGCGAATGATGACCCTCGACGAGCGAGAGGACGTCGGCCCCCGCCGCGACGAGAGCCCTCGCAATGGCGGGCGCGGCGACGCGGACATCGCTCACCGTGAGAACGTAGCCGCCGGTGTCATCAGTCGACCAACCAGCGACACTTCCAATCGAAGAGAACAGTCCCTCGGGGTCCGCCAATGGAACCGCGGTCGATACAAGAATCGACTTGTGAAACATCCTCTGTCGCAGATCGTCAATACGGCCGACGGTGCGTAGCGTGGTATTCAATATTGCGACGCGATCACAAAGTTTTTCCGCCTCGTCCAGGCGATGCGTCGTCAGAAACACCGTGACGCCCTTGTCTCGAAGGTCGATAATCAGATCGTGCACCTCGAGTGAAGCCACGGGATCCAGTCCGGCGGTTGGCTCATCCAAAAAGATGATCTCGGGATCATTGAGTAGCGCTCGAGCCAGTCCCACACGCTGACGAAGACCTTTGGACAAACTGCCGCAGAGATCACTCGCTCGTGACGAGAGATTGACGGCCTCCAGTGCTCGATCGATTCGTGGTTGCGCGTCGCGGTAGCCGTAGAGACCGGCGAAGAAAGCGAGATTCTCCGTGACGCTCAAACGTAAGTACAGACCAGGAACTTCCGTCATCACGGCGATTCGATGACGAATCTCCACGTCGCGATCGGCGTTGAGCGGAATCCCAGCCACCTGGGCGGTTCCTGACGTCGGCGAGACCAGGGTGCTGAGCGTTCGAACGGTTGAGGTCTTGCCAGCTCCGTTAGGACCGAGGAATCCGAAGACTTCGCCCCGATGGACATTGAAAGAGACGTCTTCGAAGGCAACGCGCTGGCCGAACTGCTTCGTGAGGTGACTGACCACGATGACCGAGTCACTCGACGCGCCGTCCTCCGCGGTGTCGGCAAATTTTCCCGATCGCGAAATGATTTCTTCGGCGATTTCGCGCGGGGTCTGTGTGCCGTAGATCTCGGGCGGCACGATCACTTTCGCGGCACCGTTCTCAAGCTCGGGGTCGTCGTCCGAGCCGCTCGCGCGACTATCAGTGACAACTTGCCTCTTGGTACCGCCGAGACTAAAAGCGAGAGCGAGGTAGAGACCAACGACGCCCACCAAGAGAATCTCGCCGGCCGTCTTCTGAACACCAGCCAAGGCACCGACTGCGCCACCCACGGCGATTGCCGTGATGAGCCAGCCCTGCCAGGTCATAGGCCGAACGCCGAAGCCGTAGCGGCGCCGCGCAAACCACTGGCGCTTAGCCACGGTCGATTCGTGACGCGAGGTTTCTGATGATCTGCGCCATCGCCCAATCATAAGAGCCAGCGCAAATCGTCAACGATTGAGGACGTGTCTCTCCGGCGAGGTCACGAGGCGTGACGATGGGCCCTACGACGAGCGCGCGCGATCATTCGCAACGTCAGGAAGGCCACGACAATTACCAGGTTTGCGTTGATCGCGGGCATCCAACGGACTTGTTCGTCCTTCACGACGTACACGCCGAAGGGCATCACCACTCCGCCAAAACCGCCCCCGGAACCCGTCGACTCGGCGTCGGTTGCGGTTTCGTCGTGTTCGGGCCCGCCGTCACCAGAGGCGCCGGCCGTGGGCGACCCAGACGTGCCCTCGCCTCCACCTCCACCGCCGGCCACGAACGCCACCGGGATCACCAGCGAACCGCCCTTCTCGTACGCCGTGCCGAAAGCTCGACTCACCGATAGATGTTGGGCCACCTTGCCCAAAAGATCTTGAACGTCCACGTCACACCAGTCCTTTTTTCGCTTCAGCCAACACTTCGAATGTAGGCGCCAACGGCCAAATGAATCCAACCGTATGGCACCGCGACGGCTCGCTCGAGCGGACGCGTTACTTATCCAGTTCGGCCAGGACCTCGCCAATGATCTTGGTCATCTTGTGCGCCGGCAGCGGCTCTCCGCCTTCGGCCTCCGCCACCTCTTCTGAGAATGCCTCGACCGAGTGCGTCCCGCCGATGAGTACGTGTCGTAGGGCCTCGCCACTCGCTTCAGTGTCGTTGACCTCTTTGAGCGCGCTAGTGACGTCATGGTCCGGTGACTCCGCAACGGCGTGGACTACGTTCATCGCCTCTTCTCGCCCACTGGCGGTTGAAACGGCCGGGGCGCGGTCGGGGTTCTGTTGCAGGTCCCACTCCGCGAGGGCTTCGTTATAGCCACCTTCACCGGGATGCAACAAACGAGTCGTGGGTGCCTCGACACTCTCCGCACCGTCGCCCGCCGGGGCCTCAGTGGCGTCGTCATCGTCGTGATGTCGACCTTCGGGAATAGGGACCAACAAACTTCCGTCGGCATTTCTGATGATCTCCATAATGTCGCTCCTTTTGGACACCGCGTCGTGCCCTTCACCGCCAACTTAAAGGGCGCTCGCCTCTTGACATTCAGCGACGACGCTTGCCTTTGAATGGGCACGCATTGCCCGGTCTGCGCCGTGAAAGACTTCACAAGAGATTCTTAAGGAAAAGGGAACGACGTTGAAACTGACGGTAGCCATCGACCGCACCATCGGACGAACGATCTATCGGTGGCACGTGCGTCTGTATCGACTCACTCGAGGATTCGTCGGTCATCGGAGCCCAGTCGGTTCCATGTTGATTTTGGAGACTCGCGGTCGAAAAAGCGGACTCACGCGCTCGGTGACACTTCTCTATTACCAAAAGGATCGCATCCATTACGTCGTGGCTTCGAACGGAGGCCGACGGGGCCACCCGGAATGGCTACTCAACGTACGACAGGAACCCGGGGTGAACGTGCAAGTAGGCGCACGAAGGTTTGCGGCGCTGGCTCGGGCAATTCCCTCAACAGATGAACCGGCCCTCTGGAACGAGCTCGTGAATCACTACGGTGGATGGGGCGACTATCAGAAACTGACCAATCGCACAATTTCATTTGTTGAACTCGTACCAACTACGCGCGAGAATTAAGTCAGGTCCGTATTCCCGCAATCACCACGTCGAACATCGGATCAACGCGCGACTGATCGGGCGCCTGTTCATTGGCGATGACGATACCGTGCATCAATCGAAGGAGGTCGACGATCTCAACGTCCAGTCGAACCTCTCCGGCGTCTTGAGCACGGCGTAGAAGAACGGCGCCCGCCTCTCGCATATCGACGCACGCAATTTGTATCTCAGTGCCTTCCGTGTGCTTCGCATTCATGACTGCGGCACCCATACTTCGTCCGTGTGCCCCAAAGTCCATTTGTAGTCGCAGCCAATCGATCAACGCATCGAGCGGCATTGGAGCCGATTGCAATACTTCGGCCCGTTGACGAAGTTCGAGGGCCTCATCAAGGAATGCGGCTTCGAGAATTGCTTGGCGGGTGGGAAAATGTCGGTACAACGTTCCAATCCCGACTCCGGCGTTTCGGGCAATTTCCTCGAGCACGATGTCACCACCACGCTCGGCGACGGCGGCGCGCGCGGCAGCCAAGATCACTTCGTAGTTGTGTTGAGCGTCTGCCCGGCGAGGACCCTTCCTCACCACCGTTTCGCCCATCGCCACTCCTCTATCAGGCCCGAACCGAAGTTTTCAATAAAGACTTGCAACCGGAGGCCACCTCCGTATAGTATGTGGAGGCAGCCTCATCTTAGGTCCTCCGGAGACCGAAAGCAATGCCTGTGGGCAGCGAGGTTGTGCAGTCATCCAATTTCTGGAATTCGAAGCCTCTCATTCAAAAAAGGAGCCATTGTGCCTTTGACCTCTCACGCCCAAAAGCGAGCCTCAACTATCGCCTTAGCCATCATCGTTACGTGTCAGTTGATGGTCGTACTCGACGCTACCGTCGTCAACATCGCCCTCGTGCCCATCAAGCACTCCCTGCACTTCAGTTCGGCGGGACTCTCGTGGGTCATCGACGCCTACAGCCTGACCTTCGGAGGCCTCTTGCTCCTCGGTGGTCGAGCGGGCGACGTCTTCGGGCGACGTCGAATGCTCGTCATCGGACTCACGATTTTCACGGCCGCATCACTTCTGGGAGGAATGGCGACGACGTCGACGATGCTGCTCCTCACTCGCGCCGTCCAGGGAGTCGGCGCGGCACTGGCCGCTCCCAGCACACTGAGTTTGATCAGTGCCACCTTCGAAGAAGGTTCCGCTCGTAACAAGGCGTTGGGAATCTTCACCGCCGTCTCCGCTGGCGGCGGATCCCTTGGACTTATCTTGGGTGGCGCGTTGACGTCGTGGGTGTCGTGGCGATGGGTGATGTTCATCAACGTACCCATCGGCATCGCCATCATCCTCTTGGCCCCACGCTTCGTACCAGAGCCCCCGCGCAATGGTGGACGCCTCGACGTGGCGGGCGCGGCGTTGGTGACCGGTGGCCTCGGGAGCTTGATCTACGGCTTCATCCGTCTCGCTGAACACGGCAGCCGATCAATCACTCTTAGCTCTTTCGTGCTCAGTGTGGTGTTGCTGGTGTCCTTCGTGCACGTGGAGAAGCGGCGAACACAACCGCTCTTGCCCATGCGACTGTTGACGGACCGTCTACGTGGCCCGGCGTACTTCACGATGATGTTGGTGCCGGCGGTGATGTACGGCGTGTTCTTCTTCATCAGCCAGTATCTCGAAAGTGACCTGCACTTCAGCGCCATTGAAGCGGGATTCGCGTTCTTGCCCATGACGGGCCTGATCTTCGCGAGTTCTCGCATCACGCCGCGACTCGTCAGTCGATTCGGTGCTCGACCAATACTCCTGTTCGGACTGTTCACGCTCGGCGTGGCGACGCTCTGGATCTCGAAGGCCACGCCGTCCGAGGGCTATCTCGAGAGCCTGTTCGGACCGCTCGTGCTCTTCGGCATCGGGGCCGGTTCGTGCTTCTTGCCGCTCAGTGTCACGATTCTCGCGGGAGTCCCGCGCGCTGACGCTGGCGCCGCGTCCGGAATGCTCCAGACCATGCAACAGACCGGCGCCGCCGTCGGCGTCGCGGCCCTCTCCAGTATCGCGGCGGCCCACGGGCGATCCGACGCGCTCCTGACGGGCGCGGGCATTATCACCGTGGCACTCCTCGTCGCCTACTTCGCCATCCGACCGACGCGGAACATCGCCTCGAGCCCCGAGGAGACCGCCGAAGAGATGGTCGCGCTGGCGATGGTCGAATAGCCCGGCTTCCCCGGCCGTCCGCCGTAGCGTTGACGTCGTCATAGTGCAAAGCCCCTCCCGACTGGGAGGGGCTTTGTAACGAAATCCGATCCGCCCGATACCGTTATGAAGGCAATACGCGAGTCGCCCAAGTGTGTCTCGAGCGAAGGAGTGGCAATGAGCGAAAAATACGTGAAGGACCAGGAAGCAATCTCTCGATTGACTCCCCACCAATATTCTGTGACTCAAGAGAGCGCCACCGAACCGGCCTTTCGCAATGAGTTCTGGGACCACCACGAGGCGGGGCTCTACGTCGACATCGTGTCCGGTGAACCGCTTTTCACCTCGACCAAGAAATTCGACAGCGGATGCGGGTGGCCCAGTTTTACGGCACCGGTCGAGTCCGGGAACGTCGTTGAGCTGAAAGATCGCAGCTTTGGCATGACGAGGGTCGAAGTACGTTCAGCCAATGGTGACAGTCACCTGGGCCACCTGTTTGACGACGGCCCCAAGGAAGAGGGCGGCCTTCGCTACTGCATCAATTCCGCGGCGTTACGATTCATCCCGTACGACGAGCTCGACGCGTCGGGCTACGGCGACTACAAGCATCTCTTCGACACGGCCCCGAAGGAGGAGGCGTCACAATGACCAACGAAACCGAGACCGCGGTACTAGCCGGAGGCTGCTTCTGGGGAATGCAGGACCTCATCCGCAAGCGTCCGGGCATCGTCACGACGCGCGTCGGTTACTCCGGCGGCGACGTGGTGAACGCGACCTATCGTCACCACGAAGGTCACGCCGAAGCGATCGAGATCATCTTCGACCCTTCGACAATCTCGTATCGCGACATTCTCGCATTGTTCTTCCAGATCCACGACCCGACCACGAAGGATCGCCAGGGTAATGACGTCGGCACCAGTTATCGTTCGGCGATCTTCTACGTCAACGACGAACAGCGTCAGATCGCCGAGGACGTCATCGCCGACGTCGATGCGTCAGGCCTCTGGCCGGGCAAGGTCGTCACCGAAGTCACTCCGGCGGGAGCGTTCTGGGAAGCTGAACCGGAGCATCAGGACTACCTCGTGAACTACCCCAACGGCTACACCTGTCACTTCCCTCGACCGAACTGGGTCCTGCCTCATCGCAGTGACCGCGTGACTTCCTGAATCTTCGGAAGGTGCGGCACCAGGAGATGGGTACCGAGCCTGCATCGTTGAGATAGCGTCTTACCTTCAAAGAGTCAGAGTGCGACACCCAAACGCACGTTCACGGTGTCGCCAACACCGATACCTTCAGTTTTTCGGATCGCACTCTTTAGCGGCACCACATAGCGTCCATCCTTTGGGAAGAGCGATGTCGTCGATCTCGTGAATCCAATCGTCACCTCGACCGGAATCATTCCCCAGCCGTACGTGACGAGCGACGAAAGGGCTTCGAGCTCAGCGCTTTCTTCTTCGGGCACCGTCACGAAGTAATACGGCGATGGCCCCCGCCATTCCCACACCTCACCGCTGAAGTCCATTTCCACGTGGTCACCATATCTGTCGTCGTCTTCGCTGAACGGGCCGTCGGCCTAGGCTTCTATCAATGCTCTCGTGTGACGCACTGGTGTGCCCCGCCCATGGATTCGAATGTCTCGATCGTCAACTCCCCGAAAGTGCACTGCGACTCGAAGTTCGCAACGACCGTACAGGTCCAGCCGTCTCTACGCAACACAAATATGGAGGTTTTCAATGGGATTCGTGACCGGCGCACAGAATTTCGACGTCGTCAGCCTCGGTGACGTCGTCACCGACGAGTTCATCCGCCTACCCGAAGGCGCCGTACACGTTCGCGTCGACGATGACGGGCGATGGCTCGAGATTCCGCTGGGCACGAAGCTCGTCATCGAAGATGACTCATTGCCGGCTACCGGCGGCAGCGCCGCGAACGCGGCGGTGGCGATGGCGCGACTGGGGCTACGAGTGGGCCTGGCCAGTTATCTCGCCCACGATCAAATTGGGCTCGACATGCTCAGTGCGATGCGCGGCGAGGACGTCGACACGAGCCTCATACACGTCGATTCGCCGAGTCACACCGTTCGAAACTTTGTCCTCACACTGGGAGCCGAGCGGACCATCCTCGTGCGCCACGCCGACTTCAACTACAAGTGGAAGGGTTTCCGAGACTACGAAGTTCCAACCTGGCTGTACATCAACTCCCTCGGCCCCGACGCGCTGGCGTACCAAGACGAACTCGCCGACTGGTTGGACAGTTTCCCGAACGTACGACTGGCCTTCCAACCCGGCACCTTCCAGTTGGAGGCGGGTACCAAACGACTCGCTCGTCTTTACGCCAGAGCCGAATTGCTCCTCTGCAGCCGTGCCGCCGCCAATATCATCACTGGTACTTCCTCGAGCGACTCGAAGCACCTTCTCGATGATCTATTGAAGCTCGGAGCCAGCAACGTTGTGGTGTTCGACGAAAGCGATGGAGCCATTGCCGCGCACGACTCCGAACGACTACAAATCGATGCCTACGTCGACGCCTTTCCCCCAATTGACATCACGGGGGCCGGAGACGCCTTCGCCTCGACGATGGTTGCCGCCATCGTGAGTGGCCTTTCCTTACGCGAAGCCTTGCGGTGGCCTCCGATAAATGCAGCCACCACGTCGAGCCAATACGGGACACAGAGCGGTCTTCTGCGACACGACGACCTCATCCGTCACCTCGACGCCGCACCTGCCAATTTCGTCGCCCGCGACCTCTAGACCAAAACTCGTCCACGCCACCCGACGGGGCGAAACCGCATGCTGGACAACATGGTGACGATGGCGTTGATGTAGTCATCGCTCCTGGTCGGCATCGCGTATTAGCCCATAACTAGTGACGTTTGGCCCTACAACGTCCACTCGTAGTGGAACGAAACTGAACTCAACACGAGAAGAGCGATTTCGTGTCGGAGCGAAGGAGTTCAGATGACAATTCGTATTGCAATCAACGGTTTTGGGCGCACGGGACGATCCATGCTCCGATCGGCGCTCACCTTTCACCCCGAACTCGAAATCGTGGCGATCAACGACCTTGGCGCCCCCGCGGCGCTCGCTCGGTTGTTCGCACGAGACTCCGTACACGGTCGGTTCGCGGAGCCCGTGAACGTTGACGAGCAAGTGATGATCGTGGGCGAGCGCCGCATTCAGATGCTCGCCGAGGCCGATGCAAAAGCTCTGCCATGGAGCGAATTGGGCATTGACGTCGTTGTCGAATCGACGGGCAAGTACACCAAGCGCGAAAAGGCCACGAATCACCTCGAAGCGGGTGCGACGCGTGTGATTATCTCTGCCCCGGCGCAAGATCCCGACGCGACATTTGTCATGGGAATCAATGATGATCAGTTCGATCCGGAGAAGCACTTCATCATCTCGAACGCATCGTGCACGACGAACTGTTTGGCACCCCTCGTGAAAGTGCTCGACGAAGCCTTCGGCATCGAAGATGGTTTCATGACGACGGTGCACGCCTACACCGATGACCAGAACCTGGTCGACGCGCTCCACAAAGACCCTCGCCGGGCTCGGGGAGCGGCCATCAACATCGTTCCAACGACCACTGGCGCCGCACGAGCCACGGGGCTCGTGATGCCCAGCGTGGCGGGGCACCTTGACGGTCTCGCCCTGCGCGTTCCTATCCCCGACGTGTCGATCACCGACTTGGTCGCGACGCTGCGTGCGACGCCGAGCGTCGACGAGATAAATGACGCGTATCGCAGCGCCGCCGGCGTGGGGAGATTGGCGGGACTGCTCGAATATTCGGACGAACCCCTCGTATCCAGTGACATCGTCAACTCACCCGCCTCGTGCGTCTTCGATTCCGGCCTCACCATGGCTCAGGGCAACCTGGTGAAAGTTCTCGGATGGTACGACAACGAGACGGGTTACTCGAGCCGTTTGGCGGACCTGGCCTCGTTGGTCGGCTCCGCCGAGCGCAGATAGCGCGAGGCGGACTCGTGTTCCAGATCCGCTTCCATGGTCGGGGAGGACAGGGTGTCGTCACCGCCGCCGAGATGCTCTCGGTCGCCGCGTTCGACGAAGGTAAGTTCTCCCAAGCATTCCCTAGTTTTGGTTCGGAACGCACGGGTGCGCCCGTGGTTTCGTTTTGTCGCATCGACAATCGACCGATCCGCAGTCGCGAACCCGTAATAAAGCCCGATGCCCTGATAATCCAAGACGTGACGCTTCTTCATCAAGTGGATGTCTTTGCCGGGCTCTCGACCGAAGGCTACGTGCTGATCAACACCTCGAAGAGCTTCGACGAACTGGGACTCGGTGACTACTTGCGCACGTTCCACCGCGAGCGCCTCCTCACCTGCCCGGCGACCGAAATCGCCCTTGAGTACCTCGGGCGCCCGTTACCCAATGCCGTATTGCTCGGCGGTTTCGCCGCGCTCACCGGACAAGTCACTCTCGAGTCAATCACGACGGCCATTGGTGAACGATTCACGGGTGCCACCGGAGATCAAAACGTGGCCGCCGCCACGGCGGCCTACCAACTGGTCGCGAAGGCAGAAGAGGAGTTCGACCGTGCTACGACAAATTGAGGGTTCAAGAGGGGTTGCCGAAACCGTCGCGCGCTGTCGACCCGAGGTGGTCTGCGCGTATCCCATCTCCCCCCAGACGCACATAATCGAAGCGATTGGCGAGATGGTAAAGGCGGGACAGCTCTCGCCGTGCGAGTTCATCAACGTCGAGTCGGAGTTCGCGGCCATGTCGGTGTCGATCGGCGCGTCCGCGGCCGGCGCGAGGGCCTACACCGCGACGGCCAGCCAAGGGCTGCTGTTCATGATGGAGGCGGTCTACAACGCCGCCGGCCTCGGACTGCCAATCGTGATGACGCTGGCCAACCGTGCGATCGGAGCTCCCATCAATATTTGGAACGATCACAGCGACGCGATGGCCGCTCGCGACGCCGGCTGGATTCAGCTCTTCGCCGAGACCAACCAGGAGGCCGCGGACCTGCACGTTCTCGCGTTCCGCTTGGCCGAGGAACTCTCGCTACCGGTCATGGTCTGCATGGACGGCTTCATCCTGACGCACGCCGTCGAAGGCATCGACGTGCCCGATCAACGCGACGTCGACGCATTCCTGCCGAGCTACGAGCCACGTCAAGTGCTCGATCCCGCTCACCCAATCTCCATTGGCGCAATGGTGGGACCCGAAGCCTTCACCGAAGTTCGGTACCTCTCGCACCTGCGTCAACTTGATGCCCTCGATTTGATTCCCGTACTCGCGTCACAGTTCGCTTCAACGTTCGGTCGCGAAAGCGGCGGGCTAATCCACTCGTATGAGACGAACGACGCCACCACCATCGTCGTCGCGCTGGGTTCGGTTCTCGGCACGATCAAAGATGCCGTCGATCAGCGTCGTGCTCTGGGCGACCGGGTGGGGGTCGTTGGCATCACCACGTTTCGGCCGTTCCCCTTTGACGAAGTGCGACGCGCGCTCGCGAACGCCCAACGGGTGATCGTCATCGAAAAGGCCTTCAGCGTGGGCTACGGTGGTGTGCTCTCGGCCGACGTCGCCTCAGCCACGCACGACGCCACGATTTCGCTTCACTCCGTCGTCGCTGGTCTGGGTGGTCGCGCGATCACGCAGCATTCCCTTGAAGCAATCCTCGATGACGCTGTTCATGGTCGGCTAGATTCGGTCACCTTCTTGGACCTTGACCTCGACATCGTCGAGTCCGAGCGCGCCCGGATTGATACGCAGCGTCGAAGCGGGCCGTCCGCCGAGAACGTCCTCTCGGACCTCGGCACCGTCGCCTCCAGGATCGGATGATCATCATGACTCGACAACCCGTTCACTTTTATCAAGTCGGAAGTTTTGCCGTGGGCAATCGTCTGCTGGAAGTCAGTGATCGAACGGTCCAGTCCGATCCGCAACGATTCGATTCACTCGATTCCGGACATCGGGCGTGCCAGGGGTGCGGTGAGGCGCTCGGCGCACGCTACGCACTCGACGCGGCGATGCGCGCTACGGGTGGTCAACTCATCGCAGTGAACGCCACGGGATGTCTCGAGGTTTTCTCGACGCCCTACCCCGAGACGTCGTGGCGCATCGCCTGGCTTCACTCCCTGTTCGGGAACGCGCCGGCCGTCGCCACCGGCGTCGCGGCCGCCATGAAGGTCAAGGGCATGAACGACGTTCGCGTCGTCGCGCAGGCGGGCGACGGAGGGACCGTCGACATTGGATTCGGGTGCCTCTCGGGCATGTTCGAACGCAATGACGATGTCCTCTTCATCTGCTACGACAATGAGGCGTACATGAACACCGGCGTGCAGCGTTCAGGCGCCACGCCGCCAGCGGCGCGCACGGCGACCACCGAGGCGGTCGGACCCGAACCGGGCAACGTGTTCGGTCAGGGAAAGGACATGCCGCGTCTGGCCATGGCGCACGGCATCTCCTACGTCGCGACCGCGACGGTCGCAGACTTGCACGATCTGGAGAACAAGGTCGAACACGCAATGCAACTGCACGGCGCGCGTTACCTGCATATTCTCGTGCCCTGCCCGCTCGGTTGGGGATCGGCCTCGTGCGACACGATCAAGGTCGCTCGCCTCGCTCAGGAGACCGGTCTCTTCCCGGTATTCGAAGCCGAGAACGGTGTCGTCACCGGCGTCTCAAAGATCCGTCATCGCACGAGCGTCGAATCGTATCTCTCGATTCAGAAGCGCTTTCGCCATCTCTTCGCGGGATCCGGACGGCCCGACATCGTTGCTCGAATCCAAGCGATGGCTGATCAGAACATCGCGCTCTACGGACTCTTGGCCGAAGACGCGCCCGCCGAAATAACTCGAGAGGTGTCAGCATGACGGAACTTCCCTTCGCGATAACGCTCGAAGTCGGTTCGAGCCACGCCAATCGCACCGGTTCGTGGCGCGTCGAGCGACCGGTGTACATTGATCGACTCCCCCCGTGCAACGACGCGTGCCCCGCCGGGGAGAACATCCAACAGTGGCTCTACCACGCCGAGTCCGGTGCCTACGAGACCGCCTGGCGCCAGCTCGTGGTGGACAATCCATTTCCCGCCGTCATGGGTCGGATCTGCTACCACCCGTGTGAAACGGCGTGCAATCGCGTGCAAGTCGATGAGGCTGTTGGGATCAATGCCATCGAGCGGTTCCTCGGCGACCTCGCGATTGAACGCGGATGGGCGTTGCCCTCGCCCGGCGTTGACACCGGCAAGCGCGTGCTCGTCGTCGGCGCGGGACCGTCAGGTTTAAGCGTCGCCTACCATCTCCGGCAACTCGGCCACCAAGTCCACCTGGTTGACGCGAGCGAGAAACTCGGCGGCATGATGCGCTACGGCATCCCCGCGTACCGACTCCCTCGCGACGTGCTGGACGCCGAGATCAACCGCATCATCGATCTCGGCGTGGACGTGCGACTCAACCACACCGTGCACGACATCGAACGCGAGCGACGCGAGGGCGGCTTCGACGCCGTGTTCCTCGGCGTCGGCGCCCAGTTGGCTCGCCGCGTGGCGATCCCCTCGGGCGACTCCGCGCGAATTCTCGATGCCGTCTCCTATCTTCACCAAGTCGCCGACGACAACGTTCCCCTGCTCGGGCGCCGAGTCGTGGTCTACGGCGGCGGTGACACGGCGTTGGATGCGGCACGCACCGCTCGTCGTTTGGATGCGACCGACGCGGTCATTGTCTATCGCAGAAGCCGCGAACAGATGCCCGCCCATGACGTGGAACTCGAAGAGGCGCTCAAAGAGGGCATTACCGTGCGTTGGCTCTCGACCATCAGCAACTTCGAGGGTGACCACTTGACGATCGAGAAGATGCGCCTCAACGACGAAGGATTCCCCGTACCCACTGGTGAGTTCGAAGAACTGGGCGCGGACGCCGTCGTCCTCGCTTTGGGCCAGGACAGCGACCTCTCTCTTTTGGAACACGTCGCGGACATCGCCATTGACGATGGCGTCGTCGGCGTCTCGACTTCTATGAGCGCGACGAGCGACGGCGTCTTCGCCGGAGGCGACGCGGTGCCCTCAGAACGAACCGCGACGATTGCCATCGGCCACGGCAAGCGGGCCGCCCACGGTATCGACGCCTACCTCGCGGGTCATGAACTGCTCGACTCGCCACGACACGAATTGGCTACGTTCGATCACCTCAACACCTGGTACTACTCCGACGCGGAGCGTACGCGCCGTCCCGAACTTGAGATCGCTCGACGCCAGAACAATTTCGAAGAGATCGTCGGCGGTCTCAACGAGGAGAACGCCCTGTTCGAGGCCCGTCGCTGTCTTTCCTGTGGCAACTGCTTCGAATGTGACAACTGTTATGGGGTGTGTCCCGACAACGCGGTGATCAAACTTGGCGGGACTCAACGCTACGAGTTCAACTACGACTTCTGTAAGGGCTGCGGCATATGCGTGAGCGAATGCCCGTGCGGGGCCATTGAAATGGTTCCCGAGCAGATCTAGCGCACCCTTTTCTGCAGACGATGGGGATTCGACGCTCCGAAGCTTACCGTCACTACGATCTCCACCGACGAGCGTACGGAACGTGACAACGAGTAAAACGACGTCCGAACTGATCAGCCTCGAGTCGTTGAGCGCATCGCGCGAAACAGCGGACCTGGGCCATTTCGTCCGGGGGCCAGACGTGCCTTGCAGTCAACGACGAGCGCGCCGCTCGCGGTAACGACGACGGGGTTGAGGTCGAGTTCCACCAACTCGGGAACGAATTCAGCGACCTTCGCAATCGACTCGAGCACCGAGATGAGAGCGTCTCGATCGACCTTAGCCGAGCCGCGATAGCCGTCGAGCAATGGCGCGGCCCGAAGCGACCGAACCATTGCCTCGGCGGTCCCCGGGTTGAACGGCGGAACGGCGAATGCGTGATCACCGAGCAAATCAGTCATCACGCCGCCCAGTCCGGCCATCACGACAGGGCCGAAATCGGGATCGACGGCGATTCCGATAATTGCCTCAACCCCAGTTGGCGTCATTGGTTGGAGCACGGCTCCACCCATGTGCTCACCCAGCCGATTGGACATCGCCGCATACGCTTCGCGGACAGCTTCGGCACTCGCGAGTCCCAGGACAACACCCCCGACGTCCGATTTGTGAACGAGTGAACCGGAACGTGCCTTCAGCACGACCGGGAAACCAATTTCCTCGGCGACCGCGACGGCCTCTTCGGCACTGTTCGCGGCTCGAGTGGCCAGCACCGGCACGCCACAGGCTTCGAGTAATGCCGCCGCGTCCTCGAGTTCGAGCCAGCCCCCCTCGGGGTTGCTCTCCAGTCGCGACGCCACAATGGCGCGGACCTTGGTGTCATCGGCGAGCTGTCCGACGTCGTCGCTCGAAGAAGAATCGTTCAGACGCCACTCGGCGTAGCGACAGACGTGATTGAGAGCGGCGGCGGCCCGTTCGGGCGAAGGAAGCTCGCCGACCAATGAGACGCCGTAGGACACACTCACCGTTGACGCACCAAGAAGACACGCAACGACCGGCTTATCGTGCTTCTTGGCCACCTGGGCGATGGCCGCTCGCGCGTCGCGCGTGGTTAGGGCGACCACTTCGGTGACCACCACGATCACGGCGTCAATAGAAGGATCGTCGAGGACGATTTCGAGCGCTTTTTCGAGGCTCGCGGCGGTACCGTCTGCGGTGAGATCGACCGGATTCGTGAAGGCCGCCGCGGCGACGAGGGCATCTTTCAATTGCGCCGTGGTCGGCTCATCCAACTCTGGTACCACGAGTCCGCCCGCCTCACACGCGTCGGCCGCGAGGATCAACGGACCACCGGAGTTCCCCACGAGCGCGATGCGTCGACCCCTGGGGAGTCGTCCGGTCAACAAGATCTCCGACACGTCCAACAACTCCTCGAAGCGATCGACTTTGATCACCCCGGCGCTCTGTAACAATGCGGTCACCGTGATGTCGGGCGACGCCGCAGCCGCCGTGTGCGATCGAGCACCCCGAACTCCAGCCGTGGTCCTACCGGCCTTCAGCGCGACGATTGGTTTGCGCGCGCCGACGCGGCGGGCGATTCGCGCGAACTTCCGGGGATTGCCGAGCGACTCTAGATAGAGCGCGATGACCGAGGTCCGCTCGTCGCGTTCAAAGTAGCAGAGCAGGTCGTTCGAACTCACGTCGAGCTTGTTGCCAACCGAGACGAAACTGGACAATCCCAGACCGGCGGCACTGGCCTGTTCGGCGAGAACGATGCCCACCGCACCGGACTGTGACACGAGAGCGAGGTGACCCGGCAACGGATCAAGGCCGGTAAACGTGGCGTTCATTCGCACTTGTGGGTCAGTGTTCACGAGACCGAGGCAGTTGGGTCCGACGATGCGCATCCCGTGTCGCCGGGCAACCTTGAGCAATTCAGTCTCGGCCTGCGCTCCCGAACGACCGGTTTCAGCGAACCCGGCGGTAATAACGGTCACCGCTCGCACACCTACCGAGGCGGCCTCTTCGAGGACGCCCGCCACACGATTGGCCGGCACCGCGATGATGGCGAGGTCGATGGTCTCGGGGATCAACGAAAGGGTCGCGAAGGCCTTCACGCCGCATATGGAACGTGCCGAAGGGTTCACCGGATAGACGGTCCCTGAGAAATCGCCAGCGAGAATCGAGCGAACGACCTCATGACCCGCGCTTCCGCGCGTCCGTCCCGCCCCAACGACCGCGACGGTTTTCGGACGCAATATTGCCGAAGTACTCGCGACTTCGGCGTTGGCCTCTCGCTCATCGCACAGCTCTCGGTATTTGGCCGTCGGGCGCAGGTCGATTTCGATCCGCACCGTTCCTTCTTGGTTGACGTTCGTCGAACGAAGTCCCGTTGACGTCAAGATATTGAGCATGTTTGCGTTCTGCTCCAACACGGCCGCCACGAAGCGTTGTACTCCCATCGCGTACGCGTAGGCCACCAAACTCTCGAAGAGCAGTGTGGCGATTCCACGGTGCTGGAACGAGTCATCAACGACGAAGGCGATCTGCGCCTCGGACTCGCTCTTACTCAAGCGATCAAAACTCGCGAACGCGACCACACGGTCCTCTGCCAGTACCACGAACGCCATGCGTTCTCGGTAATCCACCGTCGTGAAATGGGACATCTCGCTCGCCATGAGTGACGGATGTGTGGCGTAAATTCGCGGTGGTGCTCCAGGTTGAGGATGCACGTGCAGGCCGACGAGCGCCTTCGCGTCACCCGGTTTCACCGGTCGCACGAGCACCGCCTGGCCGTCAGCCAAGAGTCCGTCGAACTCCCAGGACGTGGGATAACCGGCAGGTTCGGCGGTCTCTATTTCTCGAGTGCTCACATCGTTCATCGCGACCTCTTCCCTACGAATATTTTCACCTGTCGCAATCGAGTGTCACTAGGGTCCAAGGGCTCACTTTTTCGACCTTTTCTTCAGTGTTCGTCGCGCAGGACCTTCGCCTCTAGCAACCGGACGCCCTTTTCACGACACTCTTAATAAAGGCGGCTCTGAGAGGAGTGCGATGCGTATAGGCCTGTTGACTGGTGGAGGTGACTGCGCGGGTCTCAACGCGGCGATTCGCGCCGCGGTGCGCGCGGGTTCGTCCTACGGTGATGATTTCGTTGGGTTCCATCACGGATGGCGCGGTGTCGTCGAGGACGAATCCTCCTCCCTGACGACGACCGATACGAAGGGCATCTTGCAAAGCGGAGGGACCATACTGCGCACCGCTGGTTTCCACCCCCACGAACACGAAGGTGGTGTCGCCGCGGTCCTACGCACGGTAGAGCGTCACCAACTTGACGCACTCATTGTCATTGGCGGTGACGGCACACTCAACTCGGCCAACCACCTGGCCGAACTTGGTGTGCCCATCGTGGGCATCGCGAAGACGATCGACAACGACGTCGAGGGCACCAGTCACTGCATTGGATTCGACACCGCCGTCGCGACCGCCGTCGAGGCCGTCGACCGGCTCCAAACGACCGGCGAAAGCCACGACCGACTGATGGTCGTCGAGGTGATGGGTAGAACGGTCGGATGGCTCGCGGTCTGCACGGGAATCGCCGGCGGCGCCGACGCGCTCTGTCTCCCCGAGTTGCCGACCGATTTTGACGAACTCGCTAAAGCCGTCATGCGCCACCACGACGCCGGATCGACCTCGTCGGTGGTCGTCGTCGCCGAAGGCGCCCTCGGCGGAGCGTTCCTGGGCTCACCCGAGGGATCGGCCGGTTCAATGGTCTCGAGAGAGCTCACGCAACGTACCGGATACGAGACACGTCTTACCGTGCTCGGTCACGTCCAACGGGGCGGTCCTCCGACGGCGTCGGATCGTCTTCTCGCAACTCGTTGTGGTGTAACCGCCGTTGAAGCGGTCCATGCTCACCGGTTCGCCACGCTGGTCGCCATCTGTGACAACAGCGCGGACCTCGTACCACTCGAGGTGGTGGCCAGCGGGGCACGGCCCGTGCCCGAGCCGCTCCTGCGGGTGGCACGGACGATGACCGCGTGGTGAGAAACTCACCTCACGATTAACCGTCGACGTTCCACCGGCCGCGGCGACGTCAGACGGACGCCCCGACGGGTTGTCGCAGAGCGGCTTCGATGTCTAGGACTTGTTGCGTCGTCTTCAAGACCGTGTCCGGGTTGAGACTCATCGAATCTATGCCCAACCTGACGAGGTACTCCGCCATCTCGGGATAGTCCGAAGGGGCCTGACCGCACAGTCCCGAGTGAATGCCGTTACGTCGACAGCCCTCCACCGCGAGGCGAATCATCTCCATCACGCCTTCGTCGCGTTCGTCGTAGTCAAAGGCGACAATTTCGCTGTCCCGATCGACGCCCAGCGTCAATTGGGTGAGGTCGTTGGAGCCGATGGAGAAGCCGTCGAAGTGCTGCGCGAAACGGTCGATGAGGATGACGTTGTTCGGGATCTCGCACATGGCGTAGACCAGCAGTCCATTCTCTCCGCGACGCAGCCCCAGTTCGGCCATCCGAGCCAAGACCATTTCGGCCTCGGTGACCCTACGAACGAAAGGAATCATGAGGACCACGTTCGTGAGGCCCATCTCGTTTCGGACCCGCAACATCGCTTGGCACTCCAGCGCGAAACCTTCTTCGTAGGCGGGGTGCGCGTAGCGCGACGCCCCGCGGAAACCGATCATCGGATTGTTCTCAGTGGGTTCGAAGTCGCTTCCACCCAAGAGGCTCGCGTACTCGTTCGACTTGAAGTCCGACATGCGAACGACGACCGGCCTCGGCCAGAACGCCGCGGCGATGGTGCCAATCCCCTCGGACAGGCGCTCGACGAAGAAGTGCTCACCATCGGGGTAGTTCCTCGTCAACTCGGCGAGTTCGGCCCGGACCTGCGGGTCGCTTACCTTCTCGGGGTGCAGCAGAGCCAAGGGATGAGCCCGGATCGATTCGCTGATGATGAATTCCATACGTGCGAGCCCCACGCCGTCGTTCGGAAGGAACGACGTCTTGAAGGCGAGATCGGGATTACCGAGGTTGATCATGATCTTGGTGTGGGGTCGGGCAAGATCGCCGACGTCGCTGCGATCGACGTGGAATCCCACTTCGCCGCGATAGACCCGACCGCTGTCGCCCTCAGCACACGAGACCGTTACGACCTCTCCACTCTTAATGGTCGAGGTCGCGTCGCCGGTTCCCACGACCGCTGGCACGCCGAGTTCTCGCGCGATGATTGCCGCGTGGCAGGTCCGGCCACCTCGGTTGGTGACGATGGCCGCGGCCGTCTTCATTACCGGTTCCCAGTCCGGGGTCGTCGAATCAGCGATGAGGACTTCGCCCGGTTGGAACTCCGAAAGGTGCGCCACGCTGTCGATGACTCGGGCTCGCCCCGTCGCGATCTTCTCTCCTACGGATCGGCCCTCAATCACGATTTCGCCGCCGCCGTCGAGCACGTAGGTCTCGAACAGTGACGCCTGTCGTTGGGAGGCCACGGTCTCAGGCCGAGCCTGGACGATATAAAGCTTGCCGTCGAGCCCGTCCTTGGCCCACTCCATGTCCATCGGTCGTCCGTAGTGCGCTTCAATCGCGACCGCGTTATCGGCGAGTTCGAGAACCTCTTCGTCGCTGAGACAGAAGCGTGCCCGATCGGCCTTCGGCGTGGGGATATTGCGAACCGTTGTCTTCGTCCCGCCCTCGGCGAAGACCATCTTCACTCCTTTGTCGCCGAGTAGCCGGCGCAGCACGGCCCGGTGTCCGGACGCGAGCGTGGGCTTGTGGACGTAGAACTCGTCAGGGTCAACGGCGCCCTGGACCACGTTCTCACCCAAGCCGTAGGCGCCGGTGATGAACACGACATCTCGAAAGCCCGACTCGGTGTCGAGTGAGAACATCACGCCCGATGACGCGAGGTCGGAACGCACCATCTTCATGACACCGATCGACAGGGCGACCTTGTAGTGATCGAACCCCTGGTCGATACGGTAGTGAATCGAGCGATCCGTGAACAGGCTCGCGAAGCAGCGCTTACATGCGTCAAGCAAACTCTCTTCGCCATGAACATTGAGGAAGGTCTCTTGTTGACCGGCGAAACTGGCGGTCGGCAGGTCTTCGGCGGTCGCCGACGATCGAACGGCGAAACTGACGTCCTCGCCGTATTCGTTGCTGAGACGCCGGTACGCGACGAGAATCTCCGCCGCTAAGTCATCGGGGATCTCCGCGCCCAGCACGATCTCACGAGCTCGCTTGGCCCGCCGAGCCAGGTCCTTCACGTCGCTCGCCACAAGACCATCGAGCGCCTCGTGGAGCGCAGCGACGGCGCCACTCCCTTCGAGCAGGTATCGGTAGGCGTCGGCGGTGATCGCAAATCCGTTCGGCACGCGTACGCCCTGGGTCGAGAGCTTTTGGTACATCTCGCCGAGAGAGGCGTTCTTGCCTCCCACTGAGGGAACGTCCTCGATACCAAATTCATCGAAAAATCGCACATACTTTGACTTGCTCATCGTCACATCTCCTTTTTCTCGGAGATCGACACTGTGGCGAATGTTCTGGACATCTGTCGGCCTCCGTCCGCGAGGTACCTACAAGAGCAATCATCGCCAACCTTCCATTGGCGCGCTAGGGCCGAAAGTCACTCAGGCGAGCACGTGAACTGCGCCCGGGTGAATTGCGATGACCCTGATCGCAGGGTGTGGGAACGAACGGTCACGTGGCGTGTCTCTCTGGACCGCGAGGACATAGCTACCTGATATCGGACGAGGCATTTGAACACCGAGCGAGCGCCGGTCGTCTCGCTGGGAACTGAACTGAGCTGTGCTTACGCGCGTGCGAACGCCGCGATGTCTTCTGCCGTGCTGTGGCTGATGTCGGGGCACACGGGCGGGAAGATCTCGATACCGTGGCTGGTTCCAAGCACCGTGCGACCACGAGCAGCCACGCCTGAAGAAAGCAGCAATCGGTAAAAAGCGATTCCCTCATCGCGAAGGGGGTCGCACTCATTCACGCTGATTACCGTCGGTGGGAAACCGCTCACGTCTTGCTTGGTCGCAAAACCGGGCCACGCCAACGGGTCGCCAGCCTCAAAGGCCTCGATGCCGTAGCCCATCGCTCCGCGGTTGTCGTGCAAGTTCAGGAGGATTCCGTTGTTCTCGACGGTCGATGGATAGCGGTCGTCGGGCCACCGCCCGGCGATATAGGGACAAAGGGCGTAGAGCCCCTTCACGAGAGCGAGATCACCGTCGCGCTTCAACTTGAGACCGGTGGCGAGGGTCAGATTCCCACCACCGCTCTCACCGCCGACGATGATCCGCGCTGGATCGATTCCGTATTTCGACGCGTTCGCCACGGTCCACTTGAGCCCCGAGACACAGTCGTTCAATCCCGCCGGATACGGTGCCACTTCGGGTACCTCCGATGGAACCACCGAGTTACGGAATTCGACCATCACCACGACGACGCCCTTGGACGCGATGATTCTCCCCCAAGCCCGGTAGTTGCCCAAGAAACTCGACAGCGAAGCCATCCCGCCGCCATGGATGTAGTAGACGCAGGCCAACGTCTCGGCGTTGTCCGGACGAATAATTTGCAATTTGATCGTATTGCCGTCCGGCGAGGACACAATGTCCTCGTTCGCGAATCGCAGACCTTGCGTCGGCGCCACGTCTTCGCTGTCGCCCATGTTCATGAAGCCGGCGACCATCTCATTTGCCGCCACGCCCTCGGGTGACGCGGCTTCGACCAACATCTGTTCACGGCTCTGGGCGTCGGTTGCTTCGATGCCCGGCAGCAAGCTGAGCATGGCCTTGATGCGCGGATCAAGTCGTTTATCTGATTCCAGGTCGTACCGCACAACGCCTCCTCTTGTCACACTGAGGCAAGACTAACTTTTGGCGCCGAGGGATGTCGAACGAAATCCAGTTCCGTACGAACTGACGTGTTCAGGCATAACCTCGGGTGAAGGTGAAGGGTCGATATGAGGTCGTCGAAGAGGTGGACCATTTGGGTCAGCGCCGCCATCGTGGCCGTCGTGTCCTACGGAATCGTCTACGCGGTGATTTCCCACTCGAACACTCCCGCCGGGGCTCCCGACTCATACCACGCCTGTCGGGCGTCACAGATACGTGTGACGTCCGGCCCCACCTTGTTCAATACTTCCTACGACAATCTCGACGAACACTTGAAATTCAAAGCGTTCGCGAATGAAGCCGTGCCGGTCTACTTCTTCAACAAGGGCGCCGACTGCCATCTCTTGATGGGTGCACCGACCATTCGGGCGGCGAGGAAAATTCCTGTCACCGATTCTTCATCGACCACTAACTTGTCGTTTCCTTTTACGGCCAACGAGCGCCGTTTACTGATCGTGCACGATGAAAAGATCGAAGCCCTCTTCGTGGTGATCAAGCCGAGCGCCGTGCTCGGGCATCCCTGTGATCCGTCGGCTACGTCCGGAGTGTTCGTCGGCGGTTACGCCACGCCCATCTCCTCGTCCCACTTCATTCGACGCAACCTCCATTACGTCTGCTTCGATTCGGGCGTGGGCCACCTCGTGGAGAACACTGGGACGGCCTGGATCTCGTGGCACTGAGCTGAGTGAACGCGCGCGGTATTAAGAAGTCTGAACGAGCGGCCTACACGAGTTACTGAGAGGCAATCACGAGCGGCGGCGCATAAAGCGCACGACAACTGCCAGCGCGACAGCGCCGATGACCAAAGGTTTCACGACACGACGCGCCAGTGAACCCCCGGCGATATTGACGAGATCAACGGGCACCGCCGGTGCCGAGTTGATCAGACGGAATTCGCTGGAGGAAGCTTGCGAACCATCGGGAACTCCAGCTGAAGCGACCTGTTCACCATTGTTTTCGGAGTCGTCGGGCGGCACGCCGTTAGTAGCCACTTTTGATTTCGAGGCACTCGTCGGATGAGTGTCCGCGTCACTGGCGACCGCGCCCGATGGGGACTCTTCGTTCTTCGGGCCGTGCTCGTCCTCTTGCACCAACACCGTCGACTCGAGATTGGCCACGAACTGATCGAGCAGCTTGGCCGAGACGTCAGCGAGCACACCGCGACCAAATTGCGCCACCTTGCCGGTGATAGTGAGGTCGGTCGCCACGACAACCCTCGTGCCGGTTGGGGTGGGTACCAGCGTCGCCGTGATCTCGGCTGCGACGTTGCCCTGCCCGCGCGTTTCACGCCCTTCCGCCTTCAGTACCGCAAGGTGCGCCGAATGGTCAAGCTCACTGATGCGGATGATTCCGTCGTACGACGTGGTGATCGGTCCAACCTTGACCTTGACGGATCCGCGATACTCGTCGCCTTGCACTTCGCGCAGTTGCGCGCCGGGCATGCACGGAGCGATGCGCTCGAGGTCGGTCAGGACGGCCCACGCGCGCTCGACGGGCACGGCCACTTCGAATTCATTGCTCAGTTCCATGGTCTCCACTCCATCGTTGCAGGTCTTGGGGGGTGTCGATATCGGTCGGCTCCCCGAGGCAGGCCACTTCTCGTGCGAGTTCGGGACGTCGGCGAACCAGCGCGCGTGCGCCCTCGTCCCCGTCCGAAGGCAGCAACGACCAGATTTCGGCGTCGAGGCGCACCGGGTGGGCGCGCTTCCCCCGGTAGGTCGCGAAGACGATGGGGCCGAGTGGAGCGTCAGCCACCGCGCGCCAGGCTTCTGCGCTCAGTCCCGGCATGTCGCCGAGACCGATGACCGCGCTCTGGTGACCCCGTGAAGCGCACCACGCGAGACCCATCCGAAGCGACGTCGCCTGGCCCCTCGTCCACTCATCGTTCTGCAGCAGCGTGACCGACTCGGGGAGGATGGCCTTCAGATCGGCGGCGCCGGCGACGACCACCACCTCGTCGAGTCGGGCGTCGATCGCGGGCGCGAGCGCCCAGGTCACGAGCGCGCGGCCCTCCACCACTCTTAGGAGTTTCTCGCCGGGTCTCGCCGCGAGGTCCCCACGATTGAAGCGGCTACCGCCCCCGGCGGCCAGGATCACTGCGGCGACGGACATCGATGCAGCCTAACGAGCAGTTCCATGTCAATGCTCCACCTTGGGAACCGACGGACACCGGCCACGAATCAGCGGCAATCGCGTCACCGCGGTCTAATGGATCGGGCCCGTTCCGTCACGCAACGGCGCCATCGCGCGCTGCGCTCGACCGCTGCGCACGGCGATGATCTCGGCGCAGATCGACACCGCCGTCTCTTCGGGCGTGCGCGCGCCGACGTCTAGGCCGATCGGGCTCATGAGACGCGCGCGAAGTTCGCCCTCGTCCGCGCCCGCCTCCAGCAACCGCTCCCATCGCTGGGCGTGCGTGCGGCGCGAACCCATCGCACCGATGTAGCCCACGCCGGTCGAGAGCGCGCCGAGGATGGCCGGCACGTCAAATTTGGTGTCGTGCGTCAACACGCACACCGCGTCGCGAGGACCAAGCGACGATCCCACCTGCTCCAGGTAGCGGTCCGGCCAGTCCACCACGACCTCGTCGGCACTGGGAAAACGAGCGGGCGTGGCGAACACGGCTCGCGCGTCACAGACCGTCACCACGAAGCCGAGCACCCTGGCGATCTCGACGAGCGCCCTCGTGAAATCAACGGCCCCAAAGACGATCAACTTCGGCGGCGAGACGAAGGACTCGACGAACACTTCGATGTCCTCGCGGCGCGCCTCGCCGTGCGGGCCGTAGTGGCGGGTTCCCGAGACCCCGCGCTCGAGCATGGCCACGGCGTCACGGGCGACGACGCGGTCCAGTTCGGGGTCACCCAAAGTGCCCAACGTCGCGACTTGCGAACGAACCAGGAGTTTCGCCGCGAGCGCGGTCGAAGCGCCAGCGGCGTCGGCGACGCCCGTCACCGAGACAAGCCCGACCGGCGTTCGAGAAAGAATCGAGCCGCGAAGCTCCCGGTAGATCTCCCCGCTCACCAGTCGAGTGGCTCCACCAAAAGGTGCACCGTGCCTCCGCAGGTCAGTCCGACCGCGAAGGCCTGGTCGTCGGAGTAGCCGAACGTGCACCGTCGGGCCACGCCACTCGCCAACACCTCGAGCGCCTCGGTGACGACCGCCCCCTCGACGCAACCACCGGAAACCGACCCGGCCACTTCGCCGTCCTCGTTGACGGCCATCGCCGCTCCGGGTTCGCGCGGACCCGACTCCTCGATCCCGATGACCCGGGCGATCGCCACTCGCTTGCCGTCGGCGAGCCACGCGTCGATGGCGGACAGGATCTCCTTCATCGCGAAATCACCTGTGCGAGCTCGTCCAATGCTTCGAGCGAGTTCCCCGATAGAAACTCATCCGTGAAGGGCAGCGCCGCCGCCATGCCGCGTACGAGTGGCTCGTAGCCAAGCGAGGCCTTGAGCGGATTGACCCAGATCACCCGGTGGGCCACGTATGCGAGTCGCGCCATCTGCGCAGCGAGCACCGACGTGTCGCCCCGGTCCCAGCCGTCCGAGATCAACACGACGATCGCGCCGCGCGCGATTCCTCCGAGGCCCCACGACTCATTGAACTGATACAGGCACTCACCCAGGCGCGTACCTCCTTCGAGGTCGGGTGCCGCTGACGCCACGCGCGCCAATGCCGCGTCGGGATCTCGCCACGACAGTTGTCGAGTGACACGCGTGCACCGGGTGCCCAGGGTGAAGGCTTCGACCCTTCGTTGCGCGATGATCGTCGCGTGCGCGAATCGCAGCATCGTCCGGGCGTAGGAACCCATGGAGCCGGACACGTCGAGGAGGAGGACCACCCTTCGCTCTCGAGCGCCGCGCACCCGTCGCATGAGACGCGCCGGATCACCGCCGCTCGTCAGCGCCCTCTGGAGCGTGCGGCGCACGTCGAGCACACCGCGACTCGAATCGCGGGCCGCTTCGAGTCGTCGGCCACGGCGCATCGGCGCTCGCAGTCGCAGTCTCGCGATGAGCCGTCCCGCCTCGGCGAGTTCGTCTTCGGAGTACAGGGAGAAATCCTTGGTGCGCAGGACCTCGACCGCGCTGTAGGCCACGGACAGCGGTGGACGCTCTTGCTCGGGGCCCTCGGGCGAGTCTCGATTCGTTTCGTCCTCGTCATTCACCGCCGATCGCCGCGCCACCGGAACCGGCGGCACCGTCGTCAGTCGTCCGCGCGGGAAGATCGGCGCGGCGTGACCGAAGTAGGCCCTGAAGGTTTCGGCGTACGGCTCGGCGTCTTCCGCGCGTCGACAAAAGCACGCGTGGCCGGCCCAAAAGACGTGCTCCGGTCGCTCGGTCCCGAGTAACGCCAGGGCCTCGGCGAAGTCAATGGACGCGCTCGGCGCGACGTCGAGCCCCGACGCGCGCAGTGATCGCGAGAACCCGGTCGCGAGCGCGGCCAGGTCGTTGGTGACGGTGGCGCTCACGTGCCGTACTTTAGGGCCCCGCTGACCAGATCGGCGAGTCCGGACGCGCGCACTCGCTCGGCGTCCTCGCGGTACTTGATCACGGTGCCGAGGGTGCGCTCCACCGTTCGCTCGTCGAGATGGCTGGAGCCCAGCACGCTGATCGACTTGGCCCAGTCGATCGTCTCAGCGACACCGGGCGGCTTGTAGAGATCACGCCGGCGGAGTTCCGCGACGACGGCGGACACCTCACGAGCGATCGGTTCGGTGGCCTCGGGCACGCGAAGGCGCACGATCGCGACCTCGCGCTCGAAACTCGGGTAATCCACCCAGTGGTAGAGACAACGGCGCTTGAGTGCGTCGTGCACGTCGCGGGTGCGGTTCGACGTCAAGATCACCACTGGCGGACGCTGCGCTCGGAACGTGCCGAGTTCGGGAACGGTCACCGTGAAGTCCGAGAGGATCTCCAAAAGATAGGCCTCGAATTCGTCGTCGGCCCGATCGATCTCGTCGATCAACAAGATCGGCACCGGCCCATCGTCGGCCGCGCCCGCTATCGCGCGTAGCAACGGTCGGCGCACCAGGTACTCCTCGGAATAGAGCGAGTGTTCGAGTTCGGCCGGGCGATCGGTGCCGGCCCCGGTCATCTCCGCCGCGCGAAGGTGCAGTAGTTGGCGCGCGTAGTCCCATTCGTACACCGCCTGGGAGGCGTCAATGCCGTCGTAGCACTGCAGGCGCACGAGCTCTCCCCCGCTCCAACGCGCGAGGACGTGGGCGACCTCGGTCTTGCCCGACCCCGCTTCACCTTCGAGCAAGAGGGGGCGGCCCATGCGCAGGGCTAAGAACAGCGAGGTCGCGAGCGAGTCGTCGGCCAAATAGCCGTGCTCGGCCAATATCTCGGACATCTGTTCGGGAGAGTCGACGGGCAAAGGCGCTGTGGCGATCAGACGCCTGCCTTCTCGAGCGCGCGGCGAACGAGCACTCGGGCCACGTGCTGACGGTACGCGACCGAACCGTTGAAATCAGCCGAAGGTTCGGTACCCTCGGCCGCGAACGCCGCAGCCTCGGCCGCGTTCGATCCCGCGACGACGGCTGCTTCGACGGCGCTCGAGCGAAGCGGCACCGGTCCCAGGTTGATCAACCCCACGCCGACGCCGCTTCGCGAACGAACCGCCACAGCACCGACGATCGCCCAGTCCTGTGCGCGCTTGGTCAACTTCTCGAATCCCCAGCGAGCGTCCAGCGGTCGCGGCACTCGGATTTCGACCAGCAGTTCATCCGACCTCAGCGCCACCTCGAAGAAACTGACGAAAAAATCCTGGGCGTCGATCTCTCGCCGTCCGTTCGGACCCTGCGCGACGAACGTGGCGCCGAGCGCCAACAACACGGCCGCCAGGTCCGAGGCCGGATCGCCGTGGCAGATCGATCCTCCGATCGTGCCGCGGTGTCGCACCTGCAGGTCGCCGATCTGGCCAGCCACGTGGGCGAGCAGGGGAACGCTCGAGAGCGTGACGGGGCTCGTGGCGATGTCGTGATGACGGGTGAGGGCGCCGAGCGCGATGACGTCCTCCTCCTCAGTCACGTAGCTGAGTTCGCGTAGGCGCCCGATGTCCACGAGCAGCGCCGGCTGGGCCAAGCGGAGTTTCATGAGCGGCAGGAGGGAGTGGCCCCCCGCCAAGAGCTTGGCGTCGTCGCCGTGCTCACCGAGTAGTCCGATTACTTCGTCGACCGAACCGGCGCGCACGTAGTCAAAGGTGGCCGGGATCATTGGCGCATCTCCAGAGCCTGACTGGCGGCGAGGGCCGCCGCCACGATGTTGTGATAGCCGGTGCAGCGACAGAGGTTTCCCTCGAGGCCAAGGCGGATGTACTCCTCGGTCGGATCGGGGTTCTCCGCCAGCAGCGAAGTGATCGCCATCACCATTCCCGGCGTGCAGTAGCCGCACTGCAACCCGTGGCACTCCTGGAAGGCCTGCTGGACCGGGTGCATCCGCCCGTCCTCCAGGGCCAATCCCTCGATCGTCGTGACCTCCTCGCCCGCGACCTGCGCGGCGAGCACCGTGCACGACTTCACCGACTCGCCGTTGAGCAGCACCGTGCACGCACCACACGAGGTGGTGTCGCAACCGACGTTGGTGCCCTTCAGCCCGACCGCGTCGCGCAGGTAGTACACGAGCAGCGTTCGCGCTTCCACGTCGTGGGACTCCGCCGTCCCGTTCACCGTGATATCGATCTGCATCTCAGCGTCCCCCTTTGGCAGTGCCGTGGCCGGTCACCGCATCGTTGATCGCGCTCCACACTCGTACTGGCGTCGTCGGCATATCAATATGGCGCACCCCGAGGTGCGCCACCGCGTCACAGACCGCGTTGTGCACGGCGGGTGTCGATCCGATCGTCCCGGACTCGCCGATTCCCTTGGCGCCCAGGGCGTTCACCGGGGTCGGGGTCTCAGTGAATCGGGTCTCGTAGCTCGGCAGTTCGGCGGCCGAGATGAACGAGTAGTCGGCCAGGGTCGACGTCAGCGGATTGCCGTCGAGGTCATAGACCACCTCTTCGAGCAGAGCCTGTGCGACTCCCTGGGCGATACCCCCGTGCACCTGGCCTTCGGCGAGGAGCGGGCTGATAATCCGTCCGGCGTCGTCCACCGCGATGTGTCGCAGCACATTCACCTTGCCGGTCTCGGTGTCGACTTCGACGACCGAGATGTGGGTACCGAAGGGATACGTCGGACCGGGCGAGGCGAGATCCACCTCAGCGAAGAGCGCAGTGCCGTCCTTCGCCGCCGCCTCGGCGAGCTCGGCCCAACTACGCGACAGCGCCGGCGTACCCACCACGTGGAAGCGCCCGTTCGCCTTGTCGAGCACGATGTCGTCGCGGTCCGCTTCGAAGAGGTCGGCCGCGAGGTCCTTCGCCTTCTCGACGACGTCCACGGCGGCCTGATTGACCGCAGCGCCGCCCACCTGCAACGATCGCGAGCCCATCGTGCCGGCGCCTCGCGGCACGACGTCGGTGTCACCGTGGATGACTTCGATGTCCTCGATCGCCACGCCGAGTTGCTCGGCAACGAGCATCGACCACGCGGTCACGTGCCCTTGACCGTGCGGCGAGGTTCCCGTGCGCACGATCACCTTGCCGTCCGGTCGAACTTCGACGGCGCCGAACTCACCATCGGGCAGTCCGTTCGTGATCTCCACGTAGCACGACAGCCCGATGCCGAGCTGACGAACGTCGCCCGCGGTGCGCCGACGGACCTGCTCTGCGCGCAAGTCGTCGTAGCCCGCCACTTCGAGCGCCAGATCGAGTGCGCGGTGGTAGTCACCGACGTCGTAGACCGTGTCCACGGGTGTCGTGTAGGGAAAGTCGTCCTTCTCGATCAGATTGCGACGGCGCAACTCCGCGGGGTCCATGTCGATTTCGCGCGCGAACAGGTCCATGATCCGCTCGATGGCGGCCGTGGCCTCGGGGCGGCCGGCCCCGCGATACGCCGTGGTCGGCGTCGAATTGGTGACCACCGAATAGCTCGCGCACTCGGCCCGGGGAATCTTGTACGGCCCCGAGGTCATCATGCGCGTCATGAACGGAAGCACCGCACCAAAACCGGCGTACGCGCCAGTGTCTTGCAGCACTTCGATGCGATAAGCCAGTACGGCACCCTCGCGCGTCCCGCCGATTCGTACGTGCTGGACCTGGGCGCGGCCGTGACCCAATCCGAGCATGCTCTCCGAACGCGTCTCGGTCCAGCGCACCGGACGGCCGAGCTTCTGCGCACACCATCCCACGACGATGTCTTCGGGGTAGACCGCGCCCTTCGCGCCGAATCCGCCACCGACGTCGGGTGTCACGACGTGCACCTGGTCCGGTTCCAGATCGAGGAACGTCGCGAGCGCGTCACGGACGCCATGGGGGGCCTGTGTCGATGAGTTGAATTCCAGGCGTCCGTCCTCGCTCATATGAGCGGCCGCGGAGCGAACCTCGAGTGGGCATGGTGCGACACGCTGATTGGCCAGTGTCAGTTCGACCACGACCTCGCAGTCGTCGAAGAGCGTCTCGTCGCCACCGAAGTCGAGTGAGAAGGAGGTGTTCGTCCCAGCGTCGGGGAAGAGCAAGTCCTCATCGGTTCTCGCTTTGACTGGATCAATGACGACCTTGAGCGGTTCGTACTCCACCACCACCTGCTCCAAGGCGTCTTCGGCGATCTCGCGCGACTCAGCGACGATGGCGGCGATCGGTTCGCCCACGTATCGCACCGTTCCTGACGCGAGCATCGGAGGGGTCATTGCTTCATTGGTCATGCCCATGATGGTCGGGAATTTGGGCAACCCAAGGTCATCGTTGGTGTAGACGGCGAGAACGCCGGGCATCGCTTGCGCGTACGTCGAGTCAACCGACACGATCCTGGCGTGCGCCATGCTCGATCGCACGAACGTCACGTGGACCGAACCAGGAAGTGCGAGATCGGCGACGTAGGTCCCTCCCACGGTGAGGAACTTGGGGTCCTCTCGTCGCAGTACGCGGTTGCCAAGAATACTCATGGACTCGACCTTTCTTTGGACGCGTCAGACCTCGACACGTGCCCATGCTCTGATCTCCCGATGAGCACTTTCGGCGAGATTATCAGCGCTGACGCACCCTCGCCGGATCGACGCGCGGCAGTGGCCGCACCTTTTCTTTCCCTCAACTGATCGCGCTTGGTCCATTGCTTCGGTGACGCCAAACGCGGGGAAGGACTTGGCACAGTTCAAGCGAGCAAGGCGGGACCTCGTGAATAGCCAACGCCCTAGGACGCAAAGCCCGACGTCCCTAACTCCACTCCCCTGTCGTTCACCGGTCCGCACACCCCGGTCACTATTTCAAGCACGCTGAGTTCACGGATTCACGTTGGCCGTTTCATCACGCCAACGCAACGAGACCCCGTGACTTCGTGCCCCTAGGAGCCCGGCAACTTCAGAGAACGTCCGGGCCGAACACGTTACTGTTGAGAGATACGGCGAGCATTGACTATGCGGTCCTTTGATCGAACGCGCCGATGACTAGTAACCACGCGGCCATAATCATGTAACAAGTGTTGGTCACGATAGCTATTGCCGCAATATAAAGACCGAACAGGTGCCCGAAGAAAAATAGTGCCGCACCGATCATCTCAGCGGCGTGAATGAAGCTTCCGCCAACGATGCGAGAGAGTCTGAGACCAGTACCCGACCGAAGGGCCCTGACGTAACGCTTGCAAAGAATTGCCTAGTAATACGAGGGATGATCCAGCCCAGGTCGCAATTAGAACGAGCCAGATTGTGAGTTGCACCCACGGATGGAGCCCTCCAACGATGATCCCAGAGTTCAGATTGGTAAAAGTCACCGAGCCATACGGCAGATGGGAGCCCAACCCAGTCAACCAGACACCAAGGAAATACAGAGCCATTCCGAGAGCAACAACCGTTACTGTCCGCTGTGCGCGATTGAGCCGATGGCGTTGCATGGCCTTATCATTTCACATCTAAACGTCTTTGTGAAAGACGCATGACGTTCGGTTCTCGGAGGCCCGACGCAACAGGAATGCCACCTTGCACTGGCAACTTCTATCGGTTATGTCTCGAAAAGTGTCGAAGCTAGCGTCATCGAACCGGTTTTAATCACTCGAAACCCTAGAACTCCAATGAAATCAATTGAGCATGCTTCTGCTAACAGCAAGTACTCGTCGACGTCGGGCCACGCCCAGAGATTCTCTGGTTCCAGGCGCCGCGCTATTTAAGCGGCAGTGCAACGCTCCGCCACGTCCTTCCGCCATTAATGGTCCTTTCGAGTCGGCCGAGGCTTTGACCGTCACCTGGCGAACAGAGCGCCAGACCGTCATGCGCGTTGGTGAAAATCAAGCCATTCACACTTGAATCGATCTTCGAACACGACAGCACACCAACCTTCGTTGCCGTCCGAGGAGACGTCGTGATTCGAACGAGAGGCCTCATCGCGCCGTAGTCGAGATACCCGAGCGAGGCCGAAACTGGATCAAAGAATCCGCCACCGGTCCCAAAGAATTGCTGTTGCGGGATTTGAGTCCAGGATGTACCCGCGTTTTTGGAATAGAAGAACGACTCTTGCATTCCGGTGGGACATTCGGCCCAGAGAGCGACGGCCGACTCCGGGATCAATCCACAGGCGTTCACACTGCCCAGTTCGGGGGTAATGAGCTTCTGAAACGATCGACCGCTATCGCGGGAGTAGAAGATGACGGCGGGGCCGGGAGGTTGCTCGGAGATCCATACCTCGCTGCCGTAGGCAGCCGGAACATAGGGGAATCCCCACACCCCGGTCTTCGCGGAATGGCCGATAGGCATTTTCCAACCGGTCCATCGATTGGCACTGAGCGGAGATCGGGCGATGTGATAGTCGCCACAGGTCGTGTCGCTGGACGAGCAAACACCCGTGATCGCGTATATCGCGTTCGTCGCCGTGGTGAGGCCGAGCGTTCGCGCACCCTTTTGAACGACGACCCTGTGCCACGTCCGTGCGCCATTCAGTGTGACAAAGAGAGACGTCGGTCCTGTCGCGCCCACAATCGCGTAGCCGTCGCGGGCGTTGGCGAACTGAATGCTGTCGATCGTCCCCGTGAGCGATCCGTGCAAGGACCGCACCGGCGGCAGAGTGGCCAACGCGAATGACGTGGCATCCACCGAGGTCCGAAGAAGTCGAAGGCATGATGGCTGCGCACACCCGGTCGTTGCCAACACGTAGACCAGCGTGGAACCGCGCACGTGAATGATCGTAAGTGGCGTCAATGGCTTCTGGCTGGCGCCGGCAGAGGACACAAGTGTCCCAGTCACCGGCAACAGAGATAATGCCGCCACAATGGGAACGGCGATGACGCGACGGAGGCGTGAAGCTCGACGTTGCCTGCATGGGTAGCCCATTGGCTAATACTCGCAGGTGTCTCCATCTGGCGCTCACGGCGTCGGCGGCTCGAG
Source organism: Acidimicrobiaceae bacterium (assembly GCA_003155915.1). Taxonomy (GTDB): domain Bacteria; phylum Actinomycetota; class Acidimicrobiia; order Acidimicrobiales; family RAAP-2; genus RAAP-2. The sequence continues at coordinate 70,954 of PMFA01000010.1, read as the reverse complement.
GCAGTACTTCTGCAACCTAATGGCGCCTCGTCAGATCAGCAATTCGCCCCAGTTGAGAAGTGATGCCATTAGTAGGTCAGAACGAGGGGCTCGCCACTCGTCACAACCATCGTGTGTTCGAACTGCGCGACGAGACTTTCGTCATCAGTTCTTAGAGTCCAACCGTCTGCATCATCAATGACGTAGTGGGCCGAGACTGAGAAAAATGGTTCGACGGCCAGCACCAATCCTTCCCATAAACGCAGTTGCTGATGGTCATCAATGCTTGGCACCGATGGCTCCTCGTGCAGTGCGCGGCCGATGCCATGGCCGTAGAGATTCTTGATAACGCAGAATCCACTCTGACGTGCGCGACGCTGCACGGCTCGCCCAATGTTCCTAAGTTTGCCTCCGGCCCTGGCGGCATTCATGGCTTCAAGCTGAGCAAGTCGAGTCGCGCCCAAGAGTCGCTCGGCCAAGGCCGATACTTCGCCAACAGGGGTGCTCGCGCCGGTGTCGGCCCAATATCCGTCCAACTCGGCAGAGACGTCGATGTTGACCAGATCTCCCTGGTGAAGCGTCCGAGTCAGAGACGGAATGCCGTGCGCCGCTTCACTATTCAGACTGATGCAGGTGGAGCCAGGGAAGTTGTAGGTCAATCTGGGGGCGGAACGTGCACCGAAATTTCGAAAAATATCACGTCCAATCGCGTCGAGTTCACCGGTGGTGATGCCAGGATCAACGGCCGCCACCATCGCATCACGGGCGCTGGCAACGACGCGTCCGGCGCGCATGAGACCCTCAAGATCCTCGTCGCTATCAATCGTCACGATCAAATTGTATGTTGATGTTTCGTCCGGCCCTCGCAATGAATTGAGGTTGATCCCAGAACCGATGTGGGTGGCCAGAACTGAACCCGAACGCCGATGTGACCAGGACCAACAAAATGGTGAACGAAGTTGGAACTTAGTCAAGCGGACACCGGTGCATCGTTGACGACCCTGACCTTTCACTCCCCGTCCACTCGTCGGATCCTGACGACGACTACCTCATCGCGCTGGCGACGACGACACGATCCGTCGTCGTCTCCGGCGATCATCATCTTCTCGATCTTGCCGATCGCCTACCAGTTCACTCCCCCGCCGCGTTTTTGGAACTCTGGATCGCCGATCACTGAGACTATGGGCGTCAACTGGTCTGTGGCCATATTGCGACCAAGCTAGAACTGGTTAGAGCCTGCCCTCGCGAATCGCTTGGTAGACGGTCGACACCGTTGGCTGGAAGCCGAGGCTACGAGCAAGCGATACGTCCATATGGCCCTTCCATGGATTGCTAAGCGGTTCTGAAGATGACTCGTACGCAAAGCCAACGATCTGTGCGATTTCGTAGATGGTGAGCGGTGCCTCATCGGCGATATTTACCACGAGACCATCCATGGCTCCTGTCAGCGCGTGTTCGAATGCCGTGGCTATATCTGCGTGGTGCAGCACGCTTAGCTTCTGTGCGGGGTGCCACTTCATACCGGCGAGCATCTCCGGAACTGACTCCAAGTGCCCGTCTTTGTCGCCATAGACAAATGGGAGCCTCAGGATGCTCCAATTCAGTCCGCTTTTGCGAAGTTCGTTCTCCGCTTCGATTTTGCTTGCCGGATATGCAAGCGTCGGAGTGACCTGGTCATCCTCGCGCCCGGGATGCGAAATATCCGGATCGTAGACATTGGAGGTGCTCGCCAACAGAAAGCGAGCATCAGAAGCGTCTTCCTTAACCGCGGCGATCAGGTTACGAGTGCCGTCAAGATTAACCCTCCATATCTCAGCTTCATCACCTGTGCGAAACAGAGCGGCGAGATGAATGATTGCCGTCACACCTTCAACCGCCGCCACCAGCGAGTCGGGGCTGAGTATGTCTCCTTCGACTGCCGTAACTCCAGCCGGAAGCTCCTTGCCGGACCGCACAAGTCCACGACAATCAATACCGGCTTCGACGAATCGTCTCAAGAGCCGCGATCCAACGAGACCAGTACCGCCAGTTACCAGAATTGTCATATCGATTTTCTTTCTTTTTTGTAGTCATTGAGCCGTTGAGTAGCGTCCCGAAGCACTCGATTTGTCAACGCAATCTCTGCGTCGTCGACTCCAGCAAAAGCGACTGCGGTAATCAGCCCAATAGGATCGGGAAGCGACGTCCATAAGTTCCTGCCAGCGGGCGTAAGCTGCAACACCTTCTGACGCTGATCATCGGGGTCGGATATTTGTTCAACGAACCCTTTGCGCACGAGTGCACTGATCACGGCGCTGAGTGTCGCTCGTTCAATTTCGAGCGTGCGTGTCAGCTCTCGCTGGTTTATCGGCTCGTCATGTGCAAGCAGGTAGAGGACGTACCACTGGGTGGTTCCAAGATCGTACGGACGAAGGACGGACTCCATGAAAGCCCGGCTCGCAAGAAAATACTTCTTGGCCCATGAACCGGCCGCTTCCAGATTGAGGTTGTCATTGTTAGGCACCTTACTAGTTTGTCAGGTACCTAACAGTCTGTCAATCTGTAAATGTACGTGGTGCTCAGCCGGGCGCCCACCAGGCACAACATTCTCCGGACGGTGCCGCAATCACCACATTGGTCAAGCAGCCCACATCGAAGTTACGCGGTGTCCAAACTGAGATGGTGACGCCCTCCAAGGCAGAAGAGCCGGTGCTTTCGCACCGACTCAAACCTGCAATTATCTTCGTGGCGGGGGCAAGATTTGAACTTGCGACCTTCGGGTTATGAGCCCGACGAGCTACCAGACTGCTCCACCCCGCGATGCAGATTCCATTATATCGCGGCTATGTCGATACAAAAATGGGTGACGACGCAGCGTCAGATGATCGCAAAATGTCATCCACATCTTGTGATTGCGCTGCCCCGGTTTACAGTCCCTGACTGACGAGTGATGACGAAGTTACTCAGAGGTCGCAGTGATTCGTCGGGCCGCACCATCATCGTTCGGGCCGACATCAAGACGACGAAAACTACCGGGCCCGACTTACTTCTTGGTCAACGCGCTCTGGGCTAATTGGATCTGTTGTTCCATTGCGTTCACTTCAGACTGGTAGCCGCCGAGGTCGCCATTCTTGAGATCCGTTTCGGCCGTTTGCCAGTCCGTGGCCGCCTGTTTCAGATAGACCGCCGCGGCCTTTCCGGACGCCGTCGAACCTCCCCCGTTCTTCGGCGGCGTGGTTCCTCCGGAGGAGAAGTTGGCACCAAAGACCTGGGAGAGTGCTTGGGACAGAGTCGGTTCAATCGCCACGTCTTGGTTGAAGACGGCAATGACGTATTTCAATTGCGGCAACGGGTTCGACGTGCTGGTCAGATAGAGAGGACGGATATACAGCACGCTCTGATCCAGCGGCACCATGAGGTTGTTGCCGAAGAGGACTTCCGAGCCGTTTTGGTTAAGCAGGGAGATGATTTTGGACGCCGCGGAATTCTGTTGGATTTCTGAATCGGCCTGGACCGGTCCGGTCACCGACGTGCCGCGGGGCGTGACGTACACGCGGAGTTGTCCGTAGTCCGAGGGATCGCTCGTCGCGATCATGAAGGCCGTGAGGCCCTGGACGGTCGACGAATTCCCGGCGGGCACGAAGGCGATGTTCTCGAGGAGCTGTTGGTGATTCGCCTCCGGCAAGGATCCCACCTGGTACGTCGGACTCATCGGTGCGAGAGCCGACGACACGACATTGCCCGCGTTGTCCGTGACGGTCGTCAGTGCGAGCGACTGCTTCGGCGAGCCCGAACCGGTCGTCGGCGAGATCTCCCAGCGGTCCGACGCCGCGAAGAAGGCACTCGCCTTCGAGATGTGGTACTTGCCGAGCGTCGCGGCCTGGACCGAGAAGATGTTCGACGGGTAACGCAGGTGCGTGCGAATGGCCTCGGGCATCTGGCTCATCGGGTGAAACATCGACGGGAAGGCGGCGCGGTACGCCTTCAAGATCGGGTCGTTGGGGTCGTTCGCGTAGAAGGTCATGGCGCCGCTGTAGGCGTTGACGACGACCTTGACGGAGTTGCGAACGTAGTTGAAGCTGTAGGGCAGCCCGCCCGAGTTGACGTTCAGGTTCGACGCGTTCTCGCTGTAGGGGTACTGATCGGTCGTGGTGTAGCCGTCGAGCACGTACTGCACCTCACCGTTGGCGATCACGGCGTAGGGATTCGAGTCGAAGGTGAGGAACGGCGCGGCCTTTTGGGCCATCTGCTGCACGTCGCGCACGAAGAGGACGCGGCTCTTGGACGAGATCTGGTTCGAGATGAGGAAGTTGAAGTCGCCCAGTCGAAGCGCCAGGGCCATGCGGCTGAAGATACTTCCGACCGGCACGCCACCAGTGCTGTCGTAGTGGGTCTCGACCGGTTGACCGGCGTTCTTACCCGAGTTCACCTGGTAGTCGAGTTCCGGTTGCTTGGTATTGGCGACAACCCAACCGGGATCGTGAATGCCGAAGTAGATATCCGGCTGAGTGAGGACGGGCATGCCATTGGTGGACTGCGGCGGAACGTTCGAGACGACGAAATCAGGATTGCCCGTCGTGTAGTCAACGGCATTCGCCGCGAGGACCGCCGCACCGATTCCGTGCGTGTATTGCAGGTGCTGGTTGACCCACGACTGCGACGGCAGATTCGCCGTGTTGAGTTGACGCGCGCCGATCAAGACCGGCGTGAGCTTCCCGTTTATGAAATAGCGGTCCACCCCGAGCGTTGAGAACGTGTAGTACGCGTGAATGGACTGACGGCGCGTCACCGTGGCCAACGCAATGTTGGACGCCGGGTCCCACAGCCGGATGTTGTTCAGGGTCGCGGTGTCCGCGGTGATCGTGGCCTTGGAGATCGTCGTGGAACCGGCGAAGTTCTGGTACTTCACTTTGTCGAGTCCGAAGGCGGCGCGGGTGGCCTCGATGTTGCGCTGAATGTACGGCGCTTCCAGCGAGTCCTGATTCGGGCTGACCTTAAGGGCCTGCAGGATCGTTGGGTAGAGCACACCGATCACGAGGGCCACGAAGAGCCACAGCCCGACCGCGACCGCGGGCAACGACCACCCGCGCAGACGCACGTTCGCGAGCAAAATCAGCGCCGCAGCCATCGAGAGGAAGAACAGGATCGTGAGAGCGGGCATGCGGGCGTGCACGTCGGTGTAGCCCGCGCCCTGTACGAAGCCGTTCGTCGAATTGACCAACTCCCATTTGGCGATGACGTAGCCCACGGCCTTCATGAGCGCGATGCCCGCACCGATCACCGAAAGGTGGGCCTTCACGCGCGGCGAGACCCGCGGCGTCACCCTCGTCGCGCGGATCCCGCCGTTGAGGTAGTGGAATCCGGTCGTGACGATCAACGCGACGATCAGCGCGACCAAAAGCCAGGTCACGACGAACGACACGAAGGGCAGCGTGAAGATGTAGAAGCTCAGGTCCTTGTGAAACAGTGGGTCCTTGACGTGAAAGGGCTGGCTGTTGGCAAAGAGCAGGTACTTGTTCCACTGACCTGTGGCGTTCAGTCCGGCGATCAGACCCATGACGAGCGCGATCGCGGCGTAGATGCGCTTGGCGTACGGGCGAACCACGTTCTGGAATCGACGAACGACCTCGTCTTCCGGGTCAAAGGAGAGATCGCGCGCGCCGAAGCGGTCCGTGAGGAGCAAGTTGCCCCACATGATGAAGAAGAAAATCGCGCCGAAGGTCAGGCCGAGTCCGACCTTCACCATCAAGAGCGTCGAGAAAACCTTGCCGAGACCGACCGAGGAGAACCACATCTGGTCGGTCCAGAGCACGGCGAGATTACGCAGCGACAAGAACCCGATGAGGATGATGACGAAAGCGAGGCCGATCCAGAATCTTCGAGAGAATCGACCAAGTCGTCGCGCCCGTGGCGGGATATCAGTCGGACTACGCACGCGACAAGCCTAGGTCGTTTTTCAAACAGGAATAACGGCGCAGGCGCAACCGGCGTGCAGCGGTGGGAAGGCCGAGCCGCTCGGGAAGCTCTGACCGGCGAGCCGCCCTCCCGACGCCGCGTCCATCGCGCACGCGTCACACGGCGCGTCACTCGGCGCGACGAAGAACCGTACGTGGCGACCCTGCGAGGCGTCCACCACACCGATCTCAAAGGCTCGTCGCGCGGCGTCGGTACAGAGACGTTCGACGCGCGCCCCGCGCCACTCCTTGTAGGCGGCGTTCGCGCGATCGGATCCGTCGCCACTGCCGTCGGTGAGGATTCTCTTTCGCAGGGCCAACACGATCGTCACGGCCAGGTCGGCCGCGCAGTCCTTCAGCGCCGCGCTCTCAACCGCCCCCCCGCTGACGCCGGCCTCGTCCTTCGCGAACTGCACGCCGGCGGCGGCGGCGTCCGTGAGGGCGTCGATCGCGGCGTCGGCGTAACGCGCGCGCTGCTCGTGTTCGTCTTCGAGTTCCGTCGTGATCATCGCCTTCACCTCACGGAGGCGTTCGAGCATGATGTTCTGGTCGTCTTGAAGGGCACGCTTCACCTTTCGCGTCAGCACCGCGAGAGACTCCCCGATCGCGGCGTCGCGGCGTTCAAAAAGCTCGCCGGTCGCCGTCACCGCTTTGGCCGGAGCCGGCGCGGCCTTCTTCGGCACCGGGGCCGCGCCGCGCTCTTCGAGGGTCGCCTTACGAAGTCGTGCGAAGATCTCATTGACGACGTCGTTGCCCGAATCGTCGTCGCCGATCATCGAGACTTCCGTGACCTCGGCAACGACGGCGACCCCTTCTTTGGAGGCCCTAGGGGCGCGTGTTCTCGTCGCGGCGGGCACTTCGGTCACCTCTTGCAGTGTCGGCTCGGAGACCTTTCGCAGTGGTGTGCCGGCGAGGACCTCTTCTTCGGTCGGCTCGGGCATGTTCGGTCGAAGTCGCAGGGCCTCGAGCGCCGCGTTGCGAGCCACTTCATCGGAGTTGTTGATTCCGGAGAGCACATTTTCAACTTGGTCCTGCACCGAAGTGACGAACGTGGCGAGAACGTCACGCGCGGCGCGCAACTGTTCGATCTGGATCTGGAGCGCCTTGCGCTTCACCGCGAGGTCGTTCAAGACCGCCTTGCGCGCGTCGTAGGACTGCTCGACGATCGCGCGGCCCTGCTCGCGAGCTCCCTCGACGAGTGCTTCGCCGTTCACCTTCGCCGACTCGACGAGTCGCTCCGCGGCCAGACGGGCGTCGTGGTCAATCTGACCGGCGGTGCTCTCGGCCTCGCCAATCAGCGCCGCGGCTCGCTCCTGGGCCTCGATGAGGTGGGCCGAACTGCGCTGCTGGGTCTCGGTGAGGACTTGGGCGCTTCGCTCCTGGGCCTCGGCCGTCACTCGTCCGGCCTCTTCGTGGGCCGAGCGCAAGATCGCGGCGCTCTGGGCCCCTAACGCCCCAGCCAACGTGGCTTCGTCGAAGGTCGGATTGGCGGCCCGGCGCTGGGCCTCGCTCAACTGATCCTGGAGCTCGCGAATCCGGGCTTCGAGGTGGCCCATCTCGCGCGCGATCGACTCCAGCTGGATGCGAACCTCGTTGGGGTCGTAGCCCCCTTTTCTGAGGGTCGTGAAGTTCATTCGGGCTATCTCGGCCGACGATTGGCGCGTGCTTGAGAGAATTCGGCGATCGTCCATTCCTTCCAGACTACGGCGTCGGCCTTGAGGAAAATGGCTTAACGGGGCGGCGTGAGGGGTTGCGGGGCGGCTCCGCCGAGTGCTCGAAGGTCGTGCAGCGTCTGGGCGAGGGTCGTCACGCCAATGATCTTGAGCCCCGGTTGTGCGGCCCCTTTCGCCGTGGCGACCTCGACTTCGGGAACGAAGAAGTACTTTGCGCCGGCGCGCTGCACGGCGACGGTTTTCTCGGCGACGCCGCCGACGTCACCGACGTTGCCGTAGACGTCGATCGTGCCGGTCGCCGCGATCGGTTGGTTCCCGGAGATGGACTGGCGACTCATTGTGTCGATCAACGACAGTGTCATCGCGAGGCCCGCTGACGGTCCGCCGATGTTGGCCGTATCGATACTCACTTGGGCGGGCAAGTGGTACGAGTAGCCGTCTTCGAGGGCGACACCGACGTAGGACGAGCCGGCGCCGGTCACTCCCGGACATCCCGAGGAGCCGAAGCCCTTGGGAGGTTTGGCGCTCGTAATCGTCACCGATGACACCGTGCGGTACGAGATCAAACCCTTCAGCGAAATCCGTGCGCGCTTGATCGACAAGTGGACCCTCGATCCGCTTGGTATCGAGTGCATTGCTCGAATGAGCGCGCAGTCCGAGCCAACGGCCGTTCCGTTCACCCCGACGATTTCGTCGGCCACTTGAATACCGGCGCGTCGCGCCGGCGACGGCGCGACGACCGCGGTAACGACCGCACCAGTCGCCGTGGCGGGCGTCTTCCAGCCGAGGGCGTCAAAGGCCGCGACTTCGGCCGCCTGCTTCGAGTCACTCATCTCCAAGAATCCCTGGGCCCCGAGTTCGCCCGTCGGCACGCCCGGTTCGACGAGTTCGTTCGAACTGACGTACTGCACGTGGCTCTCGAAGTGCGTGAGCACCCATTGCCACCCGTTCAACGATGAGAGATACACGTCGGTAAACATGATCTTGCCGCGGTGCTTTTCGCTCGCCACGCCCTTGATCTTCACGAGCGGCGCCACCGGTGTCGCGTTGCCCGGGGTGAGGGCGAATTCGTTCGTGTTCCACCGGTCGAGACCCACGACGGCCACGAGAATGAGAACGAGGACAACTAAAAGCGCCGTTGATCCGCGGCGCCGCTTGACAGGTGGTGAGATGGGTTCATGCAAGGTGATGAATCAACGCTAGCGGAGAGCATTGACGAAACGCTGTTGCGAGCCGGCTTCGCGTTGGGCGAGAACTATGCCGAGGTCTTACGAACCAATTTGCGTAGCCCGGTACCTCGACACCGCGTCCTGGCGCTTCGCGGCAGCGTTCGCCAGAATCTCGCCACCCCCGACGACTGGCGAAGCGCCTTGAGCGACGCGGACGTTCACGTTCGGCGCGAGGCGTTGAATCAGATCGCCCACGTGACCTTCGACGATGACGCGGTCTTCGCCGCGCTCGTGCACTGTCTCGATGACGACGACGCGCTCGTCGTCGACGGCGCCCTCTTCGCGCTCGGCGAGCACCTCTACGTTGGTGCCGTGGAGAAAATGTGCGTCATCGCGACGAGTCACGAAGACGCGCGGTGTCGCGAATCGGCGATCGCGGCACTGGGCGCGATCGGCGACGACCGAGCTCGACCGGCCATCCTCGCCGCACTCAATGACAAGCCACCGGTGCGCCGACGCGCCATCGTCGCACTCTCGAACTTCGAGGGACCCGACATCGACGAGGCGCTGGCGCGCGCCAGTGAGGACCGTGACTGGCAGGTTCGGGCGGCCGTCAATCAACTCGGTCGAGACGACGACTAACGATCGGCGTCGCGATAGAGCGAGTGCAGTGTGGACATCTCTTCGAGACAGAGTCGAAGTCCACGAATCACCACGGTCTCGGGTTCCTCGGCGACCGTGACCTCCACGCCGGTGTTCGTGACGATGAGTTCAGCGAAGTCGCTCAAGAGCGCGTGACCTCCGGCCAACGTCAGTCCCCGAGCACTGACGTCCTGGGACAGGTCCGGGGGCGCGTCCCCGAGACACTCCTGGATCATTCGTACGGTCGTGGCCACGACTTCTGAGACGGCGGCGTTCACGAGATCGGCATCGACGTCGACTTCGACGAGGTCACCACGGTCGACCGTGCGGGCCAGCACGACTTCAGAACGTCCCTTCGTTCGTCCGAGGGCTGACGCGAGCGAGAACTTCAAGCTCTCGACTACCGACGGCGCGACGACGACACCGAGTTGGATCCGCAACGACGTCGCGATGGCCGCGTCGAGGTCGTTGCCACCCAGTCGTCGGGCACTGCCCGTGACGATCCCACCGAGCGAGATGATCGCCGCTTCGCTGGCCCCGGCACCGAGGACCGTCACGGCCGAACCGACGGGGTCCTGAACCGGCAGGCCGACACCGATCGCCGCCGCGATCGGCGCTTCGATCAGCGTCGCCTCGCGCGCGCCCGCCTGGATGGCCGCCTGACGCAGGGCCCGTCGCTCGATGGACGTCGCCAGCGACGGCACGCTCATGACCACACGGGCCCGGCTCATCTTGGACACGCCGGCCCGTTCGAACAGACCGGCGATGAGGCGCGAGGTCACGTCAAAGTCGACCGTGGCACCTTGGGCCAGCGGTCGAAAGACGACGACGTGGCGCGGCGTGCGAGCGACCATCTCGAGCGCGCCGTGACCCACCTCGACAACGCTCCCGGAGTTGGTGTCGATCGCGACCATCGTCGGTTCGTCAAATACGACGCCGCGATCCGTGGTCGCGAGACGCGTGTTCGAGGTGCCGATGTCGAGCGCGACGTCTAATGCCATGGTTCTCTAGGTTAGGGCGACACCAATACGCACACTGGTGGTAACTAGCCTGCAATGAGTGGAGAGTCGGGGACTAGCGGATTGGTGGCGTCGTCGACGCGCCCGTACAAAGCCCCCGCCGAGGGGCGAGCGCGAGTGGGTCCACCCGAGTGAATTGCCGAGTTTCGAGAAGCTCCGGACCCATCAGATTTGGCCGATTAAGTCGCGCGCGGCCCGGGCCGTGGCCGCACTCATGGCGGTCGCCCTGGTCGTCGGCTCGGTCGCTTTGTACCTCACCCAATCGAGCAATCCCCCCGCGACACCGCACCTCGCCCAGACCCTCAGCCAACTCCCATCGAACTCTCAGAAGGCCGCGGCCGACACGGTGGACCTCTCGATCTCGACGCCGGGCCACGTCGACGTCGTGGCCGCGATGGTGCTTCCCCACAACCTCGCGGTCACCACCACGCAGATTCCCGCCGACGCGCTCATCACCGGCTCGACACCGGGTGACGTCAACTTCCCCGTTCACTGGGTCGGGCGTGACCAGGTGATGGGCTTTTCGATCGTGCGCCTCGGCCGCCACGTTCCCGCCTTGAGCTTCGCGCCGTTGCCCGCGAGCAAATGGGTCGTCGCGGTGTCGCCCATTTTGAAGAGTTCGACGACGCCGCCGCAGTACGCGTGGGCCAATACGATCCTCGGCGATCCCAAGAGCGACGCGACCGGCGTGATCAGTTATCTCTCGACCAAATCCGACGCCAATCTCAACGGCTTCGTCGACGCCATCGCCGTGAATCAGAACGGCGAGGTCGTCGCGGTCCTCTCGACCGACCACCTCTGGTATTCGGCTCAGTTCGTCGCACGAATCGCCTACATCGTCGCGACGGGCCGCGGCTGCCACGCGAGCCTCGGCATCGTCGGATTGACCGCGCAGGGCGGTGGAGTGACGGTCTCTCGGGTCATTCCCAAGAGTCCGGCGCAGTGGAAGCTTAAGAAGGGCGACGTAATCACGGCCTTGAACGGTACCCCGACCGAGACCTTTGACGCGCTCGACACCGCTCTGTACCTGACCCCCGCCTTCAGCGTTGCCCACGTCTCGTTCGTGCGCAACGCCACCGTTCACCACGCCGACATGACGCTCGCCTGCGCGCTTTAAATTGTGTCAATGAGTGACAATCCCTTCGGCGGCATGTTCGGCGACATCTTCTCCATGCTGGGCCAGCAGGGACCCGACGCCTGGTTCACGACCGCGACGCAGCTCGCGCTGAACATCGCGCGCGGTGAAGACAGTGACCCCAATCCACTGCCAATCGAACGACAACGACTCGAAGAGCTCGCACCCCTCGTCGCGCGCCACGTCGATTCACTGCTCGGTGTCTCGATCGACGCGTCGGTGGTCGCGGTGAACCGCTCCGCGCTCACGATCGCCGCCCTCACCCAGTGGCGTCCGCTCATGGAACCGATGGTCGCGAGCTCAGCGAGCATCGGTGACGGCATCGACCTCGGCGACAACCAGATGATGGCCCAGATGGCCGCCACCCTCGGACCACTCTTCTCGGGTTTCCAGATGGGCTCGGTCGCCGGTCACTTCAGCGAGCGCGCGTGGTCACTCGCCGCGCTGCCCCTGCCTCGGGTCGACGCCGAACGCCAGATCGTCGTCAACAACCTCGCGAGCTTCGCCGAGGCGTGGTCGCTGGAACGCGATGAGGTCTATGTCTTCGCCCTCGCCCAGGAGTTCCTCGCGTCCTTGGTGTTGACCCAGCCCGGGACCGGAGACGCCCTGCGAGCACTCTTGATCGACACGGTTCGCGAGTCGACGAAGGCCCAGGGCGACCTGCTCTCACGCCTGCAGTCGATGATCAATCCCGAAGACATCGCGGGCATCATGGAGAACCCTGAATCGCTCCTCGAGGGTATCGAGATGCCAGAAGAGTCTGACGCCACGCGCGCGATCAACGCGGCCGCGAGTGTCTTACTGGCCTTTTTCGATTCAGCCGCCCACCAGATCACTGAGGCGATACTCGGACCGCGCCCCGCGCTCGTCGAGGCCTACCGACGACACCGTCGCAGCGACGCGCGCGGCGAGGACGCCGCCGCGGCACTCTTTGGAATCTCGACGCAGGGTGAGCACCACGATCAGGCGGCGGCCTTCGTCGCGACGTTGGCGAAGGAACACACTTTGCGTGTATTCGACGCGCTACTGCGCGTGGACGGACTACCCAGTGCGCCCGAACTCAGTGATCCGCACGCGTGGTACGAACGCGTGACGAACTCGCCGCTGGCCTAGGACTCTTCTTCGTACCCGAGGTTCCATTCGACGAGCAGGTTCTCTCGTTCGGCGTCGCGGTTCACGCGCTCGCGGTTACGCCGGAACTGGGGGTCGTGGGGCGGCAAGAAGCGCAACCGGGCGTCCACGCGGTCGACGAACGCCTGAATCTGCTCTTCGTCGCCGAAGACCATTCGGCACTCCCAATGGGGCGCCACGGGGCCGAGGTAGATGACCTGGACGTGACCGACCGGGTCGACGACTTCGGTGATCTCCGGGGTTGGAACCTGGCTCACGGTGCTCCTTTAGGTGTTGCGATTGATTCGAACATCCATTCTAATGACTGATTCTGGGGCGTTCTTCGGGCCGTTGTCTTTGAAAGGGCTTACAACAGTCTGTGAGGAGTATGGTAACCATCGGCTTGTGAACAAAAGAGCCTTTCGTTATCAGTTCGTCACACAAAGTGTCGCTACTGTGGCAATGAGAGACCGGCTAGGGGGTGAGCATGAGTACCGAGTGGATGGCAGATGGTAAGTGCCGCGAATACCCAGCGGGAACGTTCTTCCCGCGAGATGGCGTCGGGGTGATCATTGCGCAACGAATCTGCGCCACCTGTCCCGTAGCGAGCCAGTGCCTCGAATACGCACTCGAGAATCACGTGGACCACGGTATCTGGGGCGGCTGCTCAGAACGAGAGCGTCGTCGCATCCTTCGCGAACGTCGCCGTCGGCGCGTATTCAACTCTGACCCTTCCTAGTGCGCCCTTCGCGTGTTCGAGTGCGTGCTCAACATCTCCGAAGGTCGCAACCACGATCTGCTCGAAACCCTTCGCGCCACGGCCGGTATCTCATTGCGCGACCTACACGCCGATCAGTTCCACAATCGTGCGGTCTTCACCCTCATCAACGATCGCGATGCGCTGAGCCACGATGTCCGCGAACTCATCAGGGCATCCTTTGAGGGCCTCGACCTACGAATCCACGAGGGCGTTCACCCCAGGTTCGGCGTCGTCGACGTAGTGCCCTTCGTGGCGTTGGGGCCAGACGAACCCGCTCGCGCGGTCGAATTACGCGACGCCACGGCCCTATGGATCAGCGAAACCTTCGCCGTTCCGACGTTCCTCTACGGACCCTTGAAGGGAGGCATACGAACGCTTCCCGAGGTGCGAAAACGGGCCTTTGACGCCCTCGCCCCGGACTTCGGGCCGGCCAGCGCGTCACCCAGACTCGGCGCCGTCGCGGTGGGCGCACGAGAGATTCTGGTCGCCTGGAATATATGGCTCTCCGGTGTCTCGAGGGACGAGACCCGCGCGCTCGCCAAGGCCGTTCGACGCAACGAGGTTCGCTCGCTCGCATTTCGCGCGGGCGAGTTCACCCAGGTCAGTTGCAATCTGATCGACCCGATGATCGTGGGACCGTCCTTCGTCTATGACGAAGTGGCGGCGTTACTTCCCGAAGGGGGCGAGATAGACCACTGTGAACTCGTGGGACTCGTACCGCGAGCGGTGCTCGAAACCCAAGAACACAACCGCTGGAGCCAACTCGGACTGAGTGAGGGCCAGACGATTGAGAGTCGGCTGTAGCTAGCTGGCCTGCGCGCGACGCTCGATGGCGCGTGCGCGTCTCAGCCGACGACGCTCTCGTTCGCTCATGCCGCCCCATATACCGAACTTCTCACCGTTGTCGAGGGCGTACTCGAGACAGTCCTCACGCGCCACACAACCGCGGCAGACCTCTTTGGCTTCTCGGGTCGACGCGCCGCGCTCGGGGAAGAAGAGATCTGGATCGACGCCCATGCAGTTCGCCCGTGCTTGCCATCCACGATCTTCCATGCCGCTCATCAATTCCACGATTTCCACGTTTAAATCCTTCCCCCCAGTGGATCTGGCCACTGATGTAATTACAACCATGTCATTGTGACGGTAAACGTGACAAAAAGCAAATGGAAATGTGTAATTACCTGATCAGGAGGGGTTAGTCGCCTCAGTCGGCGCGGCGGTGCTTTACGAAGTCATCCAGAGCGTAGGAGCCGAGGTCGTCCACGTCGGTGTAGAAGAGCCGTCCCCCGTTGACCTTGGCGATCTGTTCCACGAACGGAAACTGGCTTCGCTCGATGTCGAGGGCGAAGGTGTTGATCGTGATACCGGCCTTCGTGCAGCGCAGGACCTCGGCCATGGTCTTTTCCAAGGTTTCGCGCACCGGCGGCCAAGCGAAGAAGGGCTCACCGTTGGCGAGTAAATGGGCCGTTGGTTCGCCGTCGGTCACGACCACGATCTGACGCTCACCTCGTTCGTTGCGCATGAGGTGACGACTGAGGGCCAGGGCGTGCTGGAGATTGGTGCCGTAGGCGTAGTCGATGGTGAGAGCCGGGACGTCTTCGATCTTGAGTTCCTGGGCCGTCTCGCCAAAGCCGACGACGGCGACGAAATCGCGTGGGAACTTCGAGCGAATGAGTGACGTGAGGGCGAGCACCATCTTCTTCGCCGGCACGAGATTGCTCCGCATCGCCATCGAAAGTGAGAGGTCGATCGCGAACACGGTGGCCGAGCGACGCGTCGACTCGAACTCCTCGACCTCGAAGTCATCGGCGTGCAGTTTCACGGGCGTACCCGGTCCTTGGCGCAGCACGGCGTTACGCAGGGTCTTGGGAAGGTTCAACGCGAACGGTTCACCGGGCTGCCAGGGCTTGGAGGTCTCCTCGCGGTCTCCCCCGCGCGACACGCTCGCGACGCGGTGCATGCCGAGCGTCGGCGAATCGCGAAGCTGGGCGAAGAGGTCACGAAGGGCCTGTTGACCGATCTGTCGAACCCCCTTCGGTGTGAGATGGAGTTGGCGACCCTGGCGATCGACGAAACCTTGATCCTTGAGTCCCTGCAGGGCCTTTTGCAAGCGCACGACGTGGCGCGCCGCGTCATCACCGAGGTTGCGACGAACGGCCTCCACGTCGACCTCCGGCAGTCCCTGGGCGGCGTTGGCCTGGCCGAGGAACTCCTCCAGACCCTTCAATTGGCCCAGTTGCTCGGCGACGGAGGTCGCGTCGGCGAAGGGTGAGCCATCGTCGCCACGCATCCGGTGTGCGCGGCTCCAGTCGATGTCGGGTGTCGCCATGCGCAAGTTCGACACCAGGCGGTTGAGTGAGAAGTTGAGTTCCATGTTCTCCATCATCCCGGCGAACATCGAACGCAGCTCGCTCTGCTGATCGGGTGACAAGGAGTTGAACATCGCCTCGGCGGCGGCGGCACGTTCGGCCATCATGCGCACCACGTCCTCGAGGTTCTCCGCGCCGGGAAAGAAGTCACCGAACTTCTCCATGAATTCATCGAAGGTCGGATCGAGGTCTTCCCCGCGTCGATCCTGCTCGATCATCGTGGAGAGCGCGTCCATCATGTCGCGCATGCGCGCCAACTCTTCCGGGTCGGGTCGGCCCATCATCTCCTTGCTCTTCTCGAAGTACGTGTTGAGAACGTCGCGTTCCAGCTCGGCCATGAGCTGCTCGAACTGCTCGCGAGCTTCACTCGATACGAACTCGTAGTCCTGATACTCGCCGAGGCGCTCACCGATGCGCTCACTCATCAGGTCACGCTGCATCTTCTTCTGATCGACGAGACCGCGCGTGACCTCCTTGCGTCGTTCGTCATCGGAGGCCTCGGCTTCGGCGAGCAAGTCATCGAGCTCGGCGTCCTCGGTCGCCTCGATGTCGTCCAACCAGTCGCGATAGCGCTGCATCTCGCCGTCGGGGTCGGCCTGCTGTTCGAGCTCGCGACGTTTCGCCCTCGCCTGTTCGAGCAGGTCGCGAAGTCCTTCGACGCGTTCACCGTCGGCCGTCGTGTAGCCCTCACGAAGCAATCGGTCCATCGCCTCTTCTAAGTCGCCGTTCTCCATGAAGTCATCGGCCAGCATGCGCAGCATCTCTTCGACGTCCAGATCGTTGAAGTCGTCGTCATCGCCGAATCGGCGGTAGCCGTAGCGAACGGGCACTAACGGTTCCTCGAGCGATAGAGCGCCCGCGCGCCCGACGCGTCCTTCGCCAGTCGCTTGGTGAGATAGAGGCCCTCGAGGATGAATTCGACCGCCGAGGCCAGTTCACCGTCGTTCGCGCTCGGACCGGCGACACGCCGCGCCGGTGCGTCGAGTGACGGCATGGCGGCCAGGACCGCGAGGTAGTCGCGATCGGGCAGGTCGTCACCGGTGTGCACCAACGCCTCGGTGTTGAAGGCTTCGACGATGGCGGGTCCCTCTTCCAGCAACACGTGTTCGGCGAAGCACTGGCGCACGGCCAACGAGACCAGCGCCGCGATGACCTGGTCCGAGTCGCTGTCGTCCATCGTGTCGAACTCGATCTTGCCTTGGGTCGATTGCACCATGGCGCTCAAGTCACTCACGCGCGGCACGACGGCGGCGTCGTGGGTGCGCAACGTCCGACGTAACGCGTTGGCGACGACGATCTCGTAGTTCGCGATCGAGAGACGCACCGACACGCCCGAACTCTGACTGATCACGTGACTCTTGCGCGCGACGTGGCTGACGCGCGCGACGATGTCATCGATGAACCAGGGAACCGTGATCGGCACCGGGGCCATGGCCAGCTTCGCCTCTTGGTGCATGATGGCGATCTCCGTCGTCAACTCGTACGGGTAGTGGGTGCGGATCTGTGAACCGAAGCGGTCCTTCAACGGCGTGATGAGCCGGCCGCGATTGGTGTAGTCCTCGGGGTTCGCGGTGGCGACCACCATGACGTCAAGCTCCAGGCGCACGAGGTGGCCACGGATCTGCACGTCGCGCTCCTCCAACACGTTGAGCAGTCCGACTTGGATCCGTTCGGCGAGGTCGGGCAACTCATTGATGGCGAAGATACCGCGATTGGACTTGGGCACGAGTCCGTAGGAGAGCGCCTTCGGGTCATCCAGAAAGAGGCCGCCGGCGACCTTGATGGGATCGACCTCACCAATGAGGTCAGCCATCGACGTGTCCGGTGACGCCAGCTTCTCCGCGAAGCGCTGCGAACGGTGAACCCACGTGACCGGCGTATCGTCGCCCTTCTGTGCGACCAGTTCAATGGCGTAGGCCGAGATCGGCGCGAATGGATCGTCACGGATCTCCGAACCATCGACGATTGGCAGCCACTCGTCGAGGAGTTCGACCAGCGAGCGAATCATCCGGGTTTTCGCCTGTCCACGCTCACCCAGCAGGATTATGTCGTGTCCCGCCAACAGCGCCGTCTCGAGTTGGGGCAACACGGTGTCCTCGTAGCCGAGCACGTTCGACGTGAGCGGTAGGCCGTCGGCGAGTCGCTGCTCGAGATTCGCGCGAATCTCTTCGCGAACCGACTTGGGCTCGTAGTTCGACGCGCGCAGCGTCCCGAGCGTGGTCGGCAAGTCAGTGGGGGCAAGGGGAGTGCTCATGAATCCACTTTACGGGTTGACGATTCGTTGCCGCGCTGGGGTTAGCACCCTCGCCACGACCATCGCGTCAAAGTTTCAGATACATGATGTCGAGCCCGACTCGTCCGAGCTTCGCGTGATCGAACGCCTCGGGGACCGTGCCGATCGTGACGAAACCCAGTTTTCGATAGAGCTCAATTGCGTGGACGTTCGTCGACACGACCGCGTTGAATTGCATTGCGGCGTAGCCCCTGATCCTCGCCCACGTTATTGCGTACTCGCACAGGGCCCGCCCAACGCCCGATCCCCGCGCCGCGGACGCGACCATAAAACTGGCCGTCGCCACGTGCGAACCTCTCGCCGGACGACTCGGACCAAATTTGGCGGTGCCGAGGATCGAACCGTCACGCAGGGCCACGACGCTCTCTCCCGGGAGCCCTTCGACCCACAGCGCCCGTGCGGCATCGGAGGTGAGGCTCTCGGGGTACGCGTAGGTCTCACCTTCGGCGACGACGGCGCGAAAAATCTCGAAGACCCGGTCCCAGTCGCGATCCTCAATCGGTCGCACGACGAGCGATTCAGACATCGCCACTCGCACCGGCGCCAGACCGAGCCACGACGCGTCTCATCGCGCGAGGATCACCTGACGCACGAGT
Source organism: Acidimicrobiaceae bacterium (assembly GCA_003155915.1). GTDB lineage: Bacteria > Actinomycetota > Acidimicrobiia > Acidimicrobiales > RAAP-2 > RAAP-2. The sequence goes on along the minus strand of PMFA01000010.1, from coordinate 52,276 downwards.
GGCGCACCCGGTCGATACGCGAGATGCGCCGCGCGCGGGGCGTCGAGGATCACGACGTCGGCCCTGGCGCCGGGGCCCAAGTGGCCAACGTCACCACGACGGAGCGCGGTCGCTCCCCCGCGCGTGGCGGACCACAGCGCGTCGTCAAAATCCATGCGCATGTCGCGCACGGCAATCGCCAACACGAACGCCATGCTCGTCACGTACGACGTGCCCGGGTTGCAGTCCGTCGCGAGGGCGACGACGGCGCCACGGTCGCGCAGGCGCCGCGCCGACGAATAGTCCGCGCGCGTCGAGAAATCCGCACCCGGCAGCAATGTAGCCACCGTATTTGACGCACTGAGTTGATCGACGTCGTCGTCACTGAGGAACGTGCAGTGATCCACGCTCGCGGCGTCCATTTCGACCGCGAGGGCGACCCCGCCCGTTCGTCCCAGTTGATTGCCGTGCACTCGGAGCTGTAAACCGGCGGCTCGCGCGGACGTCAGAATCGCGCGCGACTCATCGACGTCGAAGGCGCCGTGGTCACAAAAGACGTCGGCCCACTTCGAGTGCGGTGCGCAGGCTTGGAGCATCGAGCCACGCACGAGGCTCACGTAGCCCTCGCGGTCCTTCACGTACTCCTCGGGCACGACGTGAGCGCCGAGGAACGTCACCTCGTCGCTGAATTCACTCGCGATGTCGATCAAACGTGACTCGCCGTCGACGTTGAGTGCGTAGCCGGACTTGATCTCGACCGTCGTCACCCCACCGGCGCGAAGTTCGCGCAGACGCTGGGCGGTCGAGCGTCGCAGTTCGTCGCTTGACGCTACTCGCGTCGACGCGACGGTTCTCGCGATACCGCCTCCGTCATAGGGCGTACCGCTCATGCGCGCCTCGAACTCATCGGAGCGTTCACCGGCGAAGACCAAGTGGGTATGGGAGTCGACGAAGCCGGGAATGACCGCGCAATCCTGCGCGTCAATCGACTCGTCAGCGGCCGGCGCCTGCGCGTTGGGCCCAACCCAGAGAACTCGGTCCTCGTCAATCACCATCGCGGCGTCGTGGAGTCGACCGGCGGTCCCGGCGCCGAGGGTCGGATCGTTCGTCGTCAGCTCACCGATGTTCTTGATGAGCCGCGTCGTCATTACCCCTCGCGCATCGGAATGCGCACGCCTCGCTCTTCGGCGGTGTTCTCGGCCACCTCGTAGCCGGCGTCGACGTGGCGAATGACCCCCATACCGGGATCGTTTCTGAGGACCTTAGCCAGCTTCTGCGCCGAGAGTTCCGTCCCGTCAGCGACGCACACCTGACCGGCATGGATCGAGCGACCGATCCCAACCCCGCCCCCGTGGTGAATCGACACCCACGTCGCCCCCGACGCCGTGTTAACCAGGGCGTTGAGCAGCGGCCAGTCGGCGATGGCGTCGGAGCCGTCGAGCATCGACTCGGTCTCGCGATACGGTGACGCGACCGAACCACTGTCGAGGTGATCACGGCCGATGACGATCGGCGCCTTCAACTCGCCCGACGCGACCAGGTCGTTGAACGCGAGACCGGCCCGGTCGCGTTCGCCGTAGCCGAGCCAGCAGATCCGTGCCGGCAGGCCCTGGAAGGCCACGCGGTCCTGGGCCTTCTTGATCCAGCGTCGCAACGCGTCATTCTCCGGGAAGAGATCGAGGACCGCCTGATCGGTTCGGGCGATGTCCTGCGGGTCACCCGACAACGCCGCCCACCGAAACGGTCCGTTGCCTTTACAAAAGAGCGGTCGGAGATACTCCGGCACGAAACCGGGAAAAGAAAACGCCCGCTCGTACCCGCCGAGTTGGGCTTCGCCGCGAATCGAGTTGCCGTAGTCGAAGACCTGCGCGCCCCGGTCTTGGAAGCCCACCATCGCCTCAACCTGCTTCGCCATTGATTGGCGGGCGCGGTCGGTGAACTCCTCGGGCTTCTTCTCGGCGTAGTCGTGCCAGTCGGCGAGATCGATGCCCTCGGGGAGGTAGCTCAACGGGTCGTGCGCCGAGGTCTGGTCGGTCACGATGTCCACTTCGACGCCGCGGCGAAGGAGTTCGACGAACACCGTCGCGGCGTTGCCCACGACTCCGACGCTGAGCGCGGTGCTCGCGCGCTTGGCCCCTTCGACGCGCGCGACTGCTTCGTCGAGATCGGCCGTCCACTCATCGAGGTAGCGCTGGTCGACTCGTCGCTGCAACCTTGACGGATCCACGTCGACACACAGGCAGACGCCGTCGTTCATGGTGACGGCGAGGGGTTGGGCGCCGCCCATGCCCCCGCAGCCGCCGGTCAGGGTCAACGTGCCCTTGAGCGTGCCACCGAAGTGCCGATCGGCGACCGCCGAAAAGGTCTCGTAGGTGCCCTGCACGATGCCCTGTGTACCGATATAGATCCACGATCCCGCGGTCATCTGTCCGTACATCGTGAGACCGAGCGCTTCGAGTCGACGAAACTCCGGCCACGTGGCCCAATCGCCGACGAGATTCGAATTCGCGATCAGGACCCGTGGCGCCCACTCGTGTGTCGAGAAGACGCCGACCGGCCGACCGGATTGCACCAGCATCGTCTCGTCGCCCTTGAGTGTTCGCAGCGTGCGCACCAGTGCGTCGAAACTGCGCCAGTCTCGCGCCGCGCGCCCGGTGCCGCCGTAGACGACGAGGTCGTCCGGTCGTTCGGCGACCTCCGGGTCGAGGTTGTTCTGGAGCATGCGCAACGCACCCTCCTGCGCCCAACCCAAGGTCGACAGCGTCGAGCCCCGGGCCGCTCGAACTGGTCGCGCGCCTTCCACGTCAGTCGCCCTTCATCACTACGACAGTGCCACGTAGCGACGCGCGATGTCCAACAGTTCACCGTTTCGCACGAGTTCGGCCACCGCCGCGATCTCCGGAGAGAGCCAACGGTCGTGACCGGGGCCGCCCGTGACGGCGTTCACGCGCTGGCTCACGGCGGCCGTCGCCGGCGACGCCGTGAGCGGTTCTCGTATCGCGAGCGCGCGTGCGGCGCTGAGCAACTCGATGGCGATCACGTCAGCGAAGGCCTCCAGGGATTTGCGGAGCTTGCGCGCGGCGTGCCATCCCATGGACACGTGGTCCTCTTGCATGCCCGAGGACGGTATCGAGTCCACGCTCGCGGGCGTCGCCAAGCGTTTCATCTCTGAGACCAATGCCGCCTGCGCGTACTGGGCGATCATCAGGCCCGAGTCAACGCCCGCCTGCGCGGCGAGGAACGGCGGCAGACCGAAACTACGCGACACGTCAAGCATCCGATCGGTGCGACGTTCGGACATCGACGCGACGTCGGCCACCACGATGGCGAGGAAGTCGAGCGCGTAGCCGACCGGCGCCCCGTGGAAGTTCCCGTTGGACGCCAGTGACCCGTCGCCCAGAACCGACGGATTGTCGATGGCCGACGCGAGTTCGACATCGGCCACGTGCGTGGCAAAACCGAAGGTATCGCGCGCGGCGCCGTGAACCTGCGGCGCGCAGCGCAACGAATACGCGTCCTGGACCTGCGTGGGGTCATCCAGGTGCGAACTGACGACCACCGAGTCGGCCAACAGGGCCAGGAGGTTCGACGCGCTAACCAACTGACCGGCGTGCGGGCGCAGGGCGTGGATCTCGGCGAGGAAGACCTGGTCGGTGCCGCGCAGTGCCTGGATCGACATCGCGGCCGCGACGTCCACGAGTTGCATGAGCGCCTCACCGTCGGCGAGCGCGAGAATCAGCTGTCCGAGCATCCCGTCCGTGCCGTTGATGAGGGCCAGTCCCTCCTTCTCGGCCAGGACCACCGGGGTGAGACCGTTCACGCGTAGCGCCTCGGCCGCGCCGAGGCGCTGACCACCGCGGTCGCGCACGTCGCCTTCACCCATTAACGCGAGGGCCACGTGCGCCAGCGGGGCGAGGTCGCCCGAGCATCCGAGCGAGCCGAACTCGTGCACGATCGGCGTGATGCCCGCGTTCAAGAGGGCGGCGTAGGCCTCAGCCGTCGAGGGGCGAACGCCCGAGACGCCACTGCAGAGGTTGGTGAGGCGCGAGACCATCATCGCGCGCACGACCTCGGTCTCGACCTCGGCTCCGACGCCCGCGGCGTGCGATCGGATCAGGGAACGTTGGAGGTCACGTCGCTCCTCGGGCGAAATGAACGTCGTCGCGAGCGAACCGAAACCAGTCGAGAGTCCGTAGACCGGGGTTCCGCTCGCGACGAGTGCGTCAATGGCCGCGCGTTGGTCTTCGAGAAGGGAGAGGACGGCGTCACTGAGCGTGACCGTCTCGAAACTCCGGGCGACCGAAATCAACTGCGCGCGCGTGATCGGCGCGACGCCGATCTCTACGGCCATTGCAACCTCCTTCGCACGCCCGCGAGTGTTTCGAGGACCAGGAGCGCGGCGAGGCGAACCGTTCGCTGATCGGGGCTGTCTCGTTCTACGTCGATCTCGGTGATGTCGATGGCGATTACGCCGTGCTGGACCGCAACCGCCCGAACGAATCGGCGCATCTCGTCAGCGCTCAAGCCACCGGGCGCGGCCGCGGGACAGGCCGGCACAGCCATCCGATCGGCGGCGTCCATGTCGATGTCAACGTAGACGCGGCGTCCACCGGCGCCCGCGATCGCGACCGCTCGACGTGCCGCCTCTTCGACCGGCTCGTGGTGCAACACGTCGCGCGAGATCACCGTGACACCGGCCTCGTGGGCGCGCCGCGCGTAGGCCGGCGAGTTGGAGAAGTCGGCCAGTCCAACCTGCACCACGTGATGAGCGTCGAGCCCCTCTTCGAGAAGTTGACGCACCGGAGAGCCGTTCGACACGCCGTCGCGCATGTCGAGGTGCGCGTCGAGGGTCACCAGTCCGATATTCGAATAGTCACCGCCGCTGAGCGCCCGAAGCGCGTGCCACGTCGCCGCGTTGTCACCGCCCAGAATCAGCCGTAGCGCGATGCTCGGGTCCCATCTCGACATGGCCGCCGCCACGCGCTCGGTGCCACCCTCGGCGTCGGGGGAATCGACGTCACCGAAATCCACGAGCCCCACGGATTCGGCGATGTCGAGCGCCTCGCTGAAGGACCAGGTGGAATAGCGCTCGAGCGCGGCCCGGATGGCCGCCGGCGTGCTCCTCGAGGAGCGTGCGGTGACCGACGTGGCGTAGGTCGAGATGCCGATCAGACCGACATTGCGCCGGCCCTCGATCGGCCGGTCACTCAGCAGCGTGGCGGCCGAGGGCCAGTTGGGATCTCTCGAAGTCGCCACGTTGCCCATGTTACGCATAGCAGTCGCGACGAGGACTTACGAAATCGCCTCCGACCGGCACGTTCGTGGCACCCGTGGGGACGACGTCGGCGCGTGGTGGCTCCCGCGATTCGTAGCGATTACGTCTTCAGACCGCGATTCGCGACCCGCTCAACGATCGACGACGCGCACGCCACTGTCGCCCGACTCATCGGACTCTTCGTGGATGTACGTGGGCACCGGAGTCGCTTCGAGATGACTCGGCACGTCGTCCACGTAGCGCGGCGACGGCGTGGCGGAGTACTCACCCTCTTCAGAGCGCGTGACGACGTTCGGGGTCTTACGTCGACCGCCGCCGTGCAGCGCCTGAATCTCGTGGCAGATGCGATAGGTGATCGGGAACGCGAGGATCGGCACGATGACCGTCAGGTAGCGCATGGAGACCAGGACGTCATTGAGCGACACGTTGAAGAACTTCGCGAGCACGTCGGTCGAACTCGCGATGAAGAGCATGCCGAGGAAACTGAGCATCGTGACACCGGCGGCGGTGCGCTTGGGTCGGTTACTCGGGCGATCGAGCAGGTTGTGAATCGCGTTGTCGTTCGTGAATTTGCGCTCGATGATCGGCCAGACGAAGACCAGGTTGAAGATCAGACCCGGTAAGACGACGGCCGGTATCAGCACCTCGAAAGGAATCGTATGGCCCCAACTATGGAACGACCACGACGGCCATATTCGCAGCGCGCCGTCGAGGAAACCCATGTACCAGTCCGGTTGCACGGCGTAGGAGATTCGCGCCGCGTCATACGGTCCGAACTGCCAGATCGGATTGACCTGGGCGAAGGCGCCGAGCAGCGCCGTGATGCCGCCGACGATGAACAAGAAACCGGTCGTCTTGGCCATGAAGACCGGGAACATCGGCGAGCCGACGACGTTCTGCTCGGTGCGTCCCTTGCCGGGGAACTGCGTGTGCTTTTGGCGCACGAGCAAGAAGAGGTGCGCACTCACGAGTCCGATGATGATCAGCGGCACGATCAAGCAGTGCAGGATGAAGAAGCGCGGAATGATCGTCGTGCCCGGGAAGTTGCCCCCGAATACCCAGAACGCCAAGTAGCTGCCGACCAACGGGATCGACAGGATGATCGAGTACGCGATGCGGATGCCGGTCCCGGAGACCAGGTCGTCGGGCAGCGAGTACCCGAGGAAGCCGTTCACGATCGCCAGGATCAACAGCGTCGAGCCGACGATCCAGTTCAGTTCGCGCGGCTTGCGGAAGGCACCGGTGAAGAAGACGCGCGCCATGTGGATGACGATCGCGCCGACGAAGATGTCGCAGGCCCAGTGGTGCATCTGTCGCATCAAGAGACCACCGCGTACGGCGAAGGAGAGATTCACCGTCGAGGCGAATGCCTGGGTCATCTTCTGCCCGTCGAGGGGCGCGTAACTGCCGTGATAGGTCACGATCGCCGAACTCGGGATGAAGTACAGCGTCAAGAAGACGCCGGTCACCAACAGGATCAGGAACGAGTAGAGCGCGATCTCGCCGAGCATGAAAGACCAGTGGTCCGGGAAGATCTTGTCCATGAACGTGCGTCCGCCGCGCGCCACGCCCAAACGGTCGTCGAGTTCGTCCAGAGTCTTGCCGACGCGCCCGTAGCGGCCGAGGGCCTGTTGCTTCGAGCGCTTGGTGTTGATGACGTCGCTCACTTACGCTCCCAGAATCCCGGACCGACCGCTTCGTGGTAGTCGCTCTGGCTGCGCAAGTACCCTGAGGAGTCGACGTAGAGCGGCAGTTGCGGCAATGGTCGCGGCGCCGGACCGAACTGCGGCACGGCCCCGTTGGTGACGTTGAACATCGATTGGTGACACGGGCACACCAACAGTTGCAGTTCTTGCTCGTAGAGTCCGACCGGACAACCCAGGTGCGTGCAGACCTTGGAGTAGGCGACGTAGCCGTGCGGTGCCCAGGTCTCGCGACCCTTCATGGTCGTGAACGCCTCGTTGGAGACTCGAATCAACACCGTCTGGTCCACGGCCTGGCCGCGGTCCGAGTTCTCGGTACCCTCGGGAAACACGGTCTCGATCGATCCCACGGCGAGGTCGCCCACTTCGACGCGCCGTCCGCTTTGGTCCACGACGTAGGAGCCGGAACGCCAGTCGGTGTGTTGCAGCGTGTCCTTCGGCAGCGGTCCGAGGCTGCGCAGCAACGGGAAGAGGGCCACGACGCCGAAGATGCCCATTCCTCCGCCGAGCAATCCGCCGAGCAGCTTTCGACGCTGTACGACACCACCACCGCGTTCGACGATGGCGGCCGCGAAGGCCTGTCGATCGGCTTCGGAGTTCGCGAGCGTGTGACGCTCTTCGACGAACGGTCCGCGCGGCATGAGGTACTTGCCCCAGGCAACGATGCCGACGCCGAGGAACAAGAGTCCGCCACCCATGGTCGCGCCCAACTTCCACGGCTGCGCGTCGATCCAGTAGCACGCACCAAAGCCGGCGAGGCATAACGTGCCCACGACAAAACAGACGCTGATGACCCGCTCGACCAACTTAGGGTTGCGAGCCGCGGGCTGCAGGTGTGGATCGTTCGCGGGTAGTCCCGACAACGAGACCGGCGTGCGGTGTTCGTCAGTCATCGCGTTCCCCCACCCAGAATCCGACGAGCGCCAGGACGCCGACACCGAAGGCTAGTCCGACGAAACCTTCAGCGACTGGTCCGAGACCACCCAGACCGAAGCCACCAGGGTTGTTCGGGTGCTGGATCTCTGTGGTCACGTACTTCACGATGTCATTGACCTGCGCGTCACTGAGGTTGCCCGTGAATCGCGGCATATTGGCGGGGCCGGTGCGAATCGCCTCGGCGACCTCGATCGAGGGGATCTTGCGCAGCGATGGCGAGAAGGTCCCCAAGGCGAGCGCGTCGCCGTCTCCTTCAATGGTGTGACACGACGCGCAGTTGAGCGCGAAGAGCGCGGCGCCGTCGGCGACGTTCGCGTTCTTCAAGTGGGGGTAGGGAATCAGAGGAAAGCTCGGCGAGAGCGAGTTCACCCACGCCGATACCGCGAGAGCCTGATCGTGGGTAAGTCGCGGGACGCGCCGGTTGGCCTCGATGGAGCGGGGATTCGCCGCCGGCATGCGACCCGAGTCGACCCAGAAGTCGATCGTCGCCGGCCCGAGCCCGACGAGGTCGGGGTAGGCCCCGGACGTACCGTTCGCCGGGACACCGTTGGCCTGGGTTCCGTGGCACGACGCGCAGTTCTGTTGGAAGAGCGCGGCGCCCAGCGTGACCAACGCCGACGACGGCGCTCGGTAGGTGATCGAGGAGTCGCCGTAGGCGATGATGACGCCGTCGCTGTTCTTCTTCACCATCGTCGAGTTGGGCGTACCGGCGTTCTTGCGCGACGATTGGTACGGCGTCAACTTGTAGGACGCCTGAGCGCCGCCGGCAAAGAGCAGCACCGGTCCGAGGGCGAAGAGGCTCACGATCGAAAGTGCGGCGCAGCGCTTGAAGAGGGGTGACGTCACGCCAGTTCCTACTTCAGCAAGAACAGGGCCGAGTACAGCCCGATCCATACGACGTCGACGAAGTGCCAGTAGTAACTGACGCCCTGGAAGGTGGACAACTCACCGGGGTCACCTTCGCTGCCACGCATGCGAAAGAGCAGGAACGCCATTGCGACGATGCCCAGGATCACGTGCAGACCGTGAAGACCCGTAGTGATGAAGAAGATTGAGCCGTACGAGTTGGTGTACCACCGCGTCGCGAGATGCGTCCACTCGTAGGCCTGGTTGGACACGAAGAGCGTGCCCATGATCATCGTGGCGATCACCCACGTTCGGGCCTCCGCGCGACGACGATTTTCGATGAGCCATACGGCACGCTGCATCGTGAATGACGAGGCGATCAAGACGATCGTGAAGATGCCCGACTGCAACACGTCCAGGTGCGTACCGACGGGAGGCCACGACGCCAGGTGGGCGCGAATGGTAAACAATGCGGCGAAGAGTCCGGAAAAGAACATCAGCTCGCTGCCGAGCCAAATCATCACGCCAATGGCCAACATCGGCGGACGATCGTGGACGATCTTCCCTTGCTTCGCCAGGCTATCGGGGGAAATCGCCTGACTCACGGCTACATTTCTAGCGGAAATTGAGACACCGGTGCGACAGGTTGGCCGATTTGGGTCAACGCAATGTCTCGGGCAGTGGCTCAACGGCCACGATTGCGAGCCGTCGGGTCGGGCGCGTCATCGCGACGTAGAGAGTCCGTAGACCTCGCGCCGTGATTGTCGAGGCGCCTCGAGCACCGCGACTGGCGATCTGACTCGGTTCGACCACGACGACGCCGTCAAATTCCAGACCATTGGCCCCTTGGGCCGAGAGCACGATGAGATCGGCCCCCAGTCCCCTGGACTCCTGGTCGCGGGGATCAATGGCGTCGAGTCCCTTCGAACGAAGGATCGTCACGACCTCTTCGACCCGCTCGCCGGTCACGATGACCGCGACGCGTCCGGGGGCGACGGCATCGACCTCTCGGCGGGTGACCTCGGCCAGGGTCGCCACGAACTCTTCGCGACTCACCTGATCCACGCTGGGCAAATGCCCGGCCCGACGAACCGGGCGCGGCGGCGTCAAGTCCGGCGCCGCGGCCCTCAGCGTGGGCGCGGCGAAATCGAGGACCTCTTCGGGCGTGCGGTAGCTGACCGTCAGGTCAACGCGAGTGGGCTCACGTCGCGGTTCGAGGACCTCGAGCACGGCATTCCACGACGCCGACGATGACGCCGTGGTGGCCTGACCCATGTCGCCAACAATCGTCATTGAACCGGTCAAGTCGCGGCGCTTCAAGACCCGAAGTTCCATGGGCGAGAGGTCCTGGGCCTCGTCAATCACGATGTGACCGTAAGTGACGAACTCCGCTTCGTCGAGCTCGTTGCTCAGAATGGGCGCGTTTCGTTGGGCCTCTCGAAGGGCGGCCGCGCGCACATCACCGGCGTAGGCGTCGAGGTCGATTCCTTCCAGGATTCCGTTGTCGCCCGGTTTGGCAATGGGGCGCGGACGGCGCAGTGGTCCGAGCAAGACGCGGGCCTCGTCGATCAAGGCGGCGTCGGCCTTCGTCCAACGGACCTCATCGATCGAGCTCGAACGCGCCCGGTGCAACAGCGCCAACTCCTCGTCGCTCACGAAGTCCTGTCCGGCCGCGCGCAACAACGCCGGCGCGCCGAAGAGGTCGTGCAAAAGTTCTTGACCCGAGAGCCGCGGCCATATTCGCTCGAGCGACCATTGGAACTGCGGAGTGGCGCGGATGAGATCGGCCAATTCCCCCACGGCGTTGATTTCGTCGACGCCCTCGCGAACGAAACGTTCGTAGTACTCGTTCGCCAATCGGTTCGCCAGTTCGCGACCGACCGCCGAACGGCGTTGATTGTGGTTTCCGGGCCGACGGCGGGCACGCTCCACCGTCTCGTGGGTGTAGCGCGCTTTCAACACGACGATCGCTCGACCAATCGGGATCTCGACGTCCTCTTTGAGGGGTCGCTGACGTGTGCGCAGTGCGCGCGCGAGCAGTCGCGCCATACGCAGGTCGCCCTTCAGCTCATCGACCGGTTCGGCGTCGCGTCCGCGAATCTCCACGTTCGTCACCAGACCGGAGATCGTCGAGAGCGTCACGCCGGACTCGCCGAGCGATGGCAGGACGTTCTCGATGTAGTTCAAGAAGAGTGGGTTCGGTCCGACGACGAGCACGCCTTGTCGTTCGAGCGTCGCGCGGTGTGTGAAGAGAAGGTACGCCGCCCGGTGCAACGCCACGGCCGTCTTGCCGGTTCCCGGACCGCCCTGCACCAACAAGACCCCGGCCAGCGGATTTCGAATGATGCGGTCTTGCTCGCCCTGGATCGTGGCGACGATGTCACCCATCCGCCCGGTGCGCGCTCGACCCAACGCGGCGAGCAGCGCCCCCGGCCCGCCGAGCGCGAGACCACCGTCGACGAGACCCTCTTCGGTCGCCGCGCGCACGTCGTCCTCGGGCAACGCGAGATCTCCATTGGCATCCGCGAAATATTCGTCCTCGACGCCCGTCACGTCGTGGCCGTGAATGGCCACGTGACGCCGTCGCGCGAGGCCGAGCGGTTCGACGCCCGTCGCGCGATAGAACGCCTCGGCGACCGGCGCGCGCCAGTCGATCACGAGTGGATTCAACTCCTCGTCCGAGACCGCCAGCCGGCCGACGTGGTATTCGTCGGCGCGACCCGATTCATCCGGCGCGTAGTCAATCCGGCCAAAGAAGAGTGGTTGATCACCGATCGCGAGTTGGTCCAGGCGGTGCAGGGCCGTACCCATGACGACGTCTCGTTCGACGAGGTCGCCCGCGCCCCTCATGTTCGCCACGGCGGCACTGTCGCGGAGCGACCGGGCCTCGTCGCGCATGTGATCAAGGGCCGTGAGAGCGAGATCGAGGAAGAGCTGTTCCTCTTTAATCTCTCGCTCGTGGGCCATCGTGTCCTCTTTTCATTTCTCAAAATTGAGAAATATCAAGTCTAGGGCACTCACGCAGTGCCAGCTCAAACTGACTCGCGAGCCCGTTCACGTAGATTGTGATGGATAAGAAGGAGTGAAGTGAGCGAGCCAGTTTTCCTTCGAGCCTGTCGCGCTGAGAGCGTGGCGCACGTCCCGGTGTGGTTCATGCGCCAGGCCGGTAGGTCGCTCCCTGAGTACCGNNCGCTACGGCGTCGACGCCGCGATCCTCTTCAGCGACATCATCGTGCCGTATCACGCCATTGGCTTCGGTGTCGACGTCGTGCCGGGACGAGGCCCCGTGATCGCCGAGCCCTTCACGAGCACCGCGGACTTAGAGAGGCTTCGCGATCTGAGCGACGTCGACATCGCTCACGTGACCCAAACGGTCGACCTCGTGGTGAAGGAGTTAGAAGCGACGAACACGCCGCTCATCGGATTCGCCGGGGCGCCGTTCACGGTCGCCAGCTATTTGGTCGAAGGCGGTCCCACCCGAGAGTTCGCGCGCATCAAGACCTTGATGCACACCGAGCCGCTGCTCTTCGACCGGCTCTTGGAGCGACTCTCGGAGATCACCGTCTCGTTCCTTCGGGCTCAGGTCGCCCACGGTGCGCGCGCCGTGCAACTCTTCGACTCCTGGGCCGGGGCTTTGACGCGTGACGAATACCGCCGCTTCGCGCTTCCCGCGACCGAGCGGGTGCTCGCGAGCGTCGCCGACCTCGGCGTGCCTACGATTCTTTTCGGTGTCGGCACTGGTGAACTCCTCGGACTCATGAGTTCGGCGAACAGTTCGGTGATGGGGATCGACTGGCACGTGGATTTAGACGAGGGTCGCCGTCGCGTGGGCGGTCGCCCCGTCCAGGGCAACCTCGATCCGGCGCGTTGTCTCGGCGGCGTCGACGCCGCCGTGCAGGGCGCGCGCGAGGTGCTGGTTCGAGCGGGCCGCGACGCGGGCCACATCTTCAACCTGGGCCACGGCGTCTTACCCTCCACCGATCCGTCGACGCTCGAAGCGGTCGTCCGCGTCGTGCACGACGAGGGAACGGCGGGCGTTGGATGAGGACCGGCGTGCTCGTCATGGCCTACGGCACACCGACGACGCCGGACGACGTCGAGACCTACTACACCAGGATTCGACACGGCCGAGTACCCACGCCCGAGCAGCTCGCCGATCTCCAGCGCCGCTACAACGCCATTGGCGGCACGTCGCCGCTCGCGCAGCGAAGCGACGATCAAGTGACGGGCATCGCCGCGGCGCTCGAGCGGCGCGCGCCCGGCGCTTTCGACGTTCGCTTCGGCTCGAAGTACGAACCACCACTCCTCGAGACGACCGCCGAATCGTTTCGTGCCGAAGGATTCGACGTCGTCGTGGGCCTCGTCCTCGCACCCCACTCGTCTTCAATGTCGACGGACCAGTACATGTCGCGCGCCAAAGAGGCGCTGGGAGAGCGCGTCACCTTCATCGAGATCGGCGCGTGGTGGCAGTTCCCGGGATTCCTCGAGATCATCGCCGACCGTGTGAAGGACGCCCTCGCCACGATCCCGGATTCACGGCGTGAAACCACCGAAGTGATCTTCTCGGCCCACTCACTGCCCGAGAAGATCCTGGCGACGGGCGATACCTACCCCGAACAGCTGCGCGAAAGTGCCGAGCGCGCCGCCGCACTGGCCGGCGTCGAACGTTGGGACGTCGCGTGGCAGTCGGCCGGGCGCACGCCCGACCCGTGGATCGGTCCAGACATCTTGCAGGTCTTGCGCGACAAACGCGCGCTCGGCGTGAGTGACGTCGTGTCGTGTCCGATTGGATTCGTGAGTGACCATCTGGAAGTGCTCTTCGACATCGACATCGAGGCACAGGGTGTCGCTCGTGACGTGGGGCTCAACCTCGTGCGAACGGCGTCACTCAACGACGACGCGCACTTCACGGCATTGTTGGCGGAGGTCGTGCTGGATCGCGTCTCGTGAGTCGCGAATCGATGGTCGTCGTCGGTGGCGGCATCAGCGGACTGAGTGCCGCGTGGGAGCTCTCCGGCGGCGCCGACGGACCGAGTGCCAGCACGCCGCGAGTCGAGCTCATCGAAGACGGCGCCGTCGTCGGAGGATCACTCGCGACGACGCACTTCGCCGGTCGAACCATCGATCTGGGGGCCGACGGCTTCCTCGCTCGACGGCCCGAAGCGGTCGATCTCGTTCGCGAACTTGGTTGTGACGATCAACTCGAATCGATCGACGCGAGTGGCGCGTCGATCTGGTTGCGCGGCGCACTCGATGAACTGCCCACGGGACTCGCGCTGGGAATACCCACTTCATCAGGTCAGTTGAAGAGCGTCCGTGGACTCTCGTGGCGGGCGCGACTCGACGCGCAACGAGACGAACACGCACCCGTGCGTATGAAGATCGGCGACGACGCGACCATCGGTGAGATTGTGCGAACCAAGCTCGGTCGAGAACTCTGTTACCAATTCGTCGAGCCGATGTTGGGCGGCATCCAGGCCGGGCGCGTCGATGACCTCTCGGCCAAGTCCGTCTTTCCCGCGTTGTTGGAAGCGGCGCGCCAGGGTGGTTCACTTATGCGTGCGATGCGTGCCAGTGGTCCGATCGCACCGGGACCGTCGACGACGACGAACACCGGACCGACTTTCTACTCACTGCTCGCCGGTGTCGGATCGCTGCCCATCGAAATCGCTCGACATCTTCGCGAACGCGGCGTCGTGATACGAACCGGTGTTGCGGTGACGGCGCTGCGACGCACGCCTTCGGGGAACTATCCCTGGGAAATCGACACGCACGCCACCACCACGCCCGCCGACTCGGTCGTCATGGCGACGCCGGCGCCCGTCACCGCTCGCCTCCTCGGCGCAAACGACCCGGCGTTGGCGCGACTCGGCAACGTGCCGAGCGCGAGTGCGGCAATGGTCACGTTCAGCGTCGCGCGCGACGCGGTCCAGTTGAGCGCGAGCGGGACCGGGATACTCGTGCCGCTCGGTACCGCGTGGTCGGGCGACGGCTCGATGATGGTGACCGCCGTCACATTTCTCGATCGCAAGTGGCCACACCTGCGACGCGATGACGACGTGTTGCTGCGCGCGCACGTCGGGCGCATCGACGACCTCCGTTGGACCGAGATGGGTGACGAGCAATTGATCGCCCGAGTCATCGACGAACTGAATGTCCTTCTCGGCACGTTCACTTCGCCGAACGACGCACTCGTGCAGCGATGGCCCAACGCGCTCCCGCAGTACTACGTCGGGCACGAGACCATAGTTTCCGACGCCCGCGCTGCCGCCGCGCCGCTCGGCGTGGCGCTGTGCGGGAACGCCTACGACGGCGTGGGTATCCCGGCGAGCATCGGCTCGGGTCGACGGGCCGGGCGCGAAGCACTCGAGATGTTGCACTTCAGCTACCGCTGAACGAATCAGAGGTAGTAGCCGGAGTGGATGTAGATGCAGGGCACACCTTCGCTGACGTACATCGCGTGGTTCTTCGGATCGTCGTCGAGGGCCAGACGAATGTCGAAACCCTCGTTCACGAGCTCGCGCAGCGCGCCGCGCTTGAACTCGTCAACGCCTGAGTAGTCGCCGTACTCTCGCATTATGAGGAGGTCCCAGCGAAGTCCGTAGCGCTCGAGCCAGGCAACCGTGTGCGGTTGGACCCGCCGCGGCCGTCCGGTCAAGAGCACGACCTTCAGCGATGAGTCCAATAGTTCGAGCAGTCGTTCAATCTCTTCGATGATCGGGTCATCGCCGCAGGAGTCGAAGAAACTCTTCCAGTCGCCCCAATCGAGGTAGTGCTGGCGTCCGGCCGCGTCGGCCAGCACACCGTCGATGTCGAAGATGACGGCCGGCCCGGCTCCCGAGGACCCCTCTCGCCAACGCCAGTTCTCGCTCCTGTCGACCGATTCCATTATTGAATCAGGCTAACGGCGTCGCACGGAGCGTTCTCTGCGAGACTGGACGCCGTGGGTTGTATCGAGCGTCAAACGCTTCCGATTCCTTTTGGCCATCACGTTTACGTGGTGAGCGATCTCTCACTCTCGCCCAGAACCGACGTGCACAGCCGTCCCGTGCAGGAACTGATGAAGCTCTTAGGTGACATCGATGACGCCGCCGTGGTCGTCGTGGCGGGCAACCTCTTTCATCCGGAACCAACCTCGGACCTCGTCCGGTTCGTTGACGCGACGTTGGCAGCACTACCCGCGCTGTGTGAAAAGATCGCCGCCTTCACGACAAATCCTCGGCACCGTTTCATCGTGCTGCCCGGGAGCGAGGATCACGAACTGAAGTTCAATCAGGACGCGCGCGGTCGACTCGAGCAACTCGGGGTCGCCTTCGCGAGCGATCTGATCCTGAACGTGGCCACGGCCAATGGCGTACGCGACCTGGCGGTCGCCGCGGGCGCGTGCACCATCGACACGGCGCGCGCCGACGTCGACGATCGCGCCGACGCGGATCGTCTCGAAGACCCGCACGCACTGCCGCGCTTCGTCGCCTCTCGCGTGCTGTACCGCCGACTGGGCGGTTGGGTCTGGTTCCCGGTGATCGCGTTGTTGTTGTTTGACTTCTTGACGTCACTCAACGCGATCGTCTATCACTTCACTCGTCATCACATTCGAGTCCACACCCCTCACACCGGCAGCTTCTGGGACAACCTCGTGCTCAACCTCCTCATAGTGGCGGTCGTTGAGGCCGTCGTGGTCTCGTGTGCCGGACTCATCGTTCGCCGTCGATTCGACCGCGAGGCCCGTCGAGCCGCGCCGACGGAACTCAGTGAACCGTTAGCCCTCACCCTGGTGGACGACGTCGACGCGCTAGAGTTCGCGCGCCGTAACGCCGAACGCGGTGGGGCCGGCGCGGTCGTCGGCGCTGCGCCGAGACCGGCACTCGCGTTTCTCGACCGCGGCGTGTGCGCCGCTCCCGGACCGTCGCGAACCGTGATCGTCGAACGCCGAGGTCGATTCGGTCTTCCGCCGGTCTTCACCTCGGTCGATCGTCTCGGCGTGGTCGAGATCGAGGCGGCGAGCACCGTGCAGGTTCGATTGTACGCTGGCGAGACGCGTCGCGCTCGCGAACGGCTCCTCGAAAAGATTGTCGCGCACACCTA
This sequence comes from Acidimicrobiaceae bacterium, assembly GCA_003155915.1. Lineage (GTDB taxonomy): Bacteria > Actinomycetota > Acidimicrobiia > Acidimicrobiales > RAAP-2 > RAAP-2. The sequence continues at coordinate 35,452 of PMFA01000010.1, read as the reverse complement.
CGTGCAGCCCGCGCCCTCCGGCGCGACGTCGACGGTTGGTTCGTGGCCGACCGGCAACCCCTTCCCCGTTACCGTGGAGCGACTGAAAGAGCAACGGCGGCAGCGAACGGTACGTCGCTGGGCGAGCGGTCTGGTCTTCCTCGAAGGTCTGATTAACGTCATCGTCACGGCGACGCCGCCCCTGCGCAGTCGTCTCCACGAAGTCCAAACGATGTTCCCCCTCGGCGTCGCCCAGTCGGCCGCCGCGTTCACGGCCGTCGCCGGCATCGCGATGATCATGATGGCCCGGGGAATACGACGGGGACAGCGTCGAGCCTGGTTCGTCGCGTGCGTCGTGCTGGCGGTCACGGTCTTCGCCCACGTGCTGCGAGGCGGCACCGTGCTGGCCTCGCTCATCGCCGGTTCGATCTTGATGTTGTTGGTCTTGGAGCGCCGATACTTCCAGGCGTCGACGGACCGATCAAGTGCGCGAGCCTCGATACCGAGACTCGGACTTATCGCGCTGGTCTCGGTTATCGCCGCCACGATTGGCGTCGAAGTCTCCTCGGGACGCCACCACCTCCCCGCCTTCGGGGTCGTCTTCATGGCGTGCATCGAACGCTTTGTCGGAGTGAACAACATCGCGCTACCCGACACCGCAGCCGACTTCATCGACCCCTCGCTCCTCGCCGTCGGCGTCACCCTGTTTGTATCGTCGCTCTATCTCTTGACGAGGCCGGTGGTGGACCGACGCCTGTCGATGACCGGCCGCGGCGCCGAGCGACGTCTGGCCGAACTGCGCGCGAGGGAGATCGTGCGCCGACACGGAAGAGGGACGCTCGATTACTTCGCTCTGCGCGACGACAAACAGTTCTTCTTCTTCCGCGACTCCCTCATCGCCTACGCCGTCTACGGCGGCGTGGCGCTGGTCTCGCCCGATCCCATCGGACCCGAAGCTGAACGATCCGAAGCCTTCAGCACGTTCCGCGCGTACGCCGAAGGCAGGGGCTGGACGATCGGCGTCATTGGAGCCAGTGAGGATTGGCTCCCGATCTACGGCGCGGCCGGCCTCCACCACCTCTACATCGGGGATGAAGCGATCGTGGACTGCCCGACATTCAGCCTCGCCGGTGGCAAGATGAAAGGTCTTCGCCAGGCCACGACGCGACTCGCTCGTCACGGCTACACGGTCGAGTTCCTCGATCCCGCGAACATCGATCCCAGTCGCGTCACTGACATCCTCGAGTTGATCTCGATGCTGCGCCGTGGCGAGGCCGAGCGAGGTTTCTCCATGATGCTGGGCCGACTCTTCAACCCCAAGGACAAGGGCTTGCTGCTCACCATCGTGCACGGACCCGACGGCAAGCCGGTCGCCGTTTGTCAGTTTGTGCCGTCGCCCGCGATCAACGGCTACTCGCTCGATCTCATGCGTCGAGATCCCGGTGAACACCCGAACGGATTGATCGACTTCGCGTTGTGCTCAACGATCGAGCACCTGCGCGACATTGGGGCGCGCGGGCTCAGTTTGAACTTCGCGGCCTTCCGCTCGGTCCTCGACGGAGAGCGTGGCGAAGGGACCTTCACGCGCGTCGAGCGCTGGGCCCTCAAACGGCTGTCGGGAATATTCCCGATTGAATCACTCTGGACGTTCAACGCGAAGTACGACCCCACGTGGCTTCCGCGCTATCTCGTGTACCCCGCGGCCGAAAGCTTCGTTCCCGTGGCGGCCGCGGTACTGCGCGCTGAATCGCTCACTGAACTACCGGTCCTGGGTCGATTCCTCGTGAGCGACCCGTCGAATCGGCCGGGGACGGTCGTTCCCGATGAGGTTTTGGCGGCGGCGAAGAAAGTCGACGACCCAGTTCTTCACTAGGTCACGAAAGGGTGTCGCCGCGCCGATTCGAGGCAGTGCACCGTGGCGGATTGACGGATAATGTACTGCACCATCCACAATTGAAGGGATCCCAATTTCCGAGTTTCCAACAATCGCGCACTGCGCCCTGACCGTGAGCGATCTCGGTCGAAGTGTTCCGTGGTACCAGCAGCTCTTTGACGCCGAGCCATTGGTGGACGAGGACACCGGACCATTTCGCCACGTCGTGTGGCTCGTCGGAGGACAGACGTTGGTTGGACTTCACCAGTTTCCAGATCTCGGCGACGATTCAGCGTTCAACGAGCGGCGCGTGGGACTCGATCACCTCGCGTTCCAATGCGCCAATCGCGATGAATTGTCAAAGTGGGAGAAACGACTCAATGAACTCGGCATCGCCCACGGTGGGATCGTCGATGCCAGTTACGGATCCGGTCTTTCCTTCCGAGACCCGGACAATATCGCGTTGGAGTTTTTTGCTCCGCCGTCGTGATCGCTGATTCCTCTCGATTCGTCGGCGAGTTTCACACGTGCAACGTAAGGTCATCACATGACCGAGTTCGTTGGCGCCCATCTTCGAGGTGCGCGATTCGAGCGAGTAGACATGACGGGCGCACAACTGCGCCGCGTCGACTTAACCGACGCTCGGTTTCAAAGTGTTGACCTAAGCCGAGTGGTGATGCGCGGTGTCGATCTCATCGACGTCGAGATTCACGGCGAGGTTCAGAATCTCGTGATCAACGGGGTTGACGTCGCACCACTAATTGAGGCGGAACTCGACCGGCGCCACCCTGATCGAGCGAAAATGCGACCCATTGATGCCGCCGGATTCCGCGACGCGTGGCATATCCTGGATCGTCTCTGGGTGGGCACCGTCGATCGGGCTCGTGGGTTTTCGCCGGCGCAGCTGAATGAGTCCGTCAACGGTGAATGGTCGTTCATCCAGACAATTCGACATCTGTCGTACGCCACCGATAGCTGGGTTCGTCGAGCGATTCTGGGAGAGCCCTCGCCGTGGCATTCGCTCGACTTGCCGCCTGACGAGTTTCCTGACGGGCCTGAGTTTTCACGAGACCTCGAGGCGCGACCTTCTCTCGACACCGTGATCGAATTGCGACGGAATCGAACGGCCACCGTTCGCGACTTCATCGAACACCTCAGCAACGAATCGCTCGACGGGTATACCGAGCCGGTCGATGCCACGGGCTGGCCGCCGCCGATTCGTTATCCCGTTCGCAAATGCCTCCTCGTGGTCCTCAATGAGGAGTGGCAACATCGGCTCTACGTCGAGCGGGATTTCGATATCTTGGACGAACGCTGACCGGTGAAGTAGATGACGCGTGAAACCTCAGCCAACGGTCCATTCGGGCGGCGGCTTCACAGGTCAAACGAGATCCGTCGCTCTATTCATCATGAATTCCCGGCGGATCCTCGCCAACCAGACCATCGATTGACTCGCGAATAAGATCGGCGTGGCCCACGTGACGCGCATACTCCTCAATGAGATCCACGAGCGTTCGTCGCAAACTCGGCGCACGCCCGTCGGGCCACTTCTGGGCTATCCGTTGGTCCAATCCGCCATTCGCCAATGCTTGGGCGACCAGGCGTCTCGACTGGTCGACATTGACTTGCCATAACTCGTACAGAGCGTCCGGCGTATCATCGGGCGCCCACGACCAGTCCCAATTGGGATCCGCGACCCAGTCGATGGCATCGAAGGGTGGCGCGGGGGCGCGGTCGAAAAGTCGCACCGAGAAATGGTGATCCTCGACGAGGGCGAGGTGCTTCAAGAGACCGCCGAGCGTGATCGAGGAGGTACCGACGGAAACCCGAAGAGCCTCCGCGTCGAGTCCCCCCGCCTTCCACGAAAATGTCGCTCGCTGTCGCTCGAGCGAACCGATGAGCGTGGCGGTTTCGTCGCCGTCAATTGGCGGTTCGGGCCACGTCTCGAGTCCGGCGTACACGATCGGTTTACCCCGTGACCGACACATCAGCGCGAGAACAGTCGCGTTGGGACATCACACTTCGGCGTCGACGTGAAACTCGACGTCGGCCGTGGGGACTGCTCCGCCTCGACGCCCCGGCGCCTCTTGATACTCCCAATAGAGATTCGTGTGCGCGATGACCTTGTCGGGCGTCGGCGCGCCATACTCGCTGAGGTCTTCGGTCGTGTGGGCGTCAGCCACCAACGTCACGTCATAACCGCGGGTGAAACCTCCGTGCATCGTCGAGCGGATACACGCGTCGGTCTGCGCGCCGGTAATCACGATCCGACCGACGCCGCGTTGCGCGAGTAGGTCTTCGAGCCCCGTGTCCTCGAAGGAGTCGCCGTAGAGCTTGGCCACCAGTGGCTCGGACTCGATGCGCTCTAACTCCGCAACGTAGCGCCATTGCTCACTGTCAATCGGAAGCTCCTCACTGGAGTGCTGGATCCAAATAACCGGCACGTCTTCGCTTCGCGCTTTCTCGACCAAGGTATTGATATTCGCTATCACGCCGTCGCGGTCGTGGGCGTTCTCCACCACGCCGTTCTGGACGTCAATGACCAGTAATGCGGTGTTCGGGCGATCCTTCAGCGTCGTCACGGCGACCTCCTCGCATGGTGCTCGATCGGTGTTTCGAGACCCCAGAGTAGGTCTCCCCCTGTGACACCACAAGCGGTCCGTCATCTACCTAGACCAATACTCCGTGTCGGCACCTGTCGTCGCAGAATCATGTGTCGCCTTGTCCGAAACCCTCCACGACCGACGTCCCTTCGTCTAGATTCGCCCGATGGACACCGCCATCGCACAACGCTTCGCCGCCGACTGGCTGGACGCCTGGAACGCCCACGACCTCGAAGCGATACTGCGTCATTTCGGTGACGAGGTCATCTTCACTTCGCCCCTGGCGATTCGAATCATCGAAGGTTCCGACGGCGTCATCCGCGGCAAAGAGCAACTGCGCGCGTATTGGAGCGAGGGGTTGCGTCGGAACCCCGAACTGCACTTCGAAGTAGAAAGTCTCTACCTCGGCGTCAATTCCATCGTCATCCACTACCGAAATCATTCCGGTGGGCTGGTCAACGAGGTGCTCGTCTTCGGGGGCGCCCTCGTGGTCGAGGGACACGCCACGTACTTAGTTCCCTGACGTCCCCGTGGGAGTTTGGCACTTGGCCTGGAAGGCCGCGCTGCCGGGCTGCAGCGCCTGTGCGGAGTTCGCGCTGATCATCAGGCACGATTCGTCGACCGCCACGAATTGACTCGCCGGTATGGCCTTGAGTTGGTCGACCTCGGTGTAGGTCCATCGCGTATCCGCCGTTCCCTGGAAATACCAGTTGCTGCCGTTGTCAGCGAGGATCAGCCCGTAGGTCTTCATCGTGTCGAGCACGGTCTGACAGAAGGCCGAACACTGTGACGCCGGCAGGCTGAAAGACTCGTTCAGTCGGAACCGCGCCCCCATTGGCGGACACGACGACGTAGCCTGTCCGGCCTCGTGGCGTGCCGGCCAGAGATACGACTCCTGGGTACACTCTGCGGTGAAGCGGATCGCGTGATCCATGGCGTGCGAAGCCACCTCGTTGAAGTTGACGAGCCCGGGCAGGATCGGTAGCCCGGCGGCGTCCGCGGACGTGAAGCCGGCCGGGCGAAGCGTGTTGGATCGAAGGTTCCACGTGGCGCCCGATCCGGCCGTCGATCGACCGTTGGCGTGGTAGTAGGTGTCGTAAGTCTCGAAGAGCGTGCACGGCGCCGACGACGCTGATCGGTACGGGTCGACCATCAGCGCGTGGCGGTCCGATCCGCCTTCAACGCCGGTCGACGCCGTCAACGGATACGGGCGCCGGTCGCTCTCCGAGGCGTACTGGAACGTCACGTGCGCAAATACGGTGTTCTTGTGGACGACCGTCCACGGGATGCCGTAGGGCGCGTGGGGATTTCCTGATGGGCCGTAATCCGGGTGCAGGTACGTCGTCGCCGAGGACATCGACGCGAGCCACGTCGCACTGTTGACAGCCACCGGCAGTGTGGTGATCGGCGTGTTCCACACGTTGTTCGCCGGGAACGCCGGACAGTTCGTACCGGGAACGAGCGGCCCTGGGACGCGGGCCGACGGGCTCGTTGGCGAACTCGTTCGCGTCGTCGCTCTCGAGACGATCGGTGCCGCAACGAAGACGAGTCCGCTCACCATGAGGGCCACGCCGAGTCGAGTCGCTCGACGCGGAAGTGATTGGTGCTGTCGTCGACCCATGAGAAAGGTCTAGTTCGCGATCCAGTCCAGTCCTTTATGATTATCCGAGAGTTGTGCGCGCAACGAGAGATTGTGCGGTACCGCGTGGAAAAGTCGCGGAGTATGTCCACGTAGAGTGGACGGATGTCGCGCTTCGATCTCGTGATCTTCGACTGCGACGGCGTCCTCATCGATAGTGAGCGACTGGCGATTCGCACTGAGTCCCAACTACTTACTGAATTGGGCTGGCCACTCTCTGAAGAGGAAATCATCGAACTCTTCGTCGGGCGCTCGTCAGCCCATATGCAAATGGTCATCGAAGAGAAACTCGGACGAGCGATCGATTGGCATCACGAGTTCGAACGTCGCGAACGTGAAGTGTACGAACGCGAGCTCGTCCCGGTCGAGGGCGTGATTGCCGCTCTCGAGGAGATCACGCTTCCCAGTTGCGTCGCCTCCAGCAGTAGCCACGAAATGCTGAGGTTCAAACTCGGACTCACTGGACTCGCCGAACGGTTTTCGGGTCGCCTTTTCAGTGCCGACGACGTCGCGCACGCGAAGCCCGATCCCGCCGTGTTCCTCTTCGCGGCCGCGTCGATGGGGGTGCGTCCTGATCGGTGCGCGGTGATCGAAGACAGCGTCTCGGGCGTCGAGGCGGGATTGGCCGCGGGCATGTGCGTCTTCGCCTTCAGCGGCGGCGTGACGAGTGCTCGCCAACTCCAGCGAGACGGCGTCGTCCTCTTTGACTCGATGTCGCTATTACCCGGATTGTTGGCTGATCACAACAGTCGTGATGACTAGACGAGCCGTTCTCGTAGCGCGTCGGCCAATCGGCGCGGCGCGCGCTCGTCGTAGGCGAGAAAGAGCGACGGTTCGACCATCTCGAGTTCCATGACGGCCCATCCTTCGTCCATTTTCACAAGGTCGACCCGCGCGTAGAGGATCCCTCGAAACGCCCCTTCATCGAGCACCGCCTCGGCGAAGGCGACGGCATCGGGTTCGGCCGTCGCCAACGACATCTGCTCTCGGCGAAAGAGGGCGTCGCGATCGTCAGCGTCGGTGTTGAGCATGGCGCCCTTGGTCATGGCGTGAGAAAAGTCGCCGTCGATGAACACCAACGCGCGTTCGCCGCTCTCATCGATTGACGAGACGTAGGGCTGGATCATCGCGTCGCGACCGCTGGCGTGCAGTCGACGTACGTGCGCCCGTGCGCGCTGGTGCTCGCCGTGACCGTATTTCTCGGCGTCGATCGATCCGGCGCCGACGGTCGGCTTCACGACGAACCGGGAATCGGGAAAGACCGGTTCCGCACCGACGTCGCAAAACGACGTGGGCACGATGCGGTGGCCGAGGCTCTCGAGGTCGTGCAGATAGTGCTTGTCCGTCGAATACTCGATGATCGGATACGGGTTGAATAGTCGCTCGATGCCTCGAGCCCAGGCGAGATACCCCTCGCGGTCGCGCGTGTAGTCCCAGGTCGAGCGGATGACCGTGAGCTCGAAGTCCTCCCACTGGACCGAACGGTCGTTCCAGACACACATCGAGCCCTCAATGCCGACTTCGAGGAGCGCGTCGAGCAAGATCTGTACGTCAGGATCGAGGTTGACGTCGTCGCTGATACTCGTGGCGATCGCAATACGCCTCACGGCGTGAAGAGGACCGTCGCGTGTTGGGCCAGCGTGACGAGCGGGCCGGGCCAGATACCGAAGACCAGGGTGACCGCCACGCCGAAGCCAATGACCACGGCCGTCGCGCGCGGCACCACGATCCGGTCAGCTTCGGGTCCGTCGTCGGAGTACAGCGCCATCGCCCAGCGAAGGTAGAAGAAGGCGGCGATCGCGGCACTGATCAACGCGATCAGCGCCAGCGCCCCCCCGCCGGCGTCCACGACCGACGCGAGCACGGCGAACTTCGCGTAGAAGCCGGTCGTGAGCGGCGCACCCAGTTGGCTGAGCAGCAGCACCGCGAGGGCCGCGCCGAGCCACGGTTGACGCCTCGCCAGTCCCTGGTAGCGCTCGATCGAGTGGTGTTCGTCACCCACGCCGCCGATCAGCGTCACGATCGCGAACGTCGCGACGACGATGGGTGCGTAGGTGATGACGTAGAAGAGTGTCGCCGCGGTGCCGCGGATGGTGCCGGCCCAGACGCCGAGCAAGATGAACCCGGCGTGGTTGATCGAGGAGTACGCGAGCATTCGCTTCACGTTGCGTTGCACGACCGCCAGCGACGCCCCGACGAGCGTCGTGAGCACGATGAGTATCCACAGGATCGGTCGCCACGTGTCGAGTTGGGTACCGAGGGCTGAGATGAGCACGCGGATCAACGCGGCGAAGGCGCCGACCTTGACGATCGAGGCCATGAGTCCGGTCACCGGCGTCGGCGCACCCTGATAGACGTCGGGTGACCAGAGGTGGAACGGCACGGCGGCGATCTTGAAGGCGAAACCGACGAGCAATAGGGCCCCGCCGGCGTAGAGGAGACCGGGGTGCAGCAACACGTTCGTGCCCAAGAAGTACGAGATCGTCGACAGGTTCGTCGAGCCCGTCGCGCCGTAGACCAGGGCCGCGCCGTAGATGAAGATCGCCGAGGCGAAACCGCCGAGCAAGAAGTACTTGAGCGCGGCCTCCGAGGAGGTCGAACGGTGTCGGTCGAAGGCGACCAGTACGTACAGACCGATCGAAAGGATCTCGAGTCCCAAGAAGATGACGATGAGGTCGTTCGCCTGGGTCATCAGTAGTGCACCGGATGCCGAGGCGAGCGCGAGGATGTGAAACTCGACGCCGGAGACCCGTTCGCGAATCGCCCAGTCGTGGGCGACCAACGCGGTCATGATCACGCTCAGGGCGATCACGCCCGAGGCGACGACCGAGAAGTCATCGAGCACGACGGCGTGGGCGATCGTGACCGACGCACCGGCCTTGGCGACGCAGCGCCATTGGAAGTAGTTGGCGACGATGCTCGCCGCGGCGGCGGCGATGACCGTCAACGTGGCGACACCGAGCGGCACTTTGCCCCGCGCCAGGGCGGAGGCGAGCACGAGCGCCAGGGCCGCGCCGAAGAAGATCAGGACCGGCAGGATCGCCAGATAGTGAATTGAAGGGATCACGAGCTTCACTTGTTCACCCCGGCCGGTGCGACGTGGTGGATCAGTTGCTGCACCGAGGGCGTGATGCGATCGAGTACCGGCTTCGGGAAGACACCGAGTACGACGATCAGGAGAATGACGGGCACCAGCACCCACTGCTCGTGCGTCGTCGCGTCGGCCATCTCGGCGTTGGCACCCTCGGCCTTACCGTGGAAGACCCGTTGGTAGGCCCAGAGCAGATAGAGCGCGGCGGCGACCACGCCAAAGGTGGCGACGACGGCCCACCACGAGTGCGTGGCGAAGGTTCCGATAAGGATCAGGTACTCACTCACGAAGCCCGAGAGGCCCGGAAGACCGATCGAGGCCAGCATGACCACGGTGAAGAGCGCGGCCATGATCGGTGCCGGACCCTGAAGACCCTTGAAGTCCTTGATCAGAATCGAACCGCGACGCTTCTCGATGAACCCGATGATCAAGAAGAATCCGATGGTGATGACGCCGTGGTTGAACATCAACAACACGGCCCCGACGGTGGCGATGGTCGAGCCCGACATGACGCCGAGCGTGATGAAGCCCATCTGGGCGAGTGAGGAGTACGCGACGAATCGCTTCAGGTCCGGCGTCGTGCAGGCCAGCATCGAGCCGTACAGGATGCCGATCACCGCGAGGGTCAAGATGACCGGGCGCATGCTCACCAGCGCGAGCGGGAACAGTCCCACCGCGAAACGCAGCAGTCCGTACGTGCCGAGCTTGGCGAGCAGCGCCGACATCTCGATCGAACCGGCCGTCGGCGCCTCGGCGTACGTCAGCGGCGACCACGTGTGCAGGGGCCAAATCGGCGCCTTCACCGCGAAGGCGATGGCGAAGGCGATGAAGAGCCACACCGCGGTGCCGTGGGACATCGCCGTCGCCGAGAGCGCGCTATAGGAGAAGGTCAGCGCCGAGCCGGGGAGCTGGTGCTGGTGCGCGAAGGCGAGGTACAAGATGCCGATCAGCAAGAACGCCGAGCCGGTAAAGGTGTAGATGAAGAACTTGAGCGCCGCCTTGGAGCGTTCCTTGCCGCCCCACTGACTGATGATGAAGTAGCACGGGATGAGGGTGAGTTCGAAGAAGATGAAGAACTCGAGGAGGTCGTGGGAGAGGAAACTGCCCATCGTGAAGCACGTGAGCAGCAACAGCCACGCCACGAAGGCCGGCTCCTGGCGCCGGTCGCGCGCGCCGAGCAACGCCAACAGCACGGTGAGCGCCGTCAAGACGACCATCAACAACGAGATGCCGTCGATCGCCACGTCGTAGGCGAGGCCGAACGGGGCCGATAGAACGTGGCGGGTCGCGAAGTCGAACGTCTGGGCCTTGGCGACGTGATCGTTGTAGAGGAACGCCACCACGAGTGAGAGAGCGAGCTCGAGGACCGAGGCCGCGATGGCGACGGCGTAGGCCCGACCCTCGCGCTTTCGCGTCAACGCCGCCCCGATCGCCCCGACGAGCGGGACGACCAGCAAGAAGGTGAGCCACCACGAAGAGTGCATGACTAGCCGACCCTCGCCACGAGGAAGACGATGACGACCGCGAGGCCGAGGACGGTCGCGAGGGCGTAGTGGCGCACGAAGCCGGACTGCACTTTGCGAAGTCCCTCGGCGCTACGGCGCACGCTCACGGCGAGACCGGTGATCGCGCCGTCGATGACCTCGGGTTCGATGACGTCGTCGCCGAACCGCGCCGCTTCGGTCAACGGTCGACCGATGGTCGCGTCATAGAAGTCGTCCCAGTGCCAGACGTGCTCGAGGAACGGCGACTCCCAGCGCTTCGACTCCGAGATGTTGCGCCAGATCGAGTACGCCGCCAGCAGACCGAAGAGCGCCGCGGCGACGTCGACCAGCGCGAGCCCGTATTGAGCCACGGTGTCGGCGTGGCCGCCGGCCGCGACGTAGCCGAACGTCGGCGCGAGGAATCCGGCCAGCGAATCGTGGTGGACCCAGGGCAGGTCGAGAATTCCCCCGACGACCGTCAAGGCCGCGAGCACGACGAGCGGCGTGGTCATCACCCAGGGCGATTCGTGCGGGTCGTGTCCCTCGGTCTCCGCACGGAAGCGCTCGGTGCCGCGGAACGTGAGAATGAACAGACGGCTCATGTAGTACGCGGTCAGGATCGCGGTCAGGACGCCGAGGGCCCAGAGCGCCTTGTTGTGCTCGAAGACGTTCGTGAGGACGTCGCCCTTGGACCAGAAACCGGCGAACGGCGGGATCCCCGATATCGCCAGCCAACCGATCAGGAACGTCGGGAAGGTGAGGGGTAGGTACTTCTGAAGACCGCCCATCTTGCGCATGTCCTGCTCGCCATTGAGCGAATGGATGACCGAACCCGAACCGAGGAAGAGCAGCGCTTTGAAGAACGCGTGAGCGATCATCAAGAAGATCGCGGCCCCGTAGGCGCCCACGCCGACGGCGAGCACCATGTAGCCGATCTGGGAGATCGTGGAGAAGGCCAGCACTTTCTTGATGTCCTTCTGGGACGTGGCGATGGTGGCGGCCACGAAGGCCGTCACTCCCCCGATGACGGCGATGGTCATGCGACCCGAGTGCGACAGCGCGAGGACCGGCGACATGCGCACGAGCAGGTAGACCCCGGCCGTCACCATGGTCGCGGCGTGGATCAACGCCGAGACCGGCGTGGGACCCTCCATGGCGTCGGGCAACCAGTTGAAGAGGGGGATCTGGGCGCTCTTGCCCGTCGCGGCGAGCAGCAACGCCAGCACGACCAGGGTCGCGATCATCGGCGTCAGCGTGCCGGAGCGCTCGAAGATGGTGAGGTAGGTCAACGTGTGCAGTCGCGAGAACAGCAAGAACATGGCGATCAACATCCCGACGTCGCCCACGCGGTTGTAGATGAACGCCTTCTTGCCGGCCGAGGCGGCCGAGTCGCGATCGAAGTAGTAGCTCACGAGCCAGTACGAACAGAGCCCGACACCCTCCCAGCCGACGAAGGTGAGTACCAGGTTGTTCGCCAAGACGAGCAACAACATCGAGAAGACGAAGAGGTTCAGGTAGAGGAAGAACTTCCGAAAGTCCTTCTCCCCGTGCATGTAGCCGGTCGAGTACAGGTGAATCAGCGCCGAGATTCCGGTGACGAACAGGCACATGGTGATCGAGAGGGGGTCGACGAGCATCGCGGCCGGCACGTGCAGCGTCCCGACCGAGATCCACGAGAAGAGGTTGACCGTCACTTCGCGCGACGAGTGGTGGATGAGCATGAAGAAAGTGATGACCGCGAGCACGAAGCTGGCGGCGACGACGCCCGTTCCGACGACGCCGACTTGCTTTTCGCTCATGTAGCGCCCGAGGAGGAGCACACTAAGGAAGCCCAAGAGCGGCATCAGCAGTAGCAGGGTTGCGACGGTCGCCATCTCAGCCCTTCATCTCAGAGAGCTCGTCGACCGAGGTCGACGAGCGCCGACGGAAGACCGCCACCACGATGCCGAGACCGACGGTGACCTCCGCGGCCGCCACCACCATCACGAAGAAGACGATCGCCTGACCACTGATGTCATTCAGCGTCCTCGAGAAGGTGACGAACGTGAGGTTGACGGCGTTCAGCATCAGTTCGATGCACATGAACATGATGAGCGCCGAGCGCCGAGTCAACAGTCCGAAGGCGCCGATGCCGAAGAGCCCGGCGGCCAAGACGAGATACCACGCGGCGGGGACGTTCACGCGCTCTCCTCACCCTGGGTCGCGCTCTCACGTCGCGCGAGCAAGACCGCGCCGACGACGGCGATGATGAGCAACGCGGCCGTCGCTTCGAAGGCGAAGAGGTACGTCGTGAAGACCGCGGTGCCCAGCTCTTTCACGTTGCCCCCGCCCGAGGAGAGTTTCGTCGTGACCGACGACGCACCACTCACCCAGTGCGAGCGCGCCATCAAGGCGATGAGGCCACCGACGGTGATCGCGACGCCGACCGCGGCGAAGGCGCGCTGACCCACGAGCGGTTCGAAGTGGATGTGCTCTCGGCGATCGACGCCGAGGAACATGATCACGAACAAGAAGAGCACGACGATGGCGCCGGCGTAGACGATGATCTGCACCGCGGCTAAGAAGTCGGCCGACTGGGCGACGAAGGCGACCGCGACGCCGAAGAGCGTCATGATCAAGCACAGTGCCGCGTGCACGGGGTTCTTCACCGAAATCACCCCGATGGCGCCGACGAGAATGAGCATCGCTGACGTGACGAACACCAGCACGCTGGGGATCGAATACGCGGCGCCGATCACGACTTCGGCTTTCGCCGGCGCTTGGGCATTTTTTCGCGGAGCTCGTTCAACTTGCCCCGGAGGCCCCGGAACTGCAAAGGCACGTCTTCGGGCTCGAAGTGCTTCGGGAAGATGTTGCGCAGTTGCTTGGAGCCGGTCGCCTCGTCGTCACGCACCCCGGACTGTCCGGCCTCGGCGGCGCGTAGGCCCGCGCCGAGATCGGCCGTCCACTGGACGACACCCTCGTAGGCGGCGTCACCGTTCGGTGAGGTCGCGCGCATCCAACCGCCGGTCATCGCCGCCTCACCCTCGCGCCAGTCCTCCCACGGCAGGCGCTGCGGGTAGCCCTGATCGTCCACGAGGAGTTCGGCCTTCGTGTAGATCGCGTCGGAGCGGTTGGTGAAGGAGAACTCGAACATCTTGGACTCGGTGATCGCCTGGGTCGGGCAGGCCTCGACGCAGAGGTCGCAGTGAATGCAACGTAAGTAGTTGATCTCGTAGATGTAGCCGTAGCGCTCGCCCGGGCTGACCGGGTGGTCCGGTGGGTTGTCGAGACCGCGCACGTAGATGCAGTTGACGGGACAGACGCCGGCGCACAACTCGCAGCCGATGCACTTCTCCATCCCGTCCTCGTAGCGGTTCAGCACATGACGCCCGTGCTGACGGGGCTGCTTGGGGCGCTTGGCCTTCGGGTAGCTCGTCGTCACCGTCGGGCGGGTGAGGTGCTGGAAGGTCAACTTGAAGCCGCCGAAGAAGTCGAGAGCCCGGGCCATCAGTCGCTCTCCTCATCGGTCTTCGAGCGCAGCACCTCGCCGGGCAACGGTCGCCCGCCGACGATGGGCAACACCGAGTCCGCGCCGACCTCACGGCTCTGCCCGAGCGAGAAGGCGCGCGTCAGCACCGAGTACGAGACCAGCACCACCGCCGCCATCATGAATCCCCAACCCTTGGCGACGAGGAATCCGGCCACGATCAACATCCAACCGAGACTCAGCGGTATCAAGCGCTTCCAGCCGAGGTCCATGAGTTGGTCGTATCGAAAACGCGGCAGTGACGCCCGGAACCAGACGTAACAGAACGCGAAACCGACGGTCTTGATGAGGAACCACGCAATCGGGAAGAGCCATTTGAGGTGGGCCACGTTGGGCGCCCAGCCGGCCGGGCCCCCGAGGAAGAGCGTCACGATGATCGCGGACATCGTGATCGTGTTCATGTACTCAGCCAAGAAGAAGATGGCGAATCGGAATGAGGAGTACTCGGTATGGAATCCCCCGACCAGTTCGCTTTCGGCTTCGACGACGTCGAACGGCGGTCGGTTCAATTCAGCCGTAATCGCGATGACGAACACCACGAACGGCACGATGCCCAGACGAATCAAGTTCCAGTGCCAGATGCCGTGGGACTGCGAGGTCACGATGTTGTGGATCGACAGCGACCCGGTCACGAGCACGACCGTCACGATCGTCATGCCGAGGGCGGCTTCGTAACTGATCATCTGGGCGCTGGCGCGAACCGACGAGAGCAGTGGGTACTTCGAACCTGAGGACCATCCGGCGAGCATGACGCCGTAGACCGAGATGCCCGACATCGCTAGTAGCAACAAGATGCCCATCGGCGGATTCGCCACCTGGAGCAAGACCTTGTGGCCCGCAATGGTCATTTCCCCGCCGACCGGCACGAGGCCGAAGGTGATGATCGCCGGCACGAGGACGAGGAACGGCGCCAACTTGAAGACCGTGCGATCGGCCTCGGAAGGAATCAGGTCTTCCTTCAGAATCAACTTCAATCCGTCGGCCAGTGTCTGGAGCAGACCGAACGGGCCCCATCGTTGAGGACCGATGCGACTCTGCATGTCCGAGATCGCCTTGCGCTCGAACCAGATCATCACGATCACCGAGCCCATCAAGAGCCCCAGGCCCACCAGCATCTTGATAACGACGATGACCAACACGGCGAAGGTCACGCCGTGGTCGAACAGCGGGTCGACCGTCGCGAGCCAGTTCACGCGCTCTCCAGTCGGACCTGAGCAATGACGTCGCCACCGTCGAGAATCGGTCGCACGACGTCGTTGCCGTCGGCGTCGAGTGAACCGAAGGCAATCTCGGTCACCCCTCGCGGCACCGCGTCATCGAGTGCGACCGGAAGGCGAATCGATCCGCGCGCACCGGTCACGCCCACCACGTCACCGGTGACGACGCCCAATCGGTCGAGGTCAAAGTGGTTGAGGTGCAGCACGCTCACGGCCTTCAGTGTGGCCAACGACGGCGAACCCTGCACGGCGATGCCATTGTCGTAGAGTCGTCGGCTGAGATTTACCCGCAACGAATAGGCATCGGCGAGCGGGACTTCGAGCTTCTCGAAAGCGCCCAACTCGAGCAACGTCACCGGCATCGTCGACGTCGTCGAGGCGATGTCGGCCGAGATCGTCGTTCCCGTGTTGGCTCCGAGCCCCACGGACTCGGTCGAGCGAATTCCGGGAAAGGCCATGGGGTCGAGCGGCCGACGTGCGGAACGCTCCGCCACGTCGCCGACGACCACACCGTCGCTCGTCGAATCATTCAGCACCGACAGCGCCGGGTAGCCCGTCGTCTCTTCAATCGTCTTGGCGGCCAGTTCCACCGACGCGAGTCCAATACTCTGTCCCAGCTCTTCGGCCAGCTCCGAGGCGATGGCGACGTCGGGCCACGCCGAACCGGGGGCGACGATCTTCGGCGCGACAGCGGTGACGCGCCCTTCGATGTTCGTGACCGTGCCGAGGCGTTCGTGTTGCACCGCGGCTGGCAGCACGACGTCGGCGTAGGCGAGCGACGCGCCACCGTGACCGGTGACGATGACGACGTCGGCGGTGTCGAGGGCCTCGCGCGCGCCGACCACGTCGAGCACGTTGCCGAGCAAGCAACCGCCCAACATCAGAATCGCGGTCTGCTCGCCGGAGCGGATGGCCCCGAGCTGTTCCAGGGTGTCGCGACCGACGCTCTCGGCGTCGTAGCCGCGTCCGGGGCGCAGCTTCGGAGCGAGTCCCATGTCGAGCGCGCCCATGACGTTGGAGCGACGAAGGGCCGGAAGGAACTTCGCGCGTGGGAACTGCGTCGCCAGGAGTCGTATCGCGTGCTCGATGACCTCGGCCGATTCCGCGACGTTGGGCCGTCCGACCACGAAGACGACGCCCTCGCCGCCGTCGCCAATGAGCTCGCGCGCGTCGTTGAGCTCCCTTTGCGTGAAGACGACTTCCTGGGGCAGCGTGCCGTCACCGAGCGCTTGGGCGACCAGGTGAGCTTCTCCCGGACGAACCGGTAGCGAAATCTGCGCGACCGAACCCAGGGCGCTGGCGCCGAAGTTCAGTTCCACGATCGAGCGCTGGAACCGGACGGCGCTCTCACGCAGTCGGAGGAAGAGAATCGGAAGCTCTTCGCGAAGGTCGCCGGTCAAGGTCACCACGACGCGGGCCTTCGCGGCTTCGTCGATCGTCGCGCGCGGGAGGGCTTGGATGAGGGCCGCGCTGAGACCATCGCCGTACTGAGCGTCGATGTGGTCGGTGCGCAACACCCCGCGCAGCAACCGCTCCCACGCGAAAGCGCCCTCATTGGTCAAGGCCGCCCCGCCGATAGCGCCGAGCCCGTCGGCCGTCGTCGACGCGCGTCGCAGCAGTTCGGCCGCTTCGCCGAGCGCTTCGCCCCAACTGACCGCGACGAGGTTGCCGTTTCGTCGAACCAGTGGTTCGGTGATGCGCGTCGCCGCGTTTAGCGGGTTCGTCGACTCCTCGTTGCCGTCGATCGATTCCAGCGTGAAGCGGCCCTTGTCGCACAGCCAGCCGTGATTCACCGGCTCGCTGTCGACGCCCAGTACGCGCGTCAGTCGATTGCCCGAGGACTGCACCGCAACGCGACAGCCCACGGCACACGTCGTGCAGGTGCTCTCGATTTGCTCGAGGTCCCACGGGCGAGCATTGAAACGATACGGCTTGGCGGTCAGCGCACCCACCGGACAGATCTGTACCGTGTTGCCCGAGAAGATCGAGTCGAAGGGCTGGGTCGGTGAGGTCGCGACCTCGATGAGGTCACCGCGCCCGGCGAAGGCGATCTGGGCGTCACCGGCCACGTCGGCGGCGAACCTGGTGCAGCGTGCGCACTGGATACAGCGCTCGCGGTCCAACAGGACCAAGGCGCCGATCTCGACGGGCTTGACGAAGTGGCGCTTCTCTTCGATGAAGCGCGTCTCTCCGGATCCGTGCGCCAGCGTCTGGTCCTGGAGCGGGCACTCACCCCCCTTGTCACAGACCGGGCAGTCGAGCGGGTGGTTCGCGAGTAGGAATTCGAGGACGCCGTCTTGGGCCTTCTTCACCTTTTCGGAGTCGGTGACGACGTTCATACCGTCGTTGACTTTGAGGTAGCACGCCGGTTGCAGGGTCGCGCCGCGCGGTGAGTCGACCTCGACGAGGCACATGCGGCAGATCCCCACCGGCTCCATGCGCGGGTGGTAACAGAAGCGCGGCACGTAGGTCCCGGCGCGCTCCGCCGCTTCGATGAGGAGCTCACCGGGCTCCGCCTCGATCGATCGACCGTTCACCGTAATCGTGACGGTGGAGCGAATCACGTCAGTCATGGCGACACCCGCCGTTCGTCACGTGTTCCACGAAGTCGTCGCGGAACATCTGGATGGCCGAGTGAACCGACGACGGAATCGATGGTCCCAGGACACAGATCGTCGTCTGTTGGGGCGGCCAGGTGAGACCGGGTGCGATGTTGTCACAGAGATCGAGCAGGAGGTCGATGTCTTCCATGCGGCCGCCGCCGTGTTCCACGCGGTACATCGCGCGCTCGATCCAGCCCGATCCTTCGCGACACGGGGTGCACTGCCCGCAGGACTCGCGCGAGAAGAACTTCGTGATTCGCCACGCCGCGCGCACGACGCACGTCGTCTCATCCATCACGACGATCGAACCCGAGCCGAGCATCGATCCCTTCTCCGCGACTTCGTCTTGGCCGAGGGGCAGGTCCAACAGGTCCGGACCGAACCACGGGGCCGAGACGCCGCCGGGGATGATCGCCTTGATCTTCTTGTCGTCGATGACGCCGCCGCCGAGTTGCGGGTCGTAGATCAGGTCACGAAACGTGTTCTTGACCATTTCGATCTCGAAGACGCCTGGATTGTTCACCCGCCCGGCGAGGGCGAAGAGTCGCGTCCCGGTCGAGCGACCGCCGCCGAGCGCGGCGAAGGCCGCGCCGCCGTGGTTGATGATCCAGGGCAGGTTCGACATCGTTTCGACGTTGTTCACGACCGTCGGTTCACCGTAAAGCCCGGCGACGGCCGGGAAGAACGGCGGCTTGATTCGCGGAAAGCCGCGCTTGCCCTCCAGCGCTTCGATCAACGCGGTCTCTTCGCCGCAGATGTAGGCGCCGGCGCCGGGGTGCACGACGACGTCAATCGAGAACTCCGAACCGAGGATCTTGCTGCCCAGGGCGCCGAGCTCGTAGGCGTCGTTGACGGCCTGTTGCACGCGCTCGAGCCCGAGCGCGAACTCACCGCGCACGAAGATGTACACCGAAGACACCTGCAACGCGTAGGCCGCGATGATGACGCCCTCGACCAACTGGTTCGGATCGCGCTCCAAGAGCAAGTGGTCCTTGAACGTCGCCGGCTCGGATTCGTCACCGTTGACCACGAGGTACGAGATCGGCGCCTTGCGCAACATCGACCATTTGCGACCGGCCGGAAAACCGGCGCCGCCGCGACCGAGCAGGGACGCCTGATCGACCTCGCTGGCGACGGCCTCGGGGAACATCGTGAGCGCCTTGCGCAGTCCCTCGTAACCACCGGTCGCGAGGTAGCGCGACAGCGTGTGCGAGTCGGCGTAGTCCGCGCGCGAAAGCACGATCCGAGGAGCGGTCAGCGTCGCCACTACTTCGGCTCCTTGGGCGTGCGCGCCTCGCGGGCCGCCGAAGCCACCGATCGCTCGGCCGCCACTTCGGCGCGCGGCGCGTGTAGTCCTCCGGCGCGTCGTACGCGAATCAGCGTGCCGTGAGGTGGAACGTCGTGATCCAGCGTGCCGGCGCGCAGCTGGGATACGACCGTGTCGAAGGCGTCGGGCGTGGTCGTTCGCACGTAGCGGTGGTTCACCTGCACGCACGGCGCGAAGTTGCAGTCGGCGAGACACTCGGTCTCTTCGAGCGTGAACAGTCCGTCGCTCGACGTGGCGCCCACCGCACACCCGAGTGTGTCGCTCGCGTGCTCGAGTAATTCGTCCCCGCCCGCGAGCAGGCAGGCGATGTTCGTGCACACGCTCACGACGTAGCGGCCGACCGGCTCGAGATGGAACATGTCGTAGAAGAGCGCGGTGCCGCGTACGTCGGCCGGGGTCGTGAGCGTCAACTCGGCGACCTCGGCGATACCCTCGTCGCTGACGTAGCCGTCTTGTTCCTGGGCGAGGTGCAGCAGTGGCAACATGGCCGAACGCGGTCGCGGGTAGAGCGCGAGCACCTCTTCGGCGCGCTGTCGAATGTCGATGCGGAAGTGACTCACCGATCGACCTCCCCCATGATGGGATCGATCGTCGAGATGACGGTGATCGTGTCCGACATCGATCCCCCGCGCATCAGCAACGACACGGCCTGGAGGTTCACGAAACTCGGGGCGCGCACGTGCAGCCGATAGGGCTTGGCGGTGCCGTCGGACACGATGTAACAGCCCAACTCACCGCGCGGCGATTCGACGGCCGCGTAGACCTCGCCCGGGGGCACGTGGAAGCCCTCGGTGAAGAGTTTGAAGTGGTGGATCAGTGCCTCCATCGACTCGCCGATGCGCGCCCTCGGCGGCGGCGTGACTTTGGGATCCTGACTGCGGTAGTCGCCGCTCGGCATCTTCTCGATGCACTGGCGCACGATGCGAATCGACTCGCGGATCTCGTTGAGTCGAATGGCGTAACGATCGAAGTTGTCGCCGTACGTGCCGACGATGACGTCGAATTCGACCTGGTCGTAGGCGAGGTACGGCATCGCGCGGCGCAGGTCCCACGCCACCCCGGTCGAACGAAGCAACGGTCCGGTGACGCCGAGGGCCAACGCCTCCTCGGCGGCGAGGGGCGCGACGCCGACCATGCGATTACGAAAGATCGGCTGGCCGGTCAGCAACTCGTCGTACTCGAACGTACGCGCGTAAATGGTGTCGCAGATGACGAGCACGTCGTCCGGCCAGCCGTCGGGCAAGTCCGCCGCGACGCCGCCGGGGCGCACGTAGTTCAGATTGAGCCGCAGGCCCGCGGTCTTCTCGAAGAAGGCCAGGATCAACTCTCGTTCGCGAAGGCCGTAGATCATCATCGACGACGCACCGAGGTCCATGCCGTTGGTCGCCATCCACACGAGGTGCGACGAGATGCGATTCAGTTCGCTCATCATCATGCGTATCCACACCGCGCGCTCGGGAACTTCGATGCCCAGTAGTTTCTCGACGGCCATCGAGTAACAGAGTTCGTTGATCACCGGGCTGAGATAGTCCATGCGCGTGACGTTGGTCGCACCCTGGATGTAGCTCAACTCCTCGCCGGTCTTCTCCATGCCGGTGTGCAGGTAGCCGATCACCGGCTTCGTGCGCAGTACGAACTCGCCGTCGAGCTCGAGCATCAGGCGCAAGACCCCGTGCGTCGAGGGATGCGACGGCCCCATGTTGATGATCATCGTTTCGTCGTCGCGACGCTCGTGATCGATTGAGGTGGGATCGAGCGTGAGACCGTCGAGGCGAAGGACCGCCCCCACCTCGCGACCGAGTTCGTCGACGTTCGTCGCGGCGCGACGCTGAAGTTCCTGGGCGCCCTCTGAGGTCTCGGCGGTGAGGAGACCTAGGCGTTCGGCCGCTCGTACGTTCGAATCGCTCATCGGGGCCCCGGCGACTCTTTGAACTGCACGGGCACCCGGCCGGCGCCGTAGTCCTTGCGTAGCGGATGACCTTCCCACTCTTCGGGCATCAATATTCTCGTCAGATCCGGATGGTTCGTGAAGAGAATGCCGAAAAGGTCGAAGGCCTCTCGCTCCATCGCTTCGGTCCCGGGATAGAGCTCGAACAACGAGTCGACTTCGGGCGCGTCGTTACCGGCCTGGACCCGGACGCGAACACGCTCCTTCTTCGACAGGCTGAGCAGATTGACGACGACCTCGAAGCGTGTTCCTTCGACGCCCTCGGGCAGCCACCGACCGAAGTGTTCGAGATAGTCGACGCCGCAGAGATCGACACACATCTCGAAGCCGTCGGCGCGAAACGACGCCGCGAGTTCGACGTACCGGTCACGCGTGGGGAAACAGCACAAGTCCGCGGCGAGTCCTTCGCTGGTGATTACGCCCGGGGGGGCCGTGGACGACAGGGAGATCACTTCGGTGTGCCTACCCTCACGGCGACGGGGACCTCGGGAGTCCAGAGTTCGGGGGTGGCGTCGAGGTGAACCGGACGGCCCTCGTGACGGCGCTTCATGATCTCGCCGGTGCGAATCTGTTCGTGCAACGTCAAAATCGCGTGCATTAGGGTCTCGGGGCTCGGCGGGCAACCCGGCGCGTAGACGTCGACGGGCACGATCTGGTCGACGCCCTGGACGATGGCGTAGTTGTTGAACAGTCCCCCGGTCGACGCGCACACACCCATCGAGATGACCCACTTGGGCTCCATCATCTGGTCGTAGACCTGGCGAAGGACCGGCGCCATCTTTTGGCTGACGCGACCGGCGACGATCATCAGGTCGGCCTGACGTGGCGAGTTGCGAAAGACTTCCATGCCGTAGCGCGCGATGTCGAAGTCGGCGCCACCGGTCGCCATCATTTCGATGGCGCAACAGGCCAGGCCGAACGAGGCCGGCCAGACCGAGGCGCGACGGGCCCAGCGCACGAGGTCCTCGAGCGGTCCCGTCAGAAAGTTGTGTTGCAGGTCCTCCAGCGCCACGCCTAGGCCGCCTTATCGGCGTCGGAGTTGATGCGAACAATCGTCGATGAGCTGGTGCGCGAGGGCATCCCCGCGACCAAGTGCTTGACCGGCCCCCACGAGAGAGCGCCTTCGGAGACCAAGAAGAGAAGCGCCGCGAACACGGTCAGGGAGAAGACCAGCACCTCGATGAGTCCGAAGAGACCGAGCTGGCGAAAGACGACCGCGAAGGGGTACATGAAGACGACTTCGATGTCGAAGATCACGAAAATCATCGCGACCAGATAGAACCGAACGGGGAATCGCTGCGGCGGTTCGACTTCGGGGACAATCCCGCACTCGTACGGTGCCAACTTCGCGTCAGAGGGTCGCTTCCGAGGCGCCAGCAGCGCTGACATCACAAGCGAACCTGCACCGAAGAGCACTCCGAGAATCAGGAGCCCCAGTATTGGTAAGTACTGGTCCACGGACATCATTTCTACCAGACTGAATCGACCCCTTCGACCGATGGGCGCCGACGCGAACCTCCTAGGCTGTTCCGGTGACAAGCCTGCGTGAAGTTGTATCGAAACCGACCGTCTATGACGTCGCCATCGTCGGCGCCGGGCCGAGCGGATCGGCCTGCGCGTACTGGTTGGCCGAAGCGGGCTGGTCGGTCTGTTTAGTCGAGAAAAAACAATTCCCGCGCGAGAAGACCTGCGGCGACGGTCTGACCCCGAGGTCGGTCTACCAACTGAGAGAGATGGGCCTCGAGGACTCCGTGGCCGCCAAGGGCCACAGATTCAACGGACTGCGCGCCTTCGGCTTCGGCGCGACGCTGGAGATGAACTGGCCCGAACACCCGGTTTTTCCAGGCTACGGCTACACGATCACCCGATTCAATCTCGACGGCCTAGTCGCTCAACGCGCCGAGAGCCTCGGGGCGACACTGCTCAATGGGGTCGAAGCGATCGCGCTCTTAGAGCCGAGCGAGGCTCCCGACGACGCTCTTAAGGGCGCCGCGGGAGTGGTCGTGCGGGGCAAGGACGACAGCGTGGCCGAGATTCGTGCGAGGTATCTCGTGGTCGGCGACGGTCAGAATTCACGACTCGGGCGCGAACTCGGCACGGTGCGCAACAAATCCTGGCCGATGGGCATGGCGCTTCGCGGGTACTACACGAGCGATCGTCACGACGAAGCGTGGATCGACTCGCACCTCGATATCCGTGACCCCAAGGGCGACGTCGTCCCGGGCTACGGATGGATCTTCCCGCTGGGCGACGGTCGCGTCAACGTCGGCGTCGGATTGCTCTCGACCGGCGGCGCGTGGAAGGGCGTCAACACCACCAAACTCCAGGAGTACTTCGTCTCACAAACCGCCGACGCGTGGGGACTCAACGACGAGACGTGCTGTGGACCGGCGACCGGCGGCCGCCTCCCCATGGGCCTCGCCCTCGGACCTCGCAGTGGTCCCAATACGCTCACGATCGGTGACGCCGCCGGAACGGTCAACCCGTTCAACGGCGAAGGCATCGCCTACGGCTACGAGACCGGGCGCATCGCGGCCGCCGTCGTCGCCGAGGCGCTGCTCGCCAACGACTCGTCGCTACTGCGTCTCTACGACGAACGCCTCGAGTCGGCCTACGGCGACTACTTCAAGGTCGCGCGAGCGTTCGTTCGGATCATCTCGGAACCGAAGATCCTCTCGGCCTGTGTCGGCGTCGGTCTACGAATCGAGCCACTGATGAAAGAACTGCTCGCGATCATGGCGAACCTGATGCGCAACGACAAAAAGGGGCCGGCCGAGATCGGCTACCGGGCGCTCCTTCGACTCTCGGACGTCATCCCCGAGCGGGCCTACGACATGTTGTTAAACGCGGGCAACTCCAAGGACTGACGGTTCGTCCGACTCGAGTCCGCGTGGCGCGAAAGCCCGGATCGTGGAGTCGTGATCGACGCCGAGTCGGGCGGGTCACTCGGGCTTGGACGATGGTGAGACCATGCGCGACAACAACGTGCTCGTCAGACTCGAGACAAATGTCTCGGACGCGGGCCAGTCGTTGACGAGCACGCCAAGGGTCACCTCGTAGTGACCACTCGTGATCTCGACCATCACGAGATGGGAACTGCCCGACACGTTCGGCAGTGACAGAACCGCTTCGCCGCCGCGCGACCATCCTCGCAAGAATGTCACCGGTCGGTAGTTCACACCCTCGTTGGTCGTCGGAAGTTTCGCGTTATTGAGCGCGCGAACGAGTGCGATGTTCGACGTCACGAAACAGGAACCGAAATTCGTGCGTGACATCTCGGCGGTGTCACGCTGCACCATCGTCGTCGTGTGGTAATACTGCGACGTCGAGACCGCTTCGATTCCGCCGTAGGACGATGAAGCGAAGATCTGGGACGACACCTGGTAGTCCGCCAACTGTCCCGCAGCGCCGTAGACGCGATCGCGTTGGGGCGTCACGCCGAGGCACTTCGCGAAGTCTCCAAAGATCTCGGTCAACACCGCGTTTTGCTTCTTCTTCTTCGTCGGCTTGGTCGGCAACGTCTCGACCTTCCCCGGCGCCGAGAAGATATCGGCGAGCGGCGTCGCTTCCAATGCCGGCGCCAGATACCAGCCCGTCGGTAAGTCCTTCAGTGTCAGGTTCACGTGGCGCGCGTCGGTGAGCTCACTCGATACCGAGGAGTTGCGAAAGAGCCACGACCCAATACCCCCGGCGAGGGCCGCGATCAACACGACGAGCGCGACGCTGTAGACCCCGGCGCGGCGGCGATGGTGCGCGACCACGCCGCCGTGGGCGATGACGATGGCGCGCAGGGCCTCGAAGTCATTTCGGCTGGGGTTACGCCAGCAGTAGCGAACGCCGGCGGCGGTCGCGAACAGCGCCATGCCGCGCGCGAAGCGCACGAATTGGATATTGGACAGTTCGCTCCACGGCGTTTGCCACGCCACCGTTGGCACGCCCGCCAACTGGGTGAGCGCGTTCTCGTCCGCGAGCAGCGTGACGGGTGTGACCGCGCCGTGGGGCACGAAGCTCGGGCGAACCGACCACCCGTCACTGCGTAGTGGCGCACTCATGATTTCGCGGCGACCTCCGAGGCTTCGCCCGCGCGCTTGACGGCATCGGCGAGGTCGTCGCCGCTGTGCGCGAACGAGACGAAGAGTATCTCGTAGGCACCGGGGGCGAGCGCGACGCCACGTTCGAGCATCGCGTGAAAGAACGATCGATAGAGCCCGTTCTCGCACAGCAACTTGGCTTCGTCGAAGTTCGTCGGTGCCTCGAATGGCTCTCGGGACAGAAAGAGCCCCATCAGCGGGCCCTGCGTGGGACAACGTGCGTACAGGCCGCTCGTCGCGATCGCCGCCTCTAGGTTCTGCGCGAACGTGGCGACCCGTTGGGTGAGGTCCTGATAATCGCGCGGCGTCACCAGATTCAAAACCGTCGTCCCGGCGGCGGTCGCGAGCGGATTGCCCGACAGGGTCCCGGCCTGGTACACCGGGCCGAGTGGCGCGAGCGCGGACATCATCTCGCGCGAACCTCCAAACGCGCCCACCGGCAGCCCCCCGCCGATGACCTTGCCGAAGCACCACACGTCCGGGGTCACGCCAAAGTACTCTTCGGCGCCCGCGAAGGCGAGTCGAAAGCCCGTGA
Organism: Acidimicrobiaceae bacterium; assembly: GCA_003155915.1. Taxonomy (GTDB): domain Bacteria; phylum Actinomycetota; class Acidimicrobiia; order Acidimicrobiales; family RAAP-2; genus RAAP-2. The sequence continues at coordinate 9,533 of PMFA01000010.1, read as the reverse complement.
TGACCTCGTCGAAGATCAGTAGCGCCCCGACGCGGCTGCATTCGGCGCGAAGTCCCCGCAAGAAACCGGCGCTCGGCGCCACGAGATTCATGTTCGCCGCGACCGGCTCCACCAACACCGCCGCGACGTGGTGATCCAACGTCGGCACTTCGTTGTAGGGGGCGACGATGGTGTCGCCGACGGCACCCCTCGTGACGCCGGCCGAACCGGGCAGTCCCATCTGAGCGACGCCGCTCCCACCCGCCACCAAGAGCGCGTCGGAGTGGCCGTGGTAGCAACCGTCGAACTTCACGATCTTGTCGCGACCGGTGAGACCGCGCGCGAGTCGCACCGCGCTCATCAACGCTTCGGTGCCCGACGAGACCAGTCGAACCTGTTCGAGGCCGGCGACGCGCGCGGTCATCGCTTCGGCGAGCAAGACCTCGCCCGGCGTCGGCGCGCCGAATGTCGTGCCCTCGCCCACCGCCTCGCGCAGCGCGTTCACCACGTCGGGGTGCGCGTGACCGAGGAGTGACGCGCCGTAGGACTGGACGAAGTCGAGGTAGCGCGCGCCGTCGACGTCTTCGACGTAGGCGCCACTGCCTCGAGCGACCGTGTAGGGCGTGCCGCCCACCGAGCGAAACGAGCGCACCGGTGAGTCGACGCCGCCCGGCAGGACACGTTGGGCCCGGGCGAACCACGCCTCATTCAGAGAGGTCAACGCGCGAGCTCCGTGGCGATCTCGCGAGCGAAGTACGTCAAGACGAAGTCCGCGCCGGCGCGCCGAACGGCCGTCAACTGTTCGAGGGCCACGGCGGGACCGTCGATCCAACCCTTGGCGGCGGCGGCCTTCACCATGGCGTACTCGCCACTGACGTGATAGGCGCACAGTGGCACGTCCAGTTCGCGTCGAAGGTCGCTCAGGACGTCGAGGTACGACATCGCGGGCTTGACCATGACGACGTCGGCGCCCTGTTCGACGTCGGCACGTGCTTCACGAAGGGCTTCACGCCGGTTCCGGTAGTCCTGTTGGTATCCCTTGCGGTCGCCGCCCTCGACGATCTCAACGCCGACGGCGTCGCGGAACGGTCCGTAGAGTCCACTGGCGTACTTGGCCGCGTACGCCATGATGATCGTCTCATCGAATCCCGCTGCGTCGAGCGCGCTTCGAATTGCGCCAACTTGACCGTCCATCATGCCGCTCGGGGCCACGACCGACGCACCGGCGTTCGCCTGGGCCAACGCGACGCGTCCGTACAGTTCGAGCGTCGCGTCATTGTCGACCGTGCCGTCATCGCGCAGCACGCCGCAGTGACCGTGACTCGTGTACTCATCGAGACAGAGGTCCGCCATGAGGACCAGCTCGTCGCCGAAATCGTCGCGGAGCGTACGCAGCGCCACTTGCGCGATGCCCTGCGGGTCCCAGGCGCCGCTGCCGAGCTCGTCCTTCGCCGACGGAACGCCAAAGAGGATGACGCCACCGATGCCGACGCGGACCAACTCCTCGACCTCTTTGCGCAGAGAGTCGATCGTGTGCTGAAACTGGCCGGGCAACGACGTGATCTCACGCGCCTCGCCCAACCCTTCGGCGACGAAGAGTGGCGCGACGAAGTCATCCGGGGCGAGCGTCGTCTCGGCGACGAGGCGCCGAAGTGCTGGTGTGCGTCGAAGACGGCGGGGTCGTTCGGTGGGAAACACGTCTCCAGCCTAGGACAGCGCGAATGTCGCCCTTCGAGCTAGGACGAGAGTTCGGCGAGTCGCTTCTCCAAGTGCGGACCCCAGCCTTCAATCACCTTGGGATGATCGGTCCGCACCGCTGCGCCGGTCGAGGTTCCCGGAACGACGACCCAGGCATCACTCGCCACGTACTCGCGAGCGACCATCCAGGCCGAAGGCGCGCCGATGAAGAGGACGTCGGCGCGGCGAAGAATCGTCGCGGCACTCGAATCCAACCTCACGCCAACGGTCTCGTAACAGGCCACCACGACCACCTCGAGGCCGCGCGCGCGCAACGCAGTTTCCAGTTCACCACGCATCGACGTCGCGCCGAGCAACAGCACCGGACCGCGCGAGACGTGAGGAGCGAGGCTCTCGGCCGATCCTTCGCCTCGCACGTGCACGCGAATCCCGCGAGCGACGAGTGCCTCAGACGTCGTCGGCCCGACAACGAAGAGCTCAACGTCGGGTGTCGACGCGTGAAGCGCTAACTCGACGTAGCCCGCGCTGCGCTCACTCGTCACGACCAGAGAACGGAACGCTCCCTTCGTCGACGCGGCCTCCAGGGCCGCGCTCACGTCACCGGGCTCAAAGTACGTCGTCGTCGTGAGTGGCACTTCGTTGAGCGTCGCCCCGGGGGGAAGCCACGCCTTCAGTCGTTCGTTCTTTCCTTTTTCGCGGGTGACGACGATGTTCACAACGTCCGTTGCCAACCGGCGAAGTCACCGCCGCCGCGCTCGTCACGAAGGTGACGCGCCAACGAGCGCCCCAACTCGCGCGGTTCATCACCGTGAAACACTGCGCGCACGCTTCGCGCTCCGTCGACGCTCAGCATGACGCCACTGAGAGCAACCTCCTTGCCCGAAACTCTCGCGTAAGCGCCGCACGGTACCGAGCACCCGGCGCCGAGTTCACTCAGGAACGCTCGCTCGGCCACGAGGGCCGTCATGGCGTCAGGCTGGTTGAGCGGCGACAGCAACTGGATCGACGCGTCATCGTCGTCTCGGACCTCGAGCGCGAGAGCGCCTTGGCCGACCTGGGGCACGAACCACTCGGTGTCGAGGCGTTCGGCGGCGAGGTCATCCTCCCCCAGCCGTTCCAAGGCGGCGGCGGCCACGACGACCGCGTCAACGTCGCTCTGGCCGGCGGCGGCGAAGCGCGTCGCCATGTTGCCGCGAAGACCCACCACGCGCAGGTCCGGTCGTCGTTCGAGCAGCAGCGCGCGTCGCCGCGGCGAACCGGTCGCGACCGTGGCGCCCGGTCCCAGTCCCGCGAGTGAGCGCCCGATGAGGACGTCCGCGGCGTCGAGTCGTTCCGGCACGCACGTCAGCGACAGGCCGTCGGGCGTCGTGCTCGGAAGGTCCTTGGCGCTGTGTATCGCCACGTCGGCGTCCCCGTTCAGTACAGCCAGTTGGACTTCGACGGCGAAGACGCCCTGGGCGCCAAGTTGATCAAGGGACACCTGCGCGTGGTGATCGCCTCGAGTCTCGAGCGGCACCAACACGCACGTCACGCCGAACTCACTCAGACGACGTTGGACCGATGACGCCTGAACGAGTGCCAAGGGTGAGCGACGTGTCGCGAGGCGAAGTTCGCTCATAGGTCGAAGAGCGTGCGCGTGGCTTCGCTCAGTCTCGTCCCTTGATCGGTTCCGGCCGCTTCTTTCAATGCCACCGTCGGGTGATGGGCGATTTTGGCGACGACCGAACGCAGAATCGACGCAACCTTCTCTCGCTGATCCGGGGTCAAGCCCTCGAGGTCGCCTTCGCGCCGCGACATCTCGTTGGCCACCACGTCGTCGAAGTACTCACGCAGTTCACTCACGATCGCTGACGCGCCCCGAGCACGCTGATCGCTTAGGTACTTCTCGACGTCATCGCCGACAATGCGTTGGGCGTCATCGATCGCCTCACGGCGATCGCCCAGCGCTTGACCGACCCGTTCTCGAAGGTCTCCGATGTCGATACGTCGGACGTTGGTCAGACCGCTCACGTCGCTCGCCACGGCTCGTGGCAGTCCGAGGTCCACGAACAGCACATCCTCTTCACATCGCTCGAGATCGGCGCGGGTAATGACCGGGGACGAGACTTCGACAGCGGCCACGACCAAGCGCGCCGTCGTGATCAGCGAGGTGACGTCGTCAAGCGTGGCGACGGCCACCCGTGGGTCACTCAATTCGTCGCGCAGTCGCTCACCGTGCGCGGTCGTTCGATTACAGATCGTCATTCGACGAAGGCGCGCGGGCCGCACCAGCAACGCCCGCGCGATACCGCTCGCCAGTTGACCGGCGCCGATGATGACTACTTCGGCGCCGTCGAGATCAACGCCGAGGTCGTCGGTCGCCATCATGACCGACGCCTGCGCGAAGCTCGTGCTGCCGCGCGCGATCGGCGTTTCGATGCGCACTCGTCGTCCGGAGGCGATCGCGCGTTGGAATAGTTCAGTGATCTCCGGGCCGGCCGTCTGTTCCTCGGTCGCCAATTCGAGCGCGCGTCGCAACTGCCCCAACACCTCGAACTCCCCGGGCACGACCGACTTCAGTCCCGACGCGACGCTGAAGAGATGGGTGGCGACGGCGCGGTCGAAGTTGACCGTGAGATGGTCCGCGAACTCACTCGGCGCCAGCTCGGTCGCCTCGGCGATGGTATGAGTAATTTCCTCGATCGCTCCGTGAAATCGGTCAATGACGGCGACGACCTCGGTGCGAAGACACGTGGAGACAAAGACCGCCTCGTGGATGTTTCGCTGACTCATCAACGTTCGAAGGACTTTGTTCCATTCGTGTTCCGGAACGCTGGCCCGTTCGAGCAGATCGAGGGAGGCGTGCTCGTGGTCGATGCCCACCGAGATCAATGCCACGGCGCGACCTCGCTTCTCATCACGCGCCGCGCATGGGAGCCGGCGTCAAGATGCCGAGCGAGTGCAGCAGTCCCCCACCGAGCGGTCCGGTGCCGTTGTTGAGGTGGTACATGAGGATCTGCAACTCGATCGAGAAGTCCACGTAGTGCACGGCGGTACCGATCGGCACGTTGATGACTTGCGGTGCGAAGTTGAGCAGCGCGTGGATTCCCGCGTTGACCAGCCGATCGGCGACCGCTTGGGCCGCCTCCGGCGGCACGCAGATGACCGCGACCGTGGCGGGAACAATGGGATCTTCCAGTGACTTCACCACGTAACCGGCGACCGAGGAGCCGACCACCTCGGGGTCGCTGTCATAGAGCGCGGCGAGCTGCGCGCCGCGAATGAGGAAATTCGTCGAATTCACGAGCGCCCGACCGAGGTTGCCGATGCCGACCACGACCACGTCGTATTGACGGTCGTGACCGAGCGCTTCGGCGATGCGCTCGTTCAGCACGTGCACGTCGTACCCGGCCCCGCGAGTACCGAAGGATCCGAGTCCGGCGAGATCGCGCCGAACGGTCGTTGCGGTGACGCCCGCCAGTTCGCCGATCTGTTGAGAGTCAATTCGATTGAGCCCGCGCGACGTCCAACTCTCGGCGATGCGTTGATAGACCGGCAGGCGCGCAATGGTCGGTTCGGAGAGTTTCCTCGGTCGAAGACGCGGGGTCGCCATGTGCCTACGCTACTTGGACCCTCAGCGACCCATTTGTCGACTGCGATCCGCGGCGGCGGCCACGGCGTCGATGAAGGCCGAGCGAACGGCGCGACTCTCGAGTGTGCGCATTCCGGCGGCGGTCGTGCCGCCCGGGGACGTCACTTGATGGCGAAGCTCCTCGGGCGTCTCACCCGTCGACGTGAGGAGCGCGGCCGAACCTTCGAACGTACCGACCACGAGCTGGTGGGCGACGTCGCGCGAGAGTCCCTGGTGCACACCGGCCTCAATCAACGCCTCGACGACCAGGTACAGATAGGCCGGCATGGGCCCGGAGAGTCCGGTCACGGCGTCGATGTTGCGCTCGCTCACGCGGACGACCGTGCCAACGGCTCCGAGGATCGACTCGGCCCAGTCGAGGTCATCCTTCGTGACGTGCGCACCCCCGGCGATGGCGCTCACGCCTTTTCTCACGAGCACCGGCGTGTTGGGCATCGAGCGAATCACCGCGATGGGCAGAGGCAGCGTCACTTCGATTCGCGCGGTCGACAGACCGGCGACCACCGACAACAGCCGTGTGGCGCCCAGCGCGCCCGCCGTTCGCGCCACGGCTTCAGCGTGCTCGGGCTTGACACAGATCACGACACCGCTGGTCTGGTCCACGTGTTCGATCTCCAGGGACGCGATGACCGCGACGCCGGGAAGGCGTTCAGCGAGCGCGTCACGTTGTTCCACTGAGGTCTCGACGACCGCCAATTCATTCGGGGGACACCATTGGGCATCCACCAGCCCCTCGGCGAGCGCCGAGCCCATTCGTCCGCCGCCAACAATTATCAACTTGTACGCCACGATTGAACGCTACAAGGTTGTGGTCAGGACTTCTTCCTACGGCGATAGAGCGACGCCAGGCCCATCGTCATGGCCGTCGGGTAAATCTCTTCGACGTAGGTGAGCGTCGCGCCGACCACCTCGTCGAGTCGCTCCGTGGTCACCTCGAGAATCGGGATCTGCGCCATCAAATAGATACCGTCTTCCGGCCCGATGGCGAGGTGCAGTTCGCGCAACTCCGCGTTCTTCACCAGTAGATATCGATACAGAGTCTCGCGGTTCTCCTCCGGTGCCGGCGTGACCTGCGTTTCCACGTGCACCGTTCGCTGACGCAACGACAGCCACAGGGTGATGACGTCCTTTTCTTCGCCCTTCAGGCGAATAAGCCAATGGAAATGTCCGCGGTCATCAGGCTGCGGTTGGTGTTCCACGCCCAAGAGCGCGCTGGCGTGCCACTGCGCGGCCCATGACGACACGGTCTCATCGAGTTGTCGAGCCGAGTCCGCGTCGCCTAAGGGGGCCCGAGTCACGTCAACAGCGAACGAGCCCTGAGAGCGCCAACTCCTCTGTCAAGTCGGCGAGGGACTGGGCGGCCGAACGCCACGTGTAGCGTCGAGCGAGCAGGACCGCCGCGTTGGACATCACCGTCGCGTGCTCGGAGTCGAGCGTGACCTCCACCGCGTCGGCCCAGACCTGGGGGTCGCGTTCGCCGACGAGGAAACCGGTGACCCCGGGTTCGATCAACGTCATTAGGCCACCGACGTCACTCGCCACGACCGGCGTGCCGCAGGCCGAGGACTCCAACGCCACGAGCCCGAAACTCTCGGAGCGGCTGGGCACGAGCACGACGTCTGACGCACGCATCCACGTCGAAAGCAGTTGGTGCGACTGGGGTGCGACGAAACTGACGTGTTCGATCACGCCCGCCTCCTCGACCCGGCGGTGGAGCTGGGCGAGCGTCGATCGACCGTCCGGTCCCGAGGGTCCCCCGACAATCGCCAACATGGCGTTGCGTCCGCGCGCGCGCAGTTCGATCAACGTCTCGAGAGCCAGGTCGACGCCCTTCAGGGCCTGGAGGCGACCGACGAAGAGCAACATCGCGTCCTCACCCTTGATGCCGAGGGCGCGCCGGGCTTGGGGTCGATAGCCCGGGGCGAAGAAGGCGTGTTCGACGCCGAGGGGCACGACGTGCACGCGCGCGGGATCGGCGTTATAGAAGCGCACGAACTGTTCGGCCTCGACCCGGCAACTGGCGAGCACCGCGTCGGCGCAGGCGAAGATTGCCGCCTCTTGGAAGGCGCGGTCCTCGGATTCACCTTCGTAGAGATCGGCCTTCACGCGCTCAAGCGTGTGGAAGGTCATGATGAGCGGAATGCTGAGCTCGTGCTTAAGGCGGTGGCCGGCCAGACCACTGAGCCAGTAGTTCGCGTGGATGGCGTCGGGAGTCCCGTGACAACGAAAGAGCGTCGCGACCGAGTCGGTGAACTCCGCGACGTGGTTGGTGAGACCTTCGCGATCGAGCGCGGCGGCTGGCCCGGCCGTGACGTAGTGGACTCGAAAACCGGGCTCGACGTGTACCGTGTCGCGCTCTTGGGTGTTATCCCGGCGGGTATAGACGTCGACGTCGTGTCCGAGCCGAGCCAGGGCGCTCGAGAGTTCGCGGACGTAGACGTTCATTCCCCCGCCGTCACCCGTGCCGGGCTGGGCCAGGGGCGACGTGTGATACGAGAGGACCGCGAGTCGAGCCACGGGTGCATCCTACCGGCGTTCGCCCTGATTCAACGGGGGAATTTCCTAGGCGGAGGTCTGCGGGAGCACGATGTAGGCCACGTCACGTGCGTCGACGAGCCCGAAATCTCTCGAATCAGTCGAGGCCGCAGCGTTGTCGCCACGAAGGTCCAGGCGTCGACCGACTCGTCCGACGCATCGCTTCAACAGCCATCGTTCGGCGTCGCGCGGGTCGCGCACGACCACCACGTCACCCGTTCGAACCGGACGCCAGCGCCGCAACGCCGTGAGGCGTTCACCCGGGAGATACGTCGGTGCCATGGAGGAGCCCTCGACGGTCACACGTCGCAGAAAGAACTCCAGGAGCCGTTGCATTTCAGTGAACGATAGACGAGGGCCGTGACTAACCTTCGATTGGAAAGAGGGTTTGTTCCGACACCACCACGAACGACAATCGAAAGGCGAAGCCATGACGCTTCTGACACGTATTAATGCATTACTGGACGCCACGACCCAACCGCTCGTCGCGTCCGCGCACTGCGACCTGCCATGCGGCGTCTACGACCCGGCGCAAGCCAGGATCGAAGCGCAGTCGGTGAAGGGCTGCATGGAGAAGTACAACGCGTCGAGTGATGACGACTTCAAGGTTCGTGCGACGTTCATCAAAGAGGAGCGTGCCGACCTCGTGAAGCACCACCTCTGGGTGTTGTGGACCGACTACTTCAAGGTCGAGCACCTCAAGGAATACCCGAACCTGCACGACCTCTTTTGGATGGCGACCAAGAGCGCCGGCGAGACGAAGAAGACGAATGACGTCGCGGTCGCCGATCGGCTGCTGAGCGAGATCGACGCCATCGCCGAAATCTTCTGGGCCACCAAGAAGTAATTGCGCTAACAAAGAATCCCGGTGGCCTGGGCCACCGGGATTTTTTGTTTCAAATCGTCAAGCGAGTTCGGGGTGGGCCGGACAGTTCGCGAGTAGCGGACTCGCCACGAGCACACCCTCGTCAATGGGCGCGTCGCACACCTGACACTTTCGATACGTACCGTTACGGAGTCGTTCAAGCGCGCGATCCACGTCGTTCAAGGACGACTCAATGGCGCTGACGCTCTCGTTGGTGAACTCGGACATATCTCCAAACTACCTGGCCGTTACGAGAGCTACGACTTACTCTTCGCGCACCACCAATGCGTTCGCCGTGCCGGCCGCCATCATTCACGCGGTCGCCGACGCGATCAAGAGCGTGAGGCTCACGCATCTGCCCCATTGACGATCGGACGTCGCTGGGAAACGATTCGAGGGAACCCGAAACTGTGTAATGAATTACGTCGAATTCTCCAGCGACCTATTCGTGGATGCTTTCATAGCCACGATGAGAGACACGGGCAGTGCAAAACACTTCGACGCTTCGTGCCAACACCTCGTCTCAACTCTCAACCTTCGTATAGCTCGTACCGACTTTGACGCTCGCCAATTTCCATAACGGGGGTGCGGCAGGCCACGCTCCGGTAGACCGATTTTTTGAGAAATCACGCCCGCTTTGGAAGAGTTAGTAGGCTCCTTGAGCCAAGAAACAAAGGCGTGCGAATCGTACGAGAGCGAGCAAAGAATAATTTGCTTGTTCAAATCGTTTCCAACCGCCAAGCATGGGGCCGCTAGCTCATCGGGAAGAGCAGGGGACTTTTAATCCCAAGGTGCCGGGATCGAGACCCGGGCGGCCCACCAGTA
>PMFA01000002.1 GCA_003155915.1 Acidimicrobiaceae bacterium | reverse complement strand
CGACGAGCAGTGTGGGCGATATCGTGACCACGATCACCGAGGCACTACTGCGAATGTGAATGCCATAGGGCGCACGAAGGAATCGGAGTCCGCGAGAAGCCGCAACAGGCCCAAGTATCGCAATTCGAATAACTCCGAGATATTAGTTTTCTACTATTGCGCGGAGTTTCGCACGCGCTCCGATAGGGGCCAAGTCCGAAAGGCCAGGAGATGGGGCTAGGTAATTCATCGGAGTGCTTCAAAAGGTTGAGCGCGCAACTCGGTGGAGCAACACCAATAGTTGTGGCTCCTTTACATCACGAGGATGAAGGATGATTAACACAATTCACAGAATGAAGCATCGCAGGGATGATGGAGGGATCAACGGTTTCACGATGATCGAGATCCTTATCGTCATCGTTGTTCTCGGTATCTTGTCTGCGGTCGTGATCTTCGCTCTCGGTGGCATCACCGGTAAGACTGCTCAGGCTTCATGCGCAGCTGACGGTTCAACAGTTTCAACGGCAATGGCCGACTTCAAAACTCAGAACGTGAACATCGCAGTATCTATGACGGGACTCATAAATGGCACCGTCGCGAATGGCAATAGCCCGTATATTCAGTCGTGGCCGAATAACACGCCTCACTACGCTTTCGAGCTTTCGACGGCAGCCGGTACGCCGACGAATGCAACTGCGGCTAATCAGTTAGAGGTCTCCATTACCCCTGCCGGATCGGTAAATGCGGCTACACAAGCCAATTACAACCCTTACACCGGTCCCTCTTCGTGCCTCGGCGTTTCGTAAGCCAGTAACGAAGTGAATTGACTTGTTCGTAGGGCCGGTGGGGATCGAACCCAAGACCGAGGGTTTATAAGGTGGGGACAAAGGGTCGGAGTCGTTCGGTGCGGTCGGTTTCGTCCGAACTTGACTGCATTCCTTATCCGGTGGTGTCGGATGGGTCTGTGCGATTAGAAGTGGGTTTTGCTCAATCGAATTCATCGCGAAGGTTCGTGTCGGGGTCCGACCATCCCGATCTGGCACGAAACACTGGCGTCTTGATGCTTTAGTCACCGATCTCGCGTAGAGGTGTCACACCGCGATGCCGGAGAGGGTTGCAGCGACTCGGCGTGAGGTAGTCGCGTCGGCTTTGAGAACTGTGTCTCATCAATCACTCAACCAATTGCATGAGCGATAATGCGAATGTGGCGTCTGCCTCCATTTTTCTGGTGATTCTTGTGTTCGTCGCAGCATCTGGGGCGACTTGGGTTGCCGGCGTCGAACTCTCGAAATCGACGGATGAACTTGATCGACGCCTGGGATTCGGTGACGCAATCGGCGGGATGGTGATGCTGGCTATCGCCGGCAGCCTGCCGGAACTGGCGATTACGATTTCCGCGGCAGAGTCGGGCCACCTCGGCCTGGCGGCTGGAAACCTGATCGGTGGCATAGCGACAGCAACGATGGTCCTCGTCCTGTGTGATCTCTTTGCACCGCGACCTCTCACATTTCTCGTCGGTTCCCTCGTGCCAGTGCTTGAGGGACTGCTGGTTGTACTCACCGTGTCAGTGGTTCTCATGGGTGCGTTGCTGCCAAAGTCGATCGTCATAGCGGGGCGCATGAGTCCGGCGTCCTTGGCTGTCGTGGTCATCTGGATCGGCGGCATCTGGGTACTGAACCGGACTCGATCGCATCCAAAGTGGGAAATTGTGATGGCGGGCAGTCAGCCCGGGCGTCCTCATCGCCGCGTCCGCCATCCGGTCGCCGACGCCGCGCGCGCCAAGCATTCAACAACGCGTGTCGCGACACTCTTCGGTGTTTCGGCGGTGGTGACATTCCTGGCGGGCGTCGCGCTCGAGATCAGCGGCAACGAACTGGCAAACCGCGCCGGCATAAACGGAGTGGTCTTCGGTGCGACCGTCCTGGCGTTAGCGTCAGCGCTACCGGAGATCAGTTCGGGGATCGAGGCCGTACGCCTCGGCGACCATCAACTCGCGATGGGCGACATTTTTGGTGGCAATGCGTTTCAGCTATGTCTCTTCGTGGTGGCAGACTTGGTTGCTGCGAAACCCGTATTGCCAACAACCGGTCCCGCGATTGCGTGGCTGGCCTCACTGAGCTTGGTGCTGACCGTGGTCTACGTCGGCAGTGTGATCGTCCGTCCTTCACGGCCACATCGGCTAGAGCCCGCATCGATCTTGGCGCTGCTGTTCTACGTCGTCGGAATTATTGGCCTGATTCGAATCGTCGGGTGAGCAGGGCGTCGTCGCGCTGCTTCATCTCAATGATCTGCTTAAACACGGCCCTCCACCTCGAAATACAGTCGAGGTCCGCGGCCGACCGATGACGAAGGTCTGCTGATGTTTTGTAAGGGATCAGGTGTTGTTTCGTCCAGGTTCAGTTGAAGGTGAANNCAACCGAGATTCACTGCGCTCATCATCCGGTGGTGTCGGATGCGTCCGGTGGTGTCGGATTGGTAACGGGATGAAACGTGGGAATTCTGAAGACGCAACCACGAGCAGTGAGGTGTTGCACCTTGACCCGACGTGGCACACCGAATCGCCCTACTTCTCTTACTTGACTCTTGCCACCGCTTTGATCAGGAAGCTTTGAAATTGACCGAGACTGACGGCAGGGTAATTTCCTTCCAACAGGGCCAGGATAACGCCACCCTTGCGAACAATTGCATAATCGGATCTCACCGTTATGTGCTTTCCGGACAGAGTGATCAAATACACGACGCTTGCGTTTCCGTAATGAGGCATTCTCAATGGACGTACGGTTCCGGTCACCGGATAACCCTTCAGCACTCCGGCCACTTTCTGACAATTTGCGATGCTCGCCGCGACCTTCTTGTAAGCCGCCGTGACATTCGAATACGTCGTCATCGTCTCGACAAGTAGCGGCAGGCTTCCTACGCCAAGGAAATAGACCTCTTCAAAGTGCGTCTCCGTGACCCCGTTTGGCTCTAGGAGATGCGTGAGACAGCCCATCCGAAGATCTTCAGCGGGCTGACGTGCGGTCCACCCGGGGGGCATCTGGTGAATGCTCAGAGCTTCGGTCCGAAGCTGGGCCATCGACGTAGCTGCCGCTGGTCCAATGCCGGCAAATGTAAATGAGAGTACCGCCATCGCAATCATCACAGAAATTCGAGAATGTCGCTTCATAATCCCCCTCTTCCCAAGCCCACGTCTACATCGTTGAATATCCGTAGATTTAGGTACTTTCGTCACAATCTTCGGGATCAGACTTCTTCCAGGTCGAGTGGAGTTCCGAACCGGTCAGCGAACGTGGATCAGGTCATGGGGACTTGGACAGTCCCTCACCGTTGTGACCCGGTGGACACTTGCCTTCGAGACTTATCGCCCACGCAGTCACCCCCGGCGGAATGCCGAGAGTCGTCTTCTTGTATCGATTCGGAGTTACGGCAATTTTCAGTACGGTACACGCGGCATTCGTTGACCGAAAGTTCGCGGCGGCGTGAAGCAAGAATGCGCGCTCTTTCTCGCTCCACGCTCGCCACACCGACAGTGGGGCGTTCGTCGGCGGCTGTGTGGGAGACGTCGTGACACCTGGACTCTCGGAAGACGACGACACACCGGTAGCGAGAGCTTTGGACGCCAGGCGAATAACGGGCGTCGAGCATAGAGACGGCGTCGTACCTTGCACCATTGTGCAGAGGGCCGCGATCAGATAGTTTGCCGTACCGTCAATAGCTTGGGCGACCGGACTCGATGCGCTGCTCAGGTCACTTCCGATGTCGCCCAAAGTCAGACCCTCAAGCACCGACGGCGACGCACTCGCCCCAAGAGTGACGTAGTGGTTGCCAATGTCCACAAAGGGAAGTGCACCTTGTGGGTTGTACTTATTGAAAGCGCGTAGCTGTCCTGCAGACATCTTCTCTAAAGGCTGATACCCGCCGCTGTCACTGGGAGTGGACGAGGTCAGCTCGGTGGGATCAAATGTGAAGTACGGGCTGGAATACTTCGCCCCGACGAAGCTCCAGCTTGCTAGACCCGGGTAGACGTCGGTCGACGAAGAGATGACTTGACCGTCTAGGTTGGTGAACGATCCGAACTTGGACAGCGCCACCAACAGCGCCCATCGCTGAATCGCGCAGTACGGGCAGTATTCGCCGCCAACGTAGGAGACGACTCCGTTAGTGGCAACGGTGGAAACGGATGGTGTGATCTTGGTTGGAACCGCCACATTCGATGGAAGCCCAACGGCCTGGAGCGTGGCGTCAGGAACTGCACCAGCGGCCCGGAAGTAAGACGCGAGTTGTACATTCGGCGTAGTGATTTTCGGCAAGGTTTGGAACGAGGGAGAAGTACTTTCAATCTTCGTGAAACTGAAAGCTCCAATGACTATGAGCACGAGTAGCCCGGCCATGATCGAGCGACTGCGTTGGTGGCGCCGGCGACTACGCGTCCGCAGATCCTCCACGTTCGTGCGTGGCGCGAGAGGTTCGTCGATAAGAGCCTGCGAAAGACGTGTTAGTTGTGACATGCGTAATCTCCTAAAGTTCTTTTTCGTCGTCTAGCAGGCGGCCCAATCGCTGATGGGCGTCGTGCAGAGTGCTTGAAACCGTCCCTCGACTTATACCCAACACCGTGCCAATCTCGTTCTCGCTCATTTCGGCGACGTGACGCAACATGACAACTTGTCGTTGACGTTCCGACAGTGACGCGACTAACTTCCAAATCTCGCCAGCGGGAGCGGGAAGGTCGGGCATTGGCACTTGCTTTCGAAAAACCCGCTGTTCCATACTTCTGCGGCGCGCCACACGTCGTGCGTGATTGATGGCCACTCGATAGACCCAACCCGTCGGCGACTCCATGGCGCTTATTCGCTTCCATCGCTCAAGTGCCCGCGAACAAGCTTCATCGACGCCTTCGACCGCGAGTTCGATGTCGCCGGTCGATAACGCCAAAGTGGCAATCATTCGGTCGTGTTCGCGGCTGTACCAAGCCTCAAAGGTCTCCACGAAAACCAATTCTCCCCGTTGAATCAGCGCAACGGTTTGTCCACAAACGATGTCCATCGGTACTACAAGTCACGGAGGAGACATTTTGCTGGGTAGCAATTACAAAAGCCAGCCGGAGACTCTGTGTCTACAACGTCTTGCGACTGGACTCTAAGTGTGGCCCGTGGGGATCGAACCCACGACCGAGGGATTATGAGGTGGAGGCAGCCGGAGGGAGTGATCCGGCGACGTCGGAATGGTCCGGAGTGTTTAGAGATCTCGTCCCGAGGGTTTGTTTGGTCCACGGGATAAACCGTGGGATTCTGTATCGCTCTCGTGCAGAACGGGCATTTGTATCTGATTCTTGACTTCAGTGTAAGACGATCAACCACCGGTTGCTGAGACTCGAGAATTTCTGCTTCTCTGCAGCAAAGTCTGACCCCCTGAATTCGCAAGTGAATTGGGACATTCGAGAGCGTCTCCCCGGCCGAGATTTTAGAGACAGACGTTCGAGAGAGTCACATGAAGGCGACCTCGATCTTCAGTTTTGACAAGTCAGGGGTTTTCAATCATTGCGCGTGATGTGCGTCGTGCCCCGGCTTCTACGTTGGCCACGTGATCTTCAAGTGCGAGTTGCGCTAGGGCTGCGTAGGCCTGCGAGATTTCGGCGCAGTATGCGGCTTCGGCAACGTGGTCGAAGTCCAGACGTTCAGCGGCATCAATCCACTCTTGAGCCTTGGCGAGATACTCCTCAAAGGTCTTCATGACCAGTTCCTTCCGAATCGTTGGTAGACGGGATGCTTGTCTTACTACCGAACCATCATGGTTGAGACTTTAGGTTGGCGAGTCTGCTCGATTAAACGGCGCGCCGAGATACCTTTGGCAATCCCGTAGGGCTGTCCAGTAGGGCTCCTGGTAGGGCCGGTGGGGATCGAACCCACGACCGAGGGATTATGAGTCCCCTGCTCTAACCACTGAGCTACGGCCCTTCAGGAATTCACGGGCTAAAGCTCCCAGAGCAGGACTCGAACCTGCAACCTAGCGATTAACAGTCGCTTGCTCTGCCAATTGAGCTATCTGGGAAAGGAATCGAAGGCAGAGCAACATTAGCACCGACCACTCTTGCTCACTGCTGAGCAAACCACTGCAGGAGTCGCTCGGCGTCAGAGCTTTCACCGACGAGTCGACGACATCGCGCAATGCGTTTCGTCATTCCTTGGCGCGATATGCCCTGGGCTCGCGCAATCTCATCAATCGACATCGTCCTAAACGTGAACTGCCAGAAAGCGTCAAAGTCGTCTCCGCAGATTCGTCGGAGCGCGTCAATGACCCACGAGGGCGGTTCACTGGCGTCGCGTCGCATCTTGAAGTCCGTGTCTTCATCCAACTCAGTCGTGCCGTAGCGGCGGGACTGGAGTTCGCGATTGAGTTGCATCGTTTCGTACGCCTTCGCCTGCGAAACTCCGAGCCCCTGGGCGACGTCGCGTTTGGTCAGCTGCTTCGTGGGATTGGCTCGCATCAGCTTTTGCAACTTCAGTATCAGTCGCATCTCGGAGTCGGTCAGACCGGCCTGTTGCTGCACCGCCTGATTGACCAATTTCATGATCCAATAGTTGGCGTACGTGGAGAATCGGTTGCCTTGCTCGGGATCGAACCTCCGGAGTGCGTTGACGAGTGCCTCGACACCGGCCGCCTCCAGTTCGTCGTTGCCGAACCGATACCCTCGTTCGACGACCCGCGTTCGAACCAGTCCCAGCGTCGCGCGTAGCAGTTTTGATTCCGCTTCTTGACCCGCGTGACGCTGACGGAGCAGTCGTCGACGCTCCGTCGCATCGGTTGATCCGCGTTCGAGAAGCTGCTCCGCTCGACGTCCCTGTTGGATGAGGGGATACAGGCTGCGCTCTTCTTCGACACTCAAAGGAGCGGTCATCTCGAGTCCGCCGATGACAACGAGGGTCTGTCCGGTCACGACGACCTTGACGATGTTCGCTCTAGCAGCCACTCACGTAGTTCGTTCTCGGCGAGCTGTCCCGAGGGGCTTTCGAGGAGCACAAGACGCTCTTTCACGTCGCGAACCGTCACGTCGGCGACTTCGGGCGCCATGGTGCCGTCATTGAGATCGCGAGCCACGTTCTTTAGTTCGATGGTGACCGCGCTGCGGATGAGTTGGGACACGACGGCGGTGACGTCTTCCACCGTGTACTCGCGGTCGAGCTCGTCGACCGCGAGCTGACTGAGGACGTGCGCCGCCTCCTCCTCGCCGCGTCGATCGAGTTCATCGATGACCTCTGAGAGTGAACGGTCACTGGAGAGTCCTTCAAAGATCTCACGCTGCACGTCGTTGACGAAGTACGCGGCGATGAGTCGATCCTTCACGTCGTTGGGGAAGTGCACGCGGAGTCGAAGGGCTTCGAGACCGGGACGCGGCATCGGCAATCGAGCACTACGGGGTTGCCCCACGGTGATCGGCGGTGGTTCATTCGCGGTTCGCGCTTTCGGGTTGCGCGCGAGTTCCGCGACCCGCGGTCGCAGTAGTGACTCTTCCAGTCGCAGCGTGCTGGCCACTTGCATGATGTACTGATCGCGCACCAACTCACTCGGGTGCTCGGCGAGCACCTCCATGGCGTGTTCGGCCGCGCGACCGCGACCTTCGGCCGTGGCGAGGTTCGCCCCCTCGAGAACGCGGTCAAGTCGGAATCGCAAAAAGGGGACGGCGTCGACGACGGACTTTCGAAGAGCTTCGGGGTCGTGCTGGGCCAGTTCGGCCGGGTCCTGACCCTTGGGCAGATGCGCAACGAACACGTCAACTTCGTGTTGACGTTCCCACTGGTAAACCGACGCGGCCGCGCTCTGACCGGCCTTGTCGGCGTCGTAGGCGAGCACGATACGTTTGGCGAAATTACGCATGGTCTTGAAGTGATCTTCGCCAAGGGCCGTGCCGCACGTCGCCACGGCACGCGGCATCCCGGCCATGAAGAACGCGATGACGTCGGTGTAACCCTCACAGACGATGATCTCGTCGGACTTGATGACGTCGTCCTTGGCCCAGTTGAGCGCATAGAGCGTGCGACGCTTGGAGTAGATCGAGGTCTCCGGTGAGTTCTTGTACTTCGCCTCGACGCGGCCATCGGGACGCGAGACTCCGTAGGGCGGCGGCAGGATACGACCGCCAACGGCGATCGCCTTGCCACCGGGATCGAAGATCGGGAAGATGACGCGCGCTCGAAGGGCGTCCTGGCGACGATCACCCTTGTTGACGAACCCCAGACCGGTATCCATCAGCACCTTCTCGGTGAACTTGAGCCCCTTGGCGAGACCGTCCCACTCGTCCGGAGCCCAACCGAGTTTGAACTGGCGCGCGATGTCGCCGCCGATGCCGCGCGACTTGAGGTACTCGCGGGCCGGTCGGGCGTCGGGAGCGTTGAGCAGGCGCTCGTGGTACCACGTGACCGCCTTGTCCATGGCGGCGAGAGCCTCTTGACGTTCCTTGCGGGCCGGACCGGCGTTGGCGTCATCGTGCAACTCGATTCCGGCGCGGTCGGCGAGCAAACGCAAGGCGTCCATGAAATCCAAGTGCTGGATCTCACGCACGAAGGTGATCTGGTCACCGGACGCGCGACAGCCGAAGCAGTAGTAGCGGCCCTCTTCGGCGTTCACCGAGAATGACGGGGTCTTCTCCCCGTGAAACGGGCACAGTCCGGTCCAGCGGCGACCGGATTTCTTCAGGGCCACCGTCTCGCTAATGAGGGCCACGATGTCGGTCGCGGAACGAACCTGCGCGATCTCACTCTCCGATATGGCCATAGCAAGAAGGTACCGGTTCCGACCCGCACCCACGTCGGAGCGGTAAACCCGTCTGCCTAAACTCTTGGCCGTGTCTGAGTTCTCGGTCGAAGCGACCGATATCGTTCGAACGTTCAGCGACGGCGACTTCCGTGCCCTCGACGGTGTCTCCTTGCAAGTGCCCACCGGTCAGGTCTTTGGACTGCTCGGACCCAACGGATCGGGCAAGACGACGATGGTACGCATCCTCTCGACGGTCCTGTCTCCGACCAGTGGTAGCGCGATTGTCGGAGGTTATGACGTGGTGAAGCATCCGGGCCATGTCCGGCGTGTCATCGGACTCGCGGGCCAGTTCGCGGCGGTCGACGAAAACCTCACCGGTTTCGAGAACCTTCGCATGGTCGGATTTCTCAACCACATGGAGAAGTCCACCGCCGTCGCGCGTTCACGCGAACTGCTCGCCGAATTTGGGCTCGCCGAATTCGCGCACAAATTGACCACGACCTACTCCGGGGGCATGCGACGACGCCTGGACCTGGCGGCCGCCCTCGTCGCCGATCCCCCGATCCTCTTCCTGGACGAACCAACGACCGGCCTCGATCCGCAGTCTCGCCAAGACCTCTGGGCCATCATTGAGGGTCTCGTCGAAGGCGGCACGACCGTACTTCTGACGACGCAGTACCTCGAAGAGGCCGACCGACTCTGCAAACAACTCGTGGTACTCGATCACGGCAAGATCATCGCCGAAGGCACGTCCTCCCAACTAAAGAGTTCCCTCGGTAACACTGTCTTGGTCCTCACGTTCTCAACGACCGGCGACGCGCAACGCGCCCTCGGACTGATCTCGGACATCTCCGCCAAGCCCGCCAACGTCGACGGCACCGTGATCGAGTTGACGGTCGACAAAGGACCGGTCGCTGCCGCCGAAGCCCTTCGACGCATCGACAGCGCCGACATCACGATCGCCGGACTACAACTGCGAGAGCCGAGCCTCGATGACGTCTTCTTGAACCTCACCGGACACAAGGCCGAGAATGAAGTCAGCGAGGTCCCCGAGAAAATGTCGCGTCGCGCCCGTCGAAAGGCCCGGGCATGACCACGACTCCCCTGACCTCGTCAACGACCGCGCCTCACCACAACTCCTTGAGATTCGCCGTGCGTGACGTGTTGACGTTGGCGCGCCGCAATTTGCTGGCTCTCGTACGAATTCCCACGGCGCTCGTCTTCATGGTCATTCAGCCGGTGATGTTCGTGCTCTTGTTTCGTTACGTTTTCGGCGCGCTCGGTTCATTCGTGCCGGGCGGTCAGTACGTCAACTACCTCGTACCGGGAATCCTCGTGCAGACGACGATTTTCGGTGCGATCGGTACCGCGATCGGACTGGCCGAAGACCTGCAGCGAGGTCTCATCGAACGATTCAAGGCGCTCCCGATGGCCCGAATGGCGGTGCTCGGTGGACGGACGCTCGCCGACACCGCCCGCAACGTTTTGGTGCTCATCATCATCACCGGCGTGGGCTTCCTGGTCGGCTTCCGTCCGGGCGGCGGCTTCTTTGACTACATCGCCGCGTGCCTCGTGATGCTGCTCTTCGCGTACTGCCTCTCGTGGGGCTTCGCCTTCATCGGCCTGGCCGCGCCGAACTCCGAGACCGCCCAGGCGATGACGTTTCCCCTCATCTTCCCCTTGACGTTCGCGTCGACCATCTTCATACCGCTCTACAAACTGCCGCATTGGATGCAGGGTTTCGCGAACAATCAACCCGTGAGCCAAGCGACCGACGCCGTTCGAAGTCTGATGCTCGGCTACCCGGTCGGTAACCACGTGTGGATGTCGTTGATCTGGTCCGCCGGAATCATCGCCGTGCTGGCGCCTTTGGCGGTCAACCAGTTCCGCAAGGTCGCCTAGCCCGCGATGCCACTGCTGGGCGCAGCCGAGCTGCAAACAATCCTCACCAACGCCTTCCCTGACGTCGACACGCCGCAGGTGGAAGAGGTGACCGACGAGACGGTGATCGTCGGCTACGCCATCAACGCTCGTCACGGTCGACCGGGCGGCACACTCTCGGGACCGGTGATGATGTCGCTCGCCGACACCGCGGCGTGGGTCGCGATCATGTCCCAGATCGGACCGGTCGTACTCGCGGTGACGACGAGCCTACACATCGACTTCTTGCGCAAACCGCAGTTGACCGACCTGATGGCGAGGACGCGGATGCTGAAACTCGGACGCCGACTCGCGGTCGTCGACGTCGACCTGTACTCGCGTGGCGAGACCGAACTGGTCGCGAAAGCGCAAGTCACGTACTCCATTCCTCCCTCGCCAACGAACTAATCGGCGACCATTAGCCTCACGTTGTGAGTAAGGCCCCCACCAGCGAAACCGAGGCGTTACAACCGCTCTCGGGCACGTTGATCACGTTGATGTCGCTCGCTATCGGCGTCATCGTGGCCAACCTCTATTACCTGCAGCCGCTCCTGCACCAGGTGACCAAGGACTTTCGCATCAGCGAGTCGAAGGCCACGTTGCTCTTAGTGCTGATCCAGGCCGGTTACGCCGCCGGACTCGCGTTCGTCGTGCCGCTCGGTGACCTCATCCCCCGCCGTCGTCTCGCGGTTCTGATTTTCCTACTGGCCAGTGTCGTCGTTTTCGCGGGCGCCGCCGTGCACTCATTTGTCCTGTTCGCCACGATCACGTTCTTCATCGGACTGGCCTCGTGCGGCGGGCAGGTGATCCTCCCCCTCGGCGCTGACATGGCCAATCCGGCCCAACGCGGACGCGTCATCGGGCGACTGATGACCGGGCTCTTGATGGGGCTTCTCTTGTCGCGCTCGGTCTCGGGCATCATTGCCCAGGCGGCGGGCTGGCGCACGGTGTACGTGGCGGCGGGCGTCGCGCTGGCATTGATGGCCGTCGTGTTGTTCCGGGTGCTGCCGAATGAGCCACCGCGCGCGCACGTTCCCTATCGAAAGCTCCTCTCGGGAACACTCGGCATGTTCGTCACGTTGCCGATGCTTCGCCGACGATCGCTCTACGGAGTTCTCATCTTCGCGTCGTTCTCGACGCTCTGGACGACACTCGCCTTCCACCTTTCGGCCGCCCCGTTCCACTACGACAATCTGGTGATCGGTCTCTTCGGTCTCTTCGGCGCGGCGGGAGTGTTGGCGGCCAATGTCGCGGGACGAAACGCCGACAAACAACGCTCGCACCTGACGACGATCGCCGGCGGCGTACTGATCTTGCTGTCCTTCGCGGTCCTCTACTTTGGGCGCAACGTCGTGGTCCTTCTGGCGCTCGGGATCATCATGCTCGACGCCGGGATGCAGGGCCTCCAGATCACGAACCAGTCGATCGTCTACTCGCTGGCCCCCAACGCACGCAGCCGAATCAACAGCGCGTACATGGTGTGCGCGTTCATCGGCGCGGCGCTCGGATCCTTGGCCGCCGGTCAGTGCTACGCACACGCCGGGTGGCGTGGTGACTGCCTGCTGGGCGGAGGGTTGGGCCTCGCGATCCTGGTGCTCGCTGTCGTATGGCGCGAGCCGATTACGACGACTTAGCTGCGAGCGCGTCGGTGAGCGACCGTGCCACGCACGGTCATTGGGATCTCCACGGCGCCGTCCGTGGCGAGAGTTTCGAGCCGTTCACGAACCGCGCGCTCCATCGCTCGTCGATCGTCATCACCGCGGATGATCGCGCCCGAGTACGTGCCGAAGAGCGACACCACCTCGTCGATAGTCCTCGTCCACGTCCAATTGACTTCAATATCTGATTCACCTTCGAAGTCGCTCTCGGCGTCGAAGCCGACGCCCCAGCCCCGAGGTCGTTTATGCACGTCATCGGGTCGCTCGCGAAGAGCCGTGAGTTCGTCCAACCACGGCACGTCGCGGCTGAATCCATTCCACAGGACGAAGAGCGCGCCACCGTCGCGCAACACGCGGGCCATCTCATTGATCGCGGCCGGTTGCTCGAACCAGTGCCACGCCGAGGAGACGAGCGCGGCGTCAAAGGACGCGTCATCAACCGGCAGGTCCTCAGCGACACCCTTCAGGGTGTGCGCCTCGGGACTTCGGCGCACGAGCACCGTGCGCATGTCGTCGTCCGGTTCCACGACCGTGACCGTTGCCCCGAGTTCGAGCAACAGTCTCGTCCACTTGCCCGTGCCCGCGCCGACTTCGAGCACCGCCGAACCGCGCAGGTCGCCGAAGATCGCTTCAACCTCGCGGGGTGGCGGCGGGCGATAGAGGTCGTACTGCTCGGCGACGGTGCCGAAGCGCAGGCCCCGCCCGTCGTAGGTCACGTCAGGACTGTCCCGTTCGTTCGCGCAGCGACGCGAGCAGTTCGGGAATCGCCACCCGGACCTGCTCGGTCGTGTCGCGGTCGCGCACGGTCACCGCGCGGTCGCTGAGTGTGTCGAAGTCGACCGTCACGCAGTAGGGCGTGCCGACCTCGTCCTGGCGACGGTAGCGACGACCAATGGACTGGGTGACGTCGTAGTCGCACATGAAGTGCGGCTGCAGTAACTCCAGGACCTCGCGCGACACGTCCTCCAACTCGGCCTTCTTCGAGAGGGGCAGGACGGCAACTTGGTAGGGCGCGAGCCGCCAGTCGAGTCGCAGGACCGTGCGGCTCTCGCCCTCGACGAGGTCCTCGTGATAGGCGGCGAGCAGGAACGCCATCATCGCGCGCGTGGCGCCGGCGGCCGGCTCGATGACGTAGGGCGTGTAGCGCTCGTTCGTCGTCTGATCGAAGTAGTCGAGCGCGACGCCCGAGGCGTTGGCGTGCTGGGTCAGGTCGTAGTCGCCGCGATTGGCGACGCCCTCGAGTTCGTCCCAGCCCCACGGATAGACGAACTCCACGTCGGTCGTACCGCGCGAATAGTGCGAGAGGTCCTCTTTGGCGTGCTCGTGCAAACGGAGTTGCTCGGCGGGGATACCCAGGTCGAGGTACCAGGCGAGGCGTGTCTCAATCCAGTAGCGGTACCATTGCTCGGCGTCGGCCGGGGGGACGAAGTACTCCATCTCCATCTGCTCGAACTCGCGGGTGCGAAAGACGAAGTTCTGCGGCGTGATCTCGTTGCGAAAGGACTTGCCGATCTGGGCGATGCCGAAGGGCGGCTTCTTTCGCACCGTCGAGAGCACGTTGGCGAAGTTCGTGAAGATGCCCTGGGCCGTCTCGGGGCGTAGGTACGCCGTGGCGCCCTCACCCTCGACCGGACCGGCCTGGGTCTTGAACATCAGGTTGAAGGCCCGTGGTTCGGTGAACTCGGTAGAGCCGCAGTTCGGACAGACGCCGTCGATCTTGTCCTCGCGCCAGCGCTCTTTGCACTTCTTGCAGTCCACCAACGGGTCGGTGAACGTCTCTAAGTGGCCCGACGCGGCCCAGATGGCGGGCGGCCCGAGGATCGCGGCGTCCAAGCCCACGATGTCCGAGCGCATCTGGACCATCGCGCGCCACCAGGCCTGCTTGACGTTGCGCAGCATGTTGACGCCCAGGGGGCCGTAGTCGTAGGTGGAGCGGAATCCGCCGTAGATCTCAGCCGAGGGGAAGATGAACCCGCGCCGCTTGGCAAGGTTCGTGACCTTGTCCAGCAGGTCATCGCCGAGCTTGTTCGGGATCTTATTGGGCGTCGAATTCATCGACCAAGCGTATCGGTTTACTCCGCGCTCCCCAGCCGCAGGATCACTTGATTCGCGAGTAAGCGACCATTGGGAGCGAGGGTCACGCGCCCGTCGGCGACCGATACGAGGTGAGCGATCTCGTCGAGTGAGTCAAAGGCCTCGAGGGGCACGCCCTTGGCCGTGCGCAGCGCCAACGAGTCGCGCTCGAACGTCTGCGTTCGCGCGTCGAGGCTCTCTTCACCCCCGAGCGGCCGTGTGCCGTCGCGCACCATTGCGACGTAGCGATCGGGCGTGCGCACGTTCCAGAAGCGCCGCCCGTGGCGATGAGAGTGCGCGGCCGATCCGAAGCCGACGTAGTCGTCTTGGTCCCAGTAGACGTGGTTATGGCGACACTCGTGCCCGGGCTTGGCCCAGTTCGAGATCTCCTCCCACTGATAGCCGTTCGCTTCGAGCGTTCCGCTCACGAGTTCATACGCGTCTGCCGACTCGTCTTCGTCGGGGTGACGCCCAGGGTCCTCACCCAGCGGCGTACCCGGCTCGGGTGTCAACACGTAGCAACTGATGTGCGGCGGTGGACTTTCGAGGCCGAGCAAATCCTCCAACGTGTGTGCGACGTCCTCGAGCGATTCGGCGCGCGAGCCAATGATGAGGTCCATGTTCCACGTGGCGAAACCCCCCTCGGTGACGTTGCGGGACACCTCTTCGTGGGCCATGGTGCCGTGGCGCCGTCCGAGATCGGCCAGGACGGCCGGTTGGGTTGACTGCACACCGAAGCTCATTCGGTTCACTCCCCCGGCGCGGTAGGCGCGAAGTCGCTCGATCGACGCGTCCTCGGGATTGCACTCGACGGTCACTTCGGCGTCGTCGGTCCTCGGGATCGCCTCCAGTATGCGAAGCAACTGTTCGGCCGAAAGTCGAGACGGCGTGCCGCCGCCGAAGAACACTGAGGTCGCGACCGGCAGTCCGTCGTCGCGCGCCCAGGCAATTTCTTGGATGACCGCCGTGACGTACTCCTCCATGAGGTGGTCTCGGTCGGCGTAGGTCGCGAAGGCGCAGTAGTCGCAGCGATGGGCACAGAATGGAACGTGGACGTAGACGCCAAAGGTTTCAGCAGTGGCGTTCGTCATCGTCGAGCCACGTTACCGGGCCGGTGACGGCGGCGAGAGCGGCGGCGTCGAGCGCGCCGCGCGCAGTTGCTTGCCGAAGTGCGACTCGATCGAATCGAGCGCGATCGCCATCACCTCCCCGGCACCGGCGGGCGACTCCTCGCGCAGCACCGCCGCCAAGTCCCCGCTCATGATGCGCCTTATGAGCTGCAGCGCGTTGGGCGAGATCGACGTGCCCGATCGACAATCGGCGCACAGCGTGCCCCCGACCTCGGCGTCGAACGCGACCAAGGGCACGTCACGTCCGCAGTTGACGCAGACGTCGACGACCGGACCCGATCCGTCCAGGGCGAGGAGTTTGAAGTAGAAGGAGGACGGCACGAGCATCGGATCGTAGGTCTCGTCGTCCAGGGTCAAGAGGACCCGCGTCAGCAACTCGAAAATGTCCTCGTCGGCGACGTCGTCGGAGGGAATCGCGTCCATCACTTCGACGACGGCGTAGCCGGCGTTGATGCGCGCGTAGGACTTTCGCAGCGTGGTGAGTCGTTCGCGGTGCGCCACGTGGCGCGCGATGTAGAACTCGCCGCGGGTCTTCACGAGGTCCACGTTCACGTGGGCCAACGTCTCTAAGTTGCCGCCGAGGCGACTCGTCGTCTTGCGGATGCCCTTCGCGAGGACGCGCACCTTGCCGTAATTGCGCGTCCAGAGCACGACCACCCGATCGGACTCGCCTGACTTGTACGTGCGCAGCACCACGGCGTCGTCGCGAATCTCCTTCACTGCTCGGTCTCGTCGGACCCGTCGTCGAAGTGCTGTTTGCGCGGTTCGATGCCCATGAAGCGCTGCAGGCCAACACCGAGGGCGACCATGACCGCGAGCACCGCCGGAATGAGGAGCGGCGCGAGCAGCACGGAGTCACCGCTGGCGTAGAGCGCCCACAGGAACGCGTAGATGAGGACGCCGACGACGACCATCGTCTTGGTCATGATCATTTGTCGAGACCCCCGAAGCGTCGCTCGCGTTGCTGGTACTCCTCCACGGCCTCGAAGAGGTTCTCGCGGCGAAAGTCCGGCCACAGCACGTCGGTGAAGACCAATTCGGAGTACGCCATCTCCCAGAGCAAGAAATTCGAGATCCGGTACTCCCCCGAAGTGCGAATGACCAAGTCCGGGTCGGGCAGTTCCGGGTGATACAGACGAGCGCGCAGCGCCTTTTCGTCGATCTTGTTGGCCGGGACCTTGTCGGCGACGAGTTGGGCGACGGCGTCCACGATCTCGGCGCGCCCGCCGTAGTTGAAGGCGATGTTGAGCGTCAGCGCCTTGTTCTTCTCGGTCAACGCCGACGCGTTCTTCATGTTGGTGAGGACCTTCTTGGGTACGCGCCAGTCGCGTCGACCGGAGAACGTGATCCGCACGCCCTGTTCGTGCAACTCTTGTTGGCGTCGTTGCAGTAGACCGCTGTTGAAGTTCATGAGGTAGCGGACCTCGTCGACCGGGCGTCGCCAGTTCTCGGTAGAGAAGGCGTAGACCGTGAGGACCTTCACGCCGATCGAGAGCGCGCCGTAGGTCGTATCGAGCAACGACTCCTCCCCGGCGCCGTGTCCGACGGTGCGTGGCAGCCCCTGGCGCTGCGCCCAGCGGCCGTTCCCGTCCATTACGATCGCCACGTGACGGGGGATGCTCGACATGTCGAGGGACGTGGGAATTGGACGTGGACGCGGATCGGGCACATTCAAAACTTAGTTCGTGAGACTCACGATTCGATCAGGGCCGACCTCTAAGGTCGATGGGTGCATGGTTTCGATCCCGACGAGGAAAGCGCCTACGTCGAACCGGAAATTGACGCAGGCGTGCAACTCGACGACGACGTCGTCGAAATCGACACCGAGCGAGCGTTGGCGCTCCTTGACCGCATCACGCACGAACTCCCCGGCGGTGGCGAAAGCCGCGCGGGTCAGCGCGAGATGGTGCGCAGCGTCGCCGCCGCGTTCTCACGACGAAAAACCACCGTTATCGAAGCGGGCACCGGGATCGGCAAATCGCTCGCCTATTTGATCCCGGCCGCCATGAGCGGGCAACGCGTCGTCGTGGCGACGGCCACCAAGAACCTGCAGGACCAACTGGCCCAAAAGGACGCCCCCACCGTCGCCGCGAACGCCCCGGGCGTGCGGGTGGCGGTGCTGAAGGGCAAGCAGAACTACCTCTGTCGCAACCGCGTGCATAGCGTCGGCGGGGCGGCGCAGCTCAGTTTCGACGACGGCTCCGACGTACCCAAGGGCGTCGCCGACCAGATGCGCCGCATTCTGCAATGGTCCAATGAGACCGAGACCGGCGACCGCGATGAACTGCCCTTCGAAGTCGACCAACGGGCGTGGCGCGGCCTGTCGGTCACCCCCCAAGAGTGTCTGCACCGGGTCAACTGTCCCCAGGGTCAGAACTGCTTCGCCGAGTTGGCGAAGGACCGCGCCGCCGAGTCCTCGATCCTCATCGTCAACACCCACCTCTACGCCTCACACCTCGCGTCCGGTTCGATGTTGTTGCCGGCCCACAGGTTCGTCGTCTTCGACGAAGCGCACGAGATCGTCGACATCTTCGCCTCCCTGCTCGGTACCTCGCTCAACGCGACGAGACTTCGCGCGCTGGCCGGAGTAGCTCGACCACTGCTCGGCGCTGAGTTCTTGGAGCGTTCCCTCGACCTCGTCACGGTGGCCGATCGATTCGCCGCCTCGTTGCAGATCCAATACGACCGCAACGAACTGACCGGTCTGGATGAGGACTGTTCACGCGAGCTCAGTCGAGCGAATGAACTCGTGGTCGCCCTCGTCGAGGGGCTGCGTTCGCTCACGACCAGTGGCGCCGACGCCGAGGCGAGAAAGATTCGCGCCCTGGGACCGGCCATCCACTTGGCGAATGATCTCGCGCGCGTGAACAACGTGCGCACCGGTGAGTTGCTCTTCATCTCCAAGCGCGACCGCGAGGTCGACGTCGAGATCTCACTGGTCGATGTCGGTCCCCGACTGGCCGACGACCTCTGGGGCAACGTCACCGCGATCCTCACCAGTGCGACGATTCCCGACACGCTGCCCAAGAGCCTCGGTCTCACCGGCACCGCGATCGAGCACTTCGACAGTCCCTTCGACTACGCCGCGAACTCACTGCTGTACGTGCCGCAGAACTTCCCCGCACGCAACGACACCGGCGCCGAAGAGGCGATCATCGATGAGCTGGTGGAACTCATCGATGCCGCCGGTGGTCGAACCCTGGCGCTCTTCACCAATCGCGCGGTGATGAACCGGGTCGCCGACGCCGTCGCCCCACGACTGGAGACCGAGGTCCTCGTCCAGGGGACGCGCTCGCGCCAACGCATCATCGAGGAGTTTCGCGACAGCGCCGAAGCGAGCCTCTTCGCCGTCGCGAGCTTCTGGCAGGGCATCGACGTGCCGGGCCACTCGCTCAGCCTCGTCACGATCGACCGCTTGCCCTTCTCCGTGCCGAACGATCCGTTGGCCGAGGCCCGGCGGGCGAACTCCGAGCGACCGTTCTACGAGGTCGACCTGCCTCGAGCAACGATGCTCCTGGCCCAGGGTGTCGGTCGCCTGATCCGCAACAACACCGACCGCGGCGTCGTCGCCGTGCTCGATACGCGCCTCGCCCAGTCCAGTTATCGCTCGACGATGTTTCGAAAACTGCCGCCCATGAGGCGCACCCGCGACCGCGCTCAGGTGCTGGCGTTCCTTCGAGAGCTACGCGAATAAGCATGAATCCGTTGGCTCCCGGGACTCATCCAATTTCGCCAGTGAGAAATCGAATAAACTACTTCTTCACTAGATAAGGTCTTAATGGAGTCGCTTCATGCACATTGACCTCTACCTCGTCCTGGGTAGTGCTGTCGTCGGACTCCTCGTCGGCTTGACCGGTATGGGTGGTGGCGCACTGATGACGCCGATGCTGGTCCTCCTCTTCGGCGTGACGCCGTCGGCGGCGATCGCGTCGGACCTCATGGCCGCGTTCTTCATGAAACCGGCCGGTGTCGTGATCCACTGGCGACGCAAGACCGTCAACACCGGCGTCGTGCGCTACCTCTGTTACGGATCAGTGCCGGCGGCGTTCTTCGGGACCTACGTGATGCACTTGCTGGGCCAGAGCGCGCTCGCCGAGCACCGACTCGAGATCTTGCTCGGCACGGCCCTCATCATTGGGTCGGTCGCGATCTTCTACCGCTCGGCCTTCGTCACGGTGCCGGCCTCGGGCGACGAACCCGTCAAGGTACGACCACTGCCGACGATCATCATCGGCGTCGTCGGTGGCTTCATGGTCGGACTGACCTCGGTGGGCGCCGGGTCCTTGATCCTGGTCTTGCTGGTCATGCTCTATCCCACGTTGAGCAACAAGCAACTCGTCGGCACCGACCTGGCCCAGTCCCTGCCACTCACGTTCTCCGCGGCGCTGGGCACCCTCATATTCGGTCATGTGGAACTCGGACTCACGAGTTCGATCATCATCGGTAGCGTTCCGGCGGTCATCGTCGGCTCGCTGCTCTCCTCTCGCTCGAACGGCTACCTGCTGCGCCGGGTCATCACCGGCGTTGTCTTGTTGAGCGGACTGAAGTACGTGGGTGTCCCCACGGACTGGCTGGGGATTATCGGCGCCCTCGAGATCGTGCTCATCACGTTCCTCACCTACCGACACTGGAAGCGAATGCGCGACGCGCCCTCGTCGGCGTCAGTACCCGAAACGGTCCAGGGTGTCGTCACGCTTCTGCCAACCGGGCTCGACGGAGACCTTGAGCTCGAGGAAGCACCCC
Organism: Acidimicrobiaceae bacterium; assembly: GCA_003155915.1. Lineage (GTDB taxonomy): Bacteria > Actinomycetota > Acidimicrobiia > Acidimicrobiales > RAAP-2 > RAAP-2. The sequence continues at coordinate 19,797 of PMFA01000002.1, read as the reverse complement.
TCGGGGAGTTGACGGCGCGCGGCGATGCCGACGTCCTTGAGTAGTGCGCCACCCTTGCCGATCACCATCCCCTTTTGCGACTCGCGTTCGACGAGTATCTCGACGATGATGTGCGGCCACTCGAATTCGATGACGCGCGTGTGAATCGAGTGCGGCAGTTCCTGCTTGGTCTTGCGCACGAGTTGCTCGCGCACCAACTCGGCGACCCACATGGCTTCGGGGACGTCCGAGACCTCGTCCTCGTCGAATAAAAACGGCGAGTTGGGCATGGCCGCTCGAACGTACTCGACCAAGGCCGCGGTTCCTTCACCGGTCTTGGCCGAGATTGGAAAGTACTCCACGCGCGCGGCGACGTTGCCGAGGTTCATCTCCTCGGCGATCTCCTCGACGGCTTGGGTCGCGGCGACGAGTTGTGCGGCGACGGCCTCGCGACCGGACTTGTCCATCTTGTTCACCACGACGCACGGCAACGGCGCGTTGCGACCGTGCGCGTTGCGCAGCATCGTCGCGAGCACGTTGCGGTCGCCGGGACCGATGGCCGCGCCAGCCTCGATGACCGCCAAGATCACGTCGACACCGTCGGCGGCGGCGCGCGCGGTGTCGTTCAGTCGACCGCCGAGTGTCGTTCGGGGACGATGGATACCCGGGGTGTCGACGAAGATGATCTGCGTGTCACCCTCGGTGAGCATGCCACGAATCGCTTGACGGGTGGTGTTGGGCGAGGCCGCGGTGATTGAGACCTTCGTGCCGACGACCTGGTTCAACAGGGTTGACTTGCCGACGTTGGGTCGCCCGAGGATCGCCGCGAAGCCGGAGCGGGTCATTCGACTTCTACGAGCGGCTGGACGAGGACCTCTTCGACTCGACGTCCGTCGAGGCGCAGCACCGTCAGGCGGTAGTGCTTCGTCGAAAAGACAGCGCCCACGTCGGGCACGCCCCCGGCTAAGTCCATGACCAGTCCCCCGATCGTGTCCCACCCGTCCTTGGGCAACGCCAGGCCGTATTCGACGTTGGCGTCATCGATGTTCAGTCGGCCACTGAGTTCCAATCCCCGCTCGATCGTCTGTTCGACGTCGTCTTCTTCTTCGACGGGATCGGACTCGTCGGTGATCTCGCCCACGAGTTCTTCGATCACGTCTTCGAGGGTGACGACGCCGGCCGTGCCGCCGTATTCGTCGACGACCACGAAGAGGTGACTCTTGGCACTGCGAAACTCGGTGAGCAGGGCCGCCACCCGCTTGGTCTCGGGCACGAAATGGGCCTGGCCCATGTGATCGCGCAGGATTTCATGTCCGGAACCGTTCGCCACCAAGTCCGCCAGGTGGCGCAGGTTCACGATGCCCACGACGTCGTCGATGCCTTCGCCGAGGACGGGCAGTCGCGAACGTCCGGACTGGACGGAGAGATCGAGCGCCTCGCGAACGGTCGCGGAGTCGACGATGTCGACCATGTCGGTGCGCGGCACCATCACCTCGCGCACGATCGTGTCGCCGAACTCGATCACCGAGTGGATGAAGTTGCGCTCCTCGGACTCAATCGCCTGGTCCTCGTGGGCGACGTCGGCCATGGCGAGCACTTCGGACTCGGTCACGCGCGACGTTCGTCCGGTCGGACCGAACCAGCCGATCACGGTGTCGGCGATCGCCAACAAGAATCGAGAGACCCACTTGATCGGCCAGAACTTCAGTATCCGGCGCACGACCGGGGCGGCGGTAAGCGCGGCGGAGTCGGGGTGTTGCACGGCGTAGTTCTTCGGGATCGCCTCGAAGACGACGAAGATGACCAGCACCTCACCGACCGTGGCGATGAACAGCCCGGCCGCGCCGAAGAGTCGGCCCGCGAGCACGCCGACCATCGTCGCCGAGACCAACTGACAGATCAGCACCAGCAACAAGATCGTGTTGAGGAACTTCTCAGGGGACTCCGAGAGTTCGACGAGGGCCTTGGCCCCGTGGCGACCCTGGTCGCGCAGGGAACGCGCTCGCGACTTGTTCATACGAACGAGCGACGTCTCGGCGACGGCGAAGAACCCCGAGAGGACCAACAGCACCGCGACGGTGACGATCAGGTAGGTGTCGCTCGCACTCCAGGTCACGCCCTTGGAGGCGATCGTGGCGATCACGACGTGAGCTTCTTGTAGTGGCGCGCCAACAACTCGCGCTCGCGGGCCTCCATCCGCTCCGCCTCATCGTCCTCGGCGTGGTCCCAGCCGAGCAGGTGCAGTACCCCGTGCACGACCAGAAGAGCGAGCTCGTCATCCAGCGAGCACTCGTGTTCCACGGCGTTTCGCGCGGCGACGGCCGGACAGATCACGATGTCACCGACGAGTTGGGGAATCTCCGGCAGGGGCGGTTCTCCGGGACCGCTGCCGCCGGCGTCGGGGACCCGCCCCGAGGGTTCGGGCTCGTTGTCGATCGGAAAACTCAGGACGTCGGTCGAACCTTCTTTGCCCATGAACTGCTGATTCAGCGCCGCGATGGCCGGTTCGTCGAGGAAGATCAAAGAGACCTCGGCCAGGCCGCGCACGCCCTCGTCGCTCAGCGCGCCGTTGGCGAGCGCGACCCAGGCTTCGAGGTCGATTCTCTCGTCGTGCTGCTCGTCGGCAGCGTAGATATCGATGCTCATGACGTCTGTTGGTCGTAGGCGGCGACGATGTCGGCGACGATGCGGTGTCGCACGACGTCCTTCGCGCTGAGGTGGATGAAGCTGATCCCCTCGATGTTCCAGAGGATCTTCTCGATCGTCGCGAGCCCGCTGTGGCGTCCGTTGAGGTCGACCTGGGTCACGTCGCCGGTGATGACGGCCTTGGAGTTGAAGCCGATGCGCGTCAAGAACATCTTCATCTGTTCGGGCGTCGTGTTCTGGGCCTCATCCAAGATGATGAACGAGTCGTTCAGGGTTCGCCCGCGCATGAAGGCGAGGGGCGCCACTTCGATCGTGCCGTTGGCGATGAGGCGCTGGGCGCCCTCGGGTCCGACCATGTCGTAGAGGGCATCGTACAGCGGTCGCAGGTACGGATCGACCTTGGCCATGAGGTCACCGGGCAAAAAGCCGAGGTGCTCACCGGCCTCGACCGCCGGGCGCGTCAAGACGATGCGCTGGACCTGTCGACGATGGAGCGCCTGGACCGCTTGGGCGACGGCGAGGTAGCTCTTGCCGGTACCGGCCGGACCGATGCCGAAGGTGATGATCGATGAGTCGATGGCGTCGGTGTAGCGCTTCTGGCCGGCCGTCGAGGGACGCACGGCCTTGCCCTTGGCCCCGCGCACGACTTCGTGGCGCAGCACCTCACTGGGTCGAAGGTCGTCCTCGACCATGTCGATGGTCCGGGCGATCTTCGTGGTGTCGAGGGCCTGGCCGCTCTCTAAGACCAGCACCAGTTCATCGAAGAGGCGCAGCACCTTGGCAGCGTCGGGTCCGGTGATCGCGATCTGATTACCCTGCACGCGGATCTTGGACTTGGGGAACGAGCTCTCGATGATGCGCAGGTGCTCGTCGCGGGGTCCGAGCAGACCCGACATCAAATGCGTATTCGGTACGAAGGTGGTCGCCGTAAGGGCCTCTTGGGCCGTGGCATCAAAGGTCATCCCGGTGGCCACTCCATTCGACGTCCGCCGAGGACGTGCATGTGCAGGTGCGGAACGGTCATCTGGCCGTCGCGCCCCACGTTGAAGACCAGGCGGTAGCCGCTCTCGCGGATGCCCTCGAGTTCCACGACCTCTTGGGCGACGAGGATGAGGTCGTCGATGATGCCGCCGTGGCTGCTCGCGATCTCGTCGGCGCTCGTGATGTGTTCTTTCGAGACGACGAGGACGTGGACCGGCGCCTGGGGTGCAATGTCGTAGAACGCGTACGCCCGATCGCTCTGGGCAACGGGCTTCGACGGGATCTCCCCGCCGACGATTTGGCAAAACAGGCAATCACTCATGTGTTGCTCTCATCATTACCGAGATTTCTCACTGGAGAGGGTAAATCCCCACCCACCAGCGCCGAAAGCCAGGAGGGACGCCGCGACCACGCCGGCCGTTTCGGCGCGCAGCACGGTCGGTCCGAGCGAGAGTCGCGGATGTTCGCCCCACTCCCCCTCTTCCCAGCCTCCTTCGGGCCCCACGCAGGCGCTGTGCACGCCGTTCCAGTCACTGGCCCCGTCGAAATGCGTGAACGCCACGTTCACTGGGACGTCACGCACGTGCAACGGTTCGTCGATGATGACGTCGTAGGTCCGGCGGCTCTGACCGTTGGCCTCGTTCGCCACGCGGCGCCAGCGCGCGACGATCTTGTCGCGCACCTCGCCGCGGAACTTGACGACGACACGCGCGCTCATCAACGGCACGATGCGGTGCACGCCCAGTTCCGTCGCCTTGACGACGGTCCATTCGCTGCGGTCGCCCTTCAAGGGCGACAGGTACAGCGTCGTCGACGGCGACGGCGGATCGATGTGGACCGGCGTGACTCGGTGCAGTGCGTGGTCACCGACTTCACAGAGCGACCACGCGCCGGCGCCGTCGGTCACGACGAGTTCCTCGCCGCTTCGCGCGCGCAGCACCGTTCGCAGATGGTGTTCGTCGGTGGCGTTCAGTGTCGGTTGATTCGGATCATCGACGCGAAACTGCGCGACGGCCGCCACGCGGCGCGGCCACTCGAGGAGACTCACTTCTTCGCTTTTCGTCGACGGAAGAGTCCGCCGCTCTCCTCGAGGACCGGCTCGTGGCGATGTTCGGCGAGTTGGCGAAGGAGGCTCTCGGTGGTGTCGTCCAGTTCGGTCGGCACTTCGACCACGAGGTGGACGTAGAGATCGCCGCGGCCGCGCCCGTGCAGGTGCTCGACGCCCTGGTGGCGAAGTCGGTGGACGGTCCCGTTGGCGCTTCCCGGCGCCACGTCCAGCGTGAGTGTCTCGCGCAGCGTCGGCACCTCGATCGTCGCGCCCAAGACCGCCTGGGTGAAGGCGATGTGCGCCTCGTGGTGCAGGTCGTCGCCGTGACGTTCGAAGCGACTATCGGCCTGCACGCGAAGGTGCACGAAGAGTCGACCGTTCGGTCCCCCGCGCAGTCCGGCGGGGCCGCGGTCACTGAGGCGCATCGTTGATCCGTCTTCGACGCCCGCCGGCACCTGGATCGTCAGGGTCGTCGACTCGTTGCGACGACCGTCGCCGCGACAGTCCGGGCACGGCGAGTCGATTCGTGATCCCGTGCCGTTGCAGCGCGTGCAGGGCATCGAGGTCACCATCTGGCCGAGAATCGAATTGCGCACTCGTTGCACGACGCCCGCGCCGGCGCACTCCACGCACGTCGTCGGTGAGGTTCCGGGCGCGCAGCCCGATCCGTCGCACGTACTGCAGCGATGCGCCAGCGTGACGTTCACTTCTTTGGTCGCGCCGAAGGCGGCGTCATCGAGCGTGATCTCGAGTGAGATCTCGGCGTCCGGTCCGGGCTGGGGCCCGCGGCGCTGTTGCCCGTGACCGCCCAGTCCCCCGAAGAACATGTCGAAGATGTCCTGGACCGAACCGGCACCGAAGGGATTGCCGCCGGCACCGACGTCGGATCCGAAGCGGTCGTAGTTGGCGCGCCGTTCGGGGTCCGAGAGGATCTCGTAGGCCTGGGAGACCTCTTTGAAGCGCGCTTCGGCTTGTGGATCGTCGTTCGTATCGGGGTGGTACTGGCGCGCGAGTTTCCGGTACGACCGCTTCAACTCCTCCGGGGTCGCGTCGTGACCGACCTCGAGGACCGCGTAGAGATCGGTGTTAGCCACGTTCGTCGGCCCCCGCGAAGTGGCGCGTGAGTCGCGCCGAGACGACCTCGGCCGCGGCCATGGCCTCGCGGTACTTCATGCGCGTCGGTCCTAGAAGCCCCACGGCACCGGCCGGTACCCCGTCGATCGTGACTGGCGCGACGATGAGTGCGCACGTCGACAGTGGTTCGAAGCCGTGTTCGGATCCGATGGCGACCGAGAGGCCCTGGTCGAGGATGTCCTGGACGAGGCTGACGACGAGCAACTCTTGTTCGAGGATCGCGAGCACCTGTCGCACGGTCTCGACGCCGTCGAAGACCTCGGCGACCCGGGAGGAACCGCCGATGAAGACCTGCTCGCCCTCCATGACCGGCTGTTGGGCGTGCAAGGTACTCACGGCCTCGCGCACTAAGTCGGCTTCGTGGTCGCGGCGCGACGGTACCTGCACCCGCGTCTCGAGCGACGTATTGATGAGCAACGCGTTCAGTTGGCGCGACGCCTCCATCACTTCCTTGGGCGTCGCCGCGAAGCTCGGCGTGAGACTGTGCTTGACGACCGAACCGTCGGAGAACACGGTGACCAGAAGGTGGTGGTGCGCATCGAGGTTCACCAACTGCACGCTCAAGATCGTGGCGTGCGCGTGCGATGCGCCGACGACGACCGAGGTGTAGCTCGTCATCTGGCTCAACAGCGTCGAGGTCTGTTCCAGGACCTCTTCGACCTCGCCGCGCACGCTGGCGAAGAACTCCTTCACCTGCTGTTGCTGGACCGCGCCGAGGACGCCGGACTGCAGATGGTCCACGAAGTAGCGATAGCCCTTGTCGGTCGGGATCCGACCGGCCGACGTGTGGGGCTGGGCGAGGTAGCCCTCTCGCTCTAGGGCGACCATCTCAGAGCGCACGGTCGCCGAAGAGACGTCGAGGTCGGCGCTCGCCGCCACCGCCGAGGAGCCGACCGGCTGGGCGGTGTCGATGTGTTCGACGACGACGGCCTTGAGAATCGTCGCTTTTCGGGCGTCGAGGTCCACGACAACCTTCGTGGGTGTGCGAACTACGCGACGAGCCATACCTCTCCTTGTTAGCAGTCAATTCTACCGAGTGCTAATGCCACCGCGCCGGTTGGATAGGGTCGTTGCGTGGATGAAATCCCCCGATTCCAGAGACCGAAGCCACATTTGTCCGGCGACGAACGAGAGCAACTGGAGTCGTGGCTGGCCTTCTACCGAGCGACCTTGCTGAAGAAGTGTTCGGGGCTCTCCTTCGAGGATCTCTGTCGGCGTCCCGTAGCGACCTCGTCGATGTCGCTCCTCGGCATACTTCGACACATGACGTTCGTCGAACAGATCTGGCTCGACGCACGCTTCGCCGGGAACGACGTCACCGAGTACTACCGCCGACCTGATGAGCGTGAGGCCGAATGGACCGAGCTCGACAGCGCGACGCTGGATCAGGTCGTGACCAATTTCGAGCACGCGTGTGAGACGTCGGATGAACTAGCCCGGGGCCACGACCTCGGCGAACTGGTACGACGACCGGGCGGTGACCGTGAACCGGTCGACCTTCGCTGGATCTACATCCACCTGATCGAGGAGTACGCACGGCACTGCGGCCACGCCGACCTCATCCGCGAACTGATCGACGGGACGACCGGTTATTAGTGCCTCGGTACGAGCGACACGCGCGCATGACGTTTCACTCGGGCAGCTGCGGCGCGAAGTGGTCAAGGGCACCTCATACGTCGAAACCTAGATTCCGTTCGTGGATTTTCCCGGAATGTCGATTCGTACAGAAGAGCGCGAGTGTTGCGGACTCGTTATAACGATTCGGGTCCATCCATGTTGACTCTTCTCGTCAGCGCTTCTCGTATCTCGCGACAAAGTTCCCAAGTATCACCTTGCACATTGACTTTTCCATGGCCGGAAGTACGCACGTCTCAGTCCAACTTCCGTCACTCTTGAAGTCGTCGAAATAGGTCATCACGCCCATCGCGGGATACGCGCCCCCGGAGGGAGTGGCGTCTCCACTCGTTCCCGGAGGGTCGGTGAATTCAATGAGGTGACTCGAATTCTTTGTCACGACCTCCGAGGACGGCCGAGTCGTCGGGCACGCGTGCTGATAGGCGCTTCGGTAATCGTTCGCTGCGCTGACGAACAAAGGGCACGCGACAGCTTCGCGACAACCAACGCAGGCGCTCGTCTGGGAGGCACTGATTTCCTCGGTGCGAGAGCCCGCACTGAGCGCTGCGTTCGAGACGTCAGTTTGACCCGGTGGTGACACGTGCACCGAACTGGAACCGTTGGCGCCAATTGCGGCCGTACAAATCCATCCGGACGGAGCCAATATCTCGGTCAGGCCTTCATCATCGGAATAAAAAGCCAGATTGGTGGAAAATCCCTTCGTGATTTCGACGTTGAGCGTCGCGGGCAAGTTCGCGGGAGTCTCGCTTTGGACACCCACGGTCGTCTTGCACACCTCGAGTGGCAGTTGCACCGAGACGAGATTATTCGATGATATTTCGATGTGAACATTCCTCAGCAAAACAGTGAGGACCACGGCGACAACAAGAACGATCGCAATAAATCCCGCGACAATGACCAGAAGTCGACGCTGAGGGTATGTAGTCGCGTTGGTGACTTCAGTACTCGCGTTGCGAGAACGAGCTGCGTCAGAGTTGTCGATCGCCGGGAAACGTCGTCCGCACGTGTCACAGAAGACAGCGTCGTCTTGGTTGAGAGCTTGGCATTCGCACGACTTCACCAGAACTCCTCTCAGTCCTCGAGCTTCAACGCGGCGACGAAAGCCTCCTGAGGGACTTCGACGCGCCCGAGACTCTTCATTCGCTTCTTGCCCTCTTTTTGTTTCTCGAGGAGTTTGCGCTTGCGCGTGATGTCACCGCCGTAACACTTGGCGAGGACGTCTTTTCGACGGGCCTTCACGGTCTCGCGACTGATGATGCGTCCACCGACCGCAGCCTGGATCGGCACGTCGAACATCTGGCGCGGGATGAGTTCCTTCAATCGCTCGGCCATCCGGCGTCCGTAGTAGTCGGCGTTGGACTTGTGCACGATGGTCGAGAACGCGTCAACCGGCTCGTGATTGATCAAGAGGTCGACGCGGACGAGTTGTGACGTGATGTAGCCACTCGGTTCGTAGTCGAGGCTGGCGTAGCCCTTGGTGCGGCTCTTCAACGCGTCGAAGAAGTCGATGACGACCTCGGCGAGCGGGATGGTGTAGCGGAGTTCGACGCGGTCGGTCGACATGTAGTCCATCTTGATCATCTCGCCGCGGCGACTCTGGGCTAAGTCCATCACGGCCCCGAGGTACTCCGAAGGCGTCAGGATCGTGATCGCGAGCATCGGCTCATCGATGTGGTCGAGTCGGCTGAGGTCCGGCAGTTCGGTCGGATTGTCGACGAGCAGCTCCGTGCCGTCGGTCAAGAAGGCCCGGTAGACGACCGACGGCGCCGTCGCGATGATGCCCAAGTCGAACTCGCGGTCGAGCCGTTCGCGGACGATTTCCATGTGCAAGAGACCCAAGAACCCGCAACGGAATCCAAAGCCGAGGGCCTTGGAGGATTCCGGTTCGTACGTGATTGACGCGTCGTTCAGCTTCAGCTTGTCGAGGGCGTCGCGCAGGTCCGGCAGGTCGTCGCCGTCGATCGGGTAGATGCCGCAAAACACCATGGGCTTGGGATCCAGGTAACCGCTCAAGGCTGCCGCGGGACGAGCCGTCTCGGTGATCGTCTCACCGGAGCGCGCCCCTCCGACGTCCTTGATGCCCGCGACGATGAAGCCGACCTCGCCGGGGCCGAGTTGGGCCACGCGGATCATGTCGGGGATGCGAATGCCGATCTCTTCGATCTCGTGGTTCTCACCGGCCTGCAACATCCGCACGCGCGCGTCACCACGCAGCGTCCCGTTGACGATGCGGATCGAACTGATCACGCCGCGGTACTGGTCGTAGTAGGAGTCGAAGATCAACGCCTGGAGTGGCGCGTCGGGATCACCCTTGGGCGCCGGGATTCGCTCGATGACCGCGTGGAGCAACTCCGGTACGCCCTCGCCGGTCTTGGCCGAGATCTGCAGGATCTGGTCGCCCGGTATTCCGAGGACGCGCTCCAACTCTTCGATGCAGCGTTCGGGGTCGGCCGCCGGAAGGTCGATCTTGTTGAGGACGGCGATGATCTCGAGGTTGTGTTCGATCGCCTGGTAGCAGTTGGCCAACGTCTGGGCCTGAATCCCTTGGCTCGCGTCGACGAGTAACACGGCTCCCTCGCACGCGGCTAGGGACCGCGACACCTCGTAGCCGAAGTCCACGTGACCGGGTGTGTCGATCAATTGGATGATGTGGCCGTCATAATTCACTCTTACGTTCTGGGCCTTGATGGTGATGCCGCGCTCGCGTTCGATGTCCATGGTGTCGAGGTACTGCGCGCGCATGAGGCGCGGATCGACCGCGCCGGTGATCTCGAGGATCCGGTCCGACAGCGTGGACTTGCCGTGATCGATGTGCGCGATGATGCTGATGGTGCGGATTTTGGCGGAATCGACGGTCGTTGAAGGAGTTGCCACGGTCCATCAAGGCTACCGGCGTTCTGAAGTATTCCTTTGCGAAAGGGCCGTCAGAACCGAACTGCTATTCTTATCAAGCCCACTGGACGCAAAGTCCGTGCGCTAGAACGAGGAATTTCGTGGCAAACATCAAGAGCCAGATCAAGCGCAATAAGCAGAACGTCGTAGACCGCGAACGCAACAAGAAGGTCAAGTCCGAGGTGCGCACCCGCGTGAAGAACGCCGTCGCCGCCGTCGGCACCGAGGACGAAGAGAGCGCCCTGCGCTTGGCCATCAAGCGCATCGACAAGGCCGCCACCAAGAAGATCATCCACAAGAACCAGGCCGCCAATAAGAAGAGCGGGCTGATGAAGCGAATCAATGCGCTGAAGGAAAACGCGTAAGCCGTCGCTGCTACCTAGCGGCGCCGAGCGCCCTGGGACATCTTGGCCAATCGGGCCACCAGAATCTCTACGACGGTCAGTTCGGTCACGTCCATGTCGGTATTGAGGTCCTTGCCGCCGTAACTCACGCCGCCCTTCAATGCCACGTCGGCGTCGGCGATCCAGTGCACGGCCGTTGAGATTCGATCAGTTCCCAGTCGCTGGGACATCTGTAACGCCTTGGTCGCCGGGAAACCCTTGACGCCGAGCAGCGCTCCGGCCTCATCGGCGGAGCGAACACCGCTCCCTTCGAGCTTGGCCATCCGCAGATAGTGACGCTGCAGGATATTGACGATCTGCAAGCCAGCGCGGCCCTTGGAATCCAGCATGCGTCGTGCGACGACGATGGCCTTGGTGGCATCCCCTCCGTCGATCGCGTCGGTCAGGTCCCACTCCGGGACGTCACCGGCGTCGCCGAGATACGGCTCGACGTGGGTGAAGTTGAGCTGCGCCGTACCGTAGATCGTCTGGAGCGTCCTCGCGAGCCCGTCGACGCGCGCCACGTCGTCGCCCAGCCGGTCGGTGATCTTGACGGCCGCCTCGTGATCGACGTTCACGCGGTACTCACCCAGTTTGGCTTCGACGAAGGTGACCCGGTCCGCGGTGCGCGAGCCGACGTTGACTTCCACGACCGACGTGGCGCCCTTCACGAGTTTGTTGGCCTTGGTGCCCACGACCGCGAGGACCAAGACGACGTCGGGCGCCGGATCGCTCATCCACGCGAGGACCTCAGTGACCTCGTCGGCGACTAATGACTGCGCGTCACGAACCACCACGACGCGACGCTCGACGAGGAACGGCGGCGTGTTGAGCGCTTCGATCACGCGCGGCGTTATCGGCTCTCCCCCAGACGAGGTGACGTCCTTCGCCGTGAAGTCCTGGAGCGCGAAGGAGGGATCGAGTTCACCCAGGGCCTCGGCGATGACGTTGTGCACGGCGTCGTAGACCATCGTCGCGTCGGTCCCCACGACGCACACGCTCGAGTTCACGATCGCTCTTCTTCGACGAGTCGCGCGATCACGTCGCGCACCCGCACGGTTCCCTGGACGTCATGGACCCGAACGATACGACACCCCGCGGCGATACCGAGCGCCGTCGCCGCCAGCGACGGTTCGCGACGATCGCTCACCGGCAGATCGAACAGCACGCCGAGGAAGGTCTTATTGGAAGCCGAGAGCAGGAGCGGCGCCCCGAGCCCGGCGAGACGGTCCGAGTCTCGAAGGAGTTGCAGCGACTGGGCGGCCGTCTTGCCGAGGTCGAGCCCGGCGTCGACGACGATGCGGTCGTGAGCGACCCCAACCTCGAGTGCGCGTTGGCGCCGCTCGCTCAAGAATTCAACCACGGTCGCGGTGACGTCGTCGTAGTGCGGATCGGGGTCGGCCACACGGGGTCGAAGACGGATGTGCGTGGCGACCACCGTCGCGCCCGCTTCGGCCGCGACCGGCAGATACTGGTCATCGGCGAAGCCGCTGATGTCGTTGCCGATGCAGGCGCCCTCGGCGAACGCCGCTTTCGCGACCGACGCCCGCCAAGTGTCAACACTTACGGGCACGTCGAATCGCCGCACGAGTTCGGTGACCACCGGTACGACTCGTTCGAGCTCTTCGGCTTCGTCAACTTCGTCACCGGGGCCGGCCTTCACTCCGCCAATGTCCAAGAGGTCCGCGCCTTCAATCACGAGCTTGTCGGCGCGCTCGAAGAGTGCGTCGAGGTCGAAGGTCGCGGCCGGTTCGTAGAAGGAGTCCTTGGTGCGATTGAGGATCCCCATCACCAACGCGCGCGATGTCAGATCGAACGAAGTCGCACCCAGGCGCAGCGCGATGGACGCCGGAGGTTGAAAGACCCGCACTAGTAGAGACGGCTGGCGAGTTTTCGCCGATACGACACGTAACGCGGGTCCTCCGGACCCAGCGCGTCGAGGATCTCGAGCAGCGAGTCCTTGGCGCTGCTCTCACTCGAGGACTGCTCGAGCAGGTGCTCGAGGGTGAGGTCCAAGTCACCATCGAGTGAGACGCCACTTCGCTGCAGGCGGATTCGAGCGAGAACGGTCTTGGCGGCGAGGGCGTTCTCGAACGGCTTGAGGACCTCGTCGGCTTCGTCGAGGCGATCGGCACGACGCAGGAGATCGCCGAGCGAGACCGCGGCGTCGAGATTCGACGCGTCGAGCTCGAGGGCAGCGCGAAGCGACGCCTCGTCACCGGCGTCCACGAGCTTGTCGACCTTCGACGCTCCCGGGGCGAGCTTCTCCACGAACTCTCGCACCGCCGACTCTGGAAAGGCCCCGACGAAGGAATCGACGATCTTGCCCTCGTGAATCGCGAAGACCGCGGGGATCGACTGAACGTTGAACGCCTGGGCGATCTGCGGGTTGGCGTCGATGTCGACCTTCGCGAGTTCCACCGCGCCACTGGTCTCGTCAACGACCTTCTCGATGATCGGTCCGAGCGTTTTGCACGGCCCGCACCACTCGGCCCAGAGGTCCACGACGACCGGCACGGTCATCGATCGCTCCATGACGGCGGTTCCGAATGTCGCGTCAGTTACGTCAGTCACGTCGCACAGCCTAACGGCGAGATTCGATGAACGAAGGGGTGACAAAGCACTGTTAATCTTCGCGATTATGAACAGTGCCCTCGTCGGAATTGACGAAGCCAACGTCTCGACGTGGATGAGCGAACACGTGAAGGCCGTCGCTCCCCTGACCTTCGAACTGATTGCTGGCGGTCGCTCGAATCTGACGTACCGCGTCGTCGACGCGAACGGCACCGCCTTCGCCCTTCGGCGCCCACCCACGAGTCACGTGCTCCCGACGGCCCACGACATGGTGCGCGAACACACCGTGATTTCAGCCCTTTATCCGCTCGGAATTCCCGTGGCGGAGCCCCTGGGGCTCTGCGTCGATGAAGAGGTCAACGAACGGCCCTTCTACGTCATGGAGTTCGTCGACGGCGCGATTTTGCGCGACCGCGCCCAGGCCGAAGCGACCTTTGACGAGGCCACGCGCGGGGTCATCGGTGATCACCTCGCCGCAACTCTGGCGCAACTCCACGACGTGGACGTCGTGAGCGCCGGCCTTGGTGAACTGGCGCGTCACGACGGCTACATCGAACGTCAACTGCGTCGCTGGCGCACCCAGTACGAGCAGATGCACGTCGTGGGCGTCGACCACGGTGGTCTCATCGAATCCGTGGGCGACGAACTCAGCGCGCGGATACCGGCCCAGCAGCGCGTGTCGGTCGTCCACGGGGACTATCGCCTCGACAACACGGTCCTCGACGCCAGTGGCCGCGTACGCGCGATCCTCGACTGGGAGATCTGCACGTTGGGCGACCCGATCGCCGACTTAGGTCTCTTGATGGTCTACTGGGCCGAGCCGAGCGACCCGACCTCGTCGTTGCTCGGCGTGGCACCCACGACCGCCAAGGGTTTCGCCACTCGTGAAATGGTGCTCAAGGCGTACGCGTCGCACTCGTCACTCGATCTCAGTCACGTCGCCTACTATCAAGCGTTCGGCTACTGGAAGTTGGCCTGCATCATGCAAGGGGTGTTCGCCCGTTACAGCGCCGGGGCGGCCGGCGGAGACCAGGGCAGCGTCTTGGAATACCCGAGCCATATTTTGATGCTCGCGCAAAGTGCGAAGATGACATTGGAGGTGAACTGATGGACGACGAAATATATGACCACATCATCTTCCTCGCGGACCCCGATCTCAATGAGCCGGTCCTCGTTATCGCACTCGAAGGCTGGATCGACGCCGGCCTCGGCGCGAGCAACGCAATCGGCACGATGCTCGACACCATCTACACCGAGGTGCTCGCCACGTTCGACACCGAGTACTTCATCGACCAGCGCGCCCGGCGACCGATCGCGCGCATCGTCGATGGCATCACGACCGAACTGACCTGGCCGGAGATCCAACTGCGCTTCGGTCGAGACGGCGACGGCGCGGACATCCTCTTTCTCGTGGGTCCCGAGCCGGACTTCCACTGGAGCGACTTCGTCGACGTCGTCACCGACGCCGCCGGTCGCTTCGACGTACGTCTCGTCGTCGGCCTCGGGGCCTTTCCCGCTCCGACGCCACACACCCGTCCGGTGCGCATCATCGGCACGGCTCCGGCCACCAGTGCCCATCTGCTCGCGCGGGTGGGAACCGTTTCGGGAGAGCTTGAAGTCCCCGCGGGCATCAGTTCCGCGCTCGAACTCGGATTCGCCGAAGTCGACATGGAGATCGTCACACTCTGGGCCCGAGTGCCCCACTACGTGGCCTCGATGCCGTATCCCCAGGCCTCAGCGGCGTTGATCGACGGCTTGGCGAGCATCGCCGGACTGACCCTGGACGCGGGCAGCCTTCGCGCGTCGGCCGAAGAGGCCCGTCAGCGCGTCGATGACCTCGTGACGAACAATCCCGATCACACCAGCATGGTCGCGCAGCTCGAAGAAGCGGCCGATGAGGTCGAGGGCGTTTCACTCGTAGACGAGTTGCCCAGTGGTGACGAACTCGCCGCCGAACTAGAGAAGTTCCTTCGGGGCGAAGCCAACTAAGCCGAGACGCGATTAGTCAGTCGAGTTGACGTCGACGTCGCCCTCTTCGATTCGAAGTCCGAGGCCCAACGCGTAGCCCTCGAGGAACACCGCACTCTCCTCCTGTTGCTCGAAGCGGTCGGCGATCTCGTAGAAGCGCGGCGTGTGACCGACCTCTTGGAGGTGCGCCAGTTCGTGGACGAGCACGGCGTCGATGACCCACTCCGGGCATTGCCGTAGTCGATTCGACATGCGAATCTCCTTCGAGGCCGGTGAACACGACGCCCAGCGCGCCTGCTGGTTCTTCACCCAGCGAACGGAACTCGGCATGACGCCGTCGTTGTAGCGCTCGGCCAGCGCTCTCGCTCGATCTTCTAAGGATCCGTCACCGGCCGAGTTCTGCGGGCGCTGCGTCATGAGGCGCTCCACGAGGTCGTCAACAAAGGTCATGCGCTCGCGTCCCTTGATTCGAGCCGGGATCAGCACGACGATCCGACTTCCGGACCAGTGCGCCGTGCCGGTCTTCTTTCGCCTAGTCGAGGCCCGAATCTCCACTTCGGGACGGTCGAAGCGCGGCGGCTCGATCGTGATCGTCGTGTCGGATTCCTTGTTCGCGTGTTTGCTCATCAGACGATGATGTTCACCAGTCGAGGCGGTCGTGACACGACCCGTTGCGGCGTTGCGCCGGCCAGCACCGCGCTGATCGCCGCGTCCTCTAACGCCTCGGTGGTGGCGTCGGCCATCGAGATGTCCGGGGGGACTTCGAGCCGGGCGCGAACCTTGCCGTTCACCTGCACGACCATCGTGACCTTCGCTCGCTTCACCAAGTCGGGATCGGCGACGGGCCACGGCTCCGCGTGCACGCTCTTCTCACCGGGATGACGCAACTCCCAGATTTCGGCCGTGACGTGCGGCGCCATCGGTGCGAGCAACATCACCAACACGTCAATCGACTCATCAAACGTTGCGCGCTCGGCCCCGTGATCACTTCGTGCCCACTTCGAGACGGTGTTCACCAGTTCCATCAGCGCCGCGACTGCGGTGTTGTGACCCCAGTGTTCGAGGTCGTCGGTCACTTTTTCGATCGTGCGGTGAACGGCGCGCCGAACCTCTTCGTCGCTGTCGTCGACGCCGCCGTGGAAGTTGACCTCGTGGTACTGACTGAGTCGATAGACCCGGTCCAAGAATCGCCCGCAGCCGTCGATGACCTCGTCGGTTTGATCGGTCCAGTCGATGTCGTCGGCCGGTGGTCCGGCGAAGAGGTGGAAGAGTCGCAGTCCGTCGGCGCCGACGGTCTCGTAGTACTCCTCGGGAGCGACGAGATTGCCCTTGGATTTGGACATCTTGGTGCCCGAGAGTCGGATCATGCCCTGGGAGAACTGACGCTTGAACGGTTCACGCGGTAGGCCCGGCGCGAAACCGATATCGACCATGGCCTTTACGTAGAAGCGCGCATAGAGCAGATGGAGGATCGCGTGTTCGATGCCGCCGATGTACTGATCGACCGGCATCCACTTGGCCGCTTCGACGGGATCGAACGCCATGTTGGGCGTGAAAGGGTCGGTGTAGCGCAGGAAGTACCACGACGAGTCACAGAACGTGTCCATGGTGTCGGCCTCGCGATGGGCCGGCGCGCCACAGACCGGACAGATCGTGTTACGAAACTCCTCGTGGGTGGCGAGCGGCGACTGGCCGGTCTTGTCCATCGTCACGTCATCCGGTGCGAGGACCGGCAACTGGTCCTGCGGCACCGGCACGATCCCGCAGTTCGAGCAGTAGATGATCGGGATCGGGGTGCCCCAGAAGCGCTGGCGCGAGATCAACCAGTCACGGAGCCGGTAGTTGACCTTGACGACGCCGATGGCGTTCTCGGCGAGGAACTCGGTCGCGCGAAGCTTCGCGCTGACTATGTCGAGTCCGTTCAAGAAGCCGGAGTTGACCTTCTCGCCTTCACCGATGTACGCGCCACCGTCAAATCCCTCTGGCACCTGTGTCGTGTGTACAACCGGCAGGCCGTAGGCCAACGCGAAGGCGTGGTCACGCTCGTCTTCTCCGGGCACGGCCATGATCGCGCCGGTGCCGTAGGTGCCGAGCACGTAGTCGGCGACGTAGACCGGCACCGATTCGCCGTTGAGGGGATTGATCACGTAGCTGCCGGTGAACGCGCCACGCTTTTCCAGCGCCGCGCCACCTTCTGAAGACGCCGTGCGAACGACCTCGCTCTCCTTCGACGCGCGTTCGACCAGAGCAGTTACATTGGCACGCTCGTCGTCGGTCGTCAGTTCATCGAGCAACGGGTGCTCGGGAGCGATGACCGCGTAGGTGATGCCAAAGGCCGTGTCCGGTCGCGTCGTGAAGACCCGAATGGCCCTTACGGGATCGCCGGCGAAGGCGAGATCGAACTCAACGCCTTCGCTGCGCCCAATCCAGTTGCGCTGCATCGCCTTCACGCGTTCGGGCCACTCGAGTGTGTCGAGGTCGTGCAACAACTCCTCGGCGTAGTCGGTGATCTTGAAGAACCACTGTTCGAGGTTCCGTCGCTCGACGAGGTCACCCGATCGTTCGCAGGTTCCATCGGGCAGGACCTGCTCATTGGCGAGCACCGTGCCGCACCCGGGGCACCAGTTGACCGGCGCCTCCGCGCGGTAGGCCAGACCGGCCTTCAAGAACTCCAGGAAGATCGTCTGCGACCAACGGATGATCTCGGGGTCGTGGCTGCGAATCTCTCGACGCCAGTCGTAGACGGCGCCGAGTCGAATCAGCGACGATTTGAGCTCGATGATGCGCGCCTCGGTGAAGATCCGTGGGTGGGTGCCCGCTTTGATGGCGGCGTTCTCCGCCGGCAGGCCGAAGGAGTCGAATCCGAAGGGCGAGAGAACGGCCTTGCCCAACATGGTCCGGTAGCGCACGTTGACGTCGCCGAAGGTGTAGATCCGAACGTGTCCCTGGTGGGCCGAGCCCGACGGGTACGGGTACATGCACAGGGCGTAGTAGCGCTCGCGCTCATCGTCGTTGTCGACCTCGTACGTGCCGTCCTCGAGCCAGCGGTCCTGCCACTTCTTCTCGATTTTCATTACGTCAAAAGGCCGCGCCATCTCGACATTCTACGGTTTGGCAGTCACTCCCCCCGTCGGGAAAGATGACGACGTGAGTTCTCCGACGTACATTCTCGTGCACGGCGCGTGGGGTGGCGCGTGGTGCTGGCGCGACGTCGGAGTTGAGTTGGACCAACGAGGAGTCGCGTGGCGGGCCGTCGACCTGCCTAGTTCGAGGAACGATGCCGGTCCGCAGACGGGTCTGGCCGAGGATGCGGAAGCGGTCGCCGCCCTGGCCAACGACGACGGCCCGTACGTGCTGGTCGCCCATAGTTATGGCGGCGCGGTCGCGGCGGAAGTTGCCTCGCGAATACAAAACCTTCAAAAGTGCATCTACGTAGCAGCGCTCATTCCCGGTCCCGGTGAGAGCGCGACCGAAGTGTCACGACGAATTCGGGTGCGAACGCTCCTTGATGACGCCATCGAAGTCAGGGGCGATTTTCTTCGATTGAAGTCCGACCAGGCGGGTGAAGCTCTCTACAACCAATGCACGGCAGAGACCGCACAATGGGCCGTCGAGCAACTTTCGACGCAGACGCTCGCGAGTTTTCGAACCCACCGGGAGTCCGAGAACTCGCGAACAGAGACCATCTATTTACGGTGCTCGAACGACCACGCAGTGAATCCTCAGATCCAACAGTTGATGTCAGAAGAGTGCGACTTTGCGTTGAGTTTGGAGAGTGATCATTCGCCGTTCCTCTCTCAGCCGTCAGAATTTTGCGACGTCATTCTCAGTTGAGTCAAAGAACGAGATCGATCGTTTCTCGTCACAATCATCGATCACAGATCCTTCGATGTGACAACCATCACGTACGGTCTGACAATGAATTCACGCCGACTTCTAGCTCGAATTCTGCGAGGGGAAGTAGCGAATATTGCGTTCGGCGACCTCGTGCAACTTCTGATCGACCTTGGTTTCACCGAAACGGGAGGACGTGGAAGTCATCACGTCTACATCCAGATGGGGGTGCGCGAGTTGGTGAACTTGCAGCATGAAAATGGCGACGCGAAGCCGTATCAAGTCCGCCAAATCGCGAGCATTATTCGCCGGTACAATTTGAGACTAGAGGAGAGCTCGTGACGCAGATTTATCCAATTGAAGTGTTTTGGAGCGACGAAGACCAAGTCTGGATTGCCAACGTCCCGGATTTAGCATTTTGTTCCGGTCATGGAGAAACCCCACAAGCCGCGGTCGAAGAGGTTGAAGTCGCCGTTGAAGCATGGTTGGATACGGCAAAGAAACAAGGCATTGAGATCCCGAAGCCGTCGAAGAGATCCATTCGGGCCTAACTGACGAAGTCGTGCGCAGTACGGACGATTCACACGATCGGCAAACGACTGAGAATTGATTTCTGAATCAAGTCGATTTCTGTGCTTCGCTGCGCAACTGGTAACATCGTTATTCCTTTGGGGGTATAGCTCAGCTGGTAGAGCACTTGCATGGCATGCAAGGGGTCCGGGG
>PMFA01000016.1 GCA_003155915.1 Acidimicrobiaceae bacterium | reverse complement strand
GTTCGAATCCTGCCGGGGGCACCGTTTGTATGCAGAGTCAGTGAGGGCGCGCATGGATGAAGTTACACGGGCCAAGTACATTGCATTTGGAACGTATCGGCAAGATGGTTCCATTGTGTCAACCCCCACGTGGGTCGTCCCTTTTCGAGAGGGTTACGCATTCACAACTGAACTTGGCTCTTGGAAGACCAAGAGACTGGCTCGCAACCACCGAGTCGCTGTTACGCCCAGTGACTTTCGTGGTCGCGCACTGGTTGGAGCCGCCACCTATCAAGGTCAAGGTGAATTACTCGAGGGACCGTCAGCTCTGGAAGTTGAGCTCGCGGTGCGCCGTAAGTATCGACTGACGTGGATAGTGCTGATTGCATCTCGTCGACTCGCAAGGAAGATTTTGCGAAAGCCCAAGGTTGTTGATTGTGCGGTCTACTTCGTTCTCGTGAATTGACCGTCGGCTTCTTAAACCGTGAGCGTAGGTTCGAATTTTGCCGGGGGAATTCACTGATTCAGACCTCGTGCAAAATCGAGGTCTCGGTCATTCGACCAGGGCCAGCCAGCGCTCTTCGGCAGCGTTCAATTCGGTTAAGAGTTGGGCCAACTCTGAACCGAGTCTCACTTGTTCGGCGTGATCGGTCGAAGTCAGGATCTTCTGGGTGATCACCGAGCGTTGTCGCTCGAGTCGAGTCATCACTTTTTCGGCGTCACGAATCTGACGCCCGTTCGGAGCATTTGACGTCGTGGCGGACGATTTCATTCCCGTGAGCGATGACGCACTGGTGAGGCCATTGGTCGTTCGCTCGATCCAGGCGTCGATTCCGCCAGGAACTTCAACGATCGTTCCGTCACTTCGCACTTCGATGAGGCGGTCGGTCGTACGACTGAGGAAGGTGCGATCGTGCGAGACGACGACGAGTGTTCCTGACCACTGACTCAAGAACTCCTCGACCAGGCGAATGGTTTCAAGATCGAGATCGTTGGTGGGTTCGTCAAGGAAGAGAACGTTTGGTCGTAACGAGAGAACCAGAAGCAACTGCAGCCGCCGCCGCTCGCCGCCGGAAAGTTCCTTCGCTTTCGTCATCGGTAAGGCCCCGGTGAACCAGAATCGCTTCATGAGCGCGACGTCTGCGGGTGAGCCGGGTACTCCGCGCGGGCCCGCGACGAGTTCTTGCACCGTTGCTTCTAGATCGAAGCCGCCACCGCTCTGTTCGAGGTAGGAAGCGACGACCGTGGGACCGCGTTTCACGGTTCCCTTTGCGGGCGTGAGGCGATGGGCGAGCAGGTCGATCAACGTCGACTTACCAGCCCCATTCGGACCAACGATGCCCACGCGCTCTCCTGGTCCGAGATCGAGAGTGACGTCGTGAAGGATCGGATCGTCCTCTTCGTAGGAAAACGAGATCTGATGTGCCTTGATCACCGTGGTGCCGAGGCGCGGGACTTCGGTCGCGAGGTCGAGCGTGCCGACGCGCGCGGCGCCCTGGGGTCGACTCACCAAGAGCCGCTTCGCGGCGTCGAGTCGAGCTTGGGGCTTGGTCGCGCGAGCTTTGACACCTCGACGGAGCCACGCCAATTCAGTTCTGGCGAGGTTACGACGCACCTGTTCGGCCGAGGCCGCCTTCTCCTCACGTTCAGCTTGGACCTCGAGCAGTCGCGAGTAGCCACCGGCGTGAATGAACGTCTTGCCTCGGTCGATCTCAACCATGCGAGTCGTGACTTGATCGAGGAGGAACCGATCGTGACTCACTAGGACGACGGCGCCCCTGAAGCTCGTAATCTCATTCTCGAGCCACTGGATGGCGTTGAGGTCCAGGTGGTTCGTGGGCTCGTCGAGAATGAGTACGTCGAGTTCTTCGCCGAAGACTTGGGCGAGCGCGACGCGCTTGAGTTGGCCGCCGGAGAGACTGCGGGTTTCTACGTCGACTTCCCCAAGCATTCCGAGCCGGTCGAGTGCGGCGTCGATTTCCCAGCCAACGCCAAGTGTTTCACGAACGGTGCCACTGGGTAGCCGGGGGATCTGTTCCAAGAGACCGACGCGAACGTCGCGACCACGGCGAATCGTGCCGGAGTCCGGGATCAGCGATCCGGCGATGATTCTGAGCAGTGTCGTCTTTCCGACACCGTTGATGCCGACCACACCGATTCGATCTCCCGAGGAGATGGTCAAGGAAAGACTCTCCAGCAGTGTGCGGTCAGAGCCTTCGAGGGTTACCTCTTGGAGGTCGACGAGAATAGTCACGGACTACCAAGGCTAATGACCGGACACGTGACTCTCTCTAGCGAAGTGGGAACTGCATGACGCAACCACTTGCATAGTAGATAGAGCACCGAGCAACTCCGTCCTGGGAGCGGGCCTGAACGTCGTGAAGGTCTGGACTTTCCATTGGCGAGGTTGGATCACTTCCTTCGTTGTCGCCTCGGCGACGCCCAGGTGCCTGACGGTACGTGAGCTTTTCGCCGACCAGGGGACTGGAATCCGTTCATACGAGGGGTTCGACCCGTGTTGGGAGATGGAGAAGCGTCAGCACCGCAATCAGTTCTGCGCCGCGAGAGGCTTCGACGCTGATTGTGTCATCACCTTTCGCACTCGAGACGTGCGCCGGCGTCGAAGGATAACGATTGCAATGATGACGAGGGCCAGTACCAGCACGCTCGGGACGACGTAGACCGAAGCCGATGAAGAGGACTTCGCGACTGCGGACGCTAATTCAATCGTGCTCGGGTGATTCGGATCTGCAACACCGCGCACTTTGGTTCCCTCGGTTGACAATGTCGTTTTCGAACCAATGATCTCTTGATATCGGATGCCGTGGACGCGATACGAGCCGTGGCAGGTATAGCCCGCGCCGTTACTGCCGCTGCCGCCAATGTTGCCCACGCAATTGGTCACCGTCACCACGACCGAGACACCGTGGCTCTTCAATCGGTCGATGCGCGCATTGTCATTGAACGCGGAGACGAAACTAACAATAATGAGCACGGCGAAAGCGCAGAGTAGGAGAGTGCCGGTGACGTACCAAAATCGCCTTCCGATGCGTTGTGCTTCAGCGCCGCGCAAAGAGGTCATCTCTTGGGGTTGTGACGAGGCAGTCATCGTTCTTCATTTCTAGTCCGGTCGAGAACAACTTCCGAGCGGTATGGTCCTGTAACGTGTCGACCCTTCAATATCACAATGTTCATGGGGCCACCAGGCGACGGTCGTCGGATGGAGTTGTGCCGGAAGGTTAGGGTCGTTCAATGATTGCGACATCCAATGGCTCCGGAGCAGGTTCACTTCTCGTACTCGTCGTCCTGATCGTCATCGCGGTACTCGTTCGCCGTGGTCGAATGAACACTGCCCACGTTCCCTTGGCGAAGGGGGAGCGCATTCGACCTCTCGCGATCACGTTGCTGGATCCTGTGGTGAGTTTGTTCATCATTGGACCGATCTTCTGGCATCTGACGTCCACCAATGTCGAGCACCTGGTGTTCGCTTTGGTCGGGGGCGTCATCGGCGTAGGAATCGCCTGGGCGCGGGCGCAAGTAATGTTCGTGCGCGCCGTGCGCGCTTCCAAGAGCGTGATACTCCGTCGAAGTGGCGCCGAGTACGCGCTACTAGGACTCCTCATCGTGCTTCGCCTCGTCGAGGGTTCCGTCAGGCACAACCGCGTCGGAGTTGAATCGCTCGTTCTTACGGCACTTATTTCCCTCGCCGTCTTTGAACCGATTGGGCGCACGGTGTTCATTGTTGCCAAGTACTTGGACACCGTGAGTGCGCCACCGGCGCCGCTCGCGGAGAGTTCGCGGTAGCCATGACGCCTTGGACTCTGGGCTGGGGGAGAGCCGTGACGCGGACGCTCGACTCGCTCCACGTCGGCCGATTCCTCGTGCGACAACCGGTTGACGTCGTCGAGGTCGATGACTCCTACGTCGACGGCGTGGAACCGAAGTTCGGTTGGCGCTTCTCGATGAAGGCGGCAATTGATTCCTGGGCGTCAGGGAGAAGGCTCGCCGCGGCCATCACGTCGGTGGCGTAGGCGTAGGCGTCGGACTGGTCCATCATGATCTGTTCGTAGAAAGCTCGTTTGCCGATCCCCTTCGAGATCGCGCTTCCGCGCGTGGCACGGTGAAGCAGTCGAGTGCTCGCGACATCGAGCTCATTCATCGGCACGACGAGGTTGATCAGTCCCCAGTTTTCGGCCGTGCGAGCGTCAATCGCGTCACCCGTCATCGCCATCTCGAGCGCTCGTTTTCGTCCGATCGATCGGCCGACCGCGACCATGGGTGTCGTGCAGAAGAGACCGCCCTTTCCACCGGGCGTGCAAAACGTCGCCTCTTCGGCGGCGACCGCGAGATCGGCGGTGGCAACCAACTGGCAACCGCCGCCCGTGGCCAAGGCGTGAACCCGGGCCACGACGGGTTGGGGAATCGATTGGATCGTCTGCATCATCGTGGTGCACACTCCGAAGAGGTGACGCACGGACTCAAGGTCTTGATTGGCCATCTCCGCGAAGTCGTGTCCCGCGCTGAAGAGCCGTCCTTTGGCCGCGAGGATCACCCCCGTGGCGTCACTCTCTCCGGCGTCGAGGAACGCCTGCGTCAGTTCTTGCATCAGCGCGAGCGAGAGGACGTTGAGGCGTTCAGGATGATTCAGCCAAATCGTGACGGTGTCGCGCTCACGTTCACTGAGGATGTATTGGAATGACTCTGGCACGGTGTATCCCTTCACGCCATCGAGCCTGAGCCTAATTCGGACCCTTCAACACTGGATCAAGTCGGACGTCACCGTCGCTCACGGCGACGCGTCCAACCCGCTCGACGTGCGTTGGTCGACAGCGCAGTTCTAGGAGTCGACCGCGGGTTCTTCGGGTGCGTTACCGTCGCCCAGATAGATGTCGATGAGGGCGAGGAGGAGTTTCAGGTCCAGTGGCTTGGTGAGGTATTCGTTGGCGCCGGCGTCTCGAAATCGCCGAACCTGGCCCGGCGTCGCGTCGGCCGAGAGCACGACGATCGGAATGTTGGCGGTCGCCGGATCAAAGCGGAGCCGTTCCAGGACTTCAAAACCATTGATGTCGGGCAGGTGCACGTCGAGGAGTATGAGTTCCGGGTGACGGACCTGGGCGATGCCAATGCCTGGATTTCCCTGGACGGACGTGAGAAGTTGAATATCGGGCCGTTGAAGCAAGAGTCGTTCGACCAGTTGCACGTTGTAAAGATTGTCTTCGATGTAAAGGATCGTTGCCATGCTGAGTCGTTCGCCCTCTTCCCATGCCCCTGGCGTTATTCTAGTGACGCCCCTGGTGAATCGCCAGAAAGCGGCAACTCGAACCAAAATGTCGTACCTTGGTCGACCACGGTCTCGAATCCGAGCGTGCCGCCCATGGCCTCGATAAGCGTCTTGGACAATGTCAGACCGAGGCCCGTTCCCTCAATCCCGCGCGCTTCGGCGTCGAGTCGATCGAAGGCGGTGAAGAGCCGTTCTCGTAACTCCGGAGCGATCCCGAGACCGGTGTCCGAGACCGAGAATCGAACGACGTCCTTGCTCACCTGGCAATTCAGCGTCACGCTGCCGTGGCTCCGGTTGTACTTGATCGCGTTGGACAACAGATTCAAGATCACCTGCTTCAGTCGAAGGTGGTCGGCCAGCACGGCGTAGTCGAAGGAATCGCTGTAGCCGATACCGACGTCTCGCTCACTGGCCTGAGGGCCGATGATGTCGAGGCACTCGAACACGAGCTCCTGGAGAAGCAGCGGCTCAGACGTGAGACCGATGATGCCGGATTCGACGCGCGAGATGTCGAGGACTTCGTTGATCAACGTCAAGAGATGCTGTCCCGACTTGTACACGTGATCGACGAGCTCGAGGTCTTCTTCGGACTCGAGTTCCATCTGGAGTATTTGCGTGAAGCCGAGCACGGAGTTGAGTGGCGTGCGCAGTTCGTGGCTCATGCGCGACATGAACTCGCTCTTGGCGGCGTTCGCGCGCTCGGCCTCATCCTTGGCGGCGGCCAGGTCCTCTTCGAAGGCGACCGCCTCGGTCACGTCTCGTGACACCAGAACCGCGCGGGCGGGTTGTCCGTCTTCGTCGTCCAACAATCGGCCACGCGTTTCGATGATCATCCAGTGGCCGTCAGCGTGCCGGGCCCGGAATCGGTAACTCAGTAATCTGTCGCTCTCTTCAGCGAACAGCCGGTCCAAATGTGCGGTGACGAATGGCACGTCGTCGGGATGCGCGATCGCCAGCGCGCTGTGGCCCATCCGTTCCGATTTGGGGAAACCGTAGGTTCGCTCCGTGCCGGGACTCGCCTCCATTACCAGGAGATCTCGATCGATGACGATGATCGAGTCGGGCACCGCGTCAAGGATCGCTCGGGTCTTCGCGAAGCTACTGGCGAGGGTCGCTTCCCACGCCACGGCGTCGGAAATATCGCGCGCGATGAGGACCAACCTCGCCGCAGGTCCCTCGGCGTCGCGCAAGGTTCGTCCCCGGACCTCGATGGTGACGAGACGGCCGTCGACGTGATTCATTCGGGCACGAAAGCTGACCGCGCGATCGTTCGCGAACGCCGCGAGAAACGCGTCGTGGACCATCTGGCGATCCTCGGCGTACACTAGTTCGTCCACTTTTCGCCCGACGCGTTCATCGGCCGTGACGCCATGGAGGCTCCGGGTCCCGGGACTCGCTTCGAGGATCGTGAGTTCTCGGTCAATAACAATGATCGAGTCGATGGCGGCGTCGAGAATGGCCCGTGTGGTTTCACGACTCTCGGCCAATTGAACTTCGGCCGCGATGCTCTCGGTGAGGTCACGGGCGACGAACACGGCCTGGGTCGCCGGGCTACCGTCGACGCGTAACGCGTTCCCTCGGGCTTCGACCACCATCCAATGACCGTCCGCGTGCTGCGCACGGAAGCGGAGCTTCACGATCTCATCCGAGCTCTCCTCAAACATCCGCTGGAGGGCCAGTTCCACAACCGCTCGATCGTCGGGATGCATCAGTGCGAACACGCTGGCCCCCATGGCGACGTCGTCGTCGTAGCCAAAGAAACTCTGTCCCCGGGGACTGTTCTGAGCGACCGCCAGATCGCGATCGACGATGACGATGAGGTCGGCGGCCGTGGCGAAAATGGCCTTGGTCATTTCGACGTTCGCGGCCAATGCGGCCGTGTTCGCGTTTCGGACGCTCACGTCTCGACCAGTTCCGTAAATCAGGTCACCGCGTCGCTGCGACGTCCATTCAATCCAACGGTACGTTCCGTCACGACAACGGAGTCGGCTCTCGAATCCCGCGCGCGTTGACGATGATTCGTCCCACTCCGCGACGTTCGCGGCGATGGTGCGTTCGACGTCGTCGGGGTGAACGAAATCGATGAAGTCCTTTCCCTCGAGGTCCTCGGGACTCCAACCGAGCACTCGCTGCCACGAAGGATTCGTGAGCCCGACTTTCCCACCAACTTCGTAGACCGAAAGGAGGTCGACGGAGTTCCTAAAGTATTCGCTCAGGTCAGGATTGGGCAGCGGTTCAACCGGCATTCGTCGCAACCAGTCGCAACCAGCTCTCCAAATGATCGGTGGCGCGCAACGCGTGCGCGAACTGAACTGTCCAGTATCCAGTCATTTTGGCCACACGCCACAACCTATCGGCTCGCGCTTTGGTGCTTGATGTCTCGGCACCGAAGCCGTGAGCGATTCGTGTCAGGTATAGACAATGCGGCGTTCGAAGCGGTGGTGGGCGTCGTTGACCCAGAGGTGCAGTGCCCCGCAAGTGAGAGACCGCTCCACCGAAATGGTGGAGCGGTCTCTCACTTGAAGCGGGTTCGAGCGGCTCTCTATTGACTCTTGGTCGTGAAGAGAACGCTCGGTGTCGACGACGCGGTACTCCAGTGCAACTGGACACGCAGGTGGAGGCGCTGGATAAGGTAGGTCTCAGCGACCGACGCACGACGGCGGGCGAGTACGGCGTTGCCCTTCGCGTAGCCCGTGATCGAAACCACGGAGTGGACGGTCAACTTCCGCACCAACACGACAATCGCGTTGCGGGCCGCGCCCGTGAGTCCAGCACTGTTGTTCGCGAACGTCACTCGAACGGCGCGCGGGACCGCGAGCTTGGCGAAGGTCACCGTCGTGGCCGACGAGAAGATGCTCGCGTAGGTCGAGTCGTTGGCCTTGGTGGCGGTGACGATGCACGTACCCGGCGTCGCGGATTTCAGCGTCGCTCCGTTGAGCGTGCAACCCGTCGCGGAACCGTTGGCGACCGTGAAGCTGAGGCCGCCGGTTCCGGAACCGCCGGTGGTGTGCAACGTGAACGAGCGACCGTAGGTGGCGTGGACGCTTGAGATGACCAGTGCACTCTGCGCCTGGCCAACGTCGATCTTGGCCGTGTCGACGACGTTCAAGGCGTCACCCGAGTAAGTCAGCGTGTACAACGTGCCCGGAACTCCGGTCAGGGTGAGGCCACTGAAGGTGGCGGTGCCGGCAACGAAGTTGGCACTCGATCCGGCACTCAGTGTGCCGCCGGCGCCAGTCGAGATCGATGCCGTCACGGCACCGGTTGCGACGGTGGTGACGATGTTGCCACCGGTGTCCTCAACCTTGATGACCGGCTGTTGACGCAAAACGACGCCCGAAGCAGTTGACGTGCTCGGCTCGGTGGCGATGACCAACTGCGAAGGCCCGCCTAACGTCACGGCGACGCTCGTCGACGTGGCCGCGGCCAGCGAGCCGTCGCTGAACGTCAGCGTGTACGGACCGACGAGGGCATTGATCGCCAGCCCACTGAAGGCCGCAACGCCCGCCGTAACGACTTTCGTCGACGGAGTGACCGAGACGCCGCCGGCGGTGATCTTGACGGCCACGGTGGAAGCGTCAGTGGTGACAGTGTTGCCGGCCGCGTCTTCGACCTTCACGACAGGTTGCTGGGCGAGTGCTGCACCGCTCGCGACCGTCGCGGAAGGTTGGGTCGTGATCACTAACTGTGTCGCGACACCGGCACTCACCGTGATCGTGGTAGAGATCGCTGTCGTCAAGGTCCCGTCGCTGAAGGTCAGCGTGTACGCGCCGACGAGCTCGTTGATCGTGAGTCCCGTGAAAGTGGCAAGACCCGTGGTCGCGGAGAGTGTCGCGGTGTTGTTCGTGATCGTTCCGACGGCCGAAGTGACCGTGGCCGTGACCGTCGAGCTGTTGCCGATGATGACGTTGCCACCGGCGTCTTCAATTTTGACGACTGGTTGAATCGCAAGCGCGGTGCCGCTGGCGACGGTCGCGGAGGGCTCAACCGTGAGACCGAGTTGAGCCGCGGCGCCAACGCCGACCGTGATGGTGGTCGAGACGGCATCCGTGTACGCGCCGTCGGTGAACGTCAAAGTGTAATTTGCGGCGGGCGTGTTGAGCGTGAGGCCAACGAACGTGGCGACGCCGGCGACTGCCGCGGCGGTTGCGTGGTTGACGGTGCCACTACCCGAGGTCAACGTGGCCGTGACCGTTGTGGTGTTCGACGTGACCAGGTTGGTACCCGAGTCATCGACGTCGACCACTGGCTGGATTACCAAGGGCGCACCGGCCGCGGTGGTGGCCGACGGCTGGGTGACAATGACCAGTTTCGCGGCGACGGCGATCGGCAACGTCGTCGTAGCTGAGGTCAGTAGGTTATCGGAGAAGGTGATGTTGTAGTTTCCCGGTGCGGCGTTAATGGCGAGCCCACTAAACGTGGCGACGCCGTTTACCGCAGCTTTGGAGTTATTGGAGATCGTCGAACCGACGCTGCCAGCGACGAGGGCCGCTGTGACCGTCGAAGTGTCGCCCTTTACCACATCTCCGTTCGCGTCTTCAACGCTCACGACTGGCTGAGGCACCAGTGCGACGCCGGTAACGGCAGTAGCCGAAGGAGCCGTCGTAATCACCAATTTGGTCGCGGGACCAGTGATTGACATCGTTACCGACGCGACCGAAGTTAGGGAAGCATCAGTGAAGTTCAGTACCCCAGAAGTCGTATCGATGGGTGCAGTAATCGCGAGCCCACTGAAGGTCGCGACGCCCGCCACGGCAGCCTTGGTGTTGTTGACCAACGAACTACCGGCACCCGTAAAGGCGGCAGTCACCGTCGAGGTGTCTGTCGTCACCGTGTTGCCACCAGAGTCGACAACGTCAACAACAGGTTGTGGAGTGAGGGCAGCTCCGCTGACGGCACCAGCTGCGGGTGCTGTGCCGAAGGCGAGTGCCTTCGCGGCGCCTACGGTGACGGAGATTGGAGCGGAGGTTACGGACCCTGCGGCGTCGGCGGTGTCAGTGAACGTCAACGTGTAACTACCCACCAGTGCGTTGAGGCCAAGTGTCGTGAAGGTGGCGACGCCGTTAACGGCGGCGACCGAAGTCTGCGTGACCGATACGCCACCGGTCGTGATCGATACGGTGACGGGGCCAGTGAGACCGGTTTGGGGCGTGTCGGATGAGTTGTCAATATCGATGACGGGCTGAACGGCCAGCGCCACGCCACTGGCGTCTGTCGTCGACGGTAGTGGCGTGGCGATGACCAGGTGATACGGCGGTGCGGCTGATGCGGTGGTCGCGAGACCAACGAGGAAGGTCGATCCCAACAGGGCAGTGGCGACGAGGGCCCGAGTCAGGACGTGACGTCGTGAACCGAATATTTTCTTTGTGTGCATGACCAACTCCGTTTTGTACTTGTTGCTACCTATAACAACGGTAACGCGCGAAACACGTGCTTCGTCATATGAAAGAGCAAAGTCGGCTCAGTCGTCACAAGATTGTGCGTTGTTCTTCGTTGCCATTATCTGGAGCGCGAGGTGAGATTCTCATCTCGCGATGTTGACAATATGTCGTTCGCGGAAGATCTCCTTTTGTCATCGCCTTTGATTCGACGGGAAAGTCGATCATGTCGCGCCCGCGAAAGTGTGCACATCGGTTTCACAAGCAACTCGAATTTGAACGATCGAGAAACGATGTTCAAGAAAAGGTAAACATATGACGTTTTTGTTGCGAAATCGAGAAAGCAACGAAATGGGCGACAAATCGTCTTCGAATCGTTGCGCATGTGGCGAGCGAACCGTCCTCATGGAGCCGGTACTCCATGAGGACTCGATTGTTTCTGAGGCGCCGCTGCGCGATGACGACACCACATTGGCAATGACACCGTTGCCTTCTTGGACGCTGAGCTTCTGGTGAACGGCTGATCCAACATGACTACAGTCAAGGAACATTGATCCATTCGACAAAAGGGGACACCATGACCGAATCCAATCGACCGCCGCTCACCTTCGCGTTCTTCCCGGAGGTCGCCAGCTTCGAAGTGACGTCTGACGACATTGGCGATGGTGCGACGTTGACCAACGCACAAGTAGCGAACTTCATGGGTTACAGCGGCGAGAACCTTTCGCCGCAGCTCTCGTGGAGCGGCTTTCCCCCGGCGACGAAGGGCTTCGCGGTTACCGTCCACGATCCCGACGCGCCCACGGGCAGTGGTTTCTGGCACTGGCTCGCGGTGAACATTCCGGCCGACGTCAACGAGCTCGCGACCGGCGCCGGTTCCGAGGGATCCGACGATCTGCCCAACGGTGTCTTGCAGCTACGCAACGACGCCGGGACGTGGGGCTACGTCGGTGCCGCGCCACCGGCCGGTGACCCCGCGCATCGTTACGTGCATACCGTTCACGCCCTCGACGTCGAGCGCCTCGACGTCGAGGCGAACTCCTCGGCGGCGATCGTCGGCTTCAACCTTCGCTTCCACGCGATCGCCCGCGCTCAGATAGTGCCGATCTTTGGTTCGTGATCGGCCGGCTCTGAAAGAGGACGGTGTTCGGTCGACGCGCGCCTGCGACATCGCTCGTCGAGACGCGTATGCGCTGAACTCGTAGTGCCCGCCATTATTGTGAAACGAATCAAGCAGTGGATGGACGTTGAGTCGATTCGACGCTGCGAAGTCCGCGATTCGTGAATCAGTGGGGATCCAATGAGCGATAATCAGGGCCCGGGCCCGTTGGCCCTGGTCGGATCGGGTGAGTACCTTCCCCAGATGGCCGAGATCGAAGGCGGGCTCATCGCCGGTCGCCCGCCGCGCTACGTCCAACTGGCGACCGCGGCGGTACCCGACGGCCCACCCGTCGTTGAACGGTGGCACAACTTGGGCCGGGCCCAAGCCGATCGACTCGGCGTGGAAGCCGTGATCCTCGAAGTCAATGAACGCCAGGACGCCGATGACCCAGTAATCGCGGCGCAGGTTGATGGCGCGGGACTGGTGTATCTCTCGGGTGGTCATCCCGCGTTTTTGGCCGAGACCCTTCGGGGCACGTTGGTGTGGGAGGCGATCGTTTCCGCCTGGCGCGCTGGCGCGGCGTTGGCCGGATGCAGCGCCGGGGCGATGGCGTTCTCGTCGTGGGTGCCGTCACTTCGCCACCCGCGCGAGGGCGGCACCGAAGGACTCGGGCTGTTGCCCCACCTACGCGTCATTCCTCACTTCGACGCGTTCGCCGCTCGCATCCCGGACATGGTCACGCGGTTCTTGTTGCCCCACGATCCTTCCGTCACGGTGTTGGGCATTGACGAGGAGACCGCCATCGTCGGCGGACCGAGCTATTGGACGGTGAAGGGTCGCTCGTCGGCCTGGCGGCTCAGTGACGGTGAACGCGAACAACTCGTCCACGGGACGAGCGTCACCACGCCGCTCAACTGACCGGTCGAACGTCAGTCGGTCCAGAGGTCCTCGAGTTCGCGGCCCTTCGTTTCGGGCAGCGTCCAGAACAGCGCGGTGATCAGCATCGCGGGCAGAAACGTCAGGTCCGCGGCCAAGGCGAAATGGTTGCCGATGTCGGCGATGGCGCCGAAGACGACGAGTCCCGCGACTGCGCCGAGGACGCCAGCGGCGAGGAACCAGCCCGACGCCGACGCGCGAACCGAGGTCGGGAAGAGTTCGTTGACGAGCGCGCCGACCGCGGGGGCGAAGATCGAACCGAACATGACGCCGAGCACGTAGCCGACGATCAAGTCGTAGCGAGGGCCGGCGTAGGAGAGGACGCCGAAGAGCGCGAGGCCGACCATACCGAGGGCGCCGGTGATCCGACGCCCGAAGCGGTCGGCCATCCAACGCCCGATCAAGAGCCCCGCGAGACCGGTCGCCCCGGCGCCCACGACCATGACCGCGGTCGTCACACCCGAGAGGTGATCGATGTTCTGGGCGAAGAGGAAAATGAAACTGTTCGCCGGGCCGGTGATGAACGAGAGGGCGAAGGCCAGTATCGAGAGCAGGATCAAGCGCTTTCGAAACGCCCGACCCACGGCACCGAGGGCGGGCACGACGTGGTCGGACGCGACCTCGGCGATTTCGAAGCGGTCCGGTTCGGTCGCCCACCGGCTGATGAGTGGCAAGAGCGCGAGGGGAACGATCGCGAGCAGGAACAGTCCGCGAAATCCCAACGTCTTCGAGGCCAGGCTGTGGATGATGGCGGTGAGACCCGCTCCGATCCCGTAGCCCGCGGCCACGAGAGCGAGGGCTTTGGCGCGGCTCTTCGTATCGGTCTGTTCCGCGGCGATGACTTCGGAGAGCGCGTTGGTGGCGCTGAGCAGCGGTCGACCGCAGGCGAAGATCACGACAAACCACCAGTATCCGGGACTCGCGGCCGCGAGCACCGTGGCCGCGAGTCCGAGTCCGACGGTCGTGATCAGCATGCGATGTCGGCCGAATCGATCGGCCATCGCCGTCAGTGGAAGCCCGCCGAGCGAGGCCAGTCGGATAATCGCGAGTCCGACGCCGAGTTTCGTACCGGAGAGCCCGGCCTGGTCGGCGATCGTCGCGCCGTGCACGAGGTGGCCGAACGTTCGCGCCACGCTGCCCAACGCCGTCACGACGCCGAACTGGCCGAAGCCCGAGGCGAAAGAGGCGATGACCGCGCCGAGCACGACGCGGTCGTTCCATTTGTGTAGGCGCGGCGAGCGCACCGAGGAGGGTTCCGGAGACTGCGTCATCATCGACTGCGAAGTGACGCGCTGATTGGGCGGACGCCGGAGTCGTTTCGACGACGGGCCAGCCAGAACGGGCTGTAGAGGAGCGAGAAGAACAGGGGAACGATGATGACGCCAGTTACGAGGTACCACGGGTAGGGGCCCATGAGTCGCAGGAGCGTCCACTGATGAGGAGCGCGGCGAAGGAACATGTAGTTGGCGTTGATCATGGCGTCGATCAGACCGACCAGGGCGACGTACATATACGTGATGATCGTCACGCGCAGGACTGAGCCCCTTCGCGGTTGGAGTCGCAGTCCGACGACGAGGAAGAGGGCCGCCACGATGATGAGCGTGTGACCGATCACGTACTCGAAGAACTCGACTTGGGGAAAGGGCACGTTGAGGTCAGGCGTGACCAGCCCCTGTAGCGTTCCGGCCAGGGCCCAGAAGTAGGTCAGTTCGACCAACTGCCGCGCTCGCCACCAACACGCCACCGCGGCCACAAGGAGGGCGAAGTTGCACAGCGCGAGGGGCAAGGACGATCGGAGCGTCCACGTGCCATCCACGAGTTGGCGAACGGTGTCGACGACGCAGTCCGAGAGCAATACCACTGCGATTGCCTTGGCGGCGCGGGGGCTCCAACGACCCGGACGAAGGCGGGCCCACGTGCACAGGATCAGGCAGCCGACGCTCAACACGGCGACGCCGAACCAATACGGCCCGGCGGAGATCGCGGCGGTGAACGCTCCCATTCCCCACACGTCTAGCAGGGTTGGCGAATCAAGAGCCGTCCTTCGAGCGGTAGTTTGCTACTGACTTCGACAATTCGACGCGCCGCTCGACATTTTTGGGAATCACGCAGCATTATTGAAGAAGAGAGGTTGTCAGAGATGATCACGACGGCTCCACGACGACTGAGGGCTGACGTCGACTCACCCAGAATGCCCCGACGACCAGCGGGCTCGAGAATGCGTTCACTATGACCGAAGAGACGAGGACCTCCGGCGACGCTCAACTCGTCCTTCGAGATATCCGAACTTTGCTGGATCAGCTTCAGTTGGACCGCGACCACGCGCTCTCAATGGACAGCAGGCTCACTGATGAACTCGGCCTCGACAGTCTCGCCTTGGTTGAGTTATGTGATCAGTTGGAGCGAAGCTTCGACGTGTCACTGCCCGACGAAGTCTTTCTCACCGCCGCGACTCCGCGTCAGTGGTTAGAGGCGATCGACAGGGCTCGCGGCGAAGAATCGCTGCGGCATGATGACGTCCGTCCGGGTGATGGAGCACCCACGCCGCCACAATCGTTGAGCGTGCGTGCCGTGACTCTCTCAAGACGCATTGTGGCCGGCCTGCGCTCCGCGAGAGAGAGCCGCGCGCCCAGGTCGAGCCACGCCGCGTCGACCGACTCGATGTTCTATGCCCTCTACGCGTGGTCCTTGCTCGTCCCGTTCGCCATCGCGATCTGGTCGCTCTCGGTGCTCCCGATGACGTTGGCGATGCGCAGACACCTCGGGCGTGAAATTGCGCGAATCACCTGTCGCGCCTTGAGACTTTCGGTCCAGGTCGAAGGCGAACTACCGGACGCCGTCCACCCGTCGGTGATTGCGGCGAACCATTCGAGCTTCGTCGACGGCCTGTTGCTGTATGTCTTCATAGATCAACCTTTGACCTTCGTCTCGAGCACCGACATGGAGCACCAATTTCTCTTGGGTCGCGTCATGCGCGGTTTCGGATGTGTGTTTGTGGATCGCGGGCGCGCCGAACGAAGCGCCGACTCGGTGGAGATATTGAAGAGCGTGATTCAAAGTGGGCACCACGTCCTCATCTTCCCCGAAGGTTCGATAAGCGCTCGCCCGGGACTGCGCGTCTTTCGTCTCGGGGCATTTGAAACGGCCGCGTCGTCGAACTGCCCCGTCGTCCCGATAGGTATTCGCGGATCGCGAGAGGTGTTACGCCCCGGAAGCTTTCGACCTCACCCCGGTGCAGTTCGGATCGGCATCGGTGATCCCGTGATGTCCGCGGGCAGTGAATTCAGTGACCGCGTAGCGATGCGCGATGCGGTTCGTGACGCGATCGCACGACTGTGCGAAGAAATCGAATCGTGAAACGCGACGGGTCCGCCGAGTCGCCGCTTACTCGTGAATGTTCTCGAGCGAGAAGCCGGCTGTCTTGAGCATCTTTCGAAGATCCACGATCTGTTGAGTATCGAGGTCCTTGCCGCGGGGCCGATCGAAGACTTGCGTCTCGTCGCCGAGCGTTACGGTGAAGCGGCCGTTGCTTCCTTCGGTGATCGAGCCAATCTCCGCTAAGAGTGCGGCTGCGTCGTGCCACTCGACGTTGTGACTCGCGGGGTGACTGAGGATCTTCTCTGCGGTAACCAGATGATGTCCGGTGAGTTTGGCGTGTGCCACTCGATTCCCTTCTCGTTCAGGTTCTGTAGCCAACTTACGGCGTTCGGCGTCGTGACGTGCCATGTCAGGGGAACATTGACATTGGTTATCTGGCGTCGTCGTCAGGGGAGTGCCTGGTTATACTTGCTTGCAGTCAAGCAACTAGATCTCACAAAATTGGACTCATGGCACCCAAAATCCTGGACCCCACGCACGGCGACCGTTACAAGTGGATCGCTCTCACCAATACGACCCTCGGCGTCTTCATGGCGACCATCAACTCGTCGATCATTCTGATCTCGCTGCCGGCGATCTTTCGCGGCATCGGCATCAATCCATTGTCGGCGGGCAATGTGGGCTATCTGTTGTGGCTCTTGCAGGGCTACCTCCTCGTGACCGCGGTGCTCGTGATCAGCCTCGGCCGTCTCGGCGACATCATGGGTCGCGTTCGCATTTACAACCTCGGCTTCGCCGTGTTCTCCTTCGCCTCGGTGTTGCTCGCGCTGGATCCCTATCACGGCGGCAGCGGCGCGCTCTGGCTCGTGCTCTGGCGCCTGGTCCAGGGAGTCGGTGGCGCGATGCTCTTCGCGAACTCGAGCGCGATTCTCGTCGACGCGTTCCCGTCGGACCAGCGAGGAATGGCGATGGGCATCAATCAGGTCGCGGCGATCGGTGGATCCTTCATCGGACTGATCGCGGGCGGACTGCTCTCGGTCGTCGACTGGCGTCTCGTGTTCTGGGTCTCGGTTCCCTTCGGCGTCTTGGGCACGATCTGGGGCTACCACAGCCTTCGCGATAACGGGAAGCGCGCGGCCGCCAAGATCGACTGGTGGGGCAACCTCACCTTCGCGGTCGGACTCACGTCGATTCTCGTCGGCATCGTCTACGGCATCCAGCCCTACCTGCAGCACTCCATGGGGTGGACGTCGCCGCGTGTACTCAGCGCCTTTCTCATCGGGGTGGTGTTCCTCGTCGCGTTCTTCATCATCGAGAACCGCGTGGAGTCACCGATGTTCAACCTGCGACTCTTCAAGATGCGGGCCTTCTCCACGGGCAGCACGGCCGGATTCCTGGCGGCGATCTCGCGCGGCGGCCTGCAGTTCATGCTCATCATCTGGCTCCAGGGCATTTGGTTGCCCTTGCACGGCTACGCGTACTCCGCGACGCCGCTGTGGGCCGGCATCTACCTCTTGCCGTTGACGTGTGGATTCCTGTTCGCCGGACCTATCTCGGGTTACCTGTCGGACCGCCACGGTGCTCGAATCCTCTCGACGGGGGGCATGTTGGTCTTCGGTGCGAGCTTCGTCGGGTTGCTGCTCGTACCCACCAACTTCAGTTACTGGGTCTTCGCCATCATGGTGTTCTTCAACGGCGTCGGCGGTGGGATGTTCTCCGCGCCGAACCAGGCGGCGATCATGAACAGCGTGCCCGCCGAAGAGCGAGGCGGAGCGGCCGGGATTCAGGCGGCGTTCATGAATACCGGCTTCGTCCTTTCCATCGGCGTTTTCTTCTCGTTGATGATCGTGGGTCTCACGAACACGCTCCCTAAGGCCATGTTCAAGGGGCTCAGCGCCCACGGTGTCGGCGCGACCCAGGCCCACGCCATCGCGAACCTGCCGCCGGTGGGCAGTCTGTTCTCCGCGTTCCTCGGGAAGAACCCTCTGAAGAACCTGCTCGGCTCACAAGCGTCGACGCACGTCAATCACGCACAGTGGTTGATCCTCACGGGCAAGCATTTCTTCCCTGACCTCATCGAGAGTTCGTTCCACCACGGTCTAGAGATCGTGTTCGGCGCGGCGGTCGTGATGTCGATCATCGGCGCGCTGGCCTCGGCCCTTCGTGGCAAGCGTTACGTTCACGAGGACCAGTCGATGCGCGAGCATCTCGGTGACGCGGCCGCGACGTCGAGCGCCATACCGGGAGAGATTGCCCTGGAAAGCGAAGTGGTGCAATGAAGTCCGTTGTAGTTGAATCCGAACGATCGGTCGAAACGGCCGCGCGCCTGCGACTCGTCATGGTGCGCTTGGCCCGAGCCCTTCGCCACCAGGGCAGCACCGCGTTGTCGCCGTCGCAGGTCTCGGCGCTGGCGAGCATCGATGAGTTCGGCCCGCTTCGCATCAGCGCCCTCGCGGCGTTCGAGTCGGTCGGCGCGCCGGTGGCCACGAGGGTCGTCGCGAGCCTCGAGGAGCTCGATCTGTTGAAGCGGACCGACGACCCCGAAGACAAGCGCGCGTCGCTCGTCGAACTCTCAGATCACGGCCGAGTCGTGCTCACCGCGCTTTGGAGTGAACGCACCATCGGACTGAGCTCTCGACTCGAACGGCTCAGCCCCGCCGAGCGGAACCGTTTGGAGATGGCGTTGCCGGCGTTGGAGAAGTTGTCCCGAGAGGGTTGAACCTGCCTCGCGGGCGCGACGGCTATTCGACGGGAACGTCGCTCGAGCAGAACTTGCACTTCGTGGCGGCGATCGGCAGGCCAGCCGACAAGCAACTCGGACAGGTCTTGGACGGCGCCGGTGCACCGAAGACCGTCGTCCCGCGCCGCTGCATGTAACGGCGATAGGGCACGACGATGACGAAGTAGACCACGGCCATGAAGACCACGAAGTAGACGATCGCTGAGATGAAGGCGCCCATGTCGATGCGCTGGCCGTTCAGCGTCCAACCGAGTCCCTTGCCCGACGAGCCGCCGCCCGCGAAGGAGTTGATCACGGGCGTGATGATGTTGTCAGAAAACGCCTTGATGAGCGTACTGAAGGCCAGCGCGACCACGAGGCCCACGGCGATCACCACCAACTCGCCCTGCATCAAGAAACTCTTGAACCCCTTCATGGTGTCTCCTTCGTCGTGTCCGAGCGAACCCGGCTCCGTTTCCAACCACGATTCTTATCAAATGCGTCGACGCCACGACCCGGATGGCGGACCATCGCGTGCAAATCGTCAAAGTCATCACGTATCGTTCAAACGCCGATGCTATACATGCTGCACGTCGCGGAGGATTCGATGGCCAACGTCATAGAGGTTGCGGGACTCACCAAGCGATTCGGTTCGCTCACCGCCGTGGACGACGTGTCCTTCAGCGTCGAACGCGGTGCGATCTTCGGCCTCCTGGGCAAGAACGGCGCGGGCAAGACGACGACGGTTGAGATCCTCGAGGGCTATCAGTCTCCCGACCAGGGTCGGGTCCAGGTGCTCGGTGTCGACCCCAAGAAAGGGGGCGGCGCTTGGAAGGACCGGATCGGACTCGTCTTGCAAGACTCGGATTTCGACCCCCTCCACACGGTCACCGAGACCGTCAAACTATTCGCCGGCTTCTTCTCACATCCCAGGAGCGTCGCTGAGACGCTCGAACTCGTCGGGCTCAGCGACAAAGCGTCCACGCGTATCGGACGACTCTCCGGCGGACAGCGCCGTCGGGTCGACGTGGCCCTCGGCATCATCGGCTCGCCGGAACTGCTCTTCCTCGATGAACCGACGACCGGCTTCGACCCGTCGGCTCGCCGAGAGTTCTGGACGATGCTCGAGGGACTGCGTTCGGCGGGGACCTCGATTCTGTTGACGACGCACTACATGGAAGAAGCCCAGCACCTCTGCGATCGGATCGCGATCCTGGCGGCCGGTCGCATCGTCGCCGAGGGCACGTCGACGTCACTCATCGCGCTGGCCGGTGCGACGACGCTGCGATTCAGCGTCGTCGACGGACTCGACGTCGGGACCTTGTCGCGAGAGGCCGGCATTGAGTTCAACGTGCAAGGGGAAGTCGCCTCGGCGACGTTGGCCAACGCGCAAGCCGAGTTGCTTCGACTGCTGCAGTACGTCGAGCGCGCGGGCATCGAGCTGGTCGATTTCGAGGTCGTTCGACCGACGCTCGACGACGTCTTTCTCGACGTCACGGGGGACCCGGAGTGAGATTCATCCGACTGACCCTGCGCCAGGCCGAGTACGACCTGGTTGCCTATATGCGTAGTGCGCGAACGGTCATCTTCGGCGTCTTGATGCCGGTCGGTTTCCTCGCGCTCTTCAACTCGGTGTTCGGTGGAAAATTCAAGACGATTCCGGTCGACGGACACAACATCTCGACGATCGCCTTCTACACCGGGGGACTCACCACCTACGGGGTGATGCTCGGCACCTTCACCGGGATCCTCGTGGCAATCGTCGGCGCTCGCGAGGCCGGTTGGCTGAAACGCTTTCGCGGTACACCGATGCCGGCGGGCGTCTTTCTCGCCGGTGAGATCCTGTATCTGTTCGTGACCTCACTCGCCCTCAATATCGTGATGATCGCAGTCTCGATCTTCGGCTACCACCTGTCACTGCCCGCGCACGCGTACGTGGCCATCTTCTGCTACACGGTGCTCGGGGTGTTCAGCTTCTCTGCCATGGGCCTCGCGCTCACGAGGGTGATCACCACCTCGGAGATGGCCGGCTCGGTCGGACCGTTCACGGTCGTCATCTTGAGCTTCGTCAGCGGCGTCTTCTTGGCGCCCAACCTGCTCCCGCAGTGGCTCTTGAACTTCTCGACGTACCTGCCGCTCGAGCCGATCGTGAGTGGGATGCAACACGCCATTGCCCTACCAGGTGGCTCGGGACTCGAGCTGCGACCGTTTATCGTGCTGGGCATCTGGGGCGTGGTCAGTTTCGTGATCGCCCAGATGAACTTCACGTGGGAACCGCAGCGTCGTTAGTGGCGACTAGAGCGCTGGCTCTTTGGGCAGGCCGAGCACTCGCTCGCCGATGATGTTGCGCTGGACGGCCGAGGTACCGCCGCCGATCGTCAACGCCTGGGAGTAGAGGAAACCGAAAGCCCACGCCTTGCCGTCGGCGCCGTCGGATCCGCCCGGACCGCGGCCCTCGAGCATCCCCGCCGAACCGGCGAGGCGATTGGCGAGGTTCATGACCTCTTGGCCGTGGTCGTCGGCGAGCGCCTTTCGCACGCTGGCCTCGGCCCCGGGCTCTCGTCCGGCCTGGGCGGCGGCGACGAGTCGAAGTCGCAGCAGCCGAAGGATCTCCCCGTGCGACCAACACCTCACGAGTTCGTCTCGTTCGAGCGCGTCGTGCGCAATGCGAGACGTTCGCACGAGCTCGACCAAGTCCGCGGCCGTGGGACCGCGGCCCCAGAGCACGCCTTCTCCGGAGAGCGAGACTCGTTCGTTGCCGAGGGTGACTTTTGCGAGACGCCACCCGTCGTTCACGTTGCCAATGAGGTAGTCCGCCGGCAGTCGGACCTCGTCGAGGAAGACCTCGTTGAAGGCGTGATCGCCGGTGATGTCGATGATCGGTCGAATCGTGACGCCCGGCGCGTTCATCGGACAGATGAAGTAGCTGATTCCCTTTTGCGGCGCGCCCTCGTTGGACGTTCGCGCGAGCAAGATACCCCACGTCGCGAGGTGGGCGTAACTGGTCCACACCTTTTGCCCGGTGACGATCCATTCGTCACCGTCGCGTTCGGCGCGAGTGCTGAGCGAGGCCAGATCGCTCCCGGCGTTGGGTTCGCTGAAGAGCTGGCACCAGAACTCTTCACCGCTCAACAACTTGGGTAGCCAGCGCTGCTGCTGCTCCTCGGTGCCGGCGTAGAGGATCGTCGGTCCGGCCCACCCGATGCCGATGGGGTTGATGGGCAGTCGCACGTCGGCACGTTTGAGTTCGTCGTCGATGAGGAGTTGGTGGTTGGCGTCGGCGCCGAGACCCCAGGGTTTAGGGAGGTGGGGCGCGACGAGGCCGGCCTGGGCGAGTTGCACGGGCGTCGGGTTGGGGTTCGAGGACAGCCACTGGCGGACTTCGACGCGACGCGGATCGTTCTCGTCGAGTCCGTCGTCATCGATCGACACGGTCATCGGAGCGAGAAGGCCCCGGCCCTCTTCTTCGTGCTCGAGCACCGTCTCCGGCGACTTCTCCATGACTACCTCCTTACTCACCGTACACTCGAGCTCTCCGTCGCCGGCCGTCGCGATGAACGGCCCGAGAGGCAGCGTGTTGGGGGAAAGACCGCGCCGCTCAGAGCGCGGCGATGACGTCGCTGACGGCCGTCGGAATATCCGAGGCACTGGCGTAGACCGGCAGCGCCGCGCCGGCGCGTCCGTGCAGGTGGGCACCGAGCGCGGCGGCCTCGAACGGATCGTGGCCCCGGGCGATCGTGGCACCGATCACCCCGGAAAGAACGTCACCGCTGCCGGCCGTGGCGAGCGTGGGCGTGCCCGATCGCACGACGCGCACTCGACCGTCGCGGTCGGCAATTATCGTCGTCGGACCCTTCAGCAGTACGACGCAGTTGGTGGCGCGCGCGAATGAGCGCACCGCCTCCAGGCGATCGGCCGGAAGTGGTTCCCCGGTCAGTCGCGCGAACTCACCCTCGTGGGGCGTGAGCAA
This sequence comes from Acidimicrobiaceae bacterium, assembly GCA_003155915.1. Taxonomy (GTDB): domain Bacteria; phylum Actinomycetota; class Acidimicrobiia; order Acidimicrobiales; family RAAP-2; genus RAAP-2. The sequence goes on along the minus strand of PMFA01000016.1, from coordinate 136,251 downwards.
CCATCGTTGTTCGTCCGGGGTCTCCGAGCGAATCAGGGATCGATTCAGTCCGTCGGCGTCGAGCACGACTGGTACCGACACGTCGATCAACCGCTCGCCCAACCAGTCAACGCCGTCGGTGCCGACGCCCGGGCCCGCCACGACGCAGCGACTGCGCTTCTCGAATTTCGAGTCCTCGCTGCGCACGACTTCGGCCGGGAGGTCGACCAACTCCGCGACGTCGCCCCGACTCGAGAGCCGGATCATCGACGCGCCGGCCGCCAACGCGCCGCGCACGACGAGGTCGGCCGCGCCGGGCATCAAAGTCGATCCGGCGAACACCTGAATCGCGTGGGTCCATTTGTGGTCGCCCGGCTCGCGTTGGATCAGAGTGCCGAGGTCGCGGTCTTCCACGAGGCCGTCATCGAAGTGCTGGACGATACCCATGCCGGCGAAGCGCAACTGACCGCAGAAAGCGGCCGCCACACCGGTGACGTGAGCTCGCTTCAACGCGCCGAGGGCCATCGTCACGTCAGCCGGCATCGGAGAACCGAGTACCGCACCGGAATCGGCGTCGACGCCCGATGGCAGATCGACCGCGAGGACTACCGCGTCGCCTAGTACGCGCGGCGCTTGGTAGGGACGCGAGCAACCGAGCCCGAAGGCCGCGTCGATCACGAGCGCGAAACCCCGTAAGTCCTTTGGTTGGCTCGTGGTTTCGATGACGTCGACCTTGGCGCCGCGAGAACGCAACCACGCGGCCGCGACGCGTCCGTCGGCCCCGTTGAGGCCCGGTCCGACGAGCACCGCCACGCGCGATCCGTAGCACGAGCCGAGGATCGACTGGGCTTCGAGACCGACGGCGGTCCCGGCCGCGGCGACCAGGGCGTCGCTCCCGTGGGCCCGCACGGCGAGCGCGTCGGCCCCGCGCATCTGGGTCGCGGAAAGTATCGGGATCACGAGTAGGTCTCGATCGAGACGCGACTGGGCGGCGGCGTTTCCATGCGAAGCCCACCTTACGGCAGACGATTTGCTCGACGCCGCGCCCGGCAATGGTAAGTAATCACGGGCGCGCTTTCGTAGGCTGAGGGGGTGGAGCCAGTGACGCAGTTCGACCGGGCCGCGGGCGCCCTCTACGGCCTCGCCATCGGAGACGCGCTCGGAATGCCGACGCAGATGATGTCGCGCGAAGAGGTCGTGAGCGTCTTCGGGAAGGTCCTGGTCGACTTCGAGCCGGCGCCGACCGATCATCCGATCGCCGAGGGCATGACCGCCGGACGAATCACCGACGACACTGAGCAGGCCGTGTTGTTAGCCAGCGAACTAATCGACGGACACGGCGAAGTCGACATTCAAAGTTGGGCCGACGCGCTCATCGCGTGGGAAGAGTCGATGAAGGCCAAGGGGTCGCTCGACCTTCTCGGACCGTCGACCAAGCGCGCCATCAACGCCCTCCTGGCGGGGGGCGATCCCGAAGAGGTTGGTCGTCGGGGCGACACCAACGGTGCGGCGATGCGCATCACACCGGTCGCGATCGCGGTTCGGTCCCTGGACCTCGACGAGCTCGTCACGCGCGTGGCCCTGGCGAGTCGATTGACGCACAACACGAGCGTGGCGCTCGCCGGTGCCGCGGCGGTCGCCGGGGCCGTGAGTGCCGGCGTCGAGGGTCTCACCTTCGAGGTGATGATCGACACCGCCTGCGACGCGGCGGTTCGGGGGTCACGACGCGGTCACTGGATCGCCGGTGCGGACGTCGCGGTGCGAATCCGGTGGGCGATCGATCTCGTCCGCGGACTCGACGCCGAGGGTGTCGTGGACCTGTTGCCGATTCTGGTCGGCACCAGCCTGGCGACGTGGGAGTCGGTGCCGGCGGCCTTCGCCGTGGCGAGCGCCTTCAGCGACGAGCCGTGGTTGGCGTGTCGAGTGGCGGCGTCACTCGGCGGTGACAGCGACACGATCGCGGCGATGACGGGAGCGATCGTGGGATCGCGGTGCGGACTGAACGTCTTTCCGCTCGCCGCGCGAGAGACGGTAGCGCGAGTGAACGAACTCGAACTCGACGACATGGCGCGACGCCTGTTGCAACTGCGAAACGGTCCCGAGCAAAGCGCGGCGTGAGCGCGCCACGCCTGATCCTCGTCGATAGTGTCGTCGTCGACGTCGTCTTGAACGTCGAACTGCTCCCCGAACGTGGTTCGGACACGTTGGTTGAGCGCAGTGACTCCTTCGCCGGGGGAGGTTTCAACGTCATGGCCGCCGCCTCTCGACTCGGACTGGCCTCGGTGTACGGCGGGGTCGTCGGACTCGGACCGTTCGCGACAATCGCCCAGGAGGCGATGCGTCTCGAAGACATCGTCGTCGCGACGCCACCGATTGACGACGTCGACACCGGGTTCGTCGTGGCCATCGTCGAAGACGGCGGCGAGCGGACGTTCCTCACGAGTGTCGGCGCCGAAGCGACGCTCTCGACGGGCCAACTCGACGAACTCGACGTGAGCGAGAGCGATCTCGTCTACTTCTCCGGCTACGCGCTCTTGCACGAGAGCAACGCCCGCGCGCTGCTCAAGTTCCTCACACAGATCCCCGGCGCGACGAACTTTCTCTTCGACCCCGGCCCGATCGTGAACGAGATTTCCGAATCCATGTTGGACGCGGTCTTCGAACGCGTCGACTGGTTCTCGTGTAACCAGCGCGAGGCGTTCTTGCTCACGGACGCTTCCAACTCCTCGGAATCCGCACGTCTCCTTCGCGCTCGGATGAATCGCGGCGGTGCCATCGTTCGCGTGGGTGCTGAGGGCTGCGTTGTCGCACAATCGGAACGTCACAGCATTGCGGTGGCGGGATTCGCCGTCGAGAGTGTCGACACGAATGGCGCGGGGGACTGTCATCTGGGAGCGTTCGCGGCCGCGTTGGCCGAGGGTCGCTCGTCTTTGGGTGCGGCTCGCTGGGCCAACGCGGCCGCGGCGATGTCAGTTACGAAACGCGGTCCGGCCACCGGTCCGACGAGGCAAGAACTCGAAGAGTTCTTGGATCAGAAGAAGACCGAGCAGAGCTCGTAGATCTCGCGCGGCACCTGGCGCTGGCCGCCGATCACCGATGAGAGGGGACTGAGCACCACGGTGTTGTCGCGCACGACCGGGATTGTCCCGAACTTGCCCGCGGTGACCGCGTCGTAGGCGCCGGCCCCGACGCGCGTCGCCCAGATACGGTCGTGCGCGGTCGGGCTGCCGCCGCGCTGCAAGTGACCGAGGACCGTGGTGCGCACTTCAATATCCGTGAGCTCTTCAATCTTGGACGCGACGAACTGTCCGACGCCCCGCGTCGCCAGGCGCACGCCTCCGACACCTTCGGTCGAGAGTTCACCCTTCTCGGTACCACCGAGCGTCGAGAGGTTCACGCCTTCGGCGACGACGACGATCGAGAACGCCAAACCGGCGTCCACCCGGCGTCCGAGGTGGCGCATGATGTCGTCCATCGTTACCGGGAATTCGGGAATCACGATCATGTCCGCACCGCCGGCGAGTCCGCCCATCGCGGCGACCCAGCCGGTCAGGCGTCCCATCGTCTCGACGACCATGACGCGGTGATGCGACGCCGCCGTCGTGTAGAGCCGGTCGATCGATTCACACACGATGCTGATCGCGGTGTCAAAGCCGATGCAGTAGTCGGTGCCGAGCAGGTCGTTGTCGAGGGTCTTGGGCACGCCGACGATGGGCGCCCCGTGATCGGCCAGCCACGTCGAAATTCGGTGCGTACCGTCGCCGCCAATGGAGATCAACGCATCGAGATGCTCATCGATGGCGGCCAGCACCCGTTCGCGACCGCCCGTCGGGCTGTCGAGGTTGTAGCGCGCGGTGCCGAGCAGCGTTCCGCCCTGGGCGATGACGCCCTGGAGGTCGCTCGCGAGGAGGGGACGACCGGCGTATTCGCTGGCCAGTCCGGCCCAGCCGTTGGCGATGCCGATGACTTCGTGTCCGTCGCGCAGGGCCATTTGGCCGATGGCCCGGATGGCCGCGTTGAGGCCGGGCGCGTCGCCACCCGCCGTAAGAACACCGATGCGCAATGCAACTCCTCTGAACCCAACCGCCTCAAGTCTACGCAGTGATTTTGGGGACCTGGGTCGCATTGACAGATTGGATTCTCATCGGACCCAAGTCCGTCGCCGCCGGCCGGATCGTCCTCGTCACGATTGATTTCGCCGTCTTCCGACCTGGAGCAGCGAGTGCCTTACGAGACGGGTAACGGCGCCGGAGCGGCCTCTTCTTGTCGGCGAACCGAATCGCTCGTGAAGGCAACGGTGACGAGGAAACTCAGCACCAGCGCGGCGAACACGCCGAGGTTCGCGTAGGCCCAGTTCCCGGTTTTCCCGCCGAGGTGGATTGGTCCGAGCAAGTAGCCCTGCCACGTCAGCCACGACGCGCCGGTGTTCGTCACGAGGCCCCAACCGATCACGCTCGTGACGATCGTGGTGAGCACCGGGATGAGTCGCACGTCGCCGTAGCGCCCAGAGTTGCGAAAGAGGTCGGCGTCGGAATAGTCCTTCTTGCGTAGCGCCATGTCACCGAGGAACACGCCACACCACGCGGCGATCAGTACCCCGACCGTGATTAGGAACCCTTCGAACTGGGGGAGAAAATTGTGCGCGAAGAACACGATGTAAATGGTCCCGATGACCATCACCACGCCGTCGACACCGGCCGCGGCGTAGCGCGGAATCTTGAGGCCCGCCGAAAGCAGCGAGAGGCCCGAGGAGTAGATGTCGAGCACCGCACCACCGACGAGTCCGAGGACGGCCACGATGACGAAGGGCACGAGGAACCAGGTCGGCAGCAACCTGGCTAACGCCCCGACGGGGTCGTTGCCAATTGCCGAACTGAGTTGCGACGACGAACCGGCCAAAAGGAGACCGAAGAACACGAGGATGACGGGCGCGATCGAAGATCCGAAGGTCGTCCACCAGACAACGCCGCTCGTCGACGCCTTGCGTGGCAGGTAACGCGAATAGTCGGCCGCCGCGTTGACCCATCCAAGGCCGAAACCCGTCATCACGAAGACCAGTGCGCCGATGAGGCTTTGTGTGGTCCCGCTGTGCAGTTGCGACACGACGTGCCAGTGCACGTGCTTGAACGTGAGGATGATGAACATGACCGTGAGGACTCCGGTGATCACGGTGATGACCGCCTGCATCCGCATGATCAGATCGAAACCCATGACGCCGCCGACGATGATCAACGCCGCGATGACGACCATGGCCACGGCCTTGACTCCGTTGCCGCCGCCCCAACCAAGCCTCGTGAAGACCGTCGAGGTCGCGAGCACGGCGATGACGGTGAGCACGGTCTCCCACCCAACGCAGAGCAGCCAGGAGATGAACGACGGAAGACGATTTCCCCGCACACCGTAGGCGGCGCGACTGAGCACCATCGTCGGAGCCGAGCCCCGCTTCCCAGCGGTTGCGATGATGCCACACAGTACGAAACTGATGATGATGCCGATGAGTCCGACGATCAGCCCCTGCCAGAACGAGATGCCAAAACCCAAGATGTACGCGCCGTAACTGAGTCCGAGGACTGACACGTTGGCCCCGAACCAGGGCCAGAAGAGCTCCCGGGGCTGGCCCTTACGTTCGGCTTCGGAGATGACATTGATGCCGTTCTCTTCAATTCGTAACGCACCGGCGCTACCGGTACCGAGTACTTCGGAGATTTCGCTCACCGCACCTCTTTCTCGACGTCGCGTGGCTTTCGTCGATTGTAGGCGGGCCGCGCGTGTCGAAGTAAGCAAATGATTCACATACCTTCGATGGCGACCACGACACTCATTAGGGTGAACGCGTGAGTGCATCGGCGCGTCTCTTCTGTCTCGACTCGGTCATGATCGATATCGTGCTGCGCATCGCAGAACTCCCGAAAAGCGGCGCCGACGTCCTCGCGACGGAGCATCTGATTACGACTGGCGGAGGCTACAACGCCATGAGCGCTGCCGCCCGACAGGGCGTCTCGGCTATCTACGCGGGACGCCTCGGTCGCGGTCCCTTTTCTTCGATCGCGAGGTCGTCCCTGGAGCAGGACAACGTGGGCGAGCCCGTTGACGCTGACGAGACTCGCGACGCCGGATTCTGCGTGGCGATGATCGATGACGAGGGGGAGCGGACGTTCATCACGTCTCCGGGCGCCGAAGGATCACTTCGATACTCAGACCTGTTGTCGCTCGATGTACGGAGTGGTGACTACGTGTTGCTGTCCGGTTACAACGTGATGTATCCCGGTTCCGCGGAAGTCGCTCTCGAGTGGTTGGCGACGCTGAGCGAGGACGTCGTGGTCGCCTTCGATCCCAGCAATCGAGTGATGGATATTCCCCAAGAGAACCTGGTGCGCGTTCTTGAGCGCGCCGATTGGACCCTCTGCAACGAGTCCGAGGCTTCTCTACTGACGGGTGAGGAATCGTTGGATGATTCTGTGGCGACACTCGCGCAACGGACCGGTCGAACCGGAGTCGTCGTGCGTCACGGCGCGAGCGGTTGCACGGTGCTGATGAAGGGCGAAGAACCCGTACCCGTGTACAGCTTCGAGGTCACCGTCGTCGATACCAACGGCGCGGGCGACACGCACTCCGGTGTCTTTCTCGCCGAGTTGGCCCTCGGCACGGCCGTCATCGAATCGGCCCGACGAGGGAACGCGGCGGCGGCGATGGCGATCTCAGTCCTCGGGCCAGCGTCGTGTCCCGAGCGCGACGTTATCTCGAGCATGATCCAGCACTCGCCGTAATCGCTCTCGTAGGTGGCGTAGCGTGAACGGTGGTCAAAGGGGGGTGCGGTGAAGCAGTACGAACACTTTGAGGGAACGATCGGTGACACGGTCGCGGAGTCGGCGCCATGGTGGCCGACGCCGAGCCATCCCCACGACGACGCCCCCAACATTTTGGTGATTCTCATTGACGACCTCGGGTTCTCTCACTTCAACTGTTTCGGCTCGGACCTGGTCACGCCCAACATCGACGAACTGGCCGCGAACGGGCTTCGGTTCTCGAACTTCCACGTCACGCCGCTGTGCTCGCCGACGCGGGCGGCACTGCTGACCGGAAGGAATCATCACAGCGTCGGTATGCGGGGGCTGTCGAACTGGAGCACCGGCTTTCCCAGCATGCGTGGACAGATCTCGAACCACGCGGCGACAATGGCCGAAGTCTTGCGCGAGTACGGGTACACCACGTTCGCGGTGGGCAAGTGGCATCTCGTGTCGATGGAGAACTCGTCCTCGGCCGGTCCGTTCGACCAGTGGCCGCTGCAGCGGGGGTTCGATCGCTACTACGGATTCCTCGACGGCGAGACCGATCAGTTCGCACCGGACCTCACGTACGACAATCACCGCGTCGAGCGACCAAAGAGCGTGGCCGACGGTTACCACCTCAGCGAGGACCTCGTCGACCACGCGATCGGCTTCATCCACGACGCGAAATCAGTTCGACCCGACCGTCCCTTCTTCACCTACCTCGCCTTCGGCGCGACGCACGCGCCCCACCAGGCGCCCGGTGAGTACCTCGAGCGTCACCGCGGCCGCTATGACGAGGGCTGGGACGTTGCTCGGACCAAATGGTTCGCGCGACAAAAGGAGTTGGGTATCGTCCCGGAGTTCACCGAGCTCGCTCCGCGTAACGACGGCGTCGAGCCGTGGGACGAACTGCCCGAGGTCCAGAAGAAGCTCGCCGCCCGACTGCAAGAGGCCTACGCCGCGTTCCTCGAGCACACCGACGCCCAGATCGGTCGGCTCGTCGCGGATCTGAAGACCATTGGCGAACTCGACAACACCTTGATCCTCTTGATGAGCGACAACGGCGCGAGCCAAGAGGGCGGTCCCTTCGGCGTGTTGCACGAGATGAAGTACTTCAACATGGTCATGGAAAGTCCCGAGGAGGCCGTGCAGCACCTCGACGACATCGGGGGACCGAGCAGTCACTCGAACTATCCCTGGGGTTGGGCCCAAGCGGGGAACACGCCCTTCAAGTGGTACAAGCAGAACACGCACGAAGGCGGCGTGCACGTACCGCTCGTCGTCCACTGGCCGAAGGGCATCGCCGCGCGCGGCGAAGTGAGAGACCAGTTCCACTACGTGACCGACATCGCACCGACCGTCTTCGAGGCGGCGGGCGTCACGATGCCGGAGTCCCACCGCGGCCTCGAACAGATGCCGATGGCCGGCGTGTCCCTGGCCTACGCCTTTGACCGGCCCGATGAACCGAGTCGAAAGACGACGCAGTACTTCGAGATGGGTGGGCACCGCGCGATGTACCACGAAGGCTGGAAAGCCGTCACGCGACACGTCTTCGGCGTGTCCTTCGACGACGATCGCTGGGAGCTCTATCACGTCGCCGAGGATCCCTCGGAGTGCCGAGACCTGGCCGCGACCAACCCGGAGAAACTCAAAGAGTTGATCGATCTCTGGTGGCGCGAAGCTGAGGAGTACGGCGTGCTGCCCTTGGACGATCGCGGTCTGGTGCTCTTCGCATCAAGGTCGCATGACTACTCGCCGCATCCGACGTCTCGTCACTACACCTATTTACCGCCGCTCAATCCGATCCCGCCGTCGGCCGCCGCCGGGATCGGGGGACGGAGCTGGGATTTGGAGGCGCGCGTCGATCGTGCACGCGATCGCGGCGGCGTCATTCTCGCCATGGGCACCGAGAACGCCGGCGTCGCTCTGTTCGTGCAGGACAACCGGTTGGTCTTCGACTACAACGTCTTCATGGAACACCACGTGTTGGAATCCACGCAGGAGATTCCCGACGGACCTTCGGTGCTCGGCGTGCGTTTTCGCCGAGCTCGCCGCGACGCCGATGTCACTTTGACGATCGACGGTCGGGACGCCGGTTCGCTCCATCTCCCGTTCGTGATGAGGATCTTCTCCACGATCGCCATGGGCATCGGTCGCGATCACGGCTCGCCCGTCTCCAAGCGCTACGTCGACGACTTCGCTTTCGAGGGGCGGATCGAGCGGGTGGACATCCAACTGATCTCTCCGGACAGCCACGACGAGAAGGCGGCGGCGGCCCGCGAGGGAATGGCCCGGCAATAGAACCATGGAACGACTACGCACACCCGACGAGAACTTCGAGGGACTCAGCAGTTTCGATTTCGCCCCGCACTACGCGGACGTCGCCGATCCGAGTGGTGGCGAAGCGCTTCGAATGGCCTATCTGGACGAGGGACCGCGCGATGGCCAAACCGTGGTGCTGTTGCACGGTGAACCTTCGTGGTCGTACCTGTACCGCTTCATGATTCGCGGTCTCGTCGAGGCCGGACATCGCGTCGTGGCTCCCGACCTCATCGGTTTCGGTCGGTCCGACAAGCCGAGTGAGCGTAAGGAGTACACCTACGCGCGACACGTCGGGTGGGTCCGCGAACTGCTCTTCGACCAGTTGGAACTGCACGACGTCACGCTCTTCGCCCAGGACTGGGGCAGCCTGATCGGGCTGCGCCTGGTGGGGGAGCATCCGGAGCGATTCGCGCGGGTGGCGATCGGCAACGGGGGACTGCCGACGGGCGAGGAGCGGATGAGCGAGGCCTTCAAGGCCTGGCAGGACTTCAGTCAGACGACGCCCGAACTGCACATCGGCAACATCGTCTCGGGAGGCTGTGGCGAGCGTCTCAGCGCCGAGGTGATCGCGGCCTACGACGCGCCGTTCCCCGACGAGTCCTACAAAGAGGGCGCCCGACAGTTCCCGACGCTGGTGCCCACGTCACCCGAGGACCCCGCCCACGACGCCAACGTCGCCGCGTGGGCCGTACTGGCAAACTTCACGAAGCCGTTTCTCTGTTGCTTCAGTGGCGACGCGATCACCCGAGGAGCTGACGCGAAGTTCCTCCGCGAGGTTCCCGGATCGCGAGGTCAGGCGCACACGACCATTGCGGGCAGCGCCCATTTCTTGCAAGAAGAGAACGGCCCGGAGTTGGCTCGAGTACTGAACGGATTTATTGCGGCGAACTAGAAGTAGTTCTCGCCGAGCTCTTCGCTCCACGGTGCCACGCGCAGTTCACCCTTCGGCACGCTCCAGCGAAAAACGGGCTTGATGTCCAGTACCGGCGTCCCGTCGATGCCGTCAAGCCCGCGCACGGTGAACGAGCGCTCCGAGAGTTCATCGATCTCGACGGTCGAGAGCAACAGGCGATTCGGACGGTCCTTGTTGCGTTGGGCAAAGACACCGATGTCCGGCCACTGTGCGTTGCCGCGCGGGTGTCGATGCCACGGTCCCGGCGGCACGTCCTCGGCCCAGTCGGCGAAGAAGACGATCTCCACGTGCGAGAACTCCTCCAGTCCCCGAAGGGCCTCTTCGGGCACGTCCTGGGCGAGCTCGACCGTGCTGACGATCTCATCCCAGTTATCGTCGAGGGCCTCACTGCGCTCGTTGCGGATGTAGGCGATAGGTCGAACGGTGTAGTCCACGTCACCAATCTACTGAGCGGCGAATTTGTCGCGATCCTCCGACGTCGTAGCCCCAAAAGGCAACAACGAGGGCAGTAACGTAGGTCCTTCGAGTCAACGACGAGAGGCCCATGCCAGAACTCACCTTTACCTACGGGACCATGGCGGCGGGTAAGTCGACGCTGGCGTTGCAACTGTGTTGGCAACTGCGCCAGGGTCGAAGCGACGTCGCTCTGTGGACGTTCGGCGACCGAAGCGACGATGGAATGGTAACGAGTCGTATCGGCATCGAGGCCAGCGCCGAGGCGGTCGCGCCCGGCGCAGACCTCTCGCCACATATCGAGCGGCTCCGTCGCGACGGCATCAATATCCTCGTGATCGACGAAGCCCAGTTTGCGAGTGTCGAACAGGTCGACGCCCTCGCCCAAGTGGTGGACGATCTCGGCATCGACGTGCACGCCTTCGGCCTCTCGGCCGATTTCTTACTGAATCTCTTTCCCGGTTCGGCGCGCCTGTTCGCGATCTCGGACTGGGCGCATGAACTACCGCTGACCTCGACGTGCTGGTGCGGACAAAAGGGACGTTGCAACGCGCGCGTGGTGGACGGCGTCGTTGCGCGCGAGGGCAATCAATTCGTCACCGGGGACGTCAACGAAGGCGTCGTGCACTACCAGGTGCTCTGTCGCACGCACTACCGTTCGGGCCAGCTTCGCGCCGAAGCCTAAATGGACCGCGTCGTCGTTGTGGACGCTGATCCGCGGTGGCCCCAGCAGTTCCGAGAGATCACCTCGTACTTCGCGGCGTTTATCGCGTCGGCGGTCGTACGGATCGAGCACGTGGGATCGACCCCGGTACCGGGCCTCGCGGCCAAACCGATCATCGACATCGACGTCGTGGTGGCCGACGAAGCCCAGGTGCCGGTGGTTCTACGCCTGATCGAGTCGGCTCACTACCGGTGGGTGGGTGACTTGGACGTCGAGGGCCGCGAGGCATTTGAGGCGCCCGTGACGCCGCGTTTGCCGGACCATCACATGGACCTCGTGGTGGAGAACAATCGCGCCCACGCAGACCACTGGCTCTTTCGCGACTCGTTGATCGACGATCCGGCATTGATCGAGCGCTACGCCGCAATCAAGCGTGAGAATGTCGTGCTCTCCGATGGTGACATCGATCGCTACGTCGCCCTGAAAGCGGCCTTCGTCGCGGAAGTCCTGACCGAGGCACGTCGCGCCCGCACTATGGAGCCCGTTACTTACTGGAAACCCGAACTCGACTGAGATCTTTGGCCATCACCGCGCCACCGGGTGCGAGAAACCACAATGGTGGAATGCCCGAGACACGCAGTCATGCCGAACAGTCTCCACCAGAGTTCGAGTGCGCCAACCGCTTCGCCATCTTTTCCGAATGTCCCCACTGCGGTGGATCGCTCAGCCCCGAGCACGCACATTTCAAGTGCACGTCTTGCGGGTGGCGCGACAGCTGTTGCGATTGATGACGGCGCGATGAATGTTTCCAGAAATCCTTAATTTTTCACTCTGAACGACCCATTCGCTCACATTCTGTTTACCTTCGATTCCTAGGTTTCCTAGTGGCAAAACGTTCGAATGTCGAATCGTCGCGTCGCAAATGAATCACTTTCTTTAGGAGGAAAGTTCAGAATGAAGAATCTATTCAGGTCGCTCGCGGCAGTTGCGCTGGCCGTTGCTGGTCTGCTCGCCGTCGTGTCAGCACCCGCAAGTGCCGGTACCACCAAAAATAAGTCGGTCGTTTGTTACCGCCTTCAGTCCAACAAGGTCCAGTCCAAGCGCTATGAGACCAAGGGTGGTGTCTGTCCCAAGGGCTGGTCGAAGCACAAGCCCAAGCCCAAGACGACGTCCACGACGATCGCTGGCGGCCTTCAGGGATCCAACAAGTCCGGTGACATCGACCTCGTCGTCCCGAGTTCGGTCTCACTCGAAATCAACGGCTCGTCTTTCGACGCGCCAATGGTAGGAGCGACGACGAGTGGCTCGACCGGGTACACCGCTGGTGGCAAGGTGAGCTTCAGCTCATATCCAGCCGCTGGATCTGGCGCAGGTCGTACGTCGATCACCAACGGAAGTGTCAGCATCGGATTCTCTGACCAGCCCATGACGCCCTCGGCCGGCACGTTGCCTTCGGGCGCGGTGGAGGCGAACTACGTCCAGGTCCCCTACATCCTCGGTGGAGCCGTGGTTGGCTACAACCTCGGCTCGAGTCTCAACGACATCAAGTTGACGACCAATGAGGTGGCGAAGATATTCGACGGCCAGATCACGCAGTGGTCGAACCTCGCAATCATCAACACCAACGGCGGACTCTCCTCGACGACCGGTAAGGCACTCCAGGCGCTCTACACGAGTAACTCGCCAACCGACACGATCAAGGTGATCTATCGATCCGCGAGTTCCGGAACGACCTACGCCTTCACCGACTGGTTGCACGCTTCGGGCGGCTCGACGCACACCCCGAGCGGCAATCCGATGGAAGGCAGTGGTAACGCCTGGCACGCCACGAACATCCTGGGAGCGGCGAACAACGCGGCCCTGGCGACCGATATCAACGCGAATCCCGGATCGATTGGCTACATCGAGTACAGCTACCTTCTGATTCCCGGCAACGCTGCCATTCAGTCGGCGTCATTACAGGACCGTGAAGGTCAGTGGCTCCAACCAACGTTGACGAACATCGCCGCAGCCGCCGCAGCGGCCGGGACGAACATTACACCCGACAGCTTCTCGATCGTCAACCAGGCCGGCAACAATGTCTGGCCGCTCGCGACCTACAGCTGGGCGATCGTCCTCAAGAATCAAACCGACGAGGCGACCGGTGAGGCCATCGTCAAGTACCTCGACTGGGAGACACACTACGCCCAGAGCGCCTTGGCCAAGGCCGAGGGTTACGTGCCATTGCCCGCAGCGGTCGCGGCGTACTCACGTCAGCAATTGATGAACGTGACATCGGGTGGGGCGGTCCTGCTCACCAAGACGACGTAAATACAACGAGTTACTGATAAAGCGAATTACTGACAAGGAGAGGTAGGGCGCAGCGGTGTCAATCGTCATACCCCCGCCTCCCGATTTCAGTTCGCATGAAGAGGAGGTGCCGGAGTTCAACCCCGGCGCCTCCTCGCGCACGTGGTACCAATACCTTTTGATTTTGGCGGCCCTCGTGTTCGCAGCCGTGAGCGTCGGCTTCGTTGGAACAATCATCTGGAACTCGGCCCCGGAATGGGCACATCACACTGGCACCCTCCTCGGTGGTAATGGCTGGCAGTCACCCGCGGGACCATTCGGCGGCCTGGCGATGATCGTCGGCACTCTCGAGACGTCGGTGATCGCGTTGGTGATCGCCGTCGTAATCGGTCTGGGCGCGTCAATTTCAATCGTGTTTCTCATTCCGCGTCGATTCCGCAATATCGTGGCGACGTTCGTGGAACTGCTCGCCGCGGTCCCGAGTGTGGTCTATGGACTGTGGGGATTCCTCGTTCTCGCGCCGTGGATGTTGAAGACGGTCATCCCGTGGCTCGACAGTTGGCCCTTCGCGAAGGAACTGTTCGGGAGCGTCGGCCAGCAAGATGGCCAATCGCTCCTGTTAGCGTCGGTCGTGCTTGGGGTGATGATCCTGCCTACATTCGTCGCAATCAGTCGAGAGGTCATCGCCGTCGTCCCGAACGATTTGATTGAAGCCAGCCTGTCTCTTGGCGCAACGCGATGGCAGGTGATTCGTGAAGTTGTGCTGCCCACAGCCAAGATTGGACTGTTTGGCGCCACGTTCCTGGCGCTGGCACGAGCGACTGGAGAGACGGTCGCGGTGGCATTGATCGCGGGTGGCGTGGCCAACGTGCAGTTTCACTTGCTCTATCCCGGAACGTCAATCGCGGCGTGGATCGCGACCGAGTTTGGCGAGGCCCAGGGCAACGAAGTTGCCGCCCTGATGGCGCTTGGAGTTTTGTTGATGCTGGTGAACTTCGGACTTTCGTTGATCAGCCGATGGCTGGTATCGCGCCAACGAAAGGTCCTGGCGGTCGTATGAGCGACATGATCGATCTCGTTGAGTCCCCGGAGCCCGATACGAACCTGCGCGACGAGATTCGTCAAATCTCGGACAGGGTTCGCCGGCGGCGTCAGTTGCGCTCGAAGTTTATGATCACGCTGTGCGCCCTCGCGCTCTCCGTCACCGCAGTTCCGCTGTTCTTGCTCTTGTATCAATTGTTCGACCGGGGCCTACCCGTCATCTTGCATACCGGTTTCTTTACGCAGTTACCTCAGACGCCCAATCTGATCACCCCGAATGCCACTGGTGGGGTCTCGAATGCCATCATCGGTACTCTCGTGCTGTCGCTCTACGCGTCGATCATGGCGATCCCCATCGGGGTCCTCGTAGGGGTCTACCTCGCTGAATCCGTCTCGAAGTTGGCGGCGTCGCTGCGCGTGATCTCCCAGACGATGGCCGGGGCGCCGTCAATCCTGATGGGTCTGTTCGCCTTTTCCTTCGTCGTACGCGACTTGAACATTGGCTTCTCAGCGTTGGCGGGGTCCTTTGCGTTGGCCGTGCTGATGCTCCCGGTCATCGTGATCTCGACCGAGATCGCCGTGCGAGGCGTGCCGCACACGCTTCGTGAGGCCGGCCTGGCGCTCGGGGCCAAGCCCCACAAGGTGTCCATGAAGATCGTCCTCCCGGCGGCGTTGACTGGCATCGTGACCGGCATCATCTTGGCGATCTCGCGAGCCATCGGCGAGACGGCGCCAGTGCTCTTGGTCATCGGCGGCGGCTACATTAACTCGTGGAAGCCGTTGGACCCTGTTTCTGCATTGCCGCTCTCGATCTACGAGAACGCCAAGTCGGAATGGCCCAGTCTGCGTACCGAAGTGTGGGGTATTGCGCTGGTGCTCGTGGTGTTTGTTTTTGTTTTGAGTTTAAGCGCCCGAATTTGGGCATCGAGAAAGCAACAGGCAAGGTAACCAATGGACCAGGAATTTATGGCACAAGTCGAGACGAAGGTCGCGACACCCTCCGAGACACTTGAACGCGGGGCGGCCGCGATGCAGTTGAAGAACGTCGCCGTGTCGTTTCACGGGCGAACGGCAGTTCGTGATTGCACCTTCGACGTCACGAAAAATCGCGTCACCAGTCTGATCGGACCGTCAGGTTCGGGCAAGACGACGTTGTTGCGCGCACTCAATCGGCTGCACGACCTCACGCCCGGCGCGAAGGTCTCCGGCCAGATCCTCCTCGAGGGTACGGACATCTACCGCGGCGACATCACGGTGACCGAACTTCGCACGCGCGTAGGCATGGTCTTCCAGCGCCCCAATCCCTTTCCCACCATGTCGATCTACGAGAACGCGGTCTCCGGACTGCGCTTCAACGGCGTGAAGAAGAAGTCGATCCTCGACGAAGCGGCCGAGACGTCACTCAAGTCCGCGGCTCTCTGGGACAGCGTGCAGGGCCGACTGAAAGTCGCGGCGTCCAACCTCTCCGGTGGCGAGCAGCAGCGCCTGTGCATCGCTCGCGCCCTCGCCATGGACCCCGAGGTGCTCTTGATGGACGAGCCCACGTCGGCCCTGGACCCCATCGCGACGTTGAAGATCGAGGACCTGATGACCGAGCTGAAGAAGCGCGTCACGGTCGTCATCGTCACGCACAACATGCAACAGGCCGCGCGCATCTCGGACGACTGCGCGTTCCTGCTCATGGGCGAGGACCGCGCCGGCGAGCTGATCGAGTTCGACACCACCGAGAAGATCTTCAACAATCCCATCGACCCGCGCACGCTCGACTACACCCTCGGCCGCTTCGGCTGATTCGAACGCGCCGTGGCGCGTGCCAGACTACCCAGAGGGTTTTCGACGGGGGGTCTCGTGGCAAAAGAACTGTGGCAGGAGTCGGCGTCATCGTTGGCGAACATGATTCGAAGCGGCGCCACGTCGTCGCGCGAGGTCATCGAGGCCCACCTGGGACGAATCGACGAGGTGAACGGCGCCGTGAACGCGGTGGTCGAAGTACGACCCGACGAAGTCCGAGCTGAAGCCGACGCCGCCGACGCGAAGCAGAAGGCCGGCGAGGCGCTCGGCGCGCTGCACGGGGTGCCCTTCACCATCAAAATCAACCTCGACGTGAAGGGCTACACCTCCAATGAAGGGTGCGTGACGCTCAAGGACTTCATGGCCAATGACGACGCGCCACCGGTCGAGCTCATGCGCCGCGCCGGGGCCGTCGCGCTGGCGCGCACCAACATGCCCGACCTCGGGCTGCGCATCAATACGGAATCCTCGCTCTACGGCGTGACGCACAATCCCTGGAAACGAGGCCGCACGGCCGGTGGCTCCTCCGGCGGGGAAGCGGCGGCCATTGCCTCGGGCATGAGTCCCATCGGACTCGGCAACGACATCGGGGGATCGCTTCGCAACCCGGCCTACGCCTGTGGGATCGCGTCGATCAAGCCGTCACGCGGTCGCGTCGCTCAGGGCAACCCCTCGTCGATACTGGACATGCCCATCAATTCGCAGATCATGTTGGTGAACGGGGTCCTCGCTCGAACCGTGAGCGATGTCCGCCTCGGACTAGGAGTAGTCATGGGGGCGCATCACCGTGATCCGCAGTCCATCGACGTTCCGCTTGCCGGCCCGGCAGTACCCAAGCGCGTGGCGCTGGTGCCCGAGCCCTTCGGCGGCGAGACCGACGCCGCCATCGCCGAAGGCGTGCGCATCGCCGGGCGCGCACTCGAAGCGGCCGGTTACGAGGTCGAAGAGATCGAACCGCCCATGGTCTTCGAGAGTTACCTCGCTTGGACCGAACTGATGATGACGAGCCTCGCCGTGGCCCGACCGTTGCTCGAGGCGATACTCGGAGCGGACGCTCAACGTTTCTTGGAACTCACGACGATCGAATTTCCGCCCGCCACGCCTGAGTCGATGGCGCTGATGCACGAGAGCCGTTACCGGGTCGAGAAGGCGTGGCGCGAGTTCATGACCACCTACCCGCTGGTCGTGGGACCGGTCTGGACGCAGCCGCCCTTCGAGCACGGCTACGACATCGTCAGCGCCGAGACCGCGATGAAGGTCGTGGAGCTCTTTCGTTTCGTCATGCCGGCCAACCTGATGGGACTGCCGGCGGCCTGCGTCGCGACCAGTGTCGCCAACGACCTACCGACCGGCGTCCAGGTCATGGGGACGTTGATGCGCGACGACCTCTGCCTCGACGCGGCCGAAGCGATTGAAGACGTAGTCGGAGTGCTGACCCCGATTGACCCCCGGGAGTAGTCGGCGATGGTGCTCGTTCGCCCGATCGAATACGACGACGTTACCGCGGCGATCGAACTGTTGATGGATGGCTCATTGATGCCGGAGTTCGAAGACGTTACGAAGGTTGACCACTACTGGTCGGCGGTCGAAGAGATGCGTCGCCAACGCGGCGATGTTGTTGTCGCCGAGGTCAACGGCGAAGTCGTCGGTGTCTGTCAAGTCATCATCTTCCAGCACTTCCAGCACGCCGGGGGCTGGTGCTGCGAGATCGAAAGCGTGCACGTGCGAAGCGATAGCCGCAGTCGCGGCATCGGAGCCCAGATGCTCCTCGCGGCCGAGGAGCTCGCGCGAGAACGCGGCTGCTATCGGATCCAACTCACGAGTCGAAACGTCCGTGAGGGCGCTCACCGGTTCTACCTGGCCAACGGCTACGTCCAGACCAGTCAGGGCTTCAAGAAGTTCTTTGACTGACCTCTCGCAGGTCGCCGTCGTCGACGTCGAATACGAAGCCCCGGATCTCGGTTGCGTTGACGAAGGGGCTGGCGTGCAGGGTCTCGAGCGTCGAACGCACGTCCTCTTCCACGTCACGATAGGCGCCCAATCGAAACGGCGGTCGCACCCCGAAGTGGTCCGCGACCCCGTCGGCGAGGGTCGCTTCCTCGAACGTTTCGAGACCGCAGCGGGTGTGGTGGATAACCATCACGACTCGAGTTCCCAGCAACCATTGGCTGAGGAGCAGCGAGCGAACTGCGTCGTCGCTGGCGAGCCCGCCGGCGTTTCGAATCAGGTGCGCCTCACCGAGATTGAGCCCGAGGGCGCCGAAGAGGTCGAGTCTGGAGTCCATGCACGTCAAAACGGCCAAGTGGAGTTGTGGCATCGTCGGCATCTCGCGATGGCCGTGTCGATCGACGTAGGCGCGATTGTGGGCGATGAGTTCGTCGATTACGCTCATCGGTTCATTTTAGGTGACGCGGTAAAGGCGGATGTCGACAATTAACTGTGCCCGAGCGCGTTCGTCGTGGATGCGTTACGCGCTCAGTGGGGTCTGAAGCGAGTCGGCACGTTGCCAAAGTGGGCTCTCCTGCCAATGGTGTGGGTTGAATTCGAAGTCGAGCGTCCTACGTTGTAGTGGGTGCCCAGTCATTCTGAAGAGTCCGCTTGGGTGTCCGCGCTGAGGCGTGGGCGTCAGTTGGAAGTGATGACGCTCGGCTGGAATGTGGTGGGCGTCGTGATCCTCGGCTACGCCGCGATCGTGGCGAGATCGGTTGCCCTGGCGGGCTTTGGCTTGGACAGCGTGATCGAGATCGGCGCGTCCACGGTCGTTCTCTGGGAACTCGCCGAGGTCGCGCAGACTCGACAGCGAAAGGCGATGCGCCTGGTCGGGTGGTCCTTTGTCACTTTGGCGTTCTATCTCGCGGTGCAGAGCACGATCGTGCTCGTTGTCGGTTTTCGTCCCCACCACAGCCCGATCGGCATCGTGTGGACCGCGATGACCGCCGTCGCCATGTTCGCCCTCGCTGAGGGGAAGAAGAGAGTCGGTTCGGCCCTCGACAACCCGGTGCTGAAAGCGGAAGGCCGAGTCACACTTATTGATGGGATCCTCGCGAGCGCAGTTTTAGCCGGTCTCATTGTGAACGCCTTCGTCGGTTGGTGGTGGGCCGATCCCGTCACGGGCTACGTAATCCTCTATTACGCCATTCGCGAGGCCCGCGGGTCACTCAAGGAGTGAACGTCCGAAGCATCGGTGCCGGAGATGTGAATTCGACAGTCACTACGCTCGTCGTCGGAGGTGGTTATGAACAGCATGGATGAGATTCGTGAGGAACTTCGTCAGCCGGCGCTCGATCTGCGAGCGTTGATTCCCGACGTCTGGAAAAACTTCGGGGCGTTGTCGCAGGCGGCGATGACCGAGGGAGAACTCCCACGCGTGACCAAGGAACTCCTCGCCATGGTGATCTCGATCACTCGCGAGTGCGACGGCTGCATCGTGGCCCACACTCGCGGTGCGCTGCGCGAGGGTGCCTCACGCCAACAGGTCGCCGAAGCCATCGGCGTCGCGATTGCCATGAACGGCGGACCGGGCACGGTCTGGGGTCCGAGGGCCCTTCACGCCTACGACGAAGCGGTGGCCGCGGGGAAGGCGTAATGGTGGTAGTGCCAGTCTTTGATGCCGCTATTGAAGCTCGATTGCATTGACCAGTCCGGCTCAGGGAGAAATGAGCAGTGCGTATTCCATTCCCTAACCACCAAGCGTGACGTCTTGATCTTGGTACCACGCCAGTGCTTCGTGAAACTGGTCAAGTGAAAAATTCGGCCACAGTTCATCGACGACGTAAAAGTCGGCGTAGACCGACTGGATAGGCAAGAAACCACTGAGTCGCCGACCGCCGCCCCAACGCACGATGAGATCGATCCTTGAAATATCGGCGGACGCGATGCCGTCGGCGACGTTGTGACGCGTACTCGCGTCACCGTTTTCGAGCGAGTGGTTAAGGTCCCAATTCCAGCCGTAGTTC
The DNA here is from genome assembly GCA_003155915.1 of Acidimicrobiaceae bacterium. Lineage (GTDB taxonomy): Bacteria > Actinomycetota > Acidimicrobiia > Acidimicrobiales > RAAP-2 > RAAP-2. The sequence continues at coordinate 116,073 of PMFA01000016.1, read as the reverse complement.
ACGAGGAAGTTAACTTTGATGCGGCCCTCGCCGATTCGGGTCCGTTGCGTGTAGCGCATGAGTTCCTTGGGAAAGAACACCGACTGGGTGTTGCCCACCACCAGCAGATCCGCGTCCCTTTTCTCCAACTCGGCCACGGCTTCCACGCACGCATTGCGAAACGCTTCAATCTGAGTTCCCGGACGTTTCGTATTGTCGACGGTGAAGCCGTAGAAGGTGATCTCAGGGATACCCAACGCCAGGCACTCGCTGTACAACTCCAGACCCGGCTGTAGTCCGAAGTGATAGCCGTCCTGTTTTTCGAAGCCTTGGTCTTGAGCCCAACGCCGATTGCCATCGGGAATTATGCCCACGTGTTCAGGGAGTCGCTTAGCGTTGGCCATTGCGGACGCTCTCAGCGATCACGAACGATGCTGAAGGGTCGCTGCGCCACGATGACCATTGACCGTACGCGTCGCTCAGATGGAAACCGTTACCCTCCGGGAACTCGATTGAAATGCCCTCGATGACCGGCTCCTCTAACGCGAGTTTGGTTGTCCGCGTCGCAATGCGGTCAAAGCGCTCGCGCTCAGCCCACGGTCGACGTCAGTAATCCTAGAGGCTGTATTCCAGGTGCTTGATGCCGTTGATGAAGCGCGACGCCAACTGCGACGGCGTCCCAGAGGAGTGGATATCAGGATGTTGACTCAGCAACTTCCGGAACATCACCGTGATTTCGCGTCGCGCCAGGTGAGCGCCGAGACAAAAGTGCGGGCCCGGCGCGCCGAAGCCGTAGTGGTCATTGGGCGTGCGTCCGACGTCGAAGACATCGGGGTTATCAAAGATGTCTTCGTCGCGATTGGCCGAACTGTAGAACAAGAGGACCTTGTCGCCCTTGGCAAGTTCGAAGTTCGAAAGGGTGTAGTGCTCAGCCAGCGTGCGGCGCATCCAAATAACGGGCGACGCCCAACGAACGATTTCATCGGTGGCGGTCTTGGCGAGGCCCTCGTAGTCCGTGAGCAGTCGGGCCCTTTGATCGGGGTGTTCGGTGAGCGCGTGAAGTCCGTGGGCGATCGCCGTGCGCGTCGTCTCGTTGCCGGCCGTCACGAGCAGCACGAAAAACGACGCCAACTCCTGTTGCGTGAGCTTCTCAGTTTCGATCTCAGCGTTCACGAGTGCGCTCGTAATGTCATCGATGGGATTGTCGATTCGGTACTTCCCCAATTCTTCCATGATCGAAGTGAGCGCGGCGCCTGATTCGAGTATTGCCAATACGGGATCCTGGCCTTCGGGAATGAAGTCGGGGTCACCGTTGGAGAGGATGATGTTCGAGTGATGCAAGACCGTCGCGTACTCACTCGAAGGTACGCCCATCATGTCGCAAATGATCTCGAGAGGAAACGGCGCTGCGATGTCGGTGATGAAGTCGCCCGTGCCACTCAATCGCGCCCGTTCGATGATCTCATCGGCCTTTCGTTCAATTGAATCCTCTACCGCGCGGATGTTGCGAGGATTGAACGCATTCGACACGATTCGGCGTAGTCGAGCGTGCTTGGGATCGTCGGTCGAGATCATGCCCGAGAAGTACTCCACCATCTCGCTCGGAAGGTCCATCTCTGACACCGCACCGGGTCCCGAGAGGAAGGTCTCTGGGTGGCGTGACGCAGTCTGCACGTCGCGATACTTCGTGACCGCGTAGAAACCGTTGCCCTCGGGGAACTCAATCGCGGTGCCCTCGATCAACGGTTGGTCGTAGTGGGTGATGGGGCTCTCTCGTCGCAACGTCTTGAATGCGGCCTCACGTTCGGCCCACGGCCGACGCCAGAACTCCAAGTCCGAGAGGTTGATTGAATCGACGGTCCAGGTCACGTTTGGCTCCATGAGGAAAATCGTATCCAATCGAGTCCGACGTCACGCGCCGTCGCTTTCACGGCAGACTGGTCTCATGGATGAACTGACCGACCAGGAGCGTGCGACGCGACTGAAGGCGCTCAATGCGCTGCTCGACCTGATGCGCCCGTCCGTGCAAGCCGACGGCGGCGACCTGGTATTGATCCGTGCCGACGTCGAGACCGGCGTCGTGGAAGTGCAACTTCAGGGCGCCTGTTCCAGTTGTGCGATTTCGTCAGACACCCTGCAAGGCGGCGTCACGAGGATTCTGAAGGACCGTTTGGCGTGGGTTACCGACGTCGTTGGTGGCGTCGATGACTCGATCGACCCCGAGGACTCGATGTCCCTGGGTGTCGGCGGCTACGTGCCCCGATACCGGCAGCTATAGCGACGTCCAGTCCGCACAGCGGTTCTTTTGGATGTAGATTCGGGCCAACGGTCGAAGTGCGACGATGAATGGGTAGGTGGGAGCACGGTGAGGGTATTTGGCTTCTTCGGTAATGGACCGGGACGGCGCGGTCCGAAAACGCTCAACCCCGAACAGCAGATGAATAACTCGGCCCTGCAACAAGAAAAGGTGGACGAGATCGTCTCAAAACAAGACTCGCGCTACGACGCGATGAGTGAAGATGAGCGCGAGAAGTACTACATGAAGCCGAGCCTGATGACCAAGATCAAGAAAGCGCTTCGCGGTCAGTAGCGCCATTGCTACTTTGCTTGTTCGCGCCTCGGTATTGAGCTACGACTGGTGTGCTCGATCGACGCTTCGGTTTACGACGACAGGATCCTCGAGACTTCTCCGAGGCGCTCGGGAACAATTCGCCACCACATCCATCGACCACGCTTTTCGCCGACGATCAGGCCCGCTTCGGCGAGGATCCTGGTGTGGTGCGAGATGGTGGGTTGGCTCTTGCCCAGCGGACCCTCAAGGGCGCAGCTGCACACCTCGACTTCGGCCGCGACCAGTGACAACATTCGTAGACGCACTGGATCGCTGAGGGCGCCAAAGATCTGAGCAATGTCGATGGCCTCGACCTCGGACAACGCAATGGCCGTCAACGGGCTGCAACAACTCACGACGCTCTCGTCGATGGTGATGGTCTTCGGATGTGCCATTCCCTCGATCATACTATTGACAAACATCAATGTGACAACTACTCTCTAATCGATGGATGTCAATCTAAAGGAGGTCAAAGTGTCGCGACTGCAACTCGCTCTTAATGTGTCGAATCTCGAGGAGGCGGTGGGTTTCTACTCCAAGTTCTTCAAGACCGAGCCGACGAAAATACGTCCCGGTTATGCCAACTTTGCCATCGCTGAACCACCGCTCAAGTTGGTGCTCTTCGAGAACTCCGGTGTGCCGGGCTCGATAAACCACCTCGGGGTTGAAGTCTTTTCGACGGAAGAAGTGCAAGACGCCACGCAGTACCTCTCGGAACAGGGCTTCGTGACCGACATCGAGGAAAAGACGACGTGTTGCTTCGCGGTGCAAGACAAGGTGTGGGTCGACGGACCTGATTCTTCTCGGTGGGAGGTCTACACCGTGCTCGCCGACGCGAACGACTCTTTATTGTGTGCCACCGACGAGACGTGCTGCGCGAGCGAGTCACGAGCGACGTCCGACGCCGCCCCGTGCTGTTGAGACTGCGGCGAGCCGTAGTCACGGGACACTCGTGAGCGACGTCGTCTCCGAGTTGTCAGAGGGCGACCTTTCGGTCCCCGTCATCAAGCGACTTTCACTCCTCGACCGGTTCCTGCCGGTGTGGATCGTCATGGCGATGGCCATTGGCATCGGCCTGGGCCGAGCCATACCCAGTCTCAATACGCACCTCAACGCGGTGCAGGTCACGTCGGGAACGTCGTTGCCCATCTTCATTGGACTCCTCGTCATGATGTATCCCGTGTTGGCAAAGGTGCGCTACGACCGACTCGGCACCGTGACGCGCGACCGCAAGCTGTTGGTGGCGTCGCTCGTCCTCAATTGGCTCATTGGACCGGCGGTCATGTTCGCGCTCGCCTGGCTCTTACTGCCCGATCTGCCCACCTACCGGACTGGGCTCATCATCGTGGGCCTGGCGCGCTGCATCGCGATGGTGCTGATCTGGAACGATCTTTCCGGTGGCCATCGCGAAGCGGCGGCGGTGCTCGTCGCGCTCAACTCCCTCTTCCAGATCGTGGCGTTTGCGTTGCTCGGATATTTCTATCTGGAACTTCTTCCCCAATGGCTCGGACTGAGCACGCAGGGTCTTCATCTGTCGGTATGGAAGATCGCCGAGACCGTCGCCATATTTCTCGGGATACCGCTCCTCGCCGGCTACCTCACGCGAACGATTGGCGAACGCCTGCGTAGTCGAGAGTGGTACGAGACCAGATTGTTGCCCCGGCTCGGCCCCTTCGCTCTCTACGGACTTCTCTATACCATCGTTATCCTCTTCGCTCTGCAGGGGCACACGATCACCTCTCGGCCGAGCGACGTCGCTCGCATAGCCCTGCCACTGCTTTGTTACTTCGCCATCATGTGGTTTGGGTCGTTCGCGCTCGGTCGTTCGCTCGGGCTTCCCTACGATCGAACCGCCACCCTCGCCTTCACCGCCGCTGGCAACAACTTCGAACTGGCGATCGCCGTGTGCATCGGCGTCTTTGGCGTGACGAGTGGCGAGGCACTGGCCGGCGTCGTCGGCCCCCTCATCGAGGTACCGGTACTCGTTGCCCTGGTCTACGTGTCGTTGTGGGCGAAACGTCGTTTCTACCCACTCGCCGCCGTTGAAGGAGCCCCATGACCGACCGTCCAGAAGTCCTTTTCCTGTGCGTGCACAACGCCGGTAGATCCCAGATGGCGGCGGCCTTCGCCCGTGAATTTGGAGGCGATCGCGTCGTCGTCCACTCCGCCGGCTCGGCACCGGGCGAATCGCTGAATCCTGCGGTCGTTCAAGTGATGAAAGAAAAGGGCATCGACATCTCCAATGAAGCGCCACGAAAGCTGACCGACCAGATGGGACTCCACGCCGACGTCATTGTCACGATGGGTTGTGGGGACGCGTGTCCCGTGTACCCGGGCAAGCGGTATCTGGACTGGGACCTGACGGATCCGGCCGGTAAGGACGTCGAAGTGGTTCGCCAGATCCGTGACGACATCGAACGGCGGGTTCGAGGTCTCTTCGATGATCTTCTCAAGCCCTCTTCCCAAGAGGAAGGAAGCCATGACTGACACACGAACGCTGCACGACTTGCCACCGGCTGAACAGCGGCTCATCCAGAGATCCGTCGAAGAACTCCAACGTGAATTCCAGGGAACCTTCGATGACGAGACCATCGAACACTTCGTCGTCGACTCCTACGAGAGGCTCGCGGCCAAGGCCAAAGTGACGACCTTCATAGGAGTGTTGTCCGAACGCTTCGCTCGACAGCGTCTGCAGGCCATGGCCAAGATCGAGAGCTCCGAGCCGGGAACGCCGAGTGTGTTGTTCCTCTGCGTCCACAATGCGGGGCGAAGTCAGATGGCCGCTGGATGGCTCCGTGCCCTGGCGGGCGATCAAGTGAACGTGTACACCGGAGGCTCAGAGCCGGGCGCCGAACTGAATCCGGAGGTGGTTGAGGTCATGGCAGAAAGTGGCATCGATATCCACGAGGAATTTCCGAAGCCCTGGACCGACGAGATCGTTCGGGCCGTGGATATCGTGATCGCTATGGGTTGCGGCGACGTCTGCCCCATCTACCCGGGGAAGCGTTACGTCGACTGGGACCTCGCTGATCCGGCGGGCCAAGACCTCAGCACCGTTCGAGCCATCCGTGACGAAATTCGCACCCGCGTCGAAGCACTCGTGAGCTCACTGGGCGTCGCCACACCGGTCGAGTGACTACCTCGAGGCATCGATTGGCTCACACCTTTTGCGGCTTGGGTTCCTTCGGCAATCCGAGCGCACGCTCACCGATGATGTTGCGCTGAATCTCCGCGGTGCCGCCCCAAATGGTCTCGGAGCGCGAGAAGAAGAACGACCCTTGCAAATCCGAGACCGGGTAGTCGGCCCGGCCGCGGTGAACTCGCGTAATCGATCCGTCGTTCGCCCCCGAGCCGGTGAGGATCTGCGCCTCCATGCCGAGCACGTCCAACGCCAACTCCATCGTCGCGCGATGGGTCTCGGACCAGAACATCTTGTTGCAGGCCCCGAGCAGCGCCGTGTTATGCGTGCCGTTCAGTGAGTCGGTGAGGGAGCGGTAGCCGTTGATCTCCATGATCTTCACCTTCTCCCAGGCTCTCACGAGACCGTCGCGCACGAGTCGGTCGTCGTTCTTGTCCAGGCGCTTGGCCTCCTTGACGATCTCCTCCCACTCCTTCAAGAATCGTCGGTAGCCGGTCGTGGAGTTCGAACCGCGCTCGAAGCCGAGCGTCGTCATCGCGACCTTCCAGCCGTTGTTGACGCCGCCGACGGCGTTGTTCTTCGAACAACGCGCGTTGGTGAAGAAGACCTCATTGAAGTCGCCCGAGCCGTCGACTTGGATGATTGGACGAACTTCGACGCCCTCTTGGTGCATCGGCACGAGCAGGTAGCTGATGCCGGCGTGCTGGGGCGCGTCGGGGTCGGTGCGCACCATCAAGAAGACGTAGTCGGCGTGCTGGGCCTGGGACGTCCAGACCTTCTGACCGTTGATGAGCCATTCGTCACCGTCGAGCACCGCGGTGGTTTTAAGACTCGCTAAGTCCGAGCCGGCGTCGGGTTCGGAGAAACCCTGGCACCAGGCGATCTTTCCTTGGAGGATGCCGGGAATGAACTCGCGCTTCTGCTCATCGGTGCCCCACTGCAGGATCGTCGGACCGACCAACGTGTCGCCGAAGAAGTCAGCGCGCATCGGTGCAGCGGCCTTGGCGAACTCCTCGTTCAACACGACTTGTTGGAGCAGCGTCAGTCCTTTGCCGCCGTATTCGACGGGCCATCCGGCGCAGATCCAGCCGCCGGCGAAGAGCTTCTCGTTCCAGCCCTCGTTGAAGGCGCGGCGCTCCTCGGGGTTCATCGAAAAGTCGGGATCGAACCAGCCCTCGGGCAGATTCTCTTCGAGCCACGCGCGCACTTCTTTGCGGAACGGCTCAGTTTCAGCGGGGTAGTTAAGGTCCATTCGAACAATGTAGTCACGATGAAACCCAATGGTTAATGGACATTTGTGTGGCTTTGGCGAATTCGGCGAGAATGGAGGACTCCGGAAACCGAAAGTTGCCCCTTGTCCCGTACCCTGCGCCAGACCATCGACGAGACCAAGGCGTCCTGGGCCCGCTCCAAGGGCATCGTCACGCCGGCCCACGTGCCGGCCCGGGCGCCCGAACCGGGCAAGTACCGCGTGGCGTTCCTGATCTACCGTGGCAACCCGCGCTGCGGCGGNNCAGGGCGTCTACACCCGACACTTGACGCGCGAACTGGTCAAACTCGGCCACGGCGTCGAGGTCTTTTCCGGACCCCCGTGGCCCGAGCTCGATGAGGGCGTCGGCTTCACGGCCGTGCGCGGCCTCGACCTCTACCGCGACCCCGATCCGTTTCGGATCCCGGCCCCGAGCGAGTTCACGTCCCTCGCTGACCTTTCGGAGTTCGGCGTCATGATGAGCGGCGGCTTCGGCGAGCCGCTCGCGTATTCGCTGCGCATCGAGAAGATCTTGCAGCGCCGACGTGGTGACTTCGACATCATCCACGACAACCAGTGCATGGGACCGGGGATCTTGAAGCTGCACCGCGAAGGTTGGCCGCTCTTGGAGACGCTGCATCACCCGATCACCGTCGATCGTTCCATCGCGCTCGATCACGCCGAGACGGCCTGGAAGCGCTACACGACACGACGCTGGTTCGGGTTCTTGCGCATGCAGATGCGCACGCTCAAGCAACTGCCCGCGGTCCTCACGGTCTCGCACAACTCCAAGATCGACATCAACGCTCAGATGCACGTCCCGCTCGATCGGCTCACCGTCGTGCCGGTCGGCGTCGACCACACGGTCTTTCGCCCCTACGACGACGTCGTCAAGAAGAAGGGCCGCCTGATGGTCACTTCCTCGAGCGACGTGCCGATGAAGGGTCTCGTGCCGCTCTTAGAGGCGATTGCGAAACTGCGCGCCGAGCGCGACATCGATCTCATCGTCATCGGCAAGCCCCAGCCGAAGGGTCGCGTCGCGTCGGCGCTGGAGCGTCTCGGTCTCACCGACATCGTGACCACGATCTCGGGCGTCAGTGACGAAGAGTTGGCGCGCCTCTACGGCGAGGCCGAAGTCGCGATCGTGCCCAGCCTGTACGAGGGCTTCTCGCTGCCGGCGATCGAGGCCATGAGCTGCGGCGTTCCGGTCGTGGCGACGACCGGCGGTGCGCTGCCCGAAGTTGTCGGTGTCAGCGAAGAGACCGGTCTGCTCGTCGAGCCGGACAACCCCGAGGCGCTGGTGGTGGCGATCGGTCGACTCCTCGACGACGAGCAGCTTCGCGCGCGCCTCGGCGCGGCCGGTCGCACCCGGGTGATGGAGCGCTTCACGTGGGAAGTGACGGCTCGTGGCACGGCCGCTTGTTACGACGCGATCCTCACGGGCGAGGCGTTGCCGGACTCGATGGAGTTCGACTGATGCTGACCGCTCGTTACGACCAGTTGGGTCTGGAGCGCGGCGACAAGATTCTCGATCTCGGTTGTGGCTTCGGCCGCCACGCCTTCGAAGCGGCGCGCCGCGGGGCCGACGTCATCGCTCTGGACGCCGGTCGCGACGAGGTCGAGGGCGTGAAGAACATGTTCGCCGCGATGGTCGCCGCGGGCGAACTCGACGCCGAAACCGTGCACAGCGCGGCGGTGCAGGGTGACGCGCTGCACCTCCCGTTCCCCGATGCGACGTTCGACCGGGTGATCTGTTCAGAGGTCCTCGAGCACATCCCCGACGACCTCGGCGCCATGGCGGAGTTGGCGCGCGTGCTCAAGCCGGGCGGCACGATGGCCATCACGGTGCCGCGATTTGGGCCGGAGTTGATCAACTGGGCGCTCTCCGATGAGTACCACAACGTGCCGGGCGGTCATATCCGCATTTATCGCCGCCGGATCCTGACCGAGCGACTGCGCTCGGTCGGACTGATCGACACCGCGCACCACTACGCCCACGGTCTCCACAGTCCCTACTGGTGGCTGAAGTGTCTCGTCGGCACGACGAACGACACCAACAAGTTCGTGAAGCTCTACCACCGGCTCCTCGTCTGGGACATCATGAAAGCGCCCTGGCCGACGCGACTGGCCGAACGGATCCTGGCGCCGCTGATGGGTAAGTCAATCGTCGTCTACCTGGTGAAGCCGGCGTCGTGACGACGACGATCGGCACCGTCTCCGGAGTCCCCGGTCTCTTGAGTGAAACCGAGATCGCCCAGAGCGCCGAGAGCCTCGCGTCGTTGCAGCTGCCGAGCGGGGCGATTCCGTGGTTCCCAGGCGGACACTGCGACCCGTGGAATCACGTCGAAGCGGCGATGGCCCTCACGGTCACGGGGTACCCGGACCGAGCGAGGGCGGCCTACCGCTGGCTCGCTGACAAACAGCTCGGCGACGGCAGTTGGTTCAACTACTACCAAGGCGATCAGGTGAAGGACGCGCGACTCGACACGAACGTGTGCGCGTACGTGGCGGCCGGTCTGTACCACTACCTCTTCGCGACCGGGGACGTCGACTTCTGCGTCGAACTGTGGCCGGTCGTCGAACGGGCCATTGATTTTGTCCTGCGCTACCAGCACCGCGACGGCACGATCGCGTGGTCGCTGGACCCGCTCGGCAAGCGCGAGAGTTACGCGCTGTTGACCGGCTCGTCGTCGATCTTTCACTCGCTGCGCTGCGCGGTCGCCCTCGGCGAACGCCTCGACGTCGACAAGCCCTCCTGGGAACTGGCCGCCGGTCGACTCGGTCACGCCGTGGCGAATCACCCCGGGGCCTTCGCGCCGAAGAACGAATTCGCGATGGACTGGTACTACCCGATCTTCTCGGGTGCGCTGGTGGGCGCGACCGGAATGAAGCGCATCGATGACGGTTGGGAGCGCCACGTCATGGACGGTTACGGCGTGCGCTGCGTGTCGACCAGTGACTGGGTGACCGCCGCCGAGACCGCCGAGTGCGTGCTGGCCCTGGATGCGCTCGGTCTGAGCAGTCGGGCCCTTGATCTGTTCAGCTACACCCGGCGCCACCGCCGCGGCGACGGCGCGTACTGGACGGGCATCGCCTATCCCAGTGAGGTCACGTTTCCGGACCGCGAGACGACGTCCTACACCGTCTCGGCGATCATCCTCGCCGCCGACGCGCTCACGTCGTCGTCGCCCGCCGCCGGTCTCTTTCGACACGATTCACTGCCGGTGCCGATCGACCTCGCCGAACCGGGCTGTCCACTGGCGCTAGTGAATGCGCGTTAGCGCGCGCAGCGAACCGCGTTCGGCGCGCTCGATGAACGCTCCACTCTCGAGCGCGGCGCAGTAGATCTCGTACGGCGGTCGACCACCGTCCTCGAGGTTGGCGAAGACGTCGTGGATCAGGAGCAGTCCGCCCACCACGATCTTGGGCGTCCACGCCTCGTAGTCGGCCCAGGCGACGTCGTGCCCGTGGCCCCCGTCGATGAAGAGGATGTCGAGCGGTTGGTTGAAGTGGGCGGCGACCACGACCGAGGGTCCGACCAGTCCGATCACCGTCGACTCCAACTGCGCGTCGGAAATCGTGCGCTGCCACGACGGGAGCGTATTGAGTCGACCGTCACTCGGATCGACGAGCGCCGCGTCGAAGTGCTCCCAGCCGGTCTGGTTCTCTTCGCTGCCGTGGTGGTGATCGAGGGAGTAGAGCACCGAGTTCGTGGCCTCGGCGGCGGCACCCAGGTACACGGCCGACTTGCCACACCACGCGCCGATCTCGAGCCAGGTGCCGCGATGACTGCGTTCCCCGTGGGCCAGCGCGAACTCGAACAGGGCGAGACCTTCGTCGCGCGGCATGAAGCCCTTCACGGTGTCGGCGTAGTCGAGGAGTTCGTCGCGCCGGCTCATCCGACCGCGATCCCCAAGGACACGAGTGTCCAGACGCCGAGGCCGGTGAAGATGAATCCTCCACCCAATCGGATGCGCTTGAGCGATATGACCCGCTCCAGGGCGCGACCGCTGTAGGCGCCGATGAACGAGACGCAGATCAGCGCGAGCGAGGACGCCAGGAAGACTTCGAGGGGTTGGTGGAGCTTGGCCTCGAAGTTCGCGCCCTGGATTTGTGTGAGATCACCGAACTCGCCGATGAAGATCACGATGAACGCCGTGGTGACCTCTTTCCAACGCGAGGTCACCTTCTCCAGCGCCGCTTCGCGTCGACCCTTGCCCTCTTCTTCGGACTCGGACACGAAGAGCAGGTACAGGCCGCCCGAGAGGAAGAGCAACCCGACGATCAGGTCCTTCCAGTGCACGGGAAAGAGCGTCAGCAACGATCCGGCGCCAACCGCGATGGTCATCTGCACGGTCAACGCGAGTGACGCGCCGAGCGCAACCATCAACGGGCGCGCCCGAGTGCTCATGATCACGGTCGCCACGAACGTCTTGTCGGGCAGTTCGAGGACGAACATGAGGGCAAAGACGCCCAAGAACGCCCCGACGGTCATGTCGTCATTAAAGCTGTTCGCGCATTGCCGCGGCGAACGTGAGTCCCACGCGCATCAGTTCGATGTTCTGTTGGACGGTCCTCTGCTCACCGCTGAGTTGGTGCGAGGTGTGGAACGCCTCGACCTCGTCGGCGAAGGTCGCGTCATTGATGAACGTGCGAATGCCGAGCGTCATGTAGGAGAGCGTGTTCGGCGGGAACTTCGCGAGCGCCTCGTTCCAGCGTGACGCGATCAGGCGCCACACGCTCGGACCGGTCGTGGCGTTCATCGAGAGGAGACCTAACACGGCCGACGCGTCTTGACTTCGAATCTCGCCGAAGCACTTATTGGCGGCGTCGAGGGCGACGCGCTCTTCACTGAATCCGCTCAGTCCGCGCAGGTAACGCTGCTCGTCTTGGGGACTCGCGGCACCGCGGTAGCGCTCGATGAAGGTCTCGTAGTCGCCGGGTCGATCCTGGGCGGCCACGACGCGAAGGATCGCGTTGGCGAGGTCGCCGTTGATGTCGTTGGCTTCGAATCGTTTCACCGCTTCGGCCTTGATCTCCTCATTGGCGCCCGTCGTACCGAGCGTCGAAAGCACGAGTGCGCGCAGCTGAGGCGTGAGCTCGCTCTCGCCCGTCGTGGCGTCCCACCCGAGGCGCCGATACTGCGGTTCGAAGATCTCGCGAACCTTGGCGGCAAAACGGGGGAGTTGCTCTTTCGGCAGAGCCCGGTCGATGAAGGCGACGGCGCTCGCGAGCGTGCCCCACGGCGTCGGTTCGTCGAGGTTGCCGAGACCGGCGCCAATCGTGAGAAACTGCTCGGCGCTGATCTGACTTGACAGCAACAGGGCCCAACCGTCTGAGAGCAACGCGGCGCGCTCGGCGGCGTCGAGTTCATCGACGTGATCGGCGAGGGCCTTGGTCTCCGTGACGCCGTAGCGCGAGCGGTAGTAGCCCGACGCGCCGGCATTCAGCACGACTGGCGCCTCTTCGGTGATCGCCACGGGCTCGTCTTCCAGAAGATGGGCGCTGCGCTCGCCACCGCGCAACGAACGAGTCCACACGGGAATCTTCCACGACGAGCCGATCGCACTTTCACCGTTCGTCGGACCGTAGGCGAAGGGGAGTTGGGTGATGAACCCGTCGCTCAACGTGACGAGCGGGTAGCCACCCTGGAGGATCCACGTGTTCATGACGTCGCGGACCGGTGCACCGGAGACCTCTTCGATGGCGTCCCAGAGGTCGGTGGTTCGGGTGTTGGCGTAGCTGTGCTTGACCAAGTAGTGACGAATTCCGTCGCGGTAGGTCTCGGCACCCAAGTACTGCTCGAGCATGCGCAAAACGCCCGCGCCCTTTTCGTAGGTCAGACGCCCGAACATGCCCTGCGTGTCATCGGGCGAGACGACTTCGAACTCGATTGGTCGCGTCGCGTGCAGCCCGTCGATCTGAAGGGCCATGTCGCGCTCGGCGCCGAAGGAGACCCAGACCTTCCACTGCGGACGAAAGGCGTCCTGGCACATGACCTCCATGAACGTCGCGAAGGCCTCGTTCAGCCAGATGCCCTCCCACCACTCCATGGTGACCAGGTCGCCGAACCACATGTGCGCGATTTCGTGCATCACGACTTTGGCAACGCGCTTCATCTCGGCGAGCGAGGCCTTGGCCGGGTCGATCAACAGATCGGGCATGCGGTACGTGATGCAACCGAGGTTCTCCATCGCGCCCTGCATGAAGTCCGGTATCGCGACCATGTCCAACTTGTCGCCGGGGTAGGGAATGTCGAAGTAATTCGAGAAAAATCGCAGTGCGAAGGCGCCGGCTTCGAGGGCGTGTCCGGTGAGGTGCGCGTTGCCGAGGGGAAAGACGATGCGCAGCGGCACGCCGTCGACGTCGAGCGCCTCGGTCTCTTCGAAGGGTCCGATGATGAAGGCCACGAGGTAGGTCGACATCTTCATCGTCGGCGTGAAGCTGACGGTGCGCTGGCCGTTGCCGAGGTCGGTGTTCGATGACACGGGAGAGTTGGAGTAGGCGGCGAGGTGACTGGGCACCGTGAGGTTCACCTGATACGTCGCCTTGAAGGCCGGCTCGTCCCAGCAGGGGAAGGCGCGGCGGGCGTCGGTGTTCTCGAACTGCGTGGTGGCGATGGTGTGCTTCACGCCCGAGGGGTCGGTGAACGTCGAGCGATAGAAACCGTGCAGCTGGTCGTTCAAGATGCCGTTGAAGGCAATCTCGAGGACGGCCGAACCGACCGGTAACGCCGAATCGAACGTGTAGGTGACGACTTCGTACTCCTCATCGAGGTTGAGGTCGATCGAACGATGGGCCGTGCCACCGGTGGTGAGCGTCGCGGCGCCGAGGTCGAGTTCGATGGCGTTCAGTTTCAGCTCAGACGTCGATTCGGTGATGTCGACGTCGATCTCGACTCGCCCAGCGAAGGACGCGCTCTCCAAATTCGGAGTGATGAAGATCCGATAGGCCGAGGGGACGACCGTTCGGCCGAGACGATAAGGGTTCAATTCAGAGGTCATATTGAACAACCGTAGTTGTTGACGGTCTATCCTCGCTAAGTGACAGAAAGCCCGACGCCGGTCTCTCTCCGCGTGAAACCCGGTCCGAATCGCCTGGCGGTCACCGGTATCGGCAACGCGATGCTCGACATTATTTCGCAAGATTCGAACGAGGTGTACCGCCAACTCGGCCTCGTGAAGGCGGCCATGTCACTCATCCAAGAGGACCAACTCGAGACCTTCTTCAACGCCATGGGCCCGACGATTCAGATGTCCGGCGGCTCGGTCGCGAACTCCATCGCCGGCGTGGCGGCGCTCGGGGGGACGTGCGGCTACATCGGCAAAGTGGCCGACGATGACTTCGGCCAGCGCTTCACGCACGACCTCACGTCGATGGGCGTCGAAGTGGACCTGGCGATCGCCGCGGCGGATGAGGGCGCGACCGGTCGCTGCCACGTGTTCATCACCGATGACGCGCAACGCACGATGGCGACGTACCTGGGGGCGTCGAATCAGCTGCGAGTTTCAGACATCAACGAGACGCTGATCGCGCGCTCCGAGATCACGTACGTCGAGGGCTACCTCTTCGATCTCCCTCCCGCCAAGGAGGCGATTCGCAAGGTCGTCAACTTCGCCCACGACTACGACTCCATGGTCGCCTTGTCGTTGTCGGACATGTTCTGCGTCGATCGGCACCGTCGTGATTTCCTGGATCTCGTCACCAACGACGTCGACGTGCTGTTGTGCAACGAGACCGAGGTCTGTTCGCTGTTCCAAGTACCGACGCTCGAGAAGGCCTTCAACGCGCTCGAAGAACTCGGCATCCTCGCGGTGGTCACGCGCGGACCCGCGGGTGCCGACGTCCTCACGGTCACCGGCGCCGTAACCGTGCCGGCCCACGAGGTCGAGCACGTTATCGATCAGAACGGCGCGGGGGACATGTTCGCCTCCGGTTTCCTCTACGGCCTCGCGCTCGGTGCCGATCCCGTCGAGTCGGCCGAACTGGGGTCGCTGTGCGCGGGGGAGATCATCTCGCACCTCGGCGCTCGACCGGAGAACGATCTCGAGGAGCTGGCGATCGAGGCGGGACTGCTGTAGCTAGATGCCTTGCGCGTCGAGGATGGCGTCGAGCTCACGCGTGTGGATCGTCTCCCACTTCACCCACGCGATCGCGATGGGAATGCACGCGAGCAGCATCAATGCGTCACCGCCGATCCACATGATTGCGCCGCCCAAGTGGATGTTGGAGAGGATCCCCGCGGTGGTCGATCCGCGCGGCGCCATCGCGGCGTAGGCGGGAAAGGGCGTGTGTGACGACATCGCCAATGCGAGGCCGGTGAACGTGTCGACCGGCACGGCCGCCATGACGAAGACGAGGCGCAGTCCGCGGTGGATCGTCGTGCCGCGCTCCAGTCCGAAGGCCACGCGAAAGAAGAGGTAGCCCACGACCAAGAAGCCGATCTGTTCGAGGTGGTGGACCCACTCGTGCTCCATCATCAGATTGAAGAGACCCGTCAAGTGCGTCACCGGAATGAAGACGAAGTACGCCGCGAACCCGAAGAGCGGTTGCGTGACGAGGGTCATGAATTTCCCGTCGAGGAAATGGCGAAGGCGCGCAGAACCGGCGTCGTAGGCGAGATCGAGCGGGGCGCTGAGGGCGAACAGTGGTGCCGCCACCATGATCAACAAGAGATGTTGGATCATGTGGTCACTGAAGTACTCCATATCGAACACGCCAATGATGGACTGCGTCGCGAGGAACGTGACGATCAGGCCCGCCAGGAAGGAAACGGTTCGCTTGGCGGACCAAGTGCCCACGCGCTGTGCCGCGAACATGTAGAGCATCAGCGCCGCGAACATCATGAGCAACGGCAGCACGCCTAGGTGCCACTGATTCCAGTCGTGCCACGAGAACTGCGGACGCGACGATGACATAGCAGGCACGACGCAATTCTAAGGTCGACTCAAGGCGTCAAATATCGCCCGTTAGGATGTCGGCGTGAAGTCGAAGTATCTCTCTCGCCGAGCGTTCGGCCTCCATTTGGCCCTCGTCGTCTGGGTCACGATCTGCATCGCTGCGGCGTGGTGGCAGGTCGGCGCCGCGATCCTCGGCAACTCGCTCAGTTACCTCTACGCGGTCGAGTGGCCGGCCTTCGCGGTGCTCGGCGTGTTCGGGTGGTACGCGCTCTTGAACATGGAGAAGGTCACCGAACATCAGGAAACGGTGCGCAAGGAGTACGAGGAGAAGATGCGCGCCGAAGCGCAGTTGGCCCGCCGGGTGGAAGAGGAAGAGGACCCCGCGCTCGCGGCCTACAACGACCACCTCGCCGAGATCGCCTCGCGTCCGAAGAAGAGGCTCTGGGGACACTGATGGAAGTCGCATTCCGGCGTTACCGGATCATGTCCTTCATCACGGGTACGACGCTGCTCACGCTCTACGTGATGCTGCTACTTCATACGTTCGATTTGGCGCTCTGGAAGCACCTGAAGATCCTCGTGGACGTCGATGGCTTGGCGCACGGCATCGTGATGTACCCGCTCTACATGATCGCCAGCTTCAACATGGTGCTGAAGTTCCGCCTGCCGCTCGCGTTGCTCCTCCTGATGTTGATTGCCGGATTTTTTCCCGGCGTCGCGTTCTTCCTCGAGTACCGGATGCGGCTGCGGCTCTACCCCGACGGACTGCCGGCCAAATGAGCAATCTCTGGCTCGAACGCCGGGTGATCGCCTTTGCGCACCAGGGTGGATCCTTTGAAGGCCCGTCCTCGACGCTCGCCGCGATTACTCGCGCGCTCGCCGAGGGTGCGACAGGCATAGAACTCGACGTCCACGCCACCGCGGATCGACACCTCGTCGTCTGTCACGACGACACGGTCGACCGCACGACGAACCATCACGGGGCGATAGCCGACCTCACGTTGGCGCAGTTGCGCGATATGGACAACGCCTACTGGTGGATCGCCGGTGCGACGGTCACGCACGGTAAGGAGCCCTCGGACTACGTCGAGCGCGGCAAGGCTCCCGCGAATCGTGATTTCGGGATCGTGACGCTCGAAGAGGTCGTCGAAAAATTCCCGGGCGTGTTGTTGAACCTGGACTTGAAGCGCACCGACCCGGACGTCGAGCCCTACGAGGAGTTGCTCGCGAACGAGCTTCGCCGACTCGATCGAGTGTCGTCGGTCATCGTCGGCTCGTTCCACGACGCGGCGGTGCAGCGATTCCGCTCCCTCGCCCCCGAGGTCGCGACCTCGGCCGCGACGGGGGAGGCGGCGACGTTCTATTTCTCGATGCTCGAGGGTGTACCGAGTGTGCCGCCGGTGTGCGCCTTTCAGGTGCCCGCCGTCTACGGCGACGTCAGCGTGGTCGACGAGCGCTTCGTCGAGACGGCCCACGACGCGGGTATCGCGGTTCACGTGTGGACGATCAATGACCCCGGTGAGATGCACCAACTGCTCGACGTCGGGGTTGACGGGCTGATCAGCGACCGACCGACGCCACTGGTCCAGGTCCTACGCGAACGGGACTGCGCCTGGGACGGGGTCTTGTAGAAACGGCGTTAGCCGCGACCGCAGTTCGGCTTCTTACCGTGGTTGGCCTTCTTCTTGGCGCGCATCTTGCGCTTCACGGTTCGCTTTGACATAGGTGACAATGTTAGTTGATAGCGGGTCCGGCGAGCCAAACGAGGAGGCGATGGTGGAGAACAGTGAGATCACCGCTGGTCAACTCGTCCTCGTCGCGACGCCGCTCGGGAATCTCGGCGACATCTCGCGACGCGCTCTTGAACTGCTTGAGAGCGCCGACGTCATCTACTGCGAGGACACGCGTCGGTCGAGCACGCTCTTCAGCGCCCACAGAATCGCGGTCAACGGACGACTGCGCGCACTGCACGAACACAACGAAGCGTCGTTGTGTGATCAGGTCGTCGCGCAGGTCGCGAGCGGACAGACCGTCGTCGTCATCAGCGACGCCGGCACGCCGGGCATTAGTGATCCCGGGGCTCGGGTGGCCGCGGCGGTCGCCGACGCTGGTCTCCTCGTCACGACCGCCCCCGGACCGTCGGCGGTCGTGGCGGCGCTCACGATAAGTGGTCTATCGACCGAGCGCTTCGCGATGGAGGGCTTCGTGCCGCGAAAGTCGGGCGAACGCGAAGCGCTCTACGCCCAGTGGATGCACGAACCCCGGACGATCGTCTTCTTCGAGTCGCCCCAGCGCCTCGCGGCCACACTGAATGAAATGGTCGGGCGATTCGGTGCGCGCCGCGCGTGTGTCGCGCGCGAGCTCACCAAGCTCCACGAAGAGGTCCTTCGCGGCACCGTCGAGGAGATCGCGACCCTCGTGAACGCCCGAGAGGTTCTCGGAGAGATCGTTGTCGTACTCGAAGGCAACACTGAAGTGGAGGTCGTCGACGATGAGTTGATTCGCGCGGCCCTGCGCGATCAGGTCGATGCGGGAGCGAGTACCCGCGACGCGGTCTCCTTCGTCGCCGAATCACTCGGCGTGGCGCACCGCGTTGTCTATCAGATGGCGCTGGCACTTCGAGCCGACGACGCCCTCTGATTCATTATCCTTGAGCGATGGCTCGCTTCTATCTCACGACGCCGATTTACTACGCGAACGACGCACCCCACGTCGGGAATGCTTACACGACCGTGAACGCCGACGCCCTGGCGCGCTGGCACCGGCTGATCGGCGACGAGACGAAGTTCCTCACCGGCACTGACGAGCACGGCCAAAAGGTGGCCGACGCGGCTGCCAAGAACGGGCAGTCGCCCCAGGAGTGGACCGACGCCAAGTCCCAGCAGTTTCGCGATGCGTGGGCGGCCCTCGACATCCACTACGACGACTTCATCCGCACGACCGAACCGCGCCACTACGAGAGCGTGCAGAAGTTCCTCACGGCGATCTACGACAACGGCTACATCTACAAGGACGTGTACAAGGGTCTGTACTGCGTCAGCTGCGAGGACTACTACACGATCGAGACCAGCGTCGACGGTAAGTGCCCGATCCACGGTCGTGACCTCATCGAGATGGAAGAGGAGAACTGGTTCTTTCGCCTCAGCGCGTTCGAAGAACAGCTGAAGGAGCACTACGCCGCCAACCCCGGTTTCGTGACGCCCGAGACCAAGCGCAACGAGGCGTTGTCCTTCATCAACGGTGGCCTTCGCGACATCTCGATCACCCGCTCATCGATCTCGTGGGGCGTGCCCGTGCCGTGGGACGACGCGCACGTCTTCTACGTGTGGTACGACGCGCTGATCAACTACTTGACGGCGATCGGCTACGGACGTGACGACGACGAAGTGGCCAAGTGGTGGCCGAGTTCGCACCACTTGATCGGCAAAGAGATCATCCGCTTCCACTGCGTCTGGTGGCCGGCGATGTGCATGGCCGCGGGCATCGGCCCGGTCTCTCACGTGCAAGTGCACGGGTGGCTCCTTCTGGGCGGTCAGAAACTCTCCAAGACCATGGCTTCAGAAGGTGCCGTTCGACTCACTGACATCGCGCCGATCGTTCTGACGAGCGAATTCGGCGTCGATCCGATTCGCTATTACCTACTGCGCGAAACGGCCCTCGGCAATGACGGCGACTTCTCGCACGAGGGAATCCTCGCGCGCTACAACACCGACCTCGCCAACAACCTCGGCAACCTCGTCGCGCGCGTGACGACCATCGTCGCCACTAAGTGCGACGGCGTGGCGCCCACACCGCGCGAGGATTCAGCGCTACGCGGGCCGGCCGAACTCGCGATTGTCGACAGCGCGACGGCGTGGAACGGCTTCGCGCCCCAGAGCGCACTCGAATCGACGTGGGGACTCATCGGAGCGACCAACGCCTACCTCGAACAACACGCTCCGTGGAAGATGGAGCCCGGAGCGGACCTGAACGCCGTAATGGGTGACGCCCTCGAGGCGATTCGCCTCGTCGCCATCCTCACCACGCCCGCGATGCCCAAGGTCTGTGAAGAGATATGGCGGCGCATCGGTCTCACCGGCTCACCGTGTGACGAAGTCTTCTCGTCGAGTTCGACCTGGGGTCAGTACCGCAGTGACGCGACGATCCAAAAGGGTGAGCCTCTCTTCCCACGGATGAAGAGCGATCAGTGAGTCACTGGAGCGACGCGCACTGTCATCTCCAGGAACAGTTCCTGGGCGACGAAGAGACGACGGCGAAACTTGAGGACACCCTGGCGCGCGCCTACGACGGGGGCGTCGACCGCGTCGTCGTGATCGGCACCGACGCCACGACCTCGGCTCAGGCCCTGGAAATCACGAGTGTCGAGAGCCCCGTCGAGATCTACGCGACCGTCGGACTGCACCCCCACGACGCCCTCCAGGACATCGGTCCGGTCCTAGAGTTAGCCCGAAGGGGCCANNCGCTGGCGCACGAGTTGGACCTCGCCCTCGTCATCCACGCCCGCGACGCCTTCGACGACCTCTTCGAACTTTTGAAGAGCGAAGGCGTACCCGAGCGCACCGTCGTGCACTGTTTCACCGGCACGCCCGATGACGCGCAGGCCTGTCTCTCGCTGGGCTGTGACATCTCGATCTCCGGGGTCGTCACGTTCAAGAACGCCGAACTGCTTCGTGAGGCGGTGCGCGCGGTGCCGTTGAACCGGCTCCACGTCGAGACCGACAGTCCGTTCCTGGCGCCCGTGCCGTACCGGGGAAGGGCCAACGAGCCGGCCTTCGTCACGGTCGTGGGCGAATTCGTGGCCGAACTGCGCGACGAGAGCTTCGTCGAACTTCGCGAGGCCACGAGTGCGAATACGGCCCGACTTTTCCGGTTGCCACCTAGATAAAGAACCTGTAATCAGGTTGTTCACGGGATTCTTGTAGGGTGAGTTGCCTCGAGGCCCACCCTCTCGTAGCGTTGTGGGCCGGGGGTATTGCCTCTCCCCCGATGTGGTGGCGGAGGGTGGAGATCTGAGGGCATCAAACCCGCGGGCGCTGGCGCGTCCGTTGTCGGTACTGATCATGATCGTCGCATTGATGGCGTCCGCGGTGTTCGTCGCGCCCGCGACGGCTGACGCCTCCACACACGCCCGTCGTCACATGCCCGACCTCATTGGGCTCAGTCGCGCCCGGGTCTACGCCGTCATGCACGCCGACGCGCTGTATTTCGTGACCACGGGTCCGGGCAGCGCGAAGGGCACGTGGAAAGAGGCCGTGGGTCAGTCGCCGCGGCCCGGCACCGTCGTGCCCTGGCATTTCCAGGCGACGGTGCGGGTGTCGAGCGCGAACCCGCACGCCGCGCGTCGGGTCCCTCGGCTCGTCGGTCTGTCGCGGATACGGACCTACGCCGTCATGAAACGTGTGCAGTTGTTCTTTAATACCCGCGGACCAGGAAGTTCGGACAGTAAATGGACCGTCGTCCTGCGACAATCCCCGGCGGCGGGGACCCGAGTGCGCTGGCACGCCACGATCACACTCACCGTCACCACCCGACGACCGAAGCCCAAAAAGCCGGTTCGCAAACCCGTGACGACCACGACGCTGAAGAAGAAGCCGACCTGCGCGCCCACGACGACGACGGCGCCAGCGACGACGACCACCTCAGAACCGTCCTCGACAACCATCGCCGGCGCGACGACGACCACGACGACGATTGTGCCCACGACGACGACCACGATCTGCAGACCCGTGACGACCACGACCTTGAAGCCCAAGAAGAAGAAGCACGGCAAGTACCGCGTCGGCGACGCGACGTGGTACCGCTACATCCCGGGTCACTGCGCTACCTGGTACTTGCCGCGCGGCACCCGGATCACGATCCGCGATCTCGCGACCGGCAAGGTCGTCCACTGCATCGCGTCGGACCGAGAGGCGGCCCACGGGGACCGGGTGGTCGACCTCGACACGCAACAGTTCGCTGAACTGGCACCTCTGTCCAAAGGGGTCGTCCTCGTTAAAGTCAGTTGGTGACCCATACCCGCACCGAACTTCGGGCACTGCTTGAAGAACACGGTCTCAAACCCTCGCGCGCGCTCGGTCAGAACTTCGTCGTCGACCCCAACACGGTTCGAAGAATTGCGCGCCTGGCCGACGTGGGCGAAGGCGACCTCGTGCTCGAGATCGGCGCCGGTCTCGGATCGCTCACGCTGGCCCTCGTCGAAACCGGCGCCGAGGTGCACGCGATGGAAGTCGACCGCTACCTCCTCGAACCACTGCGCTCGATCGTCGAACCCCGCGGCGTCACGGTCCATCACGCCGACGCTCTTCGGGCCGAGTACGCGGAGATCCTGCAGGGCCGCGACGCCATTGTCGTCGCCAATCTTCCCTACAACGTCGCCACGCCACTGGTATTGCATCTGCTCGAGAGCGAACCGCTGATCCGCCGGATGCTCGTCATGGTGCAAAAGGAAGTCGGTGAGCGCTTCGCCGCTCACGCCGGCGACGAGGCCTACGGCGCGGCGTCGCTGCGCCTCCAGTACTTCGCTGACGCGCGCGTCGTGGGCAAGGTCAGTCCGACGGTCTTCTTGCCGAAGCCCAACGTCGAATCGGCGTTGGTGTCCATTATCCGTCGCCCCGAAGTGCGCGTCGATCCGTCACTCGTCAGCGAAGCCGACCTCTTCGAGGTCATCCGCACGTCCTTCGGTCAACGACGAAAGATGCTGCGCCGATCGCTCGCGGGTTGGTCGAGTGAGGGGGTCTTCGAACGCGCCGACGTCGCCGAGACGAGACGACCGGAAGAGTTGACGATCGAGGAATTCGCGAGACTGGCCGCCGCCAAGTGATCGAACTGCTGGCCCACGCCAAGCTCACGTGGAACTTAGAGATCACTGGTGTGCGCGACGACGGCTTGCACGAACTGCGTAGCGAGATGACGACCATTGCGCTCCACGACGTCCTCTTCGTCGACGACACCACGGACCACCTGGAGATCCTCAATCCGTTCGCGACCGAGATCGTGTCCGACGAGAACAACCTGATCGTGCGGGCCCTGCAGCTCGTGGGACGTCGCGCCGGGGTGCGCGTGGAGAAGTCCATCCCGGTCGGCGGCGGCCTCGGCGGCGGGAGCGCCGACGCGGCGGCCATCCTTCGCTGGGCCGGGGGAGTGTCCAATGAACTCGCGGTCACCCTCGGCGGCGACGTGCCGTTCTGCCAGCTCGGCGGACGCGCCCTCGTCGAAGGGGTGGGAGAACGACTGAGCACTTTGGCCTTCGAGGAACGAAACCTCACGCTCATCGTGCCGGACTTCGGCGTCTCGACTGCCGCGTGCTACCGGGCCTACGACGAGATGCGGGCCGACGGCTGGACGGCGAAGGGGACCAATCACCTGGAAGAGCCGGCCGGCCGGGTCGAACCGAGACTGGCGTCGACCCTAGCGTGGCTGCGCGCCGAGATCGGCTCCGCGGTGCAACTGGCCGGATCAGGCTCGTCGATGTTCGTGGAGGGTCACCTGGGCGCGACGGAGAGCCGTTGGGACATGACCGGCCCCGAGGGCCCTCTCCAGTTATCCACGCTCACGACGACGCCCCAGTAGGGGTCGGAGAAGCCTATTTACCGGCGGCGCGACGCTGAAAGCGGGTTCGCTTCAGCATCTTCTTGTGCTTCTTTTTACGCATGCGCTTACGGCGCTTCTTGATTAGTGATCCCATGGCTCGAACTAACTTAGTCGCTTTTGCCTCCGCGACCAAAAGGCATCGCTCAGCGCGGTGTCTCGGAGTGGCTGGTCACGCGCTCGATTCGCAGTGCCTGACGGGGGCAACCCCGCACGGCCAGGCGCGCCGATTTCAGTAGTGCGAGCTCACTCGTCGACGTGGCCTGATCGTGGATGATCGGATACCCCCACTCGTCGACCTGCACCAGTTCCGGCGCGAGTTCGTGACAGTGCCCGAATCCGTCACAGAGGATCGGATCGACGCGCAACACGAAGTGGTCGGAGCGGCGTGTCATTCCCACACCAACTCAGACTCGTGCTCCAGCGCCGGCACGGCCACCCAACGTCGCGGGGTCGTCAACGCCTCACAGGGTGATCCGCTCACGTGGTCCTCGATGTGGCGGGCGAAGACCGTGAGAGCCGAAGCCACGAGTCGCACGACGCCGTCGGGGTGGCGACAGGCCCCGCGTCCTTGGATGACCGAACATCGTTCCTTCAGCCGGACCAAGACACCGTGGGGATCGCGTGCACCGTGCAGCAGGGCTCCCAGGTCCTCGGCGAGCGCGGGCAGACCGAACGCGCAGGGACCGCACTGACGCGAACTCTCATTCGCCATCCACTTCACGATGCGCTGGGTCTCGGCGAGCCCGCAGGCTCCCCTGGGCACCACGACGAGTATGCCGGCGCCGACGGTGGCGCCGAGGGGTTGAAGAGATTCGTTGGAGTACGCGGCGTCGAGGTGTTCGCCGTCGAGCCACGCACCGCCGTAGCCGCCGGTGAGTAGCGCGAGCGGATCGGGGTCGGCGCCGGCCTCGCGCAGAATCGAGCGCAGCGGCGTCCCGAGTGCGACCTCGAGCACCGTCGGTCGACGCACGGCGCCCGACACCGACACCAGCGCGCTGCCGGGGCTCGAGGGTGTTCCGAGTTCGCGAAACCAGTGGGCGCCGAATCGATTGATCAGTCCGACGTGCGCGCACGTTTCGGCGTTCACGACCAACGCGGGGGAGCGACCGACGTGCAGCACGTGCGGGCGCTGTGGTCGGTACTGCGGCATCGTCTCGTTGTCGTTCAGCCAGTGCACGAGCGCCGACTCCTCGCCCGCAACGTAGCGCCACGGCGGAGTGTGCAAGATGAACTCGGGACCGCCGCCGCGACGCTCGCGCTCGTGCAGGGCTCGTTGCACGTGGTGCACGATCGCGGAGTCCTTGCGCGACACGCACACCGCGACGCGGCGTGCTCCGATCAAGGCGGCCAGGTACTGGGCGCCGTCGAGCGCGAGATGAGGGTTTGTCGAAAGGAGGGTCCGGTCCTTGTGGCCCACCGGTTCGCCCTCCATCGCGTTCACGACCAGGACCTTGTGATGGCCGCGCTGCGCGCGCAAGAGCTCCACCTTCTTCGAGGTCGTGAAATTGGCGCCGCCGCGGCCCATGAGTCCGGAGGCTTCGAGTTCGCCAGCGAGTGCGGCACCCGCCTTCGCGGCGCCGAACGTCATCTCGTGTTCGCGAAGGGTCAGCGGCCGACCCGAGGCGCCCCACATGACACGAGGCAGTGTGACGTCCCTCATCATCGCCGCACTCGATTTCGCCGGTGGGTTTCGCCGGGGGCGTTCTTCGTGTCGCGGGGCGCCCCGTGCCGCGCGAGGGGCGACAGTGCCGTTCGGCCCAACGCGCGCGTGGGCCGCTTCAGGTAGCGCCACAGAGCGGTGGCGACGACGGCGAGCGCACAGCTGATGACGACCGCGAGACCGATGCCCGAGCGAGCGTCGGTGCCGATGAGGAAAGCGTGCGAGGTCGCGGCCACGAACGCCAACCAGGAGAGCCAGTGGATGAATCGCCACGATCCGTTGGCGATGCGCGCCTTCATCAGGCTCGACGCCCACACCGCGAGCATCAGATCGAACGCCACGGCGCCGAGGGCGACGTCGAAGCGTTTGTAGGACGAGGTCATCGGGATGACGGCCGACAGCCAACCGGTGGGTACGTAGCTATCAAGGATCGTCGAGAGGATGTGCAGGACCAGAAAGGCCATCGCCGTCATCGACACCGATCGGTGCAGCTCGTTGAGTTCGAAACGACCGACGTTGGTCCCGCCCACCCGATTGGCAACGAATGTGCCGAGACAGACCACGATCGTGAAGAGAACCAGCGTCACGAGTCCGGTCGCGCGCGTGACGTACCAGAGGTAGGGCGAGGTGAGGGCGATCATCGAGCCGCCCCGTCCTCGGGCCAGCCGCCGACGAACTCCACCGAACCGTCGCGCCGTACGAGACGCGCCGACCAGCCGGCCTGGGCGATGTGGTAGCTGGCGTCTTCGTTCCAGAGCAACGCCGCGGTCGCGAAGGCGTTCGCGAGTACGCAGTCGCTCGCGCTGACCGTCGCGGTCGTGTAGAGACCCTGGGCACAGCGTCCCGTACGCGGATCGACGATGTGGTTGACGATGCGCTCACCGACTCGCCACGTGCGCGACGCCGTCGAGGACGTGGCGATCCCGCCGTGGACCAGCGCGACGCGCGGTTCGTTACCGTGGAGGACGAGCGCGTCGCTCACCGAGATCGCCCAGGGCCCCTCCGGTCCTTCGCCGCGCACGGCGACATCGCCGCCGAGTTCCACGACCACGCCGCCGGAGGGCGCGACGTCATCGGCGATGAGGTCCGCGACGAGCGCCTTGGCGCTCGCGCCGAGATCGAGTTGACACGGCGGGTCAAGCGTGACGGTGTGCTCGTCGAGGTCGAGGTGGATCGACGACGGTCCCATCGACGGCACCGACGCGAGCTCGCGAATCGAGTCGCCGTGGGCGAGTTCGTCGAAGTCCCGGTCGTAGCCGAGGGCGAGCAACGCGGGCAGGACGGTGGGATCGACCATGTCCCCGGTGACGTCGGCGGTCAGCAACGCCGCCTCGAGCGCCAACTCCAACGTCGGACTGATCGCCATCGTCGCCCCGTGACTATCGTTGAGTCGCGAGAGTTCCGAGTCGTCGCGGAAGCGATTGCACGAGGCGTCGACCGCGTCCAACCAGTACCAGAGCCGTTTCGTGGCCTCTTCCATCTGCCCGTCGTGCTCGGTGGCGAGGGTGCCCGTCAGACCCCAGATCTCGAACTTCATCATGGTCCTAGTAACAGATCACCCGACCGGACGGCGTCGACGAACAGACCGTCGTCGTCGTGACCGGCGCGGTCGTCGGGGGAGTATAGGCCGTCGTCGGCGTGACCTTCTTCAGCGTCGTCGGCGTCGTTGGGACCGAGCGCGCGGTAGTCGTGGGCGTCGTCTTCGGAACAGTGGTCGTCGCCGTCTCGTGGTGCACCGTCGTGGTCGTTACCTCCGAAGTCGTCGTCGCCGCACTCGTCGTGGGCGGCGTCACCGCGACGGTCGTCACCGAGTGGGCGGCGTTGGCCGCGTAGCCGACGAAGAGCGCCGACGTCGCACACGACCCGAGGAAGATCGCTTGGGTGAAATGTCGTGCGCGCGCGAAGCGTCGGTCGCGCTGCTGGGGGGTGCGCTTCGAGGGGGTCATCGATCTCCTTAGTGATGAATTCTCCCACCCGGGCGTAAGAAGATGAAAGGGAAACGTTAAGAAGCGCCGCAAATTTGACGCTATGTTGTGCCAGTTCTACGGATTGTCATCAATCGGTAACGTGATCGTGAATCGAGCTCCGCCCAGCTGGGGGTCGCGGTCCACCGACACGGTGCCCTGGAGTTCGGCGACGACTTGCGCGACGATCGATAAGCCCAGTCCCGATCCGGGAAGGGCCCGCGCCGACGCCGAGCGCCAGAAACGGTCGAAGATGAAGGGCCGGTCGGTCTCGGTGATTCCGGAGCCACTGTCGCTCACCGAAAACGTGCCGTCGCGCGACTCGACCACGATGCGACCGCCGTTCGGCGTGAACTTGATCGCGTTGGTGAGGAGATTCGAGATCGCGCGTTCGAGACGATCGCGCCGTCCAAGAACGTTCGATCGCTCGACGTTGACGTCGATCGTGATCTCCTTGATTCGCGCGTAGGTGCGAGCCGTGTCGACGCATTCATCGAGGCAGTCGTCGAGCCGCAGGGTCTCGATCGTGCCTTCACTTCGTTCGCCACGTGAGAGTTCGCCGAGGTCAGTCACGAGCGAAGCGAGTTCGTCGACCTGCGTGACCATGTCGTCGGTCAGTTGACGAAGATCGTCGGGGTTCAACTCCCGGGCGCGACTCAGGACTTGTGCGTTGGTGCGCAACGAAGTGAGGGGAGTGCGCAATTCATGACTGGCGTCCACGACCAACTGGCGCTGCAGGATCTGGCTGCTTTCCACGGACGAGAGCAGCCGGTTGAATACGCGCCGGAGTCGACCGAGTTCGTCTTCGTCGCCTTCGGTGAGGCGATACCCGAGGTCGTTGGTCTCGGCGACCGTCTCGATTTCGTTCGTCACCTCCTCGAGCGGTCGTAGCGCGGTTCGCGCGAGGAACAGACCGAGCCCGAGGGCGAGCAAGAGTCCGCCGATCGCGACGAAGGTCAGCGTCCGCACGAGATTGCGCAGCTCATTTACTTGACCGTCGATGTTGGTGATGAACAGTTCGGCCGACGTCGTCTTGATCAGACAGGCGTTGACGTCCGCGCACGTCCCGATTGAATTGGCCACGATGGGCACGATGAGCTCGCGGTAGTTGTTCCCTCCGATGGCGACGGTGCGATAGACCGGCTGGCTCTTGCCCCTGGCGACGGCCAGGATCGTCGCGTCGACGTGAATTCTCGACGAAGGTACCGTCTGGCCCGTCGGCAGCAGTACCGTCTGGCCCGTCGGGAGCACGAGGAACGCTACGAAGCTTATTTCGTGACCGCCGCCGCTCGGCGTCGCCTCGGCGTGGAGTGACTCATCAACGGAGTGAATCAACGAATTGCGCGTCGTCAAGAAGGAGGCGAAACAGGCGAGGATGACGGCGATGGCCGCGGCGGCGACCGTCGCGGTGATGACGCGCGAGCGAAAGGTCACGTGGTGCGAAGCGCGTAACCCACGCCGCGCACCGTCTGGATCAGTCGCACTTCGTTCGCCTCTTCGAGCTTGCGGCGAAGATAACCGATGTAGACCGCCAGGGAGTTGGTCCCGGAGTCGAAGTTGTAGCCCCAGACGAGGTCGAGGATCTGATCGCGCGTGAGCACCTGTCGTGGGTGATGTAAAAACAACTCCAGCAGGTCGAACTCGATCTTCGTGAGTTCGACCGACCTCGGGCCTCGATGAACTTCGCGGGTCTGGGGATTCAGTGAAAGGTCCTCGAAGCGCAGTACCGCACCATCGCCCTCGATGAGGTTGTGACGGCGCAGCAGCGCGCGCATCCGCGCCAACAGCTCGGCCAGGTCAAAGGGCTTGACGAGGTAGTCGTCGGCGCCCACGTCGAGACCGGCCACGCGGTCGTTCACGGCGTCGCGCGCCGTCAGCATGAGAATCGGCGTCGTGTCCCCGGAACGGCGAATGCGACGACAGATCTCGAGTCCGTCGATATCCGGAAGCTGCAAGTCGAGCACGATGGCGTCCGGGGCGCGCAGTTGGATCGCCTTGAGCGCGCTGAGGCCGTCCTCGAACAGTTCGACGTCGTAGTTCTCCATGCGCAGGGCGCGTCCGAGGGCGCTACGAATCGCCGCGTCGTCGTCGACGATCGCGATGTAGGAGTTTGTTGATGGGGCGGTCACGACACGGCTTTCTCAGTTTGGTAGTACAGGCTCTAGTGTTGCTGGTTGGTGTTAAGCGTCTTCAGACATTCGCTAAGAATCTCCGAAGATTGTCCGGGCATCAGTGGTGGCGGGTAGTTCAATCGGCAGAACGACGGACTTTGAATCCGTAGGTTGGAGGTTCGAGCCCTCCCCCGCCAGCTAGTTCACCTCCAATGCGTGATGCTCGAGTAGTGCGGCCAAGACCAGTGGCTGGTCGCCCTGGACCGAATGACCGGAGTCGGGGACGTGCACGATCGTCGCGTTCGGTAGCCGTCGCAGGAACTCGGCCTCGTCCTCATCGTCGACGACCGAGCCCGGTCCCATCGCGCGGATCAACGTGACGGGCATCGACAGCTCCGAGAGCGTCTCCCAGAGGTCACCGACGTCGGGCGCCTCGAGTTCGGACTTTCCGTGTTGTTGGTGTCGCCACACCCACGAACCGTCGGCGCGCTGTACGGCGTTGTGCAAGACGCCGCGACGAAGTGACGACTCGGTGCGCGTCGGGTTGTGTTGCTTCGTTCGCTCGAGCAGCGTGTCGAAGTCGTCGAAGGTAGTCGGGCCGTTCACGAAGTCGGTGATGTGTCGCGCCTTCTCGGCGTTGACGCCCGGCGTGATGTCGATCAGGACCAACGCGCTCACGAGGTCCGAGCGGTCGTGCGCGACGATCAACGCCGTCAGGCCGCCGAGTGACATACCGACGAGCGGGCGCGGCGGCGTGATGAGTTGTTCGAGCGCGCGCTCTACGTCCAGGGCGTGACTCGCGATCGCCGAGGCCGGATAGATCGAAGGATCGGAGTGGCCGTGACCGGGCAGGTCGAGGGCGAGGAGTGAGTGCGGTGACAGCGCGAGCGCGACCGTGTCGTAGGTGTGGGCGTTTTGCGCGCCGCCGTGCAGCAGCGTCAACTCGGGTTCGCCGTCGCCCCAACGCAGTCCGCTGAGTTGGCGAAGTCCGTCGACGGCGACGAAGAAGCGTCGCACGTTCGGCACAGCCGACTCAATATTCCATTCGCTCATGTTCTCGTGAAAGTAAGCGAACTCGTCGTAGGAGAAATCTGTCACAAGTGGAATCGTAGAAGGAAATGATTAAATAGGGGGGTGAGCCGTCCAACCTGTGTCGTAGTGCTCGCCGCGGGCGAAGGCACGAGAATGAAGTCGACCCGTCCTAAACCGCTCCATCACCTCTGCGGACGCCCGATGGTGCTCTACGTGCTCGACGCCGCCGCCCAAGAAGACGTGCGCGCGACGGTCGTCGTCGTCGGACACGGCGCGACGTGGGTCGAGAAGGCCTTGACCGAACGCGCGCGCGCCGACGTCAACCTGGTGTTCGTCGAACAGAGTGAACAACTGGGCACCGGCCACGCGGTCTCGGTCGCGCTGCCGACGATCGACGACGAACTGGGCACGAGCGACGGTGATGTCCTGATCCTGCCGGGCGACACGCCACTGCTTCGTCCGAGCACGGTCGCCCGACTGCTCGACGTGCATCGCGAGAGCCAAGCCGCGTTGACGGTGTTGACCGCCGAGGTCGATGACCCTTCGGGCTACGGACGCATCGTGCACGCGAAGAACGGCGCGATCGCGCGCATCGTCGAAGAGCGCGACGCGAGCGCCGACGAGCGATTGATCACCGAGATCAACACGTCGATCATGGTGGTGCGCGCGAGCCTGCTCGGTCCGGCGCTTCGCCGCG
This sequence comes from Acidimicrobiaceae bacterium, assembly GCA_003155915.1. Lineage (GTDB taxonomy): Bacteria > Actinomycetota > Acidimicrobiia > Acidimicrobiales > RAAP-2 > RAAP-2. The sequence continues at coordinate 85,141 of PMFA01000016.1, read as the reverse complement.
TCGGTCGACAGAACGCGAAGAACGAGTACTACCTGACCGACCTCATCGCCGTGTTGCACGAAGCCGGTCACGTCACACAGGCACTTCTTTTGGAGGACCCCCGAGAGGCGGCCGGCGTGAATGACCTCGTGCAGTTGGCCGGCGCCGAGTCGGTGCTGCGCGCACGGATCAACGAGAAGTGGCTGCATCGCGGTGTCATCATCTGGAGCCCGCTCAACACCTACGTCGACGCCGACGTCGAATTGGCGCCCGAGGTCTCGTTGCTGCCTGGCACGGTCTTGAAGGGACACTGCGTCGTCGAGCGCGGTGCGCGCATCGGGCCCAACGCGATTCTGAACGACGTGTTCGTCGGCGAGTCGGCCCAAGTGGCGACGATCGAAGCGACGAACGCGCGTATCGGCGCCGAGGCTCGCGTGGAGTCATTCGTCGTGCTCGCGCCCGGCGCCGTCATCGCCTCGGGCGAGGTCGTGACGCCTTTCTCCTACCGAACCCCTTAGGCGACCTCCCTCAACCCTGTACGCTGGCGCCGTGGAGACACTCGCCAAACGGCGCCTCGTGATGGTGACGGGGCGCTGTCATCCGGCCCTCGCGATGGACATCGCCGAGAAGCTCGGCGTCACGCTCACCGAAGCCAATCTGCGCGAGTTCGCCGACGGCGAGATCCACTGTCGTTTCGACGAGTCGATCCGTGGCGCGCACGTGTTCATCGTGCAAACACACGCCACGCCGGTCAACGACGCCGTGATGGAACAGCTCATCATGATCGACGCCGCCAAACGCGCGTCGGCCAAGAGCATCACCGCGGTCATCCCCAACTACGGCTACGCCCGACAAGACCGTAAATCGGCCGGGCGCGAGCCCATCACTGCCAAGCTCATCGCCGACATGCTCCAGGCGGCCGGGGCCAGCCGCGTGCTCTCGGTCGACTTCCATTCCGGCCAGATCCAGGGATTCTTCAACATCCCGGTCGACCATCTGGTCGCCGCGCCGGTGTTCGAGGAGTACCTGAAGGCCAACGCCGAAAACCCGCACGACCTGGTCGTCGTCGCCCCGGACGCCGGACGCGTGAAGGTCGCCGAGCGCTACGCCCAGCACCTGGGCTGTGACCTCGCCCTGGTCCACAAGACGCGCCCGCGCGGCCAGGCCAATATCGCCGAAGCGCGCCACATCGTCGGTGACGTGAACGGCCGTCACTGCGTCTTGATCGACGACATGATCGACACCGCCGGCACGATCGTGGCGGCCTGTGACCTCTTGAAGGCCCACGGCGCCGAGGAGATCTGGGTGATGGCCACGCACGCCGTCTTCTCGCCGCCGGCCGTGGACCGACTCTTCAACGCACCGATCAGTCGCGTCATCGTCACCGACACCCTGCCGCTCGGCCCCGAAAGGCGATTTGAGAACCTCGAGATCCTCTCCATCGCGACTATCGTGGCGAACGCGATTTCGGCGATTTTCGAGGACGCCTCGGTGTCGGACATCTTCGGCGGCGAGAACCTGCTCTGAGCTTGGGGCCCTCGCGCGAGGCGGGCTAGACTTGTTTTCCTGTGCGCGCAGCCTTTGCGCCAGCCACTCGATAGGAGTTTCGATGTCACACGCCACTTTGAACGCGACCACCACCCGGGGCAAGGGCTCTCGCAACGCCCGTCGCCTGCGCCTGGCTGGCTCGATCCCCGCCGTGGTCTACGGCGAGGGCGTGGAGCCGCTGCCGATCGCGGTGGAGGCCAAGTCGTTTCGCACCGCCGTCTCAGGCGAGCAGGGCATCAACTCACTGATCGAACTCGACGCCGACGGCAAGAAGTTCCTCGTCATGGCCCGTGACATCCAGCGTCACCCGGTGCGCGGCACCGTCGCCCACGTGGACTTCCAGGTCGTCGACCCCAACGAACCCGTGGTGGTCGAGGTTCCGCTACACATGATCGGTGACGCGGTCGAGGTGCGACACGCCGACTGGGAAGTCGACCAGCAGATGTTCTCCATTGAAGTACGCAGCCGCCCCGACCAGATCCCCACCCACATTGACGTCGACATCTCCGATCTCAAGGTCGGCGGCACGATCCGCGTCGAGGAGCTCGCGTTGCCCAAGGGCGTCGAGCCCGCCGGCGACCCGACTGTTTCGGTCGTGTCGTCTCGTCCCGGTCGCACCACGGCCCCCGTGAAGGCGGCCGCGGAGACCGAAACCGCGGAATAGCCCGTCGTGGCGCTGCGGCGCTTTCGCGACCACGACCGACGCGGGAGTGCGAGCACACTGGTCATCCTCGGACTGGCGAACCCTGGTTCGGAGTACGAAGGGTCACGTCACAACGTCGGCGGTGACGCCGTTCGCCTCGTCGCGGAGCGCCGTGGCCTACGACTGACCCACGAGAGTCGCCAGCGCGCCCTCAGTGCCACGGCGCCCACCGCACGCGGACCGGTCACCCTGGCCGTGCCGACCACGTTCATGAACGAATCCGGGGCCGCGTTGCCGCCACTGCTCAAGCGAACGTCACTCGAGGACCTGGCGCGTCTCGTCGTCGCGCACGACGAGTTGGACCTTGAACCGGGACGGCTGCAACTCAAGTTCGGCGGCGGTCTCGCGGGCCACAACGGCCTGCGATCGATCGCCAAGACGCTCGGCACCAACGATTTCTCGCGACTGCGAATCGGGATCGGCAAACCACCGTCCAAAGAGCAGGGCGCGGACTACGTGCTGCAGCGCCCGACCGGTGCGAGGAAGCTCGCGATGGCCGAATACGTCGCCGCCGCTGCGGACGCCATCGAGACGCTGCTCGACTTTGAATTCGAGGATGCCCAACAACGCGTCAACCGCTCGTGACTGAGGCGACGGGCCTGGTTCGAGTCCTCGAACGCGTTGCCCCGGCGATTCGGGCCGACAACGCCCGCGGGACTTTTTCACCCAGTTCTTTCGCGACGCCACTGTCGGTCGCGGCCTACGCCGTCGAGAACGACTTCACGATCGGCGTCACGGCGACGTCGAATGAGGCCGAAGCGTTACGAGAGTCAGTCGCCGCGCTGGTCGGCCCCGACGTTGAAGTCGCCCTGTGGCCGGGCTGGGACACGCATCCGCTCGAGCGCGTCAGTCCCGACAACCAGGCCATGGCGACCCGGGCACTGTTGCGCTGGCGCGTCGCCACGGGTCACGCTCCGAGAATCATCATCGCGTCGGCCCGTTCGATCGCGCAGGTCCTCTCGCCCGAAGGCATCGTTGCGCCGCTGCCAGTTCGTCGCGGCGGCGAACTGGACCGCGACGAGTTCATCGCGTCACTCGCACGCTTCGGCTATCGACGCGAGAGCCTCGTCGAACACCGCGCCGAGTTCGCGGTTCGTGGGGGCATCGTCGACCTCTGGCCGGCGCAGGGACACGAGCCGATTCGTCTCGACTTCTTCGGTGACGAGGTCGAGCGACTGACCTCCTTCGACATCGCCAATCAACGTTCCCTGCACGACCTCGACGAGGCAGTGATCGCCCCGGCGCGCGAATGGCTCTTGAGCCACGACGCGCGTCAAGGCGCCGAGCGCATGATCGACGCCATGGCGTGGGGCCGCGCGACGTTCGACCGACTCGCGACGGGTCAGCTCTTCGACGGCATGGAGGGCTGGATGCCCCTCTTCGTGGATGAGCAGCGGACGTTGCTCGATGAAGTCCACGACGCCACCGTGGTCGTGGTCGAACCGGATCGCGTGTCGAGCCGATTGGCCGACCTCCTCGACGAAGAGCGCGAACTGACCGACGCGGTGGCCGCGACCTGGCAGGCGACGTCGCAGATCCCACTGTTGCACGCGGACTGGTCGCGGGTCCTCGAAGGACGTATCGACGTCGCGTTGGACGCGTCGCTCGCCGGGACGACCGGTTCGCTCAATCTCACGTCGCCGCCGATCGTCCAGGGCGACGCTGCGCGCATCGCCGCGCACGTTCGTGGGTGGTCGACGAAACGTCGAGGGGTGGTGCTCACGTCGAACGCCGCGGCCGTCGAGCGCATGGCCGACCAACTGCGCGGCGAAGGGTTGGAGGTCACGACCGACGCCACCAGGGTGCTCGACGTGCGCCTCAGCGTGCTCGAGAGCTCGCTGGCGTCGGGCTTCAGCATCGATGACCCGGAGATCGTCGTGTGGAGCGAGAGTGACCTCACCGGGAGGCGGAGCGTGCACCGAGCGGCGCGCACTCGCGCGCGCAACGTCGACGGGTTCTTCGACGACCTCGCCGTCGGCAGTCTGGTCGTGCACCGCCAACACGGCGTGGCGCGGTTCTCGGGCACGACGACGAGGGCGATCAACGGCACAACGCGCGACTACTTGATCCTGGAGTTCAAGGACGGGCGTAGTTACTGGCCGACCGAGATGATCGACGCCCTGACGCCGTATTCGGGCGGCGAGCACCCCGCGCTCTCGCGCATGGGTGGGGCCGAATGGCAAAAGACCCGCGCCAAGGCGCGCGCCGCGGCGTTCTTAGTCGCCCAAGAGTTGGTGGACCTGTATCGCCAGCGCAACGTCGCCGTCGGACACGCCTTCGGCGCCGACACCGAATGGCAGCGCGAGATGGAGGACCTCTTCCCCTTCACGTTGACCGCCGACCAGGCCCAGGCGATCGAGGACGTGAAGGCCGACATGGAACTGGCGCGTCCGATGGACCGGCTGGTCTGCGCTGACGTTGGTTTCGGCAAGACCGAAGTCGCCATTCGCGCCGTCTTCAAAGCGGTCCAGGACGGTAAGCAGGCGGCGATTCTGGTACCGACGACGCTGCTCGCGAGCCAACACTTCGCCACGTTTAGCGATCGCTTCGCCGGTTTTCCGGTCAGGGTGACGATGCTCAGTCGCTTCGTCGACGACGCCGAGACCAAAGAGACGCTGGCCGGCCTGAAAGACGGCAGCGTCGACGTCGTCATCGGCACGCACCGACTGCTGTCTGAGAACGTCGGCTTCAAGGACCTCGGACTCCTCGTCGTGGACGAGGAGCAACGCTTCGGCGTGACGCACAAGGAGGCGATCAAGGCCCGTTCGATCGGCGTGGACGTCTTGACCCTGAGCGCCAGCCCGATCCCGCGAACCCTCGAGATGGCCTTCGTCGGCATCCGCGACCTTTCGATGATCACGACGCCGCCCGCCGACCGCCGGCCCATCCTCACGCACGTGGGCGAGTACAACGAGGCGGCGGTGGTCGAGGCGATGCGACGAGAGCTCTTGCGCGAAGGTCAGGTCTTCTTCGTCCACAACCGGGTCTCGGACATCGATCAGGTGGCGCGACGACTCGGACAGCTCGTGCCCGACGCGCGCATCGCCGTCGCGCACGGACAGATGGACGAGGGCACGCTCGAACGGGTGATGGTCGACTTCTGGCAGGGTCGCTTCGACGTGCTCGTGTGCACGACGATCGTCGAGTCGGGCATCGACCTGCCCACGGTCAATACGTTGATAGTGGACCGCGCGGAACGCCTCGGTCTCGGACAGTTGCACCAACTGCGCGGGCGCGTCGGTCGAAGTGGCCAGCGCGCCTACGCCTATCTCTTCCACCCGGCCGATCAGGTCCTGTCCGAGACCGCCTACGAGCGCCTGCGAACGATCGGTGACAACACCGCGCTCGGCAGTGGTTTCAAGATCGCCATGCGCGACCTCGAGATCCGCGGGGCCGGCAATCTCCTCGGTCACGACCAGTCGGGTCCGGTCGCCGCGGTCGGCTACGACCTCTACGTACAACTGGTGGCCGAAGCGGTCGCCGACGCGAAGGGCTTCGTCGTGCCCGAGGTCGTGCAGGTCAATCTCGACGTGCCCGGCGAAGCGCACCTGCCCAAGGGCTACGTCGAAGCCGACGACGCCCGGCTCGAGGCCTACCGCCGACTGGTGGGCGTGACGACGTTTGACGAACTCCACGACCTGCGTGACGAATGGCTGGACCGCTACGGACCATTGCCCGCGCCCGCCCAGGGCCTGCTCGAGCTGGGCGAACTGCGCCTCGTGTGCATCGAACACGGCGTGAATTCAGTCGTCGTGCTGCCCGCGCGGGTCGGCATCCGCACCAAGCCCGTCGTCAAAGTCGCGCCACTCGATCTCTCGTTCAGCCAGCAGATGCGGGTGCGACGAACGCTCGGCTCACGGGCCTACGACGAAGGGACGAAGGAACTGCGCGTCGAGGTGTCGAACGAGGGGGCGACGCCGCACGCGCTGCTCGAGTTGCTGGCCACCCTGGTCGCGGTGGCCGAAGAGGCCAATGCCTGATTTACTAGGCTGAGTGTGTGCGCCGTCTCGTAGCTCTGTTGGTCATCGCCCTGCTCGGAGCCACGCTCTACGGCTTGAGTAATAACGCATCGGGAATCTCGGTGAACGGCTCGACGGTCGCGAGTTCGACCTTTCGCAGTGAACTGTCAGCGATTTCTTCGAACGCAACGTTGGACTGTTACGTCACGCTCCTCGGATCGGCGAGCTTCGCGCCGGGTGCCGGGGGCGCCTCGATGGGCGCCAGTGGCGCCGCGGCGTGGGCCAATCTGCGCGTCGAAGGTTTGGCCATTGACCACTACGCCACGACGACGTTGAAGTTCCACCCCGACGCCGCGGTGTTGGCCAAGGCTCGCTCGTCGCTCCTGGGTGAACTGAGCGCCGCCTCGGCCTCTCAGAGCACGCCGTGCACCGGAACCTCGGCCCAGGCGCTCGCCGAGATGCCCGCCGAGATGCGCACCTTCGAGATCGCCTCGCAGGCGGCCTCGCTCGATCTCGTCGCCAAACTCGACACGACGGTGCCGCTCACGGTGACCTCGATGAAGAAGTACTACTCGACGCACACCGCGAACTACGACACGATCTGCGTGAGCGTGGCCGTCGTCGATCCGACGCAGATCACGAACTTCAACGAAGCCCAGTCCGAGGGGATGAGCGTCGCGGAACTGGCGAAGAAGTTCTCGGCCGACCCGTCCGCGTCGAAGGGTGGTGTCTACGGCTGCTTCGGACCCACGAGTTCTTCCTTCAGCGGCGTGCGCACGGCCACGGCGTCGACGCCCCTGAACACGTTTCCCACGACGCCGGAACAGATCACCTACGACAACGCCGAGGCCGACCTGTTCGTCGCGCCCACCAAGCGCACGCCCACGCCCTTCGCCCAGGCCGAGAGCGCGGTCCTGAGCGACCTCGAGACCGCGAACGCCACCGCGGCCAACACCGAGAAGGAACGCATCCTCTACTACTACTCGGTGATCGCGATCGACCCCTCCTTCGGTCGTTGGGGACTCGGCTCGAGTGGCCCGGAGGTCTTCGCGCCGGCCGCGCCCTCGAGCAGTGACGTTGGTTCGACGACAATCTCGAACCTGGGCGTCGGCGCTTCGACCTATAAGTGAAGCCCGTCCTTCGAGTCGTCGGACTCGGTCCCGGTGACGCCGAACTCATAACGCGCCGGACCTTCGACCTCTTGCGTGAAGCGCCGGTCGTTCGCCTGAGGACCCGCGTTCACCCGGCGGCGGCGGCGTTCCCCGACGTCGCCAGCTACGACGAGTTCTATGAGCGCGCGGACTCTTTCGACGCGCTCTACGAAGCCATCGTGTCCGACCTCATCGAGCTGGCGCGCAGCGCTCCGGATGGAGAAGTGGTCTACGCCGTGCCCGGTTCGCCGGTGGTGGCCGAGCGAACGGTTGAACTCCTAATGGCTTGTTCGGACGTCACGACGGTGCTCGAGCCCGCCGTCTCGGTCATCGACGTCGCGTGCGCCGCGCTCGGGCGCGACCCGATGGCGAGTGGGCTGCGCGTCGTTGACGCGCTCGCCAACGTCGAAGCGCTGCGCGGCCCCGGTCCCTTGTTGGTCTTGCAGACCTACTCGTTGGAGATACTGGCGAGCGTCGCCGATCGGCTTCCGAAATCCACCGTCGTCACGGTGCTGCATCACGTCGGACTGAGCGATGAGGTCATCGTCGAACTGTCCGCGGACGAACTGGTCTCTTTCGGTGACGTCGACCACCTGACGTCCCTGTGGATCGACGGACTTCGCACGGCGGGCGAGGCCATGGACGACCTCGTCGCGTTCATGCGTCGATTGCGCGCCGAGTGTCCGTGGGACCAGGAGCAGACGCACGCGTCCCTGACGCGGCACTTGCTCGAGGAGGCCTACGAGACGCTCGACGCGCTCGAAGCGTTCGTGCGCGTCGAAGACGGTCACGGCAGTGCCGAGGCGACCCACGTGGAAGAAGAACTCGGCGACCTGCTGTTCCAGATCGTCTTTCACGCCGAACTGGGCGACGAGGAGGAGATCTTCAATCTCGCCACCATCGCCGACGCCGTGCGCAACAAGCTGAATGGTCGCCACCCGCACGTCTTCGGTGACGTGCGGGTGAACGGTTCCGATGACGTCGCGGCGCGCTGGGAGATTCTGAAGCGCGACGAGAAGGGTCGCGAGAGCGTGACTGACGGCATCGTGTGGCAACTGCCGGCGCTGATCCTGTACACGAAGCTGCTGCGCAAGGCCGCGCTGGTCGATCTTCGCGGTGACGGCGAGCGATCACGCACGAGGGCGATCGACGCGGTGCACTCACTGTCGTTGGCGCACGTGGGGGCCGAAGACGCGCAGTCCAGCTCGGACGTGGAGAGCACGTGGGGCGACGCCATCGTGGCGCTCGTGGAGATGGCGCAGTGGGCCGGTGTCGATTTAGAGGGTGTGCTGCGTGAACGCGCGCGTCAGTTGCGTGACGAGATACGCATCGTCGAAGCGACTTCTTGAGTGATTTCGGGCGCCTAGTAACCTGTAGTCAACAAGCAAGAGGAGAAGCGTAATGAGCGCCATTGAAATTGTTCTGGGACGCCAAATTCTTGATTCGCGAGGAAATCCGACCGTCGAGGTCGACGTCCACCTGGAATCAGGTGCCTCGGGACGGGCCGTGTCGCCGTCCGGTGCCTCGACGGGAAGCCGCGAAGCTGTCGAACTACGCGACGGTGGCGACGCGTGGGGCGGCAAGGGCGTGCAGCACGCGGTCGACTTCGTGAACGGCGAGATCAGGGACCTGCTGGAGGGCTTTGACGCCGAAGACCAGCGCGCCGTGGACTTCGCCATGATCGATCTCGACGGCACGCCGAACAAGGCGCGTCTCGGCGCGAACGCGATCCTCGCGGTGTCGTTGGCGACGGCGAAGGCGGCCGCCATGGAGAGTAACCGGCCACTCTTTCAGTACCTCGGCGGGGTGAACGCCCACGTCCTTCCGGTCCCGCAGATGAACGTGGTGAACGGTGGCATGCACGCCATGAACTCGATCGACTTCCAGGAGTACATGCTCATGCCGATCGGCGCGTCGACGTTCTCCGAAGCGCTGCAGTGGGGAGCCGAGACCTACCACGCGCTGAAGAACTTGCTCGCCAAGCGCGGGCTCTCGACGCTCGTCGGCGACGAGGGCGGTTTCGGTCCGGACCTGCCGGACAACGAGACCGCGGTGAAGGTGCTCGTCGAAGCGATCGAGTCGACCGGTCGCACGCCGGGACGCGACATCGCCATCGCGCTGGATCCGGCGGCGTCGGAGTTCTACCGCGACGGCGCCTATCACCTCGACGGCGAAGGTCGAGTGCTGTCGAGTGATGAGATGGTCGACTACTGGGTCGACCTCGTCGGTCGCTATCCGATCGTCTCGCTCGAAGACGGCATGGCCGAACAGGACTGGGACGGTTGGGCCAAGTTGACCACGCGACTCGGCGAGAAATTACAACTCGTCGGTGACGACAACTTCGTGACGAACACCGAATTTTTGCAAAAGGGAATCGACCTCGGCGTGGCGAACTCGATCCTCATCAAGTTGAATCAGATCGGTACGCTCAGTGAGACATTCGACACGGTTCGTTTAGCCATCGAAAATCGTTACAGTGTTGTGATTTCGCACCGTTCCGGCGAAACCGAAGACACCACAATCGCCGATTTCGCCGTCGCGACGGACGCCGGACAGATAAAAAGTGGCGCACCGGCACGCACCGAGCGAGTGGGGAAGTACAATCAATTGCTGAGACTTGAGGAACAACTCGGGGATCAGGCCCGTTTTCTTGGTGCAACGTCTTTGTCGGGGGCGGCAGGTGTCAGCTTCAAATAGCTTCGTAACTCGTGATCGCAACCACTGGATGGTGCCCCTCGCCGTCGTGACGGCGATCGTGATGCTGGTCGGGTGGTTCCCGCTGTCGGCAATCTGGCATCAGCAGAGCGAACTCAACTCGACGAGCGCCCAGATCAACGCGATCAAGAGTCAGCAGCGTGCCCTCACGCTCCAGGCGAAGTCAATCGACTCCAAATCGGCCGCAATCCTGCTCGCGCGAGAGCAGTACCAGCTCGTCTCGACGGGTCAGAGTTTGATCCAAGTCCTGCCGGGCATCGGACCGAACGACGTCGATCAAAGCATCGGCGACCCCGGACTGCAGCCCCTCGTCTCACCCTCGTCGGTTTCGTCCCTGGTGACGCCGGGCCATTCGACGACGTCGAGGCACCATTCCTCGGCGAAGGCATTTCTTTCGCGCCTCGTGCGCACCCTTGAGTTCTGGCGTTGAGTTTCCGCGACGCGTCGCCCGGCGACATCGCCGTCGTTGAGGAGTACCTCGGTCGACCCCTCTCGGGACGCTGCGCGGTCGTCGTGCGACGACTCGACGGACGTCCGGTCGTCATCGAGAACGAACCGCACCTACGTGACGGCACGCCGATGCCCACGCTCTTTTGGCTCGTCGACCCGGCGATCCACGAAGCCGTGAGCCGACTTGAAGGCAACGGGGGCGTCCACCGCTTCGAAGACCTCGTCGAGGGCGACGCGTTGGCAAGGACGCACGAGGAGTACGCCGCGCGCCGCCGCCTCGCCACGGTGCGCACCGGCGGCGCGCAGCCGAGCGGCGGTGTCGGCGGCACGCGCGTCGGCGTGAAGTGCCTGCACGCACATCTGGCCAACCACCTCGTGGGCGCGAGTGATCCCGTCGGCGAACTCGTGGCGAACGAAATCGAACTTCCGGAGTTGACGCTCGAGGACGTTCGTGACTGAGGTCGTGGCCGCCCTGGACTGCGGCAGTAACTCCACACGACTGTTGATCGTGAACGAACGCAACGAGGCGCTGCGTCGAGAGGCGCGGATCACCCGACTCAGTCAGGGCGTTGACGCCTCGAGGACGTTGGTACCCGAGGCGATGCAACGTTCCTACGACGTCTTGAGCGAGTACCGCACGATGATGGACGAAGTGGGCGTCGCTCGCGGACTGCTCGTGGCGACGTCGGCCGTGCGCGACGCCGTCAACGGCGAGGACTTTCTTGAAGAGGCGCGTCGTCGAACCGGCGTGGAAGTGAGGATCCTCGACGGCAACGAGGAGGCCGCGTTCTCCTACGTCGGCGCCACGACGGGATTGCCCCCGGATGATCGCTCGACGGTGATCGTCGACGTGGGAGGGGGCTCGACCGAACTGGCGACGAAGATCGACGGCGTCCTCCTGAGCTATTCCATGCAATTGGGCTGCGTGCGCGTGACCGAGCGAGCGCTCGGCAAGGGCATGGTGAGTGGCGCGAGCGACGCCGCGGCGCGCGAGATGATCGAGGCCGAACTGAGTCGCGCCTGGGCCCAAGTACCGGAGTTCGCCCCACTCGTGGGAAACGTCCGACTCGTGGGGCTGGCCGGTACCGTCTCCACGCTCGCCCAACTCGACGCCGGCCTCGCGCACTACGACCGCGCTGCGGTGCACCATCGCCGGATCACGTTGGCGACCGTCGAACTCTGGCGTGACCGGCTCAGCGCGGAGTCGCCGGAAGTTCGATTGGCCCGCCCGGGAATGGTCAAAGGGCGTGAAGACGTGCTCCACGCCGGTCTCTACGTGCTCGCCGCGGTCATGGGCCGCCTGGGGGCGAACGAGTTACTCACTTCGGAGAACGACATTCTCGACGGCATCACCGATTCGCTCCTTGATGCGTGAAATGCGCGTCGACCCGCGACCTGTAACGATGGGTGAGTGAGGACTCGATCACGGTGAGCACACGAACAGCCATTTATTCGCCCATCTCCCTGCACGGCCGGCGAATAGTACTGCGCACGATGACCGAGCAGGACTACGACGGCTGGTACGAAGTTCGCACGAGGTGTCGCGACTGGCTCTTGAAGTGGGAGCCGAGGTCGGCGCACGCCTCGCACCTGGCCGACGACCAACGCAGCTTCGTGAGTCGCTGTGCGATTCGAGAACGCGAACGCCAACTGGGCACGGGCTTCGGCTTCGGCATCTTCCAAGACGGTCGCTTCCTCGGCGAAATCACGCTGTCCTCAATCCAGCGCGGGCCACTGCAGTCGGCCTTCGTCGGGTACTGGATCGACGAGGCCGTCGCCGGTCAGGGTCTGATGCCCGAGGCGGTCGTCGTGCTCTTGCAGTACGCCTTCGAGTCACTGAAATTGCACCGCATCGAAGTGAACATCATTCCGCGCAACGCCCCCTCACGACGGGTCGTCGAGAAGCTCGGCATTCGCTTCGAAGGAATCGCCGAGCGTTACCTCGAGATCGACGGCGCGTGGGAAGACCACGCGCGCTACGCCATCACGGCCGAGGAGTGGGGCGACCGCGCTCCGGAACTCGTCGCCGACTGGCTCTTGCCGCGACGCGACTGAGCCCGCGTCAGCCCGTCGGCGGTCACATTCCAGAACTGTGAATTTGAGCACTTTGCTATTCTCGCGTCCGACGGGGCCAAAATGGTGCGCGCGAGGAGTTGGCAATGATCGATTCGCGTGCGAAGTACGTACTACCGATCATGCGCCATCACTCGGGGCCCCGTTGGGGCCGATTGCTCATGGTCGTGTCCGCCGTGAGCGCGGTGCTCTGTCTCAACCTTTTTTCAATCGCCAACGCGGGCGCGGACGCCTACTGGACGAACGCCATAGAGATGCCCGGACTCGCGACATTGAATCAGTCCACGGCAGCCCCGGGTCCCATCGTGTGCACGTCGTCGGGTAACTGTGTCAATGGCGGAACCTTTACGGACGGTTCGACCGCGCAACAGGCCTTCGTCTCGCAAGAGACCAACGGCGTGTGGGGGAGTGCCACGGAAGTGGCCGCGGCGCTCAACGCGGGAGGGGCCGCGGGAATTATCGCGATCTCGTGTCCCGCGGCCGGAAGTTGCACCGCGGAAGGCTCCTATACCGATAGCGCAACGATCGTGCACACGTTCGTCCTGAACCAGGTGAACGGAACGTGGGGGTTCCCGACCGAAGTGCCAGACTTTACGATCTTGAGCGTCGAAGACGCCAGCGAGATGAGCACGCTTTCGTGCACGTCGGCCACCAACTGCGTCGGCCTCGGTTCCTTCGTTGACCACGTCACGCAGAGCGCCCAGCCGATCATCTTCACCGAGACGAATGGCGTATGGGCTGCGCCGGTGGAAGCACAGGGATCGGCGTCGTTCAATCCGAGTGGCATCGCCATCGTCGGTGGCCTCGACTGCGCGTCGGCGACGACGTGCGTGGCCGGTGGCGACGTTCTGGTCCTGAGTGCGACGAGCACGACCTTGGTGCCGTTTCTCATCAATGAGAACAACGGTCTCTGGGGCCCCGTGGAGGCGATACCGGGCGTCGCGGCGCTGAGTCGCGTCAACGAAGCCGCGTTGACCGCGCTGTCGTGTGGCGCCCCCGGAGACTGCGCCGCCGGCGGAAACTACTTGGATACGTCGGGTCAGTCCCAGGCCTTCATCATCAATGAGGTCGGCGGCGTGTGGGCCAGCGCGACCCAACTTTTCGCGACGCAACTTCTCGGGAGCGGCCTCAGTAATAGTTTGGGCGGCATCGCGTGTCCGTCCGCGGGCAACTGCAGCGCCATTGGTGGGTTCGCTGACGCGAAGGGAATCGCGCAGCCCTTCGTCGACGACGAAGCGAATCACGTCTGGAGTCCCGCGTCGGAGATTCCGGGCGTGCAAACTTTGAATGACAACGCCGGTGCGGCATTCGACTCGATCTCGTGCAGTGCGGCGGGCGCGTGTAGCGCGGGTGGTACCTACACCGACGGCGGCAACAACGCCCAAGTCTTCTTGGTCAACGAATCCTCCAATGTGTGGTCAAGTCCGATCGAAGTTCCCGGCACGTCGTCGCTCAACAAGGGTGGCTTGGGCTCGATCTACCAGGTGTCGTGCAGCGCTGACGGCAGTTGCGGCGTCGCGGGCTCCTACGCCGACGCGAGCAAGAGCATTCAACTCTTCGTGGTGAACTCCTCGGGCGTTGCACCAACCATGGTCGCCTCGGCGCCGCGACACGTCACGGCGGCCGACAAGAAGGGCGTCATCACCGTGCGTTGGAGCGCACCGTCGAGTGACGGTGGTAGCGCGATTACGTCCTACACCGTCGTGTCGCTCCCCAAGGCCCAGACCTGCGTCACGAGCTCGATGACGTGCAGCTTCAAGGGACTCAACAAGAAACTGCACTACTCCTTCGAAGTGCGAGCGACGAACAAGGTTGGTGCCAGCGTCCTCTCGGCGAAATCCAACGCCGTTCGCGACAACTGATTCGACTTAGGGCCGCGCGGCGCCTTCTAGTCCGTTCGTGAAGACTGGCTCGTAGCCGATGTTCGTGCCGGTGTAGGCCGCGGCGATGACGGTGCTGGAGCCGTAGGGACCGCTGCCGACGTACATCACGACGTGGTCGACGGCGTTGTCGCCGTCGAGGTTGAAGTAGAACAAGAGGTCGCCCGGCTGGAGATCGTTCAGGGGCACGTGGACCAGGTCGGGCCACTGCGACTCGGTCGTGCGCGGAATCTGGATGCCGGCCTTGGCCCAGGCCCACTGGACGAGGCCCGAACAGTCGAAGCCCCGGTAGGGCGTCTCGCCGCCCCAGACGTAGGGCACGCCGATCTGAGATTCGGCGGCCTTGACCGCCGCCAGACCCTGGGCGGTGCTGCCGACGTCGACGAGGGTGATCGTCTGAGAGGCCTGCTCGATGGCTTTGGTCACTTCATTCGCCGCGTTTTGTCCACCGACCGCGGAGGCGGCGGTGATCGCGGTCTCTTCGGCCGCGAGATCGTGGCTCTTCGCGGCCACGACGCCCTGTTGGATCTCGTAGGTGATGATCTCACCCTTCAAGGCGAGGGTCATTTTGTGGAGGGTTCTTTGTGTCGTGTCGGTGTTGTAGATGTTGAGCGAGAGCAAGCGGGACATCGCGTAGGTCTGGCGACCGGCGTCAACCCGTTGGATGCCGACGAGTCGAATGGTGGTGTCGAGTGAGATCTTCTCCTTCTGGTACTCGTGCTTCAACTGGTTGAGGTTGCCGATGACCTCGTTCTCGTAGACCGTGCGCGAGCCGAATTGGGTCGCGTTCTGGTTGAAGAGCGCGATGATCTGCGCGTCCGAGGCGCCGAGCACGTAGGCGCGCACGATGTCCGCGACGAGTGCCTTCTGCGTCACCTTGATCGCGGCGCGCTTGCCCTTTTCCTTACCCTGGAGATTCTTGATGTTCGCGGTGATCGTCGCCAGTTTGACCCGGTCCGCGTCGTACTGGTTGGACGTGATTTCGCTGGTCTTTTCGAGGCGCGAGAGTCGGTTGGTCAGCGCCTCGATCATGGCCTGGGTCTGGGTGATGCTCGCCGCGTGCGCGGCAACGGGCGTGACGATCAACGAGGCGACGCTGAAGGCCAGCACAACGAGGGGAGTTGATCGAGTCGTGCCCCGACGACGCACGCGAATCATAAAAACAGCCTAGTTAGCCGTTTTATGAAATTAAGGAGTTTAGAAACTCTTTACAATGCATTACGGTTACGACGCAACATCCGTGTACGGGGGCGTAGCCCAATTGGCAGAGGCAAGGCGCTTAAACCGCCTCCAGTGAGGGTTCGAATCCCTCCGCCCCTACGCGGAGCGACTTTTCGACGTCCCATTCTTTAGTAGCGTTGCCTCCGTGGCTAAGAGCGCAACAGGCAGATGGGTAAGTAGGGTCGGGGCGTCGGGAGGCGGCAAGGCCTACAAAAAGACGCGCCCCGGCAACTTCTACGGGGCGCTCGTCGTCATCGTGGTCCTGGGCCTGGTCGCCACCGTCTTCGCACGCTATGAGTACGAGCACCCGCCCAAGAACCCCGCGGGCGTCGCGCCCAAGATCGGCACCACCTGGTTCGCCGCCCTCTCGATTCAGGCCTGCGGCAAGAACTTGCCGTTCCTGTCGACCGATACCACGCTGAAGGCTCAGGGCATGTACGCGCTGACGGCCGACGTGCTCAAGATCAGTCCGGTCTCCGCGGCCGACTCCGGCAATAACGCGACGTTGGCGCAGTTCGGCAACGAGTATCCCGGTCTCCTCATCAGTTCGACTCAGATGAATATCCCGAAGAACCAACTTGGTGCGTCGAACCCCAAGACGTCCTACACCAACGGACAGGCCTGCCCGACCGGCAAGGGCACGCTCTATCCGGGCCAGGCCGGTAAGGTCAGCTACGCCTACTGGACGACGTTCGGCCAGAAGAAGCCGACCATCACGACCAATCCCGCGACCATCAAGTTCGCGCCCGAAATTCGAATCACGATGGCCTTTGATCCGGTCGGCGTGACGCCGAAGGCGCCGGGGAAGTTGACCAACGAAGAGATGGTCGCTGACGCGACGACCGTGACGTCGACGACGACCGTCACGACGCCGCCCACGACGACGACCGTGAAGTCCGGCTCGACCACCACCACGATCAAGAGCACCACGACGACGACGCCGAAGGGCTGAGCTTGAAGTCGATCATTCTGGTCGGCGGCAAGGGATCGCGTCTACGGCCGCTCACCTACGAGACGCCCAAACAGATGTTGCCCCTCGTCGGTGTACCGATGATCGAGTGCGTCTTCGAATGGTTGGCGCGCCACGGCGTCACCGATACGGTGCTCTCCCTGGGCTATCTCCCGGAGCAGTTCACCGAGGCCTACCCGAGCAACGTGATCGCGGGCGTGCGCGTGAACTACGCCGTCGAGCCCGAACCCCTCGACACCGCCGGCGCCATTCGCTTCGCCGCCACCCAATTTGGCTTCGACGAGACGTTCCTCGTGGTGAACGGTGACGTGCTCACCGACCTCAACATCACGACGTTGAGGGCGTTCCATCACGACCACGGCGGAGAGGCCACGATCGCCCTGCATCCCGTCGACGACCCCTCGCGATTCGGCGTCGTGCCGACGACGTCGGACGGTCGGGTCATCGCATTCGTCGAGAAGCCACCGCGCGACGAGGCGCCGACGAACAACGTCAACGCCGGGACTTATATCTTCGAGCCGCGTGCGCTGGATCGCATCGCGGCCGTGGGCCGGGTGAGTGTCGAGCGTGACACCTTCCCGGCGCTCGCCGCCGCTGGCGAGCTCTTCGCCATGGTCGACGGCGCGTACTGGCTCGACACCGGGACGCCCCAGACCTACCTGCAGGCGAACGTCGACATCTTGAACGGTCGTCAGGGAATGCACGTGTTCAGCGACATCGTGAACTGTTCGTGGCGTCACGCCTCGGCGACCGTCGACGCCTCGGCGACGCTCACTAATTCAGTCGTCGACAGTGACTGCGTCGTGGGCGCTCACGTGGTCCTCGAAGAGGCGGTGCTCTTGCCCGGGGCCATCGTGCAGAGTAACTGCGTCATACGCTCTTCCATCATCGGACCCGGTGCGGTGATCGGGCGCTACTCCCAGTTGGGCGCGACGTGCGTCGTGGGCGCGAATGTGCACGTGGCGCCGGCCTCAGAACTGTCGGGCGAAGTACGCCTCGGCGGGGTGTAGTCAGCGAAAGAGGTCTTCGTTCAAGCGACGGAGAGCGTCTTCTTTGATCGAACCGTCACCGAAGTACGCGTCGTCGAGACCGCGAAGGATCGCGAACGGTGTCGCTTCGGCCTTGCCGAGCACCAGATTGGCCGCGCTGGCGATCTCGTCGGCGATCGCGACCTCGGTGACTTCGAGGACCCGGCCGGTGGCGTCGTTCGTGCCGCGAAGATCCAGTACCGGTTTCACGCCGGCCGAACCGATCGCCACGTCGGTGACACCGACGCGCCACACCCGACCGAACGTGTCGGTGATGATGACCGCGACTTCGACGCTGCAGCGTCGTTGGATCTCCGCTCGGAACCGTCGCGCGGAGCGGTCCGGGTCCTTGGGCAACAGCACGGCCGTGCCGTCGTCGGTGTTCGAGAGGTCGATCCCCGCGTTGGCGTTGATGAAACCGTGATGCGTCTCGGTGATGCGAAGCGGCCCGCGGCGGCGCAGTATCCGTGCGGACTCGCCCTCGATCAACGACGCCTTGTGTTCCTCGGTGCCGTCGAAGTCGACGACCTGGCCCTCCGACTTCGACACCACCTTGCTGGTCACGATGACGAGGTCTCGGTGTTCGAGCGACAGTCCCGATGCATCAAGCGCCTCGAGGAACATCGCAACGAGATCGTCACCCTCTTTCACCATCGCGACCGACGGCAGGGGAATGACGCGCAGTTCGTTCACGCCAGCACCGCCGCGCTCAGTCGTCGGGCGTTCTCGGGTTCGGCCATGATCGTGGTCGTGACCACGACATCGACGCCGCGACTGCGTACCGCGTCGGCCCGAGTGGCGTCGGCCTCGTCGATGATCCACGTACCGATCAGTCCCTTGTAGAAGTCGAGCACCCCGAGGCAGGACACCTCGTGTCCGAGCTCGGCCAGCAGTCGATCGGCCGGACCCTTCAGGGCGTGACCGTCGATGATCGGTGAGACTCCGACGACGACGTCGCGGCGCTGCTCGAGGAGATCGCGCACCCCACGAACGCGCAGTATTGGATCGATGGAGATCAGCGGATTGGACGGCGCGATCACGATTTTCGAGGCGTCGCGAAGGGACTCGAGCACCTCATTCGACGCCGATGCCTCGTCGGCGCCGACGATGTCGATCGCGCTGACCGCGACGTCGTGGTGGTGGCGCACGAAGTACTCCTGAAAACTCATTCGACCGAGATCGGTGTCGAAACACGTGGCGAGCGCGTCGTCGGTGACCGGTAGGAGCCGAACGCGCACGCCCAATCGATCGCACAGCTCGGCGGTGACCTCAGTTTTGGTGGCGCCGTGAGCGAGACGCTGTGAGCGATAGAGATGCGTGGCGAGGTCGCGATCACCCAGTCGGAACCAGGCTTCGCCGCCCAGGGCGTCGAGCTCTTGCATCACTCGCCAACTCTCACCTTCGAGGCCCCAGCCGAGTTGGTGGTTGTTGAGACCGGCCAAGGTGTACATGATCGTGTCGAGGTCGGGACAGACCGTGAGTCCGTGCATAGTGAGGTCGTCACCGACGTTCACAATCGCGGTGATCTCACTGGGGTCGAGCGTGTCGCTCAACGTGGCCAACAGTCGCGCCGCACCCACACCACCGCTGAGAACCGTTATCACCCTCGAGACTCTACGGGGCCTTCGGTATCATCGGGTGTTGTGAGCACGAACTCCCTTCTCGACGGGTGGCCCGGCACGCCCTCGATGGTGCTCTTGTCACTGAAGGACGGCTTGGTCGAGAGGATCGCCGAAGAGGGCGATCTCAATGAGGTTCGCGCGTGGGCGTCGGTCTCCAAAATGGCCGTGTCGTTGGCCTTCGGCGTCGAGCGCGACTGGGAACTACAACGTTTTGATCAGCCGGTCGGCCCGCCCGGCTCGACGCTCGCCAATTTGCTCTCGCACAGCAGTGGGTTGGGACTCGAAGAGGGCGATCCGGTGGTCGAAGTCGGGACCCAGCGGATCTACTCGAACTACGGCATCGACCTCGCCGTGTCGTCGATCCTCGGCGAGAACACGGCCGACAATTGGTTGCAACAACGGGTCTTTCGCGCCTTCGGCATGACGAGCACCCGGCTGGAGGATCGACCGTCGACCGGCGTCGTCGGTTCAACGAATGATCTGGCCCGGTTCGCCGTCGCGTGGCTCCGACCGGACGGCATCACCAAAGCGACGCGCGACCACCTCATCACGACCTACGCCCCGCAACTCGGCGGATTCGTGCCGGGCTTCGGTCGATTCTCACCGTGTCCGTGGGGGCTCGGTCCGGAGATTCAAGGTGACAAACATCACTGGATGGGGAACTGGCCCGCGTCGAGTTTTGGACACTTCGGCAAGAGCGGAGCCCTGATCCTGCTGAACGCCGACGAGCAGATCGGACTCGTGGCGACGAGCACCGAAGAGTTCGGCGGGTGGGCCACCAAGTTGTGGCCGTCCTGGACGAGCGCGATGCGAACGTTGGCGCTTGGTTCGTGAGTCCCTCGAACCTTCGCGTCGGACTGGACCTGGACGGTTCGCTCGAGTCGCTGGGCAATTCGATGACCGATCTGGCCGACGCGCTCGACCGCACCGGCGAGTGCGATCTGGTGCGCTTTCGCTCGCGCACCTCGGCCACGAACAACGAGACGCACCTCGCCCTTCGCGCACTCTGGTCGCCACTGTGGCGGCGAAGTCGCGGACGCTCGATCGACGGTCTCTTGCCGCCGGTGGACGTGTTGCACGTGGCCGGACTCGCCACGCCACCGACGCACAACATCCCGTTGATCGTCTCGGTCGACGACCTGCGACCACTGCGGGGCGAAACCCGAACCCATCTGCGCATCGCCCAGCTTCGACGCGCGGTCCAGCGCGGCGCGACGCTCGTCGCGTCGAGTCGTAGCGCGAGTCACGAGGTCATCAGTGTCCTCGGCGTGGCCCGAAGTCGGGTGGTCGTGGTGCCGCCGGCGGTGCCGCACGTCGACGTGACCCGTGACGGCACCGACCTCGTCGTCAACATCACGGGCGTCGACGACCTCTTCGTCGAGCTCGCGCCGCAACTGATTTCCTTCGCGCAGGGACACGGTTCGCGCGTCGTGGCGTTGGCGAGCACGGCCGCCGGACAGAAGATTCGCTCGAGCGGACTCGCGATCACGATCCGAGCCCGTCACGACGCGCGCGACGCACTGGCGAACGCCCGGGTCGTGATGCACCTCTCGGACGGCGCGCGCTTCCCGTCTTTCGCCATCGCCGCGCTTTCGGCTGGCGTTCCGACACTCGCGCGCGCGACCGAGATCAACCGCGAGCTCCTGGAGGGGGCCGCGGCCCTCTTCGCCAACGATCACGAAGTTCGTGACGCGCTCGAAGAGGTATGGACCAACGGGTCGCGGCGCTCGATCATGGTGGCGGCCGGGCGTTCGCGCGCGGTCGATTTCGCGCCGGACACGGCGGCGCGGGCCTACCTCTCGCTGTACCACGAGGTCGTGCGAGGCTGGACGTCGTGAAGCGTACGATCACCATCTCGATCGAGCAGCTCAGCCGGCCCCAGCCCGGCGGCATCGCGACGTACGTCCGTGGCCTGGCGACGGGGCTGCACGACCTGGCCGATCCGTCGCTCGACGTCGTCGGCCTCGGGCCCAAGGGGGCCACGGTCGATGACGAACTGCCGCTGCGCGGTGTCAACGCGCCCTTCGGCGTGCGGCTCTTATCGCGGCTCTGGCCGATCTGGCCACTGGGCGTCCCGAAGGAGTCGAACGTCGTACACGCCACGTCGATGGCCGGCCCCTTCGCGGGAGGAGCCGCCGACGCGGTGCACTCGATCGCGATGCACGACCTGTTGTGGCGTGACGAGCCGGGAATCTCGACGCCGACGGGCGTACGCTTCCACGATCGCCGACTGAAGTTGATCGTTGATCGCAAAGACCTTCGCGTTCTCGTCACCTCACCGGGACTGGCCGATCGACTCGTCGACGTCGGTATCGACGCGTCGCGGATCCACCGCGTTCGACTCGGGGTCGACGACGACGTCTACAACGCGGCCTCCGAATCGGCGGTGCACGAACTGCTCGCCGCGCACGGCGTGCACGGACCGTTCACGCTCTACGCGGGCACGCGCGAACCCCGCAAGAACATCGAGCGTCTCATCGCCGCTCACAGAATCGCGTCCGCCAAGATTCCCGATCTCGGCTCACTGGTGCTCGTTGGCCCCAGTGGTTGGGGCGGGGTCGAGACCGGCGGCGCGACCGTAGTGGGTTTGGTGTCGCGCGAACTGTTACTGGGTCTCTATCGCGACGCCACCGTCGTCGCGTACGTCCCACTCGCCGAAGGGTGGGGACTGCCGCCGGTCGAGGCACTGAACGTCGGCACTCGCGTCGTCGCCAGTGCGACGACGCCCAGCGTCGCGTCGAACGAGCGCGTAGTGCGCGTCGATCCACTCGACGTGGAGTCAATCGCCGAGGGACTGCTCGCGGCGCTGCGCGAAGGCGACGACTACGAAAGTCAAACCGCTCGACGTCAATCGGTGGCCGATCTCACGTGGCGCAACGTCGCCCTCGATCACCTGGTGGCGTGGCGATGAAACTGGCCCTCGACGTGTCGGCCGTACCCCCGCGCCTCGCCGGGGCCGGTCGCTACATCGGTGAACTGGCGCGCCGGGTTCCGGCCACCGGCGTCGAGACGACGCTGGTCACGCGCCGAGACGACACCCTGCGCTGGCACGACTGGTCGCCGTCGACGCACATCGCCTCGATCGTCCCCAACGCCCGGCCCACTCGACTGCTCTACGAGGCGTGGGTGGCCGGTCGCAGTTCGACGGCGCGATCGGTTGACGTGTGGCACTCGCCGCACTACACGATGCCGCGTCACTCCTCGACGCCGACGGTGGTGACGATCCACGACCTCACGTTTCTCACGAACCCCGAGTGGCACGAGCGCTCGAAGGTGCCGTTCTTTCGTCGAGCCATCGCCTACGCGGCGACCCACGCCGACGTGCTCGTCACCATCAGTGAGTTCACCGCTCGTCAATTGGACGAGCAGGTTCCCGAGCACGCGCCCGTGGTCGTGGCGACGCTCGGCGTTGACCTCGAGCGCTTCAGCGCCGATTCGAGTGGCGACGCGGAACTCTTGCGCGCGCTCGGCTTAGCGGCCGAACGACCCTACATATTCTTCTTGGGGACCTTCGAACCTCGTAAGGGCATCGACGTCCTACTCGACGCCTTCGAAGAGATCGCGCGCCGTGACGACGACGTGGAGCTGTGGCTGGCCGGACAGCCCGGCTGGGGCGTGAAGGAGATCGAGGCGCGGATCACCGCGCACGGCGCGCGTTCGAGGATTCGTCGCCTCGGCTTCGTCGATGAGGCGGTACTGCCCGCCCTCATGCGCCAATCTCGAGCGGTGACGTACCCCTCGCGTGGCGAGGGATTCGGACTGCCGGTCCTCGAAGCGCTCGCCTGCGGGGCGATCGTCGTGACGTCCGCCGATACCGTCATGTCCGAGATCGCCGGCGGCGCCGCGCTGCTCGCGTCCGCCGGCGACGCTCTACAGCTGGCCGAAGTGCTCGCGACCGCCCTCGATATGAGCGATGACGAGCGCGCGCGCTGGGCGCGGCGCGCGCGCGAGAGAGCAGAGATCTTCACCTGGGACTCTTCGGTCGCCCAGCACGTGAGGGCTTATGAGATGGCGGCGCGACGATGAAGGCGCTCGTCACCGGGGCCAGCGGCTTCGTCGGACGTCACCTGCTCGGACACCTACGCGCCAACGGCGACGACGCCGTCGGCGTCGACCGCGAATGCGACGTGACCGACGTGAAGAGCGTGCTCGCCGTATTGGAGAGCGTGCAGCCCGACGCGATCTATCACCTCGCGGCCCTGACGGCGGTCGGCGCGTCATGGTCGAATCCGGTGGAGTACACCCGCGTGAACGTGCTGGGCACGAAGAACGTTCTCGACGCCGTTCATGAAGTCGTGCCCACGGCGAGCGTCGTGATCGTGAGTTCCGCCGACGTCTACGGCGTCGTGGCGCCCGAGGACCTACCGCTCGTGGAGACGTTTCGCGTCGCGCCGGCCAACCCCTACGCCTCGAGCAAGGTGGAGGTCGAGCACGTGGCCCGCGACCTGGTTCGCGAGCGGAACCAGCGCATCGTGATCGCTCGACCGTTCAACCACGTGGGACCGGGTCAGTCCACCGACTTCGTGGTGCCGGCGATCGCGAATCGACTGCTCCAGGCCGTGGCCGACGGCGTCGACGAAATCGTCGTCGGCGACCTGTCGACGCGACGCGACTTCAGTGACGTGCGCGACGTCGTGCGCGCCTATCGACTCCTCGTTGTTCACGGGCTCAGTAGCGAGGTGTACAACATCGCCTCGGGCGTCGACGTCGAGTTGTTCGACATAGCGCAACGTCTCGTCGAAGCCATCGCACCGCACGTTCGTCTGATCACTGACGAGTCACTCATTCGACCGGTCGAAGTCCCGGTGTCGTGCGGCAGTTACGAGAAACTGCGGCGCGCGACGAAGTGGCGCCCCACAATCGCGCTCGACGTGTCCTTGCGCGACGTCATCGATGAAATGCGTCAGCGACGTGGTGAATCCTAGGAATTGACGACAAAACGTGGCGAGGCATCGCTGAAAGCAGCCGAGGCGGCCTTTAGGGGCCAAGTAGCCTTGAAGGGCCCATGGAATCTCGAGCTCCGGCCGTCGTTGCCGTCGTCGTTACCACCGGTTCTGGGCCGGGTTTAGAAGCCGCAGTCGCTTCTCTCGCGGTCCAGAGCTACGAGGAACTAAGCCTGCTCGTCGTCGCGAACGGGGAGACCGAGCACGTCCCGGCCCGCGTCGCCGCGGTCGCCCCCAACGCCTTCGTCCGGCTGCTCGACGAGAATCGTGGCTTCGCGGCGGCGTGCAACGAGGCGTCGCTGATGGTCGAGGGCTCGGCCTTCTTCCTCTTCTGTCACGATGACGTGCGTCTCGAACCGGACGCGGTCCAGATGATGGTGGAGGCGGCCTTTCGAACGAACGCGGGCGTCGTCACCCCGAAGGTCGTCTCCTACGACGACCCGATGGTGCTGTTGCACGTCGGCCAGACCTGTGACCGATTCGGGGTCGTGCACGAGCGCGTGGAGTTGGGCGAGATCGACCACGGTCAACAGGACCTCGAGCGCGACGTCTTCGTCGCGCCCGGGGGCACCACGCTCGTGCGCAGCGACCTCTTCGCCACGCTGCGCGGATTCGATCCGCTGATCCCGGTTCTGGGTGAAGACCTCGACCTTTGTTGGCGCGCGCAGATTGCTGGTGCTCGCATCGTGGTGGCCCCGACGGCCAAGGTCGCACACCGCGAGACCATCGCTTCCGGTGAGCGGCCGGTCACCGCACTCGGTACTCGTCGCGCCAGCCGCCAGGACCTACAGCGCCGACACCAGCTGTTGGTGGTGGCGACCGGGTGGGGTCGGCGCTACGCCTTTACGACCCTGTTCGCGCTGTTCTTGATGGATTCGATGGAGTTTGTCCTCGCGATCGTCGGTCGCGACTCGGACCGTGCCGGCGCGATCCTCGGTTCGTGGCGCTGGCTCTTTAATCACCGACGTCGGATACGTGAGCGCCGACGCCAGCGTCACGAGATCCAGGTCCTCTCCGATGAAGAGCTCCGTCGATTACAGGTCGGGGGAGCGAGCCGCCTGAAGCGCTTCGTCGTCGTGTTGGCGCGCGAGGGGCTGGACCGCGCCCGCGGCATCCTCCCGCCCGAGGCGCTCGAGTCCCACGAGTTCGACGCCGACGCAGTCGGGTTCGCGGCGGCGTTTTCCGAAGACGAGGAGTTCGACGAGATTCCCGACAGCGCGATGATGGAACTGCGTCGCCGACCGGCTCGGGTGTTGACGTCCTTTCGCTCGCAGGCCGTGATGGTCCTCGTGGTCATCGTGCTGTGGCTCATTGGTTCGCGCAACCTCGTCGTGACGCACCTCCCGTTGATCGGACGACTCGCGCCGCTCGACTCGTGGTGGATGATGTGGCGACACTTCTTCGCGTCGTGGTCGCCCAACGGCGTCGGGACCGGCTCGCCGGGCATGCCCGGGTACGCGGTGCTCGCCTTCGCGGGCACGTTCGTCCTCGGTCGAATGGGGATCCTGGTCCGCCTGATGTTGATCTTCGCCATCCCGGTTGGAGCGATCGGCGTCAGTCGACTCTTGAAGGGGCGAGTCTCTAATCGCGCTCGCCTCATTGGCGCGCTCGCCTACATGGCGTTGCCGCTCGGTCTCGACATGATCAGTCAAGGCCGCGTCGACGTTCTGCTCGTCGTGGCGGGACTGCCGTTCATCGTTCGACGGCTCTTCGAGTTGATGAACGTGCCCGGCTTTCGAACCCAGCCTTACGGCGAACCGGTGACCTTCGGTCACCGAGGTTGGCGAACCACGTTGTCGGGCCAGCGCATGATCGCGGTGATGCTCGTCGCGATCCTCACCGCGATGGCGCCGGCGACGCTGATCGTCGTCACGCTGATCGTCCTCGGTGTGTTTCTCGCACGTCTCTTCGAAACCGACGAAGGGGTCAACACCTCGGGTCCGTGGCGCTTCCTCGGTTCCATATGGCTCAACGTCGCCATTCTCCTCTTGCCCCTCAGCGTCGACGTGGGGCTGGCCGGACGCCGCGCCCTGGGCGTCTTCGGTCTCGCGCGCGGGCCCTGGTCGGTTCCGTCGTTTCTGAACCTGCTGCGCGGTGCCGACGGCGGATTCGGACTGTCCTGGGCCGGTTGGCTGCTGCCGGGCATGGCGCTCGTCGGACTCCTGCTCAGCCGAGGTGAGCGGCGCCGCATCGCCACGAAGGCGGCGTCGATCGCGACCCTGACGCTCGTCGTTGCGGCCCTCGACGCGCGTCACTGGATGGGTTCGTTCGCCCCCGACCTCGACGTGCTCTTGGCGCTCTACGTGGTGATGCTCGCGTTGCTCATCGGCCTCGGCGTCAGCGCCCTGGAGAACGACCTACGCCAGGCCGGTTTCGGGTGGCGCCAGGTCGCCGCGGGACTATCGGTGACGGCGCTGATCGTGGCGGCCGTGCCGTTCGCGGCGATCTTCGCGAGTGGACGATTCGACCTGCCTACGACCAGCGTCGCCGAATCGCTGAGCACGTTGGCGCCGTCGTCGGCCGGGGGGTACCGCGTGCTGTGGCTCGGAGACCCGTCGGTGCTGCCCCTGGCCGGATGGTCGGTGGCGCCCGGCCTCGCCGCCGCGACGTCGATGAACGGACTGCCCGGTGGGACCTCGCTCTTCACGACGCCCGACTCGGGCACCAGCAACGTCGTCTTGGACGCGGTCGAGTCGGCGCTGAAGGGCCAAACGGTGCGACTCGGTCGGCTCCTCGCACCGGCCGGTATTTCGACCATCGTGGTGATGAACTCATCGGCGCCCGAACTCCAGGGAGTCCAGACCGTGCCGCTGCACCCCGTACCGAGCGTCTTGTTGACGGCGCTCGGACGCCAGAGCGACCTCTCGCTCGAATTCCAGACCAAGTCGGTCGAGGTGTTCTCCAATTCGCTCTTCCACGGCATCGTCTCCGAGAGCGTCGCCGGCACGACGGCCCCGACGCCGGTGTTCTCGAGCACGTCCAACACGGGCCCGGTGATCGTCGGCGCGACGGTCCAGGCCGGCCTCGCCCCGGCGAGCGCCTTCGGTCTCAACGTCAACGGCCAACCGGCGTCGCGCGCGATCGACCATCTCTGGACGCCGATCTTTCACGTCAGCGCCACGGCCAGCGGCGGGGGTGGCCACAGCGTGGGGCCCGAGGGCCAGCTCGTCCTTCGTCGTTTGCCCTTGAACGCGCTGCTCGCGGGTTTCACATTGTTGATGTGGCTGCTCGTATGGCTGGGATTCGGTTGGATCAATCGACTCGAGTGGCTCTTCACCGCTCGGCGTCGGCCGGCGCGTCCGCGACACGCGAGGGAACTCGATGAATAACTTCCGTCGCGTTCCGTTGCTGGCGGTGCTGGCGCTCGTGCTGGTCGTCGTCGGGATACTCAGCTCCACGGCCACGAGCGTCGATCCCTCACAACTGCCGAGCGCACTCGCGCTCAACGGCCACGCCGAATCCACGGCGCTGTACTGCACCGGGTTCTCGAGTGACAAACTCGGCGAGTCCGGTCGCGTGATCCTGCTCAATACGACCGCTCGTTCGCACGAGGTCACGATCGATCACGTCTCGAACCTCGGTGTCGCCATTTCCCAGGAGATGACACTTCGCGCGTACCAGCAGTACGGGTTCGATCCGAGCGTCGGTGTCCGCGGCGACTTCTTCGGTGTCGGAGCCCAGGTGAGCGGTGGCGGGGTGGTGGGCGTGGAGGTGACCAAGGACCACACCAGCGAGGCGCCGTGCATTTCGACGGGCATCACGAATTGGTTCGCCGCGGGCTTCGACACCACCGTTGGTTCCAGCGCGATCCTGAGCGTCTACAACCCCACCGAGACGCCCGCGGTCTTCAACGTCTCGACGTTCTCCTCGTCGGGCTACGTCGCCCCGCAGAGGTTCCAGGGTTACGCGGTCGCCGCCCACTCCCAGGCCGAGATCGACCTCGGCACCGAGATCGTCGACTTGAGCGACGTCGGTGTTCACGTGCGCGTACTTCGCGGCACCCTCGATATTGTCGGACTGCAGAAGTCCGGTCCCACCGTGTCGTACAACACCGGCGTCGAGCAGGCCCTGACCACGGCGATCTTCCCTCTGGTCACGACGGCCAACAACGCCACCGCGCAGATTCGCTTCTCCAATCCCGGGCCCACGCCGGCGAACGTCACGCTGAAGGTAACACTGGCCAAGTATCACGTGCCGAACCAGACGTTGACGGTGCCGCCCTACGGCAGCGCCGTTGCGTCGATCACGCCCAACCCGGCCATCCCGGTGGCGGGCTACGCGAGCGTGGCGATGACCTCGAGTCAGCCGGTGATTCCGGCGCTCGCGACGGGCACGGGAAACGACGTCGCGTTAAGCGCGCCGACCTCGCCCGAACCGGAGTACTTGGTGGGCGACTTCACGGGCCGGGGATTCGACGCGGCGACGCTCACCAACACCTCGTCACGATCGATCTCGATCGACGTCACGACACTGCGAGGTGCGACGTCGCATCCGGCGCAATTACGCCTGGCGGGGGATTCGACCGAGAGTGTGCGCAGCCTCGATCCGGCGCTCGCGGATCTCCGCGGTGTCGTGATGATCGTGAATGCCTCACGACCAACGTTGTTGGTGGCGCTCACCCTGCCGACCAGACCGGCGGGGATGACGGTCGTTTCGGGCTTAGACGGCCGGTAGGGTCGGCGGCTGCCAACCGGGCAGCGGTGGTGTGACCGGGGCGACCGGCGGCGTCGGTGTCGGACTCTTCTTCGACGCCGACGCGGCGCCCACACCGGCGAGTGAACTGACGGTCTTCGTGCCCTCGGGGTGGACCTGTTCACCGTGGGCTTCGTCGATCAATCGTGCGGCGGTCTCGCCGTCGATCGTCTCGTGCTCGAGCAGTGCGCGCGTGAGGGCCTCGAGGCCGCGGCGGTGCAGGGTCAATACTTCGATGGCGCGTGACTCTTGCTCGCGAAGGATTCGCTCCACCTCGTCGTCGATCACCTGTGAGGTGTGATCCGAGTAGTCGCGGGTGTGCATGAGGTCCTCGCCCAGGAAGACCTGGTTGTTCGATCCCCAGGCCATCGGGCCGATCTCTTTGGACATGCCCCACTCACGGACCATGCGGATCGCCAGTTCGGTATTGCGCTGGAGGTCGTCGGCGGCGCCGGTGGACAGGTCGCCGTAGACGAGGAGCTCGGCCACGCGACCGCCCATGCGCATGCAGAGCGAGTCCTCGAGGTACTGGCGCGCCACGATGTGGCGGTCCTCTTCGGGCAACGTCATCGTCACGCCGAGGGCCATCCCGCGCGGGATGATCGTGATCTTGTGCAGGGGATCGGTCTTGTCGAGGACGTAGGCCAACAGCGCGTGTCCGCTCTCGTGATAGGCGACGCGCTCGCGCTCGTCGTCCATCAGGACCATGGTGTCGCGTAGCTGTCCCATCATCACGCGGTCGCGCGCCGATTCGAAGTCCTCCATGCCGATGGTCGAGGAGTGTCGGCGAACGGCGTGCAGGGCCGACTCGTTCACGAGATTTGCCAGGTCCGCGCCGCTCATGCCGGGCGTGCCCCGGGCCACCATCTCCAAGGAGACCGAGGGATCGAGCGGTTTATTTTTCGAATGAACCTCCAGGATCGGCAGGCGTTCCTCTAGGTCCGGCAGCGGCACCACGATCTGACGGTCGAAGCGGCCCGGACGAAGGAGTGCCGGGTCCAAGACGTCGGGACGGTTGGTGGCGGCGATGACGACGACGCCCTCGGAGGGGTCGAAGCCGTCCATCTCGTTGAGCATCTGATTGAGCGTCTGTTCGCGCTCGTCGTGGCCGCCGCCGAGTCCGGCGCCGCGCTTACGTCCGATGGAGTCGATCTCGTCGATGAAGACGATGGCCGGCGCCTGCTTGCGCGCCGTGGCGAACAGGTCGCGCACTCGACTGGCGCCCACGCCGACGAACATCTCCATGAAGTCAGAACCGGAGACCGAGAAGAACGGCACGCCCGCTTCGCCCGCCACGGCGCGCGCGAGCATCGTCTTTCCGGTGCCCGGAGGTCCGACGAGCAAGATGCCCTTCGGGATCAACGCGCCGATCTCTTTGTAGCGACCGGGGGTCTTCAAGAATTCGACGATCTCACTGATCTCTTGCTTGACGCCGAAGTATCCGGCGACGTCCGCGAAGGTCGTCTTCGGACGATCCTGGTTGAACTGTTTCGCTTTGGAACGACCGACCGACATCATGCCGGTCATCTGATTTCGCGCTTGGCGTGAGAGGAAGACCATGAAGCCGATGAAGATGGCCGCCAAGATCAGATACGGCAGCAACGCGGCCAAGATATTTGACGGATTGGAGAAGGTCACCGCCACGTTGTCGGTGGTTCGAAGCTTCGTCACGTCGCTGTTGATGACGGTGGTCGGGCCGTTGGTCGTGTAGTTCGTGCCGTTGGTCAGTTGGCCGGTGATCACGCCCGAGGACGAGTTGATGACCGCCGTGTCCACCTTCTGGTGGGCCGCGTCCTTCAACAGTCTCGAATACGAGAGCGTCTTGACGTTCTTGTGGGCGAAGAGCGGGGGAATGATGAAGATGGCGAACACGAACGCGATACAGCCAATCATCAAGAGTCGTCGTCGGGCGTCGGGCGCCATGGGCTTGTCGCCTCCCGGTACGTACTTCTTGTAGCCGGACGGTTCCTCGGGTGCGTTACTCACCAGACCAGACTAGAGGTGAACTGCGACGTATCGTCTTGCACCTGTGGAAAACTGACCGCTTGTTAGGGTAATTGTTTGTGGATTCTTTGATCGACGCCGAAACAGTCGAACGTCCGCGAGTGTGGGCCATCGTGGTGGCGGCCTTCGTCGGTTTCCTCGCCGGGCAGATTCTCGGATCACTTTTCCAGCTCGTCGGCGTGTCGCTGGCTCACTACCCGGGCGGGCTCAGTGCACTCGCCAACGCCGGTTCACCTCCCTGGTGGGCGAACGTGCTCGGACTGCTCGGGCTGTGGACGGGCTTCGCCGGGGCGATCTACTACGCCTACGCTTACGGCAACCTGCGCTCGCTCCCTCACCAGTGGCAGGTACGCCCGAGTGACCTCATCTACATGGCGGTCGGCGTCGCCTGTCAGTTCATCGTCGACGCCGCCTACATTCCCTTTCACGTGCACCACCTGAATCGCCCGGTGAACCATCTGTTCGGCTCGGTCGTTGGCGCGAGTTTCGTCCTCCTGATCATCATGACCACGTTCTTGGCACCCATAATGGAGGAATGGCTCTTTCGCGGCGTGCTCTTTCGAGCGTTGAGTGAAGGCGGCCGAAGGGGCGGTTCTCGCGCGAGCGTCGTGCTGGGTGTCGTACTCAGCGCGGTCCTCTTCGCCCTCGCCCACGGTGAGCCGTTGCAGTTCGCGGGCCTGTTCTTCCTGGGTGTCGTGTTGGCGACGCTCGTGTGGCGAACGAGGCGTCTGGTGCCGAGCATCGTGACGCACGTGTCCTTTAACGGTGTCGCCATCGCCGTGCTCATCCACCAGCGATCGGTTCATTGATGCGCGACTGGATCCGACGCCACGACACTCCGGGCGCTCGACTCGACGCGCTGGTCATAATCGCGGTCATCTTCGTCACGATGTGGGAGTTGCACCCGTCACTGATCTTCTCCAATACGCTCATCACCGGCGGGGACACCGGTTCGCACTTAGCGGTGCCGGCGTACCTGAAGTCGGTCGGCAATCCCTTCAACCTGACGCCGTGGGACCCCGGCTGGTTCGCGGGCATGCCCGCCTACACCTATTACTTCGTCTTGCCGGACCTGCTCGCGTGGTTCGGCAGCTACATCGTCGGCTTCGCCATCGCCTTCAAGCTTGCGACGATCCTCGGTTCGGTGCTTATGCCGGTCACCGCCTACATGATGGGACGGCTCTTCAAGGCCCCGCGTCCGATACCGGCGGCGTTGGCGGTGGCGACGCTGCCCTTCCTCTTCGACGCCTCGTTCACCATCGACGGCGGGAACCTCTTTTCTTCGATGGCGGGGGAGTACGCGTTCGCGCTCTCGCTCGCGCTGAGTCTCTTGACGATCGGTCTCTTCGCGCGCGGCGTGCGCACCGGTCGGGGCTACTGGCTGGCCGCGATCTCGCTCAGCGCCACGCTCGCGGCGCACATCTTGCCCTGGTTCTGGACCATCGAAGCCGTCATCGTCGTCGTGATCTTCGAACTCTTGCAGCGACGCGGCATCGGCGACCCCAATGATGAGGACGTGAGGGGCGACTACTCACGGCCGCTGCGATTCGCCATCGTGGCCGGGCTGATCTCGGTAGGACTCTCGGCCTGGTGGTTGACGTCATTCGTCACGACCCAGAAGTACACGAACTCGATGGGCTACACGAATGACCCCGTGAACACGCTGCACGACATTTTTACTCAACTCGGCTGGTTCACGTCGACCGGTGGCGCGGCCGGTGACCGCTGGGTCATCGTGCTCGCGATCATCGCTCTGATCGTGGCCTTCTGGGTGCGCGACCGCTTGGGCATGATCCTCACGACGCTGACGGTGCTCTCGATCGGCGCCTACGTGTTCGACCCGCAGAACGTGATCTGGAACGAGCGTCTCGTGCCGTTCTGGTTCATCACGATCCACCTGAGCGCCGGTTGGCTCTTCGGGTACGTGCTCCTGCGCTGGTCCCGGCGGGCGCCGAACAAGATCGGTCGTTTCGTGGTCCAGATCGGTGAGAGCCGCTTCAGCTTCGCCCACGAGGCGACCGTCCCCGATGCCGTCGCGGTGCCGGTTGCGGCGCCTCACGTCACCGGTGACGACGACACCTTCGTCGCGTCCTCGTTCCCGGACGAGAACGAGGAAGTGGAAGTAGAAGATGACGTCGCGCGCTGGCAACGGCGCAGTCTGCGGGCCACCGTCGTGATCCTCATCCTCGGACTGTTGACGACGGTGCCCGGACTGATACCGCCAGTCGCGTCGGCGCTCTCGCTCAACACGACCGGCAACCAGGTCTCGAGTTGGGCCCAGTGGAACTACTCGGGTTATCAGGCCAAGCCCGCGTGGCCCGAGTACCAGGACCTCATGACCACGATGGCCAAGGTCGGTGAAAAGTACGGCTGCGGTCGCGCGATGTGGGAGTACAACGCCGACCAGAACCGCTTCGGGACGCCCGAGGCGCTGATGCTGATGCCGTACTGGACGAACAACTGCATCGACTCGATGGAGGGACTCTTCTTCGAGTCCTCGGCCACGACGCCGTATCACTTCCTCGACCAGGCCGAGCTCAGCGTCTCCCCGAGTAACCCGATGGTCGGCCTGCCCTACGGCGGTCTCGACGTCGCCCTCGGCGTCGAGCACCTCCAGATGCTGGGCGTGCGCTACTACGTCGCGTTCTCCCCGGCGACCATCAAGCAGGCGAACGCCGATCCCGAACTCAAGTTGATCGCCAAGACGAAGGTCTGGCCGTCGCCGGGGGACCAGTGGTTCATCTACAAGATCGCTTCGAGTCCGATGGTCGTGGGGCTCTCGAGCCTGCCCAACATCGTGGCCAATACGGCGAGCCGCGTCGGATGGCTCCAAGCCAACACGACCTGGTGGCTCGATCCCAAACTGTGGGGGACCGTGGCGGCCACGACGGGCCCCTCGAACTGGCCGACCGCCACGAGCGTGAACACGATGGACATGAACACCTCGCTGCCCAAGGTCACCGTGAGTGACGTCAATGTCGGACTGCAGTCGATTTCATTCCACGTGAGTCAGATCGGCGTACCGGTGTTGGTTAAGATCTCGTACTTCCCGCGCTGGCACGCCACGGGCGCGACGGGACCGTATCGCGTGAGCCCGAACCTGATGGTCGTGATCCCGACCTCGAAGAACGTCTCGATGAACTACGGCAGCACACCGATGCTCACGCTCGGCAATATCATCACGGACCTGACGTCGCTGGCCGGTGTCGCGGTGCTCTTCATCTACGTCCGACGCCGGATGCGGGCGCGTCGCCAGCCAAGCCTGGACGACCTCGCAATCTGAGGCTTCGACGGGCGAGTACGGTTTCTAGGGACTCGAGAGTGCTCGTCACCGAATCAGGTGGCGACCACGTTCTCGAAATCACCACGGGGAAGGGAAGTAGTCATGGCGCTCGACAGTTTCTTACTGGCGTTGCTCGAAGACCCAGTTGATCACGGCGAGCTGCTCTACGTGCCGAGCGAGAACGTCCTCTACAACCCGCGAAAGCGCGTGGTCTACGAAGTGCGCGACTCGATCGCCGTCCTGCTACCCGACGAGACCAAGCCCGCGACCGACGCCGAGCACGACGCCTGGACGAGCGACCCGAGCGTCATCAAGACCGGCAAGTAGAGCGATACCGCGTCGTTGTGGTTTTGAAGGGTCACGACCCTTCGAAGTGCATCTCGACGAGTTCGTCCACCAGTCGGTAGCCGATCTCTTGGTAGATACCGTTGCTCGTCGGATTGGCGGCGTCGGCGAAGAGCATGACGCGCGCGCCTTTTTCGATGAGTTGTCGCGATACGTGCGCCGTGACGGCGCTCCCGTAGCCGTGGCGGCGAAACTCCGGCGGCGTGTAGACCGGACCGACGCGCCCGATGGCGTCCGAGTCGGTGTTGACGACGGGTGCGTGGCCGGCGATCGCGGTGATCTTCTCATTCACCTCCCAGCAGTAGAGCGCCAGGTTCTCTATCTGGCGTGATGCCGCCTCGCGGGCCTCGGCGTACGAAATCGGCGTGAGTTCAACTTCTCGCATGAACTCACTCAACATCCGCGCGAGCAGATCAACTTCATCGCCGCGCGCGGGTCGTGCGAAACCCTCGACGTCGGGGGTCATCAACTCTTCCAACTCATAGAGGAGGTCGCGACGTTGCACTGACACGACGCGCCTGGACCCGGGGCTCTTCGACGCGACGTATCCCTCAATCAGAGCGTCAACGATGTCCTGGGAACCGGATACTCCCGGGACGGCGTCGTCGTAGTGACCGACGCTGCGCCCCAGCGCCCGCGCAGCGTCTTTCGCCATGGGGGCGATGTTCATATTGAAGGGACTCGTGCGCATGGCGATACCCACAACTTGACTGTCATCGTCGCGCACTACCCACCAGCGGTAGTCGTCGTAGGACCTGTCGCCCTCCGAGACCGCCAGCGACACGCTGCCGATGACGTTCGTACGCAGGGGGTCGACCGCGCGGAACAGCTTCGTTGCCGCGATGAATTCATCAACCGATTCGATCAATTCGACTTTCATCCGTCGATTCTGTCACCGCGTCAACGCTTCAATCGATTGGTCGTCGAAAATAATGGATAATCGTCGTGGTCCTACCCGAGCGAGTGTCCGGTACAACTCTGACGTCAGTCGAACTCCTTGTAACCGAATTCAGTGCCGTCATCCACATTGCGTGGATTCTCGACGGGATCGACGACGAAGGGCAGCGGCTTTACAAGACGTCGGTCACCTCCGCTGGCTTGTCCCCAGCGCTTGTAGTTGCGATCGCTTGATCGCGTGACGATCTTCCCGACGCCCGCGCACGCGACAACGCCAAGGGCGATGTAGAGAAAAATCATCTCGGTGTCTCCTTCCGCATAGATCCGTTCTCAGTCCAGCCGCTCGACGATCATGGCCATTCCCTGACCGCCGCCGACGCACATCGACTCCAGGCCGAACCGTGCTCCGGCGTCTTCCAGCGAATTCAACAACGTGGTCATGATGCGAGCGCCGGTCATGCCAAAGGGGTGACCGAGCGCGATGGCGCCCCCACGGATGTTGAGCTTGTCGAGCGTGATGCCGAGGTGCTCGGCGCTCGGGATCACCTGCGCGGCGAACGCTTCATTGATCTCGACGAGGTCGATGTCGTCGATGGTCATGTTGGCGCGCTTGAGTGCTTGACGACAGGCCTCGATCGGGCCCAGACCCATTATTTCGGGGTTGAGACCGCTGACGCCGCTCGAGACAATGCGCGCGAGGGGCTTGATCCCGAGCTCTTTGGCGCGCGTGTCGCTCATCACCACGACCGCCGCGGCGCCGTCGTTCAAGGGACAGGCGTTGCCCGCGGTGATGGAACCGCCCTCGCGAAAGACGGGCTGCAACGTCGCGAGGCGCTCCAAGGTCGTGCCGGCGCGCGGTCCGTCGTCCTTGGTGACGACGGTGCCGTCGGGCAAGGTGACGGGGATGATCTCTCGTTCGAAGAAGCCGTTCTCCTGGTGGGCCACGGCGAGCTCTTGGCTTCGAACGGCGAACTCGTCCATCTCGAGGCGGCTGACCTTCTCGTACTCCGCGACGTTCTCGGCGGTCTGACCCATGGCGATGTAGATATCGGGAAGTCCGGGCTGCGCCGACCACGGCTCGTCGGCGCGTTCGGAGCGCTTCGCCGTTCGTTCCATGGCGTCGGAGAAGAGTTCATTGGTGGCCTTGCCGCTGTCCGAGGCGCCGCTCGCGAAGCGCGACACGGTCTCGACGCCAGCGGCGACGAAGACGTCACCCTCGCCGGCGCGAATCGCGTGCGCGGCCATGCGAATGGTCTGCAGTGACGACGAGCAGTAACGATTCACCGTCACGCCGGGCACATTGGGCAGGCCCGCGAGCAGTGCGGCGACGCGTGCGACGTTGAATCCCGACTCGCCGGCCGGCTGTCCGCAGCCCACCATGAGGTCCTCGACGCTCTGGGGGTCGAGTTCGGGCAGCGTGGCCAACACCGTTCGAACGACGAGGGCGGTGAGGTCGTCGGGTCGCATGTCGACCAGCGAGCCTTTGAACGCGCGCCCGATGGGGGTACGTCCGGTGGCGACAATGACGGCTTCGGGCATGGGTTCCTCCTGTTGGTTACTGCAAGGTAAGTGGAGCATAACCAAGGCCGAGCCGATTCGACGACCTAGGCGCTGGTGAGTGGTCCCGCGTCACCGAAACCCTGGCGAACACCCTGACCCGCTCGACGGCTCAACTGGTCGGGGTCGAACAGCATCCAGTACGCGTTGCGCGCGTGCTTGCGTGAGCGGTCGTCGAAAACCTTGGCGAGGACTTGGGGATCGTCGGACTCGTCTTCGTGCACGAAGACCTCGAGGATCGGCGTCGCGGTCATCAGTTGGGCCTGCATGATGCCCTGGGATGCCTCGTGGGCACACTGCTTGTCGATCGGCGCCGATCCGGGCATGCCGAGGGCGACGACGATAGAGCAACCGTCCTTTTGAATCATGTTCATCGCCGCGACGGCCAAGTCTTTGAAGCCCGGCACGGTGCGCGAGATGACGGTGAAGGACTCGCCGAAGCCCGAGCAACTCTCGAGTTCGGCGCGCGCCGACGCGCCCATGTCAAAACGCGCGAACATCGTGTCGACGACGCCGATCCGTAGTTCCTTGACGGTCTTGGGGGTCTGTTTCTTCTTGGCCACGGCGCTCCGATCTTTTCGCTCTCACAGTGTAGGGAGGCGTACCGCGCCCTTCGCCAGTCATATTTTCTCCGACGTAGAGTGGCCACAAAGGAAGGTGGACTATGGCGTGGGACTTTGAGACCGAACCGGAATTCGAGGAGCAACTGGTCTGGATGCGCGGTTTCATGCGCGAAGAGATCATGCCCATCGAGACACTGGACCTCAGCCACGACCAGGCGCTGGCGTTCATCAAGCCCCTGCAAGACCAGGTGCGCGAGCGCGGCCTCTGGGCCGCTCACTTGCCCCAAGAACTCGGCGGCACGGGATTCGGTCAGGTCCGACTGGGACTCATGCACGAGATACTCGGCCAGACGCCCTACGGCCCGGTCGTGTTCGGCAACAACGCGCCCGACAGCGGCAACGCCGAACTGTTGGCGGCGGGCATGGAGATGACCGGCGACGCACAAGAGTACGTGCGCGAGCGCTGGCTCCAGCCACTGCTCGACGGGACGATTCGATCGGGCTTCTCGATGACCGAACCGGAAACGGCCGGGAGCGATCCGCGACTCTTGAAGACGCGCGCCGTCAAAGACGGTGACGAGTGGGTCATCAACGGTCACAAGTGGTACACGACGAACGGCTCGGTGGCCGACATCCTGGTCGTGATGGCGGTGACCAATCCCGACATCCACCCGTACCAGGGATCATCGATGTTCGTGGTGCCGGCGAACACGCCGGGCGTCGACATCGTGCGCGACGTCGGCTCGATGGATGACCCGGAGAACCACTACGGGCGCTTCGGGAACCACGCCGAGATTCGTTACGTGGACGTGCGGATACCGGGCGAGAACCTCATCGGTCCGGAGGGCTCGGGCTTCTTGCTCGCGCAGGCGCGCCTCGGACCGGGTCGGATCCATCACTGCATGCGTTGGCTCGGGCAGTCCCAGCGCGCCTTCGACATGATGTGCGAACGCGCCGTCAGTCGTTTCACCCACGGTTCGCTGTTGTCCGAGAAGCAGACCGTGCAGAACTGGATCGCCGACTCACGCGCCGAGATGCACGCGGCGCGCTTGATGACGCTCCACGCCGCCTGGAAGATGGATAAGGTCGGCGCGTCGGCCTCGCGCGACGAGATCGCGATGATCAAGTACTACGGGGCGACGGTACTGCACAACGTCATCGACCGGTCCATCCAGACGCACGGGGCGCTCGGCTATTCCACCGACCTGCCCTTGGAGGCGATGTACCGCTGGGCGCGCGCCGCGCGGATCTACGACGGCCCCGACGAAGTTCACCGCCAGACCGTGGCACGTCACGCGTTGAAGAACTACACGCCGAGCGAGGTCCCCACTGAGTTCATCCCCACGCGCACCGCGGCGGCGCGCGAGAAGTTCGCGGGCATGTTGGAGTTCCTCGAAGCCGAAAAGGTCTAACGAGGCGCCAGTCCCTCGACGGCCTCTTTGAGGTCGACGCCGAAGGGGACGATGGCGAGCGTCGGAATCTGGACGCCGGCCTCGATGTAGCGAAGGACGTGTTCGCGACAGGCCTCGTAGGGGCCGTGGATGATCAGTTCATCGACGACCCAGTCGGGGATCAGCTCGTTCGCGAGTTTGCGATTGCCCTCGGCCCAGGCGTCCCACATCGGCTGCAACGCGTCTGCGCGCCCGAGCCAACGGTGGAACTCGGCGTAGGCGTTCACCGTCAGGTACGACGAGATCATGCGTCGCCCGATCATTCGCGCGAGGTCGGCGTCGGCCGTGGGCACGACGAAGAGTCGCGCCGCGATCGTCTTTCCCTCGCCGACCTCGGCCCGACACTTCGCGACGTCATTGGCCCCGAGCCAATTGAGGATGGCGCCGTCGGCCTCTCGGCCGGCGAGGCGCAACATGCCCGGGCGCAGTGCCCCGAGCAGGATCGGCGGACGCACCAGGACCGGGCGCGAGAGCTTGAAGCCATGGACTTCGAACGTCTCGAAGATCTCGTCGATCTTCTCGCCGTCGAGGGCTTGTTTCACGAAGCGCAGGACGTCGCGGGTGCGCGCGTAGGGCTTCTCGTACTTCACGCCGTTCCAGCGTTGGACGACCGGTTCGCTCGATGCGCCCAGCCCCATGATGAACCGACCTTCGGCCACTTCGGCCATGGCGGCGATGCTCATGGCCAGCAGGCCCGCACCCCGCGTGAAGACCGGCGTGACCGCGACGCCGAGATTCAGACGAGGTTCCCAGATCGCGGCCAACGTGAGCGGTGTGAAACCGTCAGTGCCGTCGACTTCAGCCGACCAAAGGTCGGTGTAGCCAAGATCGGCGATTCGGTGGAACCACTCCTTGTGGTCCCGAAGCGAGACGCCGTCGAAGGGGATCGTGATGCCGTAGCGAGAATCCATCTCTTCAGTGTTCCAGATGTTCGTGCGGCACACGCGAGTGAGCGAAACGGGATGAGCGGTCCGCTCCGCTGGAGTTGTCAGTTTCCTTCACTGGAAAGGGGGCATCGAAGGCGACTCACTTGGATCGCTGAATGCGGACGTGAGTGACGGATGGCGAACAGACGTGCTCGACGCATTCGTAGTCTGCAGCGCTGGGTCCGAGATCCTCGAACAGTCGTTCGCCGCCGCCGAGCAAGACGGGCACCATCGCGAGACGCATATCGTCGATGAGCCCCGCTCGAAGGTATTGCCGAATCGTTGATGCGCCGCCCGCGACGAGAACATCACGTTCACCCGCGGCGTCGAGCGCTGCCTCGAGCGCCGCCTCGATTCCGCCGTCGATGAAACGAAACGTCGTCCCACCTCGCATTTCAATCGAGGGCTGCGGGTAATGCGTGAGTACGAATACCGAATGGTGAAAGGGCGGCTCTTCCCCCCACCAGCCGGACCATTCGTTCTCGCCCCACGGACCACGTAGGGGGCCGAACATGTTCCGACCCATGATCGTGGCGCCAACGCCCGAATCGCGCGCCGCGAAGAAAGCGTCGTCGATATCTTCAGTTCCGCCGTCAGCGCCGATCATCTGCCTCCCGCTGCGGGTGGCAAATATCCATTCGTGGAGCAGGTTGCCTCCAATTCCGAGCGGATGTTCGACGTCTTGAGACGGCCCGGCGCCGTAGCCATCGAGCGAGATCGAGAAGTTACGAACCAATACGTTCGTCATTGCGCCCTCCATTTCCTTCGTGTCGACCACGCGCCACGGAGTCCTCGCGAGGTACTAGCTGAGATAGTCGCCACTTCGTGGCTTCGGTGCCTTGAGGCCGCGCCGCTCCAGGTCGTGGACCCAGCGCTCGATCAACGTCTCGAGGACGGCGACGCGCGAGTAGTGCTTGCTGTCGGAGGGAATGAGGTCCCAGTGCGCGTGGGGCTTATCGGTCATCTCGACCATGTCCTTGAGCGCGTCGAGGTACGCCCCACGCTTTTCTCGGTTGCGCCAGTCTTCGGGCGTGAGTTTCCACTGTTTCAAGGGATCGCTCTCGCGGTCCTTGAAGCGCTTCAGTTGCTGCTCGTCCGAGAGGTGCAACCAGAACTTGACGAGCGTGACGTCATTATCAACGAGCAATCGCTCGAACTCCACGATCTCCTGGCCCGAGCGCTTGGCGGTCTCTTTGTCGATGAGACCTTCGACACGTTCGACGAGGAGACGTCCGTACCACGAGCGGTCAAAGACCGTCATGCCACCGGTCCCGGCGATGTAGGGCTGGAAACGCCAAAGGAACACGTGTCGGAGTTCTTCAGCCGTCGGAGTACCGATCGGCACGACGCGAACGTGACGCGGGTCGATACTGGCGGTCAAGCGGCGAATCGCACCGCCCTTGCCAGCAGCGTCGAAACCTTCGAACAGAACCACGAGCCCCGGGGCAACGACCTTCGGGTCGAGAAGACCGGCCGTGAAGAGGCGGAGTTGCGTCAGGCGGTGCTGGGCCGCCGCCACCCTTTCTATGGACTTGGCTTTGTCCATCGACAATGAGAGGTCGATCTCGTCCACTCGATTTGTCATAATGAATTCCGATCTCGACGTAGTCCTAGATTCACGTTCGTCCCTCCACTCTTTGCAAGGTAGCGCAGGGCACCAGGCACTCCAGAACGGGCGTCACTCCGGATGATCATGACGGCGGAGCGTTCCAAGTGAAGTCGGGCTCCGCTCCGTCTTCGAAGGGCGTCACCCATACCGTCGTACCGCACGGCGTGGCGTTCGCCGAGGGTTGATAATTCTGTCGAGTGGGACCCGGCAGTACCACGTTCGCCCACTGTGTTGTCGAACACGTTTGATGGGACTTCGGATCGTCGGACCAGGTCACGCCGACCGACGCGACCTGACCGTGCTCGAGGATGACCCGGCGTGGTGCGAGTTCCACGAAGACCATCGAGGAGCGATGGACGTCGTGACCACGCAGACGCGTGGCGTGGGGCACGAAGAATTGAACCGAGGGATAACCGCTGAGTTCGCAGGTCACGCCGGCGTTGGCGAAGAGAATGGTCAAGTATCCCGCTCCGTCGGCGCCCTCGACCGTCGTCGTGCCGACGACGAGTCGCGTGCACGACGGCGTGCTCGAAGCGGCTTGTGTTGCGCTCGCCAATGTGGGCACCAACGCGACCACGAGCGCGGCGACCAGTGCGACAGCCAATCTCTTCACTGCCACCTCCTTGTGAGCACTCGGCGATCCGTGGCGCCGCTGTCGACGAACGATCCGACGACTACGGCTTGGTGTTGAAGACCAGTATCTCGCCGGTGTAGACCGCGACCCAGACTCGTCCCGTGGTGCCGTCGTAGGTGACCCCGACCGGATTGGTGCCGGTCGGCACGACTTGGAGGATCTTGAGATTGCTCGCGGCTAACTCGGTCACCGTGTTGGAGAGATAGTTCACGACGTAGAGCGCCGTGCCGTCGGTCGAGATCGCCAAGGAACGGCAGTCTGAGCCGGTGTGCACTTCGGCGAGGATCCTGCCGGTCAGTCGATTGATCTTGACGACGTCGCCCGGGATGTTCAGCGAGGCGTAGAGAAAGTCCGGGTTCTGGGGATCGATGACGACGTGGCGCACGTTGTCGACGCCGCCGATCTGTCCGACGACTTTGAAGGTCGAAAGGCTGATGACGTCGATCACGTCCGAACCCATGATCGCGACGTAGGCGAGGTGAGAGTCGGGCGAAATCGCGATACCGCGCGGATAGGCGCCGACGGGAATCGTTGCGACCAGGTGGTGCGTCGCCTCGTTGACGATGCTGACG
The DNA here is from genome assembly GCA_003155915.1 of Acidimicrobiaceae bacterium. GTDB lineage: Bacteria > Actinomycetota > Acidimicrobiia > Acidimicrobiales > RAAP-2 > RAAP-2. The sequence goes on along the minus strand of PMFA01000016.1, from coordinate 42,366 downwards.
GTCCAAGAACACCAATTGGTGACGACGACGTACTTGTCGTTCGGCGTCACCGCGACGTACTTTGGCACCATGCCGACCTCGGCGACGCCCACGACCGACAACGTCTCGGTGCTGACTTCGTAGACGAAGCTGGTCGTGTCACCGGCCGCCAACGACGAGCCAGGCGTGCAAGTGTCGGAGCCTTCGGGACCCGAGCCCGAGCCGAACATCGAATAGTTCGAGACCCACACGTCCTTGCCGTCGGGCGTCACGGCCGCCTCGACCGGCGCGCCGTGGGTAAGTCCCGGTCGCCCGCGAACACCGAAGTGCGCCAACGCGACACCGTCACTGATGGTCTTGAGCAGCGTTCCCGATGAGTTATAGACCGTCATCGTGTGGCGGTACATCATGTTCTGGGCGAAGACGAGTCCGGTGTTCGTCGACATCACGGATTTGGGTGAGATGTAGCCGGTGATCACCTTGTAGAGAACGAGCCGGCGTGACGACGCCTTGGGGCCCGGCGGGACGATCTTGTTGAGGGGCAGTGTGGTCGTCGTCGCGATCGGCGTCGTGGACGCGGTCGTCGAGGTGGTCGTGGAGGAATCGGAGTTGCCCATACTCGAAAGGATCAAGTTGAAGGTCAGGGCCACGAAGGCGACGACGAGCAGCACCACGCCGAGTCGGGCGACGCCCGCCGGGCGCCAGCGCCCGTGGTTTCGAGGAGCCGAGGGGCGGAGCTTCGGCATGGGACTCATGGTACCGGAGTACCGCTAAATCTCAAAGGGGCACGCAGAGTGTCCTCCGCGAACTGCGTTCACTGACACGAGGACCGAACGACCAACAGTGCACGTGGTCTTGGAGTCACTTTTCGCCATCAACGAAACGAGCGAACAGCGTAGTCAAAGACGTTGATATAGCCTCGTCGCGTGAGAGCCGATGATCCCGGTCGGCTCGCCGACGTCGCAACGGAGTCGGGTTTCAGCGTTCGACCCGTGAGTGACGAACAGCGGACAATCGTGGCCTGGTTGTGGCAGGCCTATCGACACGATTTGGCCACCATCGTGAACGGGCTGCCGTACGCGGATGGTCGTTACCAAGCGGCGCTGTTGGACGGGTTCCCAATGGCCGACGGTGCGGCGTATCTGGCGTGGCGGGCCCATCCCAAGACCGGCGAAGACGCCCCAATTGGATTCGCCCTTATCCGGGGGCTCACCGGCGAACGGCGGTCAATTGACGGATTCTGGGTTACCCCGGTGGCGCGCCGCGAAGGAGTCGGCACCCAATTCGCGCTCAACGTGCTGGGACGACACGAGGGACCGTGGACGATTGCTTTTCAACACGACAACACCGGTGCGGGGATATTTTGGCGGCACATCGCGAACGCAGTCTTCGGGCCCGGACAGTGGTCAGAGGAGACTCGTCCGGTACCGACGCTTCCCGGAGTGCCACCGGACCACTTCATCGACTCGATTTAGCACTGCGCTTGATCGGACGTTTCTTCCCTCACGTCCTCTCGTACGTGGAGGCACACGATGAGGTCGCCACGTGGGCCATTGCCCGGAGGGGTTCATGTCGCACCAGCGACCTTGACACAACTCGTGCGTCGTTGTGTGTATGAAGTTGATTGCTCATGATCTCGTTCGATAGGTCGGAAGTACCATTTGCACCATGACACCAGTGGAGTTGCGGCCCAGGAGTTACCTCGCTCGAACCGCACTTGGGACGTTGGCAGGTCCGCTCTTCGTAGCTGTCTTTACGGTCATCGGTTCTAAGCGAGCCGGATATGACTGGAAGCGTCATGCTGTGAGTTCGTTGGGGACGGGACGAAACGGTTGGCCCCAGCGCGCCAATTTCATTCTCACCGGCTCCCTGTATGTCTGCGCCGCATCGGGACTTGCAAGATGCCCGCGAAAGGTCGTCGGATCACGACTCGTTCCGGCATTCGTTGGGGCAGCTGGAGTCGGACTGATCGGCTCAGGGGTATTCGTGACCGACCCAGTAGGTGGATTCCCGCCGCCGTCGACTGTTGACGATGGACCAAACACCAGTGCATCTCAAAGTCCGGCGCGGACTCGGTCCGGTACATCGCACAATCTTTTCGCTATCCCCATTTTCGTTGGTATACCGCTGGCGGGCGTACTTTCAGCCGTGTCGTCCGGCAGAAGGCGAGACTACTGGTGGGCGACCTATTCGGCCGGTTCCAGCATCTTGATGGTGGCTACTTTCGTAATGTTTGGCGCTGCCTTTGGTGCGAAACCAAATCTCGGGGGAAAGGGCGGAATGTTCCAACGGCTCTCTGTAGTCACGGGCTTTGGGTGGATGAGCGCTCTATCGCTCCGCTCATATTCTTCGTTTCAACAATATTGAACCCGCACGAACCAGGTGGTGTTCCGCGATGAACCTTGGCCCACGACTGAAACCGCCAGTCGGATTGTGTGAGTTGGCCTTGCAACTTGGAATAAGGTCGGCCGCATGTTCACCAGTGAGATTTTCGGACCAGATCTCCTAATCGTGCTGGTGGTCCCAATGGTGCTTTTGGCTTTTGTTGGGCTATCAATTTGGGCGATTGTCGACGTGTCATCGCACTCGAAGCGAGACTTCTATGAAGCGGGCTCTTCGAAGGTCGCGTGGATCATCGTGATCGCAATCTTCACGTTCTTCTACGGTTTCGGTTGTTTCATTGCCATCTACTACTTGATTCGAGTACGGCCGAAAGTTCGCAAGATTGAGACCCGTCCAACTAATTCACACAGCTAAGAAGGCTGCCAACCGGCAACTCTCCAGTTGTGTAGGTCGGCCCATTGCTGCCAAGACGGCTAGTTGCGTTGTCCATACGATTTCTTTCTGGGATTAGTTCCTAGAGTTGCAATTGTGACGTTAAGAAGACGGTACGGCTCAGCAGCACTTGTCTTGATTGTTGTCGCAGGGGCTTTTGCGATTGTGACCTGGTCGGTCACTAGGGCCAATGAAGCGTCCGCGTCAAGTCCGAGCGTCACAGAGTGCCTGCAAGCTCAATTACAGGTCGCCACGGAACAAGGTGGAGGTGGGGGCTCCACCAACATTCCCCTTGGCTACACCTTCCTCATCGTCAACATCGGCACCAAATCGTGTGTTTTGCAGGGTTACCCATACGAAGTGATCTTCTCCACAGCAAGCGGCGTACCCGTGAAGGTCTCGATCTCGCACCAGTCAAACGTGCTCTATTCCCAACCAAAGGCACAGCGCGTTGTGCTGCGTCCAGGTGGAGCTGCATCCTTCGGCATCAGTTATCCCAACGACAATGTCTCACCGCCAAGCAAGCCGGCGACGTGTATCGCAACGTTGATCGACTTCCGCCTGCCCGCGCGATCGTCTGCCTTGTATTCGTTCGAGTTCGTCCTCAGGCCGATTGATTTCTGTCAGACGATCCGCGAAGTCACCGTCACCCCCGTTGAGGGCCACGCAGTGCCGCAGACGTAATGAAAATCGCGCAGGGCCACGAAATCTTTCCTTCACCGACGATTTAACGAATTGCAAGTCCAGCGCTCCAATCGCCAGTCGGATTGTTGACGTCGGCCCTCCGATCTGAACCCAAATGTAATTACTGCGCCCATGGTCGCAATGGAGGTCGACCACCGACCTAAGAAACGCGTGATCGCCGCGCNNGATTGTTGACGTCGGCCCTCCGTCGTACCTTTGGGACTGCCCAAAGGCAGGCCGACGCTTACTCACCCGCTCGTGACCCTCACCTAGGAAGATGCCGACGAATCGCCGGCAACGACGTGACGACCACCTAGGCACCGGCGCGACTCGATTCGAAGTTCCAGAACGCCTGGGACACTCGATCGACGACTTCTCTCCCGTAATCCTCGCTCGGGTTTGATGCGGTCATGACAACCGCGAGGTAGTACGTCCTTCCGAGGTGCACGTAGCCCGCCGTGTTGACCTGCCAGCCCGTCGCCTTCTCGAGATACCAGCCGTTCTTCACACCCACCGTGGCGTTCGTCGGCACGCCCGTGGGAATGCCGAATCGCTCGTAATCGACGACGTTCTCCATCAGATCCTGTTCGTACGCCTGGGATGCCGTGTCGAGGTAGCTGTTGGGCAAGAGGATTGACTTCAGCAGATTGAGTTGGTCCCGAGGCGTCGTGTCGATCAACCCCCAGTCCCAGTTCATGAGCGTCTGTGTGAAATGGATGTCGTCGTTGAACTCCGTGACCGACGGGAGCTGTCCGATTTTCACCCACAGTGATTCGGCGGCCTTGTTGTTCGAGTATTCGATCATCTTGGCGGCCCGGGACATCTCCTTCGCGCTGAGCGCGCGCTGGTCGTTCTGACTCTCCCAGAGCAGTACGGCGAGGATGTCGATCTTCGCCATACTCGCCGTGACTTCGCGGATCCCCGGGCGGTAGATGTAGGTCTGATGGGTCGTCACGTCGTAGAGCGCCGCGCTCACGTTGTCCGCTCGCGTCGCGAGGTACGTCGCGAGCGCCGCACTGTGGAACGGATCTTCGATTCGCGAGGGAAGGGTCAGCGTCGTTGGGGGAGTGCTCGTCACGGTGCTCGTGGTCGACGTCGACGACGACGAGGTAGTCGTAGTCGTCTCGCCGGCGATCGACGTCGAAGATTTGGGCTGTTGTGCGCTATAGGAATCGCGACCGGTCTCGATGGCGAACCCGGCCGCCGACACCAGGACGATCGCGGTCGCGGCGAACCTCGGCGCTACGCGGCCCGTGGAACCGTGTCCCTGGCGCCCTTGACGCTTTTTGCGATGTCGACCACGTCCCATGGAATATTGATGCCCAATCCGTGACCGAGGTGCCTAGAAGCCAGTCGTCACTTGATGGGAGCAGTTTGGCACCGCCGAACGCTCGGTGCGCGGAATTTCGTTCAGCCGAGGTTGTAGGCCCGGCGCACCGCGATCAGGCTCCAGACGGCCTCGACGACGCCGAAGGGCCACGCGCCACTCGCGAAGCCGTAGATGCTCGAGAGCACGCAGCCGAGGGCGAAGAGCGCGACGAATCGTCGCCCCCGTGATTCCAGGGCGTACATCAGCATCATGAAGGTGAGCGCGATAACGCCGTAGATGGTGACGGCGTTCACGTCGGCTTAGGGGAGTCGTTCTCGCATGAGGTTGCGCCGCTCGTAGACCCACACGACCACCAGGAAGAGCGCCGCGAGCAAGGCGAGAAGAATGGCGTACTTCTCGTGCGGCGGCAAGAAGCTGTAGGTGACCGTTGAGGTGCCCTGGGGCACTTTGACGCCCTGGTAGACACCGTGGTCGACGGTCTTGATCGTGACCGCCTTACCGTTCACGGACGCCTTCCAGCCGGCCATCATGAGTTCGGTCCGAATGAGCGTCGAACCACCGTTCGGGCAGTTGACCGTCGTCTTGTTCACGTTCGCGGTCGTCACCGTGCACGACGAGGACCTGGTCGAGAAGAACGCTCTCGGGTGGGGCATCTCATAGATGCTGGCGAGGTTGTCGCTGAAGACGAGCTTGACGCCGAGACTGGTCAGCGCGGGCAGGATGGGGAGCGCCTTGGGCATCAGCAGATACTTGACCGAGGCCGCTTCGTAGTTCTTGAAGTGGGTGACGATTTCACTCTGCATGGCGTCCATGCCGGTCATGCCGTTATGGATCACGAACTGATTCGACGGCGTGAGTCCGGGGTCGAGTTGTCGCTCGATCAACTGGGAGAACTTCTGCGGGAAGGGCAGGTCGATCGCGTTGAGCTCGTTCAGTCCGTACTGCGATCCCCAGTTGGGCGTCAGGACCGCAAAGTCGAAGAAGCGGTAGTGACCCTCGTGCTTTTGCAGGTACGTGATCGGCCCCATGTCGACGTTGACGATCTTGGCCGACCCGCCGCCGGGCACACCGAACATCAACAGGGACTCGCCGACCAATACCAGCGCCACGAGCAGCGGCACGATCTTGTACTTGGTCAGTAGTCCAAGGACGAGCAGGGCGATGATCGCGATGAAGGGGATCGCGTCGAGGAAGGCGTAGATGTAGCGCGCGCGGTGTCCGTAGATGATGCCCTTGTTGAGCGAACTCGACGCCAGCACGATCCAGATGAGCCCGAGGAGCATCACCGAGGTCGTCACCGTGAAGAGTCGCTTCGCCCTGGCGCTCTCGGCGAGGTCCATGAGACCGAAGGCCGCCAGGAGGATGAACGACAGTTCGCAGCTCGACATGATGTAGCGACCGAAGGACACGTTCTCGATCAGGGGGATGAGGTTCCACACCTTGCGCAGTTCCAAGAAGTTCCACGCGCCACAGAGTCCGATGATCGTCCAGGCGGCGAGATAGATGCGAAGGGGTCGAAGGCGCGAGCCACAGAGTCCGAGCAACGCGAGCGCTCCGACGCTCGCCGTGAAGTACCCACCGATCCCACCCCAGACACTCGCCACGTTGAGATTCGTGAAGAGCGTGCCGTGAACGTAGGGGTCGAAGAACATCTGCACGGCGTGAATCGAAATGTGCGCGGTCCCGTCGATCGCGGCGGTGTGGTGACCGAGGTTGGCGACCTTGGAGAAGTCCGCGAAGGGAATCAGTATCGGCAGCGCGAGCAGAATGCCGATGCCGCCGGCGATGCCGAGGCGACCGACGGCGCGACCACGTGAATCGCTCGGCAACGAGAACAGGCGCACCGCGGCCCAGCCCAGCGCGAAGAGCCCGTTGAAGTAGGCGACCTCGGGAAAGCCGGCGTAGAAGGCGAGGGCGATCGCGATCGCCGCGAGATACCAGCCCCGATTGTTCTTGGTTTGGGTGGAGTCATAGACCATCTCGATGCCGAGCAAGAGCAAGGGCAAGAAGGCGATGGGGTTCAAGACGGCGTTGCCGACCCAGGCGAAGGTGCCGTTCAGCGCGAAGAGGCACCCGGCGGCCGTCGCGAAGACCAACGGCACGCCCAGGCGCTTGGCGAGGAAGTACGTCGAGAAGCCCGCAATCAACTCGAGGCAGATGTGGAACCAGAGCAGTCCCGCCGGGAACGCGAACAACAACGTGAGCGGGAAGAGCGACGCCGCCTGCATCTCGCCCGCCAAAGGTTGGCCCAGTCCTTCGAAGAAGTTCCACCACGGCAGGTGTCCGTGCAAGAGGTCCAACGCGGAGAGATGGCCGAGGGGCTGGGTGATGAAGCCGACGTTCGGGTCGATCATCGGACGCCCGCACGTGATGTGGCACACCGTGGTCGAAATGTTGGCGGTCCACCAGATGGGGTTGATGTTCGACTCGCCAATGAGATACAGGCCGTTGCCGATTAGTACGGCCAACAGGATCAGGAGTAATGCGGTGGTCGAAGGGGGTAGACGGCGGTAGAAAGTGAGGAACCGTTTCCACGCTGACGTCACCACCTCAGGCTACAAGAGTCGATGATTGACGACCGGTGACCTCAGCGCGGCAGGTAGAACATCGTCTCGCCGAGTAGCAGCAACGCTTCGGGGAAGAACGGATCCTTGAAGGTGCCGAAGATGTCCCAGCGCCGGATGAAGCGATTGCGGTCCTCCAGCGGATCGAGCGTGCCGCGCGACGAGCTGACGTGGTGGATCAGTTGCACGTCCGGGGTGTAGATGACGTAGCGCGTATCGCTCTGGGCGCGTAGGCACAGGTCGACGTCATTCATGGTGACGGCCAGGCGTTCGTCCATGCCCCCGAGCGAATTCCAGAATTCTCGCCTGGCCATCTGCACCGCACCGGTGACGGCGGCGACGTCACGCGTCGAACGAGAGTACTGATCGAGGTGCGGGTAGTTGGAGTCCGTGCGAAAGTGCTGCGGGTACGGCGAGATGACGATGCCCTCGTGCTCGCGACGCCCGTACTGGTCCAAGAGGCACGCCCCGACGACGCCGACGTCCGGCAACGCCGCGAGCGACACCATTCGCTCCAGCCAGTCCGGGGTCATCAAGATCGTGTCGTTGTTCAGCGTCACGACGAAATCGGCCTTGGAGTGCTCGACCCCGCGATTGACGATCTTGGCGTAGTTGAAGGGTCCGGGACACGGCACGACGCGGTACTTGGAGTTCGCGAAGTACTCGAGGGATTCCGGCTCGATCGAGTCATTGTCGAGCAAGATGACGTCCCAGTTCTGGTAGGTCGTCTTGTTTTCGAGCGCCTCGATGCAGTTGCGCACCAGATCGATTCGGTCGCGCGTCGGGATGATCACGTCGATGGACGGCTGCGGCGAGGGCGCGTCGAGTTTCCAACTCGACAGTCCGGGCACCCGGCCCGGTTTGACGCTGCCGGGCCATCCGCGGCGCGCGAGCGCCTTCTCGGTGACCCGACAGGTATCGGCGTCGACGTGGCGGCGCTCGAAGGAAATGTCCGGTCGCGCCGCCGGTAAGACCAGATTGACGTGGCGAAAGATCGCGTCGGCCTCGCGGAGTCGAAGGTAGGCGTCGTGCTCGAAGGCCCAACCGGCGTCCGAATCGAATCCGCGGATCTTTCGAAGTGTCGCGACCCGCAGAAGCGCTGGTCGTCCCACGAGGTTGTAACTGAGCAACGTGTGAGGCGGGACCGAGGAGAACTTGAAGATCGGGGCGAAGATATTCGGGCCGGTTTCGTCGGCGAAGACGACGTCGTCCTCGATCGTGGCGTGATTGAACAGCGCGAGGAGCGCGGTGGCCCGGGCCTCGTCACTACTCGTGGTGTCGCACAGGAAGATCCAGGAGGCCGTCGTTGCCGCGAGCGCCTGATTGGCCGCGTCGATGGCGACCGACGCCGCCTGTTGTTCGTCGATGACGACGGTCGTCACGTCCTCGGTGGAGACCTCGTAGGAAGCGAGGTTGATGAATCGAATGGACGTCTTCGGTGAATAGTTGATGGGGAAGACTTCCGAATCGCCATCCGCCAACGGCGCGCCGGCGAATTGGGCAGTGGCTTTGGTCGGTTCATTGTGCTGCGATGCCCGTAGACGACGTAGGAACTGGAGGAGTGGACGACCGAGTCGTCGCGCGACCCGGTAACGAAGCGTGTCTTCGCCCAGGAGTTGGCCGAGGACCCGCTGCCACCATTTGCCCGACATCCTTCGCATGTCGCCGTGGAAGGCGGCCCATCGTCGCTTCATCTCCTGATCCGTTACGACGGGTAGATCAGACTCGCCGTCGAGGTCGAATCGTTGGAAGGCTGGCACGCGGTCATGCTTTCGCTCGGGGAACGTCGATCCTCGGAACCTACGACGCGTACCAAATTTAACGTCCGCGGACCGACGGGCCCGGGCATCGGTGCAAGTCCGTTCGGAAGCGCCGAATCGTCGGTCACGAGACTCGTAATTCGGGGCGGGCAGCATGTTACATTGCCTTACCCAATCAATCAGCAAGCTGATATCTCACGAGAAAGAGGTAGGCATGACCGACGTCGCGGCGCAAAGCGAAGGCGCCTCATCCCCGAACCGATTGAACGCGGGGGTCCTCGGACTCTTCGACTCGGTGATCATGGGAATCGCTGGTTCGGCCCCGGCCTATTCGATCGGTGCGACGACCGGAGCGTTGTTCATCACCGTCGCCTACGGTGGTCCGGCCGCGTTGCTGTACTGCGGCTTCTTCATGTTCGGCATCGTGTGGGCCTTCAGTTACCTCAGTCGCGATGACTCGCACGCGGGCGCCGCGTACTCGTGGGTTCGTCGAGCGATCCACCCGATCCTCGGGTATCTCTCGGGCTGGGCGCTCATTGTCTCGGCGCTTCTCTTCATGGTCATCGCCACGTTTCCGGCCGGATCGAGCGTGCTGCGACTGTTCTCCAGCACGCTCTATACGAAGACCGACCTGGTGACGATCCTGGGCGCCGTGTTCTTCTTCGCGATGGTGGCGGCCGTCGCCCTCGGGGTGACGGTGACGGTGAAAGTCCAGATCATCATGTCAACGATTGAGGTTCTCCTGCTGGTGTTATTCGCCGCTTTGGCGTTGTTTCACGCCCACCACGTCACCCCGTTCTCGTGGCACTGGTTCTCGCCGTCAATTTTCTCCGGTCACCACGGCGAGAGCTTCATCGGTGGCGCGTTGATCGCCGCCTTCTATTACTGGGGCTGGGACGTCACGGCTAATTTGAATGAAGAGACGAAGGACGCGAAGAATACGTCCGGTCTGGGCGGTTTGCTCGGAACGTTCGTCGTGTTCTTGCTCTTCGAAGTGTTCACCGTGGCGTCCAACATGACGTTGAAGCCCGGGACCCTCGCCAATTCGAGCAACGTGGCTGACTTCATGTACAACCTCGGCCAAGCGGTGTGGCACGGACTCGGCGGGAAGCTGCTGATCGTGGCGCTGCTGCTCTCCACGATCGCCACTCTCGAGACGACGCTCATCCAGGTGACGAGGACGCTGTTCACGATGGGCCGTGACCGCACGTTGCCCAAGGTCCTCGGGACGACGCACCCCACTCGCAAGACGCCGTTCGTGGCGACCATGGTTGTCACGGTCCTGTCGCTCGGACTCTTCATCGCGAGTCAGAGCATCGGCTCGGTCGGCAACATCTTGACCGATGGGTACAACGCCATCGCGATTCAGATCTGCATCTACTACTCACTCGCCGGATATTCGGTGGTGATCCTCTATCGTCGCCAACTGTTCAATTCGGTGAACAACTTCATCTTCATCGGGCTGTGGCCGCTGGCCGGAGCAGTATTCATGACGATCCTCTTTATCAAGTCGATCCCCGGACTGAACGGCGTCGAACTGCTCGTCGGTCTCGGTTCCATGGCGCTGGGACTGGTTCCCATGGCGTGGTACTGGTACAAGGGCGCTCCGTACTTCAAGATGCCCGAAAAGATAGACCGCCACGCGCAGTTGCTCGCACTTCAACAGATGGAAGAGCTTCTGTAGTCCTCGACCATTTGGTCGAGTTGAAGAATATGGCTATTCGGTGGCCGGTCGACGCCAGAGGTCGACGCCGCTCTCAACGGCGAACTGGTCGATTCGCTTCAGCTCTTCGTCGGTGAAGTCCAGGTTGTCGAGTGCGTCGAGGTTCTCATCGAGCTGGTCCACACTGCTCGCGCCCAGCAACACGCACGTGACGACGGGGTTTCGCAGAGCCCACGCGATGGCGAGTTGTGACATCCGTTGTCCGCGCTCCTTGGCGATCTCTGCCAGGCCACGGACTCGTGCGAGGTTCTCCTCGTTCAACAATTGGCTCCCCAGCGACGAATCCTCTTTCGCGGCGCGAGAGTCACTCGCGACACCGTTGGCGTATTTGTCGGTGAGGAGCCCCTGGGCGAGTGGGGAGAAGGCGATGCAGCCCACGCCCTGTTCGTCGAGGACGTCGAGGAGCTTGTCCTCGATCCAACGATTCAGCATCGAATACGACGGCTGGTGAATGAGGAGCGGCGTACCGAGATCGCGCAGGATCCCGATCGCCTGCAGCGTGCGCTCGTCGGAGTACGACGAGATGCCGACGTAGAGCGCCTTGCCCTGGCGAACGGCGCTGTCGAGCGCGCCGAGCGACTCCTCCATGGGTGTCGTCGGGTCGAAGTGATGGTGGTAGAAGATGTCGACGTAGTCGAGGCCCAGGCGCTTCAGGCTCTGGTCGAGACTGGCGAGCAGGTACTTGCGCGACCCCAAGTCGCCGTAGGGGCCGGGCCACATGTCCCAACCGGCCTTGGTCGAGATGATGAGTTCGTCGCGCAGCCCCGCGAAGTCTTCTCGCAAGAGTCGTCCGAAGTTGGCCTCGGCGCCGCCGTAGGGCGGACCGTAGTTGTTGGCGAGGTCGAAGTGCGTGACGCCGCGATCGAAGGCTCGTCGAACGATCGCTCGCTGCGAGTCGATCGAACGGTCATCGCCGAAGTTCTGCCAGAGGCCGAGGGAGATCGCGGGTAACTGAATACCACTGCGTCCACAGCGTCGGTACTTCATGGTGTCGTAACGGTCGGGTGCGGGTTGGTAGGTCGGCATGGCGCAATCGTAATGGTCGCGCGTTCGCCATGGCAATGCTCGATCCGATCAGCGGCTCGATTCTTCCGATTTCCGTGACGCTAGTGGTCGGGTGTCGCATCCTGGTAATAGACCATCTCGGGATCTCCATCGTCGATTCCTTCGAGTTCTCCACTGAAGCGCCAGCCGATCTTCTCCAAAAAACCGGTCATTGGGGCATTCGACTTGTTGGTGGAGGTGAAGATCCGCTCGGTTGAGGACATGCCAACCGCTCGTCGGAGCAAAGCGCTGCCAACGCCACTGCGACGCGAACTGAACGACACGCACAGCAACTCGATGAAGTCCCGTCCGAAGAATGAGCGGGCTCTGATAACGGCGTAACCCAGTACGCGTCCGTCACGTTCGAAAATGATGACCTCGCCCGACTCCACGCGAGCCGTGAGGAGTGTGCTGCGTTCACGACCAACCGGCGCGGCGCGGTCAAGCTCCACTACGGCGTTAACGTCCTCTGAAGTCGCTCGGCGTACGGTGCCGTTGACGTTGGCCACCTCTCCAGTCTGTCCCTACGGCGAATGGACGTTGCGACGCCCACCGGACCGTGATCCTCTGCATCGCCCGTGCCCCGGTGCTGGCCAATATCGTGGCCGTTTCCGGCGGCATCGCCGCGCGAACCGCGCCCGCGCTGTTGCCACGCACCTTGTAACGGCGCAAAATAAACGTCATCGCTGGCGACCTTCGTTGAATTCGAGTTGGCCGAGCGTCAATCTCTCATTCGAGAACGCGACGATCCTCAGAGCCGTGCGATGAATTCATTCCACGGCAACAGATGAACGTTGTGTGATGGCTAGCGTGACGCAGGTGAGCATGGTGTTCGACGACGACTCCTCGGCGGCCTGGAATGAGATGTTCAGCGCCCCCGGAAGTCCCCGGCCCATCTACGAACGTCTCTTCGCCGAACTCGGCCGCTACCAGCCCGCGGAACTCCGCCAGCGGTCCGAACAGTTGTCCAACACCTTCTCCGAGCGAGGGGTGACGTTCGCCCACAGTGGCGAGGAGCGACCATTTCCGCTCGACGTGGTGCCGCGCCTGATCGGGGCGATGGAGTGGGACCACCTCTCGAGGGGGATTCGTCAGCGGGTGCAGGCCCTTGAGGCGTTCCTCGCCGACATCTACGGCGACGGTCGCATCTTCGCCGAGCACGTCATTCCGCGATCGGTCGTCACGTCGAGTCCGCACTTCTGTCGCCCGGCCTTCGCCGTCGATCCGCCGAACGGCGTGCGCATAACGGTCGCGGGGATCGACCTCGTGCGCGACGAGATGGGCAACTTCCGGATACTGGAAGATAACGTCCGCATCCCTTCGGGCGTCAGTTACGTCATCGAGAACCGTCGAGCGATGACCCAGACGTTCTCGTCACTGTTCTCGGATCACCGGGTGCACCCGGTCGACTCCTATCCGGCGCATCTCTTCGCGGCGTTGCGTGCGGCCGCGCCGCCAAACGTGACTGACCCGGTCATCGTCGTGCTCAGTCCCGGTGTCCATAACGCCGCCTACTTCGAGCACGTGTTGCTCGCTCGCATGATGGGCGCGGAACTCGTTGAGGGTCGTGACCTGCTCTGCCGGTCCAATCACGCCTATATGCGAACGACGAACGGCGAACGACCGGTGCACGTGATCTATCGCCGCGTCGACGACGACTGGCTCGATCCCTTGCAGTTCCGACCGGACTCGATCATCGGCGTCGCCGGACTGGTGAACTGCGCGCGCGCCGGGAACGTGGTCATCTCCAACGGAATCGGCAACGGCGTCGCCGACGACAAACTCGTCTACACCTACGTGCCGGAGTTCATCCGCTTCTATTTGAGCGAAGAGCCGCTGATTGAGAATGTCGAGACCTACCGCCTCGAGGACGACGAGGTCCGTCACGAGGTGCTCAAGTCCTTGGCGTCCTACGTCGTGAAACCGGTCGACGGCTCCGGCGGCAAGGGCATCGTCATCGGTCCCCAGGCCGACGAGAAGACACTCGTCAAAACCGCCAAAGCCGTATCGGAATCACCACGTAATTGGATCGCCCAACGGCCGGTCATGCTTTCCACGCACCCGACGTTGGTCGACGATCGCGTGAGTCCGCGCCACATCGACCTTCGACCGTTCGCCATCAACGACGGCGAAGAGATCTGGGTACTCCCGGGCGGTCTCACCCGTGTCGCGCTGGGCGAGGGCGAGCTGGTCGTGAACTCCTCGAGGGGCGGCGGCTCCAAGGACACCTGGGTCCTGAATGACGAGTCGATGCCGCTTCGCGAATCGCGCGTCACCACGGCCCAGCGACAACGCAACGTCACCTTCGCTCCGCGCCAGGACGGCAACGTGGGACGGGGTGACCAGTGAGCGAGCGCGGCATGCTCTCTCGTCTGGCCGAGTCGCTCTACTGGATCGGCCGCTACATCGAACGCGCCGATGACACCGCGCGCATCGTCGACTCCTACGTGCACCGCATGGTCGAAGACCCCTTCAACGACGAGGACGCGACCTGTCGCTCGCTCTATTCGATCTTGGGGATCGACGTCGACTCCGATAAGCCGGTGACGACCGAGGAGATGCTCCAGCACATCGTCTATGACGCCGACAACCCCAACTCCATCGCCGGTTCGCTGAGTGGCGCCTTTGAGAACGCCCGGCGCAGTCGCGAGTTCATCTCCTCCGAGATGTGGGTCGCGCTGAATTCAACTCGCAACCGACTGCCCCAGATGGAGAACACCGCGCGTCGCCTGGGTCCGTCGCAGTATCTGTTGTTCGTGCGTGAGCGCGCGGCGTTGCTGGCCGGACTGACCGACGCCACGTTGAGCCACGATGACGGCTGGCACTTCTTGGTACTCGGACGGAGCATCGAGCGCATCGACATGACGGCGCGACTGCTGCGCGGGCGGGTCCTCAGCGAAGAGCACGCGCCCGACTGGCTGGCGTTCCTGCGGGCCTGCGGCGCGATGGAGGCTTTCATGCGCTCCACCAGTGAGATCCACGACGCGAACGGCGTCGCGGCGTTCCTCTTGCTCGATCGACTGTTCCCTCGCTCGGTGCTCTTCTCCTTGAACCTGGCCGACACGTGTCTCTTTGAGATCCAACCCGGTAGCCAGCGCATCGCGACGGCCGACGTCGCTCGCCAGAGCCTGGCGAGAGGACGCGGCCGCCTCGAGTTCATGGACCCGGCCGAACTGTTGGGCCAGCTGCCAGAACTGTTGGAGATGCTGGAGGAGACCTGCGTGCGGATCAACAACGCGGTGACCGACCGCTTCTTTCGCCACGAGGACTACGTGGTGTGGTCGAGGGAGGGCGGACTGTGAACGAGTCACTCAGCCTCGCCATACGTCACCACACCGGCTTCACCTACGACGGCATCGCCAAGTCCTCCTACAACGAGGCCCGGATGACGCCGATCTCGGGCGCGAGCCAAGAGGTCCGCAACGCCCACATCGCGGTGCAGCCAGTGGTGCCGCTCTCGACGCACACCGACTACTTCGGCACGGTCGTCACCGCCTTCGACATCCAAGAGCCGCACCCGAAATTGGAGGTCGAGGCGAGGTCGAACGTCGAGAGTCGCGCCGGGCTGATTGCGCCCGCGATCTCCTGGAGCGATCTACGAGCGCCGGCGCTCGTCGACTTCTTCTCGGAGTACCTGTTCGCAACTGACCGGACCAAGCTGACCGGTGACGTCCTCGCGCCGCTCGATGAGTGGAAACGGATCGCGGACCTGCACAGTTGCGTGGACGCGGTGAGTGCCTACGTGCGCGCTCACGTGACGTACTTGCCGGGCGCCACGTCGGTCGAGGCGACCGCCCAAGAGGCCTGGGACTTGGGCGAGGGTGTCTGTCAGGACCTCACGCACGTCACCATTGGCCTGCTGCGCGAACTCGGGATACCCGCGCGCTACGTGTCGGGCTACCTCTTCCCGCTGAGTGACGCCGAAGTGGGCGAGGTCGTCGCCGGACAGAGCCACGCGTGGATCGAGTACTTCTCCGGTGCCTGGACCGGCATGGACCCGACCAACGGCATTCCCGAGACCGAGCGCCACATCATCGTGGGCAACGGTCGAGACTACGACGACGTGGCACCTCTCAAGGGTGTCTACCAGGGTGCGGCCTCTTCCAGTCTGGGCGTCATCGTGGAGATGAGTCGAACGCACTAGGTCGACATGACGCCAGAAGTTAGCGCATCGAGATGTCGATGAGCGGGCGGAGACTCGGACGAAGGGCGCGCAGGACGCGCAGTAGATCGGCCACCGGAATGCTCACACATCCGGCGGTCGGTTGACCGCTCGAGACGTGCAGGAAGATCGCCGATCCATTGCCGGGCACGATCGGGTGTCGGTTATAGGCGATCACCGCGAAGTAGTCGTAGGAGGGCACGGTCTGCCAGAGAGCTTCGGAACCACCGCCGAAGTCGGGCTTCGTGCCACAGGGCACGTGCACGAAGTGGTTGTAGAGCGCCGACGACGGCTGTTCGTCCCACCAGTCGCCGCAGACGAGGTGGTGGTACTGATAGGCGACGCCGGGATTGGGCAACACGCCGTACATCGTGGATTGGATGCCGAAGAGTCCGATGGGCGTGGTGTTGTCACCCTCGTGGTGATGGGTCGAGAGACCGTTGAGGCCGACGAGCGCGGGGTACGGACCATCGGCCAGACGAAAACATCCTCCCCGGCGAACGAGGAACTCCAGCGTCGCGTTCTGGGACCTCGACGTCGGTGAGACGACCGTTATCAACTGTCCGGACTTTGACGCGCCCGCGACTGCGTCAGCGGCGGCGTTGCACGCCGGCGCGTTTCGTTGGTGTTCGAGCGCGCTGGCCGACTGCGACGAGAGTGGCGCGATGACGATGCCGATCACGAGAACGAGCGAGCAGAGGAAGGACCTTCTCAACCGCCGGTCGAGGAGAAGTGCTGGTAGTCCGGTGATGCGTTCCATCGTCCTCCCCAGAACCAGCCTACGGAGGCGAAGGCGTCGTTGAGGACGCCGCCCACTTCGGCCATGCCCGCGCGCACGTCACTTCGATCGATGTACGCCTTGCCGGCGACCGGTTGTGCGACGCCGTTGAAGACGTAGGGATTCTGCACCGGGTTGACGTCGATCGCTTCGCCGTAGGCGTGCACGGACCACTGCTTAGGTCCGGTCGTGACGGCGTAGCGACAGTTGAACCCCGACGTGTTGTCGGCCGCCATCGAAGCCGGGTCCTGGCCCTGGAAGTTCGATTCGGGGACCATGGAATGCAACGGGAAACGCTTCGCGTAGAGCGTCGCGAACACGCGAACCACGGACGCTACGACCGTGGCGTTGACGACCATGGTGCCAACGCGCGATCGTCCGTCGAAACCGAGGTAGCGAAGGTGCAATAAACGCAGCTGGCTCGGGCCAACGGGGCATCCCGGTCGCCAAGTCTCGCCGAGCTGACCAGCGCTCACGCTCGCGACGCTCGACGTGAATGGCGGAAGCACGACATTCGACGCACCACTACTCACGCCGAAGAGCGCTGAACCGGCGAGGATTGCCGCGCACAGGGCAATACGCACTGATCGAGTTTGTCGGTTCGTCGTGCGCAATGAAATGTCCGACATCGCCACAGAGTACATCGCTGCATTTGACAGCCTTCATGCGCTCGATGAAATGCATCAACGTGATCATTCCTAGGATGCATTCATGGACCTCGAACTTCAGGACAGGGCATTTCTCATTACCGGCGGCACGGACGGACTCGGTTTCGCCCTCGCGCAACGCCTGGTCGCCGAAGGTGCGCTCGTGGCCGTCTGTGGTCGTGACGAAGAACGGCTCGAAAAGGCGCAGGTGTTGTTGGGATCAGACGCGCTCTGCTCAAAGACCGACGTCACTAACTCGGAGCAACTGGATGAATTCATCAGCGCCACCCTCACGCGATTTGGTCGACTCGACGGCGTCGTGAACAACGCTGGTCGCAGCGCCGGTACGCCGATTGCGACGTCGGATGATGACGAGTGGCGAAGCGACTACGAGCTGAAGGTCATTGCGGCCTTGCACGTGGCCCGACAGGTCCTGCCCGCCTTGGAGACGACGCACGGGGCGATCGTGAACGTGCTCGCGACATTGGCGCGCACGCCGAACGCCAACACCACGCCGACGTCGGCGTCGCGCCTCGCTGGTCTGGCGCTGACCAAGTCGCTCGCGAGCGAGGTCGGTCCCAGAGGCATTCGGGCGAACGCGATTCTCATCGGCCTCATCGAGTCCGGGCAGTGGGTGCGTCGAGCGGCCGACGCGAACGTTGCGTTGGAGGACTTCTACGCGACCATGGCGGCGAACGCGAAGATCCCGTTGGGCCGAGTCGGTCGCGCTGAGGAGTTCGCCGACTTGGCCGCGTTCCTGCTCTCGCCACGCGCCAGCTACGTCACGGGCGTCGGCATCAGCATCGACGGTGGGATGTCGCCCGTCATCTGACGCCCCGTTGGACAGAAACTCCGAATAGTGACCAGTAATAGATTTGACTTGGAACTCGGGAGAACGATGACCTTCAACTTGAAAGAACTGATGGAGGAGCGACACGGCGACAACTTCGCCCTGCACGCGCAGTACCTCAACCCGCAACTCACCAAGGTGGTGACGACGCTTGGTTTCGACCGCTTGTACGAGCACGGCGAAGGCTGCTACCTCTACGACGACGAGGACCATCGCTACCTCGACATGCTGAGCGGATTCGGGGTGTTCGCACTGGGCCGGTCCCATCCGGCAATCAAGGACGCCCTGCGCCAAGCACTCGACGCGGATCTGCCCGGCATGGTCCAGATGGACTGTGCCCTCTTGCCGGGACTCTTGGCCGAGCAGCTGATTACCCGCAGTCCCAAACAGATCGAGCGACTGTTCTTCTGCAACTCCGGCGCCGAGGCCGTCGAAGCGTCAATCAAGTTCGCCCGCGCGAGCACGGGACGTCGACGAATCCTCTATCACTCGCACGCGTATCACGGCCTCACGATGGGTGCGCTCGCCGTCAACGGCTCGGCCGACTTTCGTGAAGGCTTCGGACCGCTGTTGGCCGACACCACCGAGATCCCCTTCGGCGACCTCGGGGTGCTGATTCGAGAGCTCAAGCGCGGCGACGTCGCGGCCTTCATTGTCGAGCCGATTCAGGGGAAGGGTGTCTACGAACTAGAGGCGGAGCGTTGGCGTGAGCTCGAGAACGCCGTGCACGCCGCCGGGGCGCTGTTTATTTGCGATGAGGTGCAAACGGGCCTCGGTCGAACGGGTGCGTTCTACGCCTTCGAGCACTACGGTCTCGCGCCCGATATCATCACGATCTCCAAGGCCCTGTCGGGCGGCTACATCCCGGTCGGCGCCATGCTGACGAGTGACAAGATCCTTCGAGGTACGTACAGTTCCATGGACCGCGCCATGGTCCACTCGACGACCTTCAAGAACAATCCGATGGCCATGGTGGCGGGACTGGCCACACTCTCGGTCTTCGACGACGAACGAATCGTCGAGCACGCCGCGGCCATGGGCAACGTCTGGCGCGTACGACTCGAGGACCTTGCGTCGCGTCACGAGTTCCTTCACGTCGTGCGCGGCCGGGGACAGATGATCGGCATCGAGTTCGGACGCCCGACGTCGCGCGGCGCTCGGCGTCGTTGGCGCTTGATCGAGGCAACGCGAACCGCGATGTTCACCCAGACGCTCGTCGTCCCGCTGTTCCATCGATACCGGATCCTCACGCAGGTGGCCGCTGACAACATCAACGTGATCAAGCTGCTGCCGCCGCTGATTGCCGGGGAAGCGGAGATCGACCTCTTCATCACTGCGCTCGATGAACTCCTCACTGAAGCCGAGCGAAGTGGGGCCTCACTGGTCGAGTTCGGTGTCACGATGACTAAGGGAATCCTGAGGCGAAGTCCGACGATGAAGCACACCGCGGTGAAGTCGTGAGTTTCGATTTACACGAGGGCGACCAGGTGGTCGTCACTGGAGCCGCGGGCTTCATCGGCTCGGCCGTCGTTCGCGCGCTTCTCGCCAGGGGCGTTGACGTCGTGGCACTCCTTGAGCCCGGTGCCGCGACGTCGAACTTGGACGGACTTGACGTCCGACGTCGAGAAGTGGACATCACCAAGGCAAGCCAGCTGACTGGCGCCTTCGAAGGCGTGAAGTACTGCTTTCACCTGGCGGCGAAATTCGGCTTCTGGCCGAGGGACGCGTCATCGTTCTACCAGGTGAACGTCCGAGGCAGTCAGAACGTCGTTCGCGCTGCCACCGACGCTGGCGTCGAGCGCATCGTGTTCACGTCAACGGTCGCGACGCTCGGCCTGTGGGAGACCAAGAGGGGGCGACCTTCGAATGAAGACGACGTCGCCGAAATCTCGCACCTCTACGGGAACTACAAGCAGACGAAGTATGTCGCCGAACACGAAGTGCTCCGCCTCGCCGCGCAGGGTGCCCCGGTCGTGCTCGTGTTGCCGACGATGCCGCACGGTCCCTTCGATCATCGTCCGACGCCGTCGGGCAAGGTCGTCCTCGATTACCTGAACGGCCGGATGCCCGGCTACGTCGACACCGCCATGAACGTCGCGCACGTCGATGACCTCGCCGCCGGACATTTGCTCGCCCTCGAACGGGGGCGACAGGGTCGCAGCTACATCTGTGGTGGCGAGAACATCACGATGGCCGAACTTCTGCGCACTTTGTCGACCGTGACGGGCTTACCACCGGCCGAGCGTCGATTTCCCTCGATCTTTCCCAAGATCGCCGGCTACGTATCGAGCTTCGTCGAAGGCGACGTCCTCGGCCGGGAACCGCGAGTCTCCTTAGAAGCGGCGCAGATGGCTTCGACGACGATGACGTTCGACGACTCGAGGGCGCGCGAGGAGATCGGCTACTCCTCGCGTCCCGCGTCGCTCGCACTCTTTGATTCCGCGCAGTGGTTCGTCGAACACGGCTACGTCATCCCCGGGCGGGCTCAAATGATCTCGTGGCACCCGCCGCTCGGGCTCGACTAGGTCCCGCGTACTGGAATTGAAATCAATCGACGGTCGGCCGATTCAATTGAGGTGCAGGGTGACCTTCGGCGCAACCAACGTGATCTTCTCGTTCCAATCGCTGAAGAGGATCTTCCCTAAAGAGCTCGAGACCCTCTGGGTGACTTCGACGGGAAGGGGCTTCTTCGCGGTACTGAAATAGAACGTCTCCTTATAGGACGGTTCGAGAGACGTCTTCACGGACATCCCTTTTAGGACGTTCACCTTCACGCCTGAGATGGTCGCCGAACTCTCCTTCAAGGATGGAGTCATCGTCACTTCGGCCATTCCCGTGGAAACCGTCAGACCCTGAGCGACCTGCGCGTAGTAGCCACTGCTCTTGGGAATCCCAAACCACTGACCAGCGAGTGCGTTCGAGTTCGCCTGCGAGAGTCCGAGGTACGTCGTGAGCATCGTGGCGTCACCCTTGACGTAAAGCGAGCCCGCGATGAGTTCGGCGACGAAGGTGTTGCTCTTGCCCGCGTCGGTGAGAGTGACTACCTGTCGCCCGGCACTTCGTCCGGCGTCGGTGACCTGTACGATTCGCATGCCGGACATAGACGCCGTGGTCGTGGCGCGAACCGAGAGTTCGGCGTCGGCGTCAGCGATCGCCGTCTTCATCTGCGCGTACGGCTTCGGCGTCCCCGATGCTCCTGACGCGACGCTCATCGTCCCTACGATCGACAGTACGGCGAGGACTGTGGAATATAGTCGGAGCTTCATGGGGTCCTTTGATAGGTGCGCTTCTCAGGACATCGGTGGCCGAGACTCTCTCGAATCGTAGGCGATGCCTTCTACGCAACGGTCGTCGGAAACGGTGACGTCACACCGAAGTGAGCCGAGAGTCAATTCAGCTGGCTGATGCGCATTCGGAGAAAGTCCCGTTCCACGCCGTTCTCGGTCAGCATTGCGGCCTCTTCGAAGGCCTCGCGCGCTTCAGGGAATCGTTCGAGTCGCACGAGGCAGTCGCCGCGCGCGGCCGACAAATAGGGGTACGTGCTCAGTGGAGGGTCAGAGCTGAGTTCATCGATCGCCGCCAACCCCGCCAATGGTCCTTGCGCGAAACTGACGGCCACCGCGCGATTCAGTGCGACGACGGGCGACGGCCACGCCTCGAGCAGTAGGTCGTAGAGTCCGACGATTTCGGCCCAGTCGGTTTCGTCCCAGTGCGACGCGCTCGAGTGAACGGCAGCGATGGCGGCCATCAAGGTGAAGCGACCGGGGCGACCGCGACGAATCGATTGACCGACGAGGGCCAGTCCCTCATCGATTGAGTCACGATGCCATTTCGATCGATCTTGGTCGGCGAGCGCGAGGAACTCACCCTCGGCGCCGACCCGCGCACTTCGGCGAGAGTCCGTCAGGAGTATCAAGGCCAGCAGGCTCGTCGCTTCGGCGTCCTCGGGTAGCAGACCGTGCAACATGCGCGCGAGGTCGAGCGCTCGCTCCACCAGGTTGGCCTCGGAGAGGTTCTCACCGACTGGTGACGTGTGACCGGTCGTAAAGAGGAGGTGAATGACCAAGAGAACGGCGTCGGTACGGCCCCGAAGTTCGGTCCGTTCAGGGACCCGGTACGGGATTCGAGCGAGCGCGATCTTCTTCTTGGCGCGGGTGAGTCGAGCCGCCATCGCGGACTCCTTCACTAAGAACGCCTTGGCGACTTCGGTCGTGCTAAGTCCGCAGAGCATGCGCAACGCGAGCGCCACCCGTGTCTCGATTGCGAGACTCGGGTGACAGCACGTGAAGATAAGACGGAGCCGGTCGTCTTGAAGGTCACTTTCAAGGATTTCCAGACCGACCGCCGCGTCGTCGAGGACGAGAAAGCGCTGCGCGCGAACCGCCACGTCGCGGCGACGCCCGACGTCTATGGCACGGCGTCGCGCGACCGTCGTGAGCCACGCGCCGGGATTCTCGGGAATGCCCTGCTCGCCCCAGGACGCCAGTGCTCGAGCAAACGCGTCCTGCACGCACTCCTCGGCGACGTCGAAGTCGTGGGTGATTCGAATCGTCGCTGCCATCACGAACGCCCACTCGTGTCGGTGAGCGTCCGCGACGGCAGCGGCGACGGCCGGGCGATGTTCGTCGTGGCTGATGTTCAGTCCATCACTCGAATCGGTCGAACTTCAACGCCGCCAAACTTGGCCGGTACTTCCTGGGCGATGGCGAGGGCGGCGTCGAGGTCGTCGGCCTCGATGACGTAGTACCCGCCAATCGCTTCCTTCGTTTCCGCGAAGGGCCCGTCGGTCGTGACGGGCTCTCCCGAGGCATTCTTTCGAATCGACGTCGCGGTCATCGACGGTTCCAGCGCGTTACCGCCGCGCAGCGACGCGCCGTGCTTCTTCCCGAAGTCGTTGTGTTCGGCGTGGATTCGACCGTAGGTCGCCTCGTCCACGTTGGCCCACGACTCCTCGTTCTCATAAATCAGTACCAGATACTGCGCCATGACTGCTCCTTCCGATGAGGTCCCGATTGAACCTCTCACCGTCATCGACGTGGCGGTTGGCGCCGAATCGACAACAACTGTTTGATCGATGAAGAATGTTCTCACCTCAACCGGCCGACGGCGCCGATCACCACGAAATCACCATACCGACGCTGCGGTTTTGGCGGCGAGCCCGCACCGTTAAGTTGAACAAACTCCTAGAGATGAGCGGACTGAGTTATGGCCAAGAAGAAGTGGACGGCGAAGGACCTGCCGAATCTCGCGGGGCGCACGATCATCGTCACCGGCGCCTCGAGCGGAATCGGACTTGTTGCCGCACGCGAGCTGTGCGCCCATGGCGCCAGGGTGATCCTGGCCGTCCGCGACGTCGACAAGGGTCGCGACGTCGCCCAGGACTTCGTCGGCGACTACGAAGTTCGCCCGCTCAATCTGGCCGACTTGGAGTCGATTCGCGCTTTCGCCGCTGAATGGACCGGCGAACTTGACGTCTTGATCAACAACGCGGGCATCATGATGGCGCCGGCCTTTCGCACGATCGACGACTTCGAACTTCATATGGGCACGAATCACCTCGGGCCGTTCGCGCTGACGAACCTGTTGTTGCCTTTCATCACCGACCGGGTCGTCACGGTGTCCTCGATCCTCCATCGGCGCGGCCGGATCCACTTGGAGGATCTTCACTTCGATTCTCGGCCCTACAACGCGATGACGGCCTATCAGGACTCGAAGTTGGCCAATCTCTTGTTCACGCTCGAACTGCAAGGCCGACTGAGCGAGAAGGGGAGTGCGGTTCGGGCTGTCGCGGCCCATCCGGGGATCGCGAGGACCAATCTGGTCGCTCACGTCCATGGCGTGAACGGATTGGTGAACTCCCTGTCCCAGCGTCTCTGCAACGACGCGCAGAAGGGCGCGCTGCCGACGCTCTATGCCGCGACCCAGGACATTCCCGGTGGCAGCTACGTGGGTCCGGACGGAATCGGGCACCTGCGGGGCTACCCGGTCATCCACAAAACATCGAAGCGAGCGATGGACGCTGACGTGGCGCGACGGCTATGGGACGCTTCAGCGGAACTCACGAACACCGGTCAATAACCGACGTCAGCCGGTGGGGCCGATCCTTTCGCAGTCGAAGAACTGAATAACTCGTCGTTAATTGTCTACCAATTGTCTTTTCCTCTACTGAGAGTTGCGTCACGCTTCGTACTGTGGTGTCTACGCGCGTTCACCCTGGTCGGGGGCGATCGAAAAGCGAATGGGCACGGGGAGACGCAGTTCCGACCAGAAGTGTGAAGTCGGCAACATCTGCCTACTTATGGACCTGGCAAGGGAGGGCCATATGACGATCAGGAAAGTCGTAATTGGCCTCGGCCTCGCGTTGATGGCCTTCGGGATATGGACGCTTGCTCGAGCGCACTCCCAAGTCGGTACCTGCACGACCAGCGGTGCCACGGGTGCCGCCAGTCATTCCGGGCTCGATTCGTCCTGCGTGCAAACGCTGATGTCCTACTCCTTGGGCTTCGTCTTCGTCGCCTCGGGACTGATCATCGCCGTGATCGCCTTCACCATGATCGCTAAGCAGGAGCGCCTCGACCTGCACGGTGAACTGAAGGCAGTACCTCGGACCTGGGCCAAGCGCAACTACGTGGCGGCGAGCGTGGGCCTCGACGATCCGCTCGACGTCCTCACGCCGCCCCTCGTCAGCGCACCAAGAACCTGAACTCGCCGACGCGACGGCTACGTCTCATCGCTCCACGGTGTCGCGTCCAGTTCATTCGATGAATCCGATTCGAGGACCTGTTTTCCTGACCGATCAAACTCGACTCGAACGTTCTGTGCCGCGGAGCGCTGGCTCTGACGGGCAATCGCCGTGAGGACGGCCTCGTCGGCCGACGTGAAGGGTGGCTGCAAGCTCCTGGGATACAGGTGGCGTGACTTCACGACGTTGATCTCGGCGGCGATCAACGTGATCTCGGCCGCGAGGTAGAGGAAGAACACGAGTCCCAAGATGCTCGCGAAGTAACCGTAGAGTTGGCTCGCGTGGCGAAGTTCGTGGCCGACGAGCCACGTGCCGAGGTACTGCAGCGCATTCCATCCCAGCGCGGCGATGACCGCGCCCGTGAGCAACGTCTTGGTGGCAATCGAGTTCGGCGTGAGAATTCGAAAACCCAACAGGAACAGCGCGACGTTGATGGCGAGCCCCACGATGACCGCGAGTGTCTGGATCCAGACGGCGTGCGGGTCGAAGGTGACGAGTCCGGCCAGGACCGTTGAGAGCACCACGTCGAGCACCAAGACGCCGAGGAACTCGACACTTCGCCCGATGCGTCGCACGGAGTGCGGCCGGTTGAGCTGCGGCACGTTCCACACGTCGGCCATGGCGCGTTGTCCGGCTCGGGTCACCCCGATCGAACCCCAGAATAGGGTCACGAGACCAAGAGCGAGACCGAGGCCCTTCTCTCTAAGTTCGGTGATGCCGTCGTGACCGTCGAGTTGTTTGCCGACCACGGGGAACTGGGAGAGCGCGGAATGGATCACCCGGTGCTGGAGTCCCGGGTCGTGGCTGAAGAGCAGACCGAGCACCGTGAAGAGGACCAGCAGCAGAGGAAAGACCGAGAGCACGCCGTAGTAGGCGAGGAGAGCGGCGAGGTTCGGGCCGCGGTCCTCGACGTACTTCTTGACGACGCCGATCGTAAAGGCGGCCGTCGAATGACCTCGTTGGTAGGCGTCGAAGCGACGGATGAGTTTCTTGATCAGGACCGTCCCCTCGTCGTAGCCTTTCCAAACCTTACGGGTGTCTTGAAAATCGAAGGTTCGTGGCTCCCGGCTGGCCGACAATTCGCTGTCCGGGGTCGTCAAGGAATTGAACCCGTCGCGAACTTATGATGGGGCCCATGTCGATCGATCTCGTCCCGAGCCCCGAAGAGCTGCCGGACGTACTGCCGACGGATCGTCTTCTCGTGAACGGCATGGCCATTCCCGAGTTGCGCAAGAACTACCGACACATCGAGAACTGGCGCAACGTCCGGGCGGTCACGTTTGTCTGGCTCTGGACCGCGGCACTGGCGTACGTGGGCGTACGCTTCGGCCCCTTCGTCGCGGTCGCCGTGTTCATTCTCATGGGACCGATGCACGCGCGATTCGCGATCCTGATGCACGAGTCAGCCCACAAGCTCCTCTTCACCAACAAGCGGGCCAATGACTTCGTGGGTAAATGGTTCATCGCCTATCCGGCGATGGTGCCGATCTCGATCTACCGGCGCGCGCACTTCGCCCACCACCGCGAGGAGTTCGGTCCGGAAGAGCCCGACATGGCCTTTTACAGTGGCTATCCCTGCGGTCCGAGTGACCTACGACGACGACTGCTGCGCGACGCCGCCGGCATCTCGGGCTACAAGAACTTCAAGTCCATCGTCATGGCGACGACCAAAGCCCAGAGTCGACGTATCGCCTCCTCGATCCTCGCCGTCCAGGCGGTCCTGTTCGGACTGTTCTGGTTGGGTACCGGGGCGTGGTGGTCGTATCTGCTCTTCTGGTGGCTGCCGTGGATGACCCAGTGGCGAGTACTCAATCGGCTTCGCGCGATCGCCGAACACGGCGGGATGCTCAAGAGCGACGACCGGCGCCTCACTACTCACAACGTGCGCCAGCACCTGCTCGCCCGTTTCTGGTTCGTCCCCTACAACACCGGTTGGCACCTGGCCCACCACGTCGACATGGGCGTGCCGTGGCACAACCTGCCGGCCTATCACCGCGAACTCCAATCGGCGGGCTACGTGACGGCCGACATCACGTTCGAGAACTACTTCCAACTCTGGCGCAGCGCCACCGCGCTCTCTCGTTCGTCGCAGTCCTGAACCTGTCGTTTCCGTCGTCACATCGCCATTTCCAATCTGGCCCGGGCAATGTCACCGCGACGAGGTAAGAATGCGATGACCAACGACATAAAGGAGTCAATGTGGGAGAGATTTCCAAACTGGGTGCCGTATCGCTGAACTGTCCCGACCCTCACGAATTGGCGCTGTTCTATTCGGCGCTGCTCGAGAAGGAGATCACCTTTGAGTCCGATGACTTCTCGACGATCCAACTGGACAACCTCTGGCTCACGATGCAGCGCGTCGAGGGATTCAAGCCCTCGACGTGGCCCTCGGGTGAGATTCCGTCCCATGTCCACCTCGACTTCTCCGTCGCCAATCTCGACACTGGCGAAGCGGCCGCTCTCGCGGCCGGCGCCACTTTGGCGCCGGAACAGCCAGAGCGCGATCGCTGGCGAGTCTTCCTCGACCCCGTGGGTCACCCGTTTTGCATCACGACGCTCATCCCTGATTGACGAAGAGAGTTCCGAGTTCTCTGGAACGACGGCCTTTGGGTCGAAGGCGACGTTTCAAGAGAAGTTGAGAAACCGCGAACCTTTCCGAAGGTTCCGGAGTCTCTACACATGTGTACAGATATGCGCGAATCGACGACACCGGTGCATTACGTAGGTGAGTGACGCGGTCGACGTCGACGAACTTCAGACCTGGCTCGAGGACGGCTACGCGAGTTCGGTGCGGACGGCGTACCTGATCCTGGGTAACCGACCAGACGCCGAGGACGCCGTGCAGGAGTCGTTCCTGCGGGCGTGGAAGTTCCGTGATTCCTTGGCAACGGGCTCGAGTTTCAAACCATGGCTTTATCGGGTCGTGGTCAACACCTGCAACTCGAAGCTCCGCAAAGAGATTCCGCACCGTAATCGACGACGTCCCGATGACGATCTGGACGACGTCGCCATGATCGAGGACCCCATCGGGCGCGTCACGCTCTCCTACGACGTGATGACCGCGCTCAGGGACTTGCCCGCGCATCTGCGGATCGTCGTCGTCCTTCGTTACTACGCCGATCTGAGCGAGCACGATATTGCGATCGTCATCGGCCGCCAGCCCGGAACGGTCAAGTCGCGACTCAACGAAGCGCGACGTCGGCTCGCACTTCATCCGGCGCTTCAGTCCGAAGCGCCGAGTTCGATTAATGATCGCAAGGAGAGACAGTCATGACCACATTTGACGAAGAGATGATGAAGCGAGCGCTTCGAGAAGCGGCCGACGACTTTGCCATCTCCGATACCGCAATGGAAAGCATCCTCGATGAGGCACGCGATTCTGGCGCTTCGGACGAATCGCCGCGGATCCGCGCGTTCATCCAGCGCAATGGTCGAACTCGATCGACACTGTTGGCTGTCGCTGCGTGCGTGGTGGTGCTGGCCGTCGCCGTGCCACTCTTCAATTCCGAAGGCGGCGCGAGCAAGAATCGAACTCTCACTAATGCTCAAGGCGTGGTTACGCCGAACAGTGCGAAGACTGTCGCCCACGGAGTGTCCGGAGAGACGATCACGGGAACTGGTTTTACCATTGGCGCGAATGCTCAGGCAACTTTGTCGCCAACGTCGACGGGACTATCCGTAAAGGTTCCCAAATCGTCTTCCAATGCGAGCACGGTGGACAGTTCATTGCGCGTGGAGGAAGTCGGGACAATCCATTTGACCGTTGGCGGCACGCACTTTCAATCGACGTTGACGCAACTCACCGATTTCGCCACGACCGACGGTGGATTTGTCGCCAGCACGCAGTCGCACATGGGCACGAAAGCCACTCATTCCTATTCCACCGGCTCCATCGTCCTGCAGGTTCCCGAGCGCAATTTCACGATGCTCGTCGACCAAGTGCGACACGCCGGCGTGGCGACGTCGGTCGTGACCTCCGCCACTGACGTCACGGGGCAGTACGTGGATCTGCAAGCCCGGATCAACGCGTTGCAGGTGAGTCGAACTCAGTACTTGAAGATCATGACGAGGACCAATTCCATCGGCGGGATCCTTTCGGTGCAGAACCAACTCAACTCGATTCAGAGCCAGATCGAGCAACTCCAGGCGCAGCTGAACCTGCTCAACAGCGAGACGACCTACGCCACGTTGACCGTCTCGCTGCGCGAAGCCGGGAACCAAGTCGTGACGCCCGCGCACCCGGCGACGGGCATCGACAAGGCGTGGCACGACTCCCTCCGCGGCTTCGCCACTGGCGTTGAGTGGCTGATCCGGATCGCCGGGCCGCTGCTGTTCATGATCCTGCTTCTCGCCGCACTATTGCTAATCGGTCGCTGGACCTGGCGAGCCACCGAGCGTCGGCGTGGCGGCATCAGCTGAAAACCCAATCGGTCAGACTTTCAAGACCTTTTCGATCCAATTGCTTCTGAATCGAAATGAACGCAGCGCTACGCTCGCGTCATGTCCGGTGTGACTCCCGACCAACGACCCACGCGCGAGGGAGAGATTGCCACTGAGCGCGTGCGGGCGATCTGCATGGATCTGCCACTCGTGATTGAGCGCCGTAGCCATGGCGAGGCGTCGTGGTTCATCGACGACAAAAAGAACTTCGTCGCCATGTCCGATCACCACCACGACGACCGGGTCTCGGTGACCTTCGCCGCCCGTGTCGGCGTGCAGGAGTCACTGATCGAAGAGGACTCGGAGCGCTACTTTCGGCCACCGTACGTCGGGGGACGAGGATGGGTCGGCGCCTACCTCGACGGCCACCACGAGTCGAATTCACCGCAGTGGGACACGCTGAGCGACCTGATCGTCGACGCGTGGATACTGGTCGCGCCGCCCACGATCCGCCGCTTGCTCGATCCCCAGTCGTAAAGCCGGAGAAATCCTCAGGTGGAGCGACGTTTCCCCTCGGGCACGTAGTGGCGATCTCCCGCGGCGTCGAGCCACACCCGCATCACTCGATTCGTCGAGGGATCGTTGAAGACCTCCTCGGTGCGCTTCCAATCAGGATTCGGCTTGTCGGATTCGCCGTGGCGACGCAAGATGAGACTGAGAACAAAGCAGACGACCAGCACGACCAGGACGATGGCCCAGACGAGTCCCATCAGTTACTTACGCCGTCTTGCGGAAGGTAACCACCGTGCCGTAGGCGACGATTTCGGTCAAGGTATTGCCGACCTCGGAAGAGTCGAAACGCATCGAGATGATCCCTTCGCCGCCGATGAGCTGGGCGTTCTCGATCATCCGGTCCAGCGCGTGACGTCGGCTGTCTTCGACCAGGCGGGTGTACTGCTTCACTTCACCGCCGGCGAGCGATTTGAAACCGGCGCCGATGTTGCGCGCGATTCCCATTGATCGCACGACGACTCCGAAAACCATGCCGAGACTGTGTTCGATCTCGTGGTCGGGGAAGACGAGCGCGGTCGTGATCGGGAACTGCGAACCGCCGGGTTGCCCGTAATGCGGCGATTGATCGGACATGGAGTCACTCGAATCTGAAGCACCGAAAACCATAATTCGGACTCTACCGCAGGCTCTGCGAATTCCGAAAAGTCGTGCGCCGTGGCGGGCACGAGATTCTGGGAAGTCGCTCGGTGCTTAGCATTGACACGGATCGACATCGAGAGGACGTTGGATGGAACTACGAGTGTTCACGGAGCCCCAACAGGGCGCGACCTATGACGAGCTCTTGCGGGTCGCCCAAGAATCGGAGCGACTCGGCTTCGGCGCCTTCTTTCGCTCCGACCACTACGTGCGCATGGGATCGGGCTCGGGACTGCCGGGGCCGACCGACGCGTGGATCACGTTGGCCGGTCTGGCGCGCGAGACTGACAGCATTCGACTCGGCACGCTGATGAGCGCCGCGACGTTTCGACTCCCCGGACCACTGGCCATCTCGGTCGCCCAGGTGGATGAGATGAGCGGTGGGCGTGTCGAACTGGGTATCGGGACCGGGTGGTTCGCCCAAGAGCACGCCGCCTACGGCATTGAATTCCCCGCACTGGGGGAGCGCTTCGAACGTCTCAGTGAACAGTTGGAGATCATCACGGGTCTCTGGGAGACACCGCTCGGCGAGACATTTTCATTTGCCGGAAGGCACTATCAATTGACTGAGAGCCCGGCCCTCCCCAAACCGGTGCAGAGTCCGCGACCTCCGGTATTGATCGGTGGCGGCGGCAAGGTTCGAACGCCCCAATTGGCCGCCAAGTTCGCCCAAGAGTTCAATATGCCCTTCTCATCGCTGGACGATACGGCGGCCCAGTTCGAGCGGGTGCGAGGGGCCTGTGAACATTCCGGACGTGGTCGCGAATCGATCATGCTTTCGGCCGCACAAGTTCTGTGCGTGGGCGAGAATGAAGCGGAGATCGAGCGACGAGCTTTGAAAATCGGCCGCGAAGTGAGCGAGCTGCGAACGAACGGCCTCGCCGGAACCGTCGATGAAGTCGTTGAGAAGATCCAGTCGTTCGCCAAAGCCGGAGCGCAGCGAATGTACCTCCAAGTCCTGGATCTGTCGGACTTGGACCATCTGCGCCTGGTGGCCGAACAGGTAATGCTTCGAGTCGCTTAAGCGACCTCGCTGAAGGTGTCGTCGCGGTGGGCCACTTGCCACTCTTCGGTCGCCGCGTTCACGATGACCATGATCTCCTCGCGCGTACGGGGATGTCCGAGGTCGTCGTTCAAGAGACCGACGGAATTCGACTACCCGGCGAAGTGTCGTTTCACCATGGCGGCGAGATCACGTTCGATCAGCGCCAAATGGGCCAGATGATCGAACGGGTTCAGCGATTTTCGGGATCGTGCTGGCTCGGGGTGAGTGGTCGCTTTAGCTGCTCATCGCTCAACGAGGCGTACTTCGCGAGTAGCCAGTTTCGACCCTGATTGAGCTTCGTCTCGAGTTCGACACGGTTTATCACGTCCCCTTGGTTGTGCCCACCGTAGAGCAGGGGTGTGGCGGCAAGTGAATGCTGGAGTAGTTGCTTGCTGGCAAGCAACTACTGGTATACTGGCCTCATGTCTGATGTCACGAGAGAACCGAATGAGAAGGAGCGACGGCTCGCGGAGAACCTTCGCGTCGCGCTCGGTCGGCTCAATCGGAGCCTTCGGCTCACGCACGCCGAAGCGGACCTGTCCTCCAGTCAACGCGAAGTATTAATGGCGATTGCTCGAGCCGGGACGCTTCGACTCTCAGAACTCGCTCGAGAAGAGGGCCTCAATCCGACCATGTTGTCGCGCATCATCGCGAAGCTCGAGGCGGCCGGGATGGTCACTCGCACGTGCGATCCCAAGGACGCCCGCGTCATTCACTTGGCCGCAACGCCCGAGGGTCTGGCGCTGCGCGAGAGGATTCGCAGTGAGCGCACTGACGCGTTGTTGTTCGCGCTCGGCCGTCTCTCGAAAGAGGAAAAGCATGCGCTGAGTGTCGCGACGCCGGCGCTCGAGGCCATCGTCGCCACACTTCGGGACCGCGACGAATGAACGTCAAAGTATCGGCACGACGAACCTTCTCGTCACTCTCGAACCACAACTACCGCAAGTACTTCTACGGCCAGACGACCTCGTTAGTCGGTACGTGGATGCAGATGACGGCCCAGTCGTGGTTGGTCTTCACCTTGACGCACTCGGCGACGGCCATCGGACTGGTCGTGGCCCTCCAGACGCTGCCCGTCCTCCTCCTCGGCCCTTACGGGGGAGTGGTCGCTGACCGCGTCGACAAGCGCAAACTCATGATCATCTTGCAGTCGGCGATGGGCGTCCAGGCGGCGATCCTCGCGGTACTCTCGCTGACCCACGTCGTCACGTACGTCGACGTCTGCATCCTGGCGATGGTGTTGGGTCTAAATAATGCCTTCGAGAATCCGTCTCGCCAATCTTTCGTCTTGGAGATGGTCGGACCAAATGACCTGCGAAACGCCGTCAGTCTGAACTCGACCATGAACAACGTGGCGCGCGCCGTCGGCCCGGCCATCGCGGGCATCATCATCGCCTCCTTTGGCGAAGGGTGGTGCTTCGCCCTTAACGCCGTGAGCTTCGTCGCCGTCGTGTTCTCGCTCATGATCATGGACAAGACCACTCTGAACCCGAGCGTGCCGACCGAACGGGCGAAGGGTCAGTTGCGTGAAGGCTTCCGTTATGTCGCCGCGACGCCGAAATTGCTGTATCCATTGATCATGATGGCGCTCGTCGGCATGCTGGCCTACGAATTCCAGGTGACGTTGCCGATCGTGGCGGGCAAGGTTTTTCACGGCAGCGCCGAGGTCTTCGGCGTGATGACGGGGTCGATGGGCGCAGGCGCAGTGATCGGTGGGCTCTGGTCAGCGTCCAAGGGCCGGACCGGCACCCGGGCGATGATTCGCGCCGCACTACTTTTCGGGATCTTCATCACCTTTGCGGCGCTTTCACCCAAGATCGGTATTGAGTTCTTCGCGTTGGCGCTCGTCGGATTTGCCAGCGTCTCGTTCTTGTCGATGGCCAACTCGACGTTGCAACTGGAGACCGACCCCCAGATGCGCGGACGAGTCATGGCACTGTGGGCCGTCGCCTTCATGGGAACGACACCAATTGGTGGACCGCTCATTGGCTGGATCACCAGTGAAACCAACGCCCGCGTGGGACTCGGTGTTGGTGCGGCATCGTGCTTCGTCGCGGCGGTGATCGGCTGGCTCACCGTGCGCCACTACCAAACACGCGAAGCGAGGGAGTCGTCGTTCATCGTCGACACGGCGATCAACGACACCATCGTCGTCGAGTGACCTAGTCAACCTTGATCATGAGATCGAGAAGCGCATTCTTGATCGCCGGGCGACTGGCGAAGACGAGTAAGAGCGCCGCCTCGCGAGTCGTACGTTCGGCGATGTCACCGGAAATCGCCGAACGACTCCCTCGCGATACGGCCAGCACGTGAGCAGCGCGCACTGCGAGTTCGGCTGCACGAGCGCGGGACACCGCGATGTCCGTCGTTTCGAACGCTTCGAGGTCCTCTCGACAACGGCGGAATTCATCGTCCAACGACGTTGGACCGAGGAGTTCACAACATCGACGAGTGACTCCAAGTGCCAGTGAGCCGTTGACACGAAGTCCTTCGGGTCGCTCGAGTCCCGGTGCGTACGGCTGGCTGCCAACGTACCGATCTTCGGGAATTCGCAAGTCATCAAATGTCAGTTGGACTGTCGAACTGGCATTCATTGCCGATAGACGACATCTCGTCACTCCGAGCCCAGGTTGATCGACGGCATCGACCACGAAGCTGACGACTGTGTCATCCGATTGGCGAGCCGTTAAAAACAGAAGGTCAACGATTCCCCAGCCACTAACCCATGGAGCCTCTCCATTGAGATGCCAACCATCCCTTGTTTCAGTCGCTCTCAGACGAGGAGGGCCCGGAAGCAGCCCGCCAAGTGCCACGCCACCTTTGATCTGTCCGCTTACGGCGAGTGGCAGGAGTTCGCGAATTGAATCGGGCGTTGTCGGGTCGAGAAGAGCACGTAAGAGTCTGAAATGCTGGATCCACACAAATGTTGTCGTGAGACACGCAGACGCAAGCTCTTCGACGACTGCGCATAGGTCACTCAGATCTAGGTCGAGCCCTCCGGTTGATAGCGGAGCGAATACTCCGTAGAGTCCCGCGTCCGCCAGGACGCTAAATTGTTGACTCGACACTAAATCCGCGAAATCCACGACCTTTGCATTGGTTTCGAGAATTCCTGAGATACCAGCGATTCGCGTCTCAAGTTCGCGTGTCATTGACATTCATAGAATCATTACTCATTTTCCAATGAGTCTGTGGCGCAAGAATTCAGAAGGAACTCCTACCTCAATCGTGGAGGATGACGACACTATGCGCTCAATTGTGGGGTCAAGAATCGGGTTCGAATGGAATGACGACCGAGATTGATTCGTGAGATCTCAATATCTCTATTGTCGCCTTGGCACCATCCGTGGACGATTCATGTCGGATTTCATGATTTCCTGACATTTGCAGATTGACGACTCAAGACATGACACGCAAGAGCGGTATCGAGGAACTACGTCGGAATCGGTGTACAACTTCAATCGGAATGGGTGTAGAACAACCGTCGGAAAATGCATACGTAGCTGAGGCCCGGGATGCAAACTCAAGACTTCTTACGAGGAGTCCCCGATCCCGGCTCATTATTAGCAACACTGAGCCGTGCCAGTTCATTTCGGAAACCCACGAAGGGACTCGTACACTGTCAGCTTTTCTAATTGAGTGGCGCGGAATCTGGAGTATCGGAATTTGCCGAAGTGAAGAGATTGGAAAATATCTTCTTAAGCATTGAGGCAGCTTGATCGGAGAACAGGCCGACCAAACCGGCAATGGCAGCCATTCCGTATGGACTCAAAGCCTGCGAACTTGCTTGCGAGGAGATAAGTCCCCCACGAAGCACCAAGTAAAAGATCATCGCCATAAGACTTGCGACGATGGGTAGGCATGCGTAGTAGAGGATCCAGGACCATTGCAACTTTCTTTCTCCCACGAAGAACGCAATCGAGCGCAGTGAATGGATGGCACCACCAAGTGCGCCGGCCAAGACGACAATGAGGAAGTAGTTCGATTCCAACTCAAGATTGACGTGAATCCACATGACAACGTAATGAGTTCCGTGAACGCTCGTCGAACTTGAAGACAGTGGCCACAACTGAACCAATGCCACGACGACGGCTACGGAAAGTACCAAGAGAAGAATGGAAATAATGATGATCGGAACAGTTCCAACGGCATTCTTCCCTATGTCGGACCGAGATTCGACCCATCTCTTGTCGTGCGCTGCCTTTGTCGCATCCTTCGCGGATTGACTCGTTTGATCAGCATCTGGATCTGCCATATATTCCCCCCCCGGGCAACGCATGTCTATATTCCAGCAACTCTGCGCTCATGGTACTCCTTGAGCGCAGAGTTATTTGGGGGTGCGACCAGGGCCCGCGCGACCACGTACTTCACGATGCCATGGAGACGCTTGAGGTTCGAAAGGGGAGAATGAACGAACAAACCGAAGCCCTAACTGACAAACGAAATCAGGTGGGGCGTCGCAAAAAGACGCTCCATTCGTAATGCTTGTTAAGGAAGCATGTAGGTGTTGAGCATGTGAAGGGCATTACGCACCGCAGTCTCCATGACGGCATCATTCAACTGACGCGTCAATTCTGGACTGGTTCTCAAAGCGTCCGAAGCCATTCTGACTCCAACATTCCCGGCGCGATTCAACTCAAGTCCGGCGACTTCCAGAAGAATTGAGTTCGACCACGCTTCACGAAAATGTGAAGACTCTCGATGTCGGAGTTCGAAACTCGTTGACCGTGACCCGCACCAGATGATCTGCCCCTAGTAGAGAACGATGCGACGTGTCGTCGGAAAGAACTTGTCCTTCATAAAACTCCTCATCAACTGCGTACCGTAAACGCGAGAGTCGGTGGATAAATAGTGTAAGAAAATTACCGTTACTTACGTCAGGTGAGGTGATATACCTCTCCACTATCAAAGAGCACAATCGTGATCAACGGATTCTCATGAACGATGACGAATGCCGTGAAGACCATCCATAAGGGGAGGGCAGTTAGCGCGACACTGCTTCGAGGTCTGAGCGTCGGCGCCGCATCGATTCTGGTGACGACGGGACTCATGTTGACGTTCGCGCCACCCGTCTCGGCCTCGACCACGGTGCCGGCCGGGGCCGTGGTCGTCAGCAACCACACGGGAAGCGATAGCGTCACCGGTTGCTCGAGTGCCGCGTACACAACGATTCAGGCTGGCGTGAACGCGGCGTCATCGGGTGCCACGATCTACGTCTGTGCTGGAACCTACACCGAGAACGTCACGATCGATGAACCGCTAACGCTCGACGGCGCCGAGTTCGGCCAAGGTGTTCAAACGCGCGCCGGCGGCGAATCTGTAGTGAGTTCGGTCTCGATCGGCACGAGCAACGTGAGCGTCGACGGCTTCTCGTTCAATGGAAGAACCAGCCAGGTGAGTGTCAATTCGCCAACGACGCTGTCGGGGCTCGT
This sequence comes from Acidimicrobiaceae bacterium, assembly GCA_003155915.1. GTDB lineage: Bacteria > Actinomycetota > Acidimicrobiia > Acidimicrobiales > RAAP-2 > RAAP-2. The sequence goes on along the minus strand of PMFA01000016.1, from coordinate 5,262 downwards.
CATTCAGAACAACATCTTCAACGGCTACGGCGGCGTGGGGCTCCCCACCTACGACGCCGGCAACATCACCGTCCAGAAGAACCTCTTCGAGAACGCCTTGGCCAGTAGTGAGGCGATCCAGATCAAGGCCGCCACTGTGACGGGCGGTTGCAACGACAGTCAGGTTCTCGACAACGTTTTCTCCGCTGCCACCAACAACGGCGGTGCGGACGTGAACTTCTCCTGCACGAACAGCAATTCCATAGGTGCGACCGTCTCGGGCAACGTCAGCAGCGGTGACACCACGGGCTCGAGCTTCGTCGCGTTCTCTGGAGTGGACGGCGGTATTTCGGTCACGAACAACACCGCGACCACGACCGGTTCCACGGTCTTCTTCTTCGGCAACGTCTCGGGCACCGCAGTGATCGAGGGCAACGCCTTCACGGGCGGAGGTGGTAACGCGATCTCAATCCACGTGGGCAGCGACGTGGGCACGTCCGACGCAGTGAACACCGGGACGTTCACCATTACGAGTAACACCCTCACCGGCAATCTCCGCGGTGTCTACGTCTCAGCGGGCGCGCTCGCAACGGCGGCCTCCGTGGTGATTCATTTCAACGACCTGTCCGGTAACAGCACGGCAGGAGTGGAGAATGACTCCTCGGTGACGACGGTCAACGCCATCGACAACTGGTGGGGCAGCGCCAGCGGGCCCCAAAACGCCACAAATCTGAACGGTACCGCTTCGCCCGTGACGGCGAACGTGAACGTTTTGCCGGAACTCACCGCCCCGCCAGTGGCGACCCTCGACGTCGCCACCGATGGCACCGACGCGGGCAACTGTGAGGTTGGGGCCTGTGCGACGATCGGCTACGCGTTGAGTCAAGCACCCGTCGGCGGCACGATCGACGTCGGTCCCGGGACCTTTGACGAGTCGCAACTCGTCATCTGGAACCCGGTGACGATCGTGGGCGACGGAGCGAGCGAGACGACCATCGACGTCAATTCCGCAAATCTGGCCTGTCAGGGCGAGGCCGAATACTTTTTCATTCAGTACCCGGTTACGGCGGTTGGCCCGAGCGGCTTCTGTTCCGAACCGCGTTACGACGGGACCTCGCCCGCGCAAAGTGGCGCGTACGCCATTAACGACGTGACCCTCGAAGGAATCGGCGGCGCGCCGACGCCCGACTTGAGGGACTACGAGGGCCTGCCCGATAATCCCGATCTCATCGTGTCGAACATCCCGGCGGCCAGTACGTTCGAGCTAAACGGTGACACGCTCTACGCGAGCCGCTCCATCGACCCCAACATCGAAGGTGACGGCTCGGTCGGTGCGATCCTCGGCGGCGACCCCAACTCATCGACGTCCGTCACCGACACGACGTTCAACGGAATGTGGCAAGCGATCCTCGCCTACGGGTACTCGGGATCGTTGTCGGTCACCGACTCGACGTTCGAGAATCTCGTGCCGCTCAACATGGACGAGGCGTTCGTTCTCGCGTCGGGCCTTCCTTGGACCCCACCGCCTGGCACGTCAACCGAAACCTTCGCCCCCGAAGGTCTACTCAGTATGAATCCCGGTTCGGACGGCGGCCAAACGGGTACCGGAATGTTCAGCGTCAAGGGCTCGACGTTCACCGGATACGACGGCGATGGCGTCATCGCTGAAGCTGGGGAGGGCTACGTCAATCGTCCCGGAGGTGTCGACGGTGCCGTGATCGAAAACAACACCTTTGACTTGGGCGTCGCGAGCGACACGCTCACCGGGACAACCCAGCCAATCGTCATCGACGCGGATCAAGGAAGCACGACCACGTCAGTCTTGATCAGCGGTAACTCGGTCACGACGAACGGTATCGGCGCCGAGGCAATCGCTCTCACTACCGCGTCGGACCCTTCCAGCCCGGGTCAGATCACCACGGTGACCATTAAGAACAATTCACTCACCGCCACCGGGGCCGGAGCGATCGACGTTGCCCTCGCCGGTATTTCGGGCTCGGGCACTGAAGGAACAATCAGTGACGTCAGCCTCACGGGAAACGACCTACTCGGTAGTGGTTCGGGCATTGACGTCAACGGTCCGACTATTGCATCGGTGAGTGCCATTGGCAACTATTGGGGGGACCCATCTGGTCCCTCCGGGCAAGGACCCGGTAGTGGACGCTCGGTACCGGCGGACATCGCCTACGCCAACTGGTGCACAACCGTCACGTGTCCGTCGTCGCCCTCCTCACCACTTTCGCCGTCGGCGACTGCGGGCTCGTCGCCCGACTCCGCGACCGTCACGTGGTCCGAGCCGGTAACCGACGGGGGGAGAGCGCTCACCGGCTTCGTCGTCACCCCGTTTGACTCCAACACCGGGCAAGCTGGGTCTTCGATACCGTTCGGACCAACCGCGACCTCGGCAGCGCTGACGGGACTAACGGGCGGAGACAGTTACACCTTCGCGGTCGCGGCCTCGAACGGCGTGGCAACCGGGCCGTCGACGAGTTCCAACTCAGTCGCGGTCGTGCCATCGGTCGTTCCCACGGTGGCGCCGCCGCCGACCGGAATTTCAAGCTCGGACTTGGGTACTCCCGTCTCGGGTGTTGCAGCAAATAGCGTAACGACGACCGTCTCGTTGAACTTCAGCACCGGCACTGGCACTGGCACTGGCANNGCACTGGCACTGGCACCGGCACCGGTGCTCCAACGGCGACGTCATCGATTGTGATTCCAGCCGGCGCGTTGCCCGCGGGCACCGTTGTGAGTGCGTACCCGATCACGAATACGGCGCCGTTGGTGGCCCAAGTACCGGCCGGGCAGTCCTACGTCGTCTCACTGGCGGTCACCTGGGAAGCGCTCGACGGCTCGTCGCCAACTGCAACCGCGCCAATCACCTTGACAATCACTGACGCGGGCATAGTGGCGGGCGACACCGTGTACGAAGTGACGTCGTCGGGTTTGATTGTGGTCGGCACGGCAAGCGCCAACGGTGTGGTGTCGATAACTTTCACCAACGACCCGACCTTCGTTGTTGCGGCCGCCTTGGTGAGCCAGTCGCCGATTTCGATCACCTCACTGAATGGTGAGCCGGGTACCGCGCTCAGCCTGGTGACGAGTGGCGGACAAGGGACCGGTGCGGTCAGCTTTACCGTCACCAACGGAACCGCCATTGGCTGTGCGATCTCGGGCACGTCGCTCTCGGCTTCGAGCGCGGGCACGTGTGTGGTGACCGTCACGAAGGCAGCGGACGCCACCTACTTGAGTGCGTCCTCGACCGCGTCGGTCACGTTTCGGAAGGCGAAGGTGGTTCCGTCGGCGAGCCCCCCGGTGGCCCGGGCATCACAAATGTCGGTGGTCTTTGCGTTCTACAGCAGTGCACTAAGCAACTCCACGCGGTCCGCGTTGATCGATCTCTCAAGGAAACTCGCACGCGGTGCTTCCGTGACCATCGTTGGCTACGCCGACTTCGACATTCCATTGGCGACCAGCCGGGCCGTCGCCGTTAAGAAGTTCCTCCAGCGGCTCGTGCCAATCAAGGTCAAGATCAAGATCGTCACCAATCTACCCGCCAGGAAAGTTGACGTCATCAACACTGCGACGTAAGAACCCGCAACGTCCTCGTGGGCAACTCTCAACGACATGGACGATCTTCCCTCGCCGTAGCGGCGCTCGGACCGACCAATGGGGCCATGCTCACTTGGCGGCGGTAAGGGGATTCGAACCCCTTGCACGCCGTGCAAAGGGTCAGGTTTATTTTGTTGACTGCCAAACACGATTACATCTCCCGGAGACAAACTTCAAGCGACCGTTGGAAGTCATTCGAAACCACATCCAATCTGTACAGATAGTGAATTAGATAATGTACACTATTGCTGTGAACGTTCCTATTACTGAACTACGAGCTCACTTGAGTGATTGGCTGGAGCAAGCGCGCTCAGGTGAAGAGATCATCGTGACTGATCGTGGTGTTCCCGTCGCGCGTCTCATGGGCCTCGACGCCTCTTCGGTTCTCGAGCGTCTCACGCTTGAAGGCGTTATTTCTCGGCCCGTTCTTTCTGAGAAGATCAAAGCACGCGGTAGAAAGCGACCTAGCGCTACTTCTTCGGTGGCCGATCTGGTGAGCGCGCAGCGTCGCTAGTCGTGTCCGTTATCTATTTCGATTCCAGCGCTCTCGTCAAACTGTTGATTGCGGAAGACGGGAGCGATTTGGCGGAGGAACTTTGGGACGGCTGTGACGCCGCTGTCTCGAGCCGCCTCGCCTACCCGGAAGTCTGCGCCGCCCTGGCTGCGGCCAAACGAAGCAACTTCATCGCACCAGGGCAACTCAGTAACGCAGAGTCGACCTGGGAAATGTACTGGGGCGCGTTGCGACTTATCGAATTGACTGCAGACGTAGCAAAGAATGCTGGTGCGCTCGCACGAGCGTCGACGTTGCGCGGCGCAGATGCCGTTCATCTCGGGAGTGCCCTAGCAGTGGGACTGGACGATCTAATTGTCGCGGTATGGGATCGCCAACTACACGCGGCATCAGTCTCTGCCGGCCTTCGGGTTGCTCCCGCCTCAATCGGAGGATGAACATTTCGAAGAGGTGGAGAATTCGAGAGATTCAGGAGGTCAGTCGTCCAGAACAATTATTCGTGGATGATTTAATGGCCTAGAGTCGCCGTATGACAATGTTCACGATGGTTTGCCGTGTCCGGGGAACGGACACGATGGGGATGGCACCGACTCGATAGCCGATGGGCCGAGCGGCTCATTGACAACGCCGGCATCAGCTCCGGCGATCTCGTACTCGACGTTGGTGCTGGTACCGGCGCGCTCACGCGCCCTCTTGTCAATCGAGGTGCTCGCGTCATCGCCTTCGAGTTACACCCAACTCGAGCTCAGGATCTTCGGCGGAACTTTACCAATGACAATGTCACGGTGGTGCAAGCTGACGGAGCCGACGTGCGACTGCCGCGACGGCCATTTCGAGTCGTCGCGAATCCTCCGTTTGGCATCTGCGTCGCCCTCTTGCGACGCCTCACCGCTCCCGGAAGCCGATTGATTCGCGCCGACATAATCGTTCCACGGCACATGGCGGAGCGATGGGTGACTGGGACGCCACCGGGAGCGAATCGATGGCGCAAGGAGTTCGGGTGCTCTCTTGGACCACCTATTCCTCGCTCGGCGTTCACGCCGCCTCCGCCAAACGGCGTGTCCATTTTGGTCATCAAGCGAAGAGGCTGTCGATGACATCATTTGAATCGACCTCGCGCTTGTCCGAACTGAAGTCCAGACAAGACGACAAGGACGCTT
>PMFA01000004.1 GCA_003155915.1 Acidimicrobiaceae bacterium | reverse complement strand
TCCGTCGATGCCTTGGTGGGCCGTTACCCCGCCAACAAGCTGATGGACCGCGAGCCCCTCCCAAAGCGAAAAAACATTTCTTTCATCGATCATGCGATCATTGAAAGACATCCGGTATTAGCACCGGTTTCCCGGTGTTATCCCAGTCTTCGGGGCAGGTTGCTCACGTGATACTCACCCGTTCGCCACTAAATCTTTCGGAGCAAGCTCCTTGGATTCCGTTCGACTTGCATGTGTTAAGCACGCCGCCAGCGTTCATTCTGAGCCAGAATCAAACTCTCCATCAAGATTTTTCAAGGACCGAAGTCCTTTACGAATCAGAGAGCCAGATGAGTGACTCTAATACTCACCTGACGACAACGAGTTTCCACGGGGTGGTCTCGTTGCCTACTGCAATACTTCTTTTGACGAACGACGCGTCCTGTTAGATCAGTCCATCGTCGCCCGTACTGGCTTTTGGCTCTCGTTCTTCCGTTTTCAAGGAGCGACGACACACGTGAGCGAACTCAGCGGTGCGACGTACACCATCTCGGGATTTCTCCGTTGATTCCGCAGCCGATTAACCCCGGCCACGGGGATGCCCACCTTATCAGCGCCGTTTGCCGAGGTGCAAATCACACCGGGCCGCGGTCTCTGCGATGGGATAACCAGAATAGCAGATTCTTTCGCGTCGGTGGCGCCAATCACGCGAACTCGACGCCACGCGAACTCTCTACTCATTGTCGAGAACCTACGAGGTGCTCGCGTACTCCACGAAGGCGCTCAACGTCCCGATCAGGCGCATCTCATCGATGGTGCGTGCGCGCGAATTGAGCAGTTGCTCGGTGCACACCAGATAGGCCAGACACCGGGCGCGCGAGACGGCCACATTGAGACGATTCCGGGAGAAGAGAAACTCGGGCCCGCGGGGCATGTCCTCCCCCGACGAAGTGGTCATCGTGAAAAAGACGACCGGGGCTTCACGGCCCTGGAACTTGTCCACCGTGCCGACTTGGACGCCGCGCAACCTCGGCGTACGATCAAAAGCCCCACGCAGGAGTCGCACCTGGTCGTTGTAGGGAGCGACCACCATGAAGTCCTCGGCCCGCAGAGGCGCTTCTTCGCCGCGCTGATTGACCCACGGCGTTCCGAGCATCGCGGTCACTTGGGATATCACAATGTCCGCTTCCTCGGGCGATTCCGTCGAGCGATTCGTATGAAGAGCCTCGAGCCAGCGAAGGCCAGTGCCGAACTCCGTGCCCTGTTGGGCACACGACTCGTGGCTGGAGAGGCGACCTTCATAGATCTGATTGGAGATGAATCGGCAGACGTCGGGGTGCATGCGACGCGTTTCGGAGATGAAGACGCCCTGGTCCTCGGGCAGCGTCGCCTGCTCGCCCAAGATGTGTTCGAGCACGCTCGCGCCCGAGCCATCGGGATGCTCGGCTTGGGCCACCTGACTCAACTGCAACGGGTCACCGAGCAGGATCAAATTCTTCGCACCGTTCGCCGACGCGACGGCGTCAGCGAGCGCCAGCTGACCGGCCTCGTCGACGACGAGTACGTCGACGGGGAACGGACGCAGTTGTGGTCGGGCCCATAGCCACGTCGTACCGGCGACCAAGTTGAACGCGGTGCTCTCGGCGTCGTTACCCGACGCCGCGTAGCGCACGCCTTCGAGCGCGCCGATCTTGGGTTTCTTGCCACGACGTAAAGCTCGCAGTAGACCCAACTCGCCGTTTTCAGCGAAGACCTCGTACGTGGCGTCGAAGAGATTGTCGATCGCGGCGTGACTCATCGCGGTGATGCCGACACGCTTCCCCGACTTAATGAGTGCGTAAATAATGTGCGAGCCGCTGTAGGTCTTGCCCGATCCCGGCGGACCCTGCACCGCAACGTAACTCTCATCGAGTTCGCCGACCCATCGCAACGTGCTCTCGAGGTCGTCGCTGAAGAGTCCGCTCTCCGGACCGAAGCCTCGGATGAAACGGGGGCGCTCTCGAGCGAGCAACGCCATCGAGACCCGACTCGGTGGATCGGCGGGATCCGGGTGGACGATCTGTTCCGCCAGATGGAACAACACGCCCGGCTTTTCCATCGGCCCGACGTAGTCGTCGAAGGTCAGCACCGAGGGAAGACCGCCGGCCTCTTCGTGGCGCTCACGCCACCGCATCGTCAACGCACGATTCTCTAGGTCGATCTCGGGCAAGTAGCCGTAGCCGCGCTCGACGCCGACGCCGGTGAAGAGGATATTGCGCTTCTCGTTGAAGATCGTGCTGACCGGCTGTTCGAGCCACGTGAAGTGTGCGTTGATCGCCGGCGCACCTTTGCTGATGACCTCTTCGAATCCTTGAAAGCTGAGGTTGGCAATGAAGTCGGGATCACCGTACAACATCGCGAAATCCGACGCCGCTTGGGCAAACTTCGGCTCGGTGTTCGCGAGCCGTTCACGGCGCCAGTAGTTCAACAGATCACCCAACAAGTGCTCCGCACTGTGCTCGCCGTAACTCTTCAGACGCTCCACGAGATCATCCGTGTCGAGTGAGGTGTCAAACTGCTCCAGCACCGCGTCGCGCCACTCGATCTCGTCGGGCCGGCGCGCGACGATCCAGTCGCGCAACGCCATCGTCGCCGCGACGTCATCCTCGTTGTACCGCGCAATCTCCTCGAGCAACGCGGGGTCCTTCGCGGTCATGTAGTTGTCGTACACGACGACCGCACCCGCGCCCTGTTCGATGCCCCCGTGGCGCTCGAATCCCGTGAGGTGTTCGAGCGACTTCAGGCCGTATGACTCGGTGCCCACCTGAAACGCGTTTTTGGCAACCACGTAGAGGTCCACGAAGAGCCCGGTCGCGGCGAGCGAACCAAAGAGGCTCTCAGTCTCGGTTCCCCTCGTCAAGCGCTCCAGCGAGGAGCGCTCGGTGTGGTTGTAGTGATAGACGTGCATGTTCGGAAACGTCGTTCGTCGCTCGGCGAAGAACTCGACCAGTTCCTTCACCATGAGGGCCTGGGCGTCCAGGTCGTGCGCCCAGCGCGCGTCGTAACACCACTCGCCCACGTCGTCGCGATAGCGCAGTCCGCTGAGGAAGAACAAGTCGTTTTGAGCACTCCAAAACGGATGTCCTTCGAAATCGAAGAAGACGTCACCGTTATCGGGCGCGGGCAGCAGTTCGAAGCCGTGTCCGAAGACCGGGTCCTCGGACGGAACGACGAGTTCATAGACCGGCGCCTCTTCGGGGTGTTCGCGCGAAGTGACCTGGAGAGCGGCCTGGCGCACGAGACGTTCCAGATTCTCGTCGTGGAGTTCGGGGACCGAGCCGGCGCGCGTCGACAGCTCGACCACGGTGCGTACTCCTTCACGTTCGAGCGCGTGGCGCTCGGGTGTTCGGATATTGGCGACGTAGACGAGTGAGTCCTCATTTCGCCACTGTGCGTCACAGAGTGGATTGAACTCGCAGTAGTCGCAGTGCGTGCACGGCTCCGGTCTCGTCTCGGTGATGTCGTCCTGGTCTAACAATGTGGCGAGCTGTCGTCGAAGGCGACGCCAGTAGGGTCGGAACTCCTCGACGCGCAGTGACTCGCTGACACCGGAGCCGAGCCACAGATGCATCTCACTGGGCACGCGGCCCGTCAAGGCCTCGAGGGCGTCGGCGTAGAAGCAGAGTTGCAAGACGTGTCCGGGTTTTCCTTCGATTCGCGTTAACTTGGCGTCGACCGGTTCATACGAGCAGTAACCCTCGACGCCTTCCTTTCGAATCAGAAAGTCCGCGATGCCGCGAATGCCCTCATGGACGAGGGGCATCTGGTAGATGACGTCGTGACCGTCCTGCATCGGGTTGCCGATCCGTTCGACCCACCGCAAGAACGTCTCGTCGGGATTTCGTCCCGGCACCTGGTAGACGCTTCGCCCATCGTCTTCGAGTTCCTGCAAGCAGTTGCGCTCGTGTTGCGCACCCTTCTCGATGAGGAGGTCGGCCAATGAACCCAGCGGCCGGGGCTCGACGCGCAAGGTGCCCGCGTCGGCTCGATTTCTCAATGAGAGGAAGTGTGAGCACTCCAACCACGCCGTGATCTTGGACGGGGTAATCAGACGTTCAACCATTCAACTCCACACTAGATTTTGGCGCTCGTGCACCAATACCATTGTGACGAGGAACTGTGACAGAGGAGTGCGTCGGCGCTTAGAGCGTGTGTCCCATTTT
>PMFA01000018.1 GCA_003155915.1 Acidimicrobiaceae bacterium | reverse complement strand
TAGGACACACGCTGTTAGGTGGACGACCTGATCTCGTCCGGCAGAGCGTCGATGTCGTGCGCCAGTCGCTCTTCGAGCCGCGCCCGCGTCCGGGCCAGGAGATCGCGTTGGGCGCCCGCGCTCTGTGGTCCCGATGAGCCCGGCGAACGGCGACGCGAAAGAGCGACGCCCGGCTCGAAGAGACCGACGAATCGTTCGAAGTCCGGATGTTCTCTCACGACGTCGCACAACGTGCGCTGACTCGTGACCGCCTCTCCCACCAAGCGACCAACCTGTTCGTGCGCCTGTCGAAACGGCACGCCCTGACTGACCAGTTCCTCGGCGATGTCGATTGCGACCATGAACGGATCATCGGCCGCGACCGCCGCGACGTCACCGTTGAAGGTCATTGAATCGTAGGCACCGCCTAACGCCGCGAGAACCATCATCACCTGGCGGTACGAGTCGAAGAGGGGCTCCTTGTCCTCTTGCAAGTCGCGATTGTACGAAAGCGGTAGACCCTTCAACATCACCAACAGTCCCGTGAGGTTGCCGACGAGCCGTCCACTTTTCGCGCGGGCCAATTCGGCCACGTCGCTGTTCTTCTTCTGCGGCAGCATCGATGAACCGGTCGCGTAATCGTCGCTCAAAGTGGCGAAGTTGAACTCCGCGGTCGTCCACAAGACGAGCTCCTCGCCCATGCGCGAGAGGTGCACGCCCAACAGAGCAATGTCAAAGAGCGTCTCGGCCACGAAATCACGGTCGCTCACGGCGTCCAGGGAGTTCGTGAAGGCCGACTCGAATCCCAACTCTTGGGCAACGTACGACGGATCGATGAACAGCGACGTGCCCGCCAGGGCGCCGGCGCCGAGTGGCGAGACGTTCATGCGGTCGTGTGCGTCCAGAAGTCGGTCGACGTCACGAAGGAGCGCCCACGCGTGCGCGTTCAGATGGTGGCTGAGCAGAATCGGCTGCGCGCGCTGCAAGTGGGTGTAGCCCGGCAGGTGGACGTCCTGGTTGCGCTCGCCAATTCCCACCAGCACGTCGATCAAATCCAACGTCGCTGTGGCGACGTGCGCGACGGCGTTCAACGTAAAGAGGCGAAACGTGGTGGCGACTTGGTCGTTACGACTGCGAGCGGTGTGGAGCTTCGCTCCCACGTCGCCGGCCAGTTCGATGACCCGACGTTCGATCGCCATATGGATGTCCTCGTCGCTCGCCGAGCGCGTAAATCGATCATCGCGGAACTCGGTCAAGACCTCATCGAGCGCCGCGATGAGCGTCGTGCCCTCGTCGGCGCTGACGAGCTCGGCTCGCACGAGGCCGCGTACGTGCGCCTTCGACCCGACGATGTCGTAGGGGTAGAGCACGTGGTCGAACGAGTAACTCTCCGAGAGGTCCCAGAGGCCGCTCCCCATGGCCGAGGAGAATCGTCCGCTCCACAACGTCATGGCGTCGGAGGCGTGGCGTGCTTGGCACCTTGGCGCTGCGCCCACGTCTTGACCCCGAGTCCGTAGATTCGGACGTAGCCCTCAGAATCGGCGTGGCGGAAGGTGTCAGCGGCGTCGTAGGTCGCAAGTCCGTAGTCGTAGAGCGCCTTGGGGCTGCGGCGTCCAACGATCCGCAGTAGGCCCGGGGCCTCGAAGCGCAGACGCACGTCCCCACTCACGTGTCGCTGGGTCTCGGCGATGAACGCGTCCAGCGCCTCTTTCAGCGGCGAGAACCACATGCCGTCGTAGACCAACTCGGACCAGCGCGTCTCCAGGCGGCCCTTTTCGTGATGGACGTCGCGTTCGAGCACGAGGTCCTCTAAATCCGAGTGGGCCGCGATGAGAGCGAGGGCGCCCGGACACTCGTAGACTTCGCGACTCTTGATGCCGACCCTTCGGTTCTCCACCATGTCGAGGCGTCCAAAACCGGTCGCGCCGGCTCGAGCGTTGAGGATCTGTATCAGGTCGGCCAGTTTCAAGTTCACGCCGTCGAGGGCGACCGGTACGCCTTCTGCGAAGCTCACGGTGAGCTCGACGGGCTCACGATTCGTCACGCGCGTGAACGTGTAGGGCTCTTCGGGCGGTGCGGCCCACGGGTCTTCGATGGCGCCGCACTCGATGGCCCGTCCCCAGAGGTTCTCGTCGATCGAGTAGATCTTCTCCTTCGTCGCCTTGATCGGGATCTCCCACTTCTCGGCGAAATCGACCGAATCCGCGCGCGTCATCCCCCAGTTGCGCGCGGGCGCGAGCACCTCGAGGTCCGGGGCCAACGCGTGCGTGCCGACTTCGAAGCGCACCTGATCGTTCCCCTTGCCCGTGCAGCCGTGCGCCACGGCGTGGGCGTTGAACGCCCGGGCCTGCGCCACGAGGTGACGCACTATCACCGGACGCGACAGCGCCGAGACGAGCGGATATTTGTTCTCGTAGCGCGCGTTCGCGGCGATGGCCTTGGCGCAGAACTCCTCGGCCATCTCGTCGCGCGCGTCCACGAGCACGAAGTCGAGGGCGCCGGCGACGAGGGCGCGCGCACGAATGTCTTCGAAGCTCTCGGCGCCCTCCACGTCCTGACCGACGTCGACCAACACGGCGACCACTTCGACGCCCCACTCCTCGATCATCCAGCGAATGGCGACCGACGTGTCGAGTCCTCCGCTATAGGCGAGCACGACTCGCTTCGTCATGGCTACTTTTCCATCTTGATCGGCACGAGTGAGTCGTCGAGTCCCGCGAGGGAGCGAAACTCGGTGGCGAGCGACATGCCGCCGCGCTTCTCGTCGGCGATCACGAGGACCGTGTCGTCACCGGCGACGCTGCCGAGCACGCCGTCGAGCGCGCTGCGGTCAAGCGCCGACGCCACGACGTGCGCGCAGCCCGGGGGTGTTCGAACGACCACGAGGTTCTCGGAGCTCTCGACCGACACCACCCACTCGCCCATCATCCGACGCAGGTGGTCCAAGGGGGCGTGCGTGAACGTCGACGCGGTGGCGGCCACGATGCGTCGAACGCCGTTCTCGTCACGCACCTTGATGGTGCCGAGCTCTTGGAGGTCGCGGGTGACCGTCGCCTGGGTGGCGGAGATCCCTTCGGACTGCAGGCGCGTCACCAACTGGGCGGCCGTCGAGATTCTCTCTCGCTCGATTAACTCGCCAATACGGTGTTGGCGCTGGGTCTTGGTCATGAACTCTCCTCTTTAATCCAACGTAAGACGCCGATCATTGCTGAACGGCGGTGAAACACTTGACGCCACACGAGCGACTGCGCACTATCGAGCACCGCGTTCGTGATCTCGTCGCCGCGATGCGCCGGCAGACAGTGCATCAGCACGGTGCGCCGCTTGGCGAGCTTGAGAAGGTTTTCTTCGACCCGAAAGGCCGAGAGGTCGCGACGGCGTTTGTCGGTCTCGGGTTCCATGCCCATCGAGACCCAGGCGTCGGTGTAGATCACGTCAGCGCCCTTCACGGCTTCGCTCGGCGACGCGGTGAGACGGAGCAATCCCGGTCCCTCGACGGCCGAGGGGTCCTCGGCTCCCCCGGCGACCAACTGGTAGTTCGGCGGCGCGCCGATCGTCACGTTCACGCCGAGTCGAAGCAACGCGACCGCGAGCGAGCGTGTCACGTTCGTCGCGTCGCCGACGTACGCCACGTCGAGTCCCGCCAGACCGTGGACGTCACCCTTGGCGAACTGGTCGGCGATCGTGAGCACGTCCGCGACCGCCTGGGTCGGGTGCGCGACACCGCTCAGGAGGTTGATCAGCGACATCCGGTCGTTCGTCGCGGCGCGCATCCGCTCGAAGACCGCGTGGTTGCGCACGCGAAGTCCGGCAATCGCGTACATTTCGGCTAACGTCCGACCGACGTCCTCGGCGCACTCGCGAGTGTCAAGACCAATCTCTTCGTCATTGAAGAACGTGGCGTAACCGCCGAGTTCGTGCACCGCGGCCGAGCTCGACGCCCGCGTCCGCAGACTAGGTCGCTCGAACAACAGTGCGACGCCCTGCCCCTTCAACGTCTCGTCATCGATGGGCGACGTCGACAGTTCGTAGATCGAATCCAAATCGGCGGGACCTTGTTGTTCGATCGTCAAGAAATGGCGCGTCACCGCACGACCTCCGTCGTGGGAATTGAATGAGCCAGTGCGTCGCGTAGGGCGTGGCGTCGAGTTCCGTTGGCCAAGAGGATCTTCTCGGCGCCGCCGTGCAGGGCGTCCAGGGCGGCGGTCAGTTTGGGATTCATCCCGTCTCGGGCCGCACCCGAACGCTTCATCGCCTGGATCTCGGTGCCGGTCACCGATGACTTCGCCGAGGTCGGGTCGTCCACGTGCCCGAGCAGTTGATCGATGTCGCTGAGGAGCACGAGTACGTCGGCGCTCAACTGCGCGGCGAGTGCACCCGCGACCGTATCGGCGTTGCAGTTGAGCGGTTCCGCGCACTTGTCCAGAGCGACGGGATTGATGACGGGCGTGAAACCGGCCGACCACAGCGAATCAATGACGGCTCGATGGACCAAGGGCGCGTGGCCGACACGGTCGAGTGCTTCGCCGACGGACTCCGAGCAAAGTAGCGTCGCGTCGGATCCACAGAGACCGACGCTCGCCAATCCGGCGTCGTTGAGCGCCGCGACGATGCGGACGTTGACCTCACTGAGGGCCATCACGACGTAGCGCATCGTCTCGGGGTCGGTGACGCGAAGTCCGTCTTCGAACTTGCTCTCGAGGCCCACGCGATCGAGCAGCGCAGCGATCTGCGGTCCGCCGCCGTGCACGACCACGACGTTCACGCCCTGTTCGTGGAGTTGGGCAACGTCGTGGGCGAGGTCAATCAACACCGACGACGAAGGCGCGAGCGAATCCAGCGCGTGACCGCCCAGCTTCACGACCACGCAGTTCACGGCGTCACGCCGGTCATCGGGAGCCCGCAAGTCTCGTCGCGACCACTCGCGACGTTCCAGGCTTGGATGGCCTGACCGGCGGCGCCCTTGATCAGATTGTCGATCGAACTCATGGCGATCAGCCATCCGGTTCGCGCGTCGACGCGCGCACTCACGAAACAGAGATTGCTCCCAACGGGGTCCTTGAGCGTCGGTGGCTCATCGACCACGACGACGAAGGGATCTTCGGCGTACGTCGAGCGAAGGAGGTTGAGCGCGGACTCCGTGGTCAGTGACGGGTCCGTCACGCGACCGTAGGCCGTCACCAGCATCCCCCGACTCGTCGCGACCAGATGTGGCGTGAAGAGCAACTCGGCGTCGAGTTCTTGTTGGATCTCCGGGGTGTGACGATGGGACAACAGTCCGTACGCTTCGGCGTTGCCAGCCAGGCGCGAGAAATGCAATCGGTCACTCGTGGCCCGACCGGCGCCCGAGGTTCCGCTGAGGGCGTTCACGACAATGCCGTGGCGCTCAATGAGTTCGGCGTCGAGGAAGGGACCCAGGGCGAGGATGCTCGCCGTCGGATAACAGCCCGGCACGGCGATCAACGTCGCCCCGACCAGTTCCTTGCGGTGACGCTCGACCAGTCCGTAGACCGAAGCGGACAGCAGCGCCGGTGCCACGTGGGCCGCACCGTACCATTCGCGATAGTCCTCTTTGTCCCTCAAACGAAAGTCGGCGCCCAGGTCGACGACGCTCACGTTGCGCTCGAGGAGTTGCGGCACCAACTTCTGGCTCTGGCCGTGGGGCAGGGCCAAAAAAACGACGTCAACGTCGCTGGTGAGGACCTGGTTCGTCTCGGCGAAGACCATCGTCGGATAGGCCGCGGCGAGGGCCGGCACGTGCTCGGCGACTTTCCGGCCGGCGTTGGTATCTGCGGTGGCGAGAACGACCTCGAGGTCGCTGTGGGACACGCAGAGGCGAAGAACCTCTGACCCGGCGTACCCAGTGGCGCCAACGACTCCAACACGCATAATGACATTTTATGCACACCAAGACATAAAAACGCAAGTAATATTTTCCGGCACTAGAATCAACGCCATGTCCCGACGCGGTTGGACTCTTTTTTTGGCGATGGCCGTGATCTGGGGTATCCCCTATTTGCTGATTCGCGTGGCCGTGCGCCAGCTCGACCCCGGTGTCATGGTGCTGCTTCGCACCGGTCCGGCGTCACTGCTCTTGGCACCGCTGGTCATCACGCGGCGACAGATTCCCGTGCTCATCAAGAATCTGCGCTGGATCATCCTCTTTGGCGTCGTGGAATTCGGGATCCCGTGGTACTGCATGGCAACGGCAGAACGACATATCTCGAGTTCCCTGACGAGTCTCTTGATCTGTTGCGTGCCGCTTTTCGCGGTCCTCGTCCAAAAAATACGCAGAACCGAAGAGCGCATCTCGCGACGTCGTTACTTGGGCCTCGGCGTGGGCGCCATCGGGGTGGCCCTCTTGGTGGGGCTGGACCTGCGCGGCGGATCGATCACGTGGATCGCTCTGATGATGGTCGTCTGTCTCGGGTACTGCTTCGGTCCGATGATCCTCGCGACGAAGTTGGCGCACGTCCCCGGCGTCGTTGTCGTCGCGGGCGCGACCGCGTTCGTCGCAATCTGCTGGATCCCCTGGTCCGTGGCCCACTGGCCGACCCACGTTTCGGGCGAGACGTGGAGCTGCATGGCCGTGCTCTCGGTCGTGTGCACCGCTGCGGCGTTCTTGGTCTTCTTCGAACTCGTGAAAGAAGTTGGTTCGTCGCGATCGGTGGTCGTCACCTACTTCAATACCGCTCTCGCCGTCGTGCTCGGCGTCGTCGGGCTCCACGAGACGCTCACCTCGGGCATTATCTTCGGCTTTCCCCTCGTCCTGGTGGGGTGCATCTTCGCCACCAGTCGATCGAAGGAGCCCGCGTCGTCCGAACTACTGGGCGTACTCAGCGGCGACTCGGACGTGATCGTCGACCACCAGCCAGAGTGAACCCGGCACATGGGCGATGCTGACGTCGTCGGCACTCGCAATCGCCCCGTGGTGAGTGATGCTCACCCACGACACCGGTGTCGTCACGACTTCGGTCACGGCCTGCCACACGGCGGCGTTGTTCACGTGACCGACCACGTCGAGATCGGCGCGACGAAGCGGCCACGCCAGCGTCGACGCGCCGTCGGCCACTTCGGGCGACGGCACCCGACCTGATACCTTTCTTCCCTGCATTGCTTCGCCGTAGACGTCGTAGAACGCCGGCTTGATTCGAACGGGATGGCCCGATGGGTCGACCGGTACCCACAAGGCGACCGCTTCGATTGAGAGTCCATCGCGTGAGGAGATGTTCGTTCGACGTTCGGCCCAGGCCGCACCCACGCCGCCGCACCACGTCGTGACCGTGAGTACCTCGGTGTAGCGCGGCCAACGCCCGCCGTCGGCGACGCGAATCGTCGTTCGCCGTACGACCCAGGTGTCGGTCGATTCGAGACCAGTCTCCTCCCAGTCGTCGGTCGCCACGTCCTGGAGGATGCCCGCGACCCCGTCGAGACGAATGACGCCGCTCTCGTCGGCGTCACCCAAGCGCACGCGAAACTGTCCGCTGAATTGACGGCCCCGCCCGCTCGGTGCCACGAACTCAATCACGAGGGCAACCTAGCGCCTGACCGTCACGCGATCAGCGAAGCGTCGCGCCGAGCGACTCGGCGCGTGCGATCAGCTGACTGCGGGCGCTCGCCACGTCGCTTTCGCTGAGCGTGCGATCATCGGCACTGAAGCGGACGTTGTAGGCGAGACTGCGCGTGCCGTCGGGCAGAGCGCTCCCCTGGTACACGTCAAAGAGCGCGACGCGCTCGACGAACTCTGACGCGCCGCGCAACTCGTGCGCGAGGTCTTGGGCGTGCACGCTCCGCGGCGTGACGAACGCCAGATCGATGGCGGCACTGGGGAAACGACTGGGCACCTTGGCGAATTCACTGCGCCGAGTCGCACGACCCGCATCACACAACGCGTCGAAGTCGACGTCGAGGAGACCGAGGCGACGAGTCGACGCCGAGGCGACGACGTCTTCGATGAGGACCGCGTCGACCTCGCCGACTGATCCGAGCACGGCGCCCGAGGCCCGATCGACGAGCTGCGCGCAACGCGTCGGGTGAAAACCTCGCGCCGGCGTCTCGCTGGTTCGAACGACGACGTCGGCCAGTCCTAGTCGTTCGGCCAACGTGCTCCACAGCGCCACCGCGCTCGCGGCGTCGTCACCTGGACGGCCGAGCACCACAGTGAGTCGTTCGCTCTCGAGCGGCAGCGACAGCGTCACCGAACCGCCGACGCCACCCTTGGTCGTTCGCGGCCACGACGCGATGCCGGGGTGGACGAAGACGTTGCCCAGCTCGGCGAGCACGACGTCGCCGGTGCCCCGCTCGAGGTTCTTACCCCACGCGCGAACGAGGCCGGTGATCATCGTCGCGCGAAGTACCGACTCGTCGGCCGCGAGAGGATTCGTGATCCGCACTCGCGCCACACCGGGCTCCAACAGATCGAAGTCGCCATCACTGCCGAGGGTCGGCGTCCAGCATTCGACGGCGCCGAGGTCGACGACCACGTCGCGCACGTGACGGCGTAACTTCTGGCGATTGCTCAGTCCGCCCGGTTCGGGCCACGTCGGCACGTGACGGGGCAAGCGACGATAACCGTAGAGTCGGGCGATCTCCTCGATGACGTCGGCCCGGCCCGCCACACCACTTCGCACGTCGGGTCGCGCCGTGGGCGCGGTGACCGTGAGGTCGCCGTCGGAGAGACTCACGTCAAATCGAAGTCCCCGAAGGATCGAGGCCACCTCGTCGCCGTCGATCGTGACGCCGAGCACGCGCTCGATGTCGCCCGCGGACAACCGGATCGTCGGCGGCGTCGGCGTCGTGCCGTGAACGTCGAGCGGACTGCCCAGCCACTCCAACTCGGGGCAGCTCTCGTGGAGTATCTGCACGAAGCGAGCGGCCGCGCGAAGACCCAACTGGGGATCGACGCCGCGTTCGAAGCGATTCGACGCTTCGCTGCGAAGTCCGTGTCGTTTGGAGCTGCGCGCGATGCTCATGGGGTCGAAGTACGCCGCTTCGAGCAGGACGTCGGTGGTCGCGTCACTGATTTCGCTCGACGCGCCGCCCATGATGCCGGCGAGCCCGAGGACCTGGTCGTCCCCGTCGACGATGACGCAGTCTTCGCCGGTGTCGCCTAATCCTCGACCGGCCACCGCCAGTTTGCGCTCGACGCCGTCGAGCGTCACGATCGTCTCACCGGGCCGCGCTCGTCGGGCTCGAAGCGTCCGCTGGGCGACGTGCGCCGCGTCGTAGGGGTGCGTGGGTTGTCCCAGTTCGAGCATCACCAGGTTCGAGGCGTCGACCACGTTGGAGATCGGGCGCATGCCGGCGCCCTGAACTCGTGCCCTCACCCACGACGGCGACGGACCAACGCGCACGTTGCGAAGGACCGACACGGTGAGTCGCCCGCAGAGGTCCGGATCGTCGACACCCGCGCTCGCGAATGACGCGCTGAGCTCGTCCCCATTCGGTTCGGCCAAGGCGGGCGCCGTGAGCGGCCGCCCGAGGCGCGTCGCGAGGTCGCGCGCGACACCCTCCACGGACCACGCGTCCGGACGATTCCCTTCGACCGTGATCTCGAAGACGACGTCGGGGGTGATCGACAGTGCCTCGAGCAAATTAACGCCGACCACGGGATCGATCACTTCATCAAGCAGCATGAGCCCGTGATGGTCGTCGCCGAGTCCCAATTCACGCGCCGAACACAGCATTCCGTTGGAGGTGACGCCGCGCATCTGGCGAAGGGCGATCTCGAATCCGCCCGGTAAGACGGCACCGACGGGAGCGAGTGGTACGTGATCGCCCAGGTCGATGTTCATGGCGCCACAGACGATCTCGAGGGGACCGTGACCGGCGTCCACGACGACGAGTCGCACTCGGTCAGCGCCCTCAATGGCGCGAATCTCGTCGATCCGAGCGACGACCACGTCTTCAAGCCCCTCGCCCACGCGCTCGACGCCTTCGACGACCAGACCGAGGTCGTCGAGGATCACGCGAAGTTCTTCGGTCGACTCAGTGATGTCGACGAATTCGCGCAACCACGACAGCGAGATCTTCACGAGAACTGCTCCAAGAATCGCGTGTCGTTCTCAATGAGCGCGCGCATGTCGGCGATCTCGTGGCGCATCTGGGCGCAGCGGTCAATGCCGAAACCGAACGCGAATCCGCTCCACTCTTCACCGTCGATGCCGACGGCCGCGAGTACCGCCGGGTCGAGAACGCCGCATCCGCCGAGCTCGATCCAACCGGTGTGGGAACACGTTCGACAGCCTTCGCCCCGACAGATCGTGCAAGTCACCTCGAACTCCGCCGACGGTTCGGTGAACGGGAAGTACCCCGGACGGAGTCTCGACTCGATGTCGGGCCCGAAATAGGCGCGCGTGAACGTCTCGATCACGCCCGCCAAGTCCGCGAACGTGATGCCGCGATCGACGACCAGTCCCTCGATCTGATGGAAGGTCGCAAGGTGGCGCGAATCGGGCGTATCGCGTCGGTAGCAACGTCCCGGCATCACCGAGTGAATCGGCAGCGAGTCGTTCGCCACGCCCTCTTCCATCAAATGGATCTGCGTCGGCGACGTGTGCGTGCGAAGGACCACCGTTTCGGGCTCACCCAGGTCAACGTAGAACGTGTCCCAGAGACCACGGGCGGGGTGCGCCGGTGGAATGTTGAGGGCTTCGAAGTTGTACCAGTCGCTTTCGACCTCGGGTCCCTCGGACACCGTGAAACCCATGGCGACAAACACGTCCTCGAGTTCGCGTTGCGTGATGGCGACCAGACTCGGGTGTCCGACCGAAGCCGGCCAGCGCACGTCACCGACGACGACGTCGCCCAAATCCAGCCCGTCTTCACGAAGGCTCTGGGCGCGCGCGAGATGACTCAACTCTCGCCGGCGCGCGTCCAACGCCGCTTCCACGACTCGCCGGGCCTCTTGCAACTGGGCCCCGGCCTCTCTTCGATCCTCCGGCGCCAGCACGCCAAAGGACTTCTGCAGCGCCGACAGGATCGAGCGTTTCCCGGTGATCGACGGCTCCGCCTCGCGCAACTGCTCGATGCTCGCGAGGCCGGTGATGGTGGCAAGCAGGTCGGCCGTCTGATCGGCGAGATTGGCGAGCGGAGAGGTCATGACGTTTAAAGGCTACGGGGTCGAGAGGACGCGGCGGCGTCGCTGCGTTGCCACAGGGCCTCGAAGGCGATCAACGACGCGGCGACGCCAGCGTTGAGGGACTCACTTCGTCCCTCCATTGGGATCGAGATCGTCTCGTTGCAACGCTCGATAGTCGCGGCGTCCAGACCGT
This sequence comes from Acidimicrobiaceae bacterium, assembly GCA_003155915.1. GTDB lineage: Bacteria > Actinomycetota > Acidimicrobiia > Acidimicrobiales > RAAP-2 > RAAP-2. The sequence goes on along the minus strand of PMFA01000018.1, from coordinate 40,712 downwards.
CGGCCTCGTTACCGATCACGACCACGCACGCCTTGGTGAAGTCCACGGCGCGGTGACTGCGCCCCCCGCGCACGACGGTCGCGAGCAGGTGCGTGTCCGCGCCGAAGTACGCGACGGTCTCGTCGAAGGAAGCGACCACGACCGGCAGATGGAAGATGGACCCGGCGCTGGCGCGAAGGGTCTTGGGGTTAAAGGGGTCGACCGACTGTCCGCTCAAGATGACCGCGTTGGCCCCGGCGGCGTCGGCCGAGCGAATGATCGTCCCCACGTTGCCGGGATCTCGAAGGTCGTGGAGGACGAGGACCAGTCCCACTTTCGGAATCGAAGTGACGTCACGTTGCTCGAAACGCACGGCCGCGAGGACCGGCTGGGGTGTCTGGGCGTCGGCGATCTTCTCCAAGACGCCGACGTCGAGGGCGAAGACCCGTACGCCTGACGCACTCGCCTTTTGGGTCAGGGCCTTGATCGACGCCACGTCGAGCGCCGCGCTGTCGACGTAGACGGCTTCGAACTCGACGCCGCTCTCGAGAGCGGCGTCAACCAGGTCGGGGCCTTCGAGGACGCAGACGCCCTCGCTCCATCGCAGTGAACGCTTCTGGACGAGTCGTCGGAGCCGACGAACTCGTTGGTGTGACGATCCCAACGCCTCGATCAGGGCGGCCTACTTGGAGAGCGCGGCGCCAGCCTGGGCGACGATGCTCGCGAAGGCGGCGTTGTCGCTCACGGCCAAGTCCGCCAGGATCCGACGATCCACTTCAATGCCCGCGGCGTTGAGCCCGGCGATGAACCGGCTGTAACTCATGCCGTGGGCCCGTGTGCCCGCGTTGATCCTTTGGATCCAGAGCCGACGCATGTCGCCCTTGCGCGCGCGGCGGTCGCGAAACGCGTACACGCCGGAGTGCTGGACGGCCTGGTTGGCCGCTCGGAACGTGCGACTGCGGTCACCGTAGTAACCCTTCGCCTCTTCCAGAATCGCCTTGTGGTGCTTCTTGGCGTTGACCGCCCTCTTGACTCGTGCCATAACAGTTCCTCTTTCGACTCGATCTCTATATGCCCATCAGGCGCTTGGTCTTCTTTTCCATCGCGGGAGAGAGGTCGGTCTCGCGACCGAGTCGACGGGCGCGAACCGACGACTTCTTCTCCATGAGGTGACCCCGAAAGGCCTTGCCCCGGCGCAGCTTGCCGCTGCCGGTCACCTTGATGCGCTTCTTCGCCCCGCTGTCAGTCTTCATCTTTGGCATTTCAGCCCTCCTCTACCGATACTTCGGCCGAAACACTCGGCGCGATTTCTTGTGGTTCTTCGACTTTCGGGCTCTCGGCCGACTTCGGCTTCGCCTTCTTTTCTGGTCCGAGGACCATGATCATGTTGCGACCATCGAGCTTCGCGGCCGACTCGACCTTGGCGACGTCATCCAACTTCTCGATGATTCGGTCCAGGATCTTCCTTCCGAGTTCGGGGTGAGCCGACTCTCGTCCGCGAAACATAATGGTGACTTTCACCTTGTGCCCCTCGTTGAGAAACTTCTCCACGAGACGAGTCTTGGTGTCGAAGTCACCGGGTCCGATCTTCGGGCGATACTTCATCTCCTTGACTCCCACGTTGAGGGTCTTTCGACGTGACTCCTTGGCCTTTTGCGCCTCGTCGAACTTAAACTTCCCGTAGTCCATGATGCGACAGACGGGCGGTTGCGCGGTGGGCGCGATCTCTACGAGATCAAGGTCGAGGCTTCGGGCCAACGCCAATGCTTCACGGGTCGCCATCACGCCACGCTGGTTGCCCTCGTGATCGATCAGACGTACGGTCTCCACGCGAATTCGTTCATTGACGCGGTGGTCTCCAGGCACTGTTGCGATAACTCTCTCCTTGCTCTTCGTGACGCCTCTATGGCGTCACCACGGCAAGCGGGGCGCAAAACTCCTGGGAACCCGGCGCACATCGGTGGCCAGGTGGACGTTGGCCTTGCCAACCTCACTTGCTGAACTGCCCAATTACGTTAGCAGAACTGGTCGCGAGGTGATTTCGGACCTCGCGCTTCGCGCGCTCAGCGCTACGTTGTTCCGGTGAGCGATTCGAATGATCAACCCATTGATGAGTCTGACGAGATCGCGTACCTGCGCTCGACGCCCGTCGAGACCGTACTCGGTAACCATTTTTTCGTCCTCTTGCAGTTAGCGGCCCTACAGCTCTCCACGACACCCCCGAACCTGCCGGGTGCCCAACTGGTCATCGACACCATTGCCGCGATGCTCCAAGCCGGTGGTGAACGACTGGGCGAACACGTCGCGCTGTATCGCAACGCGCTGGCCGAAGTTCAACAGCTCTACGTTCGAGCGGCAACTCCCCCCACGGAGTAGGCGCACGCTCGGCTTAGGACTCGAGCGCGAAGTTGAACGTCAGGGCGAGGCCGCCGAGCGAACTCGCAGAAGTCGCCATCGAGCCGCCAAGGCCATCAGCGATATCGGCCATGATGCTCATGCCGAGACCCGAGCCGCCGGTTTCGCGCGAGCGCGACTGATCGAATCGTCGGAATCGTTGGGGACGCACCCCGTACTCGGGTAGCCCCCCACCGGCGTCTTCGACGACCAACACGGCCCGCGAACCGTCACGCCGCAACGTGACACGCACGGCCGCGTCACTTTGCGTGTGACGAACGATGTTGGAGAACGAGTTGACCAGCAAGCGTTCGAGCAGGTCCTCACGTCCGCGCACCGCCAGTCCGCTCGCCAGTTCGCTGCTCACGTCGCGTTCGGGGTGGTCGTTGCGGAACTCGTCCACGCGTGATTCGACCAGTGCGCTCAGCTCCACTCGTGTGTTCAGGTGTTGGGGCGCTTCTCGAACCTCGGCCGAGAGTAGTAGGTCGGCTACCAACAGATCCATCCGGTCGATCTCACGACGAACCCGCTCGACGGCGCGCGCACGCTGTTCGTCATTGATCGACGGGTTCGTCAGCAGTTCGTTGTAGCCCTTGATCACCGTGAGGGGCGTGCGCAGTTCGTGCGACGCGTCGCCCACGAACTGCTGCATCACTTCGACGGACCTCGCCTCGATCGCGATGCGTTCGTGTAGCGCCACCACCATGGTGGCGAGCGCCGCCTGGAGTTCGCGCACGTCGCGACTGCCCGCGCTGGGGGGAATCTCGCCACGTTCGTCGCCGCGCGCGACTTCACTGGCGAAGCCGATCAGGTTCTCCATGGTGCGAAGGTCCTTTCGCATCACCAGGCGCGCGAGAACCAACATCACGAGGGCGACGATGAAGCCGATGAGCGCCACGTCCAAGGCCAGTCGCCGACCTTGTTGTGCTATCGCACTGGTGGATCCGGCGACCACGAGGTAGTCGCCGCCGCCCACGTAGATAGAGCGGATTCGAAATCCGGGCAGATTCGACTGGACGCCCACCTTGGTGAGAGTCTCGTGAACGTTCGCCAGGGTCGGCTTCTTTCGAAGTGGAACGTCTGGCGTGTTGACCTGCACCACCGCACCCGACGGGTCCACGACGTCAAGGGTCAAGGGGTACTCGTTCTCCTGGACAACGTTGAGCGCGTCACTCAGTGCCGCGTCCGGATGTCCCACGCCGCTTCGGATCACGGCGTTGATCTGCTGGTCGAGCGACGAGTAGAGCGAGCGGGTACTGGCATCCACCGCGAACCATCCGACCGTCAACGCCACCAACACCGTCAGAACGACGAGGAGGATCGTTAGTCGGGTGGCAATCTTCACTTTCCAGGGGTCCACGTAACGAGCTTGAACCCCACTCCCCTCACGGTCGTGATCGGGGCGAAGCCGTCGTGGTGGATCTTTCGTCGCAGGTACGAGATATACGTGTCGAGCACCGAGGTTTCGGAGTCAAAGTCGATGTTCCAGACCTCACGCAACAGCAGTTCTCGAGTGACGAGGCGATCCTTGCGCTCGAGGAGCACTTCTAGGAGACGAAATTCGGTCGCCGACAGGGTGATGGGTTCTTCGTCCACCGTGATCTCGTGGGTGTCAACGTTCATCTCGATCGGACCCGAAGCGAGTATGAGGTCGTCGGTCGATTCGGCGTGGGAACGGCGAAGGATCGCCGTTATCCGCAGCAAGATCTCCTCCAGGCTGAAAGGTTTGCGCACGTAGTCATCCGCACCGTAACGAAGGCCTTTGGCGACGTCGACCGGCGAATCTCGCGCCGAGAGCATCAGCACCGGCGTTTTCGTGTCGTGTTCGCGTAGTTTGGCGAGAAACTCGAATCCATCCATCGTGGGCATGTTGATGTCGACGATGCACAGGTCACAGTCGTGTCGGCGCAGCAGATCCAGGGCCTCGGCGCCGTTGGAGGCGAGTTCGGTCTGGTAGCCGGCAACTTCGAGGGCGTCGCGAAGTAAGTCGCGCACTCCCGGTTCGTCGTCGACAACCAGAATGGTCGTCATAGCACTGCTCGCATGTTGTGAGCGTACCGCCCATTTCTAGCCCTTGATGAGGAGTTGTTCGCTCGGCCAACTTCACAGCGAATAAACAAGCACTTCACAGGGTTTTCAAAATCTCGAATTTTACAGTTGACCTTGTTCCTTTGAAAGGGGTCCACATGATGAAGTTCAGTACACGAGGCGTTGTGGCGGTGGCCATGATTGCAGCCCTGGGCATAAGCGCCCCGGCCGTTGCGACCGCAGACACCACCACCACGACCACGACCGCACCAACCACCACCACCACCACCGTTGCCACCACGACCACGACGATCCACGCCGGTTCGAACACCCCGTGGAAGCAGTGGCGCAAGGCCGAGAACGCCTACCTGGCGCAGTTGAAGGTCATTAACAAGACCTTTCGGGCCACGGTTGACGTCGCTCGCCAAGAGTACTGGGCGGCCATCAAGGCTTCCAAGGGCTCTGGTAATCGCCAGGCGGCCCGTGCCGCGGCCCGTGCTGCCTTGACGCTATCGATCGCCAACGCGATGGAAGCCCGTTCCACGGCGCTCACCACGCTTGGTGCTCCCCCGGCGCCTCCGGCCGGTACCCCCCGTTCGACGTACATCGTCGCTCTTCAGGCAATCAATCAGACCTATCGCAACTCAGTCGCCACGGCTGACGCGGCCTTCGCCGCAGCCTTCCCGAGTGCCACGACTGCGGCTGAGCGACTCGTAGTTCGCGACGCCTTGAACCTGGCCGTTGCCCAGGCTGCCGTTGTTCGCGCCGCTGCGTTGGTCGCCCTGGGACCGCCTCCCGCCTCATCGGGTGGCACCACTGCGACCACGACGACGACAGTGCCGTCTACGACCACCACTGCCTAGTCACACGCTGTCCTTGATCGGCGCGCTGTTCTCTCGGGAACAGCGCGCCGATTGCTTTTCGGCGTTACGTGCGACACGTTGGTCATCGTCGTCGTGCGGGATTGATGATCACGAGAACGATCTTCACAACCGATATTCAATCGATTCACAGGAATTTCCAAGGATTGCTCGGTACGATTTATGTATTCCTTTGAAAGGTCAGCCATGACGAGTATTGCGAAGCGCACCATCGCCGCGGTGGCGATCGTGGCGATACTCGGTCTCGGTACGCCCGTCGTGGCCCTCGCGAGCACCTCGAGCACGACCACGACCACGACGTCTTCGACCACGACGACAATCGCGACCAAGACACCCGTCATCACCACGATGAAGCAGTGGCGAGCCGCGGACCGGCTCTACCTGGCCAAGCTGAAAGTGATCAATCTGACGTTTCTCGCCGCCGCCGCGACCGCCAAGATGAACCTGTCGACATCGATCGGTTCGGCCAGCAACGCCACCGCGCGCATCAGCGCCCGCGCGACGTACCGCTTCGCGATTACCGAGGCCACGATCGCGCGCTCGAACGCCCTGACGCTGCTGGGCGAGCCACCGCTGAAACCCGGCAAGAAGCCCGCCGTCACCACGACGACGCTCTAGTCCGAGTTCTTCGCCGACCAACGTCGCCTCGTTGGCGCTAGGCGTCAGTTTCCTTCTCAATCTCAAAGGCCTCGTCGTGACCGAGATGTCCGACGCCGCGCTGCGCCGTGACGCTTTGGCCCGGAGTGATCGTCCGTGACCCGTCGGCGATGCTCACACAGTGAAAGAAGAAACGATCGCCCTTCTCAGATACCATGAATCCGTCACCGCGATGGTCGTCGAACGCCTCTATCCGACCCTTCATCGCCGCTACGAACCCAACGATCCCTGGCGCAGGACCGACACCATTTCGAGAGCGGTGGCGGCTGCCTCACGACCCTTGTTGCTCTCATCCTTGGCCGAACGTTCGAGCGCCTGATCGAGGGTGTTGACGGTGAGCACGCCGAAGACGACCGGCACGCGGGTGCTCAACTGGACGTCCTGCACGCCGCGGGCACATTCGCCCGACACGATTTCGTAGTGCGTCGTCTCGCCGCGAATCACGGCTCCGAGCGTGATCACCGCGTCGACCGGCCGGTCGCCGTCGGCGAAGGCCAGCGCCATCAACGGGACCTCGAAGGCGCCAGGAACCCAACCGACGGCGATGTCGCTGCGATCGACGCCGGCGTCGCGCAAGACGTCGAGCGCTCCTTCGAGGAGCCGCGTCGTGACGGCGCCGTTGAAGCGACTGCAGACCAATGCCACGCGAATACCGCGACCGACGAGCGATCCCTCGAGATGCTCACCGACACGTATCTTTAACTCCTGGACGCGCCGAGGGTCCAACTGGGTCTCGTCAGTCGACGTCATCGAGTCCTCCCAGCAAGTGACCGAGTCGCTCTCGCTTCGTTCGTAGATAGTCGATGTTGAACGCCGTAGGGCTGCTCTCGAGCGGCACGCGTTCGACGATATTCAAGCCGAAGCCCTCCAGGCCGCCGTACTTCGAGGGGTTATTCGTCATCACCCGCATCGAGGTGACGCCGAGGTCGACGAGGATCTGTGCGCCGACGCCGTACTCGCGCGAGTCGACCGGGAGACCGAGCTCGAGATTCGCGTCGACGGTGTCTCGGCCCTCCTCTTGCAGGGCGTACGCGCGGATCTTGTGTCCGAGTCCGATGCCGCGGCCCTCGTGACCTCGCAAGTACACGACGACGCCGGCGCCTTCGGCCGCGACCTTCGCGAGCGCCGTTTCCAACTGAGGTCCGCAGTCACAGCGCATCGAACCGAACACGTCGCCGGTCAGGCACTCGGAGTGAACCCGCACGAGCACGTCGGGCGTCGTCGAGATGTCACCGTAGACCAACGCCATGTGCTGTTCGCCGTCGAGGACGTTCTCGAATACGTAGGCCTGGAACTGACCATGCTCGGTGGGCAGTGACGCCTCGGCGATGCGCTTGACCAGTTTCTCGTGACGACGCCGGTAGCGGATGAGGTCGGCGATCGAGACGATCGGCAGCCGGTGCTTCTCGGCGAAGGCTTCGAGTTCGGGCAGACGGGCCATCCCGGACTTGTCGTCCGTGACGATCTCACAGAGTACGCCGGAGGGCTGCTTGCCGGCCAGACGACAGAGGTCGACCGTCGCCTCCGTATGGCCCGCGCGCTTCAAGACGCCGCCAGCTCGGTAGCGCAGCGGAAAGATGTGTCCCGGGCGATTGAGGTCGTTGGGTCGCGTCTCGGGATCGATCAGCGCTCTCACCGTCGCAGCACGGTCGCCGGCCGAGATACCCGTTGACGTGCCGTGACGGTAGTCGACGGTCACGGTGAAGGCCGTGCGTTGCGCCTCGGTGTTGGCCACGACCATGAGCGGAAGGTCGAGCGCGTCCGCGCGCGCCGCCTCGATCGGCACGCAGAACACACCCGAGGTGTACTCGAGGAAGAACGCCATGCTCTCCGGCGTGACGTCCTCGGCCGGCATGATGAGGTCACCTTCGTTCTCGCGGTCGGCGTCGTCGACCACGACGACCATGCCGCCGTGTCGCAACTGATCGATCGCCTCTTCGATGGATGAAAATGCCATTAGACCTCCACGTCTATTCGAATATCTTCTCCGACTCTTTGGACGCTGACAATGCGTCCGCGGCGCAACGCCGCGATCGTCGATGTCGAGAGACCCTTGAGCGCGCCGAGCGTACCGTCGCTGCCGGCGAAGGACGCCGATTGGTACCAGACAATGTGGTTCACCAGTCCGGCCTCGAGGAACGAACTCGCGGTCGTGGGACCGCCCTCGACGAGGAGTTGCAAGACGTCGTGACTCGCGATCTCGTCGAGCACGTGCGAGAGATCACCGCTCAGTTCGAGACAGGGTCGCATCTTCGCTCCCTTGGGCGCGGAACCGAGGACGACGCGCAGGGGCTCGACCACCAGGTCCCCGAGACGCGCCGTGAGGGCGGGGTCGTCACTTCGCGCGGTCCCGGCACCGACCAGGACCGCCTGACTCTGCGCTCGCAAGACGTGCGCGTCGCGGCGGGCCTCTTCCCCGGTGATCCACTGGCTCGTGCCGTCAGCCATCGCGACGACGCCGTCGAGGGTGCTCGCGACCTTCAACACGACGTAGGGCCGGCCCGTCACCCGATGCCATATATAGGGAGCGAGTTGGGCGCGTACGGCCGTCTCTTCGACCCCCACTTCGACGTCGACGCCCGAGGCCTTCAAGAGTTCCACGCCCGCGCCCGAGACGCGAGGATCCGGGTCGATCGTGCCGACGATGACTCGTGACACCCCGGCCTCGATGATCGCCTCGACGCAGGGACCCGTTCGCCCTTGGTGCGAGCAGGGCTCCAGGGTGACGACCATGGTCGAGCCCCGCGCGCCGTCACCGGCGCGTCGAAGGGCCTCGATCTCGGCGTGGGACTCACCCGGCACCTGCGTGTGGCCCTCACTCACGACGACGCCGCGCTCACTGACGACCAGTGCCCCGACCCACGGGTTCGGTGGCGAGAGGAATCGCGCCTTGTCGCCCGCGCCAATCGCCATGGTCATCAGTTCAGTGTTGGAGAACCTCACGCTCGACCGGACCTCGCGGCGACCCGTAGTTCGTGCGCCGCTTCGAGGGGATCGGGGCGGTTGAAGATCGCCGAACCGGCGACGAGCACGTTGGCGCCCGCCTCGACGACGATCGGGGCAGTCACCACGTCGATCCCGCCATCAACTTCGATATCGAGCGCCAACTCATTGGCGTCGACTTCACGTCGAGCCTCGTTGACCTTGCTCATCACGTCGCCGATAAAGGATTGACCGCCGAAGCCCGGAAACACGGTCATCAGCAGAAGGAGGTCGATATCGCCGAGAAACGGCGCGACCTTGGAGAAGGGCGTATCAGGATTCGCCGCCAAACCGACGCGCAGTCCCAACGAATGCGCCTCGTCAATCAGGGTCGCGGTCGAGCCCACCTCGACGTGGACGGTGCAGCCGTCAGCCCCGGCCGCTCGGAAGGCCTCGAGGTAGCGTCCGGGCTCGCTCATCATCAAGTGGCAGTCGAAGAATCGGTCGCTGTACTGGCGCAGGGACTTCACGACGGGCGGGCCGATCGATACGTTCGGAACGAAGTGACCGTCCATCACGTCGACGTGTAGCCAGTCCGTTTCCGCGTCGATCTCGCGAACCGCACTGGCTAAGGACCCAAAGTCGGCGGCCAGAATGGACGGGGCGACGCGGAGCGCTCCAGAGGGGCCAGCATCGATGGAAGTCACAACGGCAGCCTATTCGCGGTCGGGTTTGTTCAGGTCCATTGCGCGACGTCGTGATCGAAACGCGCACCGGACCACCACGACAACGCACTCATGGATTTCGCGCTTTCGGGGCGCACCCGCTCCAGCACGATCGCTCCCCCCGAAGCGCCCAGCGCGACCCGACCGTTTCGCAGCGTGATCGAACCACTCGCCACTTCGTCGCCGTCGAATGACGCCGCACTCTCGACCAGAATCCGACGACTCCCCACTTCGAGGTACGCCTGGCCCAATCGAACTATTCGAAGTAGCTGCGTGGGCGACAAAGAGGACGTGAGGTGAAAGTCCTCTTTGGTGAGTTTCGCGGCGTACGTCGCGTCGCCTCCTTGCGCGTGGGGGTTCGCTAGTAATTGCGGCGACCCGAGGACCTCGGTGAGCGCTTGAGCACCTAACGTGGCCAGTTCATCGAGCAGCGTCGCGAGCGTCTTGTCGTCGATCGCGACTCTTTTTTCCAGGTGCACGGGGCCGGTATCCAATTCCGGTTCGAGCGTCATGATGCTGACACCGGTCTCTTCGTCGCCGGCGAGCATCGCGCGCTCGACGGGCGCCGCGCCACGCCACTTCGGCAGGAGCGAAAAGTGAACGTTCAGCATCGGAATCCGTTCCAGCAGCTCGGAGGGAACCAATCGACCGTAGGCGACGACGACACCACGTTCGACCTTCACGCCGTCCAAGTCGCCCAGGCGATGACCGACGCGCAGACCCAACTCCTGGGCACACTCTTTCACCGGGCTCGGTGAGAGTCGGCCGCCGCGACCGCGCTTGCGATCGGGTCGCGTGATGACGAGAGCGACGTCGTGACCGGCGTCGATGAGCGCGCGAAGCGACGGCACCGATGCCTCGGGAGTGCCGAGGAACGCGAGACGCACCTACTCACCCAGCAGTAAGTGCAATCCGTCGGGATCAGTGGCGGAGATTTCAAGATTGCGCTGACGCAGAATCTGTTTGGCCTCGCGTCGCTGATCAGCGTCGAGCCGCTCGATCAGCAAGACGCCGTCGAGATGGTCCATCTCGTGCTGGAAGATGCGGCCCTCGTACTCATCAGTCTGGAGGTCGAGCTCGTTGCCGTCGAGGTCGAAGCCGACGAGATGGACTGCGTTAGCCCGCGTGATCTCCCAACTGAGTCCGGGCACCGAGAGACAGCCCTCCTCGTAGGTCCACTCGCCGTCGGTCTCGAGAATCTTGGGATTGACCACCACGTAGGGGCCGTCACCCTTGTCGTAGACGAAGAGACGCTTTTGCACACCGACCTGGTTGGCGGCCAGTCCCACGCCGGGCGCCTCGTTCATCGTCTCGATCATGGTCTGGGCGAGGGCCGCAATTCGACCGTCGATGTTCTCGATCTCGGTCGTGGCCTGGGTCAGGACCGGATCGCCGTAGAAACGGATAGGGAGCGTCGTCACTCCCCTACGTTACCGCTGGCCCTTCGCCAAAAGTCATCGAGTGGACTCACGACGAGATCTAGTGCACCGCCACGCGCACCTTGGCCAGTGGTCGCGGCGCCGCTCGAAGTGCGGAGGTCAGCGTCGCGACGTCGCTCGCGCGAACGAGGAATCCCGACGTCGAAGAGCTGATCGAAATCTTGGCACCACGCAGACCGTCGACGAAGGCGACGGCGCCCTCACCGGACACGTCGGCTTCGGCGCCGTACGGAGCCAATTCGAGCATTCGAGCAATCTTCACGTCATCGTCGATGATCTCGTCGAAATTGCCCTTCACGAGGGCGTCCACGACCGGGTCCTCGCTACGGCGGGTTTGCAGCACGACTTCACCACCACCCTCTCGTCGCGGTCCGACCAGTCGACCGGCCTTCCCTACGGCGGTGATGGCGCCACGACGCGCCGACGAGCGTGGCGCCAACAAGTACTGATCGAAGTCGACGAAGATGACGACGCCGCAGTGACGAACGCGTTGCCACACGGCCTCGGTTCCCACGACGACGCGCTCCAGCGTCCCGACCAGATCATTGGTCGCCGTGACCTCGCTCACCTCTTGGCCGAGTTGTGCCGCGACGTCGCGCGCCAATGTCGTCACGCCTGTTCGCAACCGCTTCAAGTTCGTCGCGCCGCACGCGCGACAGAAGTTCGCCCGCGGCTCGTGTCGCTCCCGACACACCAGTCGGTCGTCCACTTCTTCTTCGGCCTGCCCGCACTGGCCACAGCGCGCGAGCTCGCCACACTTGGCGCACGCGAAGAGCCGTCCGTCGCCGAGACGTTGCAAGACGACGACGACCGCGACCGGATCGCCACCCTGGAGTGCGCGGTGCGCGGCGTCGAGGGACTCGCGCGCGAGCACCCCGTCGTGCGGATCGCTCTGGCGTCGGTCGACGACGATAATCTTCGGCCACGCCCCCGCCACGTCGCCCCACGAGCGATAGGCGCCATCGTTCAAGAGTGTCGGCGACGGCACGCTCGACGTCAACCACAGGGGTGCCCCGTCACGACGGCAGCGCTCACGAAGCATCGTCACGGCGTCCCACGTCGGCGCCGCGGTACTGCGGTAGGCCTCGTCGTCAGCATCGATGACGACCGCGCCACAGACCTTGGGTACCGGCGCGAGGGCCGTGCCACGGGCGCCGACGACGACGGGCCAACCGGCGCGCATGCGGTCCCACTGATCGTCGCCTGACGCGACGTCGCATCCGCGCTGCTCTAAGCGACCTCGGAGTCGACCGGCCCATGATTCGGTCGGCACGAGCACCAGTAACGAGCCCTCCTTCTCACGGGTCGTTTCGTAGGCCGCGAGGATCAACGCCAAGGGGTCCGTCGTCGGCGCGACTTCGAGGACCCCGGGCTCGACGTCGTAGACGCCGCTCAACACGGCCGTCGCCAGGGCCTTCGCCTCGGGCGCGGGGGGAAGATCGGTGATGAGTCGCTTGGGAGAGCTCGACACGAGGAACCGACTCAGTGGGCTGTACCAACGCTCACTCGCCCACGTCAACAGCTCGAGTAATGACGCCGGCGGACCGTAGCCCAGCCATTTCGTGAGGGGCTTGAGGTCGGTGGCGAACGTCGCTTCGCCGGTGACCCAGCCGCGAACCGAGCGGCCGTTGAAGTCAACGCGGACACGGTCACCAACCGCGACGCGATCGGTACGTTCGGTGACGAGGTAGTCGAACGGACGATCAACCGCCGCGACTTCGGTGACGATTCGAACAGCGCGCGCGGCGCCCACCGCTAGAGCGACAGTTCTCGGCGCAGGTCGTTCACCCGTGAGGTCTGCTCCCAGGTGAAGCCCTGGTCGCTGCGGCCGAAGTGGCCGTAGGCCGCGGTGCGTTGGTAGAGCGGACGGCGCAGGTCTAGGTCGCGGATGATCGCCGCCGGGCGAAGATCGAAGAGGGCGTCCACGGCCTTGGCGATCTTGGTGCGATCCACGCGTTCGGTCCCGAACGTGTCGACGAGCACCGACACGGGCCGCGCGACGCCGATGGCGTAAGCGACTTGGACTTCGCAACGTTCCGCGGCGCCGGAGGCGACCACGTGTTTCGCGACCCAGCGCGCGGCGTAGGCACCCGAGCGGTCGACCTTGGAGGGATCCTTACCCGAGAACGCGCCCCCGCCGTGACGGGCCATCCCGCCGTAGGTGTCGACGATGATCTTGCGACCGGTGAGACCGGTGTCGGCGTGGGGTCCGCCGAGCACGAATTTCCCGGAGGGGTTCACGAAGACCCGCATCGAACTGGCGTCGAGATCAGTGGGCAGCATCGGCGTGATGACGTGTTCGATCACGTCGTTCTTGATCGTCGTCATCGAGTCGACGCCCTCTTCGTGTTGGGTCGAGATCAGCACGGTATCGACCGCCACCGGTTTGCCGTCTTCGTACACAATGGTGACTTGCGTTTTGCCGTCGGGTCGCAGATACGGCAAGAGCCCGGAGCGACGCACCTGGGCGAGACGCATCGAGAGTCGATGCGCGAGCCAGATCGGTAGGGGCATGAAGTCGTCGTTGTCGCTGCAGGCGTAGCCGAACATCATTCCCTGGTCACCGGCACCCTGGGCGTTCAGCACGTCTTCGCCGCCGGCGCCCGATCGTTGTTCGAACGCCACGTCGACGCCCTCGGCGATGTCGGGACTCTGCTTGTCGAGCGAGACCAGGATGCCGCAGCTGCGACCGTCAAATCCCATCGCCCCGTCGTCGTAGCCGATCCCGATGATCGTCTGGCGCGCCAAGTGATTGATATCGACGTACGCGCTGGTGGAGATCTCTCCCGCCACGACGCACAGTCCCGTGGTGAGCAGCGTTTCACAGGCGACGCGCGCGAACGGGTCTTGAGCGAGGATGGCGTCGAGGACGGCGTCCGAGACCTGATCGGCGACCTTGTCGGGGTGTCCTTCGGTCACCGACTCCGAAGTGAAGAGCGTGCGATCACTCATGGGGCTCCTTGGATAACAATGAGGCCACCCTAGCCAAGATCGCCAGCGCGACGGCCTCTTTCGATCGTAACGACACCGATTCGCCGACGCCATCGCGCCCGAGCACGATCACCTCGTTCGTCTCGTGTTCGAAGCCCGCGCCGGGCGCCGACACGTCGTTCACCACCAACAGGTCGACGTCTTTGCGTAGCAATTTCGCCCGGGCGTTCTCCACGACGTTCGTGGTTTCGGCCGCGAACGCGACCACGATTTGGGCCTGGGTGCGCGCCGCGACGAGATCGAGGACGATGTCCGGCGTGGTTTCGAAGTTCAACGTGGGAATCCCCGCGTCCTTCTTGATCTTCTCGCTCGCGGGTATCACCGTGAAGTCGGCCACGGCCGCCGCCATGATCGCGCAGTCCTGGGCCGCGAACCTCTCGAGCATGGCCTCGCGCATCTGCGCCGCGCTCTCAACGCGCACGACCTCAATCGAGGCGGCCACGTCGAGCGCCAGGTCTCGTTCAGCCGTTGACACGAGTGTCACCGTGGCGCCCAAGCGACGGGCCACTTCGGCGAGGGCGTAGCCCTGTCGACCAGAGGATCGATTGGCGATCACGCGTACCGGGTCGATCGCTTCGCGGGTCCCGCCCGCGCTGATGAGGATATGGCGTCCGCTGAGCGGGCCACGGTACCCGCGAACGATCCGCTCGATCAACTCGAATATCGCAGCCGGCTCGGCCATTCGACCTATCCCGACGTCACCGCCCGCGAGGTGACCCGTCTCGGGCTCGAGCACCATGACGCCGCGGTGTCGTAGCGTCGCGAGATTCTCTTGTACGGAAGGTTGCGCCCACATCTCGGAGTGCATCGCCGGGCACAGCAGCACCGGCGCCTTGGTCGCCAACAGCGTGGCGCACAAGAGGTCATCGGCGAGACCGGTGGCGTAGCGCGCGATGAGGTGCGCCGTCGCGGGCGCCACGACGATCAGGTCGGCGTGTTGCCCGAGGTAGGTGTGCGGTATCGGCGTCGTCGGATCAGCGAAGAGCTTTGTACGCGCCGGCTCGCTCGCGAGCGCGCTGAAGGTCAGCTCACCGACGAACCGGGTGGCGTCGGGAGTGAGGATCGGGGCGACGTAGTAGTTCGCGTCACGAAGTAACCGAAGCAGTTCGACCGACTTGTAGGCGGCGATGCCGCCGGCCACGCCGAGGACTATGCGAGGGGTCGACGACTCAGGCGTCGCGGAGGGCATCGGTGAAGGCGTCCAGGTCGTTGTTGGCGTCCTGACGGGCCTCTTCCAACGCGACTGCCTGGAGGCGCTCATCTTCGAGTTCTTCCGGCGTCGGACGGTGGAACTCCAGCTTGCCCTGGTAGAGCTCTTCCATCGCCAGTGACAGTGACTTGTTTGACAGCGACGTCACCTGCGGCGGGATCAAGGCGCCGTGGCCCGAACCAAGTCCGTTGTAGTACTCGTTGATCTCACGAGCCCGGATCGCCGAGACGGCCACGAGCGTGAACTTCGAGTCGCCCACCTTGTTGAGGAGGGTCTCGATCGGCGGATCAACGAGGGTGGGGCGTTCGGCCATGGTATTCAGTCCTTTTTCGAGGGGGATCGCCCAGGCGGGCGGAGTTCTTCCAGTATAGAGAGGATTTCGCTCGTTGCTCGGTCCACGTCGTCATTGACGACGACGCGCGTAGCAATCGCATGGCCTTTCGCCAGTTCGTGCGGTGCGCTCGAAAGGCGCTTTTGCACGTTCTCTTCGGCGTCGCCGCGACCCCGGAGTCGATCCTCGAGTTGTTCCATCGAAGGAGCGACGACGAGAACGACCACGGCCGAGGGATCGTGCGCGAGGACCTGCTCGGCGCCCTGGACCTCGATCTCGAGCAGCACGTCACGATCACCGGCCGCGGGACGCGGTGTGCCGTAGAGGTTGCCGTGGAACTCGGCCCATTCCAAGAACGCGTCGTCCTCAATGGCCTTCTCGAACGTCGCTCGATCAACGAAGTGGTACTCCGTACCGTCCTCGGTGTCGCGCACTGGTCGCGTCGTCCAACTCTTGGAGAGCCATAGTCGTTCGTCCGCGTCGACCAGTCGTCGAGCCAGAGTGCCTTTGCCAACGCCGCCGGGACCGATGAGAACCGCAATGAAGGGTTCAGCGGACAAGGGCTCGGAACAGTTCGGCGCGCTGCTTGGGACCGAGACCCCGAATCCTTCGGGTCTTGGCGATCGACGCGTTGTTCATGATCCGTTCGGCCTTCACCTCGCCGATGGCCGGCAGCGCACTGATGAGGTCGTAGGCGCGCATCTGCGCCACGCACTCCTCACGGGCCGCGAGTTCGAAAAGTTCCTCGAGCGATAGCTCACCGGACTTCACCTGACGCTTGACTTCGGCGCGGCGCCGACGGTTCGCGACCGCTAAACGCGATGCCTCTACACGCTGTTCTTGCGAGAGGTTTGGCGGAGTGGGAGTCACGATGTCAGATTAGTCCCCTGGGCCGACTTTTGTTCAGGCCAACGCCTGATTGAGATCATCACGCCAACGACGCGCCGAGTCGCGCAGTGCCGCGCGCTCCGGACCGGTCTGCAGAACGGATCGTGCAACATTCACAAGCACGGTGTCCTTAGGACAGCGAGCGAACAATCGCGCAACGTCCTCCGCACTTCCCCCCTGCGCACCGACGCCCGGCACCAGAAATGGACCTCCCAGATGTGCCAGATCGAACTCCGGGGCGTCGCGCGTCGCGCCTATCACGACGCCCAATGATCCGAGTCCGTCCTCGCGATTGTTCAGTTCCGCGACACTGCGAAGCACGAGGTCCTCGACCCGTTCGCCTTCGGGGGTGCGCGCTCGTTGGAGGACGCGCCCTTCCTTGTTCGACGTCGCCACGAGGACGAACACGCCGCGCGCGTTTTCCTGAGCGAGGCTGAAGAGCGGCGCGAGTGCGTCGACACCGAGGTACGGACTCGCCGTCACCGCGTCGACGCACAGCGGAGAGCGCTCGGCCAACCACGCCTCGGCGTAGCCGGCGTTCGTCACCGCGAAGTCGCCGCGCTTCGCGTCGGCGACGACCAGCACGTCGGCGTCGCGCGCGTCGGCGATGAGTTGCTCGAGCACGCGGTAGCCCTCGGATCCGAAACGCTCGAAGAAGGCGACCTGCGGTTTGATGGCGCAGGCGGTGCCGACGACGGCCTCCAGGGTCGCGCGCGAGAAGAACTCCAATCCCTCGACCGTGTCCGTGCGGTCCCAGGACTCTAGTAACTCTCGACTGGGGTCGACGCCGACGCACAGTGGGCCGAGGGCCCGAATCCGATCACGCAGTCGCGCACCGAAGGTCTCATCCATGGACCGCTCCCACCATGTCGCTCACTCGAATCACGTCGTGTCGTTGCATCCAGCGCGCCAGCCCCTGCTGGACCAGCCACGGGGCACGCGGATTGGCGAACGTCGCCGTGCCCACCTCGACCGCGTTCGCGCCGGCCATGATCATCGCGACGGCGTCCTCACCGCTGCTCACTCCCCCGACGCCCACGATTGGCGTGTCGGGGAAGGCGGCCCGACATTCGAAGACGCAGCGCAGCGCGACCGGCAAGATCCCCGGTCCACTCACGCCGCCCCCACCGTTACCGAGAGACGCTCGTCGCTGTTCGATGTCGACGGCGAGTCCGAGCACGGTGTTGACGAGCACCAGTGCGTCGGCGCCGGCGTCGATCGCCGCGCCGGCGATCTCCACGAGGTCCGGCGTGTTCGGACTGAGCTTGATCCACAGCGGCAGTTCGGCGCTCTTCGACGCGCGAACGATCTCCGCGGTCGCGAGCGCCGAGTGCGCGAAGATCGACGAACGGCTCTCGAGGTTGGGACAGCTCGCGTTCACTTCCAGGGCCACGACGTGGGCGCCACGCATCGCTTCGGCCGCTTGAGCGAACTCCGCGACCGTGCGACCCCAAATCGACGCCACGACGTCGCACCCTCGCCGTTCCAGGTCCGCCAGATCACGCGCGCGCCACGCCGCCACACCGGGGCCCTCGAGCCCGACGGCGTTGAGCATGTGTTCGTCCGAGTGGCTCACGCGCGGCGCGGGGTTGCCCTCCCACGCGAAGGCGGCGAGTGACTTTACGACGACCGCGCCGAGCGCGCGAAGGTCGCCGTAGCCGGCGAGTTCGTCGCCGTAGCCCGAGGTCCCGGCGGCCGTCAGAATCGCCGAACGCAACGCCACGGCGCCGACGGTGGTCGAGAGATCGCTCATCGGTGCAGTTCCTGGAGCGACACGACGCGCCAGCCCTGCGAGCGGGTGTCGGCGATCCCCTTGGCGGCCGCCAGGCCCGCGCTGATCGTCGTGAGACACGACACCGCGTGCACGATGCAGGCACCGCGAATGAGCGCGCCGTCGGCGCGGGCCCCACTGCCCGAGGGCGTGTTGATGACCAGCTGCACCTCGCCCGTGGCGATCATCGACACGGCGTCCACGCCCATGTCCGCTAATCCGACCTTGCCCACCAACGTGTCGACCACCACGCCGTGGGCGCGCAGGTAACCGGCGGTGCCGACGGTCGCGGCAAGCGTGAAGCCCAGGTCAACCAAGAGACGCGCGAGCTCGAGTCCCTGGACCTTGTCGCGATCGGCGAGGCTCATGAAGACCTGACCGTGGTCCGGCAGACCGGTGCCCGCGGCCAATTGCGCCTTCGCGAAGGCGATGCCGAAACTCTCACCCACCCCCATGACCTCGCCGGTCGAGCGCATCTCGGGGCCGAGCACGGTATCGACGCCGGGAAAGCGGTTGAAGGGCAGCACCGCTTCCTTCACCGACACGTACGCCGGCACTGGGGTCGCGGCGGGCACGACGCCCTGGTCGACCAGGTCACGCAGCGTCTGGCCCATCATGACGCGAACGGCGACCTGGGCGAGCGCCACGCCGGTCGCCTTGGCGACGAAGGGCACCGTGCGCGACGCGCGAGGGTTGGCCTCGAGCACGAAGACTTCGTCGTCTTTCACTGCGTACTGCACGTTGATCAGGCCGACGACACCCAGGCCCTCCGCGATCTTCTTGGTGTGTGCGTGCAACGTCGCGAGCACCGCGTCGCTCAAGGTCTGGGGCGGCAGCGCGCAGGCCGAGTCTCCGGAGTGCACGCCGGCCTCTTCGACGTGCTCCATCACGCCCGCGATGAAGACGTCACCGGCCCGGTCGCGTACGGCGTCGACGTCCACCTCGATCGCGTCCTCGAGGAAGCTGTCGATCAGGATCGGCCGACTCTGGGAGACGCCGCCTTCGCGAGCCAGTGATCCGTGCTGGCTCGTCAGGTCCTTCATCACCCGCTCGAGTGACGCGTCGTCGTAGACGATCTCCATGGCGCGTCCGCCGAGCACGTAACTCGGTCGCACTAGGACCGGGTAGCCGATCCCGCGCACGATCGCCTTCGCGTCGGCCAGGTTCAGCGCGACGTCGCCGGGCGGTTGACGCAGACCCAGCGACGTACAGATCGCCGACCACTGCTCTCGATCTTCGGCGGCGTCGATCGAGGCGACGGGCGTTCCCAGCACCAACGCGGGGTCGATGGAGTGCGAAAGCTTGAGCGGCGTCTGTCCGCCGAGTGACACGATCACGCCGAGGACGCGCGCGCCGTCGACGCACGCGGCCTGCTCGGCGGCCACGACCTCGGCGACGTCTTCGGGTGTGAGCGGCTCGAAGTACAACCGGTCCGAGGTCGAATAGTCCGTCGAGACCGTCTCGGGATTGCAGTTCACCATGATCGTCTCGTACCCCATGTCGCGCAGGACCAAGGACGCGTGCACGCAGCAGTAGTCGAACTCGATGCCCTGGCCAATTCGATTCGGGCCCGAACCGAGAATGATCACCCGGTCGCGCGCCGACGCGCGGACCTCGCTCGTATCTTCGTACGTGCTGTAGTGATACGGCGTCGACGCCTCGAACTCCGCGGCGCACGTGTCGACGGTCTTGAACGTCGTGACGACGCCCGCCGCGCGACGAAGCGCCGTGACGTCCTCAGTGGCGCGTGCGCACAGGTCAGCGATCTGAGGATCGGAGAACCCCCATTGTTTGTAACGCCGCCACTGACGGGCGCTGAACTCCTCCAGCACGACGCCGGGACTCAGTTCGCGCTCGCGCTCGATGATCTCGCTCAACTGCTGGATGAACCAGCAGTCGATGCCGGTGCGATGAACGACGTCCTCGATCGACGCGCCGCGCCAGAGCAGTTCGTGCAGCGCGAACAGCCGCTCCGGTGTCGCGACGACCGAACTGTGCCAGAGCCGCTCGAGGTCGACGTCCACGAACTCCGAGTGGCGTCCGAGCGCGAACCCGGCGCGACCCTGTTCGAGGGAGCGAACGGCCTTCTGGAGCGATTCGGCGAAGTTTCGACCAATGGCCATCACCTCGCCTACCGACTGCATTCTCGTGCCGAGTTCGGCCGTCGCGCCCGGCAACTTCTCGAAGGCCCAGCGCGGGATCTTCGTGACCACGTAGTCGATCACCGGCTCAAAACTGGCCGGGGTCACTTCGGTGATGTCGTTTCGAATTTCGTCGAGCGTGTAGCCGACGGCCAATCGAGCGGCGATCTTCGCGATCGGGAAGCCGGTGGCCTTGGAGGCCAGCGCGCTTGAACGACTGACCCGGGGGTTCATCTCGATGACGAGTCGCTCGCCCGAGGCGGGGTCGACCGCGAACTGCACGTTGGATCCCCCCGTTTCCACTCCCACGCGTCGCAGGACCGCGAAGGCGTCGTCGCGCATCTCCTGGTACTCGACGTCTGAGAGGGTTTGGATGGGCGCGACGGTAATGGAGTCGCCGGTGTGGACCCCCATGGGATCGAAGTTCTCGATACCGCACACGACGACACAGTTGTCCGCGTGGTCGCGCATGACTTCGAGTTCGAACTCTTTCCATCCGGCGACGGAACGCTCGACCAGGATCTCTGAGACCGGTGAGGCCGCGATCCCCTCGCCGGCGAGGAGGCGCAGTTGCGCTTCATTGTGGGCGATGCCGGTACCTGATCCGCCCAGGATGAAACTGGGGCGAATCATCACGGGCCAGCCGATGTCCGACGCGACGTCAAACGCCTCGTCCACGCTGCGCGCGAATCCCGATTCGGGCACGGCCAGACCGATGTCGGCCATCGCCGACTTGAAGAGGTCACGGTCCTCGGCGGTCGCGATCGCGTCCGGTCGTGCGCCGATGACTTCGACGCCGAAGCGTTCGGTGACACCGCGTCGAACGAGCTCCATCGTCAAGTTGAGCGCCGTCTGTCCGCCCAAGGTTGGGAGCAGCGCGTCGGGGCGTTCGCGTTCGATGATGTCGGTGAGGACGTCCGCGTCCAACGGTTCGACGTAAGTGACGTCGGCCGTCGCCGGGTCGGTCATGATCGTGGCGGGATTGGAGTTCACCAGGATCACTTTGAAACCCTCGGCGCGCAGAACTTGGCAGGCCTGGGTGCCCGAGTAGTCGAATTCACAGGCCTGGCCGATGACGATCGGACCGGAACCGATGACCATGATCGAGTGGATATCGATGCGCTTCGGCATTACACGCCCGTCGTCGCGCCGTCGCGTAGGGCGTCGTCGAATCGTTCGAAGAGGTAACGCGCGTCGTGAGGTCCCGGGCCGGCCTCGGGGTGGTACTGCACGGAAAAGCACCGTTCGCTCGGCGCCGACACGCCCTCGATGACCCCGTCGTTCAAGTTCACGTGGCTGACGACGCCGCGCACCAGTGAGTCCGGCTCGACCGCGTAATTATGATTCTGCGCCGTGATCTCGATTCGTCCAGTCGCTAGGTCACAGACCGGGTGGTTGCTGCCGTGGTGTCCGAAGGGGAGTTTGAACGTGCAACCGCCGAGGGCTTGGGCGAGCAATTGATGACCGAGACAGATGCCGAAAATCGGGACAGTGCCCAACAACTGCTCGAGCACCCGAACCTGTTCGCCGAGCGCCGCGGGGTCCCCGGGGCCGTTGGACAGGAACACGCCATCGGGGTTCAAGGAACGAATCTCCTCGGCGCTGGTCGCGGCCGGCACGACGCTGAGGCGAAATCGCTTCGCGAGTTGGTGCACCATCGTCGTCTTGATGCCGTAATCCAGAGCCACCACGTGGTGCGCACCGGCTCCGCGCGTATAGATCTCGCTCGTCGAAACCCGGCCGACCATATCGGTGTTGTCAGTGCCGAGCGCCGTTCGAGCGGCCGCGGCCACGACCGAGGGATCACCGTGGCCGAAGGCGCCCGGCAGAGCGCCGTGCGCGCGAAGGTGACGGGTCAGCCGGCGGGTGTCGACACCCACGATCGCCGCGACGCGGTGCTGGCGCAAGAAGCCCTCGAGCGGTCCCACCGATCGCCAGTTGGAGGGTACGTGCGAGAGCTCGCGCATCACGACGCCCTGGCACCACGGGCGCAACGACTCGTCGTCGAGCGGCGTGACACCGTAGTTGCCGATGTGTGGGTACGTGAAGCTGATGATCTGTCCGGCGTAACTGGGGTCCGTGATGACCTCCTGGTAACCCGAGAGGGCGGTGTTGAAGACGAACTCACCGCTCGTGAAGCCCTCGTCGGGCAGGTGACCGGCGGCGTAACCCTCGAAGGTGGCGCCGTCGTTGAGCACGAGCACGGAGGGTTGACGGATCACGTGAGGCGACCCTCATCGACAACGAGGCGTCCCTTGGCAATGGTTGAGCGCACGCGACCCGACATGGCCCGACCGTCGTACGGGGTGTTCATCGAACGACTCTCGAGAGTGTTGCGATCGACGCGCCAGCGCGCTCCCGGATCGAAGACCGTGACGTTGGCGTCGTCGCCAGCGACCATCGACCCACCGTGCGCGCTGTGTCGCACACGAACGTCACTACTGCGCAGTTGCGCGATTCGCGCCGGGCCACGGCTGAGGACCTGGAAGAAGGTCCTCGGATCGGCCGTCGGCCCGAGGGCTTCGAAGGTGAGAGCGGCGCAGTGCTCGAGCCCGAGCATCCCGGCCGGTGCCTCGTCGAAGGCGAGGTCCTTCAGTTCGGGCGCGTGGGGCGCGTGATCGGTCGCGACGGCGTCGATCACCCCACGACGCAGGGCGTCGCGTAACGCCTCGACGTCACTGGTGGCGCGCAACGGCGGATGGACCTTGAAGATCGGGTCGAAGTTGGCGCAGGCGCTCTCGTCGAGCGTGAAGTGGTGCGGCGCGAGTTCGAAGGTGACCGGCAGACCCTCCTCGCGAGCACCGATCACCATCTGGATGGAGCGACTCGTCGAGAGGTGCAGGAAATGCAGCGGCGCGAGGGTCAGGCGAACAAGTTCGATATCGCGCAACACCATCAGCTCTTCGGCCAACGCCGGACGTCCAATGAGGCCGAGGCGGCCACTGAGGGCCCCTTCGTTCATCGTTCCGCCAGCGGCCAACCGTTCGTCCTCGCAGTGCTGGGCGAGACGGACACCGAGGGGTTTGGCGTACGTGAGGGCGCGTCGCATCACCGACGGGTCTTGCACGCCGACGCCGTCGTCCGTGAAGAGTCGAACACCGAGGGCGGCCATCTCGGCCATGGGCGCGAGCGACTCACCTCGACGCTCCTTCGTTATCGCCCCGGCGACCGCGACGTCGAGCGCCGTACGAGCGCCGCGTTCGAGCACGTAGGAAACGAGCGCGACGTTGTCGAGAGCCGGCTCGGTGTTGGGCATCGCGACCAGCGCGCAGTAGCCCCCCAGGGCGCCGGCCCGTGCGCCACTCTCGATCGTTTCGGCGGCTTCGCGTCCGGGCTCTCGAAGGTGCGCGTGCAAGTCCACGAAGCCCGGTCCCACCCAGCAGTCGCGCGCGTCGAGCTCGTGGGCGTCGCTCGGGGCGTCGATCGTCGCGGCGACCTCAGCGATCCGACCCGCGACGATCAGGACGTCGGCGACGGCACTGGAGTGCTCGCCGACGACGAGCCCCTGACGGATGATGATGGCACTCATAGTGTCTGCCCCTCCCCCGATCCCGCGACGCTCAGGTACAACACCGCCATTCGGATCGGTACGCCGTTGCTGACCTGTCGCTCGACGACCGCGCGGCTCGAATCGACGACGCGCGAATCGATTTCCACGCCGCGGTTCATCGGACCAGGATGCATGATCAAGGCCTCGGGTTTCATCAGTCGTGCGCGCTCGACCGTCAGTCCGTTGGTGAAGGTGAACTCATCCAGGCTGGCGACGAACGCACCCGAACCTCGTTCGCTCTGAAGTCGAAGGAGGCCGACGACGTCGGCCCACGCGAGCGCCTCGTCGAAGTCATGCACCACCGTGACGGGCCAGGTCGCGACCTCCTCGGGTAGCAGGGTGCCCGGAGCACAGAGGCGAACCTCAGCGCCGAGAGTGGCGTAGGCCGCGACGTCACTACGAGCGACTCGGCTGTGGCGGATGTCGCCCACGATCAAGATTCGTAGACCTTCGAACATCGCCGCCCCGGACTCGAGGCCGGTCGTGTCGTGGCGCTCGCACAAGACCTGTCGAACCGTGAAGGCATCCAATAGTCCCTGAGTCGGATGCTGGTGTTGACCATCGCCACCGTTGATGACTCGCACGTGCGGCACGTAGCGGCTGACCTGGAGCGCGGCACCGCTCGAACGGTGACGCATCACCACGGCGTCGATGCCCAACGCGTCGATCGTCGCGATGGTGTCACGCAGCGACTCACCCTTCTTGACGCTGCTCGACGCCACCGCCAACGAGAGGACGTCCGCGCTGAGTCGCTTCGCCGCGGTTTCGAAACTGAGCCGGGTGCGCGTCGACTCTTCGAAGAAGAGCGAGGCCACCACGCGGCCCTTGAGGGCGGGCACCTTCTTGATGCTCCGACGATTCACCTCGACGAACGATTCGGCCGTGTCGAGGACTTCGACCATCGCTGCCTTGGAGAGCTCGTCGAGCGAGAGGAGGCTGCGACCCCGGATGGACTCGATCATGACCCTTCCCTCGTGCCGATCCACACGCCCTCGAGCGTGGCGACAATGGCTTCATCCTTGGACGTCGGGAGATTCTTGCCGACGTAGTCGGGGCGGATCGGCAATTCGCGATGACCGCGGTCCACCAACACCGCGAGTTGCACCGCGCGGGGTCGGCCCCAGTCGGAGAGCGCGTTGAGCGCGGCGCGGATGGTTCGGCCGGTGAAGAGAACGTCGTCCACGAGCACGACGGTGCGATCGGTGAGGTCGTGGTCGATGTCCGTCGCCGATGACGTCGGTAAGGGGTTGCGCGACAGGTCGTCGCGGTAGAACGAGACGTCGAGCACTCCGGCACTGACCGATTGTCCCGAGACCTCGGTGAGAATCGACGCGAGCGCAGACGCGGGCGCCGTACCGCCCGTCTGCAGTCCGATGATCGAAAGTGACGCCACGTCGTGATTGCGCTCGACGATCTCGTGTGCCATGCGACGCACGGCGCGCGTCACGTCGTCGGTCGTCATCAGCTGGCTCTTCGCAGTGAACGCCAGGCCGCGTGTTCGCGCCTGGCGTTCGTCCTCGTTGCCCATCGCTCTCCCGTCGTACGAGCCTCACTGGACCCGCTTCACGACGACCCCGTACCTTGCTCATGTGAGCCTGTGTCCGGGCCGTGTTGTCTTAATGAATCGTGTTCATCGTAGTCGTTGTGGACGCCACAATCGTTGAGGACCCGGCGATCCGTACTGAGAACAGCCGTGCCGAGTCGGTCGCGAAACAGCGTTCGCTGGGGAATCGGTCTCCTCGAACTACGGAATGTGAGCACGAATCGTACGAAACTCGGTGCCACGAAGTGCACCGTCGAGATAATCCACGAGCGAACCGACGAAGGTTGCCCGCGCACGACGTGGTGGTGGACCACGACAGATCGGGTCTAAAATTTCTTCAATGGCGGCTCGCACCAAGACCACGTTCAGGATCAATGTCGGCCTTTTCCTCGCCGAATTGATTTGCGTACCGGCCTTCATCTTCGAAATGAAACGCGCGCTCGGCGGCAACACACTTTCGTGGGCCTACGTCTTTGAGTGGCCGCTACTCGGCCTCTACGCGGTGTACATGTGGCACAAACTGCTCCAGGAAGAGCGCGGCGACGGTTCCCGACACCCGGTCGTATTCGACGACGAGGACCCCAAGCTCGACGCGTGGAACGCGTACCTCGCCTCCGTGCACCAGAGCGATCAATCGGCCTCGCCGGACAAACACGACGTTTGACGCTGATGCGTCCTCGACGCAGATCAGCGACTCGCTCAGTGCACGCCGGACTGATGGAGCAGGCTCAATAGTTCGCTTTCCGCCGAATGTTGACCGGCCCAGTTCGCGAGCGGCTCGTCGGGAATGATCCACGTGAGACGGCCGTGCGGCGTGATGATGAACATGAGGTCCGAGTGGATGCTCATCTTGTCCGTCGGTACCATCGAGACCCCGATGCCGTACGCGCCCCAGACCTTCTGGACCGAGTGCAGTGGCCCGGTCACGAAGTAGAAGTCCTTCACGCTTTTCAGACCATGAATATCGATGAAGTGATTTACGTTGGCCAGGGTCTCGTGGTACGGATCAGCCGCGACCGCAACGATGTCGAGTTTGGCGCCCGGTGAAAGGTCGCTTCGCACCTGACGCAATTGGGCCGCCAGGAGTGGACAGTCGGTCCAGCACTCGGGGTCGAGGAATGTGAGCAATGTGTAATGTCCGGCGTGCTCGTTCAATGAATAGGTCGTACCGTCTTGATCCGTGAGCGTGAAGCGTGGTGCGGGAGTATTGACCGACGACGCGGGACCATTCTGGGCGAGGTACAACGTACTTTCGGCCGACGCGCCCGAGGCCCAACTCATCGAGACGACCGAGAACACCAGCATCGCCGACGCGAATGACGCGACCACGGCGCCCGAACTCGAACGCATCTCGACCGGTAGCCGTCGGCGCAGCGCTGTCGGTGTCGCGCGCGCCGGACTCGCGCACCACGCCAGTAGCGCCATGGGGATCAAGGAGTTCACGTCCGTCGCGAGCCCTCCCCACAAGGGAACGTCCTGGGCCACCACCCAGAAGAAGAGGCAGCCGATCACGAACGCTCTGGTCGGCCATCGCAGATCCCGCTCGCTCGCGATCCACAGCCCGGCCGCACACACGCCCAGCCAGATGATGACCATGACGTTGAAGCCCCCGCCCAGGGTGCCGGCGAAGTCACCGAAGTGTCGCACGATCCACGCCAGTGCGTGTGGCTGTGGCGTCGCCGTCATGGTCGAGGTCATCACGGTCATCGCGTTGGTGTCGCCGCCGTGCCAAAATCCCCGCGACGGCAGACACTGCAACAGTGCGCCGACGGCGGCCAGCACGCTCAAACCCCGCAGCGTGTAACGCGAGAATCGTTCGGGGAAGTTCACCGTCGGCAACGCAAGCCATAAACCGGCCACGAGATAGAACAACGACGCGCCGGGCCAGCCGAACAGAATTGAGTTGGTCGATTGGAAGATTCCGCCCGCACCGTTGCCGACCAACCAGATAAGTCCGGCCCAGCCCACGGACACCGCGGCCGCGATCCGCCCGATCGTCGCGTTCGAGACGATCAAGAGGAGCCCGATGCCCACCTGTATCCACGCCGTGCCCACTGCCAAGGCGATCGGATGGTTGTTCCATATGCCGATGCCATCGAACATCAGCGCGTGTAGCCAACTCGGCGTGCCCGCGGCGGCCGGTGCGACGACGCCATTGGCCATGCCCAACGGCATCGACGCCTGGAACTGCAAAATCCCGTCGATGAGCCAGATGGCCCCGAAGGCCATGCGAAGGTACGTCCGGCTGCGCGCTTCGCCCAGTCCGCCCGCGGACAGATTGAAGGTGTTCACCCGGCGAAGGACGCTCGCGACGACCAGCATCACGAGGGCGATCGCGATGATCCACGACACACTGGTCTCGAAACCACTGTGACGAAAGAGTGACACGACGAGCGGATTGGTGCTCGAGAACGACGAACCACCCATACCCGGCATCCGTGGAACTCCCCTGTTCAGCTGAGTATGTGCTCAGCGATCGAAGATAACACTCCGTTGACGAATTTAGGCGACGCGTCGGTGGAGTACACCTTCGCCAGCTCGACGGCTTCGTCGAGGATCACGGCCTTGGGCGGCGCGTCCTGCATCATCATTTCGCCGACCGCCAACGTCATGACCAAGCGATCGACCAGGGCGATTCGATCGAGGGGCCAGTCAATGGAGAACTCGCTGATGAGCTCGTTGGCGCGAGACTCATTGAGCTCACTCGACCTCAGAAGTGCGAGCGCGTACTCGTCCGGTCGCAGATTGAGTTCTTCCACCACGACGAGGACCGGACGCTCCTTCATCGACGCTTCGTACATGATCTCCAAGGCGCGTTCGCGAGAGTGGTGCCGTTGGACACCGAGTTCGCTCACTTTAGGCCCGGGTCATGTATTCACCGGTGCGCGTATCGACCTTGATGAGTTCTCCCGGTCCCACGAACAACGGGACCTGCACGACGAGACCGGTCTCCAACGTCGCGGACTTGCGCGCGCCCGACACACGATCGCCCTGGATGCCCGGTTCGGTCTCGGTGATCGTCAACTCGACCGACGCCGGGAGTTCCACCCCGATGATCTCGTCGTCGTGGAGGATGAGCATGGCCTTGCCGGTCTCTTTGAGAAAGTTGGCCGCTTCACCGAGGCTCTTGGATGACACCGGCACCTGGTCGTAGGTCGACTGATCCATGAAGATGTAGTCGTCGCCGTCACGGTAGAGGAACTGGGTGTCGCGCTTGTCCATCATCGCCTGCTCCAGGCGTTCGTCCGATCGGTACGTGCGTTCGATGACGGCACCCGAACGGGCATTGCGCAACTTGGTGCGCACGAACGCGCCACCCTTGCCCGGCTTGACGTGTTGGAACTCGATCACCGTGAAGAGACCGTCGTCGAGCTTTATCGTGATGCCGTTCTTAATGTCCGACGTTGAAATTGCAGCCATGGGCGTGGGGACCTTTCGCGAATCGTGCGTTGCCTAGTCTAGGCAACGCGCTTCGGTGCCCGATTACGACGACGGTGACGTCAAACGCCGAACGGCGTCGAGCGCGAGTTCGTAGCTCGTGGCGCCGAATCCGGCAATGGAACCACTGACCGAACCGGCGAGCGTGCTGAGGTGACGAAAGGGCTCTCGCGCCGCGGGATTCGAGAGGTGGACCTCCACCTTTATTCCGTTGAAGGTGTCGAGGGCGTCGGCGAGGGCCCACGACGAGTGGGTGAGCGCACCGGCATTTATCACGATCGCCACGGCACTCTCGCGTGCGCCGTGCACCGCTTCGATGAGGTCGCCTTCGAAGTTCGACTGCACGTGTCGAACGCTGAAACCGGCGTCACTCGCGAGCTTCGTAAAGCGCTCGACGTGCTCGGCCAGCGTGGTCGTCCCGTAGATCTCGGGATTGCGCGTACCCAGTAAATCGAGGTTGGGACCCGACAACAGCAGAATCTCGTTACTCATTGTTCTCCTCGAAATCTCTCCAACACGTCGCCCACGAGTTGTGGGTCGACACCACTCACGGTCTCGAAGCCCTCGGCGCCCGCGAGCACGAAGGTCAGGTCGTGGTGCGCCTTTTTATCGTGCGCCATGGCTTCCAAGAGTGATGACGTTCGAAAGTCCTCGGGGACTCGACGATTGAGACCAAAAAAGTCCAGCACCTCGTCGTGTCGCACCACTTCGCTGTTGTCGACCCGACCCAACGCCTCCGCCAACCTGACGGCGAAGGCCAGGCCGATCGCGACCGCTTCACCATGGCGTAACTCGTCACCGTCGCGAGCCAGCGCCACTTTCTCGAGGGCGTGGGCCAACGTGTGGCCGTAGTTCAAGAGGGCGCGTCGGCCTCCCTCGTGTTCGTCGGCACTGACGATCGCGGCCTTCAATGTCACCGACATCACGATCAGGTCGTGCAGCGAGACGTCGTTCAACTCCGCGGCGAACCCACCTTCCAAGAGCCAACACTTCGCCACCTCACCGAGACCGCCGACGCGTTCGCGTTCGGGCAGCGTGGCGATCGTCTCGAAGTCACACAACACACCGATCGGCTGGTGAAACGCGCCGACGAGGTTCTTGCCGGAACGCAAGTTGACGCCCGTCTTCCCGCCAATCGCGGCGTCGACCTGGCCGACGAGCGACGTCGGTATCTGCACGAGGGCAATGCCGCGAAGGTACGTCGCCGCCGCGAATCCCACGAGGTCGGTCAAGGCACCGCCGCCGACGCCGACGAGCACGTCGTGGCGCGACAGTTCGAACTTCGCGACCTCCTCGAGAAGACCTTCGAGCACGTCGAGTGATTTCGCGACTTCGCCGTCGGGAACCGTGAGCACGTGTTGTTCAATGCCGCTCGTCATTTGGAACCACGGTTGCGCGGCAATCGTGGGGGTGGTCACAATCAACGCGACGCGGGCTCGCGACGCGCGCGCGGCGATCAGCTCGGCGAGTTGCTCTCGTGCGCCGTCGGCGAGGACTACGTCGTAGCTCCGTTCCCCTAGTTCGACACCCACGTTCATCGCGTCAACCTACCGACTTCACGCGTGACGCGCGCGATCACTTCGTCGAGTGATGCTGAAGTGTCGATCCGGGAACGCGAAACTTCGCGGTACCACTCGACTCGATCGCGCCGAAGCTTCGCGAGTGCTTCCGCTGGTCGCTCGGCCAGCAGCGGTCGCTCGACGTCACCGAGTCGCGCGAGTATTACCTCGTCGTCACAGTCGAGCCACAGCGTGAACTCGTGCGCCAGGTCCTCTCGCGCGTCCGGCGAACAGACGATGCCGCCGCCGGTCGCGATGACCGCGTCGGTCGCTTCATCGAGCGCCGCTCGCAACGACTCGAGTTCACGCGAACGAAAATCGATCTCGCCGGCCTCACGCAGATACTGCGCCGCCGCCACGCCCGTGGTGGTGGCGAGAATGTCGTCGGTGTCGACGGCCTCGCAGTGCCAGAGCGAAGCGAGCGCTCGAGCGACCGTGGTCTTTCCGGTGCCGGGGAGACCGACGAGGATGAGGCGGCTCACGGTTAGCCGGGACGAGCGGCCGATGAGGTCGAACCGAGATTCGCGATGTACGACGCGTGGTTTCGCGCGAACTCCTCCACGGAGTCGCCGCCGAACTTTCGTAGGGCCTCGTTGGCCAGGACGAGTGCCATCATCGCTTCGCTCACGACACCGAGCGCCGGGACGGCCGTCACGTCGGTGCGTTCCTTGAACGAGACCGCGCTCTCGCGCGTCACGACGTCCACCGTCTCGAGCACCGGTCGATTCAGCGTCGAGAGTGGCTTCATCGCTACCTTGGCGATGATCGGCGCGCCGGAAGAGATCCCCCCTTCCGTGCCACCCGCGTGATCGGTGCGCCGAATGTAGCCGCCGCCTTGGTCGAACGAGTCGTCCACGGCGATGGCGTCGTGCGCGACACTGCCGCGCTGGGAGGCCTGGGAGAATCCGTCCCCGATCTCGACCGCCTTCACCGCCTGAATGCTCATGAGTGCGCCGGCGAGTAGTCCGTCGAGTTTGCGATCCCAGTGCACGTGGCTGCCGAGTCCCACCGGCACTCCGTAGGCGATGACTTCGACGATGCCGCCGAGTGAGTCGCCGACCTTCGCGGCGGCCTTGATCTCGAGGACCATGGCTGCGGAACTCTCGGGATCGAAGCAGCGAACCTCATTTTCGTCGACCGCGTCGAGGTCACTCGGGAGCGGTCGCACGTCACTCGGCGTAGCGGCCTCGCCGATTCGAATCACGTGACTCACGATCGCCACCCCGATCGTGGAGAGCAGCGCCTTAGCGAGTGCACCGGCCACGACTCGTGCCGCGGTCTCTCGGGCGCTCGCTCGCTCCAACACGTCGCGCGCGTCGTCGAAGTTGTACTTCTGCATGCCGGCTAAATCGGCGTGACCGGGCCGAGGTTTCGTTTGCTTTTGTGCCGGCGTGCCCGGGGCCGCGGACATCTCTTGTTCCCACTTGGGCCATTCGGAGTTCAAGATCTCGACCGCGACCGGCGAGCCGAGTGTGCGCCCGTGGCGCACGCCCCCGATCAGTCGTAACTCGTCTCGCTCGAATCGCATTCGAGGTCCGCGTCCGTAGCCGAGACGACGGCGAGCCAACTCGTCAGCGATCTCTTCGACGCCAATATCGAGTCCCGCGGGTAGTCCTTCGACGATGACACTGAGGGAAGGACCGTGACTCTCTCCGGCCGTAAGGAAGCGCAACATCTGGTAATTCTAGAACGACGCGCGGGCGTCCTTACTCTTTGGCGTAGAAGGGATTCTCTCCCGAGGCGTGGTCCGTGACGTCGATGACACCGGTCAGTTCCGGAATGGCTTCGATGAGTTGGGTCTCGATGCCCTGGGACAGCGTCAAACGACTCATCGCGCAACCCTGGCAGCCGCCGGAGAGCTTCAAGTACGCGACCTTCTTCTCTTCGTCGAGCGCGATCAGGTCGGCGCGACCACCGTGTGAGGCGATCGCCGGATTGACACTGGATTCGAGGACTTCGATCGCCAACGTCGCCAGAGGGCCTTCAATACCCAACGCGAGAATGTCGGCCGGTACGCCGGGGTTCATCTCTTCGGGCGTCGGTGCGTTCGGGTTCACGAGGACCAGTCCCCCGCCGCCTTCGTTGGCGAACTCCAGGCGGCTCCCGCGCAGACGTTCGACGCTCTTCAGTGGCACCACGATCGTCACGCCGCCGTCGCTCCCGATCGCGGCGCCCTCAGGGGCGTCGGCGCGGTCCGAGAAGTAGAGGTCGTAGGCGTAGCCGGCGCCGCGGGTGCCGGTGACCTCAACGTAGAGCGCGAGCGTCTCCGAATGCTCCTCGGCGTTGAGGGCATCGAGCACGACATTTCGAGCCTCGTCGGTCAGTGTCAGAACTTCAAATGTATCGACGGTAGTCATGTCCCAAGTGTAGGGGTCCAACGCTGGCATTTACACGAAGTAAGTTCTCACTGTGAGTTCAATACCTTCTGACACCCACGAGTGGATCAGCTTTGAAGATACGAAGCGCCAACGCACGTGGATGTTCGACGTCACCTTCCTCGAGAGCAATTGGAAGTGCATCTTCGGGGCCGGGTGCCAGGGCGTGCTGACCGAAGCCACCCCCGAGCTCGTCCAGGGCTGTTGTAGTTACGGAGCGCACTTCTCGGACGAAAAGGACCAGCGGCGGGTGGAAAAAGCGGCGAAGCGCCTGACCGCCGACCAGTGGCAGTTCAAGTCCAAAGGTCGTCAGGGTACGACGCGCGTGAAGAAGAACGGCGAGATCGTCACCCGGCTCGTCCAGGACGCGTGCATCTTCCTCAATCGCCCCGACTTTCATCGCGGACCGGGATGTGCGTTACACGTCATGGCGATCGACAACGAGGAGAGCTACATCCCGTTAAAACCCGAGGTCTGCTGGCAGCTGCCGCTTCGACGCGACGACGAGGTCGAAGACGACGGACACGTCATCACCCGCATCTCGCAGTGGAACCGAAGCCACTGGGGCGCCGGCGGCGCGGATTTCCATTGGTGGTGCACCGAAGACCCGAACGCCTTCGTCGGCAAGGACCGCGTCGTCGACTCGATGTCCGAAGAGCTGGTCGCGATGGTCGGTCAACACGTCTACGACCAATTACGGGCCTACATGGACAAGCGCTCAGCACAGCCCAAGGGCACCCGACTTCCCCACCCCGTTATGCGAAAGCGGGCTTAACTCTCGGCGGCGAGGGGGTCCTCTTCATTGAACGACGTTCGGGGCAACGAACCCAGAATCTCGTCGTAACGGTCCTCTTCGGCGAGACACCACTCCGCGTGGACGTCTTCGGGCGCGGCGCCACATTCCACACAGGTGGTGGCGCGGGGGCCGGTCGAGCGTTTGAGTTCGCGAGCTTCAACAAACCGACGATGGCGGCCTTTTTTCACGTCCACTCCTCACTGGCCGCAGTCCATAACTGGCGGCGACCACAACCCAGGAGTACTGAGCTGAGTTTCCATATTACCAACTCGATGCTCGCTCGAAGCCCCTATCATCGCGTTGTGAGCCCTGCCTTCGATCCCAATGAAATGGTGCTTCGGTTTCGCGAGCGGGCCGAAGCGGTCAAACGGCGGGGATTCCCGCCGGTCGAAGGACCGGAGCGTCAGCGCTTCATTGAGGCCGCCAACCTCGACTTCCAGGACTTCGCGATGCTGGGCGACGCGACGGCCACGCTCGAAGACGGCGTCTTGCGACTCGAAATCGACCTACGACCACCGAGTTCTTAGGACCTTCTTAACTCTGGGCCGCCGCCACGCGGGCCCGTGCCTCGGAGAACAGCGCCGCGCCGTCACTCAACGTCGTCAGCGCCTTCGCTCGATCGGCCGGCACCGCGATGGCGCTGTAACACTCAACCGCGGCGCTCGCGAAGTCCCGGTACGCCTCGTCGAGAAGATTCGTCGCTTGACGATCAGGCGTCGGCAGGGACGACTGCATCGAGCCGTCGTCGACGTAGAGCACGTTGCAGAACGTGTGAAGGTCATTGCTCGTCAGTGAGTGATTGCGGAGGTCCTTCGCGGAGCTCTTCACGTCCGAGAAAAGCGACCGGGCGTTACCCGTGAACCCACTCTGTTTCACCCACCCCGACATCGCCGTGCCCGCACTGATCGAGCCACACGCGCAGAGCAACAGGCCCGCCGCGAGCAGCGTCGCGACGCGTCGGATCACGCAGCGACCACCAGGTGCATTTGGCGACGTCCGCGTCGAAGTATCACGTATCGACCGTGCAGCAACTGCGTGGCCCGTACCTTCGCGCCGGCCTCGACGCGAACGTTGTTCACGTAGGCGCCGCCTTGCTCGACGTAGCGCCTCGCCTCAGCGAGCGACGTCGCGAGTTCGGCCCGCACCAAGAGTTCGGCGACGTCGATTCCGTCGTCCAGCTCACTGCGCGAGACCTTCGACGACGGTGCGTCGGCGACGACCTGCAATAACGTCACTTCGTCGAGTTCAGCAATCGTCTCGGCGAAGAGCGCCTCGCCGGC
Organism: Acidimicrobiaceae bacterium; assembly: GCA_003155915.1. GTDB lineage: Bacteria > Actinomycetota > Acidimicrobiia > Acidimicrobiales > RAAP-2 > RAAP-2. The sequence continues at coordinate 5,814 of PMFA01000018.1, read as the reverse complement.
GCGCTCGGCGCGCAGCGCCGCGTCCTCGCCGTGCACCAAGGTCACGATCGCGTTGGCCGCGGCGCGTTGCGCTCGACGTTCTTGTGGAGCGGTTCTGGTCGCTTCGTCGATTTCGAGAATGGTCTCATGATCGAGGAAGGTGAAGAATCGCAGCATCGCCGGCGCCGCGACGTCATCGGCGTTCAAGAGGAACTGGTGCATCGCGAACGGCGACGTCATCGAGGCGTCCAGCCACACGTGCTCGTTTCCGCCCTCGGACTTGCCAAACTTCTGTCCGTCCGCGCGCAAGAGCAACGGCGTCGTCACTCCGTCGGCGTGGTGACCGGTGGCCTTACGTACGAGTTCGGTGCCGACCGTGATGTTGCCCCACTGGTCGGACCCGCCGAGTTGCAGCGTGCAGTCGTGATCGAGGTTCAATCGCAAGAAATCGTAGGCCTGCAACAGCATGTACGAGAACTCGGTGAAGGAGAGCCCCACGTCGTCTCGATCGAGCCGGCTCTTCACCGTGTCCTTGGCGATCATCTGGTTCACGGTGAAATGCTTGCCCACGTCACGCAAGAAATCGGTCAGCGACACCGTCGTGAGCCAATCGGCGTTGTTCAACAACAGGGCCTGCGTAGGGCCCGCGTCCTCGGAGAAATCGAGGAATCGTCCCAACTGCTCGCGAATCCCCACTAGGTTGTCGTCAATCTGCTCGATCGTGAGGAGGGGTCGTTCGACCGCCTTGAAGCTGGGGTCCCCGATCAGCCCGGTGCCCCCGCCGGCCAGCACGATGGGGCGATTGCCGGCTCCCTGGAGGCGACGGAGCGTACAGAGTTGCATGAGATGGCCCAAATGCAGCGATCGGGCGGTCGGGTCGAACCCGATATAGGCCGTGACGCCGCCCGAAGAGAGGCGGTCGAGCACCGCATCGTCCGTGGTCTGGTGCACCAGACCACGAAACTGCCAATCGTCACGTAGTTTCATCGACCCAGTCTACGAGGCGACGATGGCTACATAATTGCTCGCCCCGACGGAAAGTTGTCTTGCAACCAGAGGACGAACGAGTGCCACGCGCCCGTGACCTCGAGAATCCCGATGACGATCAAAAACACTCCACCGATTCGACCGATCGTGCGTTGGTGACGGCGTAGCCACGATGAGGCGGTGGACACCCACTCGGTCGCCAACGCGGCGACGACGAACGGGATGCCGAGTCCTAAGCAGTAGAAGAGCGCGAGGATCGAACCGCGCAGTGCGGTCGCGTCCGAATTCATCCCGGCGAGAGCCAGGATCGCCCCGAGGGTCGGACCGATACACGGTGTCCATCCGAGCGCGAACAGAAAGCCCAACGCACCGGCTCCGAGAATCGAGACCCGGGGCAGGTGATGGACTCGTCGTTCGGTGTTGAGCCACCTCGAGGGCCACCATCCGCCGAAGAACATTCCCAGCAAGATCGTGACCGACCCGAACACGATCGAGAGCCCTCGCTCGTGGTCCTTCAGTAGCGCCCCGAAACCCCCGAAGAGGGCACCCAAACTCACGAACACAATGGCGAATCCGAAGATGAAGGCGATCGCCCCGACGACCGCACGACCGCGTCCCGATCGCCCCTCGAGCGACCCGGCGGCGCCACTGAGGAACGCCAGGTATCCGGGCAAGAGAGGCAGGACGCACGGCGAGATGAACGAGACGAATCCGGCGGCGACCGCTATGGGCAAAGCGGCCAGCAGCGAACTCGGAAGGGTGGCGATCATTGCACACCGTCGAGCATGCTCTTCACTTTCTCATTCCACGCGTCGTGGAGCTGCACGTTCTCGTCACGAGACGGTACGTCGGCCACAATCACCGCCAGTCCGTCTCGACCCAGGGCCCCGTCGAGCGCGGCGCGTAGTTGGGACAGCGTCGTCACTCGCTGGCCCTCGTGACCGAAGGCGTTTGCGATCGCGACCAGGTCGTGCGGACGTGGTGTGCCGAAGAGTTGTTCGAAGCGGACTTCGTCGACCGAAGTGCGCTGGGAGAGAAACGAGAAAATCCCTCCCCCGTGATTGTCGGCCACGACCAAGGCGCACGTACCGCCCGCGTCACCCAGCCCGTCGACGAGCGCCGACACGTCGTGCAACATCGTGATATCACCGACCAGACCAATGGCTCGAGAGCCCGCGGCCACGCCCAGCGCGGTGGACACGACGCCGTCGATGCCGTTCACGCCTCGATTTGAATACGTGGGTGACGTGCGCGCCGGCGTCCACCACTCGACGTCACGCACCGGCATCGATGATCCGATGACCAGAGGAACGTCTCGTCGTGAACTCGCCTCGACCACACAACGTGCGACGGAGAGCTCGTGCAGCGTGTCATCCTCACGGTCCAACTTCGCCAGCCATTCACTGACGTGCGTCGAAGCCTCGCTCCAGAGTCGCAAGTACTCGCCGTCCGCCTTGGGTTCGCGCAGCGAATCGGGCACACCACGCACGCGAATCGTCACCAGCCGATCGGGATCGGACACGAATCCGGCCCCGTCGAAGGCAATGGTACGCACGCGCCAGTCGCGAAGGCGCTCTTGGAGCACCCGAGAAGCGGGCAGGCCCCCGAGACGGACGACCACGTCGGGCTTGACGCGCTCGGCGAATCGCGCGTCTCGTAGCAGTGGGTCGAAGTACGAGATCGTTCCGATCGCGGTGGCATCACCCACAACCGCCCAGTTCATCGAACCGCAGTCCTCGACCATTCGCGCCGACACGCCGTGACCAGCGACGCACAACACGCGAAGGTCTCGTAGATCGGCGATGCCTATCGCACTCGAGTGAGAGACTGGCGCCGGCGTCGAGGGTGAGGGCGCCGGGAGTTCGCGCGCTTCAGCGACGAGCGGCTCAACGAACGCGGCGTTCAGATGGACTGGACCGGGACTCGGTAGCTCCGTCGTCTCTTGCGTCGCACTGGCCCAGAGGCGCTGCGCGAGGTCTCGCCACGTTGACGCGTCGTCGGCGCGCGCGACGCCGGGATCCTCGAAGCGACGGACCATCTCGCCAAAGAGTTCGTGTTGATCGATCGTCTGGGGCGCGCCGACACCGTGAAGTTCGGGCGGACGATCGGCGGTGAGCACCAGGAGGGGCACGAAGGCCTGCGACGCTTCGGCCACGCAGGCGTGCAACTCCGCCGCGGCAGTTCCGCTCGTCACCACAATCGCGACCGGCTCTCGCGTGACGAGAGCACGCCCGAGCGCAAAGAATCCGGCGCTTCGTTCGTCAATTCGTACGTGCACACGTAGTTCGTGACGACTGGCGCACGCCAGAGCGAGCGGCGTCGAGCGAGAACCAGGACAGACAACCACGTCGCGAAGTCCCAACCGGATCCACTCGTCGAACAACGTCGCCGCGTACGTGGCCTGCACCTCGCTCGGGCTCGGTACGCTCTGTGGCAATGTCACTCCTCGGTATCCAACGTTGCGGCTCGGGCCCACCCCTCGTGTGGCTGCACGGCTTCACGCAGACCCAGGACTCGGCACATCAGTTTCGTTCCATTCTGGCAGGAACGTACGAGCTTCTGACTGTGGACCTGCCGGGACACGGCCGAAACGCTGGTATTTCGGCGTCGCTCGACGAGACCACTGACTTACTCGCCAACGTCCTCCCCCCCGATCCATTTATATTGGGCGGCTACTCCTTCGGGGCTCGTGTGGCACTCCACTTCACACTTCGCTACCCCGATCGCGTGCGCGCTCTGGTCGTGCTCGGCGCGACGCGCGGCATCCACGACCTCAGCGACCGCGAAGAGAGGCGACGAAGCGATGAAGCGCTCGCCGATCGAATCGAATCGATCGGCGCCGACGCCTTCCTCGACGAATGGCTCGCGCGAAAGATGTTCGCCTCACTGCCGAAGGACCCACTCGAGCGCGCCGCGCGAAGCACCGACGCCGCGGGACTGGCGAACTCGCTTCGATTCGCGGGAACTGGAACGCAGCGCTGGCTCGCGCCGGAACTCGCGTCCTTAGAAGTGCCGACCTTGGCTCTGGCCGGCGCCCTCGACCAGAAGTTCTCCCTCGAGGCGACGGCGATCGCCGAAGGAGCGGCCGACGCGAGCGCGCAGTTCGTCCCTGACGCGCACCACGCCGCTCACCTCGAGCAGGCCGAAGCAACGGCGGCGCTCGTCCAGGGCTTCACAGACCAATTCTGAACACGAGCACGACGGCGAGCAACGCGCCGAGTTGCAACTGGGCTCGCGCCGAATACTTCAACATCGGCAAGAGCTCTCGTCCGTTCTTGTTCGAGAACGCCAGGCGGACCGCAGGAATGTAGAGCAGGATCGCCACGATGCCGACCACGACGTGTCCGGCCCCGGCGATCGCGACCAACACGCCGAGCACGCACGTCGCGAACAGCCACGGCGCGTGTCCACGATTCATTCGCGCGGCCAACGTCTTCTTGCCGGAGGATCGATCGCCTTCGACGTCGCGCAAGTTGTTCGCTTCGAGCAGCGCACACGCCATGAAGCCCGTCGCGACGCCCAGCCACCACGACCGATTCGGCACGGTGAGGTGTTGGACGTAGGCGGTGCCGACCGTCGCCACAAGGCCGAAGTAGACAAACACGAACAGTTCACCGAAGCCGAAGTACCCGTACGGTCGCGGCCCCCCGGTGTAGAACCATCCGGCCAAGATCGCCGTGGCGCCGATCGCGACCAGCCACCACGAGGTCCTCGACGCGAGGAACAGTCCCGCCACACCGGCAAGCAAGAATGACGCGAAGGCGGCGTTTCGAACCCTCGACGAGGACACGAGCTTCGACGCCGTCAAACGAAAGGGTCCCACGCGCATCTCGTCAGTGCCGCGGATACCGTCGGAGTAATCGTTGGCGTAGTTCGTGCCGACTTGTAAGGCGAGGGCCACGATGAGACAGAGTGCCGAATTACCCCAGTTGATCGTGCGCGGTCGAATGAGCGCGACGCCCACGACGACCGGCACCATCGCCGCGGGCAACGTGCGCGGACGCGCCGCGAGCACCCAGCGCCGGAGCGGCCCGGGAGCCTCGCTCATGGACGCTTGGGAAACTTCGAAAAATCCGGCTGGCGGTGTTCGACGAAGGCGTTGCGACCCTCCTGGCCCTCTTCGGACATGTAGAAGAGCATGGTCGCGTCCCCGGCCAACTGCTGGATGCCGGCCATGCCGTCCTCGGCCGCGTTGAAGCCGGCCTTCAGCATGCGAAGGGCGATCGGCGAAAGGGTCAGGATCTGACGGCACCACGCCACGGTTTCGTTCTCCAGTTGATCGAGCGCGACGACGGTATTGACGAGTCCCCACTCCAGCGCTTGATTCGCGTCGTACTGGCGACAGAGGAACCAGATCTCCTTGGCCCGCTTCACGCCGATCGTGCGCGCCAGGAGCGATGACCCGTACCCGCCATCGAAGGACCCGACCTTTGGTCCGGTCTGGCCGAAGCGCGCGTTCTCCGCGGCGATTGAGAGGTCGCATACCAAGTGGAGGATGTGCCCTCCCCCGATGGCGTAGCCGGCAATTTGTGCGATCACCGGCTTCGGGAGTCGGCGAATCTGGATCTGCAGGTCGAGGACATTGAGTCGACCGACGCCCTGGCGCGCGACGTCGTCGTCACCGATGTACCCGTCGTCGCCGCGAATGCGCTGATCGCCGCCGGAACAGAAAGCGTCGGGTCCCGCACCGGTCAGGATGATCGCGCCGACCGTGACGTCGTCGCGAGCGAGTTCGAAGGCTCGTGAAAGCTCGAAGAGCGTCTGGGGGCGAAAGGCGTTGCGGACCTGGGGGCGATTGATCGTGATACGGGCGATCCCCTCGGCGACCTCATAAATGACGTCGCCGAA
>PMFA01000029.1 GCA_003155915.1 Acidimicrobiaceae bacterium | reverse complement strand
GCGAAGAAGACGGCGGTAAAGAGGACGCCCGCCAAGAAGACGGCGGTAAAGAAGACGGCCGTTAAGAAGTCACCCGCGAAGAAGTCACCCGCGAAGAAGTTGGCGGCGAAGAAAGCAGCCAAGAAGTCTGTCAAGAAAAAGTAGAGAGGCTGCAATGAGTGAGGTGAGGATCGAATCCGATTCGATGGGCAAGATCGAAGTGCCATCGAACCACTACTGGGGCGCACAAACGGAAAGGAGCCTTCACCACTTTGCGATTGGGCACGAAACGATGCCGCTAGCGCTGATTCGTGCCTTCGGAATCTTGAAATTCGCTTCGGCACAGGTGAACCGTGATCTCGGCAAAATCGACTCCGAGCGAGCCTCGCTGATCGAGCGGGCCTCGCGCGAAGTAATCGACGGTGTCCTCGGAGACGAGTTTCCCCTCCGGATATGGCAAACCGGCTCGGGAACACAAACCAACATGAACGTCAATGAAGTCATATCAAATCGTGCGATCGAGTTGTCCGGCGGTGTAATGGGGAGTAAGGACCCCGTCCATCCCAACGATCACGTCAACATGTCCCAGTCGTCCAACGACACGTTCCCGACGGCGATGCACATCGCGGCGGTGCTCGAGATCACGGACCGTCTCGTGCCGTCGGTCGTCCGCCTGCGCGACGCTCTCGACGCCAAGGCCGAAGCGTTCGCCGGCATCACGAAGATCGGACGAACCCATTTGATGGACGCGGTACCCCTGACGCTCGGCCAGGAGTTTTCGGGCTACGTCGCCCAGCTCGACGCGGACCTTACGAGGCTCGACCTCGTTCTGCCCGGACTCTGTGAGTTGGCGGCGGGCGGCACGGCCGTGGGCACGGGACTCAATACGCACCCAGAATTTGGTGAGCGTGTGGCGATCGCTATCGCGGCGCTGACGGGCAAGCCCTTCGTCACGGCACCGAACTATTTCGCCGCCCTGGCCGCGCACGACGCACTCGTCTTCGCCCACGGCGCACTCCGAACCCTGGCGGCCAGTCTGGCGAAGATTGCCGATGACCTCCGTTGGCTCGGGTCGGGTCCTCGATCGGGACTCGGCGAACTCATGTTGCCCGAGAATGAGCCGGGCAGTTCCATCATGCCCGGGAAGGTCAATCCCACACAGTGCGAAGCCATGATCATGGTCGCGGTGCAGGTGTTCGGTAACGACGTGGCCGTAACGACGGCGGGATCGCGGGGCAACCTTGAATTGAACGTCTGCAAGCCGGTGCTCATTCACAACTTCTGCAACTCCGTTGACCTTCTGACGGACGCCTGCGATCGATTCCGCGAGTTCTGCATCGAAGGACTTGAGCCCGACGTCGAGCGCATCGCGAAGCACTTGCACGACTCGCTCATGCTCGTCACGGCGCTCGCCCCGAGCATTGGGTACGACAAGGCCGCCGAGGTAGCGAAGAAGGCCCATCACGAAGGCACAACGCTGCGCGAGGCCGTGCTCGCACTGGGACTACTCAGCGCCGAGGAATTCGACGCGGCGGTGGTGCCCGAGGACATGACGCACCCTTGACGAGACCATCGCTTCTCGAGGACCGCGTCGTGCAGGACTGGACCGAAGCGCATCCGAAGTGGCAGGTCGAAGATTCACATTTGGTTCGTTACGTCAGGACGACTGACTACCCGAGCGGCGTTCGACTCCTGGAGGCGCAAGTGGCGCTCGCCGAAGGGCTCGACCATCACCCCGAGGTGATGTTCGGCTACCGACGACTGCGCTTTGAACTGTGGACCCACGACCGCGGCGGTCTGACCCAATTGGACCTCGAGTACGCCGAAGGGCTTGATTCGATAATCGACAACGACTTCGGCGAGTTCGTTCGCTAGGAGACCGGGAGGTTCCAGAGCGCCATCCAGCGCGCGAGATCCTTCTCCATCGGAAGGTCGTCACCGACGAAGGAACGCACACGCAGTTCCAACTCGTTATCGCGTTGGTTCGGTCCGGTCGGCGCGAAGGGGTAAAAGGTTCCCTGCTTCAAGAGATAGACCATTCGAACGGCGCCGTCGCCCGGCGGCGTCTTGGGGACGAACCCGAAGACGGCGCACAACAATCGTGGTCCAAGACCGTGCTCGACCATGGTGGTATTGGCGCCGTGAATCCGTGTCACCAAGCCGTCGAGTTCGGGATCGGTCACGACCAGCCATTTGAAACCCAGGTCGTCGGTCGTGACCTTCACGGTGCCGGTCTTGTCGTCGAAGTTGAGCAGCGCGATGATTTCGTCATCGGTCGTGATCGTCGTCTCGCCACTCCCGGCCTTGAAGCAGAGTCCGGCGTTGCCCGACGGGACGAGGTCCAGTTCGCTCTCGAGCGTGAGCGCGGCCGACGGCAGCGCGAAGAGGCCGTCGAGTTTCGGCGCCACCTGCTTGGTGCGACCGAAGAGAGTGTCGCGAAGGCCCACTAGCCGTTGAGTTCGACTTCGAGCTTCTTCAGCGCGTCGAGTCGCTTCTCCAGCGACGGGTGCGTGGAGAAGAGCGACGCGGCGGTGTTGCCCGCCAGCGCCGGGGCGAAGAAGAAGGCGTTCATGCCCTCGGACTTGCGAAGGTCGGTGCGCGGAATCCTGCCCATGTCGCCCGTGACGTGGACGAGCGCGCTGGCGAGCACGCTGGGCTTGCCGATGAGGATCGCCCCGGAGCGGTCGGCCGCGAGTTCGCGGTAGCGAGAGAGCGCCATCGTCAACAAGAAGGCGATGACGTAAATGACGATTGACACGACGAAGGTCAACATCTCGAGCAGGACGATTTGATTGCCGCTGCGGCTGCGCCCGCCGCCCGACAGCAACGTGCTCCAGAGCGCGATTCGACTGACCAGCCCGGCGAGCATTCCGACACCCGAGGCGATCGTCATGATCGCGACGTCGCGGTGCGCGACGTGGCTCAGTTCGTGGGCCAACACGGCCTCGAGTTCCTCGTCGTTCAGACGGTTCATCAGGCCTCGGGTCGCGCAGATCACGGCGTGATTGGGACTGCGTCCGGTCGCGAAGGCGTTGGGGATGTCCATCTCGGCCACGCCGACACGGGGCTTCTCCATGTTGGCGAGCAAGCAGAGCCGGTCCACGATCTGGTGAAGCTTGGGCTCCTGGGCCGGCGTCACCTCCTTGGCGTGCATCGAGAACATCGCGATCTTGTCGGAGAAGTAGTACTGGCTGAACAACAATCCACCGCAGATCACGATGACGAAGACCAGTTGAACGCCGACGTTCAAGAGCACCGTGAAGATGATGACGTAGAGGATGACGAGCGCGAGGCCCGTCATGAACATCCGCACGTTCAATCCGTGGTCGCTCTCAATCTTGGAATCGGCCATTACTTGGTCTCTTCGGGGCTGGCCGCGGCGTCGGGCGCCGGAGCGGCCGCTGCATCGCCCGAAGCAAGCTCCGTGGTGGCCCCGCTCGCGACCTGGGTCTTCAACGCCGCGATCTGCGCGTCGATGTCCGACGTGCCCTTGGCCTTGTCGAGTTGGGCCTGGATGTCGTCGTTCGTGCTCGTGAGGTCGGTGAGGGCGCCCGACGCGAGGAGCTCATCGAGCGCGCCGCTGCGGGCCTGCATTTCGGCGACCTTGTCCTGCGCGCGCTGCATCGCGGCCCCGGCGTCACCCATCGACGTCGAGATCCCGCTGACGGATTCAGAGATGTGCGCCGACGCCTCAGCGGCGGTGTAGGTCGCCTTGATCGTCTCTTTCTTGGTGCGGAAGGCTTCGACCTCGACCTGGAGTCGCTGGGCGGTGTCGGTCAACTTCTGTTCCTGGTCGACGATGGTGGCGTGTTGGGTCTCTAAGTCGGCCAGCTGCACGGTGATGGCCTGGCGACGAGAGAGGGCCTCGCGCGCGAGGGGTTCGTTGTTCTGGGCGAGGGCGGCCTTCGCCTGCTCGGCCAACTTGTCACCCTGGCTCTTCAACTGCTCCGCTTGGATTTCGACGCGCTTGCGCGCGGTGGCGACGTCGGCGACCGCGCGCTTCACCTTCGTGAGGTTGTCGAGCTGCTGTTCGTACGAGAGATCGAGCGTCTGGCGGGGGTCCTCAGCCTTGTTCAGCGCCGAGTTCGCCTTGGCCTGAAAAATGGTGCTGACGCGCTTCATGATACCCATGGGGGCCTCCTTAGTTACGAGTCCACACTAGGGGGCAACTCGGGTGCCCCGCGAACGAATGGGCTCGATCGATTTGTAAGAAAGTCGTTAACCGCGCGGCAGGTCGCGGTCCTGCTGGCCGGCCTGCGTCGCCAACTCCTGACGGTACTCCTCGAGGGCGATCGCCAACGCGTTGTCACCGAGCGAAAGGATGCGCGCGGCCAGCAGCCCGGCGTTGGTCGCGCCGTTGATGGCGGTCGTGGCCACGGGCACGCCCCGGGGCATCTGGGCGATGGAGAGCAACGAGTCCAATCCGTCGAGTTGCGCGAGGGCGATCGGGACGCCGATGACGGGCAGCGTCGTGACCGCGGCCAACATGCCCGGTAAGTGCGCCGCGCCACCGGCGCCGGCGATGAGCACTTTCAGACCGCGCAAGCGCGCGTTGAGCCCGTAGTCGATCATGGCGGCCGGCGTGCGATGGGCCGAGACGACGTGAATCTCACTCGCCACCCCGAAGCGCTCCAGGATCGTCTCGGCCCCCTTCATGACCTCGTGGTCCGAGGAACTACCCATGACGATCCCAACTGCTGGCTGCACTATGTCTCCCGTGTCCCCGTGCCGTACGCCCGCGCGCTCTCCCATGCTGTCACGTGGGCGGCGCGGGCGTCGTCGCCCACGACGGTGACGTGACCGAGCTTGCGCCCCGGGCGCCACGCCTTGCCGTAATCGTGCACGTGCGCCCCGGGGACTTCGCCGGCGCGCTCGATCGAGCCGGGCTCGTCGGCGCCCACGACGTTCACCATCACCGCCGAGGCCACGATCGGCTCGGTCGAACCCAGGGGGCGACCGCTGACGGCCAAGAGGTGGTTCGTGAACTGACTCGTGCGCGCACCCTCGATCGTCCAGTGTCCGGTGTTGTGGGGGCGCAGCGCGATCTCGTTGACGAACAACCCCCGGTCGCTCTCGAAGAACTCGATGGCGAGCACCCCCACGGCGCCGACGAGGTTCGCGATCTTTCGACCGAGTCGATTGGCTTCGAGTTGGGTCGCCGCATCGACGTCGGCGGGGAAGCGGACCTCGACGCACATGCCGTTGGACTGGACCGTCGAGACGAGGGGATAGTGGGCGTACCCGTGGAGGCCGCGAACGACCACGAGTGCGAGCTCGCTGCGCAGACGAAGCCGCTCTTCGACCACGACGCTCGTGGTCTTCGAGAGTTCGTCGATCATCGAGATGGTCTCGACCCGGCTCTGCGGGAAGAGGACACCGCGTCCGTCGTAGCCGCCGCGCGCGGCCTTCAAGACCGGCGGGCCCACGCCGTCGAGGAAGCCCTTCAACATCGGGTCCCTCGTCGAGTTGACGACGATGAATCGTGGCACGGGAATACCGGCGGCGTCGAACGCGCGTCGTTGGTGCCCCTTGTCGACGGCGAATCGAAGGGCGCGAGCACCCGGTCGGATCACGACGCCGCGGGCTTCGAGCACCGAGATCTGATCGAGGTCAACCAGTTCGTGATCGAAGGTGATGACGTCGACGTGGGCGGCGAGTTCGTCGAGTGAACTGACGTCCTCGGGCGATCCGTAGATCGCGGCGTCGGCGGTTGCGACGGCCGAATCGTCCGGTGAGGAGGCGAGGACGGTCAAGATGACGCCGGCGCCGTGGGCCGCGTCGCCCATCATGCGCGCCAGCTGGCCCGCTCCCACCACCCCCACCGATACCGGGCCAGTAGGTTGGGATTCGATCAACACGACCGTAACGATATCGGTCGAGCGAGGAGGTCCCCATGGACATCGCCATCGGAATGGACGTCGACGGACCACTCGAGAAGACGCTCGAGCGCGCCGCGGGGCTGCGCGAACGGGGCTTCACTCGTATGTGGTCCTCGCAGATCTTCGGACCGGACACGCTCACCGTCTTTGCCGTGGTCGGACGCGAGTACCCGGACCTCGACCTCGGTACCGCCGTCGTGCCGATCCAAACGCGTCACCCGACGATGCTGGCGGCCCAAGCGCGCACCGTGCAAGAGGCCATCGGCGGTCGACTCTCGCTGGGCATCGGCCTCTCGCACAAGGCGGTCGTCGAGGGCATGTGGGGCATCTCGTTCGATCACCCGGCGAACTACATGGGGGAGTACCTCGAAGCCCTCGCGCCGATGCTGCGTGGCGAACGCGTCAACGTCCACGGGGAGCGAGTGAGCGCGGTCACGATCGGTGCCCTCGGACCCGGGGACGTGCGAACTCCGGCGCTCTTGGTGGCGGCCCTGGCGCCGAGAATGCTGGAGATGGCCGGGACCGTGACCGACGGGACGTTGACGTGGATGACGGGCGTGAAGACCCTCGCCACGCACGTGGTGCCGACGATCAACGCAGCGGCGACGGCGGCCGGTCGGCCCACGCCCCGCGTCGTGTGCAGCTTGCCGATCTCGGTGACGAGCGACGTCGCCGACACCAGGGACACAGTGAACGAGCGGCTCGCCATCTACGGCACGCTGCCGAGCTATCGCGCGATGTTGGACCGCGAAGGAGCCGACGGTCCCGCCGACGTCGGTCTCTTCGGCACCCGCGAGCAGGTCTTGGAAAAACTGCACGAACTCGCCGAGGCCGGGGTCACGGAGTTCTCGGCCTCGATGGCCGGTGGGGCCGACGACCGAGACGAAACCTACGACACCCTCTTCGAATTTCAGGCGACCTAGCGCGAGTTCGCTAGCGCGGCAGTTGGGTGTGCTTGAACTCGTTCAGGTCGACACGATTGGTCATCATGGCGAGCAGCGTGGTCATGAGACCGACCGACGCGGCCGGGTCGTCGCTCGGTTCGCTCATGTAGCGAACGAAGGTCGCGTCGTCATTGACCACGAACGTCGGCACGCCGAAGGCCTCGAAGCGATCGAACTCCTTGTGACTGGCGGCGATCACGTCGTGGGGCCGGCGCGAGGCGACGTCGGCGGCGACCTTCGCCATGTCGACGCCGAGCGGCGCGAGGACGTTGCTGATCTCATCGAGGGTGACGAGGCGGATCGCCCGGTCGTGGCGGGCCCGAAAGAGGGCTTCGTGCGCGTCGAGGAAGTACTCGCTCTGTTGGTCGCGCACCGAGATGCCGGCCGCCAACGAGAGCAGATCGGCGTCGTAGGCCGGGTCGTTCCACACGTCGGGGCCCTCACCGCGGCTGCCTTGACTGAGCGACCACGGCATGAAATTGACCTCGAAGTCCGCGCCGGCGCGCAGCGCGGTGACGACGTGCAAGTGGATGTTCTTCGCGAAGGGACAGCGGTAATCGAAGGAGAGATCGAAGGACGTCATGGCCCGAGCCTAAAGGTCAGTGTCGCTCAGACTCTCACGGGTCACACCGGTACGGCGACGCCGTTCGCGCGACAGAGGTCCTTGTACGAGCAGAAGCGACAGGCGTTCACCGACGGGGTCGCCGGGAAATCGCCGTCGTCGTAGAAGCGGTTGATCTTGCCCCAGGCACTGGCCGCCGAGTGCGAGCGGGCCTTCACGACCACGTCGGTGACGTTGCGTTCGATGCTCTCGCCCTTGGCGACGTACATCAGACGGATCTTGGTCGGCTGCTCGCCGAGCTTGGCTTCGCACAGCGCGGCGTACAGTTCGGCGTTGGCGAAGGTCTGGGAGTCGTACTTGCGATTGGGCAGGCCGCCGGTCTTGTAGTCGACGATGGTGAGCGAACCGTCGACGTCGCGGTCGAGTCGGTCCAAGATGCCAAAGAGCGGCGCACCGTCGACGGTGGCGCCGAGTCGCAGCTCCACGCCCTCACTCGTCACCGACGTCGGGTCCTCCATCTGAAAGTACGTCGTGATGATCTCCTCGGTCTCTTGAAGGAGTCGGTTCATCATCGCGTCGTCCATGGCGATATCGGTTCGTACGTCGTCGGTGAGGATCGCCTCGACGGCCGACGGCACGAACTCCCGGGCCCGCTCGATCGTCCGCTCATCGGCTCGGAGTTTGAAGAGTTGCTCGAAGACGTAGTGGGCGAAGCGGCCCTTCGCGCTCGCGTAGGACGCGGGCTGGGGGATTCGCTCGATCGAGGCGTACTGGTAGCGGCGCGGACAGGTCTGAAAATCCGAGAGGCGAGAGGGGGAGAGGGATCGAGGCAGCTCCTGGGTAAAGGTCACGGACTCACCGTACGACAGGGCTGTGACGTCGAGCGACCACGTGGCGAGCGAGTAGAAATGGTGCATGAAACAACGTCCCGTCGTGACTCGTCACGGCCACGTCGTGCGAAGCACGCGTTGGAACGGGGTGCGCGCCGGCGACGAGGTGGTCGTTGACGGCGTCAAAGAGCGTCGTCAACACTGGGTCTTCGTCGCCCACGTCGTGAACGAGTCGACGAACGACGAATGGGTCGAGGTGCGCGGTGGACGCGTGGGCGAGGCCAAGGGCCGGTCATTTCGACCGGAGGTCATATACCCAGGTTGTGCGAAGAAGGGTTCTCGACTCGTGGGGATGTCCCTGGCGGCGGCGCCGCAACTGCCGATCCCTTGACGCGGTCGCGGTCGACCTCGTTGATCTTGCGCGAGAGCATGATCCACACTCCGGGAGCGCTGGCCACGAGGCTCACCACGACGAAGTAGGTGCGCACGCCCCACTCGGTGGCTAAGAATCCCGCCACGACCACCCCGATCGGCGCCAGGCCCAACGACATGAACCAGTCGACGGAGCTGACGCGACCGAGCAGTTCTCGAGGCACTTCGGATTGCATCATCGACTCCCAGATGACGTTGCCGAACAAGAGGAGTGGTGAGGCGACGACCGGAAAGATCATGACCTCCCAGAAGTTGGTGGCGAAGCCAATTGCCAGTCCGGCGAGCGACGCGATGGTCCAATAGGCGATCATGACGCGAATTCGTCGTCGCGGCATCTTCATGTTCGACGCGATGAGCGCGCCGATCGCGCCCGAGAAACCCATGACCGCGAAGGTGTAGCCCACGATCACCTTGCTGTCGTGCAAAGTGTGGCGCAGCAGGTACGGAATCAACACCGCCAAGGGACTGAACATGATGGCGTTGATGACTCCGGCGGCCACCAAGTTGGTGCGGAGCCACCTCGTCTGGCGAACGAACCGCACGCCTTCTTTGATTTCGGAGAGCATCGAGCTCCCGGGCGTGCGCTTGGGTGTCGGCGTCGGTTTCATCAAGAACAGCGCGCCGGCCGAGACGAGAAACGTGGCGCAGTCCACGCCGATCGCCCAGGACGTGCTCGCGGCGGCGATGACGCCACCGACGGCCGGTCCGATCATGTTGCCCATCAGATTGTTCGAAAGCGGACGAACCGCGTTCATGGCGGGCAGCAGATCCTCCGGCACGATCTCGGGCGTGAGCGCGGTGATACAGGGCATGAAGAGCGCGTCGAACGTCCCGAACAGGACGGCAAAAATGAGCAGGTCGAAGTACGTCAGATGATGGGTCGCAATGAGAACGACCAGGACGGCCGTCAAGAGCGCTCGAACGCCGTCCGAGATGAGCAGAAGTATCCGGCGCGAGAAGCGGTCGACGATGACGCCGCCGATCAAAAGGAAGACCACTAGGGGCGTCATTCGAGCCGCCACGAACCACGCCAATTTCGACGCGCTGTCGCCCGTCGTGTCGAGCACGAGCAGCGTGAGCGCGACCAGCGCGACGCCGTCACCGAACTGAGAGACGGTCTGACCGGTCACGAGCAGGCGTGGTTCGCGATGCTTCGCGAGTTGGACTAGGGCGATCTTCTTTTTCACCGGAGACGACCTTAGGACCATTCGATCCTCCAGCGCCTTCATTGGCCCACCGTGGTTCCATTGTGGTGACGTGGCCACTCGATATCGTGCCCCTATGGCATTGGATCTCGAGGACGCGCGGCGTCGGTATCACTTCTCATTCACCCGCGAAGACCACGAGCGACTGCCCTTTTACTCCGCGCTCATGATCGCGCTGGAGCGTGACCTCGTCGCTCAGGCGTTGCTCGCCGGCGTCCGCGTCGAACAGCGCAACCCGATGCTGGTCCTCGCGTCACTGCACCTCGCCGCGCTGCGAGGCCATCCGGTGCTCGCACCCATCTACGCTGACGCGCGACACGGATTGATCACCGACCACGTGGCGGCCGCCGACGTCGTCGTTGGTGCCCTCAATCGTGAACCGGAGTTAGTACGTTCAGAACTCCATCGATCCACGCAGACGAACGAACCCGGTCGTTCCGCCGTCTTCCAAGCGGTGATCGCGCTCATCGCCCAACGCGGCTATCCCTCGATCAACCTCGTCGACGTCGGAACCTCGGCCGGTATCAATCTCCACTTCGACCGGTTCCCGGTCCGGGCGAAGGACGACGGGAATCCGTTGACGCTCATCTGTCGTGACGAGACGCCCGTCGACCGCTCACTTCGGCTTCCCGAGGTTCACTCTCGCGTCGGCATCGATCCCGCGCCCCTCGACATCTCGGCGACGGAGGACCGGCTCTGGCTGCGGGCCTGTCTCTGGCCCGAAGAACCTCGACGAATGGATCGACTGGACG
Organism: Acidimicrobiaceae bacterium; assembly: GCA_003155915.1. GTDB lineage: Bacteria > Actinomycetota > Acidimicrobiia > Acidimicrobiales > RAAP-2 > RAAP-2. Next base: position 90,487 of record PMFA01000029.1, on the reverse strand, counting down.
CGATCATCGAGCAGCGACCGAGCTGGCCCGCGACCACCGTGTTGCGCGGTACGGCCGCCGAACGACTCGGTGAGGCGATCGCCCTCGGCGATCCGTTGAGTCTGACGGTCGTCGTCAACAGTTACGTCGTGGCCTATTTCACCGAAGCGGATCAGGCGTCGTTCTTCGAGGACATGGCCGAACGCTGCGCGGGGGGCAACGTGGCGTGGATCTCACTGGAGTCACCGTTCATGGTCAATTGGCCCACGTCATCGAGGTCGAGTGAGGGCGCCAAAACGGGCGCGACGCAAGTGATCGTGACGCTGCCGGGCGGTTCGCCGAGCGACTGGGGATGGTGTCATCACCACGGCCTGTGGACGAGATTGGACGTACCGGAGTACTCAGTCTCTTCGGTGGCGTCGTGAGCGGCAACCTACGGTGCTTCGGACAAGTGGTGGAGTTGAATCGTGACTCGTCCGCGACCGGCGGTGATGGCGCGAAAGTCGAGACCGTATCGGTGGAGTCCGTCTTCGGGGATGAACGAGGTCACGGTGACGGTGGCGGCGTTGTCCTGATTCGTCGAGACGACCTTGCCCCTTCGACTCTTGAGGTCATTGAGCACTTCACCGAGGTACTCGGTCGGGAACGTCGTCGTCACTTCCATTATTCGCTCCAGCACCACCGTGCCCGCGGCCTCGAGCGCCGCGCGAAGGCCGAGCGATCCGGCGGTGTCGAAGGCCGCCTCGGAGGAGTCGACGCTGTGGAACTTGCCGTCGAAGAGCGTGACGCGCAGTCCCACGACGGGAAAACCGGCCGGCCCGCCGCGCGCCATGGACTTCTCGATGCCGTTGCGCACCGCACTGATGAATTGGCGCGGCACCGCGCCACCGACGATCGCGTCGATGAACTCGAAGGGCTCGTCGGGTTTGATGGGCTCGACCTTCAGATTCACCACCGCGAACTGGCCGTGTCCGCCGGTCTGCTTCTTCAGTCGGCCCTCGCACTCGCGGGCCGAACGTATGGTCTCGTAACGCTGGACGTCCGGGGTCGCGGTCGTGACGTTCACGTTGAAGCGACGGCGCAGTCGCTCCAACGTCACCTTGAGGTGCGTGTCGCCCATGGCGTCGACCACGAGGCGGCGCGAGACCGGGTCGTGGCGCACGCGCAGCGACGGGTCCTCCTCGGAAAGTCGATGCAGCGCGGTCGCGATCTTGTCGTCGTCATCGTGGGACGCACTGAGGAGAGCCACCGAAAGAGCGGGCGCCGGCGAGGGGGCCGCCAACGTCGCCAAGTCAGCGCCGCGCCGCGCGAGCACGTCACCCACGGCCACGTCGTTGAGTTTCGCGACCACGACGACGTCACCGGCGACCGCGCGGTTGACGGGTACGAGTTTGGCGCCGAAGAGATGGTGAAGACCGTGAAGGCGTTCATCACTCCTGGTGCGCACGTTGACGAGCGTGAGGTCGGGCGTGATCGTGCCCGAGATGACTTCCATCACGACGATGCGACCCACGTACGGGTCGACGATGACCTTGAAGGCCCGCATGACCGGCTCGCCGTCGGGGTCGCGGTCAAGAAACGTTTCGTTGCCATTCATCAGCGCCGGTATCGGTCGAGAGACCGCGATCTCATCGAGCAGCGTGGCGAGACGATCGACGCCGATCCCGCGGGTGGCCGAGCCGCACGTGACCGGCACGATTCGACCCTCGATCATCAACTCCGCGAGCGCCGGTTCGAGCTCTTCGATCGTCGGCACGTCGCCCTCGAGGTACCGCTCGGTCAGTGAATCGTCGGCGACGACGATCGCCTCGATCAGGCTGGCGCGGACTCGAGATTCCAGATCGGCCAGCTCCGCGGGCACTGGCGCGTGGCGCGGCGTGGCGCGGTCATAGAAGATGGCCTCGTCGGCGAGGAGGTCGACCACGCCCTGAAGCGATGGCCCCTCACCGATGGGCAATTCCAACGGCGCGAGTGTGGGACCGACCAATGATTCGAGCGAGGCGAGTGTCGATTCGAAATTGGCGCGTTCGGCGTCGAGGGCATTCACGAAGATGACGACCGGGACGTCGGCCTCGCGCGCTAAGTCCCAGGTGGCGACGAAGTCTCCCTGGACGCCGTCGACGGCGCTCACGACGAGGACCGCGACGTCGGCCACGTCGAGGGCCCGCTCGACTTCGCCGTGAAAATCGATGAGCCCGGGCGTGTCCAGCAAGGTCAACTTGTCCTCGCCGATCCAGACCGGCGCCATCGAGATGCCGAGGGACATCTGATATTTGCGTTCTTCGGGATCGGTGGCACCGAGCGTCGTGCCCGCGTCAACCTTCCCAGCTCGCTCCAGACCACCGGTCGCGACTACGAGCGCTTCGAGCAATGACGTCTTGCCGACACCGTTTCGACCGATGAGTGCGACGGTCCGGGCCTTGGGGTGGCTAGGGGCGATGGTCAAAGGCACCTCGATTCACATGTGCTGCTGACCATAACGTAGCGCTCTCGAGGGAGCGATGCCCGGGCCAAGAGGCGCCAAGGTGGTGACTCGTTACGACGCGAGCGCGACGGAACCGGCCCGGTGAAAGCGTCGCGACCAACACGACGCTCGCGTCGTCGACACCGGCTACGCCGTCGAGGCGCGGAGGTGTCGAGCGATCTGGCCAGCCACTTCGTCCGAAGAGCGCGACGTGGTGTCAACGACGAGGTCGTAGAGGACGCCATCGTGGACGAGACGTGCCTGCTTCTCGGACTCTCCGACAACGCGATCGCCCCGGTCTCGCTCGCGCTGGGTCGCGACGTCGAGGTCACACGTGACGCCAATCCACGCGACCCGACGACCGGCGAGCGCCTGGTGAACTCGATCCTGTGAGTGGCGTCCGTCCAGGAACACTTCGTCCAGGATCAGGCGAACACCTGAGTCGGCGATCGCCGAAAGACCCAGTAGCCAGGCCGCTTCAAGGCGTCGATACTCGGCCCCGACGGTGACTTCGCCTTCGGCACCGAAGCTCAGGCCGCCCTTGCGGAACACGTGGTCCCTCGGCCGTGCGCCAATGGTCGCGTCATCGTGAATCTCCAGCAAGGCGAGCGGTAGTGCGCTGATCAAGGTGTCGATCCCAAAGACCAACCACGACTCTTCGAGAACGTCTTGCAGCGACGCGGCGAGCGTCGTTTTGCCCGAGCTTGACGCACCGTTCAGGACTATCACCTCAATTGGGCCGTCGCTGCCGGACGGGGCCACCTCACTCATTGCTCATCACCTCATCTTCGACGTCGGACTCCACTCCAACACAGACCGGCGACCTCGAACAACGTTGCACCGGGGATCGATTTCACCGCGCCATTGTGCACCGACGAGAAGTCCATTGTTCTCCCACCTACACTCAAGCGTCATGCGAGTGTCCAAGACCACCACGACCATCAAAGCGCCGCGAGAGATCGTGTGGGCGGCCGTCACGCTTCCGGAGCACGTGCGCCACTGGCAGTACGGCAGCGAACTGACCACCGACTGGATTGTTGGTCACCCGATTCGTTTTAGCACGCAGTGGCAGGGTCAGACTTTCGAGCAGTGGGGGAAAGTCCAGGAGTTCCGTGCGCCGTTCGAACTTCGCTACACGCTCTTCGCTCCGCGTCCCGGTCTCGACGACCTCCCGGAGAACTACTTCACGATGACGTACGTTCTCGATGACGTCGCTGATGGAACCAGGGTGACCTTCATTCACGAGGACCCTCGTGAACTCGACACCGTTGCTATCGACACCGACGCGGAGAACCCTGTGCTGGCGATGTTACGAGTTGTCGCCGAATCGCTCGCGAACGTCTAGAGGCGACGCGAACGCTGAAGAGACGGTCGTGTAGCCCGTCGAGGTGGGCCCTCGGGGCCCGAAGGGCCTACTTCAAACGTGGACAAAGTGCCGGGGCGGTGAGTATCTTCGCAGCTTCGACGTTCTCGAATACGCCTCGTCGCACGACTCGAAGCGGTTGCGACGTCGTGTTCTCGTCCTCGAGAGTGAACCGGTCGATCCGAGACTGCAATAGACGACTACGTCGCTGAAGTGATTCGCTAGTTCCCAATATTCGTCGAGGTGTGCGTTCCGGCGGCGAACAAGATAATGAAGAGGAGGAGTGTGGCCGCCCCGACACATCCCAGGACGATGCCGGCGATCGCCATGCCGTCACCCCTCTGACCGCGCTCTCGAATTTGCTTGCGAGCGACGAAGCCGAAAACGAGAGCGAGAATCGAGCCAATCCACCACACCCAGACGATGCCGAGCACCATCGAAGCGATGGCCAGGCCATTGGTCGACGTCGTTTGAATCTGTTGGACGTACGTGACCTGGGCCATCGGCGGCGGCATGCCGACGCTCATCGGTGCCGGTGTGCCGAAGGCGACGCCGCAAGTGGGGCAGAAGGCCACGTTCTCCGGACATTGATGTCCGTTCGAGCAAAGCAAGGAGTCCCCCTCGGTCCGGTGAGCAGTCAGGCGAAACCTAGCAGTTGACGGCCCTTCACCGACGTAATAGTCGGGGAATGGACGTATTACTCGGGGAATGATTGGCGCCTTCGTTCGCTTCGTTTCGGGGCGTCGGTGCATAACAACTCAATGAGATGCGCGTGATAATTTTTTTCCTCGGCACTAGTCGGTCTCGACATGTTCGCGATGTCCGAACACAACACTGGTTCGCCTTGGGCGTGGTGGTGTTGCTTAACCTACGGGAGTGACTTCACCGCGACTTCGTTTGCATTCTGGTCAATGGGTGCGCGTTGTGTTGCTCGCAGGCGCGGTCATCGTTCTCGCATCTTGGGGCAACTCGACATCGGTCCACGAAATTTCGGATCACGCGTCACTTCGTCCCGCATCGTCCTTGCCCGCGCCCTCGGATCTCAAAGGGTTTGGACTGACGGCGTTCGCGGGAGAGGGTATCTGGCACGCTGTCGCACGACCCGTTGACGGGACGCAGGCTATCTATGAGGCGACACTGGTCCCGCCGGGCGGAACTCAAGTGGCCGGCGTTGCGTGGATGGACATGCGTCTGCTGTCTGCGCGCCTGTACTCGGGCTCGATGAGTCCCGGAAAAGGGCCGTATCGATTCACGGCGCCCGTTCAGCCGGCCTACGCAAGGACGTTGGTGGCCGCGTTCAATGGCGGCTTCGTGATGAACGTCGCCAAGGGCGGGTACTACACGGAAGGTCGCGTGGTCGATCCATTGCGAACGGGGGCGGCATCCTTCGTCATCTATGCAAACGGCAGCGTCAACGTTGGCGCCTGGGGCAGCGACCTGTCGATGACCTCACGTGTCGTGAGTGTGCGTCAGAACTTGGTGCCACTCGTGGCCGACGGGCACCCCACCGCGGCCGCGAGAGCGAATTGGCACGCGTGGGGTTCGACGTGCGGCGTCTATTCGTGCGCCAAGTCAGTTCCCGGCATCGATCATCAATGGAGATCGGGTGTCGGCATTACGGCCAACGGAGCGTTGATCTATGTAACGGGCCCGGCCCTCAGCCCGTACCAGTTAGCCCAGTTGCTCGTGCGCGCCCGCGTCATTCGGGGGATGGAACTCGACATAAATTCGAGTTGGCCCGACTATTCGACGTACGATCCACCCGTGGCGAACGGCCTCGCGTCGCCGTCAAACGGGAGCAAGCTCATTGCGTCAACCGTGCAAGGTCCTTGGACGTTCTTCGAATCTACGTGGCCGCGCGATTTCATCACGATGTCCGCACGCTCAAAGCCCTTAAAAAACATTTGAGTAGTCATCAATCAATACAACGACGACCTGTTGGAGCGGGTGACGGAATCGAACCCGCAGGTCGAGCCAGGAAGGGTGGGTTGGGCAATAAAGTCGTCGAAGCAACAACGCCGATCAAATCTCATTTCTTTTGATTACGAGAATGCGTCCATGTCGTCTGGCTTTTCGGGCACAAAGTCCTCGCAGCGAGTCCGACATATGCCAGGTGGGTTTTCGTCCACGTCTCGCTGGCCTAGCGCTGGTTGTAGCGAATCTGGCACGATTGACCGTCTGCCAGAACGATGGTGAAGGTGAAGACACCGTTTCGAGAACGTGCGCGTACGGCGACTCGCACGACCAACGCCTGACCGGTATCTCGGGTCACGATTGCTGTCGTTCCCAAGTGGCTCGTGACTTGAGGATGTCCGTAGAAGCCGGAACCGTGAATGCTCAGGGTCCTCGTTCTCCCGGCGACGGCGTAGCCGATGATCGACGTCGCGGTCGGCACTATCGGCGGCGTCGTGACGCTGAGCGTGAAGCTGAACGTTCCCACGTCACCGGACGCGTCGCTGACCGTGCCGTCGGCGCGGTACGTGCCCTTCGCCAAAGCTCCGCTCGTCGTGACGAGACCGCTCGTGCTCACGATCAGTGCGGGAGTACCGCTCTTTTGAACGTAGGTCACCGCGCCCAAGTTGGCCCCCACGTCGAGTTGGTTACTGAACGACGTTGAGTTCGTCGTGAGTACTGACGCCGTCAAGGGATCGCGTTGAACGAGCGCGCCGACTTTCAGCGTGAGCGTGAAGGTTCCCGTGTCACCAGCGGGGTCACTCGTCGTGCCTTTCGCGACGTACGAGCCGGCCGTTAATGCCCCGCTCGTCGTGACGAGACCGCTCGTGCTCACGACCAATGAGGGAGTACCGCTCGTCTGGACGTAGGTCACCGCGCCGTCGCTGCCCGTGACGGTGAGTTGGTCGTGGTAGGCCGGCGATCCACTCACTTTGACCGAGACGGTCGTGGAGACACTCTGGATCAACTTGCCGACGTCGAGCGTCAGAGCGAACGTTCCGGTGTCGTCGTTCGGGTCACTCGTTGTGCCCGTCGCGACGTACGTTCCGGGCGCGAGCGTGCCACTCGTGGTGACGAGTCCACTGGCGCTGACGAGCAACGCTGGGCTGCCACCGGTCTGGACGTAGGTCACGGTACCGACGCTGTTGGTGGAGACGATTTGGTTGGTGAAGGTCGCCGAGCCGGCCACCGAGACCGAGGTCGTGAGTGGCGTGTTCAAGAGGCCGCAGGCGTAGTCGCCGTCGTAGCCGAGTGACCCGTACTGGATCATCGCCACGCGCCCGCCGGTGAATGACGCCAAATCACAACCCACCTCCGCGGTCGCCAGCGAACCGAAGCCCGGGATCCACACCGGCACCGAAGGGAACGTTGACTCGGTACGGACGGTGATGACGTTCCACTGCTGCGACGTTGAGTAGACCCCGACTGACGCGACGCCGATGTTCTCGAAGGAGGCGATCATGCCTTCGATCGACGCTTCGTCGTAAGCGCCCGTCGCGGAGCTTCGCCCGTACTGGAGGGTTTCCCACTTGTTGCCGGTCTCCACGTCGAGCCACCACGGTGCCGCGATGGCCGAGGCCGTTGGCGAGGACGCTCCGTCGTCACTCTCGGCGTTGACGGCGTTCGCGAAAGCGACTCGCGCCGCGTTCCAGCCGTAGTCGTAGGAGCACGCGACGGAGTTGGCGCCGGAACATTCGCGCGGCGTCTGTTGGTTCGTCGGCCAGTTCGAGGCGTTCGCCGGGCCGGGATTTTCGGTGTTGGCGTAGAAGGCGGGTGTCGCGTTGGCGGCGCCATTGGCCCAGGTGAGCTCGCGGTCGAGACATTGGTTTGCGCTGAAGGTCGTGCCCCCGTTCACGCCCACGACGCCAAAGCCGGGCGACGGAGGTAACGGCTCAGTGCACTGGGGAAAACTGACGTCGAAACCCGTCGCCGTGGGAGCCAGTGGTGTACTGGCCAGGGCGGGGCCCGTCGTGGCCAAAAGAATGACCGCAGCCATGACGACAACGAACGAGGACTTCGTCAAAGAAAAATGCATGTGACCCAAGCCTAGGAGTGTTACTCGAAAGACCTTGAAGTCACTGCACTTTCAATGAAAACGATTGGAAGGCGCGGGCGAAATAGGGTCCACGCCATTCGGGAACTTACGATCCGAATTGGGCCGTTCGAGGTTGTCATGCGTATTGGCGTCAATTATCACTCGGTCGACGGCTGTTCGAGCGAGTGGGTGCCACCTTCTTCTGGGCACGCCAACGGGTAGCGTGGCGCGGATGGTGCGCGAAGCACACTAGGGGCACAGCGTTTCGTGGTTGGACGAGATCGGGGGGATCTTGTTTCTTGACTTTGCATCCTTGTGGGAAGAAGTTGCCGACATCGTGCCCGAACGCGACGCCATCGTGCAAGGGGAGCGTCGGATCAGTTACCGGGCCTTCGATGACGCCGCCGCGCGCTTCGCCTCGGCGATCGAGGCGGCGGGAGTCGACGAAGTCGGCAAGGTTGCCCTCTACATGTTCAACTGTCCCGAGTACCTCATCGCGCAGCACGGCGCGTTCAAGCATCGCGCCGTGCCGATCAACGTCAACTACCGGTACCTCGACAACGAGCTCGTGTACCTCGTGGACAACAGCGACGCACAGGTGCTCGTGTTCCATTCGTCGCTGGGTGACTGCGTGGCCCGGGTGCGCGACCGGCTGACCAACGTGCGACTGTTCGTCGAGGTCGACGACGGGGGAACGCACCTCGACGGCGCCGTGCCATTCGATGAGCTCCTGGGCCGCCACGAGCCCCAAGCTCGTAAGCAACGCTCGCCCGACGACCTTTACATGCTCTACACGGGCGGGACGACGGGGATGCCCAAGGGAGTGATGTACCCCCAGGGTGACATCACCGAGCGACTTGTCGCGGCACTAGCAGCGCTCCGCGCGATGCCGTCGGTGCCCGCCGCTCGAGAAGACGTCGCCCGTTTCGTCACGGCGGTGAACGAACAAGGCGTCGAAGCCATTGTCCCCTGCTGCCCCCTGATGCACGGTACGGGGATGTGGATCGGTGCCATGCCCGCACTGGTCGGCGGCGGCACGGTGGTGTTGCTCGAGGGTCGGTCGTTCGACGCTCACGAGGTCTGGCGCGTCATCGAGCGGGAGATTGCGACGAGAATCGTGATCGTTGGTGATCCCTTCGCACGGCCCATGCTGCGTGCGCTCGAAGAGCGCGAGACCGCGGGACAGCCCTACGACACGTCGAACGTGCGCAGCATCACCTCCTCTGGAGCGATATGGAGTTCTGAGATCAAGGACGGACTGCGCACGCGCATGTCGGCGATCCTGATTGACACGCTTGGTTCGACCGAAGGCGGCAGCATCGGGGTCAGCGGTGCCAATCGTGACGTCGGCGCGCCGACGGCTCACTTCACGCTCGCGCCCGATTCGAGGGTCGTCACCGAAGACGGACACGAGGTGAGTCACGGGAAGGGTGAACAAGGTATCCTCGCCACCCGAACCGCGGCGTATGGCTACTTCAAGGACCCGGAAAAGACCGCCCGGACGTTCATCCTGCTCGACGGCGAGTCCTACGTCCTGACCGGTGACTGGGCGACCGTTGACGAGGACGGCTCGATCAACCTACTGGGCCGGGGTTCGATGAGCATCAACTCCGGCGGAGAGAAGATCTTCGCCGAGGAGGTCGAAGAGGCCGTCAAGCGTCACCCGCTGATCGACGATTGTCTGGTCGTTGGCATCCCCGACGAACGCTTCGGCCAGAGAGTCGTCGCGATCGTCGCCACGGTGGCGCCGTCGCCACCGAAGCCCGAAGAGATCAACGAGTTCCTTCGACTGTCGCTGGCGCACTACAAGATCCCCAGAGAGGTGGTCGTGCGAGAAACGGTCCGGCGCGCGCCGAACGGCAAGGCCGATTACAAATGGGCTCACGAGGTTGCGCTTGAAGAACACGTCGGGCGTTGACGTCTAATTTCGGGGCATCGACGTGGACTATCGCGCACGAGAGTCGCGAGATCTGCGCTCCAGTTGAACCTCCATCCCTCGAAATCAGAACAAATTGACGTCTCGGAAAGCTCGCATCCGCGATGTCGCACCCAATCTCCGGTGCGACGGCCGGTTGGGCGGCGTAACGTCGAAGCTGTGACAGACGGGAGCAATACGCAAGACGCGCACGGCGACGATGTGACGCCTCTGGACATCGGCTCACGGAGGTTACTTTCGGATGGCCGCGCGATCCCGGTGCTCGGCCTTGGCGTGTGGCAGATCCCCGACGGTAAACCGGTGCAGGAGGCCGTCCATTGGGCGCTCGAGTCCGGTATCCGACACATTGACACCGCACGGTTCTATCGGAACGAGCGTGGCGTCGGCGACGCGATCCGGACGAGCGGCGTCCCACGAGAGGAGATCTGGGTCACCACGAAGCTCTTCCCCTTTGAAGCCCTCTGGGCAGAGAGGGCGTTCCAGAGGAGCCTTGGACGACTGGGTCTCGACTACGTCGATTTGTACCTCGTGCACTTCCCGCCTCCAGGGTTGCTCCTCTCGACCTGGCAGAAGATGGAGTCAATCGCCAAGCAAGGGCTGGCGAGATCGATCGGCGTCAGCAACTACAAGGTCGATGACATCAACAAGACGCTCCAGGCCGCAGACATCCCTCCCGCAGTGAATCAGATCCATATGTCGCCGTACCACTACTCAAAGGACCTCGCCGAATCCTGTGAGGCCCTCGGCGTAGCGGTCGAGGCCTACAGCCCTCTCACACGCGGGAAAAACCTCGATGACCCGGTCCCGGTCTCGATCGCCGAGGCGCACGGCAAGTCTGCGGCGCAGGTCCTCATTCGATGGAGCCTTCAGCGCGGCTTTATCGTCATTCCAAAGTCGACACGGAAGGAACGGATTGAGAGCAACGCACAAGTCTTTGACTTCGCGCTGACCGACGAGGAGATGGAGCAGCTCGACTCCGTCACCCAGTTCTCAGACTCAGTGTTGACGGCCTTGTCGTTGAGAAGAGGCCGCAAGCCATCGTGAGTCTCGCGGGATCGCGTCCAGATGGACTGCCGGCCCGCGCGCCACTCACATCCTCAGTCTCAGGTTCGAGTCCACTGCGTACGATTCGCCGCAACCCTGTCGGGTACTTCGAATCCCCTCGACAGTTGGAGCGGGTGACGGGGATCGAACCCGCATGGCCAGCTTGGAAGGGTGGCGGGTCACGAACGTGGTCTTCAACATAATCACTGATCAGCCTTAGTATCTACGGTCGCGACGACCCCCTTGCACGGTTTTGGGCACTCTATGGGCATCATCTACGAAGGTCCTTTTCTGAGCGGGAGCAACGGATTCGACTGCCGCGCCGTGCTTCGGGCTGCTCCGCGTGATTTCGGAGACTCGTCGGCTGTGAAACAGAGACCATTGGATATGCAGCCAAAAATCTTCAAGTTAGGCGACTTCGATGGTGTTAGATGTGTCGTTTTTTGACCAAAGTTTCGAATCCCTCAATTCGGACGATTTTGACGATCGTTTGCTCGACGCAGTCGTAAATCATTGGCACAACTGTTTGATGGATTCCGAGGAACGTGATTCGATTCTCAACTCATTGGGTATCACATTCGAATTCGCCAAGAAGATTCGAATTGGATTGTCGGACCGTACGTTGGGGCTCCAAATACCGGGGCGGCGGTGGAAGGCCGGATTACTCATCCGATCTCGACTCTTGGAATTCGGGATCTTGCGCGAAAGTGGACATGAAGAGTTCAGGGGTTGCGCAGTCGTTCCCATCATCATGGGAGGTCAAGTCCGCTCGATCTACGGTCGGCGACTTGATCGAAGTCGAATCGAGTTATGGGCGAGCGGCCTCCCCGGCACACTCTTTGAAATCGTCGGTTCGTCTGACGGCACGAGGGCGCTCGTTACCAATTCGGTGCCTAGCGGGATTTGTCTTGCGAGTGCAATCGATTGTTCGAACGGTGAAGAGTCTCCCTTCCTGGTATTCGCTCCTGGAAGCGCAAAAGGCTTCGAAAAGCGCGCCGCCAAAGAACTGGCTAAACGATTCGAACACGTAACCGTCTTCGGACGCGACGGAGCAATACTTGCTGAACAATTCCAACGACTCGGACTGCTGGTTTCGATCGCTGGTGAGGAGTTTGACGTAGTCAAAACGATCATCGATTCAACGGATGCACGTGGTGTTGTTGATGCTTGGCTGGGCAGTGCCGTTTCATTCGTCAAGGTTGATGCGCAGGTTCCGGACGAGGAACAGAACCCCCTTGAAGTGGCCAAGCCAATAACGACGGTGACTCCAGGTCGCGACGAGGCATTTGTTGTGTCTGGCCCGCGTTCATGGCGGATTCGTGGTGCGATGACGCGATCGAACGTTGAAGGAGATCGATTGAGCGTTGGACTTTCAGTTAGCGATCGGACGAGCGGAAGGTTTCATCTTGACACTCTTGATCTCTACACCGCGCGTCTGCGTCGACAATTCCTGGATACAGCAGCGACTGAACTCCGTGTCGACCGCGAAGTTCTAAACGCTGAGATGGCCGAGGTGTTGTTCTGTGCAGAGGCGCGTCGCGACGGCGGCCTCGATGACGCACTGACGTCAGTTGAAATGTCTGGATCAGAACGAGAACTCGCGATGCGATGGCTTGAGAATCCGGATCTCTTCGTGCAACTTCAATCGGATCTCTCATCATTGGGTGTTGTAGGTGAAGCCACAAACTTGCTGCTCTGCTACTTGGCGACGATATCGAGGAAATGTGAACGACCACTTGGGGTAGTGGTGCAGGCAAGTTCGGCGGGAGGTAAGTCAACTTTGGTCGACGCGATCTGCTCGCTCGTTCCCCGCGAAGACCTGGTGTCACTTTCGGCAATCACTTCGCAAGCTCTTTATTACTTGGGAGGCACGGGACTGCAGTACAAGGTACTTTCTGTCGCCGAAGAACGAGGAGCGTTACGAGCTACGTATCCATTGAAGCTCTTACTCAGCGAAGGGAGGATTGCCATTGCCTCGACGGGCAAGGATCAAGCAACAGGACGTCTGATGACGAAGAATTATGAAACTTCAGGACCCGTAGCTGTCCTCATGACCACGACGGCCGCGTCAATCGACCCCGAACTCGAAAACCGATTGATCGTAATTGGGGTAAGTGAAGAACGCGAACAGACCGAAGCAATTATTTCGGCGCAAATCCGAGGCGTTTCGTTGGAAGGGATTCTCGCTCGGCATGACAAAGGTGAATTGAGTTCGTTGCACGCCAACATTCAGCGGCTTCTTGTGCCAATGACAGTTGTGATCGGTAACTTCGATCACGAGTTTCCGAGTACTTCGACTCGTCACCGTCGCGATCACGCCAAATTGCTCTCAATCATCTCGTCGGTTGCTTTACTGCATCAATTTCAAAGAGAACGCCACACCACGTCACTGGGCGAATCGAACATCACCTACATCGAGGCAACTGAAGAAGACATAGCTTGCGGCCTTGCGCTTGCTGAAGCACTCACAGCACGTTCGGAAGACAGCCTTTCTCCACAGGCTTCTCGACTGCTCGAAGTGATTCGAGTGGAAACTCGAAAAGTTAACGGTGACCGTTTCACGTTGGAAGAGGTGCAATTCACGCGGCGCCAACTTCGCGAATTACTCGGTTGGACGGTGACTCAGGTCCGTGCAGCGTGTGACTCACTCGTGGCGATGGAGTATTTGCGGGTATCAGGTAGTGGAAGAGGCAGGAGCCGGACATATCGCTTATTGGATGATCTGAAGCCGAGTGAATCTGCCGTTAATTCAGAATCCGTATCGGAAGCAATTGGAGAAGCGTCGAAGTTGGTGAAGTTGGTGGGCTTGACCGTCGGGATTGACGATGAAGGCATGCAAAGTGACTCGTACATGACAATCCCTGGGGAGACTCCATAGTGACAGCCATTGAAAGCGCCGTAGCCGCCTACATGAGTTATAAGCGGAGTCACGGCTACGCCGAAAGTACGTTGCGAGTTCGTGAGTACTACTTGGCGTACATGGTCAGTTTCTTGAAGGACCTTGATGTAACTGATCCTCGTAGCGTCTCTCCGTCAATGCTGGAGTCGTATCAGCGCCATCTCTTTCATTCCAAAAAGCAAGACGGGCAGCCACTCTCTTTTAAGACGCAAGTGCAACGTTTGATTCCGGTGATTGGTCTCTTCTCGTGGCTCGCGCGTTCAGGAATGATTCCATTCAATCCGGCGTCCTCATTGGAATTGCCGAAGACGGAACATCGATTGCCTGAGGCTGTGCTGAGTGTTGAAGAGGTCGAGTCGATTCTCGCCGGTCCGGATACCAGTACGGATTTGGGAGCGCGTGATCGAGCCGTGATGGAAGTGTTTTATTCGACCGCAATCCGACGAACGGAATTGACGAATCTCCGAGTTTCCGACATCGACTTTTCTCGCGGTTCTCTATTCGTCCGTCAAGGTAAGGGAGCACGCGATCGATTCGTACCGATTGGCGAACGTGCACGGTCATGGGTAACTCGATACTTGAACGATGTCCGACCGAAGCTCGAGCGACGAACAAACGTCGACACACTTTTTCTCAGTGTGACGGGTGGCGCGATCGCTCCGGACGTAATGTCACGTCTCGTTGCTGCGTATGTCAAATCTGGTGCGCCAACGAAACATGGCAGTTGCCATCTTTTTCGTCACACGACGGCGACATTGATGCTTGATGCAGGTGCAGACGTGCGTCACATCGCCGAGATGCTTGGACATCAAAAGTTAGAAACGACAATGGGCTACACGAGGGTCTCGATGGCCAAGCTTCAAGAAGTTCACTCCCGATGTCACCCGGCGGAGCAGTCGCGTCGATTGGAAAGTTGAAGACACGATTTCAAACGAAGCATTGCAATGATCCTCTGATGGCAAAGGCTTTTGTCCCGTCCGACCCCGTAAAAATCCAGACCATTGGCAGTTTTGCGAAAGCGAGCGAGATGTAATTCAAGGAATTGCTGAAACAACCGCTACTACGACCCGACGACGGACCAGTTCTTGAGTATCGACGCTGATGTCGCGATGACGGGCCAGCCGTATGTGTTCACGAATGACGATCCGTTGAATGCGGAAGATCCGTTGGGCCTTGCAGGCGTACCAGTCTTTTTACAAAAGCAACTATGCGGAAAGAAGGGCTGTTCGGGCGGCGATCTCTCTGGTTTCATTTCGTCTACGGTGAAAACACTTGTGATTGACCCTGTGAAATCTGGTGTACATCTTGCGGCTGACGTCGTCAAAAACAAAGTCGTGCGCGAGATTGCGACTGTCGGGATTGGAGCTCTCGCGGCTGGCGTTACCGTAACGGCGTTGGTGTTGGCATCTCCGGAACTTGCAGTTACGGGCGCGATTGTTGGCTTCTATGCTGTTGCGACAGACTCTTCAAGTTGTTTCAAGGGAAATCGCGCAGCATGCGTCGGAGGAGCATTGGGAGGACTTTCTGAGCTCGGGGGACTGTTCCCGAATAATGCGTTTGTCGGAGGATTTTCTGCCAATGTAGGAATTGGGGCAACGGTGACGGATCTCACATTTCTGTTTGTTGGACGGAAGAATTGAGGATGAGAAAGTGGCTGCTGCGCTAATGGAGCGTTTCGGGTATGGGCCAACGCATCTGTTCCGTTATGAGATCAGATTTAGGCATGCTCTTGAGTCGCGTGACGCCTTTCCAACTCGAATGCGCGAAATTCGATTGACGAGAGGAGAGACTGGACTGGATTTGTGGTGCGCTAGTTGGGCGAATAATCGTGTTTCGATAATCGTCTTCCTCATTATTTTTTTAATGATCAATTTGGTTGATCGATTTAATGGCCCATGGGGCTCATTCGCACTTATTCCAGCGCTAATATTCTCTTCGCTTGCGCTGGTCCGCGCGCGTCAATCAAAATCAATTCAATCGTGATTCTCCTCCGAAAAAGTAACTAACCAAACTTGTCAAATCGCCAAACCTTCTGACTTAACGACGAGTTAGTAGAAAGTTTGGTTATCGCCCACCAAGGGCGACTTCAACTGGTCAGCGCAACAAGCTCTGCGAGTTTCTCTACGTGCGGCATTTAGTCGAGTGAGATTGACGATGGTGAAACTCCAGGAAGTTCACTCAGTGTGACCCTGAGGTCAGGAAACGGTCGCACGCTTCGTGATGGCTCGTGGTCGGTTTTTCTTCATAAAAGACAGGGACGCCGGTAGAATGGCGGGTATGGAATCCGAACTTAAATCGACCTCGCGACTGGGCACCCTCGTGCTCGAGCATCGTGACGCCGTGCTCGCGATTTCGCGGCGTCACCACGCGAAGAACGTCCGTGTCTTTGGCAGCGTGGTCCGGGGCGACGACTTTCTTTCAAGTGATGTCGATTTCCTCGTCGAGTTCGACGAGGAAGCTCATCCGCTCGACATTCTTGCGCTTGGATGTGATCTCGAAGAGGAGCTGGGTGTGAGGGTTGACGTGTGCACGCTCCAAGGTCTTCGGCCTTTTGTGCGTGACGAGGTCGTCGCCGAGGCCGTCAGTTTGTGACGAGACGTAATCAAGAGCGTCTGAGCGACATTGAAGACGCCATTGCAGCCATTGGTGAGTATGTCGCCGAAGGTGATTTGCACCAAGGTGTTGTCTACGACGCCTGCCGTGCACGTCTCATGGAGATTGGCGAAGCGGTCAAGCACATCGATACGACCCTGCTCGACCAGCGACCCGAGGTCGAGTGGAAACAGATCGCGCGCATGCGCGACGTCCTCGTCCATCACTACCACGACACGGATTTCGCGGTCGTGGAGGCGGTGATCGGCGAGAGACTGCCGGCTCTGCGCGTGGCCGTGGCCGAACTGAAAAGAATCGACGCCAGCACTTCGTAACCGCGAACGCGGTGGTCGGTAAATTTCTGGCAGTCGTCACGTGACGATGCGAAGCCGTTGCAATGTCATTGCGTCATGAGAGTCGAGTCGACGTTGGTCGTCACCGTAAGATTATTTTCGCGTCTCGTTTCCGTAAAAGTCCTGGTCATGGCCGCCTGGAACAGGGCCCACTACGACGTTCGCATCAGAATGCTCAATCAACCGCTACTACGATCCGGCGACCGATCAGTTCTTGTCGATCGACCCGGACGTCGCGACGACGAATCAGCCGTACGTGTTCACGAATGACGATCCATTGAACGAGGAGGATCCACTAGGACTCACGCCAGAAGCCGACGGAGAGATGTTCAACGAACTTGAAGCACCAGACCCGGATGGATGGGCTGGTGAAACGGAGCCCGAAGAAGGAAACTCTGGTGGAAATGTTGGCTCAAAGGAAAATAACAACGATACGAAGATCAAGGCGACAGAGCTCAAAGTGACAGACACGATTCAACAAGAAATGGAAAAGTATGTGAAGGACGGAGCAAGAATCGACCGGCCATATCAGCGATCAGTACTCACCATTCAGAACATCATTGACTCGGGGGATCCTGTGGCGGATCCAGGCGGTGCGCCAGACTCTGTTCGTTGGGATGTGCGAGGCTACAACGAATCTGACAACGAAGGAACTTACGAGCTCGTGGTGAATCTGAAAACAATGACAATCCTTCACTTTGGATTTGTAGGCAAGTGACGTATGCCACTCGAATTTTCGGCCAGTGAGGGCGATGCGCTTGGAGGGCTACTTTTCTACCTCGAGTCTGAGTACTCATTTCGCTTCGAAGCTGGATCACCCGTTGACCTATCGGACCGAGTTGGCAATGGTGGCGTGACCAGCTTGTTGATTGGCACGCTTCAGATTGAAGTAAGCGTCGATTCGACTGCCATTCTTTATATTTGGGGACTACATCCGAAATCACGATGGGAAACTGGTCCCGTCACTGCTCCAAGTCAGGAAGCGGGAGTGGTGCGACTCAGTGGTGATGTTTCATTGAATCGGGGAGTGAGTCTCAAGATCGCCGAAGTTGGAAGGTGGAAGACAACATTCGACTCAACATCTGGATGGGTTCGAGTTTCAGAAGACAACCTCGATGACGAAAGGCAGATTCTCGTTGCTTCAGACACGGTCCTAGGCATTAGGGACAACTCACTCAACACGATCTGGCTCCGACCGCTACTCATTTAGCATTGTTGATTGCCTTGACGTAATGGCAAGTTACGCGTCAGCATATCGTAGCGCTTGACAACGTAAAGAAGAGTTCCTCAAATCGACCCTCAGGGTCTTGCTTCTTCTGGAATCCCATCCCCCGCGGCCGGCGGGCGCGAAGCGCCAAGTCGGCCAAGCGGGCGGACTAGACGACCATCAAAATCGTTGAAATAAAGGGTTAGAGAACATTAATTGGAATCCTCAAAGTCGATTCCAAATTGACCAATATTGAGGAACCTTTGAGTAGGGCGAGAATCGTTCGCTTCGAAATGGGGGACTCGGTGGTCAGAAATTCAGAATTTGTAGAAGAGACTTGTGCGGTAATCGAGAAGTTGGAGTGCGATTCTATTGAGCGATCGCACGATGTCGGTCTCGATACTGAGTCGCACTGATCGTGAACGCCGAGGAAGCTGCGAAGTTAGTTCGAGAACTCCAAGGTTCGAGCAACTGTTCACACCCCATTCGCCTTCGTGGTGAGATCATCAATACTGCGACTGGCGAAGTTTCAGAACGTGATCTGCGGATTGCGTGCAAAGACCGGCGTGAAGTTGTCTGTCCGGCGTGCTCGTACCTCTACAGAGCTGACACTTGGATTCTCGTGTCCACCGGACTAGTGGGTGGCAAAGGCACGCCTGTCGTCGTCGGTACGCATCCGCGACTCTTCGTCACGTTGACGGCTCCGTCATTCGGTGCCGTCCACACGATTCGAGATAGCGGGAGTTGCGTAGCCCGATCCCGTTCCACTAGAACCCAATGCGTCCATGGTCGGCCAACTTCGTGTTCACGGCAACACACTGAACAAGACGTCGCACTTGGTCGCCCACTGTGCGATAAATGCTTCAACTATCGCGGCGCCGTCCTGTGGAACGCCCACGCGTCAAGGTTGTGGAACAACACCATCCAACTAATACGTCGGTTGTTGGCCGCGGAGGGAGGCGTTGGGCAACCAAATTTGGGCACGGTCGCTCAATTGCACTATTTGAAGGTGGCAGAGGTGCAGCGTCGTGGTCTAGCTCACTTCCACTGCGTGCTGCGTCTGGATGGACCCAAATCGATTGATGTTGAACCTCCAAATTGGGCGACGGTTGAACTACTTCAACGGGTCGTTCGCTCTTCGATCGAGAGAGCGCAGGCGCCCGATATTGACGGACGACCACTTCGGTGGGGTCGCGTCTACGACATCCAGGACCTAGCGCACCGCGAAGAGGAGGCCGTCAAGGTGGCCGCCTACGTTGCCAAGTATGCGGCGAAAACTACAGATGGTTCAAAGGAGTTGGCTCGACAGTTTCGCGCGCGACGTCAGATCGTGACACTGGTCGACGATCCTCACTTGCGGCGGTTGGCTCTCACAGCCTGGGATCTGGGCGGTGATGCGAAGTACGAATCATTGCGACTGAAGGAACACGCCCACACCTTTGGGTTCACGGGGCAACTGATAACCAAGTCGAGGGCATTCTCAACCACCTTTGCAGCCCTCCGCAGCGCTCGAACTGAGTACATGGCCGGCGAACGGGATGGCGACCCCGTCGAGGGCACATTTCACTTCGAAGGTCGTGGCTACGACGATCCTCGGACCACCCAGCTCGCGGAGCTGTTCTTCAATTTCGAACGGGAACTCAAAGCGGAAGCCCGCGCCAGGGAACGCGCGAAGTCCGAAGTGACTCCAATCTGAGGTTTCTCCCGCTGAATTCGCTCCAAAGGGACGGCGTACATCGATTCACCACGACCGTTGGAGTGAGGTGCCCAATAGAGATCACGAGCCGGCGACCCCGCGATGACGACGAGGCGGCACTTTGGAACGGTTCGCAAACGGTCATCCGGACGTTGGCAAGTCGTCTATCGCGTCGAAGGTCGCATGTACTCGGCGGGGGCGTACAAATTCAAAGCCGACGCACTCGCTTGCCTCGCAACGATCGAATCCGATCTTCGCCGCGGTGTGTGGATCGATCCTCGCGCCGGCAGGATGACGCTTCGCGTGTACGCCAAAGAGTGGCTCGACCAACGCAACGACCTGGCGTTCCGTACGAATGAGCTTTACACCTATCTGCTCGAGAGCCACATCATGCCCTCTCTGGGCAACGCAACACTCATAGGTCTGGCTCCGTCGAAGATTCGTAGTTGGCATGCCAGTCTCGCTCGGGATCATCCTTCGACCGCAGCCAAGGCGTATCGACTACTTTCTGCAATCTTGAGAACCGCGGTCACCGACGGCCTCCTCGTTTCGTCACTGTGCAAAGTCGCCGGAGGGGGAGTGGAGCGGCCCGCAGAGCGCCCGGTGGCGACCGTTCGCGAGGTTGAAGCGCTGGAAGCGGCAATGCCAGAACATCTTCGTCTCATAGTGTTGCTCGCGACGTGGTGTCAACTTCGTCGCGCGGAGTTGCTTGGGCTCAGGCGAAAGGACATCGACCTCGCTAACGGTTCGCTGAGAGTTGAACAGAGTCGAACCATCACGATGAAGGGAAAATCCCTCGTCAAAGAGCCTAAAACGGACGCGGGGCGACGTACTATTGCCGTTCCAGAATTCCTGATTCTGAGACTCCGTGATCACCTTGACCGTTTCACCGGTCCCGAAATTGATGCCTTCGTCTTCCGAGGCATTACCGGCGTGCCGTTGACGGGGAACGTTTTACAGGTCGCCTGGCAGCGTGCGCGCACGAAGGTCGGTCGAAATGATCTGCGCCTGCACGACCTAAGGCACACGGGCTTGACCCTGGCAGCCGCGACAGGTGCGACGACGGTTGAATTGATGCATCGCGCGGGACACTCGTCGTCAGTAGCCGCGATGCGCTATCAGCACGCGACCAAAGATCGCGATCGAATTATCGCTGACGCACTCGGTGCGATCGCCAAGCCAATCGACGAACCTCCGGCGTAAGTCCCGTCTCAAAGTTTCTTACCTTCAAACGCTAGATCTCGTCATTTTTGGAAGCCGAATTGGATCGTCTGGAACTCACGTCTGGGCACCTTTGGGCACTCCAGAATATAGTTTGGGCACCTATGGGCACTTCACAGCGGTCACTCGCGGTCACTCGTGGTCACTCGTGGNNCGTGGTCACTCGTGGTCACTCGAAAGTGCTTGAAACTATTGGACTCTCAACGAAAATCTTGAGAGCGGGTGACGGGAATCGAACCCGCATGGCCAGCTTGGAAGGCTGGAGCTCTACCATTGAGCTACACCCGCACGTCTCGTGCGAGACCCGAAGGAGTCTAGGTCACGCCATTAGCGTGGAGGGGTGGAGGAGACGTTTTACGACCAGGTCGGTGGTCACGCGTTTTTTGAACGCCTGGTCGCGAACTTCTACGCCGAGGTCGAGAAAAGCGATCTTCTGCGCCCGATGTACCCCGAGGATTTGACCGATTCGAAGCGGCATTTCGAGATGTTCCTGGAGCAGTACTGGGGCGGACCTAAGCGCTACTTCGAAGAACGCGGGCACCCTCGCCTTCGGATGCGCCACGTCCCTTTTCGCATCAATCGAGCGGCGCGCGACGCGTGGCTCGATGCGATGGCGACCGCTCTCGAGCGCGAACACGGTGGCCTGAGCGAGGACCAGTTCAACGAACTGCACGGGTATTTCGACATGGCGGCGCACCAAATGCGCAACGTCTAGCCGTTAATTCACACGACTTTCACGGGCAATGTAGTGATTTTTCGTCGCGCAGTCCTTACGCTTGGGCTATGGCACCTCGAATGATTCTGCGCGACGGCGAGGTGAGGATCATCACGGTGACTCCGGTCGCACGGGGCACCGTTCGGCCGTGCCTGGCCGCCATCGTTATGGTCGCTCTCGTGGTCGTCGGCGCGAAGCACGTGCACTTGATACACGAGCACGAGATGGTGCTGGGGCTCATCTTCGCCGGCCCCTTCGGCCTCGTGGCCCTCACGAGAACGTGGCGCTGGCGTTCGCACAAGGTGCACGTCACCAACGAGCGAATCGTCGTCGAAGGTGGCGTGTTGCACCACCAACGCAGCACGGTTGACTTGCGCGACGTAATCGCGCTGCGCGTCGATCAGCGGGTGACCGAGCGCCTTGCGCGGCGCGGCGTCGTCGTCTTGGAGACCAACGCGGGATCGGTCATGATCGGCAAACTGCGCCACCCCGGAGCGCTCGTTCGACTCATTGACGCCGAGCGGGCCAACGGTCAATTCGACCCGGCGCCCTACGACACCGTCTTCGGCTACGAAGATCCCGAGCCGTTCGACTACGAAGTGCGCCCTCGGCGTCGCAACAATTCATCCTTTGAATGAGTTGACGAATCTCCAAGTACCGTGACAGTGTGACTACTCGCTACCGATGCACCGCTTGTGGGAACCTCACGAGATTCGATGTTGTTGAGACGACGTCGATTCGATCCTTCCACCACTTCACCGTTGGCGGTGATCTGTCGATCGAAGAACCCGAGATCGTCGCGAAGCGTATTGACTCGGTGACCTGTCGTTGGTGCGGCCACGGACGCGCGGTCGAACTCATCGTCGAATCCAGTGACGTCTGAACCCAACGCTCGGTCATTCGATCGACCGCGCGTTCGCGCCGCGCCCGACGCGCTGAGTGGTCGCTGGTCCCTCGGGGTCGAAGCAACGGTTCCATTGACCGGGGTGACCCTCGTCGTGGCGATCAAATCGCACTGTGACGGTTGTCAAGAGTTCATCAACGCGGACTTGGACGTACTGCGGGTTCCGGTCCTCGTCATCAGCGCTCACGAGGACGAATCGTCGGAGTGGCGTGATGCCCGCCAGCCGGTACTCGTGTCCCCGGAAGCCTTTCGTCTCCTCGATGTCCGATGGCCCCCGTTCTACGTCTTGGTCGATCCGTTGGCGCGTCGCGTGTTGAGCGAGGGCGTGCTCTTTGGCCCCGCGCAGGTGGCCGCGGAGATCGCGCCGTATCTCGACGCCTGAGGTGTCACAGCCGCGATGCAGAGTTGTCGAGAGTGAAGGGTGCCGCCATGAGCAACGAAATCGAACTTTCAATCAGCTGCAACGACTGCGTGCGGCGCGGAACACCGGACTGTGCGGACTGTCTGGTCAGCTTCGTGCTGGGTGTAGAACCCGACGAACTCGTAATGACCGCCGAAGAGGCCGACGTCGTCCAACTCTTTACGTCCCAGGGCATGATGCCGCGACTCAAGTTCCAGCACCGTTCCGCAGTATCGGAGTAGCCCTGCTCGCGAGGGCGTTGAGTAGGTTGTTGGTATGGCTCGTCACTTGCTGGTGACCAACGACTATCCGCCGAAAACCGGTGGAATCCAGGTCTACCTACACGAACTGTGGCGTCGTCTCGAGCCCCAGCGCGCGGTTGTCGTGACCGCGACATCCGCCCCGCACACCGAGGTCTTTGACGCGACGTCCGAGATCGCCATAGAGCGGATCCCCGCGAAGACGCTTTTCTTTCCCACGTGGAGCGCGAAACGGGCCATCGAAGCGGCGATCACCCGTCACCAGCCCGATCTGGTCCTGCTGGATCCGGCGTGGCCGCTCGGTCTGCTGGGCCCCCAGCTCTCCGTTCCCTACGGCGTCGTCGTGCACGGTGCGGAGGTGACGGTGCCCGGACGAATTCCAATCGTGGCTTCGTCGATTCGCTACGTGTTGAAGCACGCCGCCGTCGTGATCTGCGCCGGGTCGTATCCGGAGTCCGAGGTGCGACGCATCACCGCGGAGTACGCGCCGCCAATTATTCAGGTGCTGCCCGGCGTCGACACCACGAGGTTCACACCACTCGATCCTTCGCGACGCACCGAGGTGCGACAGTCACTCGGACTGGACGAACACGCGTTTCTCGTCAGTTCCTTCTCGCGCCTCGTGCCGCGCAAGGGAATGGACACCTTGATTCGCGCCGCGACCCGACTGAAGTCCCAGTTCCCGAACCTGCAGGTCGCGATCGGTGGATCGGGGAGAGACGAGAAACGACTGCGCGCTCTCGCGGCGCGCCTCGGCGCGCCGGTCACGTTCCTCGGCCGCGTGCCGGATGACGTGTTGGGCGACTGGCTCGGGGCGAGTGACCTGATGGTGATGGACTGTCGCAGCCGGTGGTTCGGACTCGAGCAAGAGGGTTTCGGCATCGTCTTCGTCGAAGCCGCCGCAACCGGGGTGGCCCAAATCGCCGGACGGTCCGGCGGTAGTCATGAGGCGGTGCAGAACGGTGTGACCGGATTCGTCGTCGGCGATTCGCGCAGTGATGATCTCCTAGCCAAGGCGATTCGAACGTTGATGCTCGACAACGATCTTCGACTCGAATTCGGGCGGGCCTCTCGCGTGGGCGCGGTCGAGCGATTCGACTGGAACACGTTGGCCGCGCGTCTCTCGAGTGAACTCGCGTGCTTCGACCACTTTGGCGAGACAAACCGTCTGCCCTAGGGTGAGAGTGAGGGGGTGCGGTGCCACAACGAGCCACGGAGTCAATCACGGTCAGCGCCTCGCCTGAGACGATCTACGCGGTGGTCACCGATTTTGAGCACTACGCCGATTGGGTCTCGGATCTGAAGCGGATCGAGGTCGTGACGCGCGACGACGAGGGACGGGCCCTCGAGGTCGAGTTCCGCGCGGCCGCGTTCGGTCGCTCGACGACCTACACACTGCATTACGACTACGCCAAGGCGCCGGGGGAACTGTCGTGGCGCCAGGTCCAGGGTGACCTCACCGAGACTCTGAACGGTCGCTACAGGTTCGAGGCCGACGGCGATGAGACCAAGGTCACCTATGACCTCGAGGTCGAGATGCTCGTGCCGATCCCCACGTTCATCAAGTCCCGGGCGGCCTACCGGATCCAGACCCAGGCTCTTCGCGAGTTGAAGGCGCAGGCCGAGCGGCAGCGATGATCGACGTCGCGATCGGCGTTGACGTCGGGGGAACCAAGGCGTTGGCCTTGTTGGTCGCGCGCGACGGTCGCGTCCTCGCCGAAGCCCAGGCCCCGACGCCGCATCTGCACAGCGACCACGTCGGTACACCGACCGCCGACGTCGTGACCGAGTTGGTCAACGAGCTGTGCGCGCGTCAAGGACTCGACCCGGCGACCCTGCCGGTCTGCATCGGTCTGCCGGGCATGATGCGTCGCGACGGGCGTTTGGTCTACGCCCCGAACCTTCAATCGGCGTCGGGCGCGGACTTGGGTGCCCTGCTCGGGGCGTCGTTGGCGAGCCCGATGGTGTTCTGTGAGAACGACGCCAACTGCGCGGCCCTGTGCGAACACGAATGGGGCGCCGGACGCGGCATCGACGACTTCGTGATGGTGACCCTGGGCACGGGGATCGGCGGCGGCGTCATCGCCGACGGCAAACTCATCCGTGGCCACAGCGGCTTCGCCGGTGAAATCGGACACATGGTCGTGGTCGCGCGAGGGGCCGCCTGTCACTGCGGGAGTCACGGCTGTTGGGAGCGTTACGCCTCGGGCGGCGGCCTCAACCGCCTCACCCGCGAAGCGGCGATCGAAGGTCGTCTCCCGACGCTCGTCGCCCAACGCGGCAACGCCGCCGCGGTTCGCGCCGAGGACGTCACGGCCGCCGCCGCACAGAACTTGGATGAGGCCGTGGTGTTGATGAAGGAGATCGGGTGGTGGCTCGCGCTCGGTCTGGCGAACTTGGCGGCGATACTGGACTGCGGTCATTTCGTCATCGGTGGCGGACTGTCGATCGCTTCGGACATGGTGTTGCCCTCGGCGCGCGAGTATCTCGTCGACCTCGTCGAGGGGTACCGGGCCCGTCCGGCGATCACCGTCACCCCCTCGATGTTCGGGCCTCGCTCCGGCGCGATGGGCGCCGCGCTCGTGGCCTTTGAGCGCACGTCGTGAAACTCGGCGTTCTCCTACCGACGTTTCGAAACGGCGCCTCTGACGCCCTCGCCTTCGCCGACCGGGCCGTCGAGGCCGGCATCGACGGCCTCTTCGCCTACGACCACCTCTGGCCCATGGGCTCACCGACGCGGCCGTCCCTGGCGCCCTTTGCGGTCCTCGCGGCCGTGGCGCGACGCCATGACGTCGTCGTCGGTCCCCTCGTGGCGCGCGTCGGACTGGTCGGGACGCCGCACCTCGTCGAGCAGTATCTGACCCTCGAGCGCGGCGCGCCGTCGCGCGTGATCTGCGCCCTGGGATCGGGCGACAGACTCTCGGCCGCGGAGAACGAGGCCTACGACATTGCGGTGCGCAGCGCCGACGAGCGCCGAGCCCTGATGGCCGAGACGGCGCGCGAACTGATCGACCGCATGCCGATCTGGTTCGGCGCCGGGAACGACGAGACGAATCGCGTGGCCCGCGAGGTCGGCGCGACGCTCAACCTCTGGGACGCGTCCGCGACTCGTGTTCGCGAGATGGCGGCGTCGGGCGAGGTGAGTTGGGCCGGACCGGTGCCGAGCGACCTTCGCGCGACGTTGGACGCGGTGTGCGACGCTGGTGCGACCTGGGCGATATTCGCGCCCGACGTCGACGTCGAAGCGCTGCGACAGTGGCGCGAGGCAAAGGATGATTAAAATCACTTGATGGAATTTCGTCGCGTCAACGGCTTGCCGCCGTACGTCTTCGCGCAGATCAACGGGTTGAAGGCCGAGGCGCGCGCCCTCGGGCGCGACGTCATCGACTTCGGCTTCGGGAACCCCGACCTGCCGAGTCCCGACGTGGCGGTGGCGAAGTTGGCCGAGGCGGCGAACAACCCACGCAACCATCGCTACAGCGCCTCGCGCGGCATCCCGAACCTGCGCCTCGCGATGGCGACGCGTTACAAATCGCTCTTTGACGTCGACCTCGACCCCGACACCGAGATTGTCACGACGATCGGCGCCAAAGAGGGCCTCACGCACCTGATGTGGGTCCTGCTCGGTCCCGGTGACAGCGCGTTGGTGCCGAGTCCGAGTTACCCGATCCACTTGGCCGGCCCGGGCTTCGCCGGCGCCAAGGTGATCACGGTCCCGATGCTCGATCCCGGGGCCACGACGAACGATCCCGGCGATGACTTCTTCGCGGGTCTCGTCGAGGCGTGGGAGAGCGCCGAGGTGAAACCGCGGGTGCTGATTTGTTCCTTCCCGCACAACCCGACGAGCGCATGCGTGGATCTGGCGTTCATGACGCGGCTGGTGGACTTCGCACTCGAACGCGAGTTGATCGTCTGTCACGACTTCGCCTACGCCGATCTGGGCTTCGACGGCTACAAACCGCCGTCGATCCTGCAGGTGCCGCGCGCGAAGGAATGCTGCGTCGAGCTCTACACGCTCACCAAGTCCTTCTCGATGGCCGGGTGGCGCGTCGGGTTCCTCGTCGGCAACGCCGAGATCGTGGCGGCGTTGACGAAGTTGAAGAGCTACCTCGACTACGGCACCTTCCAGCCGGTCCA
Source organism: Acidimicrobiaceae bacterium (assembly GCA_003155915.1). Classification (GTDB taxonomy): domain Bacteria; phylum Actinomycetota; class Acidimicrobiia; order Acidimicrobiales; family RAAP-2; genus RAAP-2. The sequence goes on along the minus strand of PMFA01000029.1, from coordinate 63,329 downwards.
GATCGCGGCCATCGTCGCCATGAACGAGGCGACGGACTACCCCGAACACCTGCGCGTGATCTATCAGTCGCGGCGCGACACCTTGATCGAGGGACTGAATCGCATCGGTTGGGACGTGAGAGCGCCGCGCGGATCGATGTTCATCTGGGCGCCGATGCCCGAGCCGTACCGCGAGATGGGTTCACTCGAGTTCTCGCGGTTCCTCATCGAATCGGCCGACGTGGCGACCAGTCCCGGCGTCGGTTTCGGCGAGGGTGGTGACGGACACGTGCGCTTCGCGCTCATTGAGAACGAACTGCGCACGTCCCAGGCGATTCGCAACCTGCGCAAGGCCCTCACGAAACTGGGCTGAGCCGGGTCACGGCTTCAACGGATTCCTCTTACGGGGTGCCGGCACGCGCGACGTCGACGCGGACCGCTTCGATACACCCCTCGGTCTTGTCGGCGACCTCGAATCGATCGCTCGAGCCCGCCGTCATGACGTAAAGAGTTCGGCCGTCGCCGCCGCCGAGCATGCAGGCGAAGGCGCGTTGCGAGCAGGTCACGGTCCCCGTGACCTCGCCGCCTTCGGCCACGCGCACGCACTGACGAGTCAGCGCGTTCGCGAACCAGATCTGTCCGTCCGCGTCGAGACACATACCGTCACTGGCGGCCATCTCGAGTGGCGCCCACACCCGTCGATTGGCGAGCGTGCCGTCAGCGTGGACGTCAAAGGCCGTGAGTCTCGATCCGAAGGTCTCGCCCACGATCAAGGTTGCGCCGTCGGGCGTGATGACCGTGCCATTGGGAAAGGCCATGTCGGGCACGACTTGGATGACGTCGCCTTCGGCATTGAGCACCACCAGGTTCGTGGTGGGCGGGGGCTCGGCGATGAAGCGCTCGACGCCCAGTTCGGCCAAGCGCGCGTCGAGGTCGAATCCGAAGTTGCCGACGTAGCAGTAGCCCGTCGGCGACACGATCATGTCATTGGCCCAGAACACGCAGTGTTCGCTGATGTCAGCGAAGGTGGCCACGTGGTCGTCGTGAAATCGCAACACCTTCTGGTCGGTCATCGAGACGCTCACGAGATCGCCGTCCGGCAGCCAGCCGAGGCCCGAGGGCTGGGTCGCGACCTCGTGTTCGAGGACCTCATCGGATCCGTCGCTCGCCATGGAATAGATGCCGTGTCGGTAGAAGTCGGAGTACCACAGACGGCCCTCGTGCCAGCGCGGTCCCTCACCAAACCCGAGTCCTTCGCGCACGACTGTTGCGGTGAATTCCTTCATGGTCCTCCGTTCGACGTTCCCTGAAACCTACTCAAGCGTGTTCGAGCGCGCGACGCCACGCCGCGTACCCGAGGTCGACGAAGAGTGGGTCCTGCGGCTCGAATCGTCGGTCGTAGGTCCAGAGATCGTTGAGTTCATCGAGCGACGACCACAGACCGGCCCCGAGACCGCAGAGCGTCGCCGCGCCGCGCGCGGTCGCTTCTAGGGACGTACTTCGCAACACTGGGAGTTTCGAATTGCTGGCCTGCAGTTGCAGCATGAGGTCCACGGCCGCCGCGCCACCGTCGGCGCGCAGTTCGTGCAGAGAAATGCCGCCGTCGTTGAACGCGTCGGTCATCGCGCGCACCTGATACGCGAGCGCCTCAACGAGCGCGCGCGCGATCTGTCCTCGACCGACGCCGCGACTGAGGCCGGTGATCGATCCGCGCGCGTCGGCGCGCCAGAACGGTGAACCGAGTCCCGTGAAGGCCGGTATGAATTGCACGCCGGCGCTGTCGCTCACACTTGTGGCGAGGGCCTCGAGTTGCGACGAATCGTCGATGAATCCCATCTCGTCGCGTAGCCACTGCACGGCCGCGCCGGCGACGAACGCCGATCCCTCGACGGCGTAGGTCGGGGCCGCGACCTCGCCCAAGTCCCACGCGAGGGTCGTGATCAGCCCGTCGAAGACGCCGGGATGGTTCTCGCCGACGTTGGCGAGGATGAAGGCACCGGTGCCGTAGGTCGCCTTCACGACGCCCGGGCGAAAGCAGGCCTGACCGAAGAGCGCCGACTGTTGGTCGCCGAGGACCCCGGTGATCGGCACGCCGGCCAGTTCCGGGACGACGTCGGCGCTGACGGTGGCGAAGTTGGACAGTGACGGTTGGATCGTCGCCAGCATCGCGGGATCGACGTCGAACAACGTGGTCATCGTGTTCGACCAGGACATCGTCGCGAGGTCCATCAACATCGTGCGTGACGCGTTGGACGGCTCGGTCACGAAGGCTCCGTCCTCGGCGCCGCCGGAGAGCCACCAGACCAACCAGGAGTCGACGGTGGCGAAGCTCGGTGCGTCGAGGTCGTCCATGTGACCGTGATCGAGGAACCAGCGCATCTTGGACGCCGAGAAGTAAGAATCGAGCACGAGTCCCGTCGTGGCGCGCACGACCGGCGTCGCACCACACGCGTCGAGTTCGTCGCAGTAGGCGCCGGTGCGCCGGTCCTGCCAGACGATGGCGCGGTGGGGGAGTCGTCCCGTCGCACGGTCGAAGGCGACCGTTGTCTCGCGCTGATTGGTGATGCCGAGCGCGACGATGTCATGTCCGTTCGCGCGTGCTCGCGTGGCGACGTCGCGCAGCGTCGCGACGCAGAGAGCGGCGATCTCGTTGGCGTCGTGTTCGACCTCGCCCGGTCGTGGGAAGTGTTGGGTTAGTTCGCGGTGCGCGGTGTCCTGGACCGTGGCGGACCGGTCGAAGGCGACGGTGCGCACTCCCGACGTGCCGGCGTCGAGGGCGAGAACCAGTTCCACCGGGGTCAGGCTACTGAGGGTTACCGGGTGGTTTTCGAGTAGATCATTGGGCTAAAAATAATTGTTTCAAAAACAATCAAAATTGAGTTGACGCGGTGTAATTACAGTGCTGTAATGACACAGCATCTTGCGACGAGAAGTGGTCTGACCACTACATCTTGTGGCCGAAGGGGAAAAGGGTAGTAAACTGGACCTCCCGACTCCGGCGTCGCGAGAGGCGTGTTCTTAGTGTCGGTTTCGGCAAGAAAAGAGAGATTCATATGGCTATCGCACCTCAGCGACTGGGAATTGGCATCCGCCGCTACTTCACGACCGACGACCGGCACCCGTACGACGAGGTGACCTGGGACCGTCGTGACGCTCGGATTTCGAACTTCCGCGACGGATCAGTCGCCTTCGAACAACTCAACGTCGAGGTTCCCTCCAGCTGGTCGTTCAACGCCACTAACATCCTCGCCCAGAAGTACTTCCGCGGGACCCTCGGCACTGAGGAGCGCGAGACCAGCCTCAAGCAGGTGGCTGATCGCATCGTCGACACCATCACCGCCTGGGGCGTCGAGCGTGACTACTTCGTCGACGACGAAGAGGCCGAGGCCTTTCGCGCCGAACTCAAGCACCTTTTGATCACCCAGAAGGCGGCCTTCAACTCACCGGTCTGGTTCAACATTGGTGTGAAGGGCGTGCCCCAGCAGGGGAGTGCCTGCTTCATCCTCTCGGTCGAGGACTCGATGCGTTCGATCCTCAATTGGTACACCGAAGAGGGCATCATCTTCAAGGGCGGCTCCGGTGCCGGCGTCAACCTCTCCAAGATTCGCTCCAGCGCCGAGATGCTCGAGGGCGGTGGCACCGCGAGCGGTCCCGTCTCGTTCATGCGAGGGGCCGACGCCTCGGCCGGCACCATCAAGTCCGGCGGCAAGACGCGCCGCGCCGCGAAGATGGTGATCCTCGACGCCGATCACCCGGACATCGAAGAGTTCATCTGGTGCAAGGCCAACGAGGAGAAGAAGGCGCGTGTCCTTCGCGACAACGGCTTCGACATGGACTTAGACGGCAAGGACATCCATTCGATCCAGTACCAGAACGCGAATAACTCCGTGCGCGTCTCCGATGAGTTCATGGACGCGGTCGTGGCCGACGGTGACTGGGACTTGAAAGCCCGACACGGTGGTCGTGCGGTCCAGACCGTGAAGGCTCGTGAACTGTGGCGCCAGATCGCGCGCGCCGCGTGGGAGTGCGCCGACCCCGGTCTCCAGTTCGACACGACGATCAACAAGTGGCACACGTCACCCAACACCGATCGCATCAACGGATCGAACCCGTGCTCGGAGTACATGCACATCGACAACTCGGCGTGCAACTTGGCCAGTCTCAACCTGATGAAGTTCCTCCAGGACGACGGCAGCTTCGACGTCGACGCCTTCAAGCACTCCATCGAAGTGCTCTTCAGCGCGCAAGAGATCATCGTCGGCGCGGCCGACTACCCGACCGAGAAGATCGCCGAGAACTCGCGCAAGTTCCGTCAGCTCGGTCTCGGCTACGCGAACCTCGGGGCGCTCCTCATGGCCTCGGGACTGGCCTACGACTCCGACGAGGGCCGCGCCTGGGCCGCCGCGATCACCGCGTTGATGACCGGCCACGCCTACGCCGTCAGCGCGCGTACCGCCGGTCGCATGGGACCCCACGAGGGCTACGAGGAGAACGCCGTGCCGATGCTCGACGTCCTTCGCATGCACCGCGACGCGTCCTACCGGATCGACGAGGCGTTGGCCCCGGTCGAGATCCTCGAAGCGGCGCAGCACTCGTGGGAAGAGGCCGTCGACCTCGGCGCTCGCCACGGTGTTCGCAACGCCCAGGCCTCGGTGCTCGCGCCCACTGGCACCATCGGTCTGTTGATGGACTGTGACACGACCGGTATCGAGCCGGACTTGGGACTGGTGAAGTTCAAGAAGCTGGTGGGTGGCGGCAACATGGCGATCGTCAACCAGACGGTGCCGCGGGCACTGCGCAAACTCGGGTACTCCGAGATCGAGTCCCTGGCCATCGAGGCCTACATCGACGAGAACAAGTCGATCGTGGGCGCCCCGGGCCTTCACCCCGAGCACCTCCCGGTCTTCGCCTGCTCCATGGGCGACAACACCATCCACTACCTCGGTCACGTGAAGATGATGGGTGCCGTTCAGCCCTTCATCTCGGGCGCGATCTCCAAGACCGTGAACATGCCCGAGGACGCCACCATCGAAGACGTGGCGAACCTGCACATGGACGCCTGGAAATTGGGCGTGAAGGCCGTCGCCATCTACCGCGACAACTGCAAGGTCGGACAACCGCTCTCGACCGCGAAGAAGGACGGCGAGTCCACCTCGTCGGTCACCGCGACCGACTCGGTCGCGGCCGAACTGGTCACTCGCATCGAGCAACTCAAGTTGGAGCTGGAGGTCGCGAGGTCCGAGAGTCACCACGTCACGATCCAGGCCCTGCGCGAGCGCATGCCGCGCCGGCGCGTCTCGACGACGTTCGCCTTCCGTGTCGCGGACTGCGAAGGCTACGTCACGGTCGGTGAGTACGAGGACGGTCGACCCGGTGAAGTCTTCATCAAGGTCTCCAAGCAGGGTTCGACATTGGCCGGCATCATGGACGCCTTCTCGATCTCAATAAGCCTCGGCCTGCAACACGGCGTGCCGTTGGCGACGTACGTGCGCAAGTACGTGAACATGAAGTTCGAGCCGTCGGGCATGACCGACGACGCCGATCTGCGCATCGCGACGTCGCTGGTGGACTACATCTTCCGCCGCTTGGCGTTGGACTACTTAAGTCCGGGCGAACGCGAAGAGTTGGGCGTGCTCTCCACCAGTGAGCGCATTCAGCCCACGCTGCCCGAGGTCGCCGAGCAGGCGACGCCGACGGTCAACGTCAGCGTGCAGCCGACACTCGTCGACGTGAGCGAGAAGCCGACCGAACAGCCGAAGTTGCTGAGTCGCGACCAACAGCGTGACGCGCCGATGTGTTACCAGTGCGGTAACGCCATGCAGCGAGCGGGCTCGTGCTACGTGTGCTCGAGTTGCGGCGCGACGAGCGGTTGTTCTTGATATCAAATTGCACTCGAACTTCAGTGGATATTGCACTCGAACTTCAGTGGAATTGCATCCATCTTCAGTGCGGTTGCATCTGAACTTCAGTTGAGTTGCATCGAAGTTCAGTAACTGTTCTGATCGGTTCGCCCAAAATTGGTTGGCCGCAGGAATAGAGATCGAAAGGAGGTGACTAGATGGCTAAGAACACAGGACGCGGTTACCGTGAAGGCGAAGTTCGTGACAGGAGTCAGGTCTACAACCCAGTGACCAAGACGTGGACCAAGCGTGACGCAGGGACGGGCGAATTCATTGGGGGCAAAGAAGGAGGCGACCCGTACAAAGGAGTCCGCAAAGAGCGCTGAAAGTTGATTCACCACCAGTCAGGCGTAGGGGACGCCGGTCGACAGCGATGACGCGAATTTGCATCCTCTGAATTGATCGCCTTTCGCGGTTCTGAGGCGCAGCGCACTTGTTTGGTGGAGATTTTGGCTTTGTGATGGAGACGCAGAGATAGTGTCAAGAAAATGAAGGCGCACGGCAAGACCGTTGATGATTTTTCTTAGTCATAACACTCCTTCTGTGTTCGGCGAGCATCGATGTGAGTTCCACGAGCGGGATGGCGAGCGCTGCCATCGTTCCGCAATGCACCGCACACAACCACATCACAGCGAAGCTGAGTCACGTGAATGGTGGCGGAACTTGGTTCTTCTTTCTAGTTGAGTTCACCAATCGTGGAAAAGCGTCCTGCTCCATGTCGGGTGTACCTCACGCGCAGGCCGTAGATGGGCCGAAAAGAACCGCGGTCGGTGCTGCCGCCAAGTACGTATCACTTTCGGGCGCTCCTCGTCGTGGATTGGTGGTACTGCACGCTCACGGAGGGAAGGCGTACGTCGAGTATTACGTTGTCAATGAGACCGACTGGACGACCAAACTTTGTAGGCCCGACACTGCTAGGGGAGTGATTCTGAGTCCAGTCAGCAACTGGGGCTTCTACATACCTATCTCACGTCTCGGCGCAACGGAAGTTTGCACGAAGCGAGTCAGCACCTAAGTCGGCGCCATTTCGTCACAGTCTTACTGAGTAGAACCGGGAGTCCGTTTGGCCCAAAAACTTCACTTCAACGAGCCTGGGGTGTCTGCGGATAACTTGATATCTCGTATATTGTGAATTGACTTGGAATGATGTGAATATTGGCCAATTCGTGCGTTGTTTGTCCCTGATGAGCGCTAACGTTTCTGTTAAGTACTCGTGGGGGGGCCGCGGGAGTGCCGAAACCAAAGGGATGGCTCATGTTGCGAATCCAAAATACACTCGCTAATCACCGCCGGAGGATTATTCCGGGCCTCGTCGCCGTGGCGCTAGCGGCGGGCTTTGGCGTCAGTATCATCGCCACGCCTAACGCCCTGGCCGACTACACGACCGGGTGCGGCTACGGCTATAACGCGGCCGGAGGGGGCTTCGGCTCCGGGACCGGGAATAACTACGCATACGGATACCTGAAGAACGGTACCTTTGGCTACGGCTACGGAAATCAAGTCTGTCCACTCGCCGTCACGACGACGACGCTCCCTGGTGGGACCGTGGGCACCAGTTACTCCCAGACACTCGCGGGTTCTGGCGGGGCCGGTACTTACGTGTGGACCGAGACGGGCGCACTTCCGACCGGACTCAGCCTCTCGAGTGCGGGAGTCATCAGCGGCACGCCGACGGCAGCGGGCGCGTTCCCGTTCACCGCAACGATGACCGACGTAAATGGTCAGAGCACGACGAGCTCGTTCTCAATCACCACGGTGGCACAGGTAACGACCACGACCACGCCCAAGCCCAAGTTCCACGCGATCGCGGTTCACGGATCCGCGGTACCGGGTCGAACCGAGACACTCGTCATCACTGGCGTTGGTTTCTACGGGAAGCCACGCGTCACGAGTAACGAAGGCGGAACGACCGTCGTTGTCACGCACGATCGTGGTACGCAGCTCGTTGTGCGCGTCAAGGTACGAGCCGGTTCGAAGAAGGGCTGGCACACGTTCACGATTCGCTTGGCGAACGGACAGACTTCTAGAGTGAACTACTTGGTGAAGTAGTCGTCAGATTCTTGGCACCGAGACTTCCTTCGGGCTTGGAATGCGGTTGACCACTGAATGGGAATGTGAGTTCGCCAGCTACGGCTTGGACTAGAACGGCTCGGTGTACTTCATTGAGGGCGTGACTGTCGCGGTGGGACGTAGGTTCATTTCGCATGCTCGTGGGCAATCGCTCGACTAGTTATCTACCACGATGGGTTCACGTCTCCCCGCCCACTGTCGTTACTCTCTTGAGAGTTCTCGCAGATCGGTTCGCAGTGGGATTGCGACCCAGCTACACCCCGTGTGTCGCGCAATGGTGTCGCCTCAATTCCCCTCTGACCGAGCTGCGCAGGACAGTGCTTGTTGCGGGCATTCGACATACCATGGCGAACGCAGATTGGGTTCGACGCGCGGCGAAGTTCCGCTGGCCCGGTACCATTCGTTTCCATGGCCGACCTAGATACTTCGCCAGATGATCACGTCACGGTAGGCGACGACTGGTCGAAGGGACTCATCCTCACCGTGCGATCCCCGGACCGGGTGGGGATCGTCGCCAGTCTGGCCTCCAGCATTCAGGCCGCGGGCGGCAACATCGTTGAATTGGACCAGCACGCCGACGTCGTCGAGGGTGACTTTGGGTGCCGCGTGGAGGTAGCTGAAGGAGTGGACGCCTTGGAACTCGCTCGGCGTCTCGACGTGATTCAATCTTCGCTCCCCATGATCTATACGATGACCCCGATTGCTCGTCGCCGCTCTCGAGCGGCGGTGCTCTGTTCCTCGACGCTTCACTGCCCGAGCGACCTCATCGCGCGAAGCGCCATCGGACAGCTGGACTGTGAGGTCATTGCCCTCGTGAGCGATCGGACCGCGGCGCGTGAATTAGCCCAGCGCTACGGCGTTCCTTTCACACACCTCCCGGTAGGCGAGGATCGCGCCGAGCAAGAACGTCAACTCGGCGACGTGCTCGACGAGTTGGACCCCGACCTGATCGTGCTGGCCCGCTACATGCGTGTCCTTCCCGCCTGGCTCGTGCTTCGCTACGAGCAACGCATCATCAACATCCACCACTCGTTCTTGCCTGCGTTCGTCGGGTCCAACCCCTACGCTCGCGCCCACGAGCGCGGAGTGAAGATCATCGGGGCGACGGCCCACTACGTCACCGCTGACCTGGACGCGGGGCCGATCATCGCTCAGGATGTCGTGCACATCTCGCACCGCGATGACGTCGCCGGCATGACGCGACGCGGCGCGGACATCGAGCGTTCGGTGCTCGCCACGGCGATCCGGTTGCACCTGGAACAGCGTGTCATTGTCTTCGGATCACGTACGTGCGTCTTCGATTGACATGATTTCCGTCTCTTGAAGTGAGATGGACCATAGGGAGGCGGCTATGAGTTCACGAACGGTGACGGTGTTGGGGTTGGGCTGGATGGGAGCCGCGATCGCCAACACGATGATCCGCGAGGGTCACGGCGTCACGGTCTGGAATCGCATCCTAGAGAAGTCCGCGACCTTCGCGGGGCGGGCTGAAATCGCTCCGACGGTGCTCGCCGCAGTTGAATCGAGCGACGTCATCTTCGTGTGCGTCGTGAACTACGAGGCCAGTGACGAAATGCTGCAAACCCCTGACGTCACGGCGGCGCTCTCCGGAAAGACGCTGGTGCAATTCTCATCTGGTACGCCGGAGCGTGCCCGCGAAGCGGGACAGTGGGCGCGCCTGCACGACGTGTCGTATTTGGACTGCACGATGTCCGGTGGTCCTCTGCAAATCGGCAACAATCTCGGCACGTTCTTCTACACCGGACGCCAGGAGGTCTTTGACGCCTGGCGTGACGTGATAACGCCACTCATCGGCACGAGTACCTACTGCGGCGAGGAGTTGGGCTACGCCGCCGCGCTGGACTTCGCTCGGCTCGGTGCGCTCACCGGCGTGTTGACTGTCTTGGGAAATGTGGTCTCGCTGCTGCAGGCCGAAGGGGTGCCGTTGGATGAGTTTGTTCCAGCCCTGGGGTTCCTCAGCAGTGGTTTTCTCGAGGGCGCGCTACGGGCGATGACCGCTGACGAGTACCCATCGGGGTCGGCGACCCTCATGACGTGGAGGGCCTGGGCTGACCAATTCGTGCAAAGTGAACACGACGTCGGCATAGATCCTCGCGTGGCGGAACTAATTCGCGATTGCCTCGCTCTCGGTATTGAGCGCGGCCAAGGCGACGATGATATCTATGCGCTCTTCTCGGCCTTTGGGCCGACTCAGTAACTACGGACGCTCCCAAGCGCTCGCGCGTAGCTGAGCTGGATCAGATGAACGGAGCCGAGACCGTTGGTCCGGCCGGACCAAGACCGGCGCGTTCGCGAATGAGCGTTTCGACGCGCTCGAGATCGTCCGGGGTGATGAACGGCCTGACTCGTTTGCCGAGGTCGAGGACCAGGCCCTCCTTCTTGGACGTTCGCTTGGTATCGAGGTTGGCCCAGTAGCCCGGGTTGGCCGTACCCCAAATTCTCCCTCGGCCCATTAGAGCCGACAGCGCCACGCGTTGCACGCCGACGATCGAGCGGTACGGAACCTTCTTGGATCCCCACAGGTAGTAGTGGCGAATCTCTAGAACGTCGCGTCCGCACACGATGCCTCTTTCTCGATAGTCCTCGACCATGGCCCTAATGTACCGTCCTCAGAGATCCGTTGAGCGTCGTAGTGGCACTCGATTGAGGTAGTCGCCGTCGACGGTGTACACGGCGCAACTTCGGACTGCGTTATCGTCCGTTAAAGCAGTCGGCGCTGTTGGGGGAAACGATGAGTCAGGCAGAAGAGTCGATCGAATACGTGAGCGATGAAGATACGGTCGCCGGCGTCGTGCACGGCGACGTCTTCGTCTCCACCGAGGAGTTAATGGTTCGCGCGCGCCGAGCGGCAACTGGTCTACGATCACTCGGCGTGGAAGCGGGTGGCTCCGTCGCGCTCCTGCTGCGAAACAGCCACGAGTTCTTCGAAGCGGCGTTCGCCACGTCGGCGCTCGGCGCGGCGACGGTGCCCATCAACTGGCACGGCAGCGCCGAAGAGGTGGCCTACGTCGTCAATGACTCTCAAGCGGCCGTCGTCGTGGCGCACGCTGATCTCTTGGAGCACGTTCGCCACGCGTTGCCGCCCTCGGTCACGATTTTGGGCGTCGCGACACCGCCGAGCATCGTCGAGAGTTTCGAAATCGCTGCCGCTGCCGCCGCGCTTCCGAGTGACGTCACGGTATGGTCGACGTGGCTCGAGGGCTTCGACGAGATCCGTGACGCCTACATCGGCGATCCACTGTCGATGATCTATACCTCCGGCACGACGGGACACCCCAAAGGAGTTCGACGGCTGCCCGGCACGAATGACGGGTCGCTCGCCATTGACTACTTGACTGAAGTGACCAAGCTCTTCGGCGCGTGGCCCGGTATGCGCACCATCATCGCCGGGCCGATGTACCACTCGGCGCCCTACGCCTACGCGCTGGTGGCCGCGCGCGCCTACGGCGCGTTGTTGGTGCTCGAGGACCGCTTCGACCCGGAGGAGATCCTCGCCTTGATTGAGCGTCATCGCATCACCTCGATGTATATGGTGCCGACGATGTTCGTTCGGCTCCTGCGACTTCCGCCAGAGGTGCGGAGCCGTTACGATCTGTCCTCGCTACGCCACGTATCGCACACCGCCGCGCCGTGTCCACCGGACGTGAAGCGCGCGATGATCGAGTGGTGGGGACCGATCGTGGACGAGTTCTACGGCAGTACCGAGGTGGGATTCGTCACCGGGTGCACCAGCGAGGAATGGCTCGCGCATCCGGGCACGGTCGGGCGTCCCCTGCCATCGAGTGACGTTCGAATCATCAACGACGTCGGACCGGTCCCGGTCGGTGAGTCCGGCGAGGTGTTCGTTCGGGCCCGAGCGAATTCAGATTTCACGTACTTCGGCAAGTCCGAGGCGCGCGCCGAAATAGAGCGCGACGGACTCATCACGTGTGGCGATATCGGGTTCCTCGACGCCGACGGCTTCTTGTATCTCTGTGACCGCGCACGCGACATGATCATCTCGGGCGGCGTCAACATCTATCCAATCGAGATCGAAGCCTGCCTCTTGAAGCTCACGGGTGTCGCGGACTGCGCGGTCTTTGGTATCCCCGACGACGAGTACGGCGAATCGATCGCGGCCGCGATCAAACTCGACGAGGGAGTGACCCTGAGCGCCGACGATATTCGTGCTCACGTTCGCGAGCACTTGGCCGGTTTCAAGGTGCCCAAGGTCGTCACGTTTCACGAAGCGCTGCCGCGAGAGGATTCGGGCAAGATGTTCAAGCGCAAGCTCCGCCAGCCCTACTGGGAAAACACTGGTCGCTCCATCTAAGCGCGGGATTGAACCGTCTTGGTTGAACGTGTCGTTCGACCTCCCCGTCTCGTTGAGGCGTTCAAGTAAAATCGATCCATGTCGGATTCCGGTACTCCAGCGCCGCGCGTACCGAATCGAGCCGGTCTCGAATCGCTCGGCCAAGCCGTCGAAGGGCGTCAAGGCGGACCGCGTCACCGCCAGAGGGCGAAGCGCTCACCGAAAAAGATCATCCTCGTCACACTCGCCACTGTCGTCGTGATCATCATCGCGGCGGTGGGCGGTGATTATTGGTACATCAACCACTTGATCAATCACGTCAATGTTGGTTCCGAGACCAAGCAGACGTACCACAACACCGAGAACATCCTGTTGGTCGGTTCAACGACTCGTTGTGGTCTCAAGGTACAGAACAAGGCGTACGGACTCTGTTCCCAGGGCGTGACCGGGGTCAACAGCGACGTCGTCATGATCCTGCACCTCAATCTGACGACCAACCAGGTGTCGATTCTGTCGTTGCCCCGTGACGTGTTCGTCCCGAACGCACGTATCGACGGCGCGAATAAGATCGACGCCGCCCTCTACAACGGACCCTCGCAGCTCGTCGCGGCGATCCAAGAGGACTTCGGCATTCCGATCAACCACTACGTCGAATTGAATTTCGACACGTTCGCCGACGTCGTGAACGTGCTCGGCGGAATCAAGATGTACTTCCCGATGGAAGTATTCGACGCCTACTCCGGTTTGTACGTACGTCATCCCGGATGTATCCAACTCAACGGAACTCGCGCGCTGCAGGTCGTGCGGGCTCGCCATTTGCAGATACGCTTTCCCGGCGACGGCACGGACTATCGCACGTGGCCTCAAGAGGCGCTGTCGGACCTCGCGCGCATTCGACGCGACCACGAGTTCTTGAAGGTCTTGGCCGACGCCGTCAAGGCGAAGGGCATCGCGAACCCACTGACCGACCAACGTCTGGCGACGTCGGTCGCCCGATATCTGACGGTTGATCAGGGACTTACCACGAGCGCCCTACTCAGTCTCGCCGAACACTTCCACGGCGTCTCGGTTGGCTCAGTGCCGGAATTGACGGTGCCGGTCGTGCTCGTCGAGACACCAAACGGCTACCTCTACCAGGGCTATTACTACGGTGACGTCGAGTTCCCGATCGAGCCCGGTGTCACCCAGACGGTCGATCGATTCTTGAACGTCGCTCCAGATATCAACACGATGGACGGCCAGCCACTGCCCGCGAGCTCGACCATCACCGTTTCAGTGTTGGACGGAACGGGTGTCCTCAACCAGCAGCACGTCGTCGCGGCCGGTCTTCGTCGTCGTGGCTTCGTAATCCGCGGCGTCGGAACGGCGACCCCCTTCGGTGTTCGTGAAGAGACCGTGGTCTATCACGCCAACAACTCCGCGACGTCGTTGGCCGCGGCGCAGGCTGTTCTCCATACGATCGAGGGACCGGCGGTGATGGCGCTCGGACGAACGACCACCGGTGCCGACGTGACGGTGCTGACTGGCTCGGACGTCAGCGTTCTCGCTCCGCCGCACAAAACGTCGACGACCACCACCACGCTCAAGAAGAAGCGCCACGCAACGGCAACGACGACGACCACAAAGCCGGTCACTCAGATAACCGTCGTCGATCCGTCGGCCGTCAAGCACGACACTGAACTCTCGGCACCGACCGACGTCACGCAAGCGTTGCAGCCGTGGGATCCGCGTTCGTGTGGCCCTAACGGCACCGAGGGGCCATAAGGGACCCACGTCGGTGAGCGCCGAAGTGGTTACCGGCGTGTCGCGCGTAACTCCTTGCGCCACACCATCTTGAGGGCTGACCAGTCGTCGTCTAACGCCGCGACCTTCACGTCGACGAGACCGAGAGGCAGTACCGTATTTCGAACGATGTTGTCAGTGATGTCCGAGCGATGACCCGCAGCTTTGCGGGGCCATGCGATCCACAGTGATCCGTCCGGTGTGATCGTGTTGGCAAGCGACTCGATCTCGCGGTCTAACGACGCGGCGTCGTTGATGAACGCGATGACCACGTCCGACGTCGTAGTACCACTTCGACGAAGGAGTCGCACGCTGGATGGGAGGTCGCCGATCGCCCAGTCATGAGGAGCGTCGATCAACGTCACCCGATGGCCCTCTTTTACGCCCAACTTCTTGGCCAAGGGTGTCCCTGAGTAGCCGGCGGTCACGACGTTGAGTGTAACTATCGCCCGACTACGTGGCATTCCGTGATGGATCGTCGAAAATGTTCACTTTTTCACACTCGCGTCACGCACGTGGTACTCGCGCGAGCGAGGTGCATTCAAATATCGTGCAGCGACCTGTCCATTGTGATATCTATAAGAACACTCAAAAGCAGGGGGAGCCAATGGCCCAATTCGATATGAAGAAACTTGACACGTCCGACCGCATCGTTGCCGGTGCCGGAGCGTTGACCCTCATTTGCCTGTTCTTGCCGTGGTGGGGTGCCGGACCATTTTCGGTAAGTGGCTTTAGTACGAGTTACGGATGGATCGGCGCAATCCTGATCATTGCCGCCGCGGTATATCTCGTGATGCTGCGATCCGGCTCGAACATGCCGAAGAATTCCTACGGACCGGGCGTCACCGTGCTCGGACTCTCAGCAATCGGCACGCTCATCGTCCTTCTACGGTGGCTGACGATTCCCAAGGGCTTCGGCTACGGCCCCCAGTACGGCATGTACCTGACGATCATCGCGGGCGTCGTTCAGGCCGTTTTGTCGTACCGCCTCTTCAAGGCGTCCGGTGAGAAAGTGCCGTGGGAGAACAAGAAGTCGCGATAGTCGCCCGTTTCGAAACGCTCGACAATCGACTCAGTTCGGAGTAGTGACTTATCGTGCGCCAAGGCCTATTTTTCCCTCCCTTTGACGGCGTGGCCGATCCCCATCGGCTCGTCGAATTGGCCCAAATGGCCGAAGCGGCTGGCTGGGACGGCATCTTCCTCTGGGACCACCTGCTGTACGCCGGAGGAGTCACCAAGATCCTCGACCCGTACATTTCGCTCGCCGCCATCGCGACCGGAACGTCGAGCATCCAACTCGGTGCGATGGTCACGCCGCTCAATCGCCGTCGGCCCCAGGTCGTAGCTCGCCAGGCCGTGACACTCGACCTTCTCTCGAACGGACGCTTGATCCTCGGATTCGGCATCGGTGACGACGGTGAATCCGGTGAACTCTCAAAGTTTGGCGAAGCCACTGACGCGAAGGTACGCGGTCGAATGCTGAGCGAAGGACTCGAGGTCTTGACGGGACTGCTGTCCGGTGGCCCGGTCAACCACTGGGGTGAGACCTACCAAGCGAATGACGTGACGTTTCAGCCGACGGCCGCACGCGAGAGCGGTATTCCGATATGGCTCGCCGCGCGCTGGCCGAATCGCGCGCCCATCCGTCGCGCCGCGCGCTTCGGTGGCGTCTTCGTGATTCAAATGAAGGACCCCAACGATGTCGTCGCGTTGCGTCAGCGACTGAGTGAGGACGGCGCCGATCTCGAACACTTCGACGTTGTCGTCAGTGGCTTCATCGGCGACGATCCCTCACCGTGGGCGAGGGCCGGGGTCGACTGGTTCTTGAGCTGGATCGGTCCGTACAACATGAATTTCTCCGAGGTGCGCGAGATGATCGTCGAAGGCCCGAGGAAGGTCAAGCCCTAGAGGTCCTTGCGCCACGCCACCATGGCGCCGGCGACACGAGCCCCGAGCGCCTCGTTCACCGCGATCATTGGCTCGTTCAGCATCGAGTTGAACGTCGTGATCTTTCTCGTCGGGTACTGCCCGGACTCGAGTAGTCGCATGGTCGCCACTTTCAAGAGACCGCCGAGTCGGTGACCCCGGTGGCGACGAACGACCAGCGTGTCCCACTGATAGGCCGTTTGGGGCTGATCGCGCGACACGGTCAGTTCGCTGTAGCCCACGAGTTCGCCGCTCGCTCGATGCCGGGCCGCCGCGACGAGTAGGTCGCGACCCATCCGGTGCGTGGTCGCCTCGTGGAGGCGCACCCGCGCGGCGTCCCAGTGTTCGGCCTCGACGTCGATGTCGACGTGCGGCGCCTCGGTCGGCATGATCGCCGAAAGGTGCGCCCGTGCCTCGACGAGCTCTTCGGGCGTGCCGTCGGTCCACGAGATGATCTCGTAGTCCGTGGCGAATGGACTCCACGTTTCCCAGAGGTGATCGAGCTCGCCGCTCGGGCGGGGCCATTCGAGGTCGCGACGCACGTGCTCCTCGGCGATGCGGTATCCGTGACCGGCGGCGAAGGAGCGGTTGGGACCCGAGCCGATCTCGCGCGAACCTTCGATCACGAAGATGACCAGCGTCGGGCGTCTGAGATCGCGCGCGGCGGCTTCGAGCTCTTGAAGGAGCGTCGAGCCGTAACCGCGGCGCCGTTCGGCGGGATCGACGAAGAGGTTCCCTTCGATGAAAGCGAGATTGTCGTCGCGGGTGACTTCGAGGGCGCCGACCGCGACCGGTCGCTCCGCCGTGGGGCCGTAGGAGTAGAGGTGAAAGACCCTCGGTGCCGTTTCGTCGATCGACCGAGCGCGCCACTCATCGGGGTGCCAACCCTGCCCGGACTCACCGTCTCGGCTCCGCTCGGAGCGCTGGAGCACACCGAACCACGCGTCGAACTTCTCGTCGCTGTTCGCGTCGATGCGCGTGAAGTGCACGGCGGCTACTCGACGACGTGGTGAGAGGGGTGGGGCTCGCGCCCGTCTTCGCTGGCACTCAAGAGGTGTTTAAGCCGCAGCATGAGCGCTCCGCCCACCAGCGCCGTGACGCCAGTACCCAGGGGCCACCAGTCGCCGAGGTGATCGTTGAAATAGAGCGCCGTGATCGCCGGGGCGAGCGTGCCCGAGACGCCCCAGGCCAGACCGGCGGCCGCGTTGTAGCGGCCCCGCAGGTGTTCCGGGGCGATCTCATTCACGAGCGCTGGTCCCACCGGCGAGAGCATCGTCTCGCCGAGGGCGAAGATCACCATCGCGGCACACAGTGACACGATCGCGAGCACCTTCGGGAGCGCGAGCGCGGCGTCGAGGATCACCCAGAAGACGAGCCAGAAGAGTGCGACCGTCGCCATGACCTTCGTGCGGCTCTTGCCCTCAATCTTATTCAAGACCCAGAGTTGAGAGCAGACGATGGTGGTGGTATTGAAGAAGAAGATGATGCCGATCACGTGAATCGGCAGTTTCAAGTTGTTCACCACGAACAGACTGAAGCCCGCTTCCTGGGAGCCGTAGCCGCCGATCATCAAGACGACGGCCGCGAGCACGTAGCGTCGCAGGCGACGATCACGCAGCACCTCGCCCCAACCCTCGGCCTTCAGTGTCGCGTCATCTCGGAGTTCTTTGATCGGACCCCCGTAGCGCCAAAGCGAAAGGACGATCAAACCGCCCATCAGAGTGATGCCCGCGTTGAAGGTGTAGAGGATGACGAAGGACTCCGGGTGATGGAGGTCGACGATGCTCGCCGAGACGAGACCGCCGAATCCGATGCCGAGATTCACCAACATGAAGTTGAAACCGAAAGCCCGCTGGCGATGTTCGGACGGCACGATTCGAGAGAGCAACGTGCTGCTCGGCCCCCAGCCGGCGCCGCCGAAGAGCGCGAGCAACAGCGCCGCCACGGTGGCTCGGGATTCGGTATGCGCGTGCGCCCAGAGAATCAGCGACGCGGCGTCGGCGATGACCGCGACCATGATCACGCGGATCGGGCCGAATCGGTCGGTGAGCGATCCCCAAACGGGGCTGCTACCGATGCCGACGAGCGCGGCGGCGGAGAGTAGGAGCGTGGCGAAGTCCGTGGAGAAGCCGCGCACGTTGTGCAGGTAGACCACGAAGAGCGAGAGCGTCAGACCTTGACCCATGCACGAAACGAACGTGCCGGTGAAGTACCGGCGCAGTGGGCCGGTGATAGAGCTGCGAAAATCGGCAGGAACGAGCGTCTCGATGAGTTTCATGAAACCGCCAGACTACGTCAGCGTCTTGTGCAGCGAATCACAAGTTAATAGATTGTCATATGGCGTGGAGTATTACGCTTGAAGACACAACTCACCTCGTCGCGCGAGTGGAAGGCAGTCGATGGTCCTTAAGAGTTCCCCGAAAAGCCGTACCGATCTCCTCTGTGAAATTGCGCCCGACGTCGAGCGCCTCTATAACCGACACCTTGAGGCACCGCGCCTCTGGTATCCACACGAGCAGATCAATTGGGGCGAGGGCGAAAACTTCGCGGACGTGCCGTGGGAGCCGTCGCAGTATCCACTCAATGAGGGTGTGCGTAGTTCGATCTACGTGAACCTGCTCACTGAGGACAACCTGCCGTACTACACCCATACCCTGCTCAGTCACGCCCCCAAGGATCACCCCATCGTCGACTGGAATCATCAGTGGACGATGGAGGAGAACCGCCACGCCATGGTCATGCGTGACTGGGTGCACGTCAGTCGTTGCATTGACCCGACCCTGCTCGAAGACGGTCGTCGCGTGCAGATGAAAAAGGGCCAGGTACCCCAACCCAACGACATGGCCGAGTTGATCGCCTACGTGTCGTTCCAGGAACGCGCGACACAGATCGCGCACCGCAACACCGGGGCGAAGCTGCCCAAGGACGACAAGATCGGTCGAAACGTGTTGGGCCTCATCGCCGGCGACGAGACCAAGCACTACCTCTTCTACCGCGACCTCACGCTCGCGGCCTTCGCCATCGACCCCTCCACCATGATGATCGCGGTTGCCAAGCAGGTGCGCGACTTCGCGATGCCCGGTACCGGAATCCCGAACTTCACTCGACACGCCGTGCGCATCGCGCGCGAAGGTATTTACGGCCTCAAGCAGTTCTTGCGCGACGTGGTCGATCCAGTGCTCGGTCTCTGGGACGTCGATCACTTGGCCGGTCTCAGTGCCGAAGCGGAGAAGGCCCGACAGGATCTCAGTGAATTCGTCGCCAAACTCGGCGAGGGCGTCGAGCGGTTGACGCAGAAGGCCGCCGCGGCCGCGCTCCTCGCCTAATTCGCCACGTTGCTCGCGTCACTTCAGCCGATAATGCCTCTTCGTGCTGTCACAATCTCCGTCCCTTCGTTGCCTAGTATTTGGCAACACTAAGGAGGGTCCGGTGGGACTGAGCTTTCAAGAGGCGAACGCCGTGGTGGGTGGACCCGGCAGTCCGTTCGAAGTGATCGACGTCGAACGTGACGGCGTCACGAATCGGACCTTCAAGAACGCACCGTCTGACCTGCGTCAGTTGTTCGAGACGGCGCGCGGCATCGATGAGACGTTCATCGTGTACGAAGACGAGGACTGGACGTTCGCCGAGGTGATGGAAGAGGTCGACGCCCTCAGTCACGCGCTCGTTCACCACTACGGCGTCAAACCGGGCGACCGCGTCGGCATCGCCATGCGCAACTATCCGGAGTGGATCATCTCGTTCGCCGCGATCCTTTCGATCGGGGCGATCTCGGTCTCGATGAACGCCTGGTGGACCGGCCAAGAGTTGGAGTACGCCATCAACGACGCACAACTGTCGGTCCTCATCGGCGACACCGAGCGAATCGAACGCGGCGCCGACGCGTGTCAGCGAGCCAACGTTCGAATGCTCGGCGTGCGCCTGGACAAGCTCGCGCCGCTGGCGCCGAACGTTGAACACTGGCACGACGTGGTCGTACGCGGGGTCGCGATGCCGGAAGTCGAACTCAGCGCGGACATGGACGCGACGATCCTCTACACCTCGGGCACGACCGGCTATCCCAAGGGCGCGGTCTCGACGCACGGCACTATCGCGCAAACGGTCTACGCCTTCTCCTCGGGCGTGGCCGTGGCCGCGGTGCGCCGTGGGCCCGACGAACCGACGAGCGCCCTGCCGCCGTGTTTCATCTTGATCGTCCCGCTCTTCCACGTGACGGGGTGCATCCCGGTCATGATGTCGTGCTTCAGCGTTCACCTGAAACTGGTGATGATGTACCGCTGGGATCCGGAACGAGCGTTACAGCTCATCGAGCGTCACAAGGTGACGACCTTCGTGGGCGTGCCGACGCAGTCCTGGGACCTTGTCGAGTCACAGCAGTTCTCGGACTACGACACGTCGTCGTTGACCTCGGTCGGCGGCGGCGGCGCGCCGGCGCCACCGACCCTGATCAACCGGATCAACAACTCATTCAAGAATGGTCGTTCGGGCCTCGGCTACGGCATGACCGAGACCAACGCCTACGGTCCGCGTATCGAAGGCGACGACTCCGTCTCCCATCCCAATTCGACGGGACCGGTCCCGACGCTGGTCATGGAGGTCGAAATCCGCGATGAAGCGATGCGCACCCTGGGCCCGAATGAGAACGGCGAAATTTGGATGAAATCGCCGACGCTCATTCGGGGCTACTGGCGACAGCCCGAGGCGACGACCGAGACCATCGTTGACGGGTGGCTGCGATCGGGCGACCTCGGTCATATCGACGACGACGGGTACCTCTTCGTGGAGGACCGCGTGAAGGACATGATCCTTCGCGCGGGGGAGAACGTCTACTCCGCCGAGGTCGAGGCCGCGATCTACGAGCACCCCGCGGTCTACGAGGCCGCGGTCTTCGGACTACCGGACGAGCGCCTCGGTGAGGTCGTCGCGTGCGCCGTGATGTTGAAGCCGGGCGAGCACCTCAGTGAGGACGAGTTGCGGGTCCACCTTCAGACGCGACTGGCGAACTTCAAGGTCCCGACTCGCGTCTCGATCACGAGCTCGCCGCTGCCGCGAAACGCCGCGGGAAAATTCGTCAAGCGCGAGATGCCGGGGATCTACTTCCCCTGAGCCGCGGCGATCGCCGCCTGCGCGTATTCGGCGATGTTCATACTCTCGAGGTCGCGAAGTTCGAACCACGCCGCGTGGTCGGTCGTGCCGTGGACCTCGTGGTGGAGTTCACCGCCGGCCAATTCGACGGTGAACAGGATGCGCACCGTGTGGATCTTGTCGCCGTTGTCGCGACGGCGCACGTCGCTGGTCACGCCGAGCAGGACCGGATGCTGGACCTCGAGGCCCGTCTCTTCACGGAACTCACGAATCAACGTGTCTTCCGGCGCCTCACCAAAGTCGATGCCGCCGCCGGGCAGCCACCACAGGGGCGGGGTGTGGCGAGGATTGGAGGAACGAACGAGCGCGACCCGAGTGGCGTCGATGAGGACGCCGTAGGACCGGACACTGGTGTGCTGCTTACTCATGAATACCTTGACGTCCTGACTGTGTGATGCCCGGCGTCGCTGAACTCGCTCCCGAGAGGAACACAGCGACCGCCTTCGCTGGAGAAATAGTAGGCGACGCCGTTCCTGGGGGCTCCGTTGGGCGAGAACCGCCGAGCGTCGCGCCGTATTCAGTGCGAATCCATGGCGTCGCCCGCGACGTCGTCAATGACGCCGGTGCGTTGGCGCTGATCGAAGCGTTCGGCACACCGGGGCGAACAGAAGTAGTAGTCGACGTGCTCGAGGTGACGCGTGGCGCCCGGCGCCGAAGTGTTGACCGCCATGCCGCAGATGGGATCGGTGGCGACTGACGTCGAATGACGACTGTTGCGCGCCAAGAACCAGAGCGTCACCAGCACGCCGGTCGCGACGATGTTGAGCGCCAGGGTCCAACCGAGCGCGAAGTTGCCGCTCGCGAAGCGGGTGTGGTGCGAACTGGGCACCAACGACGCGAGATGAAAGAGCCGGTCGACGACGAGCCCGCTCGCGCTCATCACGAACCAAAAGAGGCCGAAGAGTCGAAGCGCGGCCCTCGTGCCGTAGAAACGTCGGTAGATGAACAGCAGGGGCAGCGTCACGAGGTCGGCGAAGATGAAACTGATCACGCCGCCGAAGGCGACGCCGTGCGCCCAGAGCGCGGCGGCGAGAGGGATGTTGCCGACCGAACAGACGAAGGAGATGACGGCCAGTACGGGAGCGATCGCGACGTTCTCCAGTACCGTCCAGATTCCGTGACCACTGACGAACAGATGCGACCACCAGCGATTCGGGACGTCGGACATCAGGAAGCCGGCCACGACGAAGCCGGCGAGCAGTTCCTTACGCAGCATCGTGAGATCCCCAATGGTGAAGCGCGCGGCGAGTCGGTAGTTCTCCTTATCGCGCGCCCGTTCGCGCCAGGTCTGGGTGAGCGAGCTCATCGCGGGCGGCGAGTCTCGCAACACCCGCTCGCGCATCGCGTCTTGGTAGCGCCGCGAGAAGACGTAGTGCGTGGTGAACGACAGCGCCGCGATCATGAGCGCGCCGCCGACGAACTGCGCCACGACGAACTGCCACCCGAGCAACAGGTACAAGACGATGCCCAGTTCGATCACCAGGTTCGTCGACGCGATCATGAAGATGATCGAATTCGTCCACGACGCGCCGCGCGCGAAGAGCGCGCGCGACATCGCACTGGCGGCGTAACTGCACGACGACGAGATGACGCCGAGCACCGAGGCCTTCGCCACGGACGCGGCGGTAGTCCGTCCGAGTTGGGCGCGTAGGCCGTCGCGCGGGAGCAGGCTCTGGACGAAACCGGACAACGTGAATCCGAGGACCAGCGGCCACCACGTGATCCACAGCATCGCCAGGGCCTCGCGCAGCCCGTCGCCGACGCCGTGGAAAAAGGTGTGAACCGAGGCGACCACCACTTAGCGGGTGGTCGGGAAGCCGAGATCGATCTGTGACTCCGAGGGTTGGGGCCAGCGTGTCGTGACGACCTTGGCGCGCGTGTAGAAGGCGAAGCCCTCGGGTCCGTAGATGTGACTGTGGCCGAAGAGAGAATTCTTCCATCCGCCGAATGAGTAGGCGGCGATCGGCACCGGAATCGGCACGTTGACGCCGATCATCCCGACGCTCACTTCGCGCGAGAAGAGCCGCGCTGTGTTGCCGTCGCGGGTGAAGATCGCCACGCCGTTGCCGTACTGATTGGCGTTCACCATGGCGACCGCCTCGGCGTAGGAGGCGACACGCGACACGCCGAGTACCGGACCAAAGATCTCGTCATCGTAGGCCTTCATCCCCGGCTCGACGCCGTCGAGCAGGCAGGGCCCCACGAAGAACCCGGGCTTGTCGGCCCACGAGGTGCCGTCGCGCACGACGGTGATGCCCTCGCTCGGCGCGGAGGTCACGTAGCCCACGACGCGGTCGCGGTGCTCTCTCGTGATGACCGGACCAAAGTCGCTACTCGGATCGTCGCCCGGTCCGACCGTCAAACGGTCCAGTCGTTCCGTGATGCGCCCGATCAGTTCGTCGGCGATGTCCCCGACCGCGACGACGACGCTGATCGCCATGCACCGTTCACCGGCCGAGCCGAACCCGGCGTTGATAGCGGCGTCGGCCGCGATGTCGAGATCGGCGTCGGGCAAGACGACCATGTGGTTCTTGGCTCCACCGAGCGCCTGCACGCGCTTGCCGTGCGCGGTGCCGGTGAGGTACACGTGACGAGCGACCGGGGTCGAGCCGACGAAGCTCACCGCGTCGATGCCCGGGTGCTCGAGGAGTTGGTTGACCGTGTCGGCGTTGCCGTGGATCACGTTGAAGACGCCCTTGGGCAGACCGCCTTCACGAAGCAGTTCGCCCAAGCGAACCGACACCGAAGGGTCGCGCTCGGACGGCTTCAAGATCACGGCGTTGCCGGTCGCGATCGCGTTCGCGGTCATCCACAGGGGCACCATGATCGGGAAGTTGAACGGCGTGATCGCGGCCACGACACCGACCGGTTCGCGTACCGAATGCACGTCGACGCCGTCGGCGACTTGGCTGGAGAACTCACCCTTCATGTGCTCGGTGAGCCCACAGGCGTATTCCACGTTCTCGAGACCGCGCGCCAGTTCACCCTTCGCGTCGGCGAGGGTCTTGCCGTGTTCTTGGGTGATCAGGGCCGCCAGTTCGTCGGCGTGTTCGACGAGGAGTTGGCGCAGCGTGAAGAGGACGTTGGTGCGCTGGGAGAGCGAGGAATTACGCCAACCGTCGGCGGCGCCACGCGCGATCGTAACGACGTCGTCGACGAGCTTCGCGTCGGCGATGGGGACGTGGGCGTTGACATCACCGGTCGCCGGGTTGAAGACGAGTAGATCGCCCGCCCCATCGACGCGCTCATCGTTAATGAAATAGGGAATGGTCCTCATCGAAACCTCTTTCTCATTGGCCAATCTAACGGTTCGAAGGAAATCCACCGTTAAGGTTTCCCTATGAGCGCCGCGCCCGAGAGCCGTTCATTGCGCGACGCGGCGGCCGTCGATCCGATCGGTCCCGGACGCTACGCCGCGCAGATATCCGATGATTACACGGTGGTGGGACACCCGAACGGCGGGTACCTCCAGTGCCTCTTGGCGAACGCGGCACTGGCGGCCGCGAGCGACGAGGGATCGGCCCACGTCCACACCACGGCCATCACGACGAACTACGTCACGGCCCCGAACGTCGGTCCGGTGGAACTGCACACCAAAGTGCGACGAGTGGGTCGGAGCGTCACGTTCGTTCACGTCGAACTCGTCCAAGACGAAGCGGTCACGTCCGAGTCACTGGTCACCCTGGGCACTCTCGCCGACGACGCCACGGTTCGTTACCGCCTCGACGAACTACCGGCGCTGGCCCCTCTCGAGGAGTGCCTACGGCGTACGGTGGTCGAGGAGATCAAGCTCATGAGCGTGGTCGATTTTCGTTTGGACCCCACGTGCGCGATGTGGTTGGACGGCGAACGCAGCGACCTCGCGGAGGTGAAGGGCTGGCTTCGTCTCAACGATGGCGTTGGGACGTGGGACGCGTGGACCCTGCTCTTCGCGAGCGACGGTTTGCCGCCCGCCACCTTTCCACTTGGTTCCTCGGGGTGGGTGCCGACCCTCCAGTTGACGTCCTACGTCCACCAAATACCGAACGGTGAATGGTTGCGAGCGCGCCAGTGGTGCGTGGTCATCACCGACGGTCTGGTGGAGGAACGCTGCGAACTGTTCGACGACCGTGATCAACTCGTGGCCACGTCGAGTCAGTTGGCGATGGTCCGATTTTCGGCGCGCGCCCAATGAGTTCGCCACACGGGCTCGAAGACGGTTCGCTCTTCATTCGAAATCGCCTCACCATTCCGTCGGACGAAATCGTCCTTCGCGTGACGACGTCCGGCGGTCCGGGGGGTCAGCACGCGAATCGATCACTGACGCGCGTCGTGGCGTCCTTCGACGTGAGAGAGTCCCAGGTCCTCTCGAACGCCGACCGCGAGTTGCTCTTGGAAAAACTTGGACCGGTCGTTCGCGCGAGCGCCGGTCGATTCCGCTCGCAGGGACAGAATCGCGGTGCCGCGCTCGAACAGTTGGCCCAGAAGATCGCCGTTGCGTTGACCCGTCTGCCACCGCGACGCGCGACCAAGCCGACGAAGGGTTCGAAGGTTCGTCGAGTCGACGACAAGAAAGCCCGAAGTCGAGTGAAGGAACAGCGCCGTCGCCCTACGGACGACTAGCGGACCTTGTTCAGGTGCCGGGCGATCGCTTCCAGGGCCGAATGAACGAGGCCGTCGAGTCCCGGGTCCGCGTCCTCGTGGGGACCGCGCAGCGGCGTCAGTGACGCGTAACCGGCCACGAGTAACGCTCCGTCCTCATCGGCGTCCTCGTCACTGACGTCGCCGATGTCGGGCGTCGCCGCGCCGAGTCGCAACGTCAGTTCTCCCTCGTCACCGAGTGCTTCACCATTGATCGACGGGCGCGCGGACTTCACGACGCCGGCGCGCGAGATGCGCCCACGGCGTACGCCCTTCATTTCGGCCGCCGAGAGATTCGGCACGTTGAGGTTGAAAAGGGTACGAGACGGCGCGTTCATCAGTTCCTGGAGGACCTCGATCGCGACCTCGCCGGCGGTGTCGTAATGGACGTTCTCGCCCCACTGCACCGAGACCGCGAGTCCCGAGAGGCCGAGTTGCGCGCCGGTGAGTATGGCGCCGATCGTGCCCGAGTGCAGGACGCTTCGCCCGACGTTCGCGCCGGCGTTGATACCCGAGAGAATCAGGTCCGGTTGAAACTCGAAGCTGCCCACGGCGCCGAGGATCGCGCACAACGCCGGGGGAGCCTCGAGGGAGTACGCCACGAGTGATTCCGCTCCCGGGATGCTGCGCCGTTCGTAGTGAACGCTGGGGTGGGTAAAGACGTCGCCGACCGCCGAGGACATGCCGGAGTGGTTCTCACTCGGCGCCACGACGATGGCTTCGCGGACCTCGTCCGCGGGGGCTTCGTCAATCCAGCGCTCCACGTTTCGCGCCAGCACCTCGAGGCCCAGAGCGGAGATTCCGTCGTCGTTGGTTATGAGGATTCGCATACGGCGTACGATATCGGGCGTACGTTACACGCCAGTGATTAGAGGGAAAAGCCACTGATGCTTCCATCCGGTGAACAGATTGCCATTGCCCACGGCGAGGAACGGGCCGTGATCACCGAGGTCGGAGCGACGCTGCGGACCTTCGTGAAGGGCGGACTCAGCGTTATCGAGGGCTTCGCCGGCGAAGAGGTGCCCACGGGGGCGAGGGGACAGGTGCTCTTCCCGTGGCCGAACCGTATGGGCGACGGGCAGTGGGCGTTCTCCGATCGAACCGCCCGTCCCACGATCGATGACGTCGCGCACGCAACGGCGATTCACGGACTCGTGCGCTGGCGGCCGTTTCGGATCGACTCGGTCAACCAGAATCGCTGTTCCCTGACGCTGCTCTTGCACCCGTCGCCCGAGTATCCCTTCCTCAGCGAGATCAACGTGACCTATCACCTGGGACGACTCGGTCTGACGGTCACGACGACCGTGACCAATCGCGACGACGTACCGATACCCTTCGGCGTGGGCTTCCATCCCTACCTCGCGGTCACGACACCAACGATCGAAGGGGCCGAGTTGGAGATCCCGGCCAAGGCGTACGTCGCGCTGAACGATCGCCAACTACCGACCGGTGAGATCTTGCCGGTGGTCGGAGGCAATTTGGACTTCACGACCCGCAAATCAGTGAGCGGACACGTGCTCGACACGACGTTCACCGAACTGGTGCGTGACGATTCCGGACTCGCCACCGTGGTCCTTGCCGATTCGACTGGCGGTGAGATCGAGTTGAGTGTCGATCGCAACTTCCCGTATCTCCAGGTCTTCACCGGCGACCACCTGGAAAGGGGTCGCCGTCGCACCGCGGTCGCCGTCGAACCAATGACCTGTCCGCCGGACGCGCTGCGCAGTGGCAAGGACGTCGTGGTGCTCGAGCCGGGTCAACACTGGGCCGGCTCGTGGCGACTGCGACGGAGATAGCGGTGGCCGAGCGCGTCGTCCTGGTGACCGGGTCGACGAGCGGCATCGGCGAGGCGACGGCGCTTCGCTTCGCGAAGGACGGCGACCACGTGGTCTTCAACTCGGTGCGCAGTGTCGAGGCGGGAGAACGACTCGCGGGCGCGACGCCGAACTCGATCTACGTGCAAGGCGACGTCGCCAAGAGTGAGGATTGCACGCGACTCGTCGCCGCGGTCCTCGAACACTACGGACGCCTCGACGTTCTGATCAACAACGCGGGCACGACCAAAGTGATTCCCCACGCGGACCTGCAGGCGGCGTCGCTCGACGTGTGGCGCGAGATCTTCGAAGTCAACGTCTTTGGTACGTGGAGTCTCTGCGTCGCGGCGATGGACGCACTGCGAGCGAGTCACGGCGCCATCGTGAACGTCTCGTCGTTGGCGGGCGTGCGAGAGACCGGTTCTTCGATTCCCTACGCGGCCTCGAAGGCGGCGGTCAATCACATGACCGCGCTGCTCGCCAAGGTCGTCGGGCCCGAGGTGCGGGTCAACGCCGTCGCGCCGGGACTCATCGACACGCCGTGGACCGAGGACTGGGAGACCGTGCGCGGATACGTGCGCGCCGTCGCTCCATTGAAACGTAGCGGCACGCCCGAGGACGTCGCGGACGTCATCGTGGCGCTGGCGAGTTCGGCGTACGTGACCGGCCAGGTCGTGGTCGTTGACGGCGGACTCGGGCTCGCTACCTAGGCGGCGGCGGCACGAAAAGGCGCAGCAGCCGACACAGTAACGCCGTCGCTGGCACGATGAAGAGCCGGTTGCGCAACGGTCGGCGCTTCACGCCGAGGAGCTCCAATTCCCAGGGTGTCATGAGGGCGAACGAACAGCGAACGAGCAGCCAGTTGACCGAACGCTGGATCGGTCCGCGCTGGACACCGTGCACGACGAAGTCACGCGCCGTGGCGCCGTCGGGACTGAGACGCAGTTCGGGCCGGAATCGCTGGATGGTGGCCTCCAGTGCCGCCACCGATGTTGGCGGATCGACCATGCCCAGGTCGAGAGCCAGGTTCGCCATTTCGAGCACGTAGCGATCGGCGTCTTCGTCGCTCAATCGCACCACGCCGAAGCGTCGGTAGGCCGTGAGGAACATCGAGGTCTCGGCGGCGTGGACCCACGCCAGGAGGTGCGGATCGTTCGCGAAGTAGGGGACGCCGTCGTCGGCGACACCACGAACGACTTGGTGCACGGCGAGGACCCGTTCAATCGACGCGTAGGCCTCGGACCTCGTGCCGTAGGTCGTGAAGCCGATGAAGTTCGCCGTCTGGAGGAGTCGCCCGAGGGGGTCTTCGCGGTAGCGCGAATGTTGGGCGACGCCGGCCATGGTGTGGGGATGGAGCATCTGAATGAACAGCGATCCGAGCCCGCCGACCAGCATGGGCGGCAGGTCGCCG
The DNA here is from genome assembly GCA_003155915.1 of Acidimicrobiaceae bacterium. Taxonomy (GTDB): domain Bacteria; phylum Actinomycetota; class Acidimicrobiia; order Acidimicrobiales; family RAAP-2; genus RAAP-2. The sequence goes on along the minus strand of PMFA01000029.1, from coordinate 34,370 downwards.
TGAATAATGCGCGCCACGCTGTCGAGGGCGAAGTACGCCTCGTCGGGATCGTTACAGCGAGGTGGTGGTTCCTTGGACAGTCCGACGGCATTGCGGATATCGCGATTGACGCGTCGTCGCAACCGTGTCAGGGCTTCACTGGCCACCGTGGCTGACACCTTTCTCGTGTTCCCCATGGCCAGACTACGTTCGTAACTTTCATTTCAAACGGCGGTCTGGGACACTGGTGACATGGCCTCCACGCAACCACTTCGTCGCACGACGACCGAGGGTGACGTCCAGACCGAAGACGCCGTCGAGACCAAGAAACCCTGGAACGTGATCGTGTGGAACGACCCCGTCACGCCCATGGCGGTCGTCGTCGTCATCTTCCGCAAGATCTTCGGTTATTCGAACAATAAATGCACCCAATTGATGCTGGCGGTGCACCACGAGGGCCGAGCACTCGTGTGGTCCGGACACCGTGAACGAGCCGAGAGCTACTGCGTCAAGTTGCAGGTCTCGGGACTCCAGAGCACGATCGAACAGGACGCTTAGTGGCGGGCAGCAAGATCTTCACGCGTCGTCGCGACGGCCGGGTTGAAGTGCGTATGAACGACTACGGGCGTTCCGTTGTTCGAAGTGCGTTCGCGAATGTCTTAGCCGCCGAACGCGACCCCGACCACGAGTGGCACGTCTCGTTGACGGGTCCGATCGATCCGAGTCTCGATCAAGACAATCCGGTCGCGATGCTCGCACGCCAGACCGAGACCTCCACCAACGCCGAATTGGCCAGTCTCACGGTCGACGAACAGTTCTTGAATGACGCCGAAGCGTGGGTCTGGCTCACGACGCTCCAAGTCGCGCTGCGTTCGACGGCCCAAACGAACGGTTTGCTCACCGACGAACTGTTGGCCGAGGCCGACGAACAGATGCTGAGTTACGTGCGGACCATACAGTCGCTGCTCTTCGATCTCGCCGCCTGTTTCTAGCCGGCCGCGGGCCGAGACAAATCTCGGACAATTCCAATCCACACGAGACTTTTAGTGAGATCGACGTTCTAGTCTCGCTGAATGACGGCGGCCTCGGATCGACTGGAGTTGTCGCGTCTCGTTCACCGCTTCGGACTCGGGCCCAAGCCCGGCGAGTACCTTCAGTTGCTCGCCGGCGGCATCCCGCAGGCGCGCGCCAAGATCCTGGCGCGTCGATCCGATCCCGGTCTCAACGCTCTGGTGACCCCGCCCTTTCCCACCATGGGTCAGGCGCCTTCGGACCCGACCGCGAGCGCGGCGTACTGGAAAGAGGTCTACGACCAGTCGGTCAGCGTGGCGATGTGGTGGATGGACCGCATGGTGCTCGCCGATTATCCCTTCGTAGAGCGTATGACGTGGTTCTGGCACGGCCATTGGGCGACCTCGATCTCCAAGGTCACCTACGCCCTGCCGATGAAGATCCAGAACGACACGTTGCGAACGCACGCGTTGGGGAACTTCAAGGACATGTCGAGGGCGATGGTGCGCGACGGTGCGCTGATCTTTTGGCTCGACGGGGAAGAGAACGTCGCGTACTCACCCAATGAGAATCTCGGTCGCGAATTCATGGAGCTCTTCACCCTGGGCGTCGGTAACTACTCCCAGTCCGACGTCCACCAGGCGGCGCTCGGCTTCACCGGCTACAACGTCGATCAGACGAGCGGCGCGGTGACCTTCGATCCCAAACTGCACGACAACGACAAGGTCAGCGTGCTCGGCAAGCGACAGGTCTTTGACGCGGTGACCTTGAGCGATTGGATCGTGTCGCGCCCCGAGAACGCGACGTTCATCGCGCGACGACTCTGGTTCCGATTCATCTCGTCGTCGATTGAGCCGCCCGCGTCATTGTCGAAAGTCTTCGAGAACCGCGACATCTCACCGCTCATCAACTCAATCGCCCGCAATCCCGCCATGCGACGGCCCCAGTACTCGCAGGCGAAGTCCCCGGTCGAGTGGTTCGTCTCGGCTTGTCGAGCGTTGCGGGTCACACCTTCGAAGCTCCCGTCCTCGGGCGCGGTCTCGTGGTACCTGGATTCGATGGGTCAGTTCCCCTTCAATCCACCCAGCGTCGGCGGCTGGCCCTACGACGAGGCGTGGCTGACGGCGGCGGCGACGCAGTACCGCATCAATCTCGCCTACTACCTCGTTCAGAACGGTCATATCGATGCGCTCACCTCGGTGCCGAAATCAAAGATGGTCCAAGCGGCCGCCGACTGGTTGGGCGTCGCGCAGTGGAGCGTTCGTACCGAGCGCTCGCTCAATCAGGCCGTCTCGGACTCGGCTCGATTGGCGCTGTTGGCGCTCAACGCGCCCGAGTACTTGGTGAACGCATGAGTCCGTGCGACTTCAACCGCCGTCAGTTCCTCAAGTACACCGGCGCCGCGACGATCGCCGCGACGCTCTCGATGCAGGACGTGGCCCAGGCCGCGAGCGTGACGCCGCTGCCGCTCGGCACGCCGATCCTCGTCATCGTCACGCTCTACGGCGGCAACGACGGGCTCAATACGGTCGTGCCGTATTTGGATCCGGCCTACCTGTCGAATCGACCCGACATGTCCCTTGACGCGTCCGAGGTGATTCCCCTGAGCGATTCGCTGGCGCTGAACGGCACGATGACGGGATTCGCGTCGCTGTGGACGGCCAACAAGCTGGCGATCGTGCTCGGCACGAGCTATCCCAACCCGAACCTCTCGCACTTTTCTTCCATGGCGATCTGGCAGAGCGGATCGCCGATCGAGGAGATCTCGAGTGGTTGGATCGGCCGCTACCTCGATTCGCTCCCGCGGGACCCCTTCCGCGCGATCGGCGTCGGCTCGACGCTGACGCCGCTCTTGGCCGGCGACCACCGGGTCGGTTCAATGGTGCCGATCAGCGGCTTGCAGGTCCCCAACGGTTCACTGGCCACCCAATTGGAACTGCTCGCCGTCTCCTCCACTCAGGACTCCGAGCTGATCGCCGACGCCGCCGGTTCCATCGGCGACCTTTTTTCACTGTCGTCCACCCTCACGCCGGTCTTGCAGAACGCCCCGCCGACGTCCGCGACGCCGCTCGCCCAACAACTCGACGTCGTGGCCAACATGATTACGGCCAACGTGCCGACCCGGGTGTACTCCGTGTCGCTCAGTGGTTTTGACACCCACGCGGACGAACTGAGCCAACAGAACGTGCTCGTCGGTCAGGTCTCGGACGCGATCACCGCGTTCCTCACCCAAGTCGGGACGACCGCGCGCGCGAACGACGTCGTCGTCATGGTCTATTCGGAGTTCGGTCGGCGAGTCGAGGCGAACGGGGGCGAGGGGACCGACCACGGGACGTCCGCGCCGGTCTTCGTCGCCGGGAACCGGGTCGCCGGTGGCTTCTATGGCGAACAGCCCTCGCTCACGAACCTGGTGCAGGGCGACCTCGCGGTCGTGGTCGACTTTCGCGACGTCTACGCCTCGATGCTCGAAGACGTCCTCGGCGCCGACGCCGACAAGATACTCAACAACTGGTCGACGAAACTCGATCTCATCACGCCCGTCTCGTAGCGACGTGGGCGTCGACTCCTCCGCTCGACGCGGGACTTACGAGCTGGCCCGTGCCACCACTTCATTGATTGACGCGACCATCTCCTCGGCGCTCGCGCCGGGACCGAAGACCGCCGCCACGCCGGCCGCGCGCATGTCCTCGAGATCGTTGTTCGGCACGATGCCACCGACGATGACCGGGATGTCGGACCCCTTCGATCGAAGTGCCTCGACGACCATTGGCGCCAGGGTCAAATGTGCCCCGGACAGCATCGAGAGGCCGACGACGTCGACGTCTTCTTGAATGGCCGCGATCGCCACCGTCTCGGGCGTCTGGAAGAGTCCGGTGTAGACGACCTCCATGCCCGCGTCGCGCAGTAGTCGCGCGACGACTTTGATGCCGCGGTCGTGTCCGTCGAGACCGACTTTGGCGACCAGGACCCGGACGGTCATAGCGTCGGCACCTCGATGTGGCGACCGAAGACCTTCTCCATGGCGCCCATCATCTCGCCGACGGTGACGTCGGCGCGGCTCGCGTTGATCAAGGCCGGCATCAGATTCACTTCGGGATCGAGCGCGTCTCTGGTCAACTCTTCCAAGGCCAGCAATACTTTCGCATCGTCGCGAGCGCCGCGAACGTCATTGAGGCGAGCGACCTGCTTGCGTTCGTCTTCGTTGGTGATGCGAAGAATCTCTAAGTCCGCGTCGTCGTTGCCCTCGGTGAAGTCGTTCACGCCGACGATGACGCGCGTGCCCCGGTTGAACGAGCGCTCCAAGTTGTAGGCCGACTCGGCGATGCGACCCTGGAACCAGTTCTCTTCAATGCCCTTGATGCAGCCTTCGAGCATCGAGCCCTCACCCATGGCTGAGATCTCGGCGAAGATCGCTTCGGCCTGAGCGGCCATCTCGTCGGTCAGTGATTCGACGAACCACGAACCGCCAAGTGGATCGGCGACGTTGGTGACGTTGGTCTCGTGCGCGATCACCTGCTGGGTGCGCAGCGCGATTCGCGCCGCCTTCTCCGACGGCAGGGCCAGGGCCTCGTCCATGGAGTTCGTGTGGAGCGACTGGGTGCCGCCCAGGACGCCCGCGAGGGCCTCGATCGCGGTGCGCGCGATGTTGACCTCGGGCTGTTGGGCGGTCAGTGAGACCCCGGCGGTTTGGGTGTGGAAACGGAGCTTCCAACTGAGTTCGTTTCTCGCGCCGTAGTGGTCCTTCATCCACGTCGCCCACAGTCGCCTCGCCGCTCGGTACTTGGCGATCTCTTCGAAGAAGTCGATGTGGGCGTTGAAGAAGAACGAGAGCCGTGGCGCGACCTCATCGACCGAGAGACCGGCTTGGCGCGCGAGTTCGACGTAGGCGAATCCGTTGGCCAGTGTGAAGGCGAGCTCTTCGGCGGCCGTCGACCCGGCCTCTCGAATGTGATACCCCGAGACTGAGATCGAGTTCCACTTGGGCATCTCGGCGGCGGTGAAGGCAATGGTGTCGCGCACGAGTCGCATGGACTGGCGCGGCGGGAAGACGAACTCCTTCTGGGCTTGGTACTCCTTCAAGATGTCGTTCTGCAACGTGCCGCCGAGCTGGCTGCGCGCCACGCCCGACTCTTCGGCTTGGGCGACGAAGAGCGCCAGCATCACCGCGGCCGGGGAGTTGATGGTCATGGACGTCGTGATGGTGCCTAAGTCGATGTCTTTGAAGAGGTCGCGCATGTCCGAAAGACTGTCGATCGCCACGCCGCAGCGTCCGACCTCGCCCAGGGCCATCGGGTCATCGGAGTCCAGCCCCAACAGCGTCGGCATGTCAAAGGCCGTGGAGAGGCCCTGACCGCCGGCGGCGATGATCTCCTTGAAGCGCTGGTTCGTGTCGACTGCAGTGCCGAAGCCGGCGAACATTCGCATGGTCCAGAGCCGCGACCGGTACATGGAGGCGTGCACCCCACGGGTGTAGGGGAACAGACCGGGGAACTCTCCGTCCTCCGCTCCGTAGACCGCGTCCAGCGGGACCCCGGACATCGTCGCGAACACCGCGTCACGCTTGGCGGACGCTTCATACAGTGCAAGCCATTGGTCGTAGGCCGACGGGGTCATCTGGTCACCTCCGGACATTCTGTCCTGGCGTCAGCATAGGTTCCGCTCATTCACTAGAGAATTGCGTGGTCGAGGCGACGCCGGGCGTCGCGTGAACGAATCGAACTCCTTTTTCACCGTAGGCTCTGTACCATGTCCTTTTCACCCCGTCGCCGCCTCCAACTCATCTCCCTCGCCCTGGGCGCCACACTGGTGCTGGCCGTCACGCCGATTGCGGCTCAGGCCTCGGTGAAGGATCCGACGACAAAGTCGGTCCTTAAGGCCACGCTCAAGGCCATGGCCAAGGTCTCCGGGGTCCACATCTACGTCACGTCGAAGACCGGCACGCAGTCCAGCGTCGTGGTCGTCGACATTGGCGCCAACTACGGCGAAGAGACGATTCAATCGGGCAAGAACTCCGTGAAGATCGTGGTCACCCCGACCGACGCGTTCCTGAGCGGCAGCCCGACCGGTCTCACGACGATCATGGGTCTCACCGCGGCCGAGCAGAAGAAGGTCGGCACGCGTTCGGTCGTGATGAAGTCCGGGACGACTCCCTACACCAGCTTCCACTCCAATCTCACGACCTCGGTCCTCAAGGGGATCATGCCGACGGCCAAGGGCACGAAGTACAAGGTCAGCAGCGACGGTGCCAAGGACTATCAACTGACCTGGAAGACCGCGGCGTCGAGCACGACTTCGGCGACGAAGAGCGTCTTGACGATCTCCTCGGGGTCCAAGACCCTTCCCGTCAAGGAAGTCATCACCGGCTCTACGGGTGGGGGAACGACGACCTTTTCCAAGTGGGGCGAGAATGTCGTCGAACAGGCACCGAGCGGGACCGACACCATCGCGTACGCCACGGTGATGGGCTGATTCACCCGACTGGCACACGTCAAACGAGTGAAGTTCTGCTGACGTATTTTCGACGCACTGCGGTCACGCTCTGAGTTTCAAGAAGTACTCGACGTGGACGACGTCCTTGGGATAGTGCGTGAACGTCGCACGTGAGTCGATGCCCGACCCTACGTGGCTGGCCGACGCGGGCGCCTCCATCAGTGGATCGGTGCAGTGCTGGTTCCACCACGTGTTGAGAAGTGTGCTTTCGCCGTCCATCCTCGCCAAGACGTTGCCGGTCCTTCGAAAGAACGCCGACGAGTCCGCGCGGAACCTGCGATCCGGACGTTGTCAGCGTCTTCTCAATCGCGAGCTACGTCACCTTCTGACTCGGAGTGAGAGTGGTGCGATCAGAGTGATGCCACCGGCCCGATCTGATGAAAACGACGAGAGCGACGAGTATGAGAGCTATGGCAATCATGAACCTCACGATGGCCTTCACGCCCTGAACCTTGACCTCGACGTCGACGGATGTTCGATTGTTGCCAGGTGTCACACTTTCAAATTGACGCGCGCTCTCGGCATCTCAAGGTCAGCTCGGAACTACGAATGCGACTCAAGGGGCATCGTTTCGCCGGCTTCCACCCGCACTGATAAGTGGTTTCCTGGCGGAGGTAGTGGGCACGTCGCGAAATCGGTGTAGGCGCACGCTGGATTCGTCGCGCGATTGAAGTCCAAATCGACTCTTCCGTTCTCTCGCGGACCGACAACGGTGAGGAACCGGCACGCCGGGTATGTGGTCACACCAGAGGTCAAGTCGGTGAAAATGAATGAGAGTTCATCGGACTGTTCTTCGTTGAAGGCGATGAGTCGCAAAGTCTGTCCCAACAGTTCGAATTCGACTTCGCCTGATGATTCGAAAACGTGCGCCAGACCCTCAACGCTCGCACCAACCGTGACGGAATGAGGTTCGTCGTAGGGAAGGAATGTTCCACGGGCGACCCATTCGGTGCTTGCGGGGTACGTCGGAGTACCGACGTAACGAGTGCGATTTTCGTGATCGGGGTGACGCGGGCGGATCATGAAGTCGCCGTCGCGCTGCGCCACTTCGACCATCGCGTCACCGAAACTGGCACGTTGCCCGTGCTCGTCGACGTTGTTGAAGTGATAGTGCCCAGTGACGCGCGAGCCTTCGACGACGAGCTCCTCGCCGTCGCCGAGTAGCACCTCGACACCTTTGGCATCGCGCCGCCACACACCGGGCACGTCATCAAAACGTTCGGGCTCGAGACCTAGCCAATGCAAACCGCTGATCGCGAGGAACCCGTGCGGACTGGCGAGTTGACGCTCGTGGTCGTGATGCCAATGCTCCCACTCAGTGACGAAGTCATTGTGGTCTGGTCCGTCGGTCACGACTTCACTCCGTCATCTCGTGGGAAGGAGGCGACGACGTGTTCGTTGGCTGGGCACTTAGTCGTCGAAACAGTACCGAGGAGCTCAACGGATTCACGTAACGCAACTTAATCTTGGTGCGCCGGCCGGCGAGTGCGGCGAGCGATACGGCACAGAGAACAGGGAAAAGTGTTCCCTGTAAGGTGGCCACTAATGACTTCGATGGACGACTCGTACGACCTCAACATGGCGGCGGCGATGCTTCGCTCGAACAGCACCGACCTTCGACTCCTCTTGAAGGCGCTCTGTGAAGAGCTCTCCGACACGCTCGGCGATCGCTTGCGCGTCCAGCGCGGCGGCAGTCGATTCAAGAAGTCCGAAGCCATCTCCTCGGTGCAGATCACTATGGCCAGTGACCAGTTCGAGGCGGTGATCGATGGGTCGGACCTTCGCTGCACGGTCGGACACTTCTCGGGCGGGATTCGCATCCGTAACGAAAACGTTGACGTCAACGTATGGATCGTCAAACTTCTCGGGGCACTCCAGGCCGAAGCGGCCCACAGTGACACGGCTCGACAGGCCCTCGAAAACCTTGTCATAGGAGGCAACACGTGAGCGACGTAACGAACGATCTACCCCAAGCGACGGGCCATCGACTCGAGGAGTTGGAGAAAGGTCTCTTCACCTCGGATCTCTCGGTCAATGAGTTCCTCTTGATCAAGGAGGTGGGCTTTCACCCCGCCGGTTTTGTGATGGGGTCGTCGATCTATCACACCGGCATTCAAACGCGTAAGTGGGGACAGAGTCTGGAGTTGACGAAGCTCACCGAGGCGATGTACAACGCGCGTGAACTCGCCATGACGCGAATGGAAGAAGAGGCGGCCGAACTGGGTGCCGACGGTGTCGTGGGCGTACGCTTGACGGTCAACTACTACGACTGGGGCAAGGACGCCGCGGAGTTCATTGCGGTCGGGACCGCCGTGAAGGCCGAGGACGGCGTGTCGCGCCTCAACAAACTAGGTAAGCCCTTCACGTCGGACCTCTCGGGCCAGGATTTCTGGACACTGCTGCAGACGGGCTACTTCCCTCAAGGTCTCGTGATGGGCACGTGCGTGTACCACATCGCGCACCGCGGCATCGGCCAGACACTGGGGACGACGGGTCAGAACGTGGAGCTGCCGAACTTCACTCAGGCGCTCTACGAAGCGCGAGAACTGGCCATGACGCGCATGCAAGACGAGGCCACACGACTGAGCGCTACGGGCATCGTGGGCGTTCGCCTCGAAGAGAAGTCGCACCAGTGGGGTTCGCACACCATCGAGTTCCTCTCACTCGGCACCGCCGTCTTGAAGACCTCGGACGAGGTCACCCTGGCCAAGCCCACGACGATCATCACGCTCGACAACTAATGACGCCGCCGAGCGACCTACCCGAAGCGGCGGAGCGCCGGCTCAGTGCCGGCGCGTTCTCTTCGGGGCTCAGCGTGTCGGACTTCGCGGCGTGCCTGGAGTTGGGTCTCGAGCCCGTGGGGCTCGTGCAAGGATTCTGCGCGATGCAACAGGGCGTGTACTCGATGATGGGACTCTCTCGAGGCCTCTCGCCCTACGGAGGATCCCAGGGCGGCTACGTACAGAACTATCAGTGTCCCCACGGCATGATCGCTGGCGAACATCGAATGTGGGGCCAGAACTACCAACAAACGTGGGTCGAAAGTGCGTGGAACGAAGGCTTCACGAGTTCGTACTCGCGCATGCTTGAAGAAGCGACTGAGCTCGGCGCGCACGGCGTCGTGGGTGTCGTCGATACGGTGAGCCGTCTGACCGACGCCAACGTGACCGAGTTTCACATGTCGGGTACGGCCGTGAAGGTGCTGGACACGCCGGCGGCGGCGTCAACGCCCTGGAGCACGTATCTGGCCGGGCAGCGTCTCGCGAAGGTCTTCGAAGCGGGCTACGTGCCGGTGTCGATTGTCGCGTCCGTCTCATCAATCCGGGTGTGGGCGTCCTGCGTCACCGAGTACCTGATGGAAGGTATGGGCATGTGGTCAAACTCGACGAGCCCCACCGAGATCGAACAGATCGTCACCGCGATGTCTCAAGCGCGCTTCATGGTACGCACGTCGGCGCGCGATCAACTCCACGGCGACGCGCTGCACGGCGCGGACTTGCAACTCAGTGAACGAGAGTTCGAGAAGGGGGACCTGGAGGTCGAAGCAGTACTGCGCGGCAATCGCATTCGGCGCTACAAGGGTTTTGACCCATTGCCGGTTCCCAAACCAACGGTACGACTCTCGTGACGAACGCACAGCACCCGACGAGCGCTCCCGACGCCAAAGCCGAAGTACGTCGAGCCGTCGCCTCACTAAAAGAAAATGCGCCCGACGCGGGTTCGACCACGTCGGACCTTTCGATCGACGAGGAACTGAACCTGCACTCCATTGGTTGGGAGCCCGTCCAACTCGTCAGTGGTCTGTCGGTCTTTTCCACGCCGGCGGGACTGTGGAACTGGGGTCAGGGAGAGATAGTCGCCGCCGGTGAGGCGCACGAACAGGCATTCAAGTACGCCATCAAGCGCATCCACGGCGAGGCCGCCATGGCCGGAGGTCACGGTGTCGTGGGCGTGCACGTTGAGCGACGCGTGTACTCCACCCATATCGAGATCTCCCTGCTCGGCACGGCCGTTCGCCCGGTGGGTGCGAAAGCGGTGGACGCGAGTGCCGTCTTCGTCTCGGACTTATCGGCGCGCGACTTCACGATGTTGATGGTGGCCGGATGGCAACCTCTCGGTCTGGCGACCGGGGCAAGTTTCGTCTACGCCCCCCGTCGCACGGTGGGTACGGTGCTGCAACAGCAGTCCCAAAACGTCGAGTTGAAGAACTTCACCGAGGCGATGTACTCGGCTCGTGAGACGGCCATGGAACGAATGCAGAGTGACGCGTTGGCGCTCAAGGGTAGTGGTGTTGTCGAGGTGAAACTGGTGGAAGGTCCAATGAGCTTCGCCACTCACGCGGTGGGCTTCGCGGTCTGGGGCACCGTGGTGCGACTCGCTAAGGATTCGCATCAACTCGTCCGACCCACGATGGTGGTCTCACTCAATGACGTCGAAGAGGCTTTTGACCCCTCGGCGCTGGCGTGAAGCGTCGACGGCGCCCATTTGTTCCCTGTATCGTGCGTGATCGAGGGCACGCGAATCGGTGATCGGTACGTCGACATTCCCCGTCGCGTGGGTCATAGTTACATCTGCATGACAACGTCGTGTGAGAGCGTTCATCGAGTAGGTGTCTGCGTGAATTGGATTGCGTGGCGTCGTGAGTCCTGACACGGTTGAAGTCGATGGCGCGTAGAATTTAGTCATTCTTATGAGGTCTGCATGCTCTTGTTATCTGAGCCACTTAAGGTCGTCGGGTGATTAAGGTTCGCGGACTCACGAAGCGTTTCGGTGATGTTGTCGCCGTCGACGACCTTTCTTTTGACGTCGCACCAGGGCAAGTAACTGGATTCCTTGGTCCGAACGGATCGGGAAAGTCCACGACGATGTCGATGATTATGGGCCTCAATCATCCCAACTCGGGCTCAGTCACAATCTCCGGCAAAAAGTACAAGGATCTTCGCTGGCCGATGCGCGAAGTCGGTGGGTTGCTCGAAGCACGCGCTATTCACCCTGGTCGCTCGGCGTACGCTCACCTTTGGTCGCTCGCCCAATACGGCGGCATCACGAAATCGCGTGTCGATGAGGTCCTGGAGCTGGTCGGACTCACCTCGGTCGCCAAACGACGGGTCGGCAAGTTTTCGCTGGGAATGGGTCAGCGGCTCGGCATCGCCGGCGCCTTGCTGGGTGACCCAGCGGTCATCTTGCTTGATGAACCTGTGAATGGCCTCGATCCCGAAGGCATTCGCTGGACGCGATCCCTCTGCCGCGATCTCGCCGCCGAAGGCCGCACGGTGCTTATTTCGAGTCACTTGATGGCCGAAATGGCGCGCACCGCCGACCAGTTAGTCCTCATCGGTAAGGGGCGCCTTATCGCAGAACTCTCCGTTGACGACTTCGTCGCGTGCAGTTCCAAACAGTCGTTCAAAGTGCGCGCGGCCAACCTGGATCTATTGATTCCGGCTCTCGAGGACGCCGGAGCGCTCACGTTGAGAGAACCGAACTCGTGCCTCACTGTGATGAACCTAAGTGCGGAGGCCATCGGTGAACTGGCCCTCGAACAGCAAAATGCCCTCTACGAGTTAACCGATCTCTCCTCACTCGAAGACGCGTTCATGGAATTGACCGAAGGCGCGGTCGAGTACCGAGCGTCGTGACAACTACTCTTCTCATTCGTGACGATGTCACGGAGTCAAACTCTCGAGCGGGACTGCGCTGCGCTCTTCGCGGTGAATGGACCAAGTTCTGGTCGTTGCGCTCCGCTGGATGGAGCGTGTTCGCGCTCGCTCTCGTCACGTACGGACTGTGTTATCTCTCGACGAACGCTCTGCGCAGCCAGGCCCGCATCGACGATCCGATCATGCGGGTCCTCGTCGGCTTCAACTTCGGTCAGTTCGTCATGGGTGTGCTCGGAGTGCTCTTCTTGAGTTCGGAGTACAGCACCGGCCAAATTCGCTCGACCGTGGCCGCGATGCCGCGACCAGGAATTGTGCTCGGGGCCAAAGCCATCGTTGTTGGGGGAGTCGGACTCGCTCTCGGTGAGGTGCTCTCGTTTTCCACCTATTTCCTTGGGCGTTTCATTCTCGCGGGACACGCGAGCCAGATATCCATCTCGCAGCCCGGCATACTTCGCGTGCTGATTGAAAGCGGTATCGACCTGGCAATCGTGGGTCTCATCGGCCTGGGCATCGCCTCGATCGTTCGATCATCGGCCGCCTCACTCTCAATCTTCACCAGCGTCATGCTGGTCTTGACCGTCGTGCTCTTCGCGATGCCCGGAGTCATCGTCCACGACATGAGTCGATACCTGCCCGCCAACATCAGTTCCACGATTTTCGCCTCGACGACGCCGAGCCAGTTGCAGGGAACGCCACTCTTTAGTCCACTCATCGGACTGCTAATTATTGCCTTGTACGCGGTTGTTCTCCTGGCCGTAGGGGGCTGGATGATGACTCGAAGAGATACGTAAAGCGACCAAAAATCCTACCTAGTGCGCCCGCCAGAACCTGTTGACCAAGAGCGAGTTCCGTACCGTTTTGGTGTGTCAATTTGGTTGATTCTGTCTTGAACAACCTGGCAATCGTGTTGTCTCGAGTTGGTCTGGTTTATTTGGTACGTGCTGGTGTGTGGGATTTACTGCCCTTAAGCCGCGTTCCTCTGTTGAACGGCCTGTCGGCTTCCGGATTTGGTAGGTGGAGAAATCAAGATTTGATCTCGACGCAAATTCGTACATGAAATGATCAGAAAGATTCCAACGGGAACAACGAATATCCCAACCAAAAATGTCACGGTGCCAACAAAAGCTCCGGCGAGAATTAGGAATCCTAAGCACCACGCCGCGCCCGCGAGGATCCGTTGCTTTGAGCGAGCTTGAAGTATCAAAAGAACCGCAGCGACCAGAGAGAGGACGAGCGGAATGGCGACAATGAGCAATATCCAATCACCGTTGCCACGAACTAACGAGACCCACCGACTGACGGTCTGACCGTGGACTTGATACGAGAGATTCTGAGGATTCTCGATTGGAATATACAACGACGCCGGTAGTAGTAACGCGGCCCAACAAATCGCTGCGACAAGAGGTAACGACACGTTCCGAGTCATCATTGGTCACTCGCTACGTCAAAGTGGCGCTTGAGTTCGTTGGCGTACGTGACGCCGAGTTCGGATCTATGGTTGACCAACCAATCCGAGAGAGCAATTGAACCGGTGGCCGGCCCATCGGTGTCGGCAAGTCCATCAGCCATCGCACGATATTCATCGCGAGTTAAGAGCACGTCACCAAGTGCCATGCCCACGAGGCGCGAAAGGATTAGCAGAGCGTCACCTGGCAGGTGAACGATCAAGGAGCGACTTTCGACCGCGTCCTTAATCGAGTTGACCAGTTCGATGAATGTAGGACGTTCCGGTCCCACGGCATCGACAACGCTGTCGTATCGCTCGGCACCCCTTTTGAGGCAGAGTTGGGCGAGGTCATCGACATGGATTCCTCGAATGCGATAGTCGCCACGCCCACCAATGGCGAACACGGGAAGACGCCGAAGCAGCCAAGCGATGTTATTCAGTAGCACTCCGTCGCCACCAAAGAGAATGGCGGGCCGCAACACGGCGTACGACACTGCGGTCTCGGCGAGTGAGCGTTCGACGAGAGCCTTACCTCGAAAGTAGGGAAGCGGCGAATCGACACTTGGGTGCGTGATGCTGACGTGCACGATGCGCTGGACCCCCGCGCGCTTCGCGGCCTGGAAAAGTGTTCGGGAATTCTCTACGGCCAGGTCATGATCGATTCGATTGTGAGCGAAGCGGACCCAATAGGTGTTGTATAGGGTGGTGACGCCTTCGAGTGACCCGACTAAACCGATCTGATCTTCAAAGTCGAGTGGTCGAATCTCGATGGGTGATCGCTCGACCGCCCTATTGGGGTGCCCAGTGAGTGTTCGTACTAAGCGACCGGAATTGATAAGAGCGCTACTGATTGCTTTCCCCGAGTAGCTAAAGGCGCCCGTTACTGCGTCGAGTCCGGTGTCGGACAAACTTGTCGGTTGATTCCGAGCGACGGGGTTGGTCGTCATGTTGTCGCCCTCGGCGGCATGAAGGCGCTAAAGGCGCCGAGCAGAGTGACGAGTTGCTGGGCGTGGCCGAAGATTCTAAGAGCGGGCTCGCGGTTTCCGTCGAGATGAGTGAGCATCTCAAATCCGAGATAGAGCGCGACAATCACGTACGCGACATCACTTGAAGGAAGGAGCGAGGCTAGTGGAGAGTCGCCAAAGGACTTTTCAATTGCCTCTTCGGCAAATGTGAACCATGGGCTTAAGCGAGTGGCCACCTCAACGCCGAGACCCTCGACTGAAGAAGCGCCAGCAATCATCTCGGCGAGCACAGTCACGTGCCCGGAGTCGAGGTCATCTCGGAAAATTTGAGCAGCGATATTCGTGAGATCGGTCGGCGAAGAAACATTATTGATGGCCGCACTGAACTTGACCATGCGGTCATTGCTGACAGAATCAAGAGCGGCGAGGAGGAGATTTACCACCGAGCCGAAGTGATAGAAGATCAGAGCTTGGTTGAGCCCCGCACGTTCGGAGATTGCTCGAGCGCTTGTTCCCGCAAAACCTTCATCCTTCAGCGTTTCAATAGCGGCTTCCACGAGGGCTCGCCGCGTCTGAGCAGATCGTGCGGTTCCTCCCGCCGTCACCTTGCCCGGGGTGCCAGACTTCGCCATTATCGTTGTCTCCCTAACTTGAGTGAATAGTTTGAGTATATGCTTAAGAAATGGAATATCAACGGCGAGTTCAGGTTTTTTGCGGGAGGCACGGTCGTATTGACGGATGTGAGCCCGCGTGTTTGGAACGTCGTTACGGGGCCAGAGGTTGGGATAGATATTGCGATCAATAGTGCTGCGGTATCAAGGAGTGAACGCAGGGATCGGCGATTGTGTGGGATTTCGTGATGGATTTTGGCGCTAAAAATGCTCTGAGAGGTACGTCAAGAAGCGCCGTGTATCAGGATTGTCACTTGGTGCGTCGCCGCGGACTTGAACCCGGAACATGTTGGTTAAGAGTCGGATGATTGGCGTGAGTCAGACGAACGGCATTTGCGTTGGCGCTCCATCAGAATGGCAATCCCACGTTGGGTGAGTGAGCCGATGTTGCGCAGCTCTGTGCGTACCGAGTCGGAGATGTGTTGACAAGTCCGTTGACGACCGGCATGCAAAGAAGCCTCGGTGCCGGCCGGGATTCTAGAACTGGCTGTAGTGCACGTTGCAGGATTTTCCGTTGCCTAACGTAATGCGAAAGACGTGGACGCCCCTTGGTGTTCCTGATCGCACGCTCACGCGTACGGTCAATCGTTTCCCCGTGTCGTGAATCACGCGTGCCGTGGTGCCTCGCCCCATGTTGCTTATGATCCTCGGTTGACCGAAGAAGCCGGTTCCGATGATGGTCACGTCGACGGTTCGTCCGGCCCACGCGCCGCCGACCACACTCGATGCGTGGAGGGGGACCTTGGAGAGGGCCGAAATCACGAGTGAGCCCGCGCTGTAGTTGTACGTGGTGGCGTAGACGCCTTGATCGGTGCTGGGCGTCACGACCACGGTGGCGTTCGCGGGCAGGGCGAGGTACGTGCCCACGGCCGACGGTGCGATGCTGGACGTCGCGTAGACGGTCGGAGCGACGCCGGTGTAGGTGAAGGTGTCCTTGGTGACAGTGGCCCGATCGGTCGCCGTGAGCCCGGTCACCACCACCACGATGTCAACGGGGTGACCGACGGTTACGTTGGTCGCTCTCGCCGCGATTGTGAGTACGCCGGGTGTGATGACGACGGAGTGAGCACCCACGGCGGACGTGAAGTAGTCCGTACCGTTGCCCACGGACGTGATGGTCGCGTAGTAGGCGTCACCCGGGGTCAGACCGGTAATGGTCTCAGTGCCGGAGGTGTTGCCCTCGACGGCCTTCACGAATGAGCCGTCCTTCGCCAGTCGAATGGTGACGGTGCTCGATTGGGCGTCGACGTTGGGCGTGAAGTTGACGACGATCGAACTTGGCGTAACGAGGGAGACTGACGGTGCGGCCGGCGTGGCCAAGGTCTGGGTCACCGTGATGACCGGCGACTTGGCGAGAGTGGTCTCGGTTCCGCCCGAGGTTGACTTCTCAGTCGTTATCCACGTCGCGGCGCCGACGCTGGTGGACGCAGTCGCACCCGGCCCCTTGGCCGCCTTGGAGCCGTAATTAACGGTGAGGGTGGCGCCGGCGGCGAGCGTCACGCCGAGCACGACGACGGTCTGACCGTCGACCGAGACCGTACCAGTGCTCGCCGTCGTGTAGCCAGCGGACGTACCCGTCGTTGACGGAGCCGACCAGCCCGAGGGAACCGTGAGATGGACGCCGCCATTCGACACGCCACCGGTGGCGGCCGTGTACGTGAAAGTGAGCACGTGACCGGTCGAGCCATACGTCACGCTCGTGGTCTTGGCTGTCATAGTCCCGGTGCCGTTCGCCGCCGCGGCACTCGCCGGCCCCGCGACACCGAGAACCAGGCCGGACGCCGTGAGAAGTAGTGGGAGCACCCACCGGCCAAGCGTGCGAAGCACCTTGGGACGGGAGTTAATTTGTTCCATGATCGGACCTCCAGTTGTCCACGACATCGTCGATCTGACGGACTGCTTCAACTGCTGCATTCGCGGAAAGCGGGGTCCAAACCATCGCGAATACCCTCGTACATGAGGTAAAACTCATCCTACGGACGCCGCGACACGATGAATCGGCAGCGACGAAGGTCTCAGACAATTCTCAATATCAGACCAACGAGACTCGTCGTCGTGTCCGCGACACCACGACCACGTCGCGGAACCATCACTGTCAAGCGGTGCGCGACGCCATAGTCGAGGTGTCCTCGTTCAAGAACACGTACTCGACCGAGTCGGCAATGTTCGCGAGGACGAAGACCATTACTGGTCTGATTTATTTGGTGCGCGGGCCGGGACTTGAAGCCGGAACCTGTTGATGGGGAGGCTTACGGAGAAGTTATGGGTACATTGTGGCGTGCCCGAATTACCTGAGATGCAGGCCTTATCTGAACGACTCAATACGCTGCTCCAGGGCACCACGTTGCTCCGGGCCGACTTGCTCGGATTCTCATCGCTCAAGACTTACGCTCCCACGCCCGACTCCGTGCTGCATCACCGACTCGTATCGGTCTCTAGGAGGGCTAAATACCTGGTGTGGGAGTTTGATGACGGAATCCGCGTCGTGGTGCACTTGTCTCAAGCGGGGCGAGTAGACGTTGAGCAGCCGCCCAAGCAGACGCGGCCCCGCGGCTCGGCAGTGCGCTTCGTGTTCGGTCGGGGTGTCGCCGGAATCGAGGGGCCGGGCGTCGGCGTACTAGTTCGCGAATATGGCACCCACCGAAAGGCCGCGTGGTGGGTGCTCGCGCCCGAAGAGGAGGGGCCGCTGGCCGGGCTCGGGCCCGAACCGGGAAGCGAAGATTTCGCTGAACTTATCCGCAGTAGTACTTCGAAACGCCGTCTCACCACCGACCTCCGCGATCAGCACGTTGTGTCAGGTATCGGGCGCGGCTGGGGTGACGACATTCTGCACCGCGCCCATCTGTCACCCTTCACCTCGTTCAGTTCGTTGAGTCCCGAGCAGCGCGAGTCCTTGCTGAACGCCGCTACCAGCGTGTTAGACGAAGCCCTCGAGCTCGAGCGCACGCGCGAGGGCGGACTCTCGGAGGCCAAGCTTGGTGGCCGATTCAAGGTACATGGCCGCGCCGAAGAACTATGCCCTTCCCAATGTGGCGATACGTTGCGCCGCGTGTCCTTTGAGTCCTACGAGATGACGTACTGTCCCTCGTGCCAGACCGGTGGACGACAACTCAAAGACCGACGCTTGTCCCGTTTACTCAAATAGGGGAGTGGCTTGAAACGACAGAAATTGGTGCGCCGGCCGGGACTTGAACCCGGAACCTGTTGATTAAGAGTCAAATGCTCTGCCAATTGAGCTACCGGCGCGAGACGAGTCTAACCACTCACCGGTGCCCAATGGATTAGTTGTGCTGTATTGCCTTTACTTCGAGGAACTCTTCGAAGCCGTAGAGTCCGCGTTCACGGCCGATGCCCGACTGCTTGTAGCCACCGAAGGGTGCCAACGGGTTGAACGCCCCGCCGTTGATCGCCAACTGGCCGGTACGAATCTTTCGCGCCACCTCGAACGCCTTCTCGTCGGTCCCGGCCCACACGCCGCCCGCCAATCCGTACGCGGAGTCATTGGCGATGGCGATGGCCTCTTCTTCGGTGTCGAAGGGAATGATCGAGAGCACGGGACCGAAGATCTCCTCTTGGGCGATCGTCATGTCCGTTCGGACGTCCGAGAAGATCGTCGGCTGCACGTAGAAACCCTTCTCGAGACCTTCCGGGGGAGTGGTGCCGCCGGTGATGAGTCGCGCACCTTCGTCGATGCCCTTGTTGATGTAATCGCGCACGCGCTGCTGTTGAACGGCGCTGACGAGTGGCCCGAGCAGGCTCGATCCGGTGATGGGATCCGACGGCGCGAAGCCCGCGGACGTCGCCACGGCGATGTCCTCGACCTCGGCCAGCTTCGAACGTGGCACGACCATTCGCGTGAGCGCGGAGCAGGTCTGACCGGAGTTGAGGTAGCACTGGAAGATTCCGTCGGCGACGGCCTTGGAAAGATCGGCGTCTTCGAGGATCACGTTGGCCGACTTGCCCCCCAGTTCGAGCGAGACCCGCTTCACCATCTCGGCGGCCAATTGCATCACGCGTTTTCCGGCGCGCGTCGATCCCGTGAACGAGACCATGTCGGTCTTCGGGTGCGCCACGATCGCTTCGCCGACGACGGGACCGAGTCCCGTGATGAGATTGAACACGCCCTTGGGCAGTCCGACCTCGTCGATGATGTCGGCGAGGATGAACGCGTTGATGGGTGCGACTTCGCTCGGCTTCAGCACCACCGTGCAACCGGCGGCCAGTGCCGCGGCCACCTTGAGTGAGACTTGGTAGAGCGGGTAGTTCCACGGCGTGATGGCCGCCACGACGCCCACCGGCTCGCGGACGTAGGTGGAGTTGCCCGATTCTTCCTCCCATTCGAACTCCGCGGCGCGCGTCGCGTTCTCGGCGAAGGCCATCGTCGGCAGTCCGACCTGGATCCCCTTGGAGAGCATGAGCGGCATTCCCACTTCATTCGCGATGACGAGGGCGATTTCATCGTCACGCTCGGCCAACTTCTCCGAGATACGCATGAGGAACTCACCGCGTTCCTTCGGACTCGTGTTCGCCCACGCGGTGAAGGCGGCGGCGGCCGCTTCGACGGCACTGTTGGCCTCTTCGACCGTGCCGGCCGGAATGGTGGCGAAGAGCTCGCCGGTGCCCGACGTGGTCACTTCCAGGGTCTCGGGTGAGCTGGCCTTTACCCACTCGCCGTTGATGTAGAACGAGTCGCGAACGATAGTCATTGGTCTCTCCAGTCGAACCTCCCACGAGGCTGCCTAGGCGAAATCTACTAGTCGGTACGGACGCACGCGACAAGAAAAAACACCCGACTCCATCGGGCGAACCGGGGGAGTCGGGTGTTACGTGGGGTGAGCGACGGGGGTCGAACCCGCGGCCTCCAGGACCACAACCTGGCGCTCTAACCAACTGAGCTACGCCCACCAAGTGGAACCAGTATTGCACAGGGTCCCTCACGTGAGCCAAGAATCCGTCAGTCGTTCAGTACGCTTACCGGTACGCCCCTGTAGCTCAACTGGATAGAGCAGACGGTTTCTACCCGTCAGGTTGCGGGTTCGACTCCTGCCGGGGGCACCGTGGCGCGGGACGCTGTTTCGCCACACAACAATGCCCGCGTGACACTTTCGTGGCACGCGGGCATTGTTGCCAAGAACTCTGGCTACATCGTTATTTGTCGAACAGGCTCTTCACCTGGCCGAGGTTCGGAACACCGAGTCCCGTGGCTGGGTTGAACACCGTGCCCGGGGTACCAGTGAAGAAGAGGTTGTCGTTGCTGGTCCCGGCGGTGTCGAGCGGCGTGAACGGCGAGTTGCCGTGCGATGCCGCCCAGTACAGGTCCGGGTTCCAGAAACCGGTGCGGTAACCGAGCGCCGAATCAATCAACGCGGCCGAACCGTTCAACTGGGGAGCGACGAAACTCGTGCCACCCCAACCGCCCTCGAGGTAGCCGTTGGCCGTGGTCGGTGTGAACGACCCGGACCATTCGAGGTACCCGGATTCGGGGTCGGCGTCCGTGGCCAAGTCCGGCGTCGCCCGACCTGTGTTGGAACCCGTGATCACCGAAGGCGTGGCGTTGAAATTCCACGCGGTCGGCAAGATGACGCCGCTGCCATAAATGTTCTGCGGATCAGTCGGTGTCAGGTACGGCACCGCCGAGTAGTTTTGCACGCCCGAGACGCCTTGCTGGTAGTACGGCGTCTGCTCGAGAAGGCTGTAACCGCCGCCGCCGCCCGCCGACTCAGATTCGGCGATCGACGCCAACGGAGCTCCGGTAATCGTGGCGATGGGCTGCCAGAGGTAGTCCCAGCCCCACGCGCGCTGCGAGGTGACCGAAACCGACGCACTCAGATTCGTGGTGGAGTCCGAGAACGTGCCACTCCACGGCAGCGTCGTGCCGCCGGCGGTCGTGATGTACGGGCTGTCGCCCGGTGAGTCGACGTCGAGGTTGGTGGTGCCGATCTCGTCGCTGTCGTCGTAGGCGCCCGCGTCACCAGCCGCGATGAATCCCGTCTGACCCTGCATGGCCATCTCTTCGAAGATCTCGTCGAAGGATGCCTGATACTCGGTGGTCTCAGCACCCGCGGCGGTGTAGACGTTGATCAACGACTCGGCTTCGCCCCAACTGGACGAAACGGTGGACGCGATGTTCGAACTGGCCGCCTGGGCAAACGCGTCAACGAATCCGTAGTCGGTGTTCGGCGCCTCGTAGACCAAGATGTTGGCCCCCGGGGCAATGGCGCCGGACTGCTCGACGTCGAGGTCGGTCTCGGTCGAACCGGCACCGTTGCTGGGTGCACCTGATCCGCCGTCCACGGGCACCTCGGTGAGCGTACGCCCGGTCGGCGTCATGCCAAGAACGTTGCCCCAGAAGTACTGCGGTGAGCCAGCGTCCATCGTCGCCAAGGTGACGATGGCCAGTGTCTGGCCACTTCCGTTGTAGTGCTTTTCGAGATTCGTCAGTCCGTAGTTGCTCTCGAAGTTCGACGGCGTGTTGCACGCGTCCGGAAGACCGACGAGCGCGAGGCACGAATTCGTGCTCAACGTCGAGGGCGTGGTCGTGACCTTCTGGGACACGGCGGACATCGCGTCACTCGTGAACGGTGAGTAGTTCGTCAGACCGAGTACGGAGAGAACGAACTTCGACAAGTCGTACGGGAGCTGCGGTGAGGTTGTGGGACCGTGGAACGTCTGGCCCGGGACCTTCTGCTGGCTGTTCGCGCCTTGTCCACCGGGCGAGTGGTAATTGTCTTGCACCACCGAGAGCGCAGCGTCGAATTCGCCCGCAGTACCGGTCGCGTTGACGTCGATCATGTCGGGCAGAACGGTGGTCGTAATACCGAAGCCGGAAAGATAACTGGTCAGCGCGTTGATGTTCTGTTGTGACTGCCCGTACTGTGCGGCGAATTGTGCAACGGAAAGGAAGTTCTCGTTCGGAATACCACTTTCTACGATGTTCTGCAGCTGAGCCGGGTGGTTCTCGTCCAGGATGAACGAGACCTCTTCAGGAGTACTCGCTACTGTCGGGCCGAACGGCACCGCTCCGGAGACGTTCGCGGGACTGATTCCACCCGCGACGTTCACCGGGGCGTTGGCACCGGTGCCACTCGCTCCGGCGCTCAAGCTGAGCACCGGCGATAATGCCAACGTCATAGCGGCGAGCGCAATGCCGGTGCGAAATCCAATATGAATCCTTCTCATCCAGTCCCCCATGACTTAGAGAATGACGAGTCGTTCGCCAATCTCGTGTCCGCCCTTGCCTAGTACCCAAAGTCGAATTGAGCAGAGTGTAGCGAGGCGCCGAAGTGGCTGCTTGTTCTTGCAGCGCGTGACGAAAAGCAACGAAATCGACCTTGAGTTTTTACGCATCGTGAATCGTGAGTCGAAGATTGCGGGCGTTGGCATTTCCATGCGCGCACTGGTAAATCCACGATTCGAGCGCCAAATCGACTGGAGAATATTGCGCCAGAGTCAGTAGAAGCGGACGTGGAATCTGGTGCGCGACGTGCTCGAACTTCCGCCCGATGGATGCGGGGGCGCGGTATCCGTAAGAAAGTCGTAATCATTCACGTGGTTGACTGCTCGCGACGAAGATCGAAAAGTATGGTCCTCGGGCGGGTCGAATGCTTTTGCCAGAAATCTTCGCCGAAGTGATGGCGTCAACACTTTCAAGGGACGGGGATGATTCTCAAAGAGCGAGAGATTCGTCGGGGAAGATTGAGACGCACCGGAGTCGCCGCAACCGCCGTCTCGGTTTTCTTGACCCTCAATCTGGCGCCCACGGTGGCCGGAGCGTCCGATTACAAGTACGGCGCGCCGGCGAATGGCTTCTCGACTTCCACCTCGTGTCCGTGGGTGGCGCAGTCGCGACATCGTGGAATCAGTGACGTCGCATTGGCGAATGAGGTGCTTCGGCGAATGACGCTCGCCGAACGAGTCTCTTTCGTCGTTCTCTCTACGTACCCTCCATTGGAGAACCAGAACGTTGGTGTGCCGTCACTGTGTATTCCGCCGCTCTCACTCTCCGACGGACCCATGGGTCTCGCGAATGGACTCACCGGCGTCACGGCGTTTCCCGCGGAGTTGGGACTCGCGGCGAGCTTCAACCCTTCGCTCGTGCGCGACGTGGGCGAAGCGATTGGCCACGAGGCCCGCACCAAGGGGATCACGGTGATGCAGGGACCGGAGTTGAACCTCCTTCGCGAACCTCTCGACGGCCGCGGTTTCGAAACCTACGGCGAAGATCCCTTCCTCGCGAGCGTGCTCGGCGTGGCCGACGTGCAAGGCATCCAGTCGACCGGTGTCATGGCCGAAGCGAAGCACTTCGGCGCGTACACCCAAGAGACGGCCCGAGCTCGTCTGAACCAGGTCGTCTCGGCCCGGACACTCGCCGAAATCTACGACGCGCCGTTCCGTGCGGTCGTGCAGCAGGGACACGTGGCGGGCATCATGTGCGCCTACGGGAAGCTCAACGGCGTCGACACGTGCGCGAACCCGTACATCTATTCGACGTTGCGCTCGTGGCACTTCGCCGGATTTGTCCGGTCGGATCAGCGCGCGGCGCACAGCATCGCCGCCGCCTTTCGAGCCGGGATCTCACTGGTGAAGCCGGCGTCGTTGCGTCGACTTCAACGAAGCGTGACTTCGCGACAGTTGTCCATCAGTGACCTCAATCGAGCGGTGCGATCGGTGCTCGTCGAGATGTTTCGTTTTCACGACATCGGACGGCCCGTCAGAAATTCGATCTTCACTCCGGCGACGACGCCCGGACACGTGGCGGTGGCTCTTCGTGCCGCCGAGAGCAGCGTCGTGCTCTTGAAAGACGACGGCGTCTTGCCGCTCACGAGAGGAGATTCCTCGATTGCGTTGATCGGGACCGACGCTGATCAGGGAATCATCGACGCCGGTGGCGGCAGTTCGCGAGTCATCACGAGTCACGTCATCACGCCGTTGTCGGGACTTCGAGCGACGCTCGGTGCGAAGTGCCACGTCATCTACGCCCCGGGTGGACCGGTCACCGAAGACCTCGACGCCTTTCAGGGGCTGCGCGTCGTGAGCGGCCGACCGCTCAAATTGGTCACGCCGCTGCGTCTGTTCGGCGAACCGGGCAAGGCCGACCTGCGAATTGACGAAGCACCGAACGTGACGCCCTACGTCGTCACCGCGGCCGCGCCGCGCCGTGGTCGCTTTTGGATGAAGTGGACGATGAAGGCGCGCGCCGAGGCGACCGGCACGTTCGATCTCACAATTCAGCAGTACGGCGACACCTGGCTCTACGTGAACGGCCGAATGATCCTCGGCTCCCCGGGACTTCACGCCCGCGACGACACGGCGGCTGCCGTGCATCTCACGCGAGGACACGTGTACACCTTCGGCGCGCGATGGTTCGCGGTTGCCCACCACCAGCCACCGAAGTTCTCGATCATTGACGTGACATCCCAAATCGACGCGGCGGTCGCGGCGGCGAAGCGCTCCAAGGTGGCCATTGTGTTCGCCGGCGACCAGACGACCGAGGGCGCCGATCGTCCGAACCTGAACCTGCCCGGGGACGAGAACGCGCTTATTGCAGCGGTGGCCGCGGCGAACCCACGCACCGTGGTCGTCCTCAATACCGGGGGAGCCGTCTTGATGCCGTGGTTACGTCACGTCGCCGCGGTGCTCGAAGCGTGGTACCCGGGCCAAGAGGCCGGCGCGGCCATCGCGCAAGTACTTAGCGGCCGCGTCGACCCCTCCGGTCGACTGCCCATCACCTTCCCGGCCAGCGAAAACGAGATGCCCGAAACGTCGGCGCGGATGTTTCCCGGGGTCGACGGCACCGTCGACTTTGGTTCGAACCTCGACATCGGGTATCGGTGGTACCAAGCGACTCACGTGACTCCGCTGTTCGCCTTCGGTTACGGACTCGACTACACGAACTTCGTTCTGTCCGATCCGCTGATTACCGCGTCGACGAGTGGCGTCGAAGTCCGGGTGTCAGCCACGAACGTGGGCGCTCGGAGTGGTGATGACGTCGTGCAGGCCTACGTACGTGATCCGGCTGTGACCGATGAACCGCCCGAGCAACTGCGCGCCTTCGCGCGAGTTCTCTTGACGCCGTCACAGACCAAACGAATATTGCTCGTCATCCCGTGGTCGGAATTACAGGTCTATGAGCACGGCGCCTTCACCTTGGCCGCCGGAAACTACGGCATCGGAATCGGCCAGTCCTCCGCTGACCTTATATACCAGTCCGACGTGCGAACCACGTCCTAAATTCCTAGACCGCTCGAGCGAGTCTGGGGATCGACTGGGCGAATGAGAACAGGTTGCCGGGATCGTATTCGCTCTTGATCGAGGCGAGGCGTGAGAGGTTCGCTCCGTAGTACGCGTTCGGCCAGTTCGCGAGCGTCGGGTCGATGTAGTTCTGATACGCGCCCGTCGTTGGATCAAAGACGTGACGCCCGAGCCACGCCAGCCACCGCGCGCCCGCGGCGATCACCGACGGTGGCGTGTAGCTCGACCAGGAGTACGTCGCTTGGATGCAGGCCAGTTTGTCGCGATGGACGAATGCCGTCGCGTCGCTCGCCACGCGGTTGATCGCTCCACCGTAGGAGTCGAAAGCCAGACCGCCGCCGAGCGTCGGGGCGTGTGCGTGGAGGTTCTCGACCGCGCTGATGAACGCGGCCACCTGCGCGTCGTTCATGGGACCGTCCACGTAACTCGATTTCGCCGAATACGCCTCTCGGCTTAGGCGGCCGGCCGGGTTCTGGGTCGTCAGATGGCACGCCGCGATCGAGAGGCCCGAGCAACCCGCTTCAATCTCCATGGCACTCAGGTAGCTGTTCGATCCGCTGAAGGAATACGTCGGCGCGGTCCCGATGGCCGATTTGAGCGGTGCGAGCACGCTCGCGAGTTCACTCGGTGTGCCGCAGTACACCCCAGCGATCTGGGGAAGGTACCCGTAGGTCCCCTGGGTGAGCAACTGGCAGTTCGACCAGAGTTCGTCCGGCGCGGTATTAACCCATTGACCCCACGCGCTCAACATCGATGACGCTGCCGCCCACGGGTACTGGAGGGTGAACAGCGTCACCTCCGGCATGGGGTGTACGTCGAACTCGAATGACGTCACGACACCGAAATTGCCGCCGCCGCCGCCTTGACTGGCCCACAACAGATCGCTGTTGGTGTTCGTGTCGGCGGTGAGCACATTTGCGTCGGCCGTGACGATGGTCACCGAACGGATGTTGTCCGTCGTGAGACCGAATTTGCGGCCGAAGACACCGATCCCGCCACCGAGGGCGAGTCCGGCGATGCCGACCGTCGGACACGATCCGCCCGGAAGGAGTCGTCCAGCGTTGCCGACCACGTTGTACACGTCGATCAATTTGGCGCCCGCACCGACCCGCGCGGTGTTTGCCGCCGGATCAACGCTGATCGACGCCATTCGACTGACGTCAATGACTAAGCCCTCGCTGTTCGAATATCCGCCGTAACTATGTCCGCCCGAACGTGGAGCGATGGCAACGTCGTGCGACGTCGCGAAGTCGAGGCACCGCGCGACGTCATCGGGCGTGGCGCAATACGCGATGGCGCGGGGATGGAGGTTGACGAACTTGGAGTTGTACAGCAGACGGTCAATGGCGTAGCGGGGATTGGACGGAAGTACCAAGGAACCGGTCAATGACGTGCCGAGTTGTGTCCACGACGCGGCGGTGGCGGGACCTGATGTCGTCGTCGTTGTTGGAGAGGGCCGAGTGGTCGTGGTTGCGACCGACGACGGCCGACGTTCCTCGAGATACACAGCTCCGGCGACCGCGGCACCGGCGACCACTCCGACGCCGAGCGTTCGTCGAAGGAATGTACGTCGATCATGGGGCGACGACTTCTTGAACGAATCGTGTCGAAACGTCGGAGGGTTCGACTCACTCATCACGTCATTGTTGCACTGTCCGATCCAGAATCGATTGGGGCGCGCTAACGGAGGCCACACTTTGGAAGGGGCCGTACAATGGTGAGAATCGACGACGAGAGGGGCGCTACGAGTTCCTACATCACGTGCTAAGCGTGCTCCGAAGAGAACAAACTCGGCTCGACGCGCTGCGCTCGGTGCGGGGCGGCACTGAAAGTGACCGAGGGGATGGTCGTCGATCCCGAGCTGGCCAACTTCAACGTCACACAGGCTGAGACGGTGGAGAAAAATCGCCAGGGGCGCCTCGATCGAATTCTGAAGGGCATCGAGACGACCGGCGGGGGACTGCCCGATCAGCCGTAGCCAAAGGGCGGACGAGCAGCCTGCGCCCATCAGGTGAGCGAAAGGGCCAGCGGCGCCCAATTTCGCCGCGTCGATTTCCGCTGCGCGAGAAGGACGAATCCCACACCGTCACTTCGTCGGGGCGCCGGGATTCGAACCCGGGACCTCCTGGTCCCAAACCAGGCGCGCTAACCAAGCTGCGCTACGCCCCGTGCCCACCATCGTTACACAAACGCTGAAATCGTCATCCGCACCACCGCTCTTTCGTAGGCTGGCACCAGGACCAGTGGAGGCGGACGTGGCCTACGAGTGGATCATCGATGCGCTGGATACGACGTGGGGTTCGATTGACCGGTTGGTTCGGCCGCAGCCCCCCGAGAGCTATGACGCGCTCACGCCGTGTCCCGGCTGGAGCGTGAAAGACGTCCTCAGCCACCTGGTGGGATTTGAAAAAATGCTCCACGGTGAAGCGGTACCGGCGCATCACGGGGAGTGGCCGCAGTACGTGCACAATCCAATTGGCGAGTTCAACGAGGCCTTCGTGCAGGCCAATCGCGAGCGACCGGGCCTCGAAGTACTCGACGAACTGCGCGTGCAGTGCGCGCGTTCGATCGCCGCGCTTCGCGCGCTCGACGACAAAGGTTGGGAGAAGGTCGGCTGGAGTCCCGAAGGGGAGCGACCGTACCATCGGTTCCAAGAGACGCGTGTCGTCGATAGCTGGATACACCTCCAGGACATCCGCGACGCGCTCTTGCAACCCGAGGACGATCACGGGCCCGGCGAAGAGATCGTCGTGAACCGCTTCGAGTCGGCGCTGCCCTACATCGTGGGCAAACGCATGAAGTCGCCCGACGGCACGCTGGTTCGCGTCAACTTGAGTGGTCGTCTCGCGAGATCCGTGCTGATCGGCGTCGTCGACGGACGCGCGCTCGCCCTCAACGACAGCGCGGACACGCCGACGCTCGAAATCACGACGCCGGTCGCCCTCTTCTGGCGTCGCGCCGCTGGACGCATCAGCGCCGCGGCGTTTCTTGCCGCTTCGGCGACGGACGTCCGGGGGGATCGCGTGATAGCGGGCGCCTTCGCTGACTCGCTGGTCATCATGATTTAATGCATTCGCAGTCCCTCCAGTAGGCTGGCACGCCTATGCGCGCCACGACCACCCTGCTCGAGAACAACCGAATCATGCTGACCGTCGAAATCGACGACGCCGAGATGGACGAGGCGATGGACGCGGCCGCGAAGGTCCTTTCCAAGCAGGTGTCGGTGAAGGGCTTTCGCAAGGGCAAGGTCCCCAAGAACGTCCTGATCGCCAATATCGGCGGCACTTCGGTTCTGCGCACTGAGGCGATTCGTGAGTCGCTGCCCGACTTTTACGCTCGCGCCGTCGCCGATTCGCTCATCGACCCGATCGGTCAGCCCGACATCAACATCACCGCCGGTGAGGAGGAGGGCCAGCTCACCTTCGAAGCCGAGGTCGAGGTGCGACCGGAGATCTCCATCAAGGGCCAACGCGAACTGCGCGTCACCATTCCTTCCCCGGTGGTCACGGATAGTGAGGTTGACCTCCAGATCAACCGCTACCTCGAGACCGACGCCGTGCTCAATCCCGTCGACCGGCCGATTGTCACCGGCGACCTCGTAACGATGGACGTGCACGTCCAACAGATCGCCACCGAGGCGGAGCCGCTCGACATGACCGACTTCATGTACACCGTCGGTACAGGTTCGATCGCCGAGGGTATCGACGAACTGATCCTGGGACTCAAGGCCGGCGAAGATCTGAAGATGAACGCGCCGGTGGGCGAGGGCGTTGTCGCGACCTACGAGTTGAAATTGAAGCAGGTCCAAGAGCGAGTACTGCCCGAATTGAGCGACGAGTGGGTCGCCGAGAACTCCGAATGGACGAGCGCCGAAGAGATGCGCGAGGCGATCCTTGTGCAGATGCGTCGGCGCAAGATCGTTGAAGCCCAGATGTCCCAACGTGACGCGGCGCTGATCGCGTTGAGCGAACTCGTGGCCGAGGACGTCGCCCCCGAGGTACTGATCAACGCCGAGACCAACGAGCGTCTGCACGACCTCGGCGAGCGACTCGGCGCCCAGAAACTCACGTTGGAGATGTTCTTGCAGGTGACCAATCAGTCACCCGAAGACCTGCTCGCCACGCTGCGCCACGACGCCGTGCGCGCCGTGCGCGTCGATCTCGCGATGCGCGCGTTGGTCGCCGCCGAGCACCTCGAGGCAACGCCCGAAGAGATCGACGAAGAACTCGAACGCACCGCCGAGGCGATGGGGGTGTCGGCGGATCTACTCCGCGACAACCTCCGCGATTCCGGCCGCGTCGTCAGCTTCACGGCCGAGGTCTCGAAGATGAAGGCGTCGAAGTGGTTGATCGAGAACGTCGTCTACGTGGACCCCGAGGGTGTCGAGATCGACCACGCGATGTTGCGCGCCGATCAGTCCGTGGAAGCCGACGAATCCGAGTCCGAAGCCGCCGAAACCGACGATGACGGCGCCGAGGTGACGGACGCTGACGCCTAAGGTAGTCGGGTGAACGAATACTTCAGAGCCCAGAACTACCTCGTCCCCACGGTCGTCGAATCGTCGAACCGGGGCGAGCGCGCCTACGACCTCTACAGCCGACTGCTGCGCGAGCGCATCATCTTCCTCGGCACGCCCATCGACGACACGATCGCCAACCTGATCTGCGCCCAGATGCTCTTTCTCGAGTCCGAGGACCCCGACAAGGACATCAACCTCTACATCAACTCACCGGGCGGTGACATCACCGGACTGCTCGCGGTCTACGACACGATGAAGTACATCAAGCCGGCCGTTTCGACGTTCTGCTTCGGTCAGGCGGCCTCGGCCGCCGCCGTGTTGCTCGGCGCCGGTGCCAAGGGCAAGCGCTTCGCGTTGCCGCACGCGCGCGTGTTGCTGCACCAACCGTGGGGAGGCGTCGGAGGACAGGCGTCGGACATCGAGATCCAGGCCCGCGAGATCCTTCGCATGAAGGACATGTTGAACGACATGCTCGCCCAGGACACGGGTCAGTCCGTCGAGCGCATCACCAAGGACACCGACCGTGACTTCATCATCAGTGCCACCGAAGCCGTGGAATACGGACTGATTGACGAAGTAATCACGGCGCGGGCGTAGGTGCCAAGATTTGACGTTGTCGCCTCGTAGGATGGTCGCGGCGGAGGTCATGTCGGAGGAAATCAGTGGCGAAGTTTGGTGAAAGCAACGACCTTATTAAGTGCAGTTTCTGCGCGAAGGGTCAAAAGCAGGTAAAGAAGCTCATCGCGGGGCCCAGCGTGTACATCTGCGACGAGTGCATCGACCTGTGCAACGACATCATCGCCGACGAATTCGGTGACCGCCCCGAGTTTGTCCTCGACGACCTCCCGACGCCGCGCGAGATCTCAGCCTTCCTCGACGAGTTCGTCATCGGCCAGGTCGAAGCCAAGAAGATTCTCGCCGTCGCGGTGTACAACCACTACAAGCGCATTCAAACCGGCCCGCTGCACGACGACGACGTGGAGGTGGCCAAGTCGAACGTGCTGCTCCTCGGGCCGACCGGATGTGGCAAGACGTTCCTCGCCCAGACGTTGGCCCGGATGCTCAACGTGCCCTTCGCCATCGCCGACGCCACCGCGCTGACCGAGGCCGGTTACGTCGGCGAGGACGTCGAAAACATTCTCCTGAAGCTCCTGTCGGCCGCGGACTTCGACGTGAAGCGCGCCGAGCGCGGGATCATTTACATCGACGAGATCGACAAGATCGCGCGCAAGGCTGAGAACCCTTCGATCACGCGTGACGTATCCGGGGAAGGTGTTCAGCAGGCGCTGCTGAAGATTCTCGAGGGCACCGTCGCGAGCGTGCCACCCCAGGGTGGTCGAAAGCATCCGCACCAGGAGTTCATCACCATCGACACCGCCAACATCTTGTTCGTGGTGGGTGGCGCCTTCGCCGGTCTCGAGGAGATCATCGAACGTCGACTCGGTACGAAGTCGATGGGCTTTAACCAGCCCGTCGAATCCAAGCGCAAGGGTGACATTGAACTGTTCCGTCACGCCCTTCCCGAAGACCTCGTCAAGTTCGGTCTCATACCCGAGTTCATCGGTCGCCTGCCGATCGTGAGTGCCGTGCAACAACTCGACCGCGACATGTTGATTCGCGTGTTGACCGAACCGAAGAACTCCCTCGTCAAGCAGTTCCAACAGGTACTCGCGATGGACGGCGTCGAGTTGGTCATCGACGAGGGCGCGCTCGAAGCGATCGCTGACCTCGCCCTGGAGCGCGGCACCGGCGCGCGCGGACTGCGATCCATTCTCGAAGCCGTCTTGTTGGAGGCGATGTTCGACGTGCCCGGGCGCACGGACGTTCTGCGCTGCGTCGTGACCGCCGACTCGGTGCGCGACAAGGTCGCCCCCGAATACGAATTGCGAAAGGCGACGCGCACCCGTCGCGCGAGCTAACGCGTGCGCTTCACGACGTACGTCGACGCGCTGACGTGGCTGGAATCGCACGTCGACTACGAACTCGTCGCGCCGAATCGACGAGAGGTACCGACGCTTCAGCCCCTCGTCGACACCCTGGCGATGCTCGCCGATCCGCAGCGCGACTACCCCACGATTCACGTCACGGGCACCAACGGAAAAGGCACGACGACGACCCTCACCAGCGCTCTCTTGAGTGCGACCGGACTTCGGGTGGGCGCCTTCACCAGTCCGGACCTGCACGCCGTGAACGAACGAATCGCCATCAACTCCGAGCCGATTGACGACGAGGAGTTGATTACGCTCCTCCAGCGACTGGCCGACGTCGAGTCCGTCAGTGGCATTGCCCTCACGAGGTTCGAACTGTTGACCGCGGCGGCGTTCTTGCACTTTTCGGATGAGGGCGTCGACGTCGCGGTCATCGAAGTGGGTATGGGCGGTACTTGGGATTCGACGAACGTCATCGACGGCGTCGTCGCCGTACTCACCAACGTCGACCTGGATCACACCGCGGTACTGGGCCCGACGATCGCGGCGATCGCGAGCGACAAGGTCGGCATCTTTCGCGCCGACGCCATCGCCATCGTGGCCACGACGAACGCCATTGTCGTCGAGATCGCCCAACGCCGAGCCGTCGAACTGGGTGCGGATCTCTGGCTCCTCGGAGCGTCCTTCACGCTGGAGCAGAACGAACTCGCCCTCGGCGGCCGCGCGATCACCTTACGTACGCCCTTCACGCGCTACGAAGAGCTGCTCGTCTCACTTCACGGCATCCACCAAGGCGTGAACGCCGCGACGGCCATCGTCGCGGCCGAAGCCTTCCTCGGTCGCGCGCTCGGTGAAGAGACGGTCGCCTCGACACTCGCCAAGGCTCGCATGCCGGGTCGTATGGAGCTCGTCTCGCGCAAGCCAATGATCGTCATCGACGGCGCGCACAATCCCGCCGGCGTGAAGGCACTCGTCGCCACTCTCGATGGGGCCTTCCACGTGGCGGGGGAGCGACGTTGTGTACTCGGCATGTTGAGCGGCCGCGACATCGACGATATGGTCGAACCACTGGTCACCCTCGGCTTCACCGAGTTCCACTGTTGCGCGCCGCACTCCCCGAGAGCGGTTTCGGCGAGCGAGGTCGCCAACGCCGTACGTCGTCACGGCGGCGTCGCCTACGAACACCCGAGCGCGACGGCGGCGTTGGCACACGCGCGAGAGCGTTCGACCGACGAAGACCTCATCGTCGTCGCCGGCAGCCTGTACCTCGTTGCCGAAGTTCGGGGCGAAGTGATGCGGGTGCGCTCTCGTCACTTGAGCTAACTGCTGTTAGATTGCTTCGTCGTGGATAGAACCCTCTTCATTGTGAAGCCCGACGGCGTGGAGCGT
Source organism: Acidimicrobiaceae bacterium (assembly GCA_003155915.1). GTDB lineage: Bacteria > Actinomycetota > Acidimicrobiia > Acidimicrobiales > RAAP-2 > RAAP-2. Next base: position 1,063 of record PMFA01000029.1, on the reverse strand, counting down.
GGTCTCATTGGCGAGATCATTGGCCGCCTCGAGGCTAAGCAATTGCGCATTGTCGCGGCCGAGATGCGGTTGATAGATGTTAAGACGGCCGAGCGTCATTACGCCGAACACCACGGCAAGCCCTACTATGACAAGCTCGTTGAATTCATGACACAAGGTCCCGCACTCGTGACCATCGTGGAAGGCCCCGACAACACATGGCAAGTCGTGCGAGGTCTCATGGGGGCAACCAATGCGAAAGACGCCACCCCAGGGACGATTCGCGGTGACCTCGCAATTGGACTGCGCGAGAATCTTGTGCACGGATCTGATTCCGCGGAATCTGCCCAGCGTGAAATCGACATCTTCTTTCCTGATTTGGTCTAACGAGAACGCCACTGGCGTTCTTTGAGTGGACGATGTCGAGCTGTTGGGCAACTCATGTCGGCCTTCGCTCGCTTCGCAATTTTTGTGGACGAAGCCCAGGAAAGTCTCATGAAGTGGCTTGCTTCGCGGCCCAAAGGCATTCGAGTAACGACCATTGTGAGATCTGTGAAGGAAAGTTCACAATAATGAAACATTAAGTTAAGTTTTCTCCCAGTTTTTCCTTGAAACGGATGAATGGCGCAGACAGAGAATGCCTGATAAAGTTGATTATTGGGAAAATGTGAAATCATCACATTGGAGGGTAGTTATGGTCGAGCAAATCAAGGAAAAAATTTCTAGCCACCGTCGGAGGATCGTGCCGGCGCTGGTTGCGCTTTCGCTGCTCTCTGGAGTGATGGTGAGTCTTCTTTCAACGCCAAGCGCACAGGCCGACTACTACAAGGGCTGCGGATACGGATATAACGCCAGCGGTGGTGGCTTCGGCTACGGAACTGGTTTCGCGTTCGGCTACGGCTACGGGCTGAATGGTGTCTTTGGATACGGATTCGGTGACCAAGTTTGTCCTCCGACGCCGACCACGACGCAGCCTGCTGGCGGCGGTGGCGGAACAACGACAACGGTCAGTGGGGGCACGACCACGACCACGGCCACTGGAGCGACGACCACGACAATCGCGGTAACGACCACGACGACGCCG